>CAWGKU010000005.1:0-400491 GCA_963823255.1 uncultured Actinomycetes bacterium
CACCTACTCGCACCTGATCGGCCAGGCCGACCGGGACGCCGCCGAGCGACTCGACGCGCTGCTCTCGCGCTCCCCCGGTTAGCACGCGGTTAGCAGGGCCAGCTTCTCCGCTGGTCACGGTCCCGGCGAGATTGGTACTACATCTTCTGACACGTCTTCTGGCCACGTCTTCTGGCGCGTCTTTTTGGCCACGTCTTCTGGCGCGTCCCGGCCTCCATATAGGATGGGCTCGCGCCGTCGAGGTCCCGGAGGGGGAAGCGTGACGATTCGGGTAGCGATCGCGGACGACCACTCGCTCGTTCGCCAAGGGCTCCGCCGGTACCTGGACATGGCCGACGGGATCGAAGTCGTGGGCGAGGCCGCCAACGGGCAGGAGCTCGTGGACCTGGTCATCAAGGAGGAACCGGACATCGCCCTGGTGGACATCCGGATGCCCGAGATGGACGGCCTCGAGGCGGCTCGGAAGATCCGAGAGACCCATCCCAAGACCGGCGTGATCATGCTCACCGCCTACGACGACCGGCAGTTCGTGGTCGAGGCCGTGCGTAGCGGGGCCCGAGGCTACGTCCTGAAGGCCCGCGACGCCGAGCACCTGATCCAGACCGTGCGCCTGGTCGCCGGCGGCAACATGGTGATCGACCCCCAACTGGTGGTGGCGCTGGCCGAGGAGCTCTCCCAGGCCAAGGAGCGGGACCGCCGCGCCGAAACCCTGACCGCGCGCGAGATCGAGGTCCTGCAGCTGCTCGCGTTCGGGCACACCAACCGCGACATCGCCGAGCGCCTGTACATCTCGCCCGACACCGTGAAGACCCACCTCGAGCACATCTTCGAGAAACTCGGCGCCTCGGACCGCACCGCGGCCGTCGCCGAGGCGCTCCGGCGTCGCCTGATCGAGTAGCCGTCCCGTGCCCGGCGGGACGATCCTCCGCGTGGACTAGTCACTACGGGCTACAGCCGTGCCCGCCAGACGGCCTAGGGCCGGTCCACCGGTTGACCCCGGTCGGGTGATGGAGGCGCGAGCCCGCCTGCTTCATCATGGTCGCTCGAACGATGTCCACGCAGACACAGCGCAGGGCTCCATGGCTCGCGCCCTTCGTCCTGCTCGTCGCGGGCGGCGGCGTGGCTTTCGCGTACGCGGTCTCGAGCCGCTCCGGCGCGCCCGACGAGATCCGGTTCCCCGTCGTCGCGGGCTCCTGCCTGCTGTCCGCGATCGTGATCTTGCTGAGGAGCCGGCATCAGGACGCGTGGCGGAGCGCCCGCTCGCTCGGTCTAGGGATCGCGGGCATCGGGGTCGTCAGCGGCGCGCTCCTGATGACCGACGCGACCGGGCCCGAACCCCCCAGGCTCGGGCTGTACGACATCGGCTTCCTCGCGGTGGCCGTGCTGTTCCTGGTCGCCGTGGCGATCGAGTTCCGCGAGCACGTGGCGCGCGAGGACCGCCGCGAGATCGCGGCCGATGTGGCCCTGCTGAGCGCGGCGATCGGCACGATGCTGTTCCTGAACCTTCGGCCCGAGTCGAGCACGGACCCGGCGAGCGCCGCCTCCTCCGCGGAGTTCGCGCTGATCATCGCCTCGGGTGTCTCGGCCTACGGCGCCCTCGCGCTCGCGCGACCCAACGTCGCGCACCTTGGGATGTTCCTCTCCGTCTGCGCGATCTGCGTGGGCGTCTACGGGTTCGCGGGGCTGTGGCTCGACGCGTCGTTCGAGATCGGCCGACCCGAGTTCGACCTGCCGATCGCGTTCGCCGCGCTGTTCCTCGCGGCCCTCGTGAGCGTGATCCCGCGCAAGGTGACCGAACGCAAGGACCCGGCGCGGTACGGCCGGGCGATCCTCACGACGCTCTCGGTCGCGGCGACCAGCGCCGCGCTCGCCCTGGTCGCGGTCGACACGCGGAGCTCCACGATCGGAAAGGACCAGGCGTCGCTCCTGATCGGCGTGCTGGCCGCGGCGGTCGCGCTCCGCATCCTGGTGAACCAGGTGCGCGGGACGCAGTCGCAGCGGGCGGTCCACGACGCGCTCGATCAGAAGGAGAGCGCGCTGCGCGAGACCGACAAGGCACTGTCACGGCTCCAGCGCGCGAACGAGACCCTGCGCGAGTCCGAGGAACGCCTCCGCACGGTCTTCGAGGCCGCGGTCGACGGCATCGTCGAGCTCGACCCTCGGGACGTGGTCGTCCGCGCCAACGGCGCCTTCTGCAAGATGGTCGAGCTCCCGCAGTCGCTCGTCGAGGGCCAGCCGTGGACCGCGCTCGCGGCCTCGATCCAGGCCGACGACCACTTCGCGTCGCTCCCGGTGACCGGGCAGGGGACGCTCCAGCGAGAGGGGCACGCGATCTACCTCGAGTCGCGGACCTCGGAGATCCCCGGGGATCCGCCCCGGCGGCTGCTCCTGGTCCGTGATGTGACCGCCGCCCGGGTGGCCGACCAGACGATCAGGTCGCTGTTCAAGTTCCTGCAAGACCGGGACGAGGACCGGACGCGGATCATGCGCCGGGTCAGCGCGACGATCGAGGGCGAGCGCAACCGCATCGCGCGCGACCTGCACGACGGGCCGGTGCAAGGGGTCTCGGCCGCGTCGCTGTCGCTCGAGGCCGTGCTGCTGATGCTCAAGGCCGGCGAGCTCGACGAGGGGCTCGGCATCCTGGCCAAGGTGCGCTCGGAGCTCTCGGAGGAGGCGGACAACCTTCGGCGGCTGATGTCGGGCCTGCGCCCGCCGCTCCTGGAGGAGCGCGGGCTGATCCCGGCGCTCCGGGAGACGGTCGGCAGGTTCGGGCGCGATAACCACGTCCACACGGAGTTCTCGGGCCGCGCGAGCGGCGAGATCCCGCAGGACCTTGAGACGCTGGCCTACCGCGTCGTCCAGGAGGCGCTGTCGAACTCGGCCAAGCACGCGCACCCGGTCTCGGTGACCGTAGCGGTGGAGACGACGGGCGGCCAGCTCCGCGTCGAGATCATCGACGACGGCGAGGGCTTCGACGCCGGCAAGGCCCGCGAGTACCTGCAGAGCGGGCGGGTGGGCCTCGCCTCGATGCGCGAACGGGTCGAGCTCGCGAACGGGACGTTCATGGTGCACTCGGCGCCGGGCAGGGGGACGACCGTGGTCGCGTCGCTGCCGATGGGCGCGGTCCCGGCGGCGAGGGAGTTCTCCAGCGACGACGAAACCCCGGAACCGGCGAACCCACCGGCTCCTACGGCGAACGGCGGCCCTACCGCGCGTCAGCTCGAATCGAGCAGCGCGGGGCGTTCGGGCAGCGCCGCCGGAGGGGACGGGCTCGGCGACGGCGAGGGGGACGGGCTGGGCGACGGGCTCGGGCTCGGGCTGGGCGACGGGCTCGGGCTGGGCGACGGGCTCGGGCTCGGCTCGGGCGATGGGCTCGGGCTGGGCTCGGGCGAGGGCGAGGGCGACGGTGTGATCGACGGCGCCGGCGGCGGCGGCGGGGTCGGCGCGCCCAAGGTGTAGCCCTCGAACGACGGCGTCGCGAAGTCCTTGATCTGCATGTTCGCGGTCGCCTGCGACATGAAGTCGTGCCAGATCAGCGCCGGGATCGTGCCGCCGAACAGCGCCGAGTAGCCCTCCACGTTGGTCAGCGAGATCTCGCCCTGCGGGTACCCCACCCACACGCAGGTCACGAGCTGCGGCACGTACCCGCAGAACCAGGCGTCCCGGTACTCCTGCGCGGTTCCGGTCTTGCCGGCGGCGGGGCGGCCGATGTTCGCGGCGGTGCCGGTCCCGCCCGAGATCACACCCTGGAGCGCGTACGTCACGAGGTCGGCGTCGTTCTGCCGCAGGACCAGCTTGCCCCGGCCGCCGATCTGCAGGTCGGTCTTGCCGTCCGCGAGGTCGACCCGCTCGAGCGGCGAGGCACGGTGCCGCCACCCGCGAGCCGCGAGCGTCGCGTACGCGTTCGTCATCTCGAGCGGCGTGACCGCCTGCGTCCCGAGCGTGATCGAGCACACGGGCTCGAGCGGCGACCGGATCCCCATGTGGTGCGCCGTCTCCACGATCGCATCCGGGCGTCACGGCCGAGGCGACCTGCGCGAAGACGGTGTTCACGGAGAACGCCGTCGCCTGCAGCAGCGTGAAGTCGCCGCTCTCCTCGTCGGCCGCGTTCGAGAGCTGCCAGGGCGCACCGTCCGTGTAGCACGCGGGGTCCGGGATCGTGATCGAGGCCGGGCCGCTCCAGCGCGAGTTCAACGAGTAGCCCTGCTCGATCGCGGTCGCGAGCGTGAACGGCTTGAACGCCGAGCCCGCCTGCCGCCCCGAACCGCCGTCGCCGGTCGCGAGGTTCACCTTCGAGACCGCGAAGTTCTTCCCCCCGTACATCGCGCGGATGGCGCCGTTGCGGGGATCGATCGCGACGACCGCCGCCGCGGGATCGCCTGGCGTGGGCAGCCGGTTGGCGACCGCCTCCTCGGCATAGTGCTGCATCTGCGGATCGAGCGTGGTCGTGACCTGCAGCCCGCCGCTGAACACCTGGCCCTCGCCGTACGTCGAGATCAGATCGCGCCGCGTGTAGTCGAGGAAGTAGCCGAGCTTACCGGGGAAGTTCAGGCCGACATCGATGGGGTTCACCTTGATCGGACGGCCCTCGAGCTGGGCCGCGCGCTCGGCGGTGAGATACCCCTCGGACGCCATCTGCTCGAGGACATAGTTCCGCCGCTCGGTCGCTTCCGGCTCGTGCTCGACCGGGTCGTAGAACGAGGGGCTCTGGACCATGCCGGCGAGCAGCGCCGACTCGAGCGCCGACAGCTCGGAAGCGTCCTTCTGGAAGAACGTCTGCGCGGCCGCCTGGACGCCGTACGCGCCGCGGCCGAAGTAGACGGTATTCAGGTACTTGGCCAAGATCTCGTCCTTGGTGAACTCGCGCTCGACCTTGATCGCGAGCAGGCTCTCGCGCACCTTCTGCTCGAGCGTGCGCGGCGGGACCACGTAGGTCTCGACGCCTGTCTTGGGATCCTCGGAGTACTGACCCGCGTAGACGTTCTTGACGAGCTGCTGGGTCAGCGTCGAGCCGCCCTGGACGATCTGGCCCGAGACGAGGTCGGTCCACGCGGCGCGGAAGATCCCGGTGACGTCGATGCCGGGGTGCTGGTAGAACCCCTTGTCCTCGACGGCGATCACCGCGTGCTGGAGCTGGAGCGGCATGTCCGAGAGCGGGATGATCGTCCGGTCCACCGTCGAGTGCAGGGTCGCGATCTGGTTGCCTTCGCGGTCGTAGATGTAGGTGGTCTGCAGCGGCGGGGGCGTCTTGGGGAGCTCGAGCTGCGAGTAGACGTAGAACAGCGTCAGCAGCAGGCCGATCACGGCAACGAGGGGCACGACGACGAACACCCACCACCAGCGGCGGAGCCAGGCTTTGAAACCTTTCCGCTTCTTGGAGGGGGCGTGCTTGCGACCCTTGGGTGCGCGCGCGGGCGCGGTCTTGACTGCCAACTCGTCATCAAGTGTAGTCACGGATGCGGATTCCCCCCTACGCGACCTGCGGAAACGTCGTGGAGTTCCCGTGGAGACTGGCGATAGAGGTCCGGATCAGCCGGCGCGGGCCACGAAGGCCTCGTGCAGGTGGTTCCAGTGGCACTCGGTGCAGACCTCGACCACGTAGCACCAGGAGCCGGGCCGGTCCGCGGCCATGTCGAGCCCGACGTCGAGCGGCCACACGCGCCCGTTGTCGTGCTTGAGCCCGTCCCCGTAGACGTAGGTCACGAGCTTGAGCCTGGCGTCGTGGCAGACCGGGCACTCCCGGCGGGTCGGCTCCCCCACGTGCTCGGCGGCGCGCATCAGCTCGGGGTGGGCGTCGCAGATGTCGGTCCAGGAGGCGAGGCCCGTGCGCACCTGGTTGATCAGCGCGCGTTTGGCGAGCGAGTAGTCCACCGTCGCCAGCAGGTGGCGGCGGCCCCGCTTGACCGGGAGCCGTTGTCGCATGGCAGCCATGGTCGAGGCATCGTACACCCGGCTCCCGACGAGGGCGGGTTCGATCGCCCGGGACGTTCAGGGGGCGGGGAGGTCGACCTGGGCACGCGCCTCGGCCCGCACCGTTCGATCCCCCGCGACGAGGAACAGGTCGCCCACCGGCACCCGAACGGTCACGGTCGCCTCGAACGTTCCTCGGTCGCACCCGCAGGCCTCGAGCGCGGCGTCGTTCCGAGCGGCGTACTCGGACGCGAGCTCCGCCGGTTCGGGGCCCGGCTCGTCGATCGCGAGCGCCTGTGCCGCCGCGAGCGCCGCCGCGTCGGCGGCCGTCTGCGCTCGCGACGCGGCGTGGAGCACCCGGGCGACGTCCGAGGCACCCATCGCGAGCACTACCAGTGCCGCCATCACCGCGGCGCTCAACACGGTGACCGAACCCCGCTCGGCCCGCTCGCGGGCGGCGTTCGGCGACCCGCGAGCATCCTCGGCGTCCCTTCGGGACCGATCGTCGATCACGCGAACTCCTGACGCATCGTCGCGCTCCCTCGGAGCGACACGAACTCGGGGAGCAGCCACCCCGCCAGCAACGACGCGACCGGCGCGTCGTACGTCACCTCGACCGTCACCGGAGCCCCACGGGCTCCGCTCCACGTCGCGTCCACGTCGATGCGTGCGGGATCCAGACCGACGGCGGCCGCCCGGACCGCTTCCTCGACCGCCTCGCTCGACCCCTGGACGGCGGCCTCGCGCGCGCCCGCGCGCGAGGCCTGCGTCAGCACGAGGGAGTCGCGGGCGATGACCCCGACCTGCACGAGCGCCAGCAGCAGGAGCAGCAGGATCGGCAACAGCAGGGCGAACTCGACGGCCGCGGAGCCGCGTTCGTGCGCGCGATCAACCGGCACTGCCGGCAACCTGATCGATGATGGAGTCGAAGAACGCCGGCAGCTTGCCCGACGATCGCGCCCACGCGATCAACACCACGGCGACGGCGGCGGCCGCGAGGATCACGAGCGCGTACTCGGCCGTCGTCTGCCCCGCCTCCTCCGAGATCCGGTGGCGCGCTCGCACGTAGCGGGCACGGACGTACCAGGACAAGAGCATCCGGTTCACCTCCTCTCAGGCGATCGATCGAACGGTGGTCAACAGGACCGGGACCACCGTCAGGAGGAGGAAGGCGGGGAGGACGAGGAACACGAGCGGGAAGAGCATCTTGACCGGCGCGGTCCGAGCGCGTTGAGCGGCGGCGGCGCGTCGAACCTCGCGCACGTCGGAGGCGAGATGCTCGATCTCCTCGGCGAGCGACGACCCGAGGGAGTCGGTCCGCGCCAGCGCGCCGAGCAGCCGCTGGAGGTCCGGGAGCGCCAGGCGATCGCCCACGACGATCAGCTCGTCGCGCCATCGACCGCCCAGGTCGCTCGCATCGAGCACCGACCGGAGCTCGTCCGCGAGCGGGCCGGTGGCGGCCTCGACCGCGCGTCGGAACGCGAGCTGGGGCGGGAGGCCGGCCGACGTCGCGACCGCCAGCAAGTCCAGGAGCACCGGGATCTCGCGATCGGCGGCCGCCGACGTTCGGCGGGCCAGCCGAGCGAGTACCAGATCGGGGACACGCCAGGCGACCGCGCCGGCCGGGACGCCAAGGACCGGCCCGACGATCGCCGAACCCGCGAGCATCGCCGCGGCGGCGAGGAGCGCCTTGGACGCGACGACCTCTCGCTCGCTCCGCTCCGTGCCGCTCCGGTCCAGACGAGTCGTTGTCGTCCGCGAGAGGCGGATCTTCCGCAGGATCGGCCAGCCCCCGACGACCTCGAGCACGTTCCGGATCGCGATCGTCCGACGTCGGACGATCGCGCTCGACGCCAGCGGATCGGATCCGCGGCCCGGACCGAACGCCCCGACCGCGAACGCGGCCCCGAGGCCCGCCTGGATCGCCACCAGCGTCGCGGTCACGGTTCGACCCGAAGGAGGTGTCGGATCCAGACGTACGCCGCCCCCTGCAGGGCGAAACCGACAGCGATCGCCGCGACCCCCGCCGGCGTCTCGTAGGCGGCCTCGAGATCTCGACGTGCGATCGCCGACAGGAACAGGAAGAACCCGATCGGGAGCAGGCCGAGGATCGTGGCGGACAGCCGCGCCTGCGCCGTGAGCGACTCGAGCTCGCGCGACGAGGCCCGGCGATCCCGGAGCGTCCCGGCGAGGTTCTCCAGGCTCACGGCCAGCGAGCCGCCCGTCCGCCGATGGAGCTTGAGCACGCCGGCGACGAGCCGGGCGTCCGCACCCCCAATGTCGCGGGCCCAGCCGTCGATCGACTCGTCCATCGGATCTCCGAGGCCGGTGCGATCGGCGAGCCGGCGGAACGTCGAGCCGAGGAGCGGGTCGAGTTCGGTCGCGGCCAGCTCGATCGCCTGGTGCAGCGACCGACCCGAGCGCATCGCGGAGGCGATCAGCGAGACCGCCTCGGCGAGACGTTCCTGCGTCGCTCGCTCGCGGCGACGGTTGCGACGCCGAGCGACCATCGTCGGTGCCGCCAGCACGACCAGGGTCGCCGCGATCGAACCGGCGAGCCCGGCGAGCCTGCCGCCGAGGAACCATGCCGCGACGGCGCCCACCGCGACGAGGACGTTCCTCGGCGGCCGGAACCTCGGCGTCGGCGATCCGTCCGTCGACACGAGCCCGGCGAGCAGCCGCCTCGAGCGTTCGGTCACCGTCGCGCGCGCGAGCAGCGTCGTCGAAAGGACGACCAGCCCGGCGACCGCGACCGCCGCCATCACGAAGGTTCCCACGCATCGATGCCGGCCTCGAACAGCCTCGGGTCGACGTCCTGGTCGCGTTCGGCGAGGGAGGCGACCACCCTCGGTGCGATCCCCGTGCAGACGAAGGCGCCATCGCGCCCGATCCTGGGGCGGAAGCCGAAGATCTCGACGACCACCGGTTCCCCCGCCCCGTCGAGCTCGTCGACCGCCGCGACCTGGAACACGACGCGTCGGCCGTCACGCAGACGCGCGGTGTGCACGACGACGTCGATCGCCGATGCGACCTGCGCCCGCACGTGGGCCACGGGGAGGTCGACGTCGGACATCAGCGCCATCGTCTCGAGCCGCCAGAGGGCGTGACGCGCGGAATTCGCGTGCGCCGTCGAGAGCGACCCGTCGTGCCCCGTGTTCATGGCCTGGAGCATGTCGAGCGCCTCGCCGCCGCGGACCTCTCCGACGACGATGCGATCGGGCCGCATCCGGAGCGCGTTCCGCACCAGGTCCCGGACCGTGACCTCGCCGCGACCCTCGACCGTGGCCGGCCGGGACTCGAGGCCGATCACATGGGGTTGCGCGAGCCGGAGCTCGGCGGCGTCCTCGATCGTGATCAGCCGTTCCTCCGGCGGGACGAACGACGACAGGACGCCCAACAGCGTCGTCTTCCCCGAACTGGTCCCGCCCGAGATCACGATGTTCATGCGTCCCCGAACGCATGCCGCGAGGAACCCGAGCATCCGCGGTCCGATCGATCCGTGCTCGAGCAGGTCACTCGGGCCGAGCGGAACGGACGAGAACTTACGCACGTTCACGACAGGACCGCAGAGCGAAAGAGGCGGCACGATCGCGTGCACCCGAGAGCCGTCCGGAAGTCGCGCGTCCACCCAAGGTGACGTTGCGTCGACCCGGAGACCCAGGGGTGCCACGATCCGTTCGATCACGTGGAGGACCGCCTCCTCCCCCTCAAACAGACGGTCCGCCACCCTCTCGATCCGCCCCTTCCGCTCCACGTAGACGTCGTCGGGTCCGTTCACCATCACTTCGGTGACCTCCGGGTCCTTGAGCAGGAACTCGATCGGACCCATCCCGACGACCGCATCCGAAACCGCGTTCACCACGTCCGCGAGCGCGTTCTGCGGCAGCATGTGGCCCTGCTCCCGCAGCAGCGACAGCGCCTCCTCCCGCACCCGCAACCGGCGCTCGGCGCGGGGCATCGCGTCGAGCTGCCGTGCATCCACCCGGCCGATCAGCCGCTCGTGCAGGCTTCGCCGGACGTCCACGAGCGCATCCGTCGGCTTCACGACGCCTCCAGCGCCCGTCGGGCCAGCCCTTCGAGCGCGCGCCCGATCCGTCCGCGCATCGGCACCAGGCGCCCGTGATCCTGTGCTCGACCGACCGCGCGATCGGAGGGGATCACGGCGATCGGGGGCTGCCCGAAGACGCGTTCGACGTCGCCGGGTGTGATCTCGGACCTGCCGGCTCGGTTCACGACGAACGAGCAGCGCCCCTCCAGCGCCGCGACCTCGATCGCACGCTTGGCGTCCCGGAACGAGAGCACGTCGAGCCCGAGCACCACGAGCACGCGATCCGCGAACTCGAGCCCGGCCAGGGCGATCTCGTCGAGCGCGCGAGGAACGTGCAGGACGACGACGTCGCAAGATCGCCGCGCCGCGGAGATCGCGGCGCGGTACGTCGGAGCCCCGGTCCTCGGGAACCGTTGCCCGTGAGCGGGCGCGAGGAGGGAGGCGAACCCCGCCGGATGCCGCCAGGCGACCTCGTCGACGTGCTGGGATGCCACCTCGTCGCCCAGCGGGACCAGATCGGCGATGGTCCTCGGCTCCTCGTCGGCGGGAACGCCGATCGCGGCCGAGGCATCCGCGAAGACCACGTCGAGGTCGACAAGGATGCAGCGCCGATCGCGCTTGGCGAACGCGCCAGCCAGGTGCGTGGCCACGAACGTCGCGCCGGCACCCCCTCGCGCCGCGTAGACCGCGAGTACCGGCGCTCGCTCGCCGCTCGACTCATCCGACTTGGATCCGACGCGCGCCGCGGCGTGCGCGAGCTCCTCGCGCTCGGCGGGCCAGAGGAAGAACCCGGCGGCTCCGCTGCGGATCGCGCGGCGCAAGGCGCCCACCGATTGGCTCGTGTCGACGGCGAGCAGCGTGCTGCCGTTCAGCGACCCGCGCGAGGGAACGAGCGAAGGTGCGGCGACCACCGCATCGGGCTCGAGCTGTCGAACGGCCTCCGCGAGCTGCGACGCGTCGACGGCGGTCCCGACGACGCGAGCACGACCCGTCCGATCGAGGAAATGCATGACCTCCTCGGCGACGTCCGGCGTCTCGAGCGCGAGCACGATCCGCGCGACCTCCTCCATCTCCGCTCCACGTCCAGGGGGAAGAGCCGACCAACGAGAGAGGGAGATCCGTTTCCGGGGAGTGGCGGCGAACCGCGTGCGCGAACAGTACGCGTTCGCGCGGGCACCGGACAATCGCCAGGGCGACCGATTCGGCGTTCTTGTCGGGCGAGGGTGGCTACGGAGAACCCGGTCGGCCGTTCGGAGCGACTTGTCGACCTCGGAGGGGATGCCCCGAACGGCGCCTTGCCCGAGCTGAGGGCGTGTGCCTAGGGTCGAAGCAAGCCGATCCCTACCGGGATCTCGAGCGCGCCGAGGGTCCGATCGGCACGAACCATCGGGCCGTGCGCGGGAAGGAGAGGGGGCGTATGAGCGTGCGGAGAACGCGGTTGCGGCTGATCGCCGCGGTCGCAGCCCTCGCAGTTGCGTCGCTCCTCGCGGTACCGAGCGAGGTGCACGCCGGGACGACGAAGACCTACGTCGTCCTGTACAAGGGTTCGTCGGTCTCGTCGGACGCGGCGAACGTCATCGCCGGAGCCGGCGGCACCATGCTGATCGCCTACAAGCAGATCGGCGTGGCGATCGCGACGTCGGACAGCTCCACGTTCCGGGCGAACCTGCTCCGCGACAGCCGGATCCAGGGCGCGCAGTCGACGGCGGGGTTCGGGGTCCAGATCGACGACGGTGCGATCACCGGCGACGACCCGGTCGTCCCGGCCCGCCGGCGACCGACTCGGACAGCCTGTCCGGGCTGCAGTGGGACATGGTGCAGATCCACATGCCCGAGGCCCACGAGATCACCGGCGGGAGTCCCGACGTGCTGGTCGGCGACATCGACACGGGCCTGGACTTCACCAACACCGGATCAGCCCGAAGTCGACGTCGCCGCAACGTGGATGCACGCGGCCACGCCGACGTCCGACTGCGTGAGCGGTGCCGCGGTGCAGGGCAAGGTGGCCGCCAACGACGACAACGGCCACGGCACGCACACGGCCGGCACGATCGCGGCCGCCTCGAACGGCATCGGCATCGTGGGTGTCGCGCCGAACGTGAAGATCGCCGGGATCAAGGCCGGCAACGCCGACGGGTTCTTCTTCCCGGAGGCCGTGATCTGCGCGTTCATGTGGGCCGGCACGCACGGGTTCGACGTCACGAACAACAGCTACTTCGCGGACCCGTGGCTGTTCAACTGCAAGAACGACCCCGAGCAGCGGGCGATCTGGGAGGCCGAGCGCCGCGCGATCAAGTTCGCGATGGGGCAGGGCGTCACGGTGGTGGCGGCCGCCGGCAACCAGGCGGACGACCTGGCCCATCCGACGCAGGACGCCACGAGCCCGGACGACACGACACCGGTCACACGCGAGATCACCAACGCGTGCGCGGTCGTGCCGACCGAGGTTCCGGGGGTCGTATCCGTGGCTGCGAACGGCAACCTCGGGCTGAAGTCGTTCTACTCGAGCTACGGGATCGGTTCGATCGACGTCATCGCACCGGGCGGCGACTCGATCCTGCAGCTAACGGCCGCGGCGCCGAACGGCCGCGTCCTGTCGACCTGGCCCGCGGCGCTGCTCACGACGACGTGCCTGCCGGCTCGCCGGCTCGTGGACGCCTCGGGGGCAACCTACTGCTACCAGCAGGGGACATCGATGGCCTCGCCACATGTGGTGGGGGTCGCGGCGTTGATCGTGAGCCAGTTCGGCCACATGATGCCGGGCGCGCTGCAATCGATGCTCACCTCCACGGCGACCCCGATGGCCTGCCCGCCCGGACCTGTCGATCTACGACTTCTTCCCGGCGGTCGACAACGGAGCGCCGCAGGTCTGCACCGGGGGCCCGGCGTACAACTCGTTCAACGGCCACGGCCAGGTGGACGCGCTGAGCGCGATCACCTGATCAGGGACGAAGGACGCACCACCAGCGAGAGGGCCGGTCCGGACGGACCGGCCCTCTCCGCGGGTCCACCGAGCGTTGACCTGCTTCGGAGGCCGGCGCTAGGGTCGGAGCCCGGATCGGGAGGTGGCTCGTGACGTCGGGTGAGTTCACGGTGACGATCGATGCGAAGCCGGAGGTCGTGTGGCCGTGGGTCGCCGACCTCTCCAAGCATGTCGACTGGTCCCCCAAGCCCTACCGGATCGAATGGCTCGAGGGCGAGCCGAACGCGGTGGGGAGCCGGTTCCATTCGGCCGGCGTGATCCCGGGCGACAAGCATCACGAGAACGAGGGCACGATCACCGAGAACCAGCCGACCTCGCGGTTCGCGTTCCGTTCGAGCGACCCACAGGGCGAGTACGCGCACACCTATGCGCTCACGCCGAACGGCGACGGGACCGATGTGACCCACCGGATCGAGTTCGTCAAGATGCGCGGGATCGCGGCGGTGCTGCTCCCCCCGGTCTTCGCGCTCTCGGGCAAACCCCAGGGCCGCAAGCGGATGGAGGTCCTCAAGCAGAAGGTCGAGGGCTCGGCGTAGTCGTCCGCCGTGGAGCGCGTCGTCGACTTCTTCTGCTCGCGGAGTGAGCGAGCGACGGCACGACCGCAGCCATACCGAAAGGAGCCACCCGTGACCGGGATCGAGATCCGCAGGTTCGAGCAGGCCGACGAGACGCGGACGTTCGAGCACGGTTCGTTCGAGCTCGTGACGATCGGGGGCGTCACGATCGGGCGGGCGAGCTACGAGCCCGGCTGGGTGTGGTCCGAGCACGTCGGCAGGCCCGCCGGGGAGGAGCTGTGCGAGGTCGAGCACGTCGGGCTCGTCGTGTCGGGACGCGCCGCGGTGAAGATGGCCGACGGGACCGAGGGCGTGCTCACCCCGGGCGACCTGTTCTCCATCGGACCGGGTCACGACTCGTGGGTCGTCGGCGACGAGCCCTACGTCTCACTCCACCTGCTGGGCGCGGACGAGTACGCGAAGCACTAGCCCCGGGGGGTCCACTCCTCCCGGACGATCGCCATCACGAACTCGTCCTCGTACTGGCCCTTGACCCACGAAGCATGCCGCAGGCGACCCTCCTCGACGAACCCGACCTTGCGGTACGCGCCCACCGCACGAGGGTCGTCCGCCAGGACGTACAGGGTGACCCGGTTCATGTTCAGGTGCTCGAACGCGTAGTCGACCAACGTCCGAACCGCGTCCTGACCGAACCCCTTCCCCCAGACCTCGCGTCCGAGGGCGATGCCGAGCTCGCACCGGCGGTTGAAGTGATCGATCCGATGGAGGCCGCCCTCGCCGATCAGCTCGCCGTCCACCTCGATCGCGAAGGAGGCGTAATCCTTCTGGGTCTGCGCCAGGTCCTGGTCGAAGGACGCCTCGCGCTCCGCGAGCGAGCGAGGCACGACCGGTCCCGAGCTCGACAGGACCGCGACCTCGAAGTCCTCGACCAGCTCCCACAGCCGAGGGAGATCCTTCCGCTGGATCGCGCGAAGCACGACCCGGTCACCTTCGAGCATCGAGCGCCAAGGCCCCCTCGTGCGGCATGCGGGCAGCCTAGTCCACGGTTCCGACCTCAGCTTCCGAGGGATGTCGCACCCGAGGTCTACGATCGGTCCATGGGTTCAGTGATCAGCCTCTCCGAGTGGCGCGAGCGCCGCGAGCACGACCCGATGACCCGTCTCGACCGCGCGATCGCGCGCCTGGACGGCCTGCTGCGCCGCAGCGGCTCGGGTCGCCTCGCCGCCCGGGTCGAATCCGAGCTCCTCGCGATCACCGGCGCCGTCTCGGCCGGGCACGAGGACGACGCCGCCGAGCGCGCCGAACGCCTGGCCGAGCGTCTCGAACACCCCTCCGCGCGCCGCTCCAGCTAGGCACGCATCCGCCCGACTTCGGGCACCCTCGGAACCCGCCCGGCTCGGATCCGGTCAGCAAGGGCGGACCGGAAGCTTCCAGGAGGGAGGCGCCCCGGCGCACGCTCGCGCCCCAACCCGCCTGCGTGCCGGCGCGGGGCTACGCTGGGTGGCCGGCCACGGGGACAGGCGAACGGGAAGGGACGGGGTGAACGATCCGGACCCACGGACCCTCACGCGGGCCCGCGAGGGCGACCTCGGCGCGTTCGAGGACCTCGTGCGCCAGTACCAGGGCGACGTCTGGCGCTTCGCGTACCACTTCACGCGCGACCGGTCGCTCGCCGACGACGTCACGCAGGAGGCGTTCCTGCGAGCGTTCCGGTTCCTCCGCGGGTTCCGAGGGGACTCCAAGTTCACGAGCTGGCTCTTCCGGATCGCGCGCAACTGCGCGATGGACCAGATCAAGGCGCGCAACGTCTACGTCGAACGCGTCACCCCGATCGCCGCGACGACGGCCGACCCGCAGGCACGTGTGGAGCTGCACGCCGCGCTCGACGCGGTCTCGGCCGAGCACCGCGAGCCGTTCCTGCTCGTGGAGGTGTTCGGGCTGTCGTACCAGGAGACGGCCGACGTGCTCGGCGTGCGTGTCGGGACGATCAAGAGCCGGATGCACCGGGCGCGCCGAGCCATGATGGACGCGCTCGAGGTCGAGGAGGAGGCCCGGTGAACCACGACCAGGCCGAACGCCTCCTGTCCGCCCGGATCGACGGCGAGCGGCTTGCCGCGCGCGCGACCGCGGCGCTCGACCAGCACCTGGAGACCTGCGCCGAGTGCCGCGCGTTCGAACGCGGCGCGTACCGGTTGCGCGAGGCCGTGCGGTTCGAGGTCGCGCCCGCCGTACCCGACCTGGTCGACGAGGTCATGACCGCCGTCGGCGCGCAGACCGAACGGCCGCGTTCGCGGCTGCGCGTGGTTCGGCCGCAGAGGTCGCCCCGCCGCTCGATCCTGCCGAGGCTCGCCCCCGTCGCGGCGGCGCTCGTCGTCGGCGCGCTGATCGGCAGCCTGGTCGTCGGGGGGCCGTGGCAACGGCCCGAGGCCGGCTCGGCCTTCGCCGCGACCGACGTCGTCGAAGGGATCTCGGCCGCCGCGGCTCGGCTCGATGCGTACCAGGCCTCGTTCGCGATCGACGAGCGCCACCTCTCCCCCGACGTCCCCGAACGTCACCTCGCGATGCGCGTGTGGTTCCGGGCGCCCGAACGCTTCCGCCTCGACGTCGTCGACCACACCGACTACCCGACGACGACCACGCCGACCGACCTCAAGCTCGTCGTGGACGGCTCGACCTCGTACGCGGCGGGCCCGTCGCCGTGCCCAACGGCGACCTGTCCGCAGCGCGAATCGGTGGTTCGCAACCGCCTGCCGTTCTCGACCGCGGCGGCGGCCCCGACCGACCTGGTGCTGCCGATCTCGACGCTCGCCGACGCCGACCGGCTCACGGTCCTCGGGCGCGGCACGGTGCTCGGCCGGCCCGCCGTCCGGGTCGAGGTGCCGTTCGAACGCGCGGAACCGCTGTTCCCGTTCCTGTCGATCGGCGGCGACTGGCGGCCGTTCTTCCCCAACGACCGCGTCCGCATCTGGCTCGACGAGCGCAACTGGTTCCCGTTGCGATGGAACGTCTACCCGGCGACGGGCGCCGAGCGCGACGCCTGGGCGCTGCGCTTCGGCCTGCCCGACGAGCCCTCGTTGCGCTCGGTCTTCTCGGTGCGGGCGCTCCACGTGAGCCTGGACACACCGGACGCGAGCGTGTTCGACATCCCCGCGACGGCGTCGGCGCAGGATCAGGGCGCTCGCGCGGTCGAGCTGAGCGACGTGCGTCGGGAGACCGGGTTCGAGCCGGTGGCGCCGGGGACGGTCGGCGGGCTCGACCGCTACCGCGTGGTCCTGCCGCGGGACGACGCCGGCGAGACGCTCGTCGCGTACGCGGATGGGCTCGCGTTCCTCAACCTCGGCGAGACGCGTTCGTGGAACGGTGACGCGCCGTTCGGCCCGGTCGGCGTGCAGGCCGAGGAGGTCCCGCTCACCGGGGGCGGCGTCGCGTACTACGAGCCGGCCTCGCAGGACCACGGCCGTCGCATCGCGATCCACGCGGCCGGGACCGACCTGTACCTCGAGTCCAACCTGCCGCGCTCGCGGCTGCTCGCGGCCGCGGCCGCGCTCCCGGTGCAGGGTCTCCCGATGCCCGCCGCGTGGACCTTCCGCCGCGTCGGAGCGGCTACCGCCGAACGGGTCTCGCTCGAGACCGCCCGTGCGTCCGTCCCGTTCCCGATCGAGCTCCCGAGCGACCTGCCCGCCGGGTTCGGGCTCGCGAGCGTGGAGCTGGTGGACGCCGGGTACGGTGCCGGGGTGACGCTGTACCTGAGGGACGAGGACGCCGACGCCGGCATCGGCACGATCCGGCTGCACCTCGAGGCTGCGAGCGAGCTGCCGCCGGCGACGTCGGCCGACCAGTCGAGTGTGGACGTCGGCGGCCTGCCGGGGCGGTTCACCCCCGACCGTTCGCAGCTCGAGTGGATCGACGGCGGCCTGTACCGGTCGCTCGACGCGCCCGGGCTCGCGCTCGACGAGCTCCTCGCGATCGCGATCTCGATCGGCGCGGACGAGCCAGACGGATGAGCCGCCGCCGTACCGCCGGGATCGCGGCGGGCATCGCGATGGGCTTCGCCCTCGGCGCCACGCTCACGCTCGCGATCCAGGGGTGGGCGAACCTGCCCGACCCCGGATCGTCGACCGAGCCACCCACGGTCCCCGCGACCGAACCCCAGCCGCCGGAGGCGTTCCTGGTGTGGACCTCCGGCGGCATGCCCGCCGGGTTCCGGGCCGCTGTCGGGCGCCTCGACGGGATCCAGCGTTCGGTGGTGGTCGCGAGCGACAACACGTGGCTCGACCGATCGTGGTCGGAGCAGGGCGAGGTGGTCGACGACCCGAAGCCCGGGTTCGCGATCCCGCTCGAGGTCGCGGCGGTCGACCCCGACGGGTTCGCGCCGTTCCTGCCGCCCGCCGACCGATCCGACGCGCTCGCGCTCGCCGACGGCCAGGGGATCCTGGGCGAGAGCAGCGCGCGGCTTCGGGGTCTGGGGCCGGGGGCGGTGCTGCGGTTCGGCGACGTCCGGATCCAGGTGGCGGCGATCCTGCCCGACGAGCTGGTGGGCGCGCACGAGCTGATGGTCTCGCGCGAGGTGGGTCGATCGATCGGAGTCACGCACGACCGCTACGCGCTCGTCGTGCCCGAGCACGCCCGGTCGGCGCGCGCCGTCGAGCGGCTCCTGGATCCGATCCTGCCCGCCGACCCCCCCTCGAAGGTCCGCGCGCCCGGCGACACGCCGTACTTCCGCCAGGGCGACGCGGTCCTGCCACCGGTCCGGATCAAGCTGCTGTTCGGCGAGTTCCAGGCGCGCCCCGAACCCGGAAACCCCGGCTTCCTCGACCTCGACCCAGCGTGGGTGAAGCAGAACATCGACACGCAGCACGTCCCGCTGCTCGGGACGGTGACCTGCAACGTGTCCCTGTTCCCGCAGCTCCGCGGTGTCGTCCGCGAGCTGATCGACCGTGGTTTGCAGGACACGATCCACTCGTTCTCGGGCTGCTACTCGCCCCGGCACATCAACCGGATCCCGAGCGCGGGCCTGTCGCATCACTCCTGGGGCATCGCCGTCGACCTGAACGTCCAGCAGGGCAACCTGTTCGGGCAGACGCCGCACCAGGATCCGCGGCTGGTCGACGTGTTCGAGCGGTGGGGGTTCGTGTGGGGCGGGACGTTCATCGAACCCGACGGGATGCACTTCGAGTACCGGCGCGAACCCGCCGGCGACTGACGCTCGCAGCGACCGGGAGATGCGCGAAGGGAGCAGCGAGCATGCGCAGTCTGCACTTGCTCGGTATCCGGCGGCCGGAACCACAGGGTCCGAGCATGCCTCCCGCGGCAAACGCGCGTGGGTTTCTGCTCCCTTCGCGGTCGCCCGAAGGCGACCCGGCCATCGTACCCCCGGCCCCGTCGCCCGCGCGAACGACGTTCGGTGACTATGCCGCCGTGGTGCGACGACCGGACAGCCGCGACCTCACGACGAGCCAGAGCACGATCGCGGCGGCGGCGCTCGCGGCGACCAGGCCTGCGGCGAAGCGGGTCTTCGGGTGCGCGGCCGTCTGGACGATGCGGGTCCGGAGCCGGACCGGGCGCCGGAAGTCGCGGATGTCCCAGCCCTCGGTCTCGGCCTCCCTGCGGAGTTCCTTGTCCGGGTTGACCGCGACCGGGTGACCGACGGTCCGCAGCATCGGGAGATCGGTGGAGGAATCGCTGTACGCGTACGAGGCCCCCAGATCGATCCCGCGAGCCTCCGCGAGCGACCGGATCGCTTCGCCCTTCCCCTCGCCGTAGCAGTAGAACTCGAGCTCGCCGGTGTAGCGCCCGTCCTCGAGGCGCGCGCGCGTCGCGAGCACGCCCGCCACGCCGAAGTGCCGCGCGAGCGGGCGGACGACCTCCTCGGGCGAGGAGCTCACGATGTAGATGTCCCGTCCCTCGGACCGGTGCAGCTCCATCAGGTCGAGGGCCTCCTGGTACACGAACGGGTCGATGACATCGATCAGTACGTCCTCGACGAGGCGTTCGACCTCGTGCCGGTCCCACCCGCGCGTGAGCTGGAGCATCCCCTCCTTGAGCCGGTCCATCTTCTTCTCGTCCGCGCCGACCAGCGCGTAGACGAGTTGCGCGTACGCGCCGCGCACGAGCTGCCCTCGCGTGACCATCCCCGCCCGGTACATCGGCCGGGACAGGGCGAGCGAGGACGAGCGCGAGATGATCGTCTTGTCGAGGTCGAAGAAGGCCGCTTCCATCACCCTCATGGTATCGGTGGCCGGTGGCGTGACTGGACAGCCGAAGGACCCGGCGATCGGTCGCCGGGCCCATCGGTCGTCGGAGCCAACCTGCTAGAAGGTGGCGCTCCCCGCGCACACCTCGTCGGTCGACAGGTTCCGCGCCCGTGCGCGGAACACGTCGGAGCCCGCCGTGTCGTCCTCCACGATCCGAACGGTGAACGATCCGCTCGCCCCGTGCGTCATGCGGGTGCCCCGGAACGCGAGGTCGCCGTCGTGGCGGATCCTGACCCGCCAGCGATCACCCGAGACGTTCTGGTCGACCTCGAACTCCACCTCGAGCCTCCCGTTGTCCGGCGAGACCTTGACCTTCCAATCGCTCGCGTTGCCGCACGACCCTTCGCGGATCACGTCGTTCTGACCGGCGGCCGCGATGCCCGCGGGCACCAGCAGCACGAACGCGGCGACGAGCGCGAACACGATCCCCTTCTTCATGCCGACCTCCTCGATCTTTGGACACCTCGACGTTAGCGAGAGGCCGACTAAGGGCAGGCAAAGACGAGCCGGTCGCCCGGTAAAGGTTCGACGCTATCCTCGCGGACGGAGGCGTCAGGGCGCCTGGTGGGCCCCCCGGTCTTCAAAACCGGTGTGGGGGCGAGAGCTCCCAGGCGGGTTCGATTCCCGTCCGCCTCCGCCACGTCTGACCTGCGGAAACGCGCGAGCGAAGGGAACTTTGTAAGAACCCTCCGGAGCCGCGGGGGTCCGTTTGCAGGTCAACCCCTATCGGCCACTGCGGCTTGCAGGGCGTCTCATCCGCACACTAGGTCAGAGGCGGTGCTCCGCGTGAATCGGCCGTGACTGCCGCACCCAGTCCTGGGCCGCCATCTGCACCGGATCCCACGGCGAGCCGAGCGGCGGGGTGTAACTGAGGGCGAGGTCAGAGAGCTCATCGACGCCTATCCCCGTGTAGAGCGCCGCGGCGACGACGTCGATCCGCTTGGCGATCTGTCCTCGGTGATCACCGACGATCTGGGAACCGAGCAGCCTCCCGTCTCGGCTGTCCCCGGTAGTGCAGATCGTCATCCGGGTGGCGCCCGGGTAGTAGACCTTGTGATCCCACGACTTCTTGCGTTCAGGGGGATGAACGCCGGAGCCCGACTCCGCTCCGAGACGGCGGTCCGCTTGAGGTTCCGTCGGCTCCTTGACTAGACGTTGACCAGGTGGTCTACCGGACTGGGATCCATCGGACACTACCCGCCTGGTCCTTCGACCCGGTTCAGGAACATGGCGCGATGGTCCGTCTGAAAGAGCGACCGCGACCGCGCTGATGGCATCGTCGGCCACCGCTCTCGCAGGCTGACCGCATCCTCTTGGCGGTCGATCCGGTCAAGCGCGTCGGCAAGTCCGCGAGATGCCGACCACACCGAAGGAGCGTGACCGAGGATCTCAGCGATGCCCAAGCGCCTCTCGCATGGCGGCCTCGGCCTCGTCCGGCCGATCCGAGCGCGAGCATGGCCTCGCCCAACGTCACGAGAGAACGACACACGTACTTGCGGCGGCCGCGACTCCTCGCGAGACTCGAGCGCCCGAGCCCGCTGCTATCGCAGCATCGGCGGCCCGCCCCGACATGCAGTTCGATGCGTGCCTGCGCATCGGCGAGCCGGCCACCGAAGAGCCACTGGTGCCACCCCCTCGTCCCTTCGGCCTCCTCCAACAAACCCGGGTAGGCGGACCGACGCCTCGCGGACGTTGCCCGCGAGCAGATCGAGGGTGAGGAGGTCAATCCCCGCGCTGATCCGCGCGCCCGGGAAGCTGGCCGATCGCGCGAGCTCCTCGGCTTCGTGGCTCAAACGCATAGATCCTTCGAGGTCGCCAATCTCGCGCAGCGTGCTCGCCCAGATGTTGATCGCCCGCGACGTGAGCTGCGGCTTCGGCTCCCATTCACGTCCTGCGGTCACGGCTCGCTCGATCCACTGCAAGGACTCCTCGTACCGGCAAGAACCGGCGAGAGCGAGACTCGCCTGGGCTGCTCCTTGCACGGTCGCTCCGAGGTGGGAGGTTTCGACGCCCATCCGGTATCCGGTCTCCGCCCATCGGAGGGCATCGGCGTACTCGCCGCGCCAGTAATGGATCAACCCGAGCATCGTGCAGGTGTACGCGTAGTTGCCGTCCCTTGCCTCCGGGGGCCACTCCGACACGCCCCGCAGCGACAGCCGTTCCGCTTCGTCAAGCTCACCCGCCATCGCGCGGATCTCTCCGAGGAGACCTAGCGCCCGGGACGAGATCGCGACGTCCGACATGCCACTCGCCTGCGCGAGTGCGGCTTCGCCGTAGCGTCTTGCGCCGGCGGCATCGCCGCTCCAGTAGGCGAGGCGTGCTCGGAGTTCGGTCGCGAGCGCCCTGGTGGCTGGGGCTCCGCTCGTCATCAACCGTTCGAGGTCCGCCTGAGCCGCCGGACCGAACTCGTTCGATGCGAGCAGCGCCTGGGCGCGGCCGAGCAGCACTCGTTCGGTGGTGCCGCGATCGCCGTCGTCCCCAAGGATGTCGAGCACATCGCCGTAGAGCTCGATCGCCCGTTCCTTCGCCCAAGTGCGTGATGCCCCGTCGGCCGCCAGCAACAGGAGGGGTAATGCTCGATCTGGTTCTCCGGCGAGGCGCCAATGCCGAGCGATCACAGCTGCCTCGTCGCGGATGCGGTCACCGCTGGACGTCTCCAGGTGACGCGGCGACGGCCGCGTGCAGCGCAGGGCGCGCCCGCCTGGGCAGGATCTGATACGCGACGTCGGACGTCAGGATGTGCTTGAACATGAACCGCGGGTTCGGGGACGACTCGGTGCCGCGCTCGGATCGGATGAAGTCCCGGCGCTCCAGCACATGGAGGGCGTCGTCCACCGGTTGTCCGGCGAGCGCCTCCAGCGTGCCGCGGGCGAACACCCTCCCGGCGACGGACGCTGCGAGCAGGATGTCGCGATCGCGTTCGGGCAGGGAGTCGATGCGGGCCGCGATGACCGCTTGCACCGTTGCCGGCACCGCCGCTCCTGGATCCGCAGTGTGTTCTGCGACAGAAGCTGCGAACTCCTCCAGGAACAGCGGGTTGCCACCTCCCGCCTGCACCACCCGATCGAGCGCGGGCTCCACGTCGTCGGCCGACGGGAGCAGGGCGAGCGCAAGCCATCGGGCCTCTCGGTCGTCCAATGGCTCCAGATCAAGGGCGAGATAACGGAGCAAACCGGCGCCCCACGACGGTCGTTCCTCGAGCAGCTCCGGTCGCGCGGTGGTGAGCATAAGGACAGGGGTGTCCCGCAGGTGCGTCGCGAAGAACTCGACGAGCGCGATCATCGAGGGCGCGGCCCAGTGCAGATCCTCGAACACGAGGACGGTGGGAGCGTCGCGGCCGGTCCCTTCGATGAAGATCCGCGCCGAGTCGAACAGCGGTTGGCGATCGGGAGCGGCTTCGGCCGACAGTCCCACGAGGACCGCGAGGTGTCCGAGCAGCCCGTCGGCAGACTCATGCGGAATCAGGTGGTGGACACGGCGGGCCAGCTTGTCGCGTGCGGCTCTCGACCGGATCGTCCTCCGCGATGCCGGCAGCAGCGCGCACGACCTGGATGAACGCGTCGTACCCTGTCGCCTCACCGTACGGGAGGCTGCGACCTCGCAGCACAGTGATGAACGGATCGAGACCGGTCGACGAACTCCCGCACGAGCCGGCTCTTGCCGATTCCCGCGCCGCCGATGATGGTGAGCAGGTAGTGGTTTCGATCCGGTCCGCGTTTCGGCCCAGAGTGTCGCGCAGCAGCTCGAGTTGGGTCTCCCTGCCGATGAAGGGAGCGGTAGAGACCCGACGGGTCGCGGGGACCCCTCGGGCGCGCACCGCGTGCCACGCCGCGAACAGGCTCGCGCTTGCCCTTGGCGACGACCGGCTGAAGCTCTATGATAGTCGATCGCGTGCAGGGTGGCTTCCCTGGTGCCGGCGCCAACGACGACCTGGCCTGGCTTTGGCCGCCGCCTCGAGACGGGCCGCCGTGTTCGTCACGTCGCCCATAACCGCGTACTCACGGTGTTCGGCCGGCCCGACGAGTGCCGGCCATCACCTCACCGGTGTTGATCCCGACATGGACGGAACCGTCGATGGCTGGAATCGGCGTGGGGGCGATATCGTAGCGGCCATCTCGAGCGCGCAACGGACGGCGCGTTCGGCATCGTCTTCGTGGGCGATGGGCGCGCCGAACACCGCCATGATGCCGTCGCCCAGCACGTTGACGACGGTTCCACCGAATCGGATCACGTGGTCGCCCATCTGTCGCGTGACGTAGGAGCCGATCACTTTGACCTCCTCGGGGTCTAAGCGCTCGGATAGGCTCGTGAATCCGGAAAGGTCGGCGAACAGCACCGTGGCGATTCGACGCTCTTCGCGAAGGGACGAACCGGGACCACCGAAGGTTTGCAGATTCGAACCGCACGAGCCGCAGAAGTCGGAGGTGACCTCATTGACGGCCTCGCACGACGGGCAGACAAGCACGAGTCGCGTGCCGCACGACCCGCAGAAGGGCTGCGTCTGGGCATTCTCGGCGCCGCAGGAGGGGCAGCGCCGGACATCGCCCATCGCGTGGAGTGTAGGGCGGGAGTGGTGTCCCGCTCAACCGAACCGCGAGTACCCCCTTCTAGGTGACCGCCACATACGTTGGCGACGACCTCGGGGGACTGGGGACTCGAACCCCCCAACCTATCTGCTACCTCGAGCGCCTACATGGAAGGACCATGGAGATAGGTAGGGCTCTACCCTGCGACTTCGTTGTCGGGAGAAGGATTTGAACCGGCCTCCTACTCCCAAAGCAAGCGCGCTCCGAGGGATGGGAAGGAAGCGCTGGCGCAGGATCGCTCCTCCCTAGAGGGGTTTCTCGGGAGAAGTCAGACGATGACTATCGTCGCGCGGTCCAGGGCCTCACGACAGAATCCGCAGCCCGCCTTCCTGGAATGTCACGACGCCGTGTTTTGTCTCCCGGAGGCTGAGGCGCGGTCAGTATGCACGCCACATCTGGAAAGGGGAGCGGCCGTGGAGTCCGACCCCTCGCTCCCCGATCTCTCTCCGGGAGCGCACACTCACCTCGAAACCGCCGCGATTCATTCGCCCCGCTGCGATCATGCGACCCGCCCCCACTCCCGAGCACTTACCCAAACACCCTGACCTTGAGCATTCGGGTTCTACAGTGATTCCCGTCCGCCTCCGCGTGGAAAGGGGAGAGGGTGGGGAGTCCGCCGGACTCCACACTCTTTCCGATAGGTCACCCGTGCTGAAGCTTGCTCACGCCAGGCGGCGTGGCGCCCTTGCGCGGGCCCAAGCAGCGGCTCACGATTCGGCGGTGGATCGCCCACAGACCTCGTATGCATGGAACGACGGCACGGCACTGGCCTACCAGGTCGTCGGAACCTCCGGTCCAGATCTGCTGCTCGTACCGGGCTCCGTGTCGCACCTCGAAGTCCTCTGGGAGGAGCCCAGGGTGCACCGCTTCCTCACGCGATTCGCGAGCTTCTGCCGCCTGATCATCATGGACCCTCGCGGCCTCGGCCTCTCCGATCGGCTGACGGAGATCCCGACCCTGGAGGAGCGGGTGGACGACCTGTTGTCGGTGCTCGACGCCGCCGAAAGCGAGCACGTGACACTGTTCGGGAACGCCGATACGGGGCCTCCATGCATCGCCGCAGCGGTCTCACATCCCGACCGGGTCGGTGGCTTGATCCTGTGCGGGACCTACGCCAAGGCAAGCTGGAGCGACGACTATCCCTGGGGCTGGACGGATGAAGGATTCGCCGACTTCCGAAAGTCCGTGAGGGATGACTGGGGGACGACGGAGCGGATGGAGAGGATCGCGCCGTCCATGGCCGGCGACCAGGCGTTCCTGCAGTGGGCCGCGACCCTCATGCGTCTCGGCGCGAGTCCTCGTGCCATCCTTCTGCTGGGGGAGATGACGATGTCGGTCGATGTGCGCCCTCTCCTGTCTCAGATCGCCGTCCCGACGCTCGTGATGCATCGGATCGGTGACCGCATCAATGAGGTCGATCACGGTCGCTATCTCGCGGACCGGATCCCCGGAGCGCGATGGGTCGAGCTACCCGGAGACGACTTCCTGTTGTGGGCGGGTGACACGGACGTGATCGTCGACGAGGTGGAGGAATTCCTCACCGGCCGTCGGGGTGGGGGTGAACCGACCCGCGTCGTGGCCACGGTCATGTTCACCGACGTCGTCGGCTCCACGGAGCGAGCTCGAGCGCTCGGCGACCGGGCGTGGGCCGATCTCCTCGAGAGGCACAACGCTCGGGTACGCGCTGAGCTGCGCCGCTTCGGCGGCCGCGAGATCGACACCGCCGGCGACGGCTTCCTCGCGTCCTTCGACTCCCCGACCTCGGCTATCAAGTGCGCCCGGACGATGCTCGGGTCGGTGCGCGAGATCGGACTGGACCTCCGCATCGGCCTGCACACGGGCGAGTGTGACGTCGTCGGGGACAAACTTCGAGGCATCGCCGTCCATATCGGCGCGAGGGTCGCGTCCAGTGCAGGTTCAGGCGAGATCCTCGTTTCGCAGACCGTGAAGGATCTGGTGACGGGATCGGGGATCGAGTTCCAGGACCGAGGCTCGCACGAGTTGAAGGGGGTACCGGGCGAGTGGCGCCTCTATTCGGTCATCTAACACGCCAACCACTGAGTCGTTGCGGCGGCCAGCCATGTCTACCCGGGACCGCCTCGCTCTAGCGCGTGTGGTTCCTATCGCACCTCAGCCACTCGCCCGATATCGCCGACGCGCGGTAGGTTGGAGGAGCGTAGGGAGAGACCTTTGGGGGTCTCGGGAAGGAGGATCGGATGGACAAGGTCGTGCACTTCGAGATCCCGGTCGACGACGCGGCTCGGGCTCGCGAGTTCTACGGCTCCGCCTTCGAGTGGGACCTCAACGAGATGGACATGGGCGGCGGCAACATGTACACGACGGTGACGACCACGCCCATCGACGAGGCGACGCGACAGCCGACGGAGCCCGGTGGCATCAACGGCGGTCTCATGCAGCGGACCGGTGACACGCCGGCCCCGGTGATCACGATCAGTGTCACGTCGATCGACGAGACGCTGAAGAAGGTCGAGGCGGGTGGTGGCAGCACGGTGCAGCCGCGCACCGAGATCCCGGACATGGGCGCCTTCGCCTACTTCAAGGACAGCGAGAACAACGTGGTCGGGTTGTGGGAGACCTTCTGATCTCCTGACCCGAACGACGCTCACTCCTCGCCGAGCCACGCTCCATCGCGCATCAGCACGCGGCCGTCGAGCTCGTTCGACTCGCGCCACGCCTGGATCTCCTGCGGGGTGATCCGCAGGTAGACGTACTCGTCCCTGAGCGTCCGCGGGTCGAACCCGGCCGACCTCGCGTGCGCGTCCTCGAGCTCGGGGTCGGAGCCGATCGAGAGCGCCTCGACGGCACCCTCGACGATGACGACGTCACGGGTCTGCCCGATCGCCGCGCGGACCCGACCGGCCCGGAGCAGGTTCCGGGCGGTCGGGCTCGCGCTCGGCGTCGCGATCGTCAGCGTCGAGCCGTCCCAGTGGTACGACAGCGGGACGAGGTACGCCTCGCCGTCCGCGCTCGCCGAGGCGACCCACAGGTCGACGTCGCCGCGTAGCCGTTCGAGGGTGTCGGCCGTTCGCTGCGTTCGCGATCTCGGCGGCGCGGGCTCTTCCACGGACCTGCGCTCCTCGCCGGCCTCGAAGGCTCAGGCGTCCTGGAGGAGGCCGATGAGGTTGCCATCCGCGTCCTTCACCCGTGCGATCTGCCTGCCGCCCCCGACGTCGTTGGGCTCCTGCTGGATCTCGCCACCGGCGGCAGCGAGCGCCTGGACGCTGCCCGCGATGTCGTCGACGTGGAAGTAAGCGACCGGGCCGGTCAACCCCTGGGCATGGCCGTTGGGGTCGAGCCCGACGTCCTGCCCGGCGACCTTCCAGCCGACGTAGTACGGCGTGTCCGACTCCGGCGCGGCGCCCAGCAGCGCGGTGAACAACGCCTTCGCCCCGTCGAGATCCTTGACGGGGAAGATGACGGTCTTGACACCTTCGGTCATCGTTTCCTCCTCTTGGTTCGTCACATCGACGGGTACCGTCCCGTCGATGCTATGACGGACGATCGACGGAGGATGTGACGGATGCAGGACCACGACCTTCTGGCCGAGCGGTTCGAGGCGAACCGGACCAACCTGCGGGCGGTGGCCTACCGGATGCTCGGCTCGGTCAGCGAGGCCGACGACGCGGTCCAGGAGGCCTGGCTCCGCCTCAGCCGAGCCGACGCGAGCGAGATCGACAACCTCGGCGGGTGGCTGACGACGGTCGTCGCGCGCGTGTGCCTGGACATGCTGCGTTCGCGCACGTCGCGACGGGAGGAGCCCTTGGGCCCCGGCCTACCCGAACCGATCGCGGGTGACGGGGACACCCTGGACCCCGAGCACGCGGCGGTGATGGCCGACTCGGTCGGTCTCGCGATGCTGGTCGTGCTCGACACGCTGCCGCCGGCCGAACGCGTCGCGTTCGTGCTCCACGACATGTTCGCCGTGCCCTTCGACCAGATCGCGCCGATCGTGGGGCGCTCCTCGGACGCGACCCGGCAGCTCGCGAGCAGGGCACGGCGCCGTGTCCAGGGAGCGAGCGCGGATCCCGTCGCCGATCGCGCCCGTCAGCGTGAGGTGGTGCAGGCGTTCCTCGCGGCGGCGCGCGACGGGCGGTTCGACGCGCTGCTGGCGCTGCTGGACCCCAACATCGTGGTTCGAGCCGACCAGCCCGCGGTCGAGGTGGGGGCGTCCGAGGAGGTGCGCGGCGCCGAGGCGGTCGCTGGGACCTTCTCGGGGCGGGCTCGGGCCGCGCGGGCCGCGCTCGTCGGTGGCGCCGTCGGCCTCGTGTGGATGCAGCAGGGCCAGGTCAGCATGGTGTTCGACTTCACGATCGAGGACGGCAAGGTCGTCCAGATCGAGCTGATCGCGGACCCGGAGCGGATCCGCGAGCTCGAGCCGACGATCCTGGGCGCCTGACGCGCTCGGGCGCTCGCGCCACCCGATCCGAACGCGAACGGGCCGGCCCGATGTGGGCCGGCCCGTTCGATGACGCTTCCCCTCGGGCGGTTCAGCCTCGGTCGAGGCGTCGTCCGGCCGACCAACCGGAACCCGCGAGGTCGGTGAGCTGGTTGGATTCTGCCGGCTTCCCGGCGAACGGGCGGGGGTTCGCGGCCCCGGCCCGTGAGGGACGGCTCAGCAGCCAGTCACCTCGAGGGTCTCGAGCTGTTTCGGCAAGGACCACCCCCTTTCTCCCGTACCACGCATGGTGCGGCAGAACCCTCGGGAAGGCAACCAGCCAGGTCGGACCGGGTCAGTCGTCGTTCGAGCCGTCCTGGTCGTTCGACCCGTCGTCGTCGGCCTCGTGACCGAGGACCTGGAAGCTGGCGTCCAGCCTGACCTCCACCACCCGCCCGTCGTCCAGACGCACCTCGACCCCGTAGGCGGCACCGTCATCGCCCGCCTCGGTCTCGGTAACCGTTCCGCCACCGGTGAACCGGAGCGCGGCCGCGCGAGCCCTGTCCAGCGTCGACCCTGTCAGGGGCCGGTCCGTATCCCCCGCGCCGGTGGCGATGGCGACACCCGTACCGCCGCCGACGACCGCCAGTGCGAGCGCGCCTCCGGCGATCCACTTCGTCCTGCGATCCATGCGATCGACCTCCTTGGTCTGCTCGAACCAGGATGACGCGAGGCGATGAGAGGACCGTGAACCCGGGGATGAGAGCCCCTCGGACGCTCAGATCCCGGCGAGGAAGTCGAGCACCGACCGCCGGAACTCGTCGGCCACGGCGGGGTCCCCGAACTCGAGGATGTCGGTGCCGTGCTCCCCCGTGTCGAGCAGGACGATCTGTGTGGGCGGCGGGGCGGCACGCTCGACCGCCGGACGGAGCGCGGCCGCACCGCTGTCGAACTCGCCCGCCGCAAGGAGCTTGGGAACGCGCACGGCCCGAACCTGCCTCGTGACCGGGACGCCGGCGTACAGATCGACCCCGGACAGCCAGATCAGCCCATCGGCGTCCAGGCCTCTGGTCAGCGCGTACATCGACTCCATCGCGCCGAGGCTCGCACCCCCGACGACGACCCTGCTCGCCCCGTGCTCTCGGAGCAGGTCGACGGCGTACGCCAGGTCCTGCCAGCCGCTGTCGCTCGCGTTCCCGTCCGAGCATCCGAGGTCGCCTCCCGGGCACACGCCCCGGCGGTCGTACGTAAGAACGGCGTACCCCTGGTCGGCGAGCAAGGCCGCGAACCCGAACCATTGGGATTGATCGCCGGGTCGCATGTGCCCGAGCACCACCCCGACGTCACCCGACCCGAAGACGCGACCCTCGAGCCGGACGCCGCCGGCACCGCGGAACCGCACCGGGTCGGACATCGCCAGCGCCTCCGACCTCGAGAACGTCGGGAACTCGGAGGTGACCTGCGGCGATGGGGAGATCGACGCGGGAGGCGCCGGCCGGGACGGCCCCGAGGCTCCGTCCTCGCAGCCCGCCAGAACCATCAGCGTGCACGTCGTTGCGACGATCGATCTGGTCCGCATCTGTCCGAACATACGAACCCGTCTCCCGGCGGGTTCGCACGTCCTCGAGTTCGATCCTTGGCGACGTCGATCCTGGCCGACGTGGGGCGCCGCGGCTCATCTCTACACTGCCGGGCGATGAGCGAACGCGAGACGATCGCACTCGTCGAGCGAGCACCGACGCCCGACGAGTACCGGCGCCTGCGCGCGAGCGTCGGCTGGAACGAGGTGGACGCGGACGGGGTCGGAACCGGCCTCTCGAGCTCGCTGTACGCGGTCGTGCTCGAACGCGACGGCGACGCGGTCGGCTGCGGTCGCGTCGTCGGGGACGGCGGGATCTACTTCTACCTGCAGGATGTGATCGTCCTGCCCGAGCTCCAGGGGCAGGGTTGGGGCACGCGCATCATGGAGGCCGTGATGCGCTACGTGGAAGCGGCGGCTCGGCCCGGCTCGTTCATCGGCCTGATGGCCGCGAAGGACGCAGAGGGGTTCTACCTGCGGTACGGGTTCGAGCGACGCACGGACGACCGCCCGGGGATGTTCCGGATCCGGTAGCGGCACCGTCGGTAGCATGGGGGCATGCGGAGAACCCTCGTTCTGCTCGGCGTGCTCGCGATCGCGGCCACGGTGATCCGAGCCCAGGCCTCCGAGCCCGAGCACCCGAGTTCGACCCGTGACGGCGCCGAACCCGCTGGTGCGGCGCCCACGCGGTTCGTCATCGCGGCCGCGGGCGACATCGCGTGCCAGAACGACCCGTACGGCTCGGGTTCTCCCGCGAACTGCCAGTACGACGACACCGCCCACCTGATCGACGGGCCGAACCTGGCCCGTGTGCTCCTGCTCGGCGACAACCAGTACGAGCGCGGTGCCTACGCCGCATACACGAGCTACTTCGATCCGACCTGGGGCCGCGCGAAAGCCCAGATCGCCCCCGCGCCGGGCAACCACGAGTACGACAACGATCCGTCCTCGACCCCGCGCGGGTACTTCCGGTATTTCGGCCACGCCGCGAGGGGACCGGACGGGCTCGGCTACTACTCCTTCGACGTCGGAGCGTGTCCCGACGACCCCTGCTGGCACCTGATCTCGCTGAACTCCGAGCTCTGCTTCGCGGCCGGGGGCTGCGGGGCGGCGGCCGATCCGTCGGACCCCGGGCCGGGGAACCGGATGCACGCGTGGCTCGCGAAGGACCTCGCCGACCATCCCGACTCGCAGTACCCCTGCACCCTCGCGTACTGGCACCACCCGCGGTTCTCGTTCTCCACGGGGAGCGGCGCGACGAGCACGGTGGGACCGCTCTGGCGGCTGCTGCACGCGGCTCGCGCCGACGTCGTGCTGAACGGTCACTCGCACAACTACCAGCGCTGGGCCCCGATGGACCCGAGCGGCGACCTCGACCCAGCCACGGGGATCCGAGAGTTCGTCGTGGGGACCGGGGGCGCGAGCCACTACGCCCTGCCGTCCGGCACCGCGCCCGACAACCTCGTCGCGGCGCAGGCGGACGCGTTCGGCGTCCTGAAGCTCACGTTGAAGGCTCACCGCTACGCATGGCGATGGGTGTCCGCGGACGGTCAGCCCGCGTTCGACGACGCCTCCGAGCAAGCGGTGCGGTGCGTCCGCGCTACCCCTTGACCCCGGTCAGCGTCACGCCCTCGACGAACACGCGCTGCGCGAGGAAGAACAGGATGATCACGGGCAGCATGAACAGCACCGAGGCGGCCATCGTGAGGTTCCATTGGGTCTGGAACTGTCCCCGGAATTCGGACAGGCCGAGCGAGAGCGTCCAGAGCTTCGGGTTCTCGCCAAGGTAGAGCAGCGGCGCGAAGAAGTCGTTCCACGAGTAGAGGAACTGGAACAGCGCGACCGCGGCGATCGCCGGCTTGGCGAGCGGCACGATCAGCCGAGTCATGATCTGCCACTCGTTCGCACCGTCCACGCGCGCGGCGTCCGAGAGCTCGGACGGGATCGTGAGGAAGAACTGGCGGAGCAGGAAGATCGTGAACGCGTCCCCGAAGAACAGCGGCACGATCAACGGCTTCATCGTCCCGATCCACCCGAACCGCACGAACAGGATGTAGAGCGGGATCACCGTCACCTGGAACGGGAGCATCATCGTCGCCAGGACGACGAGGAAGGTCGCCTCCCGGCCCCTCCAGCGCATCCGCGAGAGCGCGTACGCGACGGGGATGCACGAGACGACCACCCCGATCGTCGACAACGTGGCGATCACGAACGTGTTCCTGGTGTACGTGAGCAGCGGGATAGCGTGGAAGACGTCGGTGAAGTTCGACCATCGGAACGGGTTCGGCCACAGGTTCGCGCCGAGGACCTGCTGGTCCGTCATCAGCGCCGTCAGGACGATGAAGACCACGGGGAGCAGGAAGATCGTCGCCACAGCGATCATGACCGCGTGGTTCCCCACGGACAGGAGGAACCGCCGACGCCGCTCTTGCGGCGGGATCGGGCGCGGGACCACTGAGTCCGCGGTGCGCGGTGGGGTCGGCGGGGCCAGGGTCGTGGCTATCGGAACCCTCCCTGGTAGTGCACCCAGCGTCGTGAGGTCTTGAGCAGGATCGCGGTGCAGGCCATCGTGATCAGGAACAGCACCCACGCCATCGCCGAGGCGTAGCCCATCCGGAAGTTCGCGAAGCCCTTCACGTACAGATACAGCGAATAGAACAGCAGGGACCCCTGCGGTGAGCCGACGTTGGCGGCGGCCGAGCTCTGGGCCGAACCCGCGACGGCGAAGCTCGCGACGTACGCCTCGGTGAAGTACTGGAAGCCGTAGATCACGCCGATCACGAGCGAGAAGAAGACGACCGGCGACATCATCGGCAACGTCACGTACCGGAACCTCTGCCACCGACCCGCGCCCTCGATGTCGGCGGCCTCGTACAGGTGCGCCGGCACGTCCAGGAGGCCCGCGAGGAAGATGATCATCGTCTGCCCCACGCCCCACAGGCCGAGGAACACCAGGCCCCACTTCGAGGTCGACGGGTCGAAGAACCAGAGCGGCGGGTGATCGATCCCGATGCCCCGCAGGACCTGGTTCACGGGGCCGATCGACGGGTTGAGGATGAACACGAACGCGAGGGCGGCGGCCACCGGCGGGGCGAGCGTCGGCAGGAAGTAGACCGTCCGGTAGACCCGATGCCCTCGGCGCGGGCGCGTCAGCAGCATCGCGGTCGCCATCGCGAACGCGAGCTCGAGCGGGAGACCGACCGCGATGATCCAGAGCGTGTTGCGCATCGCCTGCCAGAACTGCGGATCCTTCGTGAACATGAAGGTGTAGTTCTCCAGGCCGACGAACCGCGGAGCGGAGAGCAGGTCGTAGTTCGTGAAGCTGTAGTACAGGCTGGCGAACATCGGGTACACGATGAACACGAGGAACCCGATGATCCACGGCGACAGGAACAGCGCGACGACGCCGTAGCGGCGCAGGGATCGACGCCGCGCCGGGCGCCGCGGAACGATCACCCGCTCCGCGGCGCCCGTCGCGACCGAAGCCGCCGGCACCTGCTCAGCCGCCGCCGGCCGCGAGCTCGTTGTCGATCTGTTCCGCGGTCGACTGCAGCCCCGCCTGGAGGTCGGTGACGTCCCCTGCCTGCCAGTCCGCGCCGAAGGCCTCGACGAGGTCCTGGTCGGTGGTCCCGATCTCGCTCGTCTGCTTGTAGTGCGAGCCCTGGTCGGCGAACACGTCGAGGAACGTCTGGAACTGCGGCGTGATATCGAGCCCGGGCGACTCGAGCGCCGGATAGGTGGTCGGGACGTTACGGATGACGTTCGTCATCTCGACGAGCGCGTCCGTATCGGTGGCCAGGTACTGGACCAGGAGCCATGCCTCCGCCGGATGCGCGGAGCCGCGCGGGATCCCGACGATCGTGCCTCCGACCCTCCCGATCCCGTACTGGTCCTCCTGCCCGTCCGGCGTGGGGTACGGGGCGGTGCCGTAGTTCAGATCGGGCGCGTAGTCCTCGATCATCGCGACACGCCATTCCCCGTCGAACATCATCGCGACGCGTCCCCGCTGGAAGTCGTTCGGCTCGGACCACTCGTCACCCTGCCCGGCCACGAACTCCTTGAGGTTGTCGGCGCCGTAGAAGTCGACGAGGTCCTTCTGCCACGCGAACAACCTCTGCCAGTCCGGGTCGGTCGCCACGGCGGATGCGGTCCCGTCTTCGTTGTAGTAGTCGGCACCGAAGATGATGGCCAGCTCCAACGGCGTGAACTCGTAGTAGCCGAACCACGGGATGAACCCGGCCACCTTGATCGAGCCGTCCGGGTTGAACTCCGTGAGCCCCTTGGCCATGTCGGTGAGCTCCGACATCGTCTTCGGAGGTTCGGTGTACCCGTGCTTCGCGAGCAGGTCCTTGTTGTAGTACAGGCCCATCGCGTCGGTCAGGAACGGCAGCGCGCACTGGCTCCCGCCGTAGCTCGTGTACCGCGTGACCGAGTCCGGGAAGATGCTGGTGTCCAGCCCCGACTGCTGGATATACGGGCTGAGATCCTGCCAGGCGTCCGATGCGCAGAACTTGCCCACGCTGTCGAGCGACCAGGACATGACCGCGTCGGGCGGATTGCCCGCACGGATCGCCGCGAGGACCTTCTCGTCGTTCTCTCCGATGCCGGGACGCACGTCCACCGTGATCCACGGGTACTCCTGCTCGAACATGTCGAAGACCACCGACATCTTCTTGTACTCGGCACCCCCGAACGGCACCCACATCGAGATCGTCACCGGGTCATGCGAGACGTCCGCGCCCGTTTCGATCGGCGGTGGTGCGCCCTGATCCTCGGTGCCCGCCGTGCACGCCGCGGCGATCACACCGAACACCGCGAGCAGCACCATCCATCGCCTCATCGCCATCTCGCCCCCTCCATCCGTCCCACCCTTCCTCTCATGTCCCGGTCTCTTTCCGCCACCCAAGGCTCCGTCAGGTGGCGACCACCCCGTTCGTCCTCGTGAACAGCAGATCCTGCGCGGCCTGCAGCGCCATCCAGACCGCGCCGAGCACCACCGCCTCCTCACCCAGCGGCGACACCTCGAGCCGGACCGCGAAGGGCGTCACCGCTCGCAGCGCCTCGGTCACCGGCTCGAGCAGCAGGTCGCCGTTGCGGCCGATCCCCCCGCCCAGCACCACCAGCTCCGGGTCGACGATCGGCACGACCGCGGCGGCCGCGAGCGCGATCCGGTCGGCCTCGATCTCGACGACCTTCCGAGCGATCCGGTCGCCCCGACGGGCGGCCGCGAAGACCTTCCTCGCCGACAGCGGCGGCTCCATGCCGAGCCGGCGCGCGGTGGCGACCACGCCCGAAGCGCCGGCCTCCGTGTCCAGGACCCCCCGCCGCCGCAGCCCCTTGTCCCTCGGGTCGCCGCCGATCGGGAGGTAGCCCACCTCCCCGGCGGCGCCCGTGTGCCCGCGGTAGAGCTCCCCTCGCAGGATCAGGCCGGCCCCGACGCCCGTCCCGACGTGCAGGTAGACGAAGTTCTCGACGCCCTTGCCGAGCCCGTGCCACTGTTCGCCGAGCGCGGCCAGGTTCACGTCGTTCTCGAAGGCGACCTTCGTCCCAAGCTCGTCCTGGACCGCCTGCGCGAGACCGCTCCGCCCCCACCCCGGCAGCGCATGAGCGAGCGCGACGTGTCCGGTCACCGGGTCGAACACGCCGGGGCTCCCGACCGTGGCGAACGTGACCTGCTTCCACTTCACGCCGGCCTCGGCGGCGAGCGCGTGCGAGATCTCGCCGATCTGCGCGATCAGCGTGCGCTGGCTCCGGACCCGTGCGCGTTCGTCGCGGCGGGCGACGATCTCGCCGGCGAGGTTCGCGATGGCCGCTCGGACGAAGTCCCGGCCCACGTCCAGCCCCACGACCCACCCGGCTCGCGGGTTGAGCTCGTACAGCACGGCCGCGGGGCCCCTCCCGCCGCTCGAACGTCCCGCCTCGCGGACCAGACCGGCGGCCAGCAGCGCGGCGAGCGCCTGGGACACCGTCGGCTTCGACAGGTCGCTGTCTCGGGCGATCTGCGCGCGGGAGACGGGACCCATCTGGCGGACGAACTCGAGGACCGAACGCTCGTTGATCGCCTTGAGCAGGCTCGGCGTCCCCGCGGCGAACGTCTGATCGGCCGTGCCGTCCCCCTCGGTTTCTTCGGAAAGAGTTTGGAAACTTTCCTAACTATTCGGCAGGATGCTACGCTCGGCCCGACGCCCCAGTCAAGACAAGCGAGGGCCCGTGTCCCCGTTCGAAGACGACCGAGTCCTCGCGATCCTCCGCTACCGGGAGCCCTGCGACCTGGGCGCCGTCGTCGACGCGCTCCGGGCGGGTGGGGTCCTGTCGATCGAGGTCACGGCCGACACTCCGGGTGCGTTGGACCAGGTCGGCCGGGCGCGCGACGAGGGCGCACCCATCGGGGCCGGGACGATCCGTTCCGTCGAGGAGGCTCGGGCGTTCGCGGACGCCGGCGCCCGCTTCCTCGTGAGCCCGGGTCTGGTCCCGGAGATCGTCCGGGAAGGGCTCGAGCGCGGGGTGCCGACGATCCCCGGCGTGCTCAGCCCCACCGAGATCATGGCGGCGGTCGCCGCCGGCGCGGATGTCGTGAAGCTGTTCCCGGCGGGCCTCGGCGGGCCGGGCTACCTTGCGGCGCTGCGCGGACCGTTCCCGGACGTTCGGTTCGTCCCGACGGGCGGGATCCGGGTCTCGGACGTGCCCACCTGGCTGGAGGGTGGAGCCGTCTGCGTCGGACTGGGGAGCTCGCTCGTCGGCGGTTCGCCCCCACGGACGCGAGCGGACCTCGACCGGATCACCGCCGATGCCCGGCGCGCCGTCGAGCTCGCGAGGGGCGACCCGTGACGAACCTCCCCGACGTGATCGCCCTGGGCGAGACGATGCGTTCGGTCGTGACCGTGGTGGGGCTCCCCGGGGAGCCTCCGACCGAGCTCGTCACCCACGGCGGGGCCGAGAGCAACTCGTGCGTCGCGCTCGCCGGGCTCGGGTTCGGCGCGGCGTGGGTGAGCCGGCTCGGCACGGACGACGCCGGCGACCACGTGCTCGAGGAGCTCCGCGCCTGCGGTGTCGACCTGCGCTGGGTCCGGCGCGACCCCGACCGCCCCACCGGGTGGATGTTCCGCGAGACCAGCGGGGCTCCGCCCGTCTACGAACGAGCCGGTTCGGCCGCCAGCGCGCTCGAGCCTTCGGACCTCGACGGGGTGCCCGTCGAGCAGGCGTCGGCGGTGCTCGTCACCGGCATCACGGCGATGCTGGGCGAGGGCCCGCAGCGGGCGGCCATCACGCTCCTCGACCGCGCCGAGGGCCTCCGCGTGGTCGACCCCAACCTGCGCCGTGGGCTGTGGGGCTCCGACCGCGCACGCGAGCTCATCCTCCCGCTCGTGGAGCGCGCCGATCTCCTGGTCGGCGGCGAGCACGAGCTCGCCGAGCTGGTCGGCGAGCCGGGCGGCCGCGCACTCGCCGAACGCTGCCGGGAGCTGGGTCCCCGCGAGGTGGTGCTCAAGCGCGGCGCCGGCGGGGCGGCCGCGCTCAGCTCGCAGACGTGGGTCGAGCACCTCCCGACGCCGAGCCCCGATCTCGACCCCGTCGGAGCGGGGGACGCGTTCAACGCCGGCTACCTGGCGATGCGCCTCTCCGGGGCGACGGTCGAGGAGGCACTCGAACAGGGCGCGCGGAGCGGGGCCGACGTCGCGTCCACGGTCGGCGACACGGGGTCGTTCGGAGAACCGATGCGGATCGAGAGGAGGTCTCCATGACCAGGGATGCACGACAGCCACCCGACGTGCCCCGACCGAGGGCGGCGTACAGCCCGGTCGTCGTGGCCGGTCCACTGGTGTTCACAGCGGGGCAGGTCGCGTTCGGACCCGATGACACGCTCGTCGCCGGCGGGGTCGAGGAACAGACCCGGCAGGTCCTCGACAACGTCGAACGCTGCCTGGCCTCGGCCGGCTGTGGGATGGACGACGTGGTCAAGGTCACGGCGTTCCTGAGCGATCTCGCGGACTTCGAGGCGTACAACCGGGTCTACGAGCAGCGGTTCGCCGCGCCGTACCCGGCGCGCTCGACCGTGGGAGCGCGGCTGGCCGACGGGCTCCTCGTCGAGATCGAGGCCGTCGCGCTGCTCCGGCAAGATCAGTAAGAGAGCGTCGCTCAGAAGAAAGTCGCTACGACCTCGACCACGGCGTCGTCGTCGTCGACCACCGCGATCAACCGCCACCGATCGAACATCGAGCAGGGGTGCGAGATACCACAGGCGACGAGATCGCCGACGCGGAGCTCCGCGTCCTCGCGGACGTGGCAGTACAGGTGCTGGTCGTCGAGCGAGATCGCCTCCACCGCGCCGTCCAGAGCCTCCGTCGAGCCATCCTCGTGACGGGCAACCACCACGCGGGGCAACCCCTGGTCGAACGACACGTCCCGGCGGCCCAGACCGACGATCGCGAGCCCGTCCTCCGGCGTCGAGAGCACGGCGCCCCACACCTCGAACGCGTTGCGGAACCGGCCCTCGGGCGGCCGGTTCGCGAAGGGCGACGAGCGCTCGTACATACCGGCGTCGTGCACGACATAGGCCCCCGAGCGCAGCACCAAGGGCATCCCGACGTCCGACCGCATCGTGCCGAGCTCCTCGACCACGAGATCGAAGAAGACGCTGCCACCCGCGCTCACGAACGCCGTCGGGGACAGGAGACCCTCCTCCCCGAGCCTTGCCCCGAACGTGCGCAGTTCGCCGAGGTAGCGGCGGACCACTTCGAGCGACGCCGGCTCGCGATCGTGGGCGACCGTCCCCTCGTAGCCCGCCACGCCGGCGAGCGAGAGGTTCGGGGAGCTCGCGACGCGTCGCGCGAGTGCCATGGCCTCCTTCGTCCCCCGGCACCCGGTGCGACCGCCCGCGTGGCCGAGCTCCACCAGCACGGGCAGCGGTCGGGGCGGGGTCTCTTCCCGCAGGACCGTCTCGATCAGCTCGATCCCCCGTTCGGAATCCACGTAGCACGCGAGCTCGTTGTCGTCGTTGCGGAGGTCGTCCGCGGCCCAGCGGATGGCGGCGACGTCGGTGAGCGGGTTCGCGATGAGGATCCGCCGCACACCGGCCGCCCGCATCACCCGCGCCTGCGCCGCCGACGCCGCCGAGATCCCCCACGCCCCCGCCTCGAGCTGCCTCCACCACAGCTGCGGCGCCATCGTGGTCTTCCCGTGCGGCGCGATCCGGACATCGTGTTCGTCGCAGTACGTCGACATCAGCGAGACGTTGTGCTCGAGGGCGGAGCCTCGGAGCACGACGAAGGGTGGTTCCAGGTCCCCGAGCGACCAGCCCTGCTCCCCCGCCCGGAGCAGCGGCACCGGGCTCGAGACGCGGGGCATCCCCTTGCTCGCCCCGTCGATCCGGACGGCCCCGAGCAGCTCCGCTGCGAAGGGGTTCATGCGAAGCGCGGCAGATGCTCGCGGTTCGCGTCGAGGATCGCGTCGAGCAGGCCCGTGGCCGCGTCCACGTCGGGGACGAGCGGGTTCGCGAGCAGCGCCCGGAGCGCCGTCGAACGGTCCCCGGTCGTCGCGGCCTCGATCGTCAGCCGCTCGTAGGCCTTGGCGTGCTGCACGAGCCCGAGCATGTCCTGGCCGAGCGGCGCGACCGGGATCGGGTGCACGCCTTCGGTGTCGACCCTGGCGGCGACCTCGACGACATCGTCGTCGGCGAGGTTCGGGATCGCCCCGGCGTTGCGAGCGTTCACGACCTGCACGTCGCCCGTCCCGGATGCGAGCGAGGCGACGAGCTGCGCGGCGGCCTCGCTGTAGAACGCACCGCCGCGTCGCTCGAGCAGCTGCGGCTTCTCCGCGAGATCGGGATCGCGGTAGAGCTCGAGCAGGTCGTGCTCGATCTGGGCGACCTCCTCGGCACGCGTCGTCCCTTGGGTCTGGCGTTCGAGCATCTCCCGGGTCCGGTAGTAGTAGCGCAGGTAGTAGGAGGGGATCGCCCCGAGCGCACGGAGCAGCTCGGGGGGGACCTCCGCGTCCGCGCTCAGCTCCGCCAGGTCGGTCTCGAGGAGCTCGGGCAGGCGGTCGACCCCGTCCACCTTCACCGCCCGGACCCAGGACAGGTGGTTCAGCCCGACCTGCTCGAGCTCCACCCGCTCGGGCTCGACCCCGAAGCGCTCGGCGAACCGTCGCTGGAAGCCGATCGCGACGTTGCACAGCCCGATCGCTCGGACCTCGCGGTCGAGCAGCGCCTGGGTCACCAGGCCGGTGGGGTTCGTGAAGTCGATGAACCAGCACCCGGGCGCGCCGCGCCGCCCGGCGAGCTCGGCGAGCTCGAGCACGACCGGAACGGTCCGGAGCGCCTTGGCGAACCCGCCCGCCCCGGTGGTCTCCTGCCCGATGCACCCGAACCGGAGCGGGATCGTCTCGTCGAGGAGCCGCGCGGCCTGGCCGCCGACGCGCAGCTGCACGATCACGAACGCCGCACCGTCGATCGCCTCGTCACGATCGCCGGTCAGGACGGTTCGGCCGCCGAACCCCGCCCGGTCGAGCATCCTGCGGGCGAGGCCGCCGACGACCTCCAGGCGCGTGGGATCGATGTCCAACAGCGCGAGCTCGTCGACGGGGAACCGGTCGGCACGCCGGATGAACCCCTCGACCAGTTCGGGCGTGTAGGTGCTCCCGGCTCCGACGATCGCCACCTTCACACCCATCGATCGGCATCGTACACTCCGGGTGATGAAATGGTTAGGAAAGTTTCCTGACTCATTCCTCGCCGAGATCGGGGGCCAGCCCGACGCCTTGCGGCGGGCCGCTCTCGCCCTCCTCGACCAGCGGGACACCATCGAGGCCCTGCGCGACGCGGGCCGCCGCGCGGGGAGCGTCGTGTTCACCGGCATGGGCGCCTCGTACGACGCCTGCTACCCGGCCGTGAACGAGCTCGCCGTCCACGGCGTCCTCGCGCTGCAGATCGACGCGGCCGAGCTCCTGCATTTCCGATCCCAGGTCCTGTCCCCCGCTACCGTGCTGGTGCTCGTCAGCCAGTCCGGACGGAGCGCAGAGGTGGTTCGTCTGCTCGACGCGCTCGACGAACGCCCCGAACGACCGGTCGTGCTGTCGGTGACGAACGGACTCGAGAACCCGCTCGCCGAGCGCGCCGACCTGCGGCTCGACACCCGGGCGGGAGCGGAGGAGGGTCCGTCCACGATGACCTTCGTGTCCTCGCTCGTGCAGCTGGCGGCGGTCGCCGGCGCCCTGTCCGAGCGTTCGAGCCGGGTGGGCGGGGTGAAGGTGGATCCGATCGAACGCGCGAGCGCTGCCGCCCACGAGGCCTCCGAGGCCGTGGAGACCGTGCTCGACGACGAGACCCTGGCCCCGCGTATCGCCGACGCCGTGGATCAGGAGACCCTGGTCGTCCTGGCGAGGGGTCCCGCTCGCGCGGCAGCCGAGATGGGCGCGCTCACCCTGAAGGAGTGCGGCGTGACGGCCGAGTCCTACGAGACGGCCGCGTTCCGGCACGGACCGTTCGAGCTCGCGGGTCCCGGTCTGTGCGCCGTCGTCGTGGCGACCGAACCCGAGACGTGCTCCCTCGACCTCGCGTTCGCGGCCGACCTGGTCGGGACGGGCGCCTCGGTGGTGGTGGTCTCGTCGGAGGGCGACGTGCCCCAGGGCGCGCTCGGGGTCCGGATCCCGTCGGTCGACCGGCTGCTCTCGCCGGCGGTCTCGATCGTCCCGATCCAGCTCCTCGCGTGGCGGCTCGCGAACGCGCGCGGGCGCGTCCCGGGCGTGTACACCAGGGCCTCGAAGGTGACCACGCGTGAGTGACGTTCCCCGGGCGGCGCTCACGTTCGACGCCGAGCATCCCGATCGACCCGCCGCGGGCGAGGGAAGCACCCAGCGCATCCTGGACGAACTCGAACGAGCGCAGGTCCGGGCGACATTCTTCGTTCAGGCCCGGTGGGCCATGGCGAACCCGAGCGTCGTCCGCCGGATCGCCGACGACGGTCATCTGATCGGCAACCACTCGACCTACCACGCTCGGATGACGCTGCTCTCCGACGACGGACTCCTGGAGGACGTCCGCGGGGCGGGCGACACGATCTCCGAGATCGCCGGCGTGGATACGAGGCCGTGGTTCCGCTGCCCGTTCGGCGACGGGCACGACGACGCGCGGGTCCTGGACGCGCTCGAGGAGCTCGGGTACCGCAACGTGCACTGGCACGTCGAGACCGAGGACTGGGAGCCCTGGCGGACCGCGGAAGAGATCGGGAACGACACCGTCGCGCGCGCGGTGGAGCACGGGGACGGCGCCGTGGTGCTGCTCCACACGTGGCCACGCGCGACGGCCGACGCCGTCCCGATCATTCTCGAGGGCTTCGAGCGGGCGGGGGCTTCCTTCGCGACGGTCGACGAGCTCGAGGCGCTCCCGTGAGCCGGGCAGCCCTGGTCGCGGTCGACGGAGGCGGTTCGAAGGTGGACGCCGTCGTCGTGGCGCGCGACGGCGCGCTGCTCGGTTCGGCGAGGGTGGGGCCGTCCGAAGGTGCCCGCGCGAAGGGCGAGCTCGCGCCGGTCGTCTCGGCCGTCGAGGCCGCCTCTCGGAGCGCGGGCGCCGACCCCGCGCGGTCACCCCTCGCCTCCCTGGGCGTGTTCTGCCTCGCGGGCGCCGACCTGCCCTCGGACGAGCGCTCGATCCTGCGGCGGGTGCAGCAGCACGGGTGGACCGACGAGACCGTGCTGCGCAACGACACCTTCGCCGTGCTGCGGGCCGGGACCGACCGGACGTGGGGCGTCGGCGTCGTCTGCGGGTTCGGCACCAACTGCTCGGCCGTCGCGCCCGACGGCAGGACGTACCGCTTCCCGGCGCTCGGCTGGATCGCCGGCGACTGGGGCGGGGGCTCCGACATCGGCGAGGCGGCCCTGTGGCACGCCGTCCGATCCGAGGACGGGCGAGGACGCCGAACGTCCCTCGCGTCCGGCGTTGCCGAACACTTCGGGTTCCGGCGGCCCCGGCAGGTGATGCAGGCGATGTACTTCGGCCGGGTGCCCGAGAGCCGGGTCGCCGAACTGCCGCCGCTCGTGTTCGAGGCGGCGGCCGAGGGGGACGCGGTCGCGACCTCGATCGTCGACCGCCAGGCGGACGAGATCGTCGCGATGGCCGGGACGGCCATCCGCAAGCTCCGGATGACCGAGCTCGACGTCCACGTCGTCCTGGGTGGCGGGATCTTCCGCAACCGGTTCGCGCCGTTCTTCGATCGCATCGATGACGGCATCCGGCAGGTCGCGACGACCGCCTCGCTGAAGGTGCTCGAGGCGCCGCCCGTCCTGGGTGCGGCGCTCCTGGGGCTGGACCATCTGGGTGCGAGCGGTCGCGAGAAGGCTCGCCTCCAGGCTGCCTTGACCGACGCATCCCTCGACCACAGACTCGGACGCGGGAAGCGGGGGTAACCATGGCCAAGATCGTGCTCGACGGGGTCACGAAAGTCTTCGGGAACGACGTCGTGGCCGTCGACGACGTGTCGCTCGATATCGGCGACGGCGAGTTCATGGTGCTGGTTGGCCCCTCCGGATGCGGCAAGTCCACGATCCTGCGGATCCTCGCGGGTCTTGAGGAAGTGACCGCCGGCGAGGTGTTCATCGACGAACGCCAGGTCACCGACCTACCCCCGAAGGCCCGCGACATCGCGATGGTGTTCCAGAACTACGCGCTGTATCCGCACATGACCGTCGAGCAGAACATCGGGTTCGGCCTCAAGCTCCGAAAGACGCCGGCGGACGAACGCAACCGTCGCGTCCACGACGTCGCCCACATCCTCGGCCTCGACGGGCTGCTCGAACGCAAACCGGCCGAGCTCTCCGGCGGTCAGCGGCAGCGGGTCGCGATGGGGCGCGCGATGGTTCGCGAACCGGTGGCGTTCCTGATGGACGAGCCGTTGTCGAACCTGGACGCCAAGCTCCGGGTCCAGATGCGGGGGCAGTTCGCGAAGCTGCACGAACGCCTGCGAACGACCACGGTCTACGTCACCCACGATCAGGTGGAGGCGATGACCCTCGGCGAGCGGGTCGCGGTGCTGCGCGACGGGGTGCTGCAGCAGGTCGACACCCCGCAACAGCTCTACCAGCGACCCACGAACCTGTTCGTCGCCGCGTTCATCGGCTCGCCGCCCATGAACCTGGTGGGCGCGACGGTCGGCGACGGCGCCGTGCGGTTCGCGGGCTTCGAGATCCCGATCCCCGCCGATCTCGACCTCGGCCCGATCGAGGGCCGGGACGCGATCCTGGGGATCCGTCCCGCGGACCTGGAGGACGCGGCAGTCTGGTCGGGGTCGAGCCTGCCCACGATCACGGTGATCGCGGACGCCACCGAGGATCTGGGCTCGGAGGTCAACGTCCTGTTCGCCGTCGACGCCCCTCCCGTGGAGACCGACGAGACGCTCGCGGCCTCCGAGCAGGAGGCCGAGGGTGCGATCCCGCTCCTGGCCGAGGAGCGGAGCGCCGTGTTCTGCGCGCGGGTCGATCCTCGGACCTCGTGCGGGCCGGGCACGCCGATCCGCCTGACGGTCGATCCGCGGAGGTTCCATTTCTTCGACCCGCACACGGGTATCGCGCTGTCCACGGCGCCGGTCCCGGCCGCGGCCGTAGACTCGAGGTCATGAGATCCCTCGAAGGGCTGTCCGACCTCTTCCTGGGCGAGATCGCCGGCCAGCCCGACGCGATGCGCCGGGCGGCCGCGGCGCTGGTCGACCAGCGCGACGAACTCGAACGGATCCGGGAGGCGAGCGACGCGGCCCGCACGATCGTGTTCACCGGTATGGGTGGTTCGTACGACGCCTGCTACCCGGCGGTGAACGACCTGGCCGCCCGCGGGGTCCCGGCACTCCTCGTGGACGCGGCCGAGCTGCTGCACTTCCGCCGGCCGATCCTCAACGCGAGGACCCTCGCGGTCGTCGTCAGCCAGTCCGGCGAGAGCGCCGAGATCGTGCGCCTCGTGAACGAGCTCGCCAAGCAGCGCACGCGGCCGTTCGTCGTGGCGATCACCAACGGCACGAACAACGACCTCGCGCGGCGCGCGGACATCGAGCTCGACACGTGGGCCGGTCCGGAGTCCGGACCCTCGTCGATGACGTTCGCGGCCTCGATGACCACCCTCTCGGGGCTGGCGCGGCTGCTCGCCGGCGACAGCGTGGACACCGCGGTCGACCGGACCCGGACGGCGGCGGAGGGCGCGGCCCGGTCCGCCGAACGCCTGCTCGACGACCCCGAGGCGCTCGCGTCCGAGCTCGAGGCCTGGCACGGCGGCCGGGACGTGATCGTGCTGCTCGGCCGCGGCCCCGCGCGAGCGGCGACCGAGCTCGGCGCGCTCGTGCTGAAGGAGTCCGGCGTCATGGCCGAGTCGGTCGAAGCCGGGCTGTTCCGGCACGGACCCCTCGAGCTCGCCGGCCCGAACATGAGCGCGATCGTGATGGCCACCGAACCCGAGACGCGGCGGCTCGACCTCGGCCTCGCGGCGGACCTCGTCGACTCGGGCTCCGCCGTCATGGTGGTCACGCCGGACGGCGAGGCGCCCAAGGGCGCACGCCCGGTCGCGACGGGCTACCTGGACCGGGCGCTGATGTCGGCGGTGGGCGTGATCCCGATGCAGCTGCTGGCGTGGCGGCTGGCCGGCGCGCGCGGGCGAACCCCGGGCGCGTACCTGCGGGCGTCGAAGGTCACGACCCGGGAGTAGCCGGGCTCAGGCCCCGGCGCTTGCCGAACCCGGTTCGGCGAGCGGCAACCACGCGCTGACCGAGGTCCCGCGCCCCGGCTCGCTCTCGATCTCGCATCGACCGCCGGCGAGTTGCGCGCGTTCGATCATCGTCGGCAGCCCGATGTGCCCGGGTGCGGGCGACTCGATCACGCCGACGTCGAACCCCTGCCCGTCGTCGGTGACCACCAGGAGGATGCCGCCCTCCTGGCCGCCGATCGACACATGGATCGTCGTCGCCGAGGCGTGCTTACGGGCGTTCCCGATCGCCTCCTGCGCGATGCGGAACAGGATCGCCCGAAGCTCGGACGGCGGCTCGAACGCCATCGCGTCCTCGATCTCGGGCACCGGATCCGCGTTGCCCATGTACGCGCGCAGGGCGGGGACGAGCCCCTCCCGGTCGAGGGCGGGCGGGCGGAGCTGGAACAGCAGGTGACGCAGCCGTTCGACGGACGAGCGGATCACGTCGTGCAGCTCCTCGGCCTCCTGCCGGAGCTCGGGGTCCTGGATGCGGCGGGCGAGCGACTGCGCACGGATGTCGGCGGCGCTCATCACCTGGATCGGGTCGTCGTGGATGTCGGACGCGATCCGCCGCCGCTCCTCCTCCTGTGCGTCCTCCAGCCGCAGGAGCAGCTGCCGGCGGTCCTCCATCGTCCGCCGCAGGACGTCGAGGCTCCTGCGGAGGCGGTCCTCGATGCGCTTGGTCCGGGTGACGTCGGTCATGACGCCGCGCCAGAACAGCGGGTCCTCGTTCGCGCCGCGGACCAGCAAGGCCTCGTCGTGGATCCAGACCTCGCGCCCGTCGGCGGCGAGCAACCGGTACTCCGTGCGGAACGGGTCGCCGGTCGTGAGCGAACGGCGATGCTCTCCCAGCACCCGTTCGCGATCGTCCTCGTGCATCCGATCGACCCACAGCGCCGGATCGTCGCGCCACTGCTCGACGGTGAAGCCGAGGAGCGGTTCGATCTGCGGGCTCGTGTAGATGTTCGAGGAGTGGTCGTCGTTGGCGTCGACGTACAGGACGGCCGAGATCCCCTCCACCAGGTGCCGGTAGGTCTCGTGCGCCTCCCGGAGCTGGTCGGCGAGCTCCGGCGGCAGGGGGACCTCGCTCACAGCTTGTACCCGAAGCGGCGCAGCAGCTGCTTGCGCTCGGCCTCGTCCTCGTCGGTCTCGACGCCCGCCGGCGGCGAGCCGTCGATCACGCCGAGCACGCCCCGGCCCTGTTCGGTCTCGCCCACCACGACCTCGAGCGGGTTCGCGGTCGCGCAGAAGACGCGGCACACCTCGGGCACGGCCTTGACCGCGTTCAGGACGTGGATCGGGAACCCGTCGCGCAGGGCGACGACGAACAGGTGACCGGCGCCGATCGTCCGCGCGTTGCGAACCGCGACGTCGACGAGCTCGTCGTCGTTGCCGCTTCGGCGCACGAGCCGGGGCCCGCTCGCCTCGTTGAACGCGATCCCGAACTTCAACCCCGGGACGTTCACACAGGCCTCGTGCAGATCCTCGACCGTCTTGATGAAATGGGACTGACCGACGATGACGTTCAGGTCCTCGGGCTTGTCGAACGGGACGGCGCTGATGTCCACCGGCGAACCCTCCTCGTCGTCGGGCGACCTCGAGGGACCGGGTCCTCAGATCCCTTCGAGCCTGGAGAGTAGCCCGGCGAGCAGGGAGATTCGAGGAACCACGCTCGACAGGTCGAGCCATTCATTCGGGCCGTGGTCGTCCCCGCCGATCGGGCCGAGACCGTCGAGCGAGGGCACGCCCGCGCCGGAGGTCGTGTTGGCATCCGACGCACCGCCGGTCGCCGCGTCCCGGAGCTCGAACCCGAGTTCGCCCGCCACCGCGATCGCGAGCGATGCCAGCTTGGCGCCGCCCTCCTTCTTCTCCATCGGGCGGTGCCACCCGTTGCTGATCGTCGTCACGCGCACGTCGGGGACCGTGTGCTCGTTCGCGATCGCCTCGACGGCCGCGCCGGCCTCCTCGAACGTCGCCTCCTCGGGGGAACGGACGTCGACCTCGAGGACGCATCGTTCGGCGACGACGTTCGGACGCGTGCCCCCGTTCACCACGCCCACGTTCACGGTCACGCCGGGCCAGCGGCCGTTGAGCGCCTGGAGCGCGACGGTCTTGTGCGCGGCCTCGAGGATCGCGCTGCGGCCGCGTTCGGGTTCGACGCCGGCGTGTGCGGCGCGCCCCTCGATCTCGAGACGGACGTCGAGCACCCCTTTGCGTGAGGAGACGACGTCGCCGTTCTCGCGAGCGCCCTCCAGGACCAGGGCCGCGTCGGCCCGCTCCGCCTCGGCCAGGATCGTCCCGCGCGACCAGGGCGAGCCGATCTCCTCGTCCGGGTTGCAGATGTAGGTGATGCTCCCGAACCCGTCGAACCCGGCCGCCTGCAGGACCTCGACCGCGAAGAAGCCGGTGAGGAGGCCACCCTTCATGTCCGTGACGCCGGGCCCGAACGCCCGGTCGCCCTCGATCCGGAACGGGCGTTCGGCGACGGTCCCGGGGTCGAACACCGTGTCGGTGTGACCGATCATCAGGACGCGTGCGCTCCCGCTCCCCCCGAGACGCCCGATCACGAGGTCGCCGAGCCGCTCCTCGTCGCCAGCTGGTTGATGCTGGATGCGCTCGATCTCCCACCCGCCGCGCTCGAACCTCGCCTGGCAGAGGTCGGCGATCGCGTTCACCCCGTCGCGCGTATATGACCCGCAATCCACGTTGACCATCTCGCGGAGCGCGTCGACGAAGTCGTCGTGCTGCTTCTCGGCGAGCTCCCGCAGGGCGGACGCTTCCATCGGACCGCGCACCTCCTTCTCGGGCTCGAGGGTCGCCCATCCTATCGTTCGGTCCCCGCGCGAGTAGCATCCGCGCGTGACTCGACGCGGCGACCTGGACGGATGGTGGGTGTTCGGCATCGCCGTCGTCGGGTTCTTCTGGCGGATCGCGTTCCGGACGCGGGTCGAGGGAGTCGATCGCATCCCGCCGTCGGGCCCGGCGATCGTCGCCGGCAACCATGTGTCCGCGCTCGACGGCGTCGTGCTCACCCTGATGACGGGCACACGGGGTCGGCGCACGACACGTTTCCTGGTCGCGGCGGAGTTCTTCCACAAGCTCTGGTGCGGGTGGGCGCTCCGTTTGTACCGGCAGATCCCGCTCCGTCGAGGCGAGCGCGACCAGGGTGCCCTCGACATCGCCATCGAGACGATCCGCGGCGGTGCCCTCGCGGGGATCTTCCCGGAGGGGACGGTCAACCCGGAGCCGGAGACGGGATTGCTTCGTGGTCGAAAGGGCGCGGCCAGGATCGCGCTCGCGACCGAGGCTCCCGTGGTCCCGGTGGGGGTCTGGGGCACGCAGCAGCGGTGGCCGAAGCCCGGTCTGCATTTCCGACGTCCGTGGCGCCCGGTCGTCGCGGTCTCGTACGGCGAACCGATCCTGCCCAAGGGGGACCCGGATTCGACCGAGGATATCCAAGCCTTCACCGACCTCATGGTGGATGCGATCTCTTTGCAGGCGGACCGTGCCAGGGCGCTCGCCGAGGCGTAACGAGGTCAGACGGCGTGGTCGACGAACCACGCCACCGCGAGCTCGGCGACGCGTTCGAGGGCACCCGACTCCTCGAAGAGGTGGGTGCCCCCGGGGACGATCTCGAGCCGTGTCTCGCACCGCATCCGAGCCTGCGCCAGCCGGTTGAGCTCGAGCACCTGCGTGTCGGCGCCCCCCACGATCAGCAGCGTCGGCGTGGTCACGAGCTCGAGCGCCTCCGCCGCGAGGTCGGGCCGGCCGCCGCGCGAGACGACGGCAGCCACCTCCCGCCCGAGGTGCGCGGCGGCAACGAGGGCTGCGGCCGCCCCGGTGCTCGCTCCGAAGAACGCGATCGGCAGCTCGGGGATGTCGGGATCGGCGCGCAGCCACCCGACCGCCCCCTCGAGCCGTCTCGCGAGGAGCGCGATATCGAAGACCTTGCCGCGATCGAGTGCCTCCACGTCGGTCAGCAGATCGAACAGCAGCGTCGCGAGACCTGCGCCCCGCAGACGTTCGGCGACCGCCACGTTCCGAGGCGACCGCCGGCTTGAGCCGCTGCCGTGCGCGAACGCCACCACGGCGTTCGCGGCCGCGGGGATCACGAGATCGCCGGGCAGGGTCGTCCCGTCCGAGACCACGGAGACTGATCGACGCAGCGGGTCCGCCATCAGCGGAGAAGCGGAAGGGCCGGCCCGCGGAGCGGGCCGGCCCTCCCGGCGTCCTTCGTCGTGATCGTCCGCGTCACATCGCGGCGACGGCGGAGATCAGGTTCGAATCGCGGAGCTTGCGCAGCGCCTCGCGCTCGATCAGCCGAACGCGCTCACCCGACAGTCCGAGCACCTTGCCCGTCTCCCGCAGCGAGAGCGGCTGCCCGTTCTCCAGGCCGTAGCGGAGCGCTACGACGTGCCGCTCGCGCTCGTCGAGCACGCGATCGACGGCCGTCCCGATCTCCTCGCGGAGCAGGGCGTCCTCGACCTCGTTGAACGCGGCGTCCGAGTCGACCTCCTCGATCAGGTCGCCGAGCTCGGTGTCCTCGCCCACGGGCGACTGCAGCGACAGCGGCTCGCGGCGGCCCATCTCGGTCAGGTCGTCGATCTCGTCGACGGTCGTGTCGAGCGCCTTCGCGAGCTCGTCGCGGCTGGGCTCACGGCCCATCGTCTGCGCGAACTGGAACCGCGTGCGGTTCAGCTTGCGCAGCCGGTCGTGGATGTGCACCGGCAGACGGATCGAACGCGAGCGATCTGCGATCGCCCTCGTGATCCCCTGACGGATCCACCAGGTCGCGTACGTGGAGAACTTGAAGCCGCGGCGCCAGTCGAACAGCTCGACCGCGCGCATCAGCCCGATGTTGCCTTCCTGGATCAGGTCGAGCAGCGGCAGCCCCTGGCCCTGGTACTTGCGGGCCACGGAGACGACCAGCCGCAGGTTGGCCATGATGAAGCGCTGTCGAGCCGCCTCCGCCTTCCGGACCTCCTGGCGAGCCTTCATGATCGAACGCTCGGATCGCAGGCGGCCGGCGCGGAGACGCTCCTCCCCTTCCTTCCCGTGCTCGATCAGGATGGCGAGCTCGACCTCCTCCTCCTTGGTGAGGAGTGGCTCGCGCGCCGCCGCCTCCAGGTACAGACGGAGGTCGTCGGCGTCATCCGTGCCGAGCGGGCGTGCAGGTTCTGGCATGAACTCACTCTCCTCCTCGAAGCCTCCGTAGGGTGCATGCTTCGCCCCTGGAGGTCTTCGGGACCGTGCTCAGTCGATAGGGCCCCGGGCATACGAAGACCGGCCTCCCCGGGCCACCGGGAGCCATGCTATCTGCCCCCCCGCGTCCCTGTAAAGCCGACGCACGTGTAGACCTCGTGGAGATACCCAGTATTCCCCTTTTCGTGCCTGTCTAAGCACGGAGGCACGGAACGCCACGGGAGATTCACACCGCGGCCCCCGCCGGGATGCGCCCCGGCCACCCGGCTGAGGTTCGATGAGCGTGTTCGAGCGAGAGGAGGCGGCATGGATCGCGACACCCTGCAGGACGACCTGGACCTGATCCTCGCCCCGAGCCGGGACGCTCTGCTCCCGGGAGAGTGGGACTGGGAGCCCCCGCTCGGGACGGTCATGACGGTGGCGAGCTCGGCCACGGAGCCGACGGAGCCGGAGGAGACCGAGACGGCGGGCGACTCAGAGGATGGGGCCGCCGACGACGAGGACGAACAGGACGACTGAGCTTCCCCCGAGCCCGAGGGGGCGGTCCCCGGCCGCCCCCTCGGGCTCCGGCGAGTGACCGCCTCAGGCGGCGCGGACCGAGAGCACGGGTGCGAGATCGCGAGCCACCACGCGCCACGTCGCCCCGGCATCCGATGACCCGAACAGCTCGCCCGACGTCGCGCCGAACCACAGGCCGAGCGGCGTCGCTTCGTCGCGGGCGAACGCCTGGCGCAGGATCGTGAGGTAGGTGTCGTCCTGCGGCAGTCCCTCGGTGTGGCCGGTCCAGCTCGAGCCGGCGTCGCGCGTCTCGAACACCCGGAGGCGACCCTCGGCCGAGACGCGGTCGAGATCGGAGTTGAGCGGGATCACGTACGCGGAGTCGGGGTCGTTCGGATCGACGACCATCGGGAAGCCGAAGTCGCTCGGCAGACCCTGGGCGATGCTGGTCCACGAGCGCGCGGCGTCGTCCGAGCGGTAGACGCCGCCGTGGAACTGCATGAAGAGGCGTTCGGGCCGGGTCGGTGACCGGTGCATGTTGTGGACGCATCGCGCGAGCGGCTCGGTGGCGCGCGCCTCCTCCGGCAGGTATCGCGGGACGATCCCCGCGTTGCCGATCTCCCAGGACGCTCCCCCGTCCTCGGTGACCCAGACACCGACCGAGGAGATGCCGACCGCGAGGCGATCGGGTTCGCCAGGCCACGGGCAGATCGAGTGCAGACAGAGGCCGCCGGCCCCCGGACCCCACTCGGGCCGGCTGGGCTGGTCCCAGAGCCCGCGGTTGAGCTCCCACGTCATCCCGTCGTCCCGGCTCTCGAACAGCGCGGCCGGGTCGACCCCCGCGTACAGGACGCCGTCTCCCTCCCCGGGCGTGATCACCCAGGTTCGGACCAGGGTCGTGTCCGTGTCCTCGGGGAACCGAGGACCCTCCGCCTGGTCCCAGGCGCCGGTCGGGTCGTCGGCCAGGTAGACGCGCGGGCCGAACTGCCCGTGGGTGACGCTCGCGAAGTACCGGCCCGTCCTCGGATCGCGGATCGCGAACTCCACCGAGCTGCCGGGGAACGCCCGGGCCACGACGTCCATCTCGCCCTCACGCTCGCCGCGCAGCACGAACAGACCCTTCCGGGTCCCGACCAGGAGCTCCGTCGCGGCCCCGCCGGACACGGCGCCGATGACCTCCAGGCGATCCTCGGTCGCGACGCGCGCGTCGCCGTCGACGCGCTCGCCCTCGAGGAACACCGCCACGTGCTGGCGGACCTGCCCTCGGTCGTCGAGGATCCAGCCGCCCAGCTTGGGGTGCGAGCGTTCGAGCTCGCGCAGGACGTCGACCACGGTGCCGCCCTCGACGGTCACCTCGCGACGGCCCTCGGCCAGCTCGCGGAGCGGGGGCCGGAGTCGAACGATCGGCATGGCCCCGAGTGTAGAGAATGGCGATCGGAGGTCACCGGACATCGATGCGGATCGAGATGCCCCCCAGCAGGTTCGCGGACCTGGACGGCCCCGTGCACTACGTGGAGTGGGACGGGCCGCCCGGGCGCACGTTCGTGCTCGTCCACGGGCTGGGCGGGTCCCTGCTGTCGTGGCTGGCGGTGGCGCCGGGTCTGGCGAGGCACGGGCGAGTGCTCGCGATGGACCTGCCCGGTTTCGGACGGACCGAGCGCAACGGCCGCCGCAGCAGGGTCAGCGACCTCCGCGGCACGGTGTCGAGGTTCGTCGACGAGGTCGCGGGCGGGGGGCCGGTCGTGCTCGTCGGCAACTCGATGGGCGGCGGGATCTCGATGCTCGAGGCCGCGCTCGAGCCGGCGGCGGTCGAGGCGCTGGTGCTCTCGAACTCGGTCTTCCCGTGGAAGCGCGGCTCGTCGCTGCCGGCGCCGGTCGTGATGGTCGGCTTCGCGCTCTACGAGCTCCCCCGGGTGGGCGAATGGGCCTCGCGCCAACGCGTCACGCGGCTGGAGGCCGAACGCGCGGTCGAGCTCGGCCTGCGGATCATCGCCGCGGATCCCTCGACGATCCCCGAGGACCTCGTCCGCCTCCACGTGGAGCAGCTCGTACGCCACCAGCAGAACCCCGACGCCGGACCGGCGTTCCTGGAGGCGGCGAGGTCGCTCCTGTCGCTCGGCCGGCGGCGCGAGCTCGTGCGGTGGATCGTCGGGTCGGTGAAGGCTCCGGTGCTCGTGGTCCACGGTCGTGAGGACCGGCTCGTGCCGCTCGGGTTCGCGATGGGAGCCCTCGAGATGCGGCCGGACTGGGATGTGCGGCTGATCCCGAAGGTTGGCCACGTCCCGCAGATGGAGGCGCCCGAACGCTGGCTCGCCGCCGTCGAACCCTGGATCGAGGGTCTGCCCGAGAGTTAGAGGACCTCGGCGGCCTAGAGGCCGGCGGCCTTCGAGACCTCGGCGAGCGACTCCTCGAGTGCGAACGCGAGCCGCTGCAGATCCGGCATCCCGTCGTAGTCGCCCGTCAGGCCGAACGCCATCGTCCCGCCGATCGACGTGACCGCGATCGAGAGCGCCGAGTTCTCGCCGAGCGGGAGCGACGGGTACTGCGCGACGAGCCTCGCGCCCGCCATGTACATCGGCTGCGGCGGCCCGGGGATGTTCGACACGACGAGGTTGAACCAGGGACCCCGGCTCGCCAGACGCGCGGCCGCGGCGAGCAGTCCACCAGGGGCATACGCGCCGAGACCGATGATCGCGTCGGCGCTCATCGCCATCATCGAGTCCTTCAGGTGGCTGGTCCCCTCGCGCACGAGCGCGAGTCGGCGCTTGGGGCCCATCGCGCCGACCGGCAGGTCGACGAACGCCGGCGCCACCCGGTTGCCGAGCGACGCGTCGCGGCCACCCTGGACCGAGACCGGCACCATCACCCGCAGCGTGCGTCCCCGCGTCGGCTCCTTCCGGTCGCGCAGCAGCAGGTGTAGGGCTCCACCGACGACGGTGAGCACCGCGTCGTTCACGGTCCCACCCAACGCGTCCTTGATCTCCTTGAACCGCTGGAGCGGCGCGTCGGCGATCGCGAACCGCCGGTTGGGCCCGATCTGCACGTCGAGCGGCGACGCGGGGCGCGCGCCCATGTCCAAGATGCTGCGGAACCCCGATAGGACCGTGCCGACGTCGAGCGCCGCCACCGCGGGCGACCGCCGGACCGCGTCCATGCCGTTCATCAGCGCCTGGAACGGATGGGCGACCAGTGACTCCGTCGCCTCGCGGAGCAGGTCCTGCGAGGAGGGTTCGGGTTCGGGCTCCCAGGCGGGGGGCTGCGCATGCTCGGGCAGCTCGGGCGAGAGGTCGAACAGCGCCGCGGTCAGGTGCATGCCGGACAGCCCGTCGATCATCGCGTGATGCACCTTCATCAGGGTCGCGACGTGACCGCCCTCGAGACCCTCGATGAAGTAGAGCTCCCAGAGCGGCTTGGACCGGTCGAGCGGGCGCGAGAGGATCCTCTGGACCTGCTCGCCGAGCTCGACCCGCCCGCCGGGCTGCGGAAGGGCTGCGCGGCGGATGTGGAACTCCAGGTCGAACGCGGCGTCGTCGACCCAGACCGGGAGCGCGAGCCCGAACGGCACCATCTTCACCTTCTGGCGGAGCCGGGGCACGAGGTGCAGGCGCGAGGCGAACACCCCCTCGACGTCCTCGAACCGCAGCCGTCCGTCCGGCCGTGTCGAGGGGTCGAGCACGGAGAGCCCGGCCACGTGCATGTGCATCGCCGGCCGCTCCAGGTACAGGAACGACGCGTCGAGCGCGGTGAGACGTTCGGGAGCCATGACCCTCCTACCGGGGGCTACCGCTCGCGCGTTCGCGCTCGCTCCTTGAGCCCCCGAACCCCCACAGGGTACGCTCCACGGCCGGGGTGGGAACCGGTGCTAGCCTCGCCCGCGATGCGCCGACGCTTGCGCGCCGTCATCCTGCTCTCGTTCCCGCTCGTGCTCGCCCTCCCGATCGCGCCCGCTCGGGCCTCGTCCACCGGCTCGAGCCTCGACGTGGAGATGCTCGACAACGTCTTCGCCCCGCGGATCGTCCGGATCCCGGTGGGAGGGACGGTCGAGTGGACCAACGAGGGCCGCAGCCCGCACAACGTCACGGCCGACGACGGCGCGTTCGCCTCGGCGGATCTCGCACCCGGCGAGGTGTTCGACGAGACGTTCGCGACCGAGGGCGCCTACCCCTACTTCTGCTCGATCCACGGTTCGCCCGGTGCCGGGATGACCGGCCTGGTGCTGGTCGGCGACGCGCCGATCCCGGGGGCGCCGTCGGACGTCGGACCGGGTCGCGAGACCCCGCCCTCGCTCCCCGGCGCCGAGATCCGTGTGCCGCAGGACGAGCCGACGATCCAGGCCGCGGTGGACGCGGCCGAGCCCGGCGGCATCGTCGTGATCGCTCCCGGCGTTTACGAGGAGGCGGTGGTCGTGACGACGCCGTTCCTCACGATCCGAGGGCTCGACCGCAACCGGGTGATCCTGGAGGGCGGGTTCACGCTCGACAACGGGATCGCGGTGATCGAGGCCGATGGCGTGACGATCGAGAACATGACGGCTCGCCACTACCTCGTGAACGGGTTCCTGTGGTCGAGCGTGTTCGGCTACCGAGGGTCGTACCTGACGGCGTTCAACGACGGCGACTACGGGCTGTTCGCGTTCGACTCCGAGTTCGGGCAGTTCGACCACTCGTACGCGAGCGGGCATCCCGACTCGGGCTTCTACATCGGCCAGTGCTCCCCGTGTCACGCCGTGATCACCGACGTACTCGCCGAGAACAACGCCGTGGGGTATTCGGGCACGAACGCCGGCGGCGACCTGTTCGTCGTGAACTCCGAGTGGCGCGACAACCTCGCGGGGATCGTGCCGAACACCCTGGACTCGGAAGAGCTCGCGCCGCAGCACGACGCCCTGATCGCCGGCAACTGGGTGCACGACAACAACAACGCGGACGCGCCGTCGTTCGACCTGGAGTACCCGTCGCTCGGGATCGGGATCATCGTGAACGGCGGGCGCGACAACCTCGTCACGCAGAACCTCGTCGAGGACCACGAGGCGTTCGGCATCGCGCTCCTGCCCTCGCCCGACGAGGACGTCTGGCTCACGCAGGGCAACGAGGTCCGCGACAACCTCGTCCGGAACTCGGGACGGGCTGACCTGGCGCTCGGCGCGCCGTCGGGTGGCGGCGACTGCTTCTCGGGCAACGCCTTCTCCACGAGCCTGCCGCCGGCGATCGAATGGCGGGCCGGGTGCGGCTCGCCGCTCGCCCGGATCCCCGGTGGTTCGTTGGGCGCGATCGTCGGCCCGCTGGAGCGCTACCTCGCGGCCGCGCTCGGAGATGTGGCCGTGGGCGACTGGCGTTCGCAGCCGCCGCCGCCGGACCAGGAACAGATGCCTGGCGCCGAGAGCGCCCCGCCCGACCCGGCGATCGCCGAGACCGCCGTCCCCGAACCCGTCCGCATCCGCGATGCCCGCACGCTCGACGTGCCGGGGTCATCCGACGTCTCTCAGGAGGTCACCGTGCTCGGGATCTCGCTCGCCACGAGTTGGTGGGGTGTGTTCATCGGCCTGTACGCCTACGCGCTGCCGTTGATCCTGTACTCGGCGTGGGTCTCGATCGCGCTGTGGGATCTGGTCCGCCAGGACGCCGTGCCGAACCGGACCCGCGTCCTGTGGATGCTGGTCGTGCTGGTGATCCCGCTCGCCGGGCCGATCGCGTACTACGCGTTCGGACGCTCGCCGATCCAGCGGTCGCTGCGCGTGATGCTGGTGGCCGGCGGGCTCGCGATCTACGTGGCCCTGACCGCGCTCGCGATCGGGCTCGGGCCCTAGCGGCGGTCCTCGCTCGGGCGCCGGTCGTGCCTGCGCGAGCCGCATCGCGCCCGGGTCGTCCCGTCGCCTAGGGTTCCGTCGAGGTCGGATGTCGAGAACCGCCCAGCGGCTCCGACCATGTCGTGAGGGAGCCCACCGCGGGCGCCGACGGAAGGGGTGACGGGATGAAGTACCTGATCATGATGTTCGGGGACCAGGGCACGATGATCGAGACCCGGTCGACGGAGTGGATCCGGTCGATGATCGGGTTCATGACGGACCTCGACCAGGAACTACGGGAGTCCGGCGAGTTCGTCGACGGACAGGGGCTCGTCGACCCGACGCAGGCCAAGACCGTTCGGTTCGAGAACGGCGCTCCGGTCGTGACCGACGGCCCGTTCGCGGAGGCGAAGGAGTCGCTCGCCGGGTACTTGATCGTCGACGTGTCCGAGGAGCGGGTGCTCGAGATCGCCTCGCGGATCGTCGCGTTCATCGAGGGCCCGATCGAGGTTCGGCAGATCGCCGACGCCCCACCCGAGTTCTGAGTCCGAGCATCGACCACCGCACCATGGCCGGAAGGAGACCGTGATGCCGAAGATCGCACCGTTCCTGTGGTTCGACGACCAGGCCGAGGAGGCCGCCGAGTTCTACGTGTCCGTGTTCAACGCGAGGCCGGGCTCCGCCGGCGAGTCCGAGATCCTGGAGGTCGCGCGCTACCCGGAGGGCGGACCCGGCAAGCCCGGTTCGGCCATGACCGTGTCGTTCCGCCTCGAGGGGCAGCAGTTCACCGGGCTGAACGGCGGCCCGCACCACCAGTTCACCGAGGCGGTGTCGTTCTTCGTGGACTGCGAGACGCAGGAGGAGGTCGACGCGCTCTGGTCCTCGCTGTCCGAGGGCGGCGAGGCGGGCCCGTGCGGCTGGCTGAAGGACCGCTACGGCCTGTCGTGGCAGATCATCCCGACCGCGCTGGGCGAGCTCCTCGGCGACCCGGACCCCGAGCGGGCGGCAAGGGCCATGCAGGCGATGCTGCAGATGACCAAGATCGACATCGACGGGCTCCGGCGCGCCGCCGAGGCGGCGGCGTAACGACGGACCCGTGTCGCCGGTCGACGCACCCGACACCGAGGACCTGCTGCGCGAACTGGCGCCGCAGGTCCTCGGCGCGCTCGTCCGCCGGTACGGCAGGTTCGACGCGAGCGAGGACGCGGTGCAGGAGGCGCTGCTCGCCGCCGCGACCCAGTGGCCCGACCAGGGCGTGCCCGAGAACCCGCGAGCCTGGCTCGTCACGGTGGCGTCGCGAAGGCTGGTCGACGGGTGGCGCACCGAGGGCGCCCGCCGTCGCCGCGAGGAGCACGTCGCCGTCCTCGACGTTCCCGAGCCGGGACCCGTCGACGGCCACGACGACACGCTCGCGCTCCTGTTCCTGTGCTGCCACCCGTCGCTCTCGGTGCCGTCGCAGCTCGCGCTGACCCTCCGAGCGGTCGGCGGCCTGACGACCGCCGAGATCGCGAACGCGTTCCTGGTCCCCGAGCCCACGATGGCCCAGCGGATCAGCCGCGCGAAGCAGGCGATCAGGCAGGCCGGTGCCCGGTTCGACCTCCCACCGGACGCCGAGCGGGCGGACCGGCTCCGGGTCGTCCTGCACGCGCTCTACCTGATGTTCAACGAGGGGTACACGACGAGCGCGGGTCCGTCGCTGCACCGGGCCGATCTCACCTCGGAGGCGATCCGGCTGGCGCGCCTGCTCCGCCGGCTCGTCCCCACCGAAGGTGAGGCGGCCGGGCTCCTGGCCCTGATGCTGCTGACCGATGCCCGGCGCGCGGCGCGCACCACCGCCGGCGGCGAGCTGGTCCCGCTCGCCGACCAGGACCGGGCGTTGTGGGACCGGGCGCAGATCGAGGAGGGCGTGGGGATCATCTCGGACACCCTCGGCAGAGGCCCGATCGGTCCGTACCAGCTGCAGGCGGCGATCGCGGCGATCCACGACGAGGCGCCCAGCGCCGACGAGACCGACTGGCCGCAGATCCTCGCCCTGTACGACGTGCTCGAGCAGGTCTCGCCCGGCCCCGTCGTCACCCTCAACCGTGCGGTCGCCGTGGCGATGGTCGACGGCCCTCGGGCAGGGCTGGCGGTGCTCGGGACCCTGGACGCGGACGATCGCATGGCGAACACCCATCGGCTCGAGGCGGTCCGGGGTCATCTGCTCGAGCTGGCCGGCGAGCTCGACGCGGCCCGCGAGTCGTACCGGCGCGCGGCGACGATGACCGCGAGCGTGCCCGAACAGCGCTACCTCGCGATGCGCGCTTCCCGGTTGCGCTAGGGGATCTGCTGCTCCTGCGGCGTCGGCGTGCGGGCGAGGCTCGCCGTGATCGCCCCGGCCAGGATCAACAGGCCGCCGGCCGCCACCCCGACGGTGACCGACTCGTCCAAGAACACGAACCCGAGGACCGCGGCCGCGAGCGGCTCCATCGCCGAGACGATCGAGGTCCGCACGGCGCCGATCCTCGCGAGCGCCTCCATCAGGAAGAAGAAGGCTCCCGCGGACGACAACCCCATGCCGACGAGCGGCCACCACTCGGCGGCGCCGGCGGGCAGGTCCCAGTGGCCGACCACGTTGGCGTAGACGAACAGCCCGAGCGACGCCCCGGCGCTGATCCACATCGCGCTGGTGAGGGCGTTCGTGCGTTCGATCAGCAGGTCGACGCCCGTGAGGTAGCCGCTGTAGGTCATCGCGGTCACCAGCGCCAGCAGCACCCCGATGCCGTCGATCGCCAGACCCGTCCCCGTCCCGACGACGATCGCCGCGCCGCCGACCGCGCACAGCAGCGAGATGACCGTGAGCCGGGCGGGCAGGTCGCCCCCGAGCGCCCACGCCCAGACGGTCACGAACACGGGGTACGTGAAGAACAGGAGCGTCACCGCGGCGACCGTCCCGTGCTGGGTGGCGGTGAAGAACAGGCTCGCCTCGATCGCGTAGCCGAACACCGCCAGCATCACGAGCCGGAGCCGTTCGCCGCGAGCCGCCAGGATCGGCCTGTGGGTGAGCAACAGCGCAAGCAGGAGCACGACGGCGCCGAGCGCGAACCGGATCGACAGCATCGTCTCCACGGGCACACCACGTTCCAGGACGAACCGGCCCCAGATGATGATGGTCCCGAACAGCACCGCGGAGACCGCGGCGGAAGCGCCGCCGAGCAGGTCGTGGCGGCCCGAGGGGTCGCTCGGGGCGGGTGGGTGATCGCGGGCGGTCGGGTCGGTCACGCTCAGGCGAGCTCGATCCGCATCCGCTTGAAGGCCTTGCCCTTGTTCTCGGTCTTCGCCACGCGCACGTGTCCGACCTCGGCGGTCGAACGCACGTGGGTCCCGCCGTCCGCCTGCTTGTCGAGCCCCTCGATCTCGATCACGCGGATCGGATCCACCGACTCGGGGATCAGGTTCACCTTGGTGCGGATCAGGTCGGGATCGGCCAGGGCTTCGGCTCGGGGGAGGAAGCTCACGCGCACGGGGCGGTCGGCCGCGAGCTCGGCGTTCAGCTTGTCCTCCACCTCTCGCCCGAACTCGGCGTCGATCGACTCGAGCTCGAAATCCATGCGCGCGACCCCGGGCTCCATGTTCCCGCCCGTGACCTTCACGTCGTAGTCGCGGAACACGATCGCCGACAGCGCGTGCAGGGCGGTGTGCGTGCGCATGAGCGTGTGGCGGCGATCCCAGTCGATCTCGGCCGTGACGGCGGTACCCACGGCGGGAGGATCGCCTTCGAGCCGGTGCAGGAGCGTGCCGCCCTCCTTGACGGTGTCGACAACCCGGACATCGCCTGCGTCCCACCGCAGGACCCCGGTGTCCCCCGGCTGGCCTCCGCTCCGAGCGTAGAAGACCGTTCGATCGAGGACGACGCCCCCGTCCGTGACCTGCTCGACGATCGCATCGCAGGACGTCGCGTACGCATCGGTGGCACACAGCTCCTCGGTCACGCCCACAGGGTAGCCGACCTCGGAACCGGCCCTCGTGCCCCCGAGGCCGTTCCGCCGCAACCACGAGAAGTCGCGCGGAGATACTCAGGATGACGTCGGATCGGGCCGATACTTCTCACGCGATGCTCCGAGAGCTCGAACCCCCTTGGGAGCTGCTCGAGGCCGCCGAACGTCAGACCAAGCGGCTAGAACGTCTGATCGCGAACATCCTGTGGCGCGAGGATGGGCGACCGCCCTCTCCACATCCTCCAGGTCGACCTCGCCGGCGCGGCCCGTGGTGTCGCGGCGGGGTTCGGCGCATCCGACCGCGTCGCCGTCGACATCCCCGAGGGCACCGTCGCCACGGACCGCGACCTGGTCATCGAGATCTTGACGGACCTCCTGGGTCATGCGCTGGAGAATGCGCCCGATGGCTCGGAAGTCACGATCTGCGCCGACAGTGAGAAGTCGGGGTTGCGGCTGTGGGTCAGCTACCACGGCGCCGGGATCGATCCGGCACACCGGGCGACGCTCATCCACCACTTCCATCAGGTCGACCGATCCGCCATCCGGCCCCACGGCGGTCCGGGTGTCGGCCTGCATCTCGCTCGGAACCTGGGTCGCGAGTAACTCCCGGTTCGGTCCGCCGGCCGACTCTTACCTCTGGCGTTGCCCGGTTCCGTCCTCGCCTGCGATGAAGGCCGAGACGCGGGCCACGAGCTCCGGGATCCGACGGAGCAACTCGTCCTGATCCTCGAGCGCGATCAGCTCGACGTTCGGCAGCAGCTGCGAGAAGAGCCGGCCGAGCTCGGCCGGGTGGACCTCGTCACCTTCGATCGTCACGATGATCGTCGGCGCCGCGACGTCGCGCAGCAGCTCCCGGTCCGGGATCGGCCAGTCCTCGATCACGCCGTGGATCGCTCGGGCCAGACCGTCGGGGTCGTCGTGCTGCCACATCACGCGATCGAGCTCCAGACGCCACGGCGTCTCGACGTACTCGGCCACGCGCTCGGGGTCGTTCAGCACGGTCTCGAGCGCCTCCTGTGGCGTCTTGCCCTCGAGGTCCTCGGCGAGCAGGTGGTAGCGGTTCGCGAGCCCGAACGGCAGGTCGAGCCCGGCGGGCAGCAGCCAGACCATCCGTTCGAACCGGTCGGGTTCGCGACAGACAAGGTTGCCGATCGCGCCCGCCCCGAGCGAGGTCCCCACGGCGACGGTGGCGCCGAACGCGTCCGCCACCGCGTCCAGGTCGCGCGCGAAGTCCTCGAACCGGAAGGCCTTCGGGTCGGCCGGCGAGCTCGAACGGCCGTGGCCGCGGAAGTCGAACCGGACCTTGGTCCCGGCCACGAGCGGCGTGAACGCGGCGAGCTCGTTGCGGTTGTTCGTCAGCCCGTGCGCGAACACGGTGACGGGCTCGCCCTCGCCTTCCACCTCGCAGAACAGCGTGGCGTCCTCGCCTCGGACCTCGGGCACGGACCCAACCTATCGGAGGCCCGGTCGTACGATGCGCCGGGATGGCCGACATCACGGCGACGCGCAGGGCGGACGGAGACCCGATGCGGTTCGACGTCACCGTGCGCGAGGGTGACACGACCACCGAGCACGAGCTCACGGTCTCCGAGGCCGATCTCGAGCGGCTCGGGGGTGGGCGATCGCCCGAGGCGTTCGTCCGCGACTGCTTCGCGTTCCTGCTCGAACGCGAGCCGAAGGAGTCGATCCTGTCGTCGTTCGACGTCAGCGTGATCGGCCGGTACTTCCCCGGGTTCGAGCGCGAGATCGCGGGCAGCTAGCCCGGTCAGCCGAGCGCCGCGAGCGCCCGGCGGGCCTGATCCAGGTGGAACCGGTCGTGGCCCGCGGCCAGGTTGAACGTGAGGTCGAAGCTCTCGGGTCCGCGCTCGGTGTGCAGGCCGACGCGGGCACGTTCCTGTTCGGTCGAGCGGGCCCACAACGCGAGGTTCGCGCGCCGGAGCGCCTCGAAGGTCTCGAGCAGCACCTCCGGGTCGTCCTCGTTGTGGTGGAGCCGGTCGACCCACAGGTCCTGGTCGTAGCCGACGAGCGGCGGTTCGTCGTGGGCGACGATCCAGCGGTACCGGCTCGCCACCACGACCTCGGAGTCCGTGACGTGACCCAGGCACTCGAGCACGGACCACTCCATGGGTTCGGGGCGTTCGGCGACGCGGGCGCCGGCGCCGCGGATCAGCTCGCGCCAGGCGTCGGCGGAGCCGGCCTGCACCTCGGCCGGGTCGTCCTCGCCCACCAGACCGGTGAGGTAGCGCTGGTACTCGGCGGCCTCAGCCACCGGATCGGGTGTGGGCAGGCGCTCCATCTGTTGGCTACACCTCCTGTTCGACGAGGTCGTCCTGCGGCGCGAACTCCTCACGGATCGAACGCGACCAGCGCCACACGAACGCGGTCAGCACCAGGAACACGGCGCCCGAGACGATCAGGATCGTCCGCACCTGCGCCGGGTCGTTCTCGATCCAGACGAACGACAGGATCAGCGCCGGGATGATGAACCCGAGGTTGTACGCGATGTCGAACAGCGCGAAGGCGCGTCCCCGGAAGTCGTCCGGCATCGCCTGCTGCACGATCGTGTCCGCCGAGATCTTGCCGAGGAAGAACGAGAAGAACCCGACGAACAGCAGCGCGGTGAACCCGGCGAGCGACACCGGCGCGCCGAACACGATCGTCCCGGCGCCGAGCAACACCATCGAAGAGAGCAGCAGCCGGATCGGCGGCACGCGGTCCTTCCACTTCTGCGCGAGGATCAGGCCGAGCGCGCCGCCGATCAGCCCCCCGCCGCCCGACAAGCCGAGCGCGACGTTGCTCGCGTCGCCGCCCTGCACGAGGTTCTTCGCGTACAGCGCGAACGTGAACAGCACGAACCCCCAGAACTGGTACCGGAGCATCTGGAACGAGGACAGGCCGACCGCGGCCGGCGGCCGCGCCGCGAGCTCGCGGATGCCCGCCGAGATGTTCTTGAGCACCTGGGACGCCTCGGCGCCGAAGCTCGTCTCGTGCACCGAGACCTCCGCGTGGCGCATGTGCCGCGCGACGAGCGCTGCCGCCGCGAGCAGGCCGGCCCCCACGACCACGACGAGCCATGCGGGGAGCGCGGCCGCAGCCCCGAGCGCGAACCCGATCCCGACCACCTGGAACAGCGCCCCGCCGGCCTGCGAGAGTCCGTTGCCCTGGAGCAGGTCCTTGCCCGAGAGCACGTCGGGCATCGCGGCCGACTTCACGGCCAGCGCGACGCGGACACACGCCTGGGCGGCCAGCAGACCGATGATGAGCGCGACCGTCGCGCCGACGTCGCCCTCGGTGGTCGCCTTCCCGAGCGGGATCATCGCGACCACGGCCACCGCCGCGACGATCGCGGCGACGACGATGTTCGTCCACTTGACGACCTTGCGGCGTTCGAAGCGGTCGATGAAGACGCCGATGAACGGCGAGATCAGCGTGTAGGGGACGTAGAGCGCGAGCACCACCTTCAGCAGGTAGTCCGCGGACGGGACGGTCGAGACGTCGAACCCCTTCTCGCCCCCGAACGCGATCGACTTGCCGATCGCGCCCTGCACGACGCCCTGCCCCATCTGCGCCAGGTACTGCATGCCGACCAGGACGGAGAAGTCGCGGTTCGAGAAGACCGAGAACATCGAGTTGAAGAAGCCGCTGAAGCCGTTCAGCACGCGCAGGAACGGTTTCGCGCCGAAGCGCAGCCCGGCCGCGACCGCCGTCGCGAGCCCCAGCGACGCCCACCCGTGGACGACCCCGAAGGGTGCTCGGGTGACCGCGACCACGACGATCCCCGACAGCACGATGAGCGTGATCGAGATCCCCGGCACGAGCGCGATCTTCAGCCACGTGTCGTCGAGCTCGAACCACCTCGCCGCGATCGCACCCGGGACGACGAGCAGCAGCGCGAGCGCGAACACCACCCACAGCGTGTGCCCGAGGTTCCCGAAGATCCCCGGGTGGTCGGCGTAGAACGCCGCGACCTCGGCCTCCGCCGCGCGCGCGTCCGCGATGGCCGTGTCCGAGGGCGTCGTCAAGCCCGGCCCGGTCACGACCGCGACATCGTCACCGAGGATCACGAGGTCGTCCGGCGCCTGATCGAGCAGATCCTCGTTCACGGTGCCCTCGTTGAACTGCCGGACCAAGATCGCGATCGGCGGGCCCGTGTACTCCTCGCGCAGGTCGGTGAGCTCGCGCTGGAAGGCCCGCGACATCTTGTTGTAGGTCGGGTCGGTGAGCACCGTCGGCTGGTCGGCCAGGAAGTCCTCGACGCTGCCGAAGTACGTCATCGAGCGCTTCACGGCGTCGCCGGGCAGGCCGGTGCGCGAGACGTTCGTGAACGTCTTCGACCACCCGTAGGACTGGTACGTGTCGTCGTAGTTCACGACGAACACGATCGGGCGGTCGCCCGGCTCATTCTCGACGACGGCCCGCGCGGCCTCGAGCGCCGTTCGCGTCGGCTGGTCGATCCACTGGCTGTCGGGATCGGCCCAGTGCGAGATCTCGCGACCCTGCATCCAGATGTAGCCGAACGAGGCGACGATCAGCAGGGACGCCACGACCCCGGCGACCTTGGCCGCCCCCTCGCGCTTCCACAGCCATCGGATCGCCACGTACGCCCCGAGCCCCCCGAGCGCGAACAGCGCCATCGTGGCGTTCATGAAGCGGTAGTAGGGATACGTCGCCGCGACGAACCCGAAGATGCCGAGGAACGGCAACAGCAGCATCGCCGAGATCGTCCCGAACTCGTCCGAGCGCGTTCGATCCTTCCGCGCGCTCCAGATCGTCCACCCGATCGCGAGCAAGACCAGAGGAACCAAGATCCCCGGCTGGAGCGAGCCGACCCACCCGGAGAGGCGGCTGAAGAAGACCTCCTTGGTGTACGGGGGCGGCAGCGCGGCGTCCGCGAGCGACCCGGTCACGCCCCACGGCGCGATCAGCCACGTCGACAGGCCGAAGATCATCCCGAACCCCACGGACATCAGCGAGGGCCCGAGCTCCTTCAGCGGCGGCCCGAGGTGGAACCGGCTCGTCAGCAGCCGCAGGCCGAACACGGCCATCAGCGAGAAGCCGAAGATCACGCAGGTCGTCGGGTGCGTGAACGCGGCGGCGATGCCGATCAGGAACATCGCGGTCCGAGCGCCCCACGACGTCCTCGCGGGCGCGAAGAACGCGAGGATCAACGAGAGGAAGTACAGGACCGTGATGTTGTCGAGGTAGCCGACGTACGGCGTCGTCATGAACAGCGCCGCGGTGGAGAGCATGATCAGCAGGAACAGCAGCGGGTCCTTGTGCGTCCGCCACGAGAACGCGCCGAGCGCGAGGCCGGTCAGCACGGGGACGCCTACCATCAAGAACGCGCTGAACGTGTACAGGTCGATCCCGGCGACCCGCTGCAGGATCGAGCCCATCAGGGGCACGCTCACCCGGTACCCGCCGCCGAACATCGAGAACGGGCCCCAGTCCCCGGCGATCAAGCCCGGGTAGTCGTGCATCATCAGGTTCGAGCGCCACGTGTACCAAGCGGGGTCGCGGGTCGGGGCGCTGATCGAGGGGTCCTGGAGGAACGTCCACCCGAACGCGACCAGCAAGATCGCGATCGCGCCGATGAGGACGAGCGGGCTCGAGAGCCAGCCCCGCCGCACGGGCTCGGGAGCCTGAACGGCGGCCTCGGGACGTTCCTTCGTGAGCGCCATCGGTCTGCGGGATCCCCCTCGTCGCCCCGGGCTCACGCGGGCGTCGGGCGAGCGTGGGACCGGCCAAGGATACGCGACGGATCTCTCCGCATCCGAGAGGGCATCACCTCTCAAGGCTGCCGAGCCTCGGGCAGGCAGCCGAGATGCTGCATCAGCGAGATCGGGAACGCGGCCGAGAACACGCGCTCGGAGGCCTCGTCCGCCGGGGGCGGGGGCGCGTCGTCCGGGGTTCCCTGCGCGTGCGTGTAATCGAGGAGGAACTTCGAGATCTCCTCGGAGGTGTAGCCGCTCGAGGCCAGCACGTCGTCGTTCAGGTAGATCTGGCTCGAGCGGACGGCCTGGAACACCGAGCCGCCGCCGGTGGCCGGGAAGGCCGCGTTCAGGTCGCGTCCGAGCTCGGTGGGCGTGACCTGGAACGCCCCGGAGACCGCCGGGTCGAACTGCGCTCCGTGGTCCGCGGTCACGACGAGCACGTACCGGCCCTTCCCCACCTCCTGGTCGAGGAAGTCCACGAACCGCCCGAGATCCTCGTCCTGCCACGAGAGCGTGTCCTGCATCTCGGGGCTGTTCACGCTGAAGATGTGGCTGATGTGGTCGATCGCCTTCGAGTTGATGAAGAGGAGGTCCGGCACGTCATCCTTGCCGAACCCCTCGCGGGAGATCACCTCTTCGACCATCCGGGTCTGGTAGGGGATCCGGGCGGGCGTCGCCCAGCCCCCCTCGAACTGCGAGATCGAGTTGTCTCGCCAGTTCCCGTCCATCGCACCGTCCTGGCGGTCGAGCGCGCCCGTGTACGTGGACAGGCCCGGGAGATCGTTCACGTAGGGGGGGAACTCGTAGAAGGGCTGATAGGTCCCCTGCAGGTTCCACGTCGTGCCCTCGGCGCCCTCGTTGTCCGCTTCGGTCGGCAGGCGGAGCACCGCGATGTCACGGTCCCCGCCGCCCCACAGCGACCCGTGGCTCGCCATGTTGAGGTGCCACGTCACGCTCACGAGCGCGGCCACCTGGGGCTCGTTGCCCATCGCGCGGTCGTACAGGTCGCCGAGCGTCGGCTCCATCAGCAGCACCGGCCCGAGCGCGCCCGCGCGGACCAGGTCGTCGCCGAGGCGGAACTCGGCGTCGGTCTGGCCCGTGTGCATCGGGAAGGCCCCGGTCCCGATCGTGGCGTGCGTCGCGGGCGTGATCGACGGCGACGAACCCACGCTCGCGTGATCGAACCAGATCCCCTTCGGGATCATCGAGCGCAGCACCGGCCAATCGTTCGGGAACGCATCGAGGACGCTGTCGCCACCGGCGTCCCACACGAGCGTGATGATCAACGGCGGCGGGGTGCCCGGCCTCGGGACGTCGGGGATCGCCTTGCCGTCCGGCGCGTCGAACCCGAAATGCAGCAGCTTGGCCTCGGTCGGTGCGACGTCGGCGAGCGTCACCGGACGCTGCACCCGGCCGAGCGCCGGGATGATGCCGGGGCCGTACCAGAACAGCGGCACGTCCTGGAGGTAGTTCCACGGACCCGAGTGCGGGAAGTTCGTGCCGACGAAGTTCGGTTCCTGGGGCACGAACACGATCTGCCCCGAACGCTCCGGGTCGGTCCCCCGCCAGATCCGCAGGAGCTGCTCGTGCGGGATCGCGCAGGCGGCGTCGGCCAGCGCGCCGGGCGTGGGGGGCGCGACCGGTTCGACGGAGCCTCCGCTCGAGCCCGAGCCGGAGGAGCTCGACGCGGGCGGGGGCGTCTCGGTCCCGGCGTCCGAGGTGCACGCGGCGACGATGGCCGCCATCACGAGCAGGAGCGCGAGGCGCCTCACGGGCGCGCCTCGGGCAGGCACGGGAGATGCCGCATCATCTTGGACGGGAACGCGGCCTGGAAGACGAGGTCGTCCGCCTGATCGGCGGGCACGCTCACGCCGGGCTGCGCGGTCTGGCCCTTCGTCAGGCCGAGGATCCACTCGGAGACCTCCTCGAGCGTGTGACCGTTCTGCCGGAGCTCGGCCTGGTTCACGAAGATCTGCGTGGGCTGGATCAGCTGCACGATATGCGTCTCGTCGCCGTCCGTGTCGAACCTGGCGTTGATCCCGGCCCCTATCGGCGTGGCGGCGATCTGGAACGCGCCGGTCACCTTGGGGTCGGGGATCGAACCGTGATCGGCCGTGAGCACCATCGCCCACTGGCCCCGACCGACCGTCGCGTTCAGGAAGTCCACGAACGTCTGCAGCGCCGCGTCCTGCCCCTTCACGGCGTCCTGCATCTCCGGGCTGTTCACGGTCCACACGTGGCTGATGTAGTCGATCATCTTGTAGTTCACGTACAGCAGGTCGGGCGTGTCGTCGGCGCCGAACCCCTCGCGCCGGATCATCTCCTCGATCACGCGGGTCTGGTACGGGATCCGTGCCGGCGTGTCGAACCCCTGCAGGAGCGCCTCGATGTCGTTGGTCCGCCACCGGCCGTCGAGCTGCCCGTCGTTCGCGTCCACCGCCCGCACGTCCTTGCCGAACCCGCCGACCTGGTTCACGTACTCGGGGAACCGGTAGTACGGCGTGAGTTCGGACGAGAGGTTCCAGTCCGAACCCTCGGCACCGAGCGTGTCCGCCCCGATCTTCTCTCGGATCGCGACGATGTCCTGGTCGCCGCCGCCCCACATCGAGCCGTGGCCGAGCATCCCCAGGTGGATGCTCACGGTCCCGACCTCGCCCACGACCGGCTCGTTGCCCATCGCCCGGTCGTACAGGTCCGCGAGCGTCGGCTCCATCAGGTACGCGGGACCCTTCGCCCAGGGCGTGGTGAGGTCGGGGCCGATCCGGAGCTTGTGCGCCACGATCAGGTGCTCATCCGGGAACGCGCCGGTCCCGATCGTCGCATGCGTCTGCGCGGTCGACGTCGGGCTTGTGCCGACGGTCGCGTGCTCGTACCACGCGCCCTGCGGGATCAGCGACCGAAGGTAGGGCCAGTCGTTCCTCCAGCGTTCGAGCACGTTGCGGCCGCCCGCGTCCCACACCATCGTCACGAGCAGGCGGGGCGGCGTCTGGTTGCCGGCGATCGCCTCGGTCATCGGCGAACCGTCGATCGCGCGGAACGGGAAACCGAGCAGCTGCGCGGCGGTCGGCGCGATGCCGGCGAGCGTCACGGGGCGTTCGACCTGGCCGGCCGGGGCGATGTGGCCGGGCCCGTACCAGAACATCGGGATGTCCTGCGCGTAGTCCCACGGCCCGACGTGCGGGAGGCCCGAACCCACGTAGTTCGGCTCGATCGGCAGGATCTGGATCTCGGCGCTGCGGTCCTCGCTGTTGCCGCGCCAGGTCCGCAGCAGCCATTCGTGCGGCATCGAACAGGCGACCGACGCGAGGCTCGCGCCGGAGGCCGGCGGCTGCGCTCCGGGCTCGGGCCCGGTGCTGCCCGTGGGCTCGGTGATCGTCGTTGCCGGGGTTCGGGACGCCTCGGAGAGCTTGACCTCGTCGCCCGAGCACGCTGTCCCCACGACGAACAGCACGGCGAGCACGGCGAACACACGTCGGGAGGGCATCGGCGCGCCTACCAAACACGACCCCGCCCAGAACGACAACCCAGTGTGACCGGGCGCGATAGCGTGGCTGCCTCGTGACCGGTCGGCGCCTCGTCCTGATGCTCGTCGTCCTCGCCGCGATCGGGATCCCGGCGGCCGTGCTCACGGCCACGTGCGCCGGCCGGTCGTGCGACGCGTCGGGTGGCGAGGCGGTGCGCGTCCCCTTCTGCCCCCTCCCCGACGCGGTGAAGGAGGGAGTCGTGAACGGGTTCCGCGAAGGACGCTCGCCCGACGTCCTCGCGGTCGCCGACGGGACGCCCGTCGTCACCGACGTCGATGGTGCTCGTACGCCGTGGCCGGCCGTCGCAGCCTCCACCGACCCGCGGGTACCGATCGTGTTCGCAGGCGCGGGTGTCAGCAGGGATGCCAGCGTGCCCGACGGGACCACGCTCGACGTCGTCGCGCCCACGGTGAGCGACGCTCTCGGGTTCGAGCGCGCGTTCCCGGAGGTGCGTTCGGGCACGGCGGTTCCGGGCGTCGCGAACGGCGGCCGGCCACGTCTCGTCCTGTTGATCGCGTGGAAGGGCGTCGGGTCCGCCGAGCTCGAGGCCGGTCCGGACGACTGGCCGTTCCTGTCCTCATTGCTCGATGAGGGCTCGGGGACGATCGACGGTGCCGCGGGATCGTTGCCGCTGGATCCGGCGGCCACGCTCACGACGATCGGGACCGGCGGTCTGCCGTCGCAGCACGGGATCACCGGCTCGTTCATCCGGAACGGTCAGGGGCGAGTCGTGCAGGCCTACGCGCCCGATGCTCCTGTGCAGATCATCGCGACGCTCGCCGACGATCTCGACCACGCGGACCCATCGACCCTGGTCGGCCTCGTCGCGACCGACGAGCGCGATCGCGGGATCGTGGGCGGTCACTGGTACCCGGGCGAGGACCCCGTCGACGCTGTGATCGGCGACAGCGCGGCAGCGCCGCTCTCCGTCGAGGTCCACCTCACGACGGGCTACGGAGCGGACGACGTTCCCGACGTCCTCGGGGTCGTGCTCGACGGACGCATCCGCTCGATGGACCGCTGGACGCGCCAGGTCGTGACCGAAGCCGAACGCGCGACCTCGGGCTCCACGCTGGTGGTCGTGGCGGGCACCGGGTCGTCCGAGACGGACCGGAGCGCCGTCCCGGACCGGCAGCTGGTCGGCGCCGTCGAGGAGGCCGTGCCGGGCGACGCGCCCGCGGTCGCCGCCACCGTCGCCGGCGGCCTGTTCCTGGACCAGGCCGTGCTGAGGGACGAGCAGGTGACTGGGCAAGTCGCCGTCGACGCGCTCCTGTCGGCTTCCGGACCGAGCGGTGAGAGGATGCTGGCGGACGCCTTCCAGGGGTTCGCCGTCTCGTTCGCCCGCTACTGCTAAACGAGGAGCGCTCGATGGCCCAGATCGCCGAGCGGCGCCGGCTCGCACAGCTGCCCCGCCTAGCCGACCGACGCACGGTGATCGCGGTCGGGGCGACCCTCGTGGTGGTCGCGCTCGTCGTCAGCGTCGGCGACCCCGGGCGGATCGCGTGGGTCCGGACGTTCTTCGTGATCTTCGGCTCGCTGCTGATCCAGGCGCTGCCGTTCGTCCTTCTTGGGGCGCTCGCCGCGGCGCTCGTCGAGGTGTTCGTGCCGATCGGGGTGTTCGAGAAGCTCGGCGACCTCCCGCGGCCGCTGCAGCTCCCCGCGGCCGCGCTGGCGGGGATCGCGTTCCCGATCTGCGAGTGCGGCTCCGTGCCGGTCGCGCGCCGGCTGATGCAGCGCGGCCTTATGCCCTCGGCGGCCGTCACGTTCATGCTCGCCGCGCCGGTGCTGAACCCGGTCGTGATCGCCTCGACGTTCGTCGCGTTCCGCGGGCGGACCACGCTGTGGACGATGGTCGGCGGCCGCTTCCTCCTGGGCATGCTCGTCGCGATCGCCGTGGGGTGGGTCGTCGGAAACCGCTCGAAGGAGGAGCTGCTCAAGCCGAACCCCGAGGAGGTGGACGAACACCTGCTCGAGCTCGGACGTCCCGAGGCGCGGTGGCGGCGCTTCTTCGTGCACCTCGGCAACGACTTCCTGTTCATGGGCCGCTACCTGCTGCTCGGCGCGACGATCGCGGCGGCGATCCAGACGTTCCTGCCGACATCGCTGTTGACCGGCCTGGCCGAACGCCAGGTGCTCAGCGTCATCGCGATGATGGCGCTCGCGGCCGCGCTGTCACTGTGCTCCGAATCCGACGCGTTCGTCGCGGCGTCGTTCGTGCAGTTCGGCCCATCGGCGATGCTCGGGTTCCTCGTGTTCGGGCCGATGGTGGACCTGAAGCTCGTCGCGCTGTACGCGGGGACGTTCCGCCGTGGGTTCGCACGGACCGTGGTGCTGGTCGCGGCGGTCGCGACGTTCGTCGGAGCGCTGTGGGTGGGGGTGGCGTTCGGATGAGCGACGCCGTCGTCGCGCGCGCCGGTACCGCCCTGCGGACCGAGACCGCGCCTCGCCGCCGCTGGAGCCCCGGTGGGCTCGCCGGCGCGGTCGTGCTCGCTGCCTGGGCGGGGCTGTTCTGGTTCCTGTGGATCAGCGGGCGCGAGGCGTTCTACCTGTCGACGCGCACCGACTGGGTCGTCCCGATCGCCGCGGTCCTGCTCACCCTAGCGACCGTCGGCCGGCTCGCGTCGGCCCGCGTCGTCGTGCCCCGCCCGCTCCCCGCGCGCGAGCTCTGGATCATGGGGCTGATGGTCGTGCCGGTCGTGCTGGTGCTGTTCGCGCCGGTCACGACGCTGGGGACGTTCTCGGCCGGCAAGCGAGCGGGGTTCTCGGGCGCCGGGTTCTCGGCGTCGGCCGGCGACATCGGCAGCGGCGAGCTCACGCTGATCGACGTGGCCGCGGCCGAGACCAGCCCCGAAGGCGAACGCGCGCTCGCCAAGCGGGCCGGCGACACCGTGAGCTTCGTCGGGTTCGTCTCGATCCGCGACGACACCCCGGCCGACGAGTTCCTGCTGGCGCGCTACGTCGTGACGTGCTGCGTCGCCGATGCGACGATCGCCGAGGTTCGCGTGGTGAACGTCACGCCGGGCCAGTTCGAGAACGAGGACTGGGTCCAGGTGACCGGCACGATCTTCCCGATCGGGCGCGAGGTCATCGTCGACGCCTCCGACATCGCCGCGGTCGAACGCCCCGACCACCCGTACCTCACGCCCTGAGCGGTCCGCGCACCGACCGTCGTGTAGCCTCAGCGCGTGCTCGCCGCCTCCTCCACGGTCTGGGCCCAGACGTCGTCTCGGTCCTGATCGTGAGCCTGATCGCGTCGTCGGGATCGTGATCCTGGTCGTCCGTCAGGGGCTGCTCCACAAGGTCGTCCCGATCCTCGTGAGCTTCGCGGTGGCGCGCGCTCCTGGGCGAGGCGCTGTTCCACGATCCTGCCGGAGCTCGCCGACGACGGCGGGATCACGGTGGGCATCTCGTGGGTCATGGCGGGTGCGATCCTCGGGTTCTTCGTGCTCGAGAAGTTCATCCACATGCACCACCGGCTGGAGGCGCCGGCGCACGGCCACATCCATCCGGTCGCGCTCACGAACCTGCTCGGCGACGACGACGACGAAGATCCCGGCCGAGAGCAGCACGATCGTGCCGCCCGGGGCCAGGCCCCAGATCCTCGACGCGGCCAGCCCCGCCACGACGGACGTACCCGATCGCCAGGCTCCACCACATCGTCCCGCGGAACGCGCGCGATCAGCGCCCGCTCGCGACCGGGAGCACCATCATGGCCGCCACGAGCAGGAGCCCGACGATCCGCATCGCGGCCACGACGGAGGCCGCCACGATGACGGCGAGGACCGTGTTGAGGAGGCCGACCGGGCAGCCCCGCGACACGGGACCAGTCCTCGTCGGTGACCACCGCGAACAGCGCCGCGACGGAGCACCAGCATCGCGGCGACGATCGCGACGCCGAGCCCGACGACGATCGGAGATCTCCTGGTCGTTCACCGTGAGCGGTTGGCCGAACAGGTACGTCAGCAAGTCTCGCGTCGAATCCCCCGCCCAGGCTCACGAGCACGACTCCCGCGGCGATCCCCGAGTAGAAGAAGAGCGCGAGCGCGAGGTCGCCGGAGGCGGTCCTCCGCGACCGGAGCCACTCGATCCCGAGGGCGCCCGCGACGGCCACGACGAGCGCCGCCCAGATCGGCGAGACGCCGGCGACCAGCCCGGCCCCCACGCCGGCGAACGCCAGGTGCCCGATCCCGTCGCCGATCAGCGACATCTTCTTCTGGACGACGAAGGTGCCGATCATCGGCGCGAACACGCCGACCACGACGCTCGCGACGAGCGCCCGCTGCATGAACCCCAGTTCGAAGGGATACGGCAGCGCGTCGATCGGCCACGGCATCAGCGCAGCTCCTCGAGCCAGAGGGGAAGGTCTTCCGGGTGCACGCCGAGGCTGACGCCCGAGGCCGGCGAGCTGCGCCGGCGGCCCGTCGAACACGACCCGGCGCTTCAGGACCACGACGCGGTCGAGATCGGACGCCACCGCCGAGAGCTCGTGCGAAACCAGCAGCACCGCCGGCGCCGTGCTCCTCGATCAGGTGTGTGATCGAATCGCGGAACCGGCGCTGCGACTCGGCATCCACGCCCGCGAGCGGCTCGTCCAGGACGAGCAGGTCGGGCTCGCCCGCGAAAGCCCGCGCGATGAACGCGCGCTGCTGCTGGCCTCCCGAGAGCTCGTTGAGCGGTCGCTTCGCCAGCTCGTCGAGCCCGACCGACGTCGAGAGCGTGTCCCACTGCACGCGATCCGTCCTTCGTGCAGCGGACGCCACCACCCCCTGCGAGCGAGTCGCCCAGCCGTGACGATCTCTTCGACCGTGGCCGGAACCTCCGAGTCCAGGACCGGACGCTGCGGCACGTAGCCGATCCGGGCGCGATCGCGAACCGCGACGGCGGCTCTCCGAACAGGAGGACGGTCCCGCAGGAGGATCGGGCGAACCGAGCAGGACGCGGAGCAACGTCGACTTGCCGGAACCGTTCGGCCCGACGAGGGCGACGAACTCGCCCGCGCGGACCTCGAGATCGACGTCCTCGAGGACCGGCTGACGGCCGTACGAGAAGGAGACGCCCCTCGCCTCGATCAGCGTCTCCCTCCGTGCGAGCGGCTCACGCACAGCCGAGAGCTCTCCTCAAGGTGTCCAGGTTCTCCCGCATCACCGACAGGTAGTCCTCGCCCGCCTGCACCTGGGCGTCGGTCAGGCTTTCGATCGGGTTCAGCACCGCGACCTCGACGTCGGCCTCGTTCGCGAGGGTCTCGGGGTCCTGGGCGACGCGGGCTCTCCCCGAAGAGTCGTCACGCCCTGCCGTTCAACGTCCCTGAGCTCGGCGAGCCGTCGCGGGTCGGGCTCGGCCTCGGGCGAGAGACCCAGGATCCCCACCTGCGTCAGACCCGTAGGCGTCCGCGAGGTAGCCGAACGCCTCGTGGCTCGTCACGATCGTCGTGCGCTCGCAGTCCGACAGACCCGTCCGGAACGTCATCGTCCAGGCCGGCGATCTGCGCGACGTACGCCTCCGCGTTCGCGACGTAGGTCGCCTCGTCGCGGGGTCGGCCTTCGCGAGCGAGTCGGCCACCGCCCGAACGATCTCCTCGTACCTCGCGGGATCCAGCCACACGTGCGGGTCCACGGTGAGACCCTCCTCCGCCTCGCTCGCTGGCGGCGGGCTCGTGGCGACCGCCGCCAGCGCGTCGACCTCAGGCGTCCTCGGGCTCCGCGAGGCGTCTCGACCGCGGGCTGGAACCTCCGCCAGTACACGATCGTCGCGTTCGCTCCCTCGATATCGCGGCCGCGAGCTCCGGTCGTGATGGCCGCCCTCGCGCGCTCGAGTCAGGTCAGCGACCGCACCAGGGCCCGTTCCAGCGCCCGCCGAAGCTCCCCCGCCCCGAACCCCAGCTGCGACCCTCGGCGCGCGAACGCGTCGGCGGCCTCAGCGAGGTGCCGCTCGCGGTCGGGGAGGCGCTCGGGCAGCCGTTCCGCCACGAACGTCCCCTGCCGTCCTCGCCCCTGGACCAGCCCCGCCTCCTCGAGGGCGCGGTAGGCCTTCGCGACCGTGTTCGCCGCGAGTTCGAGGTCCTGGGCGAGCGCCCGCACGGTCGGCAATCGGGCGCCCGGGGCGAGCGAGCCGCGGCGGATCCGTTCGGCGATCGCGGACGAGAGCTGCTCCGAGAGCGGCTCGGGCGACGACGGGTCGAGCGTGATGCGCACGCCGGGCATCATCCCCGACCGGCGCGAGGGCCGTGTAACGTCTCGGCGATGGGCGTCCGCGTCGGCATCGGACTGTTCACCGCGCAGCTCCCGGCGAACTCGGAGCGCACCTTCGAGCAGGAGTACCGGGAGACGCTCGAGCTCGTGCGCCTGGCCGAACGCGTCGGGTTCGATTCGGCGTGGGTGAGCGAGCACCACGGTTCGTCGGACGGCTACCTCCCCTCGCTGCTCGCGATGCTTGCGGCGTTCGCCGCGGTGACCGAACGGATCGAGCTCGGGACCGGGGTGGTGCTCACGCCGCTGCACGACCCGCTCCGGCTGGCCGAGGACGCCGCCGTGGTCGACCAGCTCTCGGGCGGCCGGCTGATCCTGGGGATCGGCAACGGCTGGCGCGAGGAGGAGTTCCGGATGTTCGGCGCGTCGAGAGCCCAACGCGGCGCCCGCACCGAGGAGACCATCGAGGTCCTGCGACGAGCGTGGACCGGCCGGCGGTTCTCGTTCGAGGGTCAGACGCTCCGCTACGACCGCGTCAAGGTGACGCCCCCACCGGCGCGACCGGGCGGACCGCCGATCCTGCTCGGCGGCTACGACCGCAAAGCGGTGGTCAGGGCGGGACGGCTCGCCGACGGCTACGTCACCGACGAGACCGGCGCCGACGAGGTCCGCACCAACCTCGAGCTCGTCGCCGAGGGCGCGAACGGCGTCGGCCGCGACCCGAACGACCTGATCGTCGTGCTGCTGCAGAACGCGTTCGCGTGGCGCGACGGCGATCCGTGGCCGTTGATCCGCGACGGGCTCGTGCACCAGCACGGGACGTACGAGGCATGGGGGGAAGGCGCGGACACCCCCGAGCACGACCGGCTGGAACCCGCGGTGCCGTCCGACGAAGACCTTCGACTCTCGACGCCGGCGGGACCACCCGAGGAGGTGGCTCGGGCCCTACTCGCGACGATCCGAGCCGCCGGGGATCGCGACATCCACCTGGTCGTGCGGCTGCACTACCCGGGGATGGATCTCGATACCGCGTCCCGGGCGGCCGAGCTCTTCGCCACCGACGTGATGCCGGTGCTCAAGGCCGGCTGATCGGCGACCCCGCCCCGTCGATCGTCGACGAGGAGATCACGACGCCAGCCGGACACGCCCCGCATCGAGTTCGACGAGCCCGTCGACCGAAAGCGTTGCCACCGCCGCATCGACACGATCGACCGGGAACCCGGTCTTCGAGGCGAGCTGCGCAGGCGTCAACCACGGGTGTGACCGCAGCGCCCGGACGACCGCGCCCCTCACCTGTCGGGTCGACCCTTCGAACGATCCCTGCCGACTCGGCCCGCGGGTTGCAGCCGCCCCATCGCGGCGGAACCGGCAGACGCCGGCGAGCGGGCAGACGTCGCATCGGGGTTCGGGTCGACACACCTCCCGGCCGAGATCCATCAGCGCCTGGTTCCACGTGACGGGGTCGTCTCGGTCCAGCCACCCCTCGGCGAGCCCCCATGCTTCTTTCGAGGACACCTCGTGACCGTCGACCCCGAGATGCACCCGCGAGACGACCCGCCGCACGTTGGTGTCGACGACCGCGACCGGTTCGCCGAATCCCAACGAAGCCACCGCCGCGGCCGTGTACGGACCGACGCCGGGGAGCCCGCGCAGTGTGGCCGGGTCGCGCGGGATGCGGCCGCCGTGGTCGCGGACGACGACGCGCGCCGCCTCCGAGAGCCGCACCGCGCGGCGGTTGTAGCCGAGCCCGCCCCACTCCCGGACCACATCGCCACGGGTGGCGGCGGCGAGCGCTCGGACGGTCGGGAACCGGCGCAGGAACGACCCGAACGCCGTCACCACCCGGCTCGCCTGCGTCTGCTGGAGCATCACCTCGGACACCCAGACCGCGTACGGATCGTGCGAGCCGCGCCACGGATACGCGTCACGCCGGGGCGCGTACCACGCGCGCAGGGCTTCCCTGCCGAGACGGCGACGACTAGGCTTGCTGGACTGCATGACGACGGTCCGAGACATCATGAGCAAGGACCTGGTCGCGGTCGAACCCACCGCCACCGTCGCCGAAGCGGCGACGCTGATGGGCGGGCGCCACATCGGCTCGGCGCTCGTGATCGAGGACGGCCGAGCCACCGGGATCTTCACCGAGCGGGACGTGCTCCGAGCGCTCGCGAGCGACTTCGACGCCGCGCATCATCCGGTCGCCGACTGGATGACCCACGACCCGACGACCGTCGATGTCGAGACCGACGTCCGGACCGCGCGCGACCTGATGCTGGACGGCGGCTTCCGCCACCTGCCGGTGCTGGACGGCACCGAGCTCGTCGGGATCGTGTCGATCCGGGACATCTCTCGCGCCGAGTGGTGATCTTCAGAACCCGGTGCGCCCGCGCTCCGGGAGCTCATCGACGGCCGCCTTGAGCGCGACCCACACGTCCTTGAACACGTCCCCGGCGTAGGACGCCGGCTGGCTGTTCTCGCCCCCCATCGCGCCACGAACGGCGGACGCGGTGATCTCCACGGCCTTCTCGAACACTGCCCAGTCGAGCTCTCGTGCCATCGCGGGTCGGACCTCCGGTGTCGGTTTGGGACAGGCTACCCGGCGCGGCGCTACTCGTACGCTCGGAGCCCGGTCAGCGCCTCGCCGAGGATCAGCGTGTGGATCTCGGTCGTGCCCTCGTAGGTCAGGACCGACTCGAGGTTGTTCATGTGGCGGATCACCGGGTACTCGAGCGTGATCCCGCTCGCGCCGAGGATCGTCCGGGCCTCGCGGGCGATGTCGAGCGCCTCGCGGACGTTGTTGAGCTTGCCCATGCTCACGTGCTGCGGCGCGAGCCTGCCCTCGTCCTTCATCCGCCCGAGGTGCAACGCGAGCAGCGTCCCCTTGTTGAGCTCGACCGCCATGTCGGCGAGCTTGCGCTGGGTGAGCTGGAACGCGCCGATCGGCTTGCCCCACTGGACCCGCGTCGTCGCGTACGCGAGCGCCGACTCGAAGCATGCGCGCGCCGCGCCCATCGAACCCCACACGATGCCGAACCGCGCCTCGGACAGGCAGGAGAGCGGCCCCTTCAGCCCGGTGACGCCCGGCAGCACCGCGTCGGCCGGAAGCCGCACCTCGTCCAGGACGAGCTCGGACGTGACGCTCGCACGGAGCGAGAGCTTTCGGTGGACGTCGCTGGCCGAGAACCCGGGTGTCTCGGTCGGGACGAGGAACCCGCGGATCCCGTCGTCGGTGCGGGCCCAGACGATCGCGAGGTCGGCGACGCTGCCGTTCGTGATCCACATCTTCGTGCCCGAGAGCACCCAGTCGTCCCCGTCTCGGCGGGCGCTCGTCCGCATGCGCCCCGGGTCCGAGCCCACGTCGGGCTCGGTCAGGCCGAAGCAGCCGATCACCTCGCCACGAGCCATCCGGGGAAGCCAGCGCTCCTTCTGTTCCTCGGAGCCGAACTTCCAGATCGGGAACATGCAGAGCGACCCCTGGACGCTCACGAACGACCGGAACCCGCTGTCCCCGGCCTCGAGCTCCAGGCACGCCAGGCCGTAGCTGACGGCGTTCGAACCCGCGCACTCGTAGCCCGTGAGGTGCATCCCCAGCAGCCCCATCGCGCCGAGCTCCTTGGCGACCTCCAGCGGGAACTCTCCCGCCTCGAACCAGGTCTCGATGCCGGGGAGGACGCGCTCGCGCACCCAGTCGCGGACGGTGTCGCGGATCGCGCGCTCCTCGTCCGCGAGGAGACGATCGAGGTCCAAGAAATCGAGGGGATCCGGTGACTCGGCCATGGCGCTTCGCTAGCCTAGCCTCGTCCCGTACCCCATGGCCCGAGGCACGGTCTGACTGAGGGGCGGCCTCGCGGCCGCCGTCACCGACGATGCTGTTTCCGACGACCGATTTCGCGATCTTCCTGGCGGTCGTCTTCGCGCTGTCCTGGCTGCTGAACCCGCACCGGACGGTCTGGAAGTGGTTCATCCTGCTCGCCAGCTACGTCTTCTACGCCTGGTGGGACCCGCGGCTCGTCTGGCTCCTCGCGCTCGTCAGCACGATCGCGTGGGCGTCGGCGCTGTGGGTCGAGGGGACCGACGACGACCGCGCGCGCCGGCGCCGGACGCTGGTCGCCGTGGCGGCGCTGCTGCTGCCCCTCGCGTGGTTCAAGTACTACGGGTTCTTCGCGCTCAACGTCACGAACGCGTTCGAGTCCCTCGGGCTCCATCCGCCGCTGCCGCTGCTGCAGGTGCTCCTGCCGATCGGTATCTCGTTCTACACGTTCATGGCGATCAGCTACGTCGTCGACGTCTCGCGCTACGAGATCCAGGTGTCGCGGTGGCTCGACGTCTCGGTGTACCTCTCGTTCTTCCCGCACCTGATCGCCGGTCCGATCGTCCGCGGCGAGGAGCTCATCCCCCAGATCCGACGTCCGCGCGACGCGGGCCGGATCGACGTGTCGCGGGCGTCGTTCCTGATCGTCGGCGGGCTGTTCAAGAAGATGGTGATCTCGGCGTTCCTCGCGAGCCAGATCGTGGACCCGGTGTTCGGCGCCCCGAACACGCACGGCGGGCTCGAGGTCCTGGTCGCGATCTACGCGTACGCGATCGTGATCTACGCCGACTTCAGCGCGTACAGCGATATCGCGATCGGCGTCGCGCTGCTGCTCGGGTTCGAGTTCCCCGCGAACTTCGACCGCCCGTACAGCGCGGTGTCGCTGCGGGACTTCTGGCGGCGGTGGCATATGACGCTGTCGCGGTGGCTGCGCGACTACCTGTACATCCCGCTCGGCGGGAGCCGGCACGGCGAGGTCCGCACGGCCATGAACATCATGATCACGATGCTGCTCGGCGGGCTGTGGCACGGCGCGGGGTGGACGTTCGTCGCATGGGGCGCGTACCACGGGATCGGGCAGGTGATCGGCCGCTGGCGCGTGCGACGCGCGCAGGCGCTCGGCATCGTCGAACGCTCCTCGCGGTGGATCGTCGCCCGCAAGCAGCTGGTGACGTTCAACCTCGTCGCGCTCGGGTGGGTGTTCTTCCGCTCGGACTCGATCGGGAGCGCGTTCGAGCTCCTCGGCCGGCTGGGCGCGGCCGGGACGACGGTGCTCGTGACGCCGCTCGTGCTGCTGACGATCGCGGGGATGCTCGGCGTCCAGTACCTGCCGGCGGATCCCGCGGCGCGGCTGCGCGAGAGCTTCGGACGGCTCGGTCCCGTGCTGCAGGGCGCCACGCTCGCGCTGTCCCTGTTCGTGATCACGACGCTCGGCGCCCAGGGCGTGAGCCCGTTCATCTACTTCCGCTTCTGAGGTGACGACCTGATGCAGACGATGGAACGACCGATCGTGGTCCTGGAGGACGCGAGGCCGCCGGAACCCCCCGAGCCTCGGCGCTCCTCGGCGCGCGACGTCTTCGTCACGATCGTCGTCTGCCTCTCGCTCTGGGCGTTGCTCGCGGCGCCGCTCCTGCTGCGCGGCGCCGAGGCCGGCCCGGTCGGCGCCCGGCGGTCGGCGGCGGTGGCGCTGCTTGCGACCCCTGGTGGCGATCTCGGACGGGCTGTTCCTGACGCGGGCCACGGGTTCGATCGAGCGCGCCCTCGGGCACGATCCCGACCAGGCGCCCGGCGGTGAGCTCGCCCTGCCCGCGTTCGCGCTCCCGCCCAACGAGTTCGAGCCCAGGCCCACCCACGCGGCGCCGACGGGCGGCCCGGACCCGGCGGAGACCTCGCCGCCACCGGCCCATGAGGGCAGCGAGGGTAACGGCGAGGCACCCGCGGAGGAACCACCGGGCGCCACGTCCCTGCGGACCCCCACGCGCTCGAACAAGCTCCGCGTGGCCGTGATCGGCGACTCGCTCTCCCAGGGGCTCGGCCCGGCGATCGAGCGCTCGATGAACCCCTCGGTCGTGCGGGTGCTCTCCCTCGGCCGCCAGTCGACCGGGCTGTCTCGCGAGGACTACTTCAACTGGCAAGCGGGCATGCGTCAGATCGTCGAGGAGTTCCGGCCCGATCTCGTGTTCGTGATGCTCGGCAGCAACGACGCGCAGGCGCAGATCTCGCGCGACGGCACCTCGATCCCGGTGGGGAGCGCGCAGTGGGTCGAGGGATACCGGGAGCGCGCCGCCAACCTGCTGCGGGAGGCGACCCGCGCGGGGACGCACGTCGTGTGGGTCGGGATCCCGATCGTGGAGGAACGCCAGCGCTGGGACTTCTACCGTCGCGTGAACGACATCTACCGAGACACCGCCTCGGCCGACCCGCTGGGCACGTACGTCGACACCTGGACGCCGTTCGAGGGCAGGGACGGCGGGTACACGGCGTTCGTCCGCAACGAGCACGGCGACCTCGTCGAGGTCCGCGCGTCCGACGGCGTCCACTTCACGCCGAGCGGGTACACGTTCCTCGGCCGGCTGGCGATCCGCGCCGCCGACCAGGCCTTCGGCGTGCCCGACAAGGCCGTCACGTCCCACAGCTGAACCCGATCCCGCACTCGACGAGCAGCAAGGAGGACCGATGGACATCATCGAGCGGCACTTCGCCGCCGAGAACGCACACGACGTCGTCGGCACGCTCGCGACCTACACCGACGATCTCGTCTGGGACGACGTCGGCAATCCCCTCTGTCCCGTGTACGGCAAGAGCGCGGCGGGGGAGATCTACGAGGGGATCATCGACGCGATCCCCGATCTGCACCTGGAGTCGGTGAGCCGTTTCGCGAGCGGCGACCACGTGGTCGACGAATCGGTCGCCACCGGTCACATCGAGGGCACGTTCATCGGCATCGACGGCGGCGGAGCTCCGGTGCGGTTCCGGATCCTGCACGTGTTCGACATCCGCGACGGCCTCATCAGTCGCGAGCAGGCCTGGTTCGACACGGCGGGCGTGATCCGCCAGGTCGAGGCCCACCGGCAGGAGGCGTCGAAGGCGGACTAGGCGCCAGGCCCTCCGGCCCCCGAGAGCTGTCGAAATCACGGATCACCGTTCGTCGTTAGGGTGGACGAGACGGCCATCCTGGCCGCTGCGGCCGATGACCGAAAGGAGGTCTGCATGCAGTACATCTTCCTGATCTACGGGGACGAGTCGGCGTGGGGCAGCGCTTCCCCCGAGGAGCAAGCCAAGAACATGCAGGAGTGGAGCGACTACACGCAGTTCCTGAAGGACAAGGGCTACCACATCGCCGGGGACGCGCTCCATCCGACCTCGGACGCGACCACGGTCCGGGTTCGGGACGGCAAGACCATCACGACCGACGGACCGTTCGCGGAGACCAAGGAGCAGCTCGGCGGGTACTACCTCGTGGACTGCAAGGATCTCGACGAGGCGATCGAGGCGAGCGCACGGATGCCGGTCGGCCCCCACGGGACCGTCGAGATCCGGCCGGTCGCCGTCTACGACGAGGAGGGGCGCCCGTCGATGTAGCGACCGCGACCGCCGGCGTCGTCGACCGCCTGTTCCGAGCCGAACAGGGACGAGCGGTCGCCACGCTGATCCGGGTCCTAGGCGACTTCGACCTCGCCGAGGACGCGGTCCAGGACGCGTTCGCGCAGGCGATGCGCGTGTGGCCCGAGCGCGGGATCCCCGACAACCCCGGCGCGTGGATCACCACGACCGCGCGCAACCGCGCGATCGACCGGCTCCGGCGCGAACGGACGCTCCGCGAGAAGACGGCGCAGCTCGGCGCGATCGAGGCGCTCGAGTCGCTCGGAGGTGACGAGAAGGACGTGAGCGCGATCCCGGACGACCGGCTGCGGCTGATCTTCACGTGCTGCCACCCGGCCCTGCAGATGGACGCGCGGGTCGCGCTGACGCTGAAGACCCTCGGCGGCCTCACGACCGGCGAGATCGCGAGGGCGTTCCTGGTGCCCGAACCCACGATGGCCCAACGCCTCGTCCGGGCCAAGCGCAAGATCCGTCAGGCGGCGATCCCCTACCGGGTCCCGCCGGCCGAGCTCCTGCCCGAGCGGCTCCCGGGCGTGCTCGCCGTCGTGTACCTCGTGTTCAACGAGGGGTACGCCGCCACCTCGGGCGCCTTGGTCCGGGCGGATCTGTGCGACGAGGCGATCCGTCTGGCCCGCATCGTCCTGATGCTGATGCCCGACGAGCCCGAGATCGGGGGCCTGCTCGCGCTGATGCTCCTGCAGCATTCGCGCCGGGACGCCCGGACGGACCCACGGGGGACGATGATCCTGCTCGAGGACCAAGATCGTGCCCGGTGGGACCACACGATGATCGACGAGGGTCTCGCCACCCTGGACGGGGCCCTCCTCGCCCGACGGCCGGGTCCGTACCAACTGCAGGGCGCGATCGCCGCGCTCCACGCGAGAGCGCCCCGGCCCGAGGACACCGACTGGCCGCAGATCGCCGCGCTCTACGACCGGCTCGCCGAGGCCTCTCCCTCGCCGGTGGTCGAGCTCAACCGCGCGGTCGCGATCGCGATGGCCGACGGTCCCGAGCGTGGACTCGCGCTGTTCGCACCGCTCGAGGACGACCTCGACGACTACCACCTGTTCCACGCGGCTCGCGCGGACCTGTTCCGCCGGCTCCATCGAGACGACGAGGCGGCCGCCGCGTACCGCCGGGCGCTCGAGCTCGTGTCGAACCCACAGCAGCGCGCCTACCTCGAGGGCAGGCTCGCCGAGGTCACAGCTCCTTGACGAGGTAGTCCATCACCGCGCCGACGGCGACCGGGCCGTCGTCGCGGAGCAGATCCGTGCTCGACACGAACGGACCGTGCGCGTGCACGTACCCGAGTCGCTCGTAGAGCACGCGTGCGGGCGCCGCCTCTTCGTCGAGCGACACCGACAGCCCCACGCGGGCCAGGCCGCGCTCGGCCACTGCATCCTCGAGCGTCCGCATCAGCGCCGTCGCGACACCGAGCCGTCGCCTGGGCCGCGCCACGAAGACGTCGCGGACCTCGGCGCAGCCCTCGCGCACGGCCGACGTCGAGAACTCGTCGTGCTCGGGGAACAGCACCATGCCGCGCCCTCCGGGGACGTCGCCGAACCACGCGATCGCCTCGACGAGCTCCCCGCGTTCCTGTGCCAGGAGGCGGCGGCGGTACTCCCGGGAGTTCCACACGGGGAGACGCCGGTTGAGCGTCTCGAGATCGTCGGCGGCAAGACGCAGGACGTGGTACGTCGCGGTCGGTCGCGTCGAACCCACGTCGTCCTCGCGCGCCGCGATCGCTCTCAGCCCTCCGGCACGACCGGATACGCCCGGCTCATGTAGTCGTGCGCGTCGTGCACGCCCGTCACGTGCCACTTCCGCGGGGCGATCAGCTCGTCGGCCTCGGGTGGTCCCCACGCCCCCTTCTCGTAGAAGCAGACCGGCGTCGGGTGCTCGAGCACCGGCTGGAGGATCTCCCAGGCCCGCTCGACACCGTCCTGACGGATGAACAGCGAGTGGTCGCCCCGCATCGCCTCGAGGATCAGGAGCTCGTACGCGTCCGCGAGCTCCGTGTGGGCGAACGACTCGTCGTAGTCGAAGTCCATCGCCGCCCTGCCCAGGTGCATCCCCGGTCCGGGCTGCTTGACGTTGAACCCGATCGTGATGCCCTCGTTCGGCTGCACCCGGACCGTGAGATGGTCGCGCATCGGCAGGTCCATGTCGGAGCCGCGGAACACGTTGAACGGCACCTTGCGGAACTTCAGCGTGATCTCGCTCATCTTCTGGGCGAGATCCTTGCCCGTGCGCAGGAAGAACGGCACCCCGGCCCACCGCCAGTTGTCGATGTCGACCTGCATCATGGAAAAGGTCTCGGTCGTCGAGTCGGGCGCGACGCCGGGCTCGTTGCGATAGCCGACGTACTGGCCCCGGAGGACGCGATCGACGTCGGCCACGTCCGCGGAGCGGAGCGCCTTGACCGTCTCGTCGCGGAGCCGGTCGGGTGCGAACGACACCGGCGGCTCCATCGCGACGAACGTCATCACCTGGAACAGGTGCGTCGAGATCATGTCGCGGATGTTGCCGACCTGCTCGTAGAAGGCCCCGCGCCCCTCGATCCCGATGTCCTCGGCGACCGTGATCTGCACGTGGTCGATGTAGCGGCGGTTCCAGATCGGCTCGAACATCCCGTTCGCGAACCGGAACGCCAGGATGTTCTGCACGGTCTCCTTGCCGAGGTAGTGGTCGATGCGGAACACCTGGGACTCGTGGAACACCGAGTGGATGACCTCGTTCAGCTCGAGCGCGCTCTGCAGGTCGCGTCCGAACGGCTTCTCGAGCACGATCTTCGCGTCCTTCTGCAGCCCCGCCTCGCCGATCCGGTGGACGATGTCGGCGTAGACGCTCGGCGGTACGGCCGCGTCGAAGAACCGGCGACCCTCCGTCCCGCACTCGGCGTCGACCTTCTCCAGGTACGTCGCGAAGTCGTTCATCGCGCCCGGCTCCGAGAACGCGCCCTGGTAGTACGAGAGGCGTCGCGAGAACTCGTCCCAGGCCGCGCCCTCGGGCGGGTGACCCGCGAACTCCTTCAGGTTGTCGAACGTGTACTGACGGAACTCCTCCGGGGTCATCTCGGAGCGCGCGTACCCGACCAGCGCGAACCCCTTCGGGAGCCGCCCCTGCAGCCACAGGTGCCAGAACGCCGGCAGCAGCTTCCGCTTGGTCAGGTCGCCCGACGCCCCGAAGATCACGGCCGCCTGTGGGAGGAGCTCCTTGACCATCACCAACCTCCTTCGGACGGCGGACCGACCTCGATCCACTCGTCGGTCACGCGGACCGTGTACACGGGCACCGGATCGACGGCGGGACCCTCGACGGGCTCGCCGGTCGCCAGGTCGAACTCGCTCTGATGGCACGGACACACCACCGTGTCCTCCTGGTCGCCGAGCTTGCCCTCGGCTAGCGAGCATCCCTCGTGCGTGCACTCGTCGCCGAACGCGTACAGGTCGTTCTCGACGTGCGCGATCGCCACGCGCAGGCCCGGGAGGTCGAACGAGCGGAGCTCCCCCTCGGGGACCTCGGCCAGCGAGCCGACCCGTCGGTACGTCTCGTCCACGCGTGCATCTTCACCCAACGAACGGCCCCCGGCATAGCCATCGTCCGGCGTCACGCGCCCAGCGTCGCGCTCGGATCCGCGGCACGGGCGGGGTCCGCGGTGCCCTCCTCCTGCACGGAGACGCCGTCGACCCCGGCACCCGAGCCCGCGGCCACGACCTTGGTCACGGCCGACCACACGCGCTGGGCCAGGGTCACGGCACCCAGCACGGTGAGAACCGCGAGCGCCGGAAGCAGCGCGCCTGGGATCGGGAGGCCGATCATCATCGCGACGTAGCGCTCGAGCCGTTGGAAGTAGCCCTCGGTGACCCGAACGCCCGCGGCCTCCGCCTCGGCGCGGACGTGGCTCACGCAGAGCGCGATCACCAGCGTGAGCAACGCGAGGGCGGCCTCGAGCCGGAGATCCTGTCCGGCGAGCGACCAGAACAAGCAACCGAACAGGATCACGTCGGCCACCCGGTCCAGCACCGAGTCGAGGAACGCGCCCCAGCGGCTCTCCTCGCCGCGGAGCCTTGCGACGGCGCCGTCCAGGATGTCGAACAACCCGGCGGGGATCAGCAGCAGCCCGGCCAGTAGGAACTGGCCCCGGAGCAACGACGCCCCGACCCAGACGTTGGTGACCAGCCCGAGCAGGGTCAGGTGCCACGGCCGGAAGCCGGCGCGGTAGACGCCGAGGAGGATGACCCGGTAGGGCCACGTGAAGACCCAGCGCATCGGCTTGGCCGCCACGCCCTCGGCCAGGCGAGGCGCCGGCATGTCGCGGATGCGCGAGGTCCCGTTCGGCGGTTCGGGCTGGGTTCCGCTCATCTGATCTCGGTTCCGAGGCTATCGCCGACCCGCCGGCGCCGCACCCGGCTCCGCTGCCGGCTCAGGTCCTCCTGTTTCAAGCCCGGGGCGCGAACGCTACGACCAGGTAATGGAAGGTGCCACCAGGCGCCTCGTACGCGATCCGGTCCTCGAGGTTGGCCCCCAGGAGCGCCTTGCCGAGCGGCGACGTGGTCGTGATCGTCCGGACGCCGGGGGCGCGCTCCTCGGCCGATTCCGCGAGCAGGTAGGCCTCGTCCTCGGGCTCGTCCTCCTCGAGCGGCCGGAGCGTCACGAACATCCCGGCGGCCACGACCCCGGACTCGGCGGGACCCTCGACGATCTCTGGGTCGCGGAGCATGCGCTGGAGGTTGCGGATCCGGGACTCCATCAGCGCCTGCTCGTTCTTGGCGGAGTCGTACTCGGCGTTCTCCCGGATGTCGCCGTGCTCGCGCGCTGCCTTGAGGCGTTCGGCCATCGTGGCGCGACCCGCGATCTTGAGCTCGTCGAGCTCGCCGCGCAGGCGCAGGTAGGCGTCGAGCGTCAGGGTCGACGTGGGCTGCTGCCCACCCTTGCGGGCGGGCCGGTTGGCGAGCTCTTCGGGCAGTTCCATGAGAACGGCGAGCCTACCAACTCAGGCCGAGCGACCCCCCGCGGCGGCCGCTACGACTCGGCGAAGAAGACGTTCTTGACCTCGGTGTACAGGTTGACGGCGTGCATCCCCATCTCGCGGCCGATCCCGCTCTGCTTGTAGCCGCCGAACGGGGCCTCGGTGTGGACGCTGTGCGCCGAGTTCACCGAGATCACGCCGGTCCGGATCCCCTTGGCCACGCGGATCGCGCGCCCGAGATCGCGGGTCCAGACCGAGCCCGACAGACCGTACGGCGTGTCGTTCGCGAGCCGGATCGCCTCTGCCTCGGTGTCGAACGGCATGATGCACGCGACCGGCCCGAAGATCTCCTCCTGCGCCACGCGCCACGCGTTGTCGACATCGGCCAGGATCGCCGGCTTGAGGTAGAAGCCGCCCGGCGGCTCGGCGGGGATCTCGCCGCCCGTGACCAGACGCGCGCCCTCCTCGACACCGATGCCGATGTAGTCGAGCGAGGTCTGGCGCTGACCCGCCGAGATCATCGGGCCCAGTTCCGTCGACTCGTCCTGCGGGAGACCGATCCGCAGCTCGGCCGTGCGCTTGGCCAATCCCTCGATGAACTCGTCGTACACGGGACGTTCGACGAACATCCGCGCGCGCGAGGTGCAGTCCTGACCCGTGTTATCGAAGATCGACCACATCGAACGCTCGACGCACGTCTCGAGGTCGGCGTCGGCGAACACCACGTTGGCCGACTTGCCCCCGAGCTCGAGCGAGACCCGCGTGATCGTCTCGGCGCACCGCTGCATGATCTGCGAGCCCACGGCCGTCGAGCCCGTGAACCCGACCTTCGAGACCCGCGGATCGGAGACGAGAGCGTTCCCGACGGTCGAGCCGGGCCCCGGCAGGACGCTCATCGTCTCGGGCGGCAGGCCCGCCTCGACGAGCAGGTCGGCGAGCTTGAGCACCGAGAGCGGCGTGTAGGTCGCCGGCTTGACGACGATCGTGTTGCCGCACGCCAGCGAGGGCCCGATCTTCCAGGAGGCGATCACCAGCGGGAAGTTCCAGGGGACGATCAGCGCGCACACGCCGACCGGCTCGCGCAGGGTCACGTCCAGCCCGGGATCGCTCACCGGGATCGTCTCCCCGAAGATCTTGTTGGCGGCTCCTCCCCAGTACTCGAGCACGTTCGCGACGGTCCCGATCTCGCCGCGCGCGGCGTTGATGGGCTTGCCCGCGTTCCGCGACTCGACGACCGCGAACTCCTCGAGCCGCTCGCGGAGCAGCGCGGAGGCACGCAGGAGCACCCGGCCGCGTTCGGTCGCGCTCATCCGCGACCACGCCCCCTCCTCGAACGCCCCGTGCGCGATGTCGACCGCGCGCCTCGCGTCCTCGGCACCCGCGTCGGACACCTGCGCCATCGGCTCGCCGGTCCCCGGCTCGATCACGTCGGAAGTCGCTCCGTCGGCGGGGGCCGTGCGCTCCCCGCCCAGCACCAGAAGTTCGGTCGCCATGTGGTGGTCTCCTCGGTCGCTCGGTCGCTCGGTCGACCGCTCGATGATAGGCGCGCGGCCGGGCATCGAACCGCGCGTTCGGCCGGGCGCGTATCCTCGGCCCGACGCGTGAACGGGAGGGCACGATGGGACGGCTCGACGGGAAGGTTGCGCTCATCACCGGCGGCGCGAGCGGCATGGGGATGGTCGCCTCGAAGCTGTTCGCGAGCGAGGGAGCCGCGATCGTCCTCACCGACGTGGCCGACGATGCCGGCGAGGCGGTGGCCTCCGAGATCGAGGCCGCCGGAGGCCAGGCGCTGTACGTCCATTCGGATGTGTCGGACGAGGCCGATGCGGAGGCGATGGTCAAGGCCGCCGTGGATCGCTTCGGCGGGCTCACGATCCTGTACAACAACGCGGGCGTGATGATGAGCCAGGACGGCTCGGTGACCGACACGGACGTCTCGGTCTGGGACACGACGCTCGGCATCAACGTCAAGGGCGTCGCGTTCGGCTGCAAGTTCGGCGTCCCGGCGATGATCGCGTCGGGCGGCGGATCGATCATCAACGTGGCGTCGTTCGTCGCGTGGATGGGCGCCGCAACCTCGCAGACCGCCTACACGGCGTCGAAGGGCGCCGTGCTCTCGATGACGCGCGAGATCGCCGTCGAGTACGCCCGCAAGGGCATCCGGTGCAACGCGCTGTGCCCCGGACCGATCGACACGCCGTTGCTCGCCGAACTGCTCGCCGATCCCGCGCGGCGCCAGCGGCGCTTCGTCCACATCCCGATGGGACGGCTCGGGCAGGCGGAGGAGCTCGCGAAGGCGGCCCTGTTCCTTGCGAGCGACGACTCCTCGTTCATGACGGGGGCCTCGCTGATCGTCGACGGGGGGATCACCGCGGCGTACGTCACGCCCGAGGACTGACCGACCCGAACGCCCCGGTCGAGCCTCTCACGCACGCCGTACCCTGGACCGATGGGCATCCTGGGCGTCGGCGGCCCGCGCCCGCCGGGGATCGACGCCCCGGGTGGCTGGGACTTCTGGGTCCTGGCCGGCATCCTCAGCCTGTTCCTGCTCTTGGCCACGGACCGCCGCCGGCTCCCCCTCCCGCTGGTCGTCGTTGGCGCGCTCGTCGGCGGCCTGGTCCTGTCCGAACTGACCCGCGCCTGGGGCGTGGTCCCGGTCTGGGGTGGGCTCCTGCTGATCGCCCTGGCGCGGAACCTGCGCCGTCGACGGAGCCGGCCGCAGGTTTGACAGCCCTCCAAGGTGGGGCTCAATGGCCCCGTCGTGCTGATGAAGGGGGGGTAACGACGTGGGTCAGGAGGGTCAGCAACAACGCAAGGTCGGCTCCGTCACCTACCAGGAGGTAGGTGAGGAGTACTTCCAGAAGCGAGGACTTCGGCGACACGCAGGGGTTTGGTCGCTGTGGGCGCTCGGCGTCGGGGCCGTCATCTCCGGCGAGTACTACGGCTGGAACTTCGGCCTGGGCACCGGGGGTTTCGGCGGCCTCCTCATCGCCGGCGTGCTCATGGCGGTCATGTACTACGGCCTCGTCTACTCGATCGCCGAGATGTCGCCGGCGCTCCCCCACACCGGGGGCGCATACTCGTTCGCACGCTCGGCGATGGGCCCGTGGGGCGGGTTCCTCACTGGACTCGCCGAGAACGCGGAGTATGTGATCACTCCGGCCGTGGTCGTAGGTGCGATGGCCTTGCTCATGCAGGAGATCGTCGCGGGCCTGTTCGACGTCGCCGGCGATCCATGGTGGAACAGCCTCCCGATCTGGGCCTTGATCTTCTACGTGATCTTCGTGTGGATCAACATCGTGGGGATCGAGGCGACCATGCGGTTCACCGTGGCCATCACGCTGCTGTCGATCGGCGTCCTCGTGTTCTTCTTCCTCGCCGCCATCTTCTCGGGGAAGCTCGATTTCAACCTGTGGACGAACATCTCCAAGAGCGGCGCGGTGATCCCCGGCGGCGGAGGTCCGTGGCTCCCCTTCGGGATCAGCGGCATCTTCAAGTCCCTCCCGTTCGCGATCTGGTTCTTCCTGGCGATCGAGGAGGTGCCGCTCGCGGCTGAGGAGTCTATGGATCCGCGCCGCGACGTCCCCAAGGGATCCGTCTTGGCTATGCACACGTTGCTGATCGCGGCGATCCTCACGCTCGTCTTCAACACGGGCCTGCCGGGCGGGGCACACCTCTACGGCGCGTCCGGATTCCCGCTGCTCGATGGCCTGTACGCGATCTTCGGACAGAACAGCGCCACCGAGCTCCTCGGGTTGCTGTTCATGATCGGCCTGGTGGCCAGCTTCTTCACGATCATCTTCGCGTACGGTCGAAACACGTACTCGCTGTCACGGGCGGGGTACTTCCCGAAGTTCCTGTCCCAGACCCATGGCGTGCGGAAGACCCCGCACGTCGCGTTGATCGCTGGAGCGGTCGTCGGTTACGCCGTGTTCTTCCTCGTCTGGGTCCTCCAGCAGCAAGAGCTCGGTGCGCAGATCGTGGCGGCGCTGCTCAACATGGCGGTGTTCGCGGCGGTGATCTCGTACATCCTGCAGATGACGTCGTTCGTGCTGCTCCGGCAGAAACTGCCGAACATCGAGCGACCGTACCGAAGCAAGTGGGGGGTCCCCGGAGCGGTCGTCGCCGGACTGCTCGCGGCGACCTCGCTCGTCGCGATCTTCCTCAACGAGGCCTATCGCCCAGGCGTGTACGGCGTCGCGATCTACTACGTGCTCGGGGTCCTGTACTTCGCGATCGCCGGGCGGAACCGTCTGGTGCTGTCGCCCGAGGAGGAGTTCGCGCTCACGCAGGGCGAACACGGCATCCCTCAGGTGGAGGGATACTCGACGTCGCAGGCGGAGCAGACGGCGATCCTCGGTGGCGGAGCGCCGAGTGCGCCGAGCACTGCGTCGACCCAGCCGCCATCGGAGACGCCCTCCGGCTAGCGGAAAGACGAGTCGCACCGAACGGCGGGCCCGTGGTCGGGCCCGCCGTTCGCGTTTGACAGCCCCGGGCGGCGGATCTTCGATAGCGGCCCCCAACCGAAAGGCGGACGACGTGACAGCCGCGACCGGCACGCTGAGCGCGAAACAGCTCCAGGAGCTCGCCGACAGCGGCGAGGTGGACACGATCCTGTGCATGTTCACCGACCTGCAGGGCCGCTTCATGGGCAAGCGCGTGGTCCCCCACTTCTTCTTCGAGGAGATCCTCGGCGAGGAGGGCCTGCACGCCTGCCTGTACCTGCTCGCGATCGACATGGAGATGGAGCCGCTCCCCGACTACGCGTACGCGTCGTGGGAGACCGGGTACGGCGATTTCCGGATGGTCCCGGACATGAGCACGCTCCGGTGGTGCCCGTGGATCGAGAAGACCGCGATGGTGATCTGCGACATCTTCGAGGAGGAGGAGTCCGACAAGGAGGTCGAGGTCACCCCTCGGACGATCCTCAAACGCCAGATCGCGCGCGCCGCCGAGCTCGGGTACACGATCAAGACCGGATCCGAGCTGGAGTTCTACCTGTTCCAAGACTCCTACCGCGATGCCGCCGGACGAGGCTACCGCGACCTGCGCCCCAGCTCGCCGTACATCATGGACTACCACATGCTCCAGACCACCCGCGACGAGTGGTTCATCCGTCAGGTGCGCAACTCGATGCTGGGCGCGGGCATCCCGGTGGAGTTCAGCAAGGGCGAGTTCGGCCGCGGACAGCAGGAGATCAACATCACCTATTCCGACGCGTTGTCGAACGCCGACCACCACGCGCTGTACAAGCACGGCGTGAAGGAGATCGCCGAGCTGAACGGCGTGGCGGCCACGTTCATGGCCAAGTGGACGATGGCCGAGGCCGGCTCGAGCTGTCACCTGCACTCGAGCGTGTGGAACGCCGACGGGACGGAGAGCCTGATGTGGTCCAAGGACGGCGAGCACCACATGAGCGACACCTACCGCTGGTACATGGGCGGCCTGATGGCCTGCGCTCGCGAGATGGCCCTGATGTACGCGCCGTTCGTGAACTCGTACAAGCGCTACCAGCTGGGCTCGTGGGCGCCGACCGCGATCGTGTGGAGCCGGGACAACCGGACCTGCGGGTTCCGGACGGTCGGCGAGCACGCCGGCGCGCGCGTCGAGTGCCGGATCCCCGGGGCCGACGCGAACCCGTACCTCGCGTTCGCGGCGACGATCGCGGCCGGCCTGTGGGGGATCGAGAACAAGGTCGAGCCGCCCCCGATGTTCGTCGGGAACGCGTACGAGGCCAAGGACGTCCCCCGCGTGCCGTACTCGCTGCACGAGGCGGTCGAGACGTTCCGCGCGTCGACGGTCGCGCGCGATGCGTTCGGCGACTTCGTGTTCGAGCACCTGCTGAACACCGCGCACCAGGAGCAGGTGATCTTCGACAACACGACCGTCACCGACTGGGAGCTCGCGCGCTACTTCGAGCGCGGGTAGGTTCAGCCGGCCGCGAAGACGGGGGCGAGCGCGCCGTAGACCTGGCGGTAGCGCCGGTACGCCTCGTCGTACACGGAGCGGTTGCCGCCGTCGGGCTCGTGTTCGTTCCGGGCGGTAGGAGACGAACGCTCGCACCGCGTCCGCGACGTTCCCGTGGAGCCCGGAGCCCACCGCGGCCAGGATCGCGGCGCCCGTCGCGGTCGTCTCGACGCTGGTGGGGACGCGCACGGGCAGACCGGTGACGTCCGCCTTGATCTGCCGCCACAGCGGGCCCTTCGCGCCGCCGCCCACGATCGTGAGCCTGCGGACGTCCAGACCCGCGTTCTCCATCGCCTCGACGATGTCGCGCAGGGCGAACGCGCTCCCCTCCAAGATCGCGCGCGTCATGTGCGCGCGCGAGTGCGCGAGCGTGAGCCCGTAGAACACGCCGCGCGCGGCGCCGTTCCACTCCGGCGCCATCGCCCCCTGCATGCACGGCAGGAACACGAGCCCCTCGGCGCCCGGCGGGACGCGTTCGGCCTCGCGCGAGAGGAGGTCGTAGGCGTCGCCGAGCCCCTCGGCCTCGGCCCCCCGTTCGATCGGCGCGAACTGGTCGCGCCACCACCGGAGGTTGCCGCCCGAGACGAACCCGGGGTTCTCGAGCAGCCAGGCGTCCGGGTCGGCGTGCGGGTGGCATTCGACGAGCATCGTCGGGTCCTCGCGCGGCTCGCTCGACGCGGCGCACACGGGTTCGGCCGTCCCCACGACGTCGCACACCTCGCCAGGCTCGAACACGCCGGCGCCGAGCGTCGCCGCCATCTCGTCGCCGCACCCCACCGCGACGATCGTCGACGGGTCCAGACCCGAAGCCTGCGCGAACGCCTCCGTGATCGTCGAGATCGGTTCGGTCGCGCCGACGACCTCGGGGAGCATCGACGCGGGGACGTCGACCGCCGCGAGGACCTCGGGTGACCACGCGCGGGTCCGGGGATCCAGGAGCGCGAACGACGACGCGTTCGAGTAGTCGACGGCGACGGGTCCCGCGACGCTCTGCAGCGCGTACGTGCCCGGCGACATCAGCGTGGACACGTTCGCCCAGACCTCGGGCTCTTCGTCGCGGACCCAGAGCGCCTTGAAGATCGCGTGCGAGGAGTCCAGGTTCGCGCCCACGTGGCGGTAGAACGTCTCGGGCGGCATCCGTTCGGCGACCGCCGCGGCCTGCGCCTCCGCGCGGCGGTCCATCCAGATCATCGCCGGGCGGAGGGGTCGCCCGTCGGCCCCGCACACCACCATCCCGTCGAGCTGCGAGCCGAACGACAGCCCCTTGACCGCGGACGGGCCCTCCGGCACCTCCTCGAGCAGCTCGCGGACGCCGGTCACGATCGCCGCCGGCCACGCGTCCGCGTCCTGTTCGGCCGCGCCGGGGAAGGGGAACGACAGGTCGTAGGTCTGGTACGAGGACGCGACGAGCGTGCCGTCCGCCGCGTAGAGCGCGCAGTTCGTCCCCTGCGAGCCGACGTCGCAGCCGATCACGTAGGGACCGGTCACGGCACGATGACCGTCTTCAGACCTGTGCCAGACCGGATCGTCTCGAACGCCTGCGCGATGTCCTCGAGCGGGAACCGGTGCGTGACCACGCGGGCCAGGTCCTCCTGCCGCCGGTCGAGGTAGTCCATCGTGATCCGGTACTGACGGTGCGTCGCCCCGTACGCGCCCGAGGATCGCGAGCTCCTTGTAGTGGAGCTGGTTCATGTCGAGCGGGCTCACCGGGTCGTGCTTGGGCAGCCCGGCGAAGTAGACGACCTTCGCGCGCTTGGCCGCCATCTCGAGCGCGGCCTGCTGCGCCTGCTTGGACGGCGCGGCGACGCTCACCCGGTCTGCCCCCGCACCGCCGGTCTTCGCGAGCACCTCGCCGACGCCGTTGTCCTCGCCGGCCACGAACGCCTCGTCGACGAACGAGCCGACGATGCTCATCGCCAGGTCGAGCCGGTCCTGCTGCACGTCGGTCATGTAGATGCGGCTCGCGCCCCGATCCCGGCACATGACCGCCTGCCAGCACCCGATCGGCCCGGTGCCGAGGATCACCACGACGTCGCCCAGGCGGACGTCGAGCATCTCGACGCCGTTGAGCGCGCAGGCGAACGGGTCGGCGACGGTCGCGAGATCGGACGCGAGATCGTCGGGCAGCGGGATCAGGTTCTTCGTCGCGATCGGCGGCACCGCCGCCCACTCGGCGTACGCCCCGGGGAAGGGGTCGTACCCGTACAGCAGGTGGTGCTCGCACAGGTTCTGGAACCCCTCCATACACCACCGGCACTCGCCGCACGTGAGGATCGAGCCGAGGAACACGCGGTCGCCCTTGGCGACGCCGGGCGGGAGCACCGCCTCGGGCCCCACCTCCGCGAGCACGCCGACGGGCTCGTGGCCGAGCACCCACGGCGCGGGGGCCCGCGGGTCGCCGTTGAAGAACGTCCGCGCGTCCGTGCCGCAGATCCCGCACGCCTCGACCCGCAGGATCGCGCCGCGCGGGTCGAGCTTGGGCTCCTCGGTCTCGCGCACCTCGACCGCGTTCACGTCGGTCATGAACGCGGCCCTCATCGCGATGACTCCTCGCTCGGCGGAACGGTTGGGGTCCTCACCGTCCGAGCTCCTCGACGAGCGCGTCGTGGGCCTTCTCGGCGCTCCACCGCTCGCGGATCACGCGGGAGAGCGCACGGGTGATCGCCTCGGGCGAGGCGTGCATGAAGATGTTCCGCCCCACCGAACACCCGATCGCGCCGGCCTCGACGGCGATCTGCATCCGCCACAGCAGCTCCTTGTCCTCCAGCCGCGAGCCGCCGGCGAGCACCACCGGGATCCCGTTGGTCGCCTCCACCAGCTTGCCGAACCCCTCGGGGTCGCCGGGCCAGTTGGTCTTGACGATGTCGGCGCCGAGCTCGGCGCACAGGCGGACGTTCCGCCGCAGGTACTCGAATCCGTACTGCTGCTTGAGCTCCTCGACGGTCGCGTACGTGGTCGGGAACTCGGCCTCGGCGATGAACGGCATGCCGAGCGCGGCGCACTCGCGACCCACCGACGAGAGGATGTCGATCATCCCGGCCTCGGTGTCGCCGCCCAGCGCGGTGAACAGCACCACCGCGTCCGCGCCGAGCACCAGCGCCTCCTCGACCTCGGCGATCTGCACGATCTCGGGTCGGTCGCCGCCGGGGTCCGCGGAGGCCGACAGGAGCAGCGCGAGCGACGTCGTGGGCGAGAACCCCGGCTCGGCGATCCGGATCATGCCCTTGCTCATCATGATCACGTTCGCGCCACCGGCCACCGTCTCCCGCGTCCGCGCCTCGATGTCCGCCAGGGGCTCGAGGAACGTCGGCGAGGTCATCCCGTGGTCGAGCGCGCAGATCACCGACACGCCGGAGGGATCGATCACCCGCTTGAGCCGCATGGACTTGCCGATCGTCGTCGTCATCGTGCCTCCTCGGTCGTGCGGAGTCTGGCAGACGAGGCCACCTGGACGCGAACCGGGTTCGCCCGCGGCGAGGTCCGGGAGCGTCTCGCAGTGCGCCGCTAGACTGACGGCATGCGACCGGTCCTGTTGGTCGGGCACGCCGACTGGGAGACGTTCGGCGTGGTGCCGGGGACGCTCGACGCGGCGGGCCTGCCCTGGATCGAGCATCTCGCCCACACGGGCACAGCGCTGCCCGAGCTGTCCGAGGTCTCCGGCGTCGTCGTCTACGGCGGGATCATGAACGTCGACATGACCGACGAGTACCCGTTCCTCGAGACGGAGCGCGAGTACGTCCGCGCCGTGCTCTCGGCCGGCGTCCCCTACCTCGGGATCTGCCTCGGCGGCCAGATGCTGGCGAGGGCGCTCGACCACCCCGTCTACTCGGCGGGCGTGCGAGAGATCGGCTTCAACGCGTTGCATCCCACGCCGGAGGCGTCCGAGGACCCGCTGATGTCGGTGTTCTCCGAGGGCGACGTCGTCTTCCACTGGCACGAGGACACGTTCGACCTGCCCGAGGACGCCACCCTGCTCGCCACCGGCGACCTGGTGCGGACGCAGGCGTTCCGCTACGGAGACGCCGCTTGGGGGACGCAGTTCCACCTCGAGGTGGACCGGGCCGAGATCGACCTGTGGCTCAAGACCGCCGGCGACGACGGCGTCCGCGCGTGGGGCAAGACGCGCGAGGAGCTGGAGGCCGAGACCGACCGCTTCATCGACGGCCACGAGGAACGGGCGCGGGCGCTCTTCCGGCGCTTCTGGGACGTCGTCCGCAGCACGGCCTGACCTTCCGACCTGGCTCGAACGCCTGGCGTAGGTCTACGATCGACGCAGCGATCTCGGACAGAGGAGGCGTCATGGCCGGCCTGAACGTCGTGAGCTTTCGACCCGAGCGGAGCGACTACGCGTGGACCTTCGGCGGGGTCGAACCCGTGATGAAGGTCAAGCCCGGCGACGTGCTCGAGGTGTGGACCGAGGACTGCTTCGCCGGCCTGGTCCAGACCGTGGACGACCTGCCCTCGGAGAAGATCACCGCCTTCAACCCGCAGACCGGGCCGTTCTACGTCGAGGGCGCCGAACCCGGCGACACGCTCGCGCTGCACTTCGTCTCGATCGAGCCGTCGAGGGACTGGGCCATGTCGACGACCTTCCCGTTGTTCGGCGCGCTCACGTCCACGCTCCGAACGGTGACGCTGCAGGATCCGCTGGACGAGATCGTGTGGCGCTACGACGTCGACCGGACCACACGCCTCGTGCACTTCGAGGCCCGCAACGGCGACTTCGCGACGGACCTTCCGCTCGATCCGATGCACGGGACCGTCGGCGTCGCGCCCGCCGGCGGCGAGGTCCGGTCCTCGCTGGTCCCCGACGCCCACGGCGGCAACATGGACACGCCCGAGATGCGCGCCGGTACCACGTGCTACCTCGGCGTGAACGTCGAGGGCGCGCTCTTCTCGCTCGGCGACGGCCACTGTCGGCAGGGCGAGGGCGAGACGTGCGGCGTCGCCGTCGAGGCCGCGATGGACACCGTCCTGGTGGTGGAGCTCATCAAGGGCCGGCTCACCCCGTGGCCCCGGCTGGAGACCGCCGACCACATCATCTCGACGGGCTCGGCGCGGCCGCTCGAAGACGCGTTCCGGATCGCGCACGGGGACCTTGTGATGTGGTTGGTCCAGGAGTTCGGCCTGGACAAGCTGGACTCGTACCAGCTGGTCTCCCAGATCGCGGAGAGCCCGGTGGCCAACGTGTGCGACCCGAACTACACGTTCGTCGCCAAGGCACCGAAGCGGCACCTGCCGAGCCCCGACGTCTACGGCTCGACCCGAAAGGCCCTCGAGGAGGTCGCGGCGACGTACCGGGCGGAGCGCGGCACCGCCTGACACCGAACGCCGGCGGAGGTTCCCTTCCGGCGCAACACCGGTCGTGCCTCGTTCGGCCGCAGGGGTTTCGGCGGCACGGGCTTGCGAGGCGCGCAACCCGGGTGCGACGATTACCGAAACGACGGCTAGTGAGGGCGCGCCCGCACTCGGTTCGGTCGTGCCCGCCCTCACGACGGGAGGGGGTGTCGGATGGCATCGAAGGCCGACGAGAGCCAGATGATCTCGGAGAAGGTCGCGCCCGTCCTGGTAGCCAGGACGCTCGGCCCGTTCGACCTGGTGGTCATCTTCGTCGCGATCGTCCTGTTCATCAACAACGCGGCCGGGGTGCAGTTCGCCGGCCCGTCGGTGTTCATCTTCTGGATCGTCGCCTTCGCGACCTTCCTGATCACCGGGGCGTTCATCACGGCTCAGCTGGGACGCATGTTCCCGGAGGAGGGTTCGCTCTACGTCTGGACCCACAAGGTGCTGGGCCCGTTCTGGGGGTTCTTCGCCGGCTTCGTGGCGTGGTGGCCCGGCCCGATCTCGCTGGTGTTCATCGGGATCTTGTTCGCGAACTTCCTCCAGCAGTTCGCCGTGTTCGTCAAACCGTCCTGCGACTTCCCGTGCATCTTCACCGAGAACTGGCAGATCGGCGTGGTGGTCCTCTTCGTGATCTGGTTCAGCGCGCTGATGTCCTACCTCAAGATGCGCGTGACGCAGAACTACGTGAACGTGCTGTTCTGGTTCTACGCGGCGGTGATCTTCCTGATCGGGTTCGCCGGCGTCTGGTGGCTGCTGAAAGGCAACGGGTCGTCGACCGACTTCGGGACCGGGTGGAACCCCTTCCAGGGCGACGAGCTCGCGCTGGGCCTTCCCGCGAACCTCACGTTCTTCTCGTTCGCGATCCTCGCGCTCCTGGGGATCGAGACACCGCTGAACATGGGTGCCGAGGTGACGGGCGGCGAGAAGGCGATCCGGACGTTCCTGCTCTGGGGCTGCGCGATCGTGATGTTCGCCTACCTCTGGGCGACCTGGGGGAACATGGTCGTGATCCAGGCCGGTGGCGCGAACGGGACCACCGGAGGAGCGGAGACCGTCGGGCTCGCGCTCGGGAGGTGGACCGGTGCCGCCGTCTCGCTGGTGCTGGCGTGGGTCATCCTGACGGTCGCGGTCGTCTACAACTACTCGTTCGGACGACTCCTGTTCGTGTCCGGCATGGAGAAGCGGCTACCGCACCAGTTCGGGAAGGTCAACAGGAACAGGGTGCCGGCGAACGCGATCACGCTCCAGTCGGTGATCTCGACGATCCTCACCGTCCTGGTCTTCTTCGTCCTGGGCGCGGGCGAGACCGACCCGTACAAGTACTTCTACATCCTGTACGCGGGCGTCACGATCGTGTGGTGCATCTCGACCGCACTGCTGTTCCTGGACATCTTCTTCGCCAAGCGCGCCGAGCCGGAGCGGTTCGAGCGCGAGCGGCGGGTCCCGGTGGGCTGGCTGTACGTGTGCGGCGTGGTCGGGTTCATCGTCAATGTCCTGGCGGTGCTGTTCATCTTCGTCGGCTCCTGGTACCCGACGGGCTTCCCGACGCTCTCCGAGTGGAACACCTGGATGGTCGGGTTCACCGCCGTCTCCGTCATCTCCGGCATCGTGATCTACGTCGTGTCGCAGAGGACGAGGAAGGGCAAGACCGACGAAGAGCTGATCAAGCTCGGGGAGGCCGAGCGAGAGATCGCGCGAGGACCTCCCGTCCGGCTGACCACGCTGGTTCGACGGTCTCGGAGGGGCACGCCACGCGCGTGCCCCTCCGCCGTTCCCGGGATCAGGCGCTCAGACCGTGCAGCGCCCGGCAGCTCTCGCCCAGCACCATCGCACCCAGACGTTCGGCGTGGACCGTCGTGACGTAGTCGCGTTCGACGAACCGTTCCAGGACGCGTTCGAGCGCGCGGCGCGCGAGCAGCGCCGAGATCCAGAACGCCTCGGGCTCCCCCGCCTCGTCCGAGCCGTACAGGAGCTTGGCCGCCGGCACGGTGCCGACCAGCATCTCGAGCGCCCACTCGACCTGCCCGAAGCCCCACGGGATCAGCTCGGACAGCTCCAGGTACACGTTCGGCAGCACCGAGGCGATGTAGGCCGCCTCCCGGACCCACGGGTACCCGCTGTGCACGAGCACCACGGGCTGGTCCTGCACGTCGATCAGCAACGGGAACAGGAACTGCGGCTTGGCGTGGACGAGATCGATGTCCGGGTCTCCGCCCCCACAGTGGAAGTGGAACGCCCGGCCGTGCTCCTTGGCCACCTCCAGGGTGCGGCGGATCAGGAAGTCGCGGACGGGCTTGGCGTGCTCGCGCGTCTCGCGCCACTCGTCCGCGCGCCACCCCGCGAAGGCCTCGCGGGCCTCGGCCTCGCTCGGGTCGCCGACGTCCAGGCCCGTGCGGTAGGCGACGATCGACTTGAACGCGACGCAGTTCGGGTCCGCCATCGCACGCGTCGCCTCGTCGTGGACGGCGGCCACCAGGTCGTCGAAGGAACCCTCCCGGTGCGTCAGGATCCAGGGCTCGAGGCGCGCGACGCGATGGACCTTCACGCCGATCGCCGCCTCGAACTCCGGCGCCGTGATCGGCGGCTGCGGGTACCCCTCGTCCGACAGGATCGCCACGACGCCCGCCGCGTCCAGCAGGCCCTTGGTGTACCCGACCGGGTCGGCCCTCAGGGCTTCGGTGCGAGCCTGGACGACGGCCTGCCGGTTCGACTCGCACCCGAGATGCTCGGCGAGCCAACGATGCAGGGCGATCGCGAACACCGTCGAACCCGTGAGCGCGTGCACGAACGGCCACAGCTCGTCGTGCATCTGCGACGAGGACGCGAACGATTCGCCCAGGAACATCATCCGCGTGTCGAACCCATCCGGGTCGCGTTCGAGCAGATCGTCCAGGCGGTACGGATGCGTGTGCGCGTCCACGACCGCCACGCCGGTGAGATCGATCCCCGCCACCGTCTCCCCCCTCAGTAGCGCCAGCGGTGCGCCCGAACCACGGCGTCGTCGTCCAGGCCTTCGAACGCGGCGAGCTCTCCCTTGCGTGTGGCGACGAACGAGTCGAACAGCATGTCGCCCATCGCCTCGCGAAGCACGCTCGAGCGCTCGAGCTCGGCGATCGCCGCGCCGAGCGACGACGGGAGCTGCTCGACCTTGCGCTTGCGCCGCTCCGCCGCCGACAGCGACGCCGGATCGACCGTGACGGGCTCGGGGAGCCGCAGGTCGCGTTCGAGCCCGTCGAGCCCCGCGGCCACGATCGCGCCGAGGGCCAGGTACGGGTTGGCCGAGCCGTCGACCGGTTTGATCTCCAGGTTCGCCTCGGCTCGGCGGTCCCCCCGCATACCGGTGACGAACCGCAGCCCTGCCTCACGGTTCTCCAGCCCCCAACACGCCCACGGCCCCGACCAGCGATGCGGCTGCAGCCGGAGGTAGCTGACGACCGAGGGGCACGAGACCCCCACGATCGCCGACAGCGACGCGAGGACGCCCGCCGCGAAGGACTCCGCCTGGCGTGTCATCCCCTCGGGCCCGTCCCCGCCGTCGAACACGTTGCGTCCCCGGCGGTTCCATAGGCTGAGATGCAGGTGGTCCCCGTTGCCGACGCGCCCGGCGAACACCACCGGAGCGAACGAGACCGCCATCCCGTGTGCCCTGGCCACCGCGCGGACCGTGTGGCGCGCGATGAGACTCGTGTCCGCGAGCGCGATCCCCGCCCGGTGCGGCAACGAGAGCTCGAACTGGCCGGTCGAGTACTCGGGATGGAACTGCATCACGCCGGTCCCCTGGGTCTCGAGCGCCCGGATCAGGTCGCCCGCGAAGGCCTCGTGGTCGGCGAGGACGGGTGCGCTGTACCCGGGCCCCTCGTGCGAAGGGATCGGATCGGGCTCGTCGGGTTGGCCGGGCCTCGTCCTCCACCCGAGGAAGAACTCGAGCTCGTAGGCGCCGCGCAGCTCCAGCCCCGCGTCCTTCAGCCGGTCCAACATCCTGCGCGCGAACGACCGGCCGCACGGCGGCCACGTGTTGCCCTCCTGGTCCCGCTGGTCGACCGCCGCCATCGCCCAGCCCGGCGAACCCGACAGGGCGACCGCCGACGCGGGATCGGGGATCAGGCGCGTGTCGCCCGCCGGCCCATCGATACCGGGGGCCGAGGTCAGGTTGTCGTTCACCAGGAACACCGAGAAGGCGGTGGACAGGCCCACGCCGTACCGGGAGACCTCCTCGAAGCGCCGCAAGGGGATCACCTTCACGCGCGTGACGCCGTCGGGGCCGACCACGGCGAGCGCGACCTGCTCGACCCCCGCGGCGCCGAGCCGCCGGGCCACGGTCGCCGCAGTCGGTGCGGCCGCCGCCCTCGGTCGTGTCGGCGGCGCCTTGCGGGTCCTCGCTGAGGGACTCAGAACAGCTCCAGGTACTCCGTGCGCTCCCAGTCGCTCACGTGATCGGCGAGGCGGGAGAGCTCGTAGCGCCGCATCTTCGTGTACGCCGTGATGAAGTCCTCGCCGAAGAAGTCGCGCGTCGCGGGCTCGGCCTCGAGCGCATCGAGCGACTCCGAGAGGTCGGTCGGCAGCTTCTCGAGCGAGTCGTCCTCCTCCGCGGGGACGCCCGGCTTGGAGGGTTCGGGCGCCGTGAGCTTGTCCTGGATGCCCCGCAGGCCCGCCTGGATCAGCGCGGCGCCCACCAGGTACGGGTTCGAGAGCGCGGATGGCGCCCGGTACTCGAGGTGCTTGGAAGCGAGGCTCCCACCCTTCACGCGGATCAGCGCCGAACGATCCTCGTGGCCCCACGAGACGTTCGTCGGGCTGAACGTGTGCCGCCGGCGGCGCCGGAGGCAGTTCACGGTCGGCGCGATCACCGCGTCGATCGCCTTCGCGTACGTGAGCAGGCCGGCGACGAACGCGCGGGCGGTGTCGCTCATCCCGTCCGGGTCGGCCTCGTCCGCGAACGCGTTGTCCCCCGTGTCCGCATCCAGCAACGAGAGGTGGGTGTGGCAACCGCTGCCGGCCGAAGCCGCGTACGGCTTGCTCATGAACGTCGCGAGGTAGCCGTCCTGCTTCGCGATCTCCTTCACACCGTTCTTGAACGTGAACGCGTGGTCGGGGCCGGCCAGCCCGCGCCCCGGCGCGAAGTTGATCTCCCACTGCGACCCCGCGTACTCGCAGTTCGCCGTGATGATGTCGACGCCGACCGCGGGCATCTCCTCGACGATCCGGCGGATCGTGGGGACGTAGTCGTTGCGCACGGTGTTGAAGATCTGGTAGCCGTCGAACAACGGCTCGTGCGTGTCGCCGGTCAGCAGGTAGAACTCGAACTCCGAGCCCATCAGCGGCTCGAACCCCATCTCGCGCGCCTTCTCCACCGCGCTGCGGAACACGTGGCGCGGCGTCGCCGCGAGCGGGCGGCCGTCGTACCACTGCGCGTCGCAGATCAGGCGGGCGGTGCGGTCGGCCCACGGGATCACCGCGGCGGTGTCCGGATCGGGGAACAGGAGCTGGTCGCCGTACCCGACCTCCTCGTGGTACAGCGTGCCGGGGACGACGTCGGACCGCGAATCCAGGACGCTCACGCCCCCGTACATGTTGAGACCGCGTTCGGCGTAGTCGGCGGCGTGCGCGATCGGGATCGTCTTCGAACGCGAGATCCCGTGCATGTCGGGCAGCTCGAACCGGACGAATCCGATCCCGTCCTTCTGCCACCCCTGGAGGATCGTGCCGACGCTCCCCACCGGCTCTCCCTTCTGTCTCTCGCGGCCGACCCGAACCGAACCCTTCGGCGACTCGCCTCGGGCCGAGGGCCTTCGCCCGCAGGCCTTCCCGACCATCCCGCGAGGCCGCCGGCCCCGCCGATCGCCCGATCGTAGCGCGTTCGGGGGGAGCGGCGGGAGGGTCCCTCGCCCGGCGGCCGCGCGGTACGCTTCGGACGTGCATCGGCCCGGCCTCGGGCGGGGCCGGGCGTCGTCCGGGTGAGGAGGGCCCTTGACGCGGAGCCTGATCGAGTCGAGCCAGACGCACGTGCTCCCCCTCGAGTTCGAGCGCGCGTACCCCGTGGTCGTGCGCGGCGACGGCGTCTGGGTCGAGGACGCGGCCGGCACCCGGTACCTGGACGCGATGAGCGGGGGCTCGATGGCGGCCACGCTCGGGCACGGTCGGAGCGACCTCGTCGCCGCGGCCCGCGCGCAGGCCGAGAAGCTCGCCTACGTCCACAACGAGCGGCTCACGAACCCCGCCCAGGAGCAGCTCGCGCAGGAGCTCGTCGACGTGGCGCCCGAGGGGTTCTCGCGCGTGAAGTTCGTCACGAGCGGGTCCGACGCGAACGAGATCTCGATCCAGCTCGCGCGCAGCTACCACGTCGAGCGCGGCGAGCCGAAGCGCTGGCAGGTGATCTCGCTTCGCGCAGGCGTACCACGGACCGACGATGGAGACGCTCGCGCTCACCGGGCGGCCCGGGTTGCACGGGCCGTTCGGGCCGTACCTGCCCCACCACCTCCACATCCCGCCGAGCACCTGGCGGTTCGGACCCGACCGGCGAGCAGGCGCTCGCGGCGCTCGACCGGGCCCTGGAGCAGGCGGGCCCCGACACCGTCTCCGCGTTCTTCTGCGAGGCGATCAGCGCCGCGGCGCTGCCCGCATACACGCCGCCCGTCGGCTTCTGGGAGGGCCTGGCCGAACGCCGCGATCGCCACGGCTTCCTCGTCTGCTTCGACGAGGTGGTCACCGGCGTCGGGCGAACCGGCCGAGTGGTTCGCCGGGGAGCGGGACGGCGTGCACGCCGGACGTCATCGCGACCGCGAAGGGTCTCGGTGCCGGCTACGCGGCGATCGGCGCGGTGCTGTGCCGCGAGCCGCGTGTACGAGGCCGTCGCGAACGGGTCGCGCCGGTTCACGCTCGGGCACACGTGGGACGGCGCGCCGCTGTCGTGCGCGGTCGGGCTCGCGGTGCTGGACGCCCTGCGGTCCGAGGAGCTCGATCGCCGCACGTCCGGGAGCGCGGACGGCGACTCCGGGACGAGCTCGAGGCGCGCGCTGGCCGACGTCCCGATGGTGCAGCGAGGTCCGCGGCCACGGCTACCTGCTCGGGGTGTCGTACGTCGATCCGCGCGACGGCGCTCGTTCCTGCCGTCGCGAGCTCCGGGTCGCGGGCCGGATCGACCAGGCCGCGTTCGAGCGCGGGCTGATCACGCTCTCGACCCAGCCGACGCGCGACGGGTACGCGGGCGACCAGACGCTGTTCGCGCCGCCGTTCACGACGCACCGACGACGAGCTGGCGCGAGATGGTCTCGCGCTTCGCCGACGCCGTGCACCGCGTCGCGCGGGACGTCGAGCCGGAGCTCGCCGGCAGCCCGTCGCCCACGACCACGGGAGCCGACCGATGAGCGACACCGAGACCCCGCTGCGCGCGCTGATCCTGCAGCACGAGGAGCCCACGCCGCCGGGCCTGGTCACCGGATGGCTGGACGCGCACGGCGCGGAGGTCGACGTCGTGCGGATCGACCTCGACGACCGCGAGGTCGACCCGAGCGCGTACGACCTGATCGTCTCGCTCGGCTCCGAGTTCGCGGCGTTCGACGACCACAAGCCGTTCGTGCCGCGCGAGGCGCGGCTGATGGAGAAGGCCGTGCAGGACGACGTGCCGGTGCTCGGGCTGTGCTTCGGCGGCCAGATGCTGGCGCGGGTGCTGGGCGGCGAGGTCTCCCGCGGCGACATCGCCGAGATCGGGTGGCTGCCCGTGCGGACGACCGACCCCGAGCTCGTCCCGCAGGGCCCGTGGTTCCAGTGGCACTTCGACACGTTCACGACGCCGCCCGGCGCGACCCTGATCGCGGAGTCCGACGTGGCGCCGCAGGCGTTCGTCTGGGGGCGCAGCCTCGGGCTCCAGTTCCACCCCGAGGTGACGCCCGAGATCATGCACGACTGGGTCCGCGAGTACCGTCACGAGCTCGACGAGGAGGGCGTCGACCCGGACGCGCTGCTCGCCGAGACCGACCGCAACGCCGAGGAGAACCGGCGGACCGCGCTGCAGCTGCTCGAGCGCTACCTCGACGAGGTCGCGCGGCTCGGCTGCGGCCGCGACCCCGCGATGATCCGCACCGACGGCTCGGCCGTGTTCCACCGCTCCCTCGACCTGGCGTACCCGAGCATCGAGCGCGGCGAGGGCGTCTGGCTGACGACGACGGACGGGCGGCGGATCCTCGACGCGTGTTCGGGCGGCGCGATGGTGGCCTGCCTCGGTCACGGCGTCGCCGAGATCGCCGCTGCCGCGGCCGAGCAGGCGGAGAAGATCTCGTACTTCTACAACCACCACTTCACGAGCGAGCCGCAGGAGCGGCTCGCCGACCGCCTCCTGGGGTTCATGCCCGGGATGGCCCGCGTTCGGTTCGTGTCCGGCGGGTCCGAGGCGAACGAGACGGCGCTGCAGCTCGCGCGGCTCTACCACGTCGAACGCGGGGACACCGACCGCTGGCGCGCGATCTCGCCCGCGCAGGCGTACCACGGCTCCTCGATGGGAACGCTCGCGCTGACCGGACGCAAGGCGCGTCCAGGAGCCGTACACCCCGTACCTCGCCTCCCACCTGCACATCCCGCCGTCGACCTGGCGGACCGACCCGACCGGGGAGGCCGCCCTCGCCGAGCTCGACCGCCTGCTCGAACGGCACGGCGCACGAGATCGCGGCGTTCGTCTGCGAACCCGTGACCGCGGCCGCCCTCCCCGCCTACTCCCCGCCCGAACGCTTCTGGCAGGGCCTCGCCGAACGCCGGCAGGCGCACGGGTTCCTGATCTGCTTCGACGAGGTCGTCACCGGCATCGGCCGCGTCGGGAGCTGGCTCGCCGCGCACCAGCTGCCGATCGAGCCCGACATCGTCGCGGTCGGCAAGGGGCTCGGCGCCGGGTACGCGCCCCTCGCGGGGGTCCTGGTCCGGGAGGAGGTCTACGAGGCGATCGATCGGGGGTCGCGCGAGTTCGACCTCGGCCACACGTGGGACGGCGCGCCCCTGCCCTCGGCCGTCGGTCTCGCGGTGCTCGACCAGATCGACCAGCGCGGGCTCGTCGACCGGGTCCGCGAACGCGGTCCGGCCCTGCGCGACGAGCTCGCCTCGGCGATCGGGGGGTCGGGACTCGTCAAGGAGGTCCGCGGGCGCGGGTTCCTCCTGGGTGTCGAACTCGTCGACCCGCGCGACGGCGTGTCGTTCCTGCCCGTCGAGCTCGACGCCGCGGGGATCGTCGACGACACGGCGTTCGAGCACGACCTGCTCGTGACCTCCACCCACCCGCAGGCGGACGGGTTCGCCGGCGACCAGGTGCTCCTCGCGCCCGCCTACACGAGCACCGACGCGGAGCTCGCCGAGATGGTCGACCGGTTCGCTGCGACGATGACCGACGTCGAGCGGCGCGTCGGGGCCGCCCTCGCGGGGTCGCCGTCGTGAGCGCCGGGGAGGAGTTCGTCCTCCTCGCGATCCCCGACATGAACGGCTCGATGCGGGGCAAGGCCCTGCGCCCGGACGCGTTCGAGTCGGCGCTCGAGCACGGCACGGTGATGACCGACCTCATCATCGGGCTCGACCCGGTGGATACTCCGATCGCGGACTACGAGCGCTTCGGACTCCGCGTGGGCGCCCCCGACCTGATCGTGCGCCCCGACCCGGACACGCTCCACGACCTGCGGTGGCGGCCGGGCTGGCGCGTGTGCCTGGCGACGCCGAGCTGGCCCGACGGGTCGTCGGCGTTCGCCTCGCGCGAGGTCTTGCGTGGAGTGCTCGAGGACGTCGACGCGCTTGGTTTCGAGGTCATGGCCGCGATCGAGTACGAGATCCGCATCTGGGACGAGGAGGGCGCGCCGGCGTCGAGTGGGATCAGCTACAGCCTGAACGAGATCGGACGCTACGGCCGGTTCCTCGACGAGCTGGTGCCGGCGCTCGAGGGCATCGGCATCGAGCTGTCCGCGGTGCACACGGAGGCCGGACCGGGCCTGCTCGAGCTGAACGTCGAGGCGCGGCGAGGGCTCGCCGCGGCCGACGACGCCGCGCTGCTGAAGTTCGGCGTGAAGCAGGTCGCGGCGTCGATGGGTCTGCGTGCGAGCTTCCTCGCGAAGACGAACCCCGGCGAGGAGGGGTCGAGCGGACACGTGCATCTGTCGCTGTGGAAGGGCGGGACCAACGCGTTCGCCGGCGAGGACGCGTCGGCCGAACTGAAGGCCCCGTTCTCGTCGGGGGTCGCCGGCGTGATAGAGCACCTGCCGGGGGCATCGCTCCTCCTCAACCCGACGATCAACTCGTACAAGCGCCTGGTCCCGGGCTGGTTCGCCCCGATCAACGCCACATGGGGCTACGAGAACCGGTCCTGCGCCGTCCGCGCGATCCGCTCGGCGCGTCCCGAGCTGTGGCGGTTCGAATGCCGCCGACCGGGCGCCGACGCGAACCCGTACCTGGTGCTCGCTGCGATCGCGGCCTCCGCGGCGGACGGGATCCGGCGTGAAGCGACCCCACCCGACCCCCTCGAAGGCGACGCCTACGCGCTCGACATCCCGGAGCTTCCGGGATCACTCGAGGCCGCGATCCGCGCGTTCGAGGACGACGCCGCCCTCCGCGAGGCGCTCGGCAAGGACTTCAGCGATTACTACGCAACATCGCGAACGTGGGAGCTCAAGGCCTGGCGCGAGACCGTTACCGAGTGGGAGCGTGAGCGGTACGACCGTAGCGTCTGAAACACCGGGACCAGACCTCAGGAGCGCGGTGGACTCGCCGAGAGAACCGCGCTGATCCCTGCCCCATACCGAGCTGCGGGTGGCTTGCCTGGCTCCCGATGGCGGTGGACCATGCTCGGATGGACGCGGTTCGACTCGCGGCGCTCGTTCACGCTCGGTCGACATATGAGCCCCTCGTCTCGGTCGCAGGTTGTACCCAAAGACACACACTACTGATCGACTGCGAGGGGATCGGACGCTGAGGGCTGCCCGCTCATCGCATGGTGCGCGAGCCGGATTGGAGCGAGTAGACCTCAAGGGGCGGACGCTCGTGCACCACGGCGAGATCTCCCCGCACGCACGCTGACCCCTCCAGCGGGTGGCCCAGACGCAGAACCCTCGTTATCCGCCCTGACGCCCAGACAACCGTTCATCGTGGCTCTTCAGGCCGCGTCTCGGTCTGCCGATGGGCCGGTGACATGACCGAACCCGAGAGACGTCCCCGGATGAACGGCCGCGATGAACCTGCCGAGGTGTCGAGCCCGCACGCCATCGAGGCACGCGCATCGCGCGTGGGTCGGATCGTGGCCGGCGTGGCCGCGGTTCTCGTGCTTGCATCCGTTCCTGCGGTCGGTCTTTCGAGGTTCGCCTCGGCCAACGAGGACGTGCTCGAGCAGACCAAGCACGAGCTGAAGCACAGCAAGCACGAGCTGCAGGAGGCCAAGGACAAGTACCGCGCACAGACGAGGAAGATCCGCGCTCTGCAGAGGGTGATGAACCGTTTGGCCACGCGCATCTCGCGAGCCGAGCAGGAGATCCTGCGGATCGAGAACCGCCTCGACAAGCTGCAGCGGCAGGTGATGAAGCTCCAGGTCCGCGCCGCGCTGCTGCAGGCCAAGCTCGACGAGCGCAGCCGCGAGGCCTACATGTCCGGCGGCGTACCGGTCCTCTACGTGCTGACGGCGACGTCCGCGGCGGATGCCGCCTCGCGGATGTCGTTCCTCACCGAGATGAACCGCCGGGACGCCGTGCTCGCCCGCAAGGTCCGGGAGACGACCGATCGCCTCGCGCAGATCGAGGCCGAGGTCGTGCGGGGCCGCCAGATCGTCGAGCTGCAGAAGCGAAGCCTGGAGATGGACCGCAAGGAACTCCAACGCAAGATGGCGGCAGTCCCGACGCCTGGTCGCCAAGCTCAGCGGGCGGATCGAGCAGATCCAGATCGAGATCTCGCTCATGCGGCCGCTCGCCGTGTGCCCCGTGGGAGGCCCGCACGCGGTCTCCGACAACTTCGGCGACCCACGTCCCGAGCCCGGTGGCGGGTTCCACTGGCACCAAGGCGACGACATCATGGCCGCAAGCGGGACGCCGATCCTCGCCCCGTTCGACGGCGTCGCGTCCGTCTCCCACAGCTTCCTGGGCGGGCTCGGGGTCTACGTCCACGGCGAATATGGCTTCGTGTACAACGCGCACCTCTCCCAGCTCGGCACGCTCGGCCCGGTCCAGGTGGGCGACGTGATTGGGTATGTCGGGTCGACCGGCCACTCGAGCGGCCCACACGACCACTTCGAGTGGCACCCAGAGAACGGAAAGGCGGTAGACCCCTACGACTACCTGATGCTCGTCTGCAGCGTCCCGCTGTGACGTTCTGAGCCGAGCCTCGGCGGGCCACGACGCGGTCCTCGGAAGGGCTGCTAGGACTCCGAGAAGTACACGTTCTTGACCTCGGTGTAGAGGCTCACCGCGTGCATCCCCATCTCGCGGCCGATGCCGCTGCGCTTGTAGCCACCGAACGGTGCCTCCGTGTGGACGCTGTGCGACGAGTTCACGCTCAGCACGCCGGTGCGGATCCCCTTGGCCACTCGGATCGCCCGGCCGAGGTCGCGGGTCCAGATCGAGCCGGAGAGGCCGTACTCGGTCTGGTTGGCGAGGCGGATCGCCTCCTCCTCGGTGTCGAACGGGATCACGCACGCCACCGGCCCGAAGATCTCCTCCTGCGCCACCCGCCACGCGTTGTCGACGTCGGCCAGGATCGCCGGACGCAGGTAGAAGCCGTTCGCGCCGTCCGGCACCTCGGGGACCTCGCCGCCGGTGACCAGGCGCGCGCCCTCCTTCTGACCGATCTCGAGGTAGTCGAGCGACGTCTGGCGCTGGCCCGCCGACACCAGCGGCCCCAGGTCGGTCTCCTCCGAGAGCGGCTGGCCCACGCGCAGCGCATCGGTCTTGACGGTCAGGGCCTCGAGGAACCCGTCGTACGCGGGTCGCTCCACGAAGATCCGGCTGCGGGCGCAGCAGTCCTGACCGGTGTTCGCGAACACCGCCCACATCGAACGCTCGACGCAGGTGTCCATGTCGGCGTCGGCGAACACCACGTTCGCGGACTTGCCGCCGAGCTCGAGGGAGACCCGCGTGATGTTCCGGGCCGCGAGCGCCATGATCGCCGACCCGATCTCGGTCGAACCGGTGAACCCGACCTTGGAGACCCGCGGATCGGTCACGAGCGCGTTGCCGACGCTCGACCCCGGACCCGGCAGGACGGACATCGTGCCATCCGGCAGCCCAGCCTCGGCGAGGATCTCGGCCAGCCGGAGCAGCGAGAGCGGCGTGAGCGACGCCGGCTTGACGACGATCGTGTTCCCGCACGCGAGCGCCGGCGAGAGCTTCCACGTCGCGATCACGAGCGGGAAGTTCCACGGCGTGATCAGCGCGCACACGCCGACCGGTTCGCGCAGCGTGACGTCGAGCCCGGGATCCTGGACCGGCACCGTCTCGCCGAAGATCTTGTTGGCCGCGCCGCCCCAGTACTCGAGCGTGTTCGCGACGATCCCGATCTCGTCCCGTGCGTCTCCGATCGGCTTGCCCACGTTCCGAGCCTCGATCTGCGCGAGCTCCTCGAGCCGCTCCCGCACCAGGACCGAGGCCCGGAGCAACACACGGCCGCGTTCGGTGGCTGAGGTCCTGGGCCACGGTCCCTCCTCGAACGCCCGGAGGGCGACGTCGACCGCGCGCCGGGCGTCCTCGGGACCCGCCTCGGCAACCTCGGCCATCGGGGAGCCGTTCCCCGGCTCGATGACGGTGAAGGTGCCCTCCTCGGCGGCGGGCACGCGGTCCCCGCCCACGATCAGCAGCTCGGTGGTCATCGTTCCCTCCCTGATCAGTCCTGGCCGGATCCGTCCTGGGGCTCGGTCGGCGCGATGATAGCCCTCGCCCCACCGGCACCGCGATGCACGCAACGCCGAGCAGTGGCAAGCTTCGGGCGTGGCGACCGACGTGGGTCCGGGCGAGGCGACCAAGCACCACGTGGGCGACCTCGCGGAGGTCCTGGACAACCTGGGGGTGTTCGGGATGCTGGCCGAGGACCTCGTCGCGCTCTGCACCTCGGGGTTCCGGCGGGTGCCGATCAGCCAGGGCTCGGACTACTACCTGTCGATCCAGGGGTTCACGCCCAACCAGATCGCGTACGCGCACACGCATCCCGACTCCGAGGAGTGGGTGATCGTGCTGCGAGGCGGCGGGCAGGCGCTCGTCGCGGAGAGCCCGGTGCCGCTCGGCCCCGGTCTGATCATCGGGCGTGCAGCCGCGCATCCCCACGGGTTCCTGAGCGGCGACGAACCGCTCCAGCTGCTCTCGGTCCAGCTCCCCCGTCCCTCGGAGGGCACGACCACGTGGGATCAGCCCGGCGAGACCACCGACCCGATCGACTGCGCGGTCGCCGGGACCTGCCGCCGATGCCCACGCTGTGGCGGCCACAGCCTGAACGTCCGGGGCCGGGTCTTCCTCTGCGAGAACTGCAACCTCGAGTTCTGAGGGCGATCAGGTCCAGATCGGGTTCCGCCACAGCGACAGCTCGGTTCCGAGCCCGAGTTCCTCGGCCCTGCGATACACGCGCGCGGCGGCCGCCACGTCCTCGATCGCGAGCCCGACCGCCGGGAGCCGCGTGTCGCCCTCGGCGTGCAGACGGAGCGCCTCCTCGACGACATCGATCGTGGCCGCGACGTCGAGTCCTCCCGCGGCGACGACGTCCTCCTGCGACAGGAACCGGAACCGAGCCTCGCTCACGGACGCGAACGCTAGCGGCCGCCCACGGCCCGAGGGCTACACTCGGTGACATGGCCCCACCCGAGATCGGCATCGTCTCGTACCACCTCCGGCCCGGCCGCGTGACCAACTGGAACGTCGGCGGCTACGGGCTCCCCGAGAACTACGTCGACGCCGTCCGCCGGGCGGGCGGTCGCGCGACGCTGGTGCTCCCGGGCGACGACCGTTCGCCCGCCGAGCTGCTCGACGGGGTCGACGCGCTGATGTTGATCGGCGGCGGGGACGTCGAGCCGTCCCGCTACGGCCAGGAGCCGAGCGAGACCGTCTACGGGCTCGAACCCGACCGCGACGCACTCGAGATCGACCTGCTCCTGGAGGCGGACCGCCGCGACACGCCGACGCTGTGCATCTGTCGGGGGATGCAGGTGATGAACGTGGCGTTCGGCGGCTCGCTGACCCAGGACCTGCCGAGCGACGGCCGCTTCCTCGAGCACGGAGCTCCGAGCGGTGCCGACGCGGCCGTCCACGACGTCAAGCTCGCCGACGGGAGCGCCATCGCGCGGGCGGCCGATGCGGACGTCGTCGCCTGTTCGTCGCACCACCACCAGGGTGTCGACGGGCTGGGCGAGGGGGTCGTCGCCACCGGCTGGAGCGAGGACGGGCTCGTCGAAGCCATCGAGCGCGGGACCGGCTGGATGGTTGGGGCCCAGTGGCATCCCGAGGACACGGCGCCCGACGATCCCGCCCAGCAAGGCCTGTTCGATGAACTGGTCCGGCGAGCGCGGCGAACCTAGTTCGGCGCCGGGGTAGGCGCGGGGGTCAACCGAGGACCCGGTAGAGCGCATACGCGACGGGCGTGGCCACCACCAACGCGATCACGACGACCACGGCCACCCATCGCCACCAGACCGGCCGCCGCAGGGGCTCGTCGGCCCCGTCGTCGAACCAGTCGAAGTCGTCCTCGGGAAGCTCGGAGCCGGGCTCGGGGTGACGATCCACGCACGGAACGATACCGGCGCCGGCGCCATCGGGGCGTGCCTACCCCCACCCGAGGCGTCCGTGCTATACAGGACCACCCTTTCGAACCACCGTTCAATCGGGTTCGGGCAGGATCGGAAAGGGGTCCGTAGCCGGCGTCGGCCCGCCCGAAGTTGATCGAGGAGGAGCGATGAAGCATCGAACGAAGTTCCGTCTGGGAATCACCTTCGTGCTGGCGGCTGCCTTCGCGAGCGCGGCCCTGGCGCAGGCGGCCTTCGCCCAGGACACGACGGGCGCGACGGGGAGCACCAACGACGACCAGAAGGTCGTCTTCACGTGGGCCGGGACGGGGGAGCCGGACTCGGTCAACCCGATGACCGGGTACTCGGCCATCGAGTTCTACTTCTGGACCCAGAGCCTGCACCTTCCCATCGACTTCGGCGTGGACTTCGGCTCGGAGCAACCGAGCCCGAAGTTCGACGGCTTCAACTCGGGCCTGGTCACCGACGTCCAGACCAGCGACGACTCGATGCACTTCACCTACACGATCCGCGACGACCTCTTCTGGTCCGACGGCGAGCCGCTCACGGCGGCCGACGTCGCCTACACGCTCAACCTCTACAAGCACAACCACGCCTACCTTCCCCAGACGTACGTTGCGGAGATCGACGGTGACGTCCGCACGGTCGACGACACCCACATCGAGTTCGACACGGCGGAACCCACCGGGCTCTACAACGGCGAGAGCCCGTACCTGTACACGTACATCCTGCCCCAGCACATCTGGGAGCAGGTCGAGCAGGGCAACTGCCCGGACGGGACGGACCCCTGCACGCCGAAGTCGTACAGCATGGTCCCGGAGGTCGGCAGCGGCCCGTTCGTCATGGCGGAGTACAAGGTCGGCGAGTTCGTCCGCATGGAGCGCAACCCGTACTGGCCGGGGCCCAAGCCGGCCGTGGACGAGATCATCTACCGCATCTACAAGAACGACGATGCGATCGCCACCGCCTTGCAGACCGGCGAGATCGACTTCGGCTACGTCACGACCCCCAACGTCTTCAACACGCTCAAGAACGCCGACAACATCGACACGATGGTCGGCACGATCCCGTCGTTCTCCGAGATCGCGCTGAACTCGGGATCCGCTTACGAACCGGCCGAGGGCGCCTTCACCCCGCACGGCGACGGTCACCCGGCGCTCACCGACCCGGTCGTGCGCCGGGCGATCCGCATGGCGATCGACAGCGACCAGCTGAACAAACAGGTGCTGCTCGGCTATGGGGTACCCGGGGATACGCTCGTGCCGCCGGTCTCCGTAGCCGGCGCGCGTTGGGCGCCAACGGGCGCGGACAAGATCAGCTGGGACATCCCGGGGGCGAACCAGCTCCTCGAGGACGCCGGGTACGTCGACTCCGACGGCGACGGTATCCGCGAGATGCCCCAGGATTCGGTGGACCCCGGTCGGCCGCTCGACTTCCGCTACTTCGTCAGGAGCTCGGAGCAGACCTCGGTGGACGCCGCCCCGTTCGTCTCGGAATGGCTCCAGCAGATCGGGATCAAGACCGATGTCACCGCCGTGAACTCGGCCAAGCTCACCGACATCATCAACGCGGGCGACTACGAGATGTCCTCGTGGGGCTGGTACCCGGACCCCGACCCTTCGTCCCTGCTGGCCTACTTCACCTGCGACCAGCGGCCGCCCAACGGGAGCACGTACGGGAACAACGACGCGTACTACTGCAACCCCGAGTACGACAAGCTGTACCACGAGCAGCTCACGCAGACCGACGCGAACGCCCGCTGGGACATCGTGCACCAGATGCAGAAGATCTTCTACGACGACGCCCCCTACTCGATCATGTGGTACGACCCGATCTTCTCGGCCTGGCGGTCGGACCGGTTCGAGGGCTACATCCCGCAACCGCAGCCCAACGGCGACCCGCTCGAGGGATGGGGCGGCATCAGCGAGGTGTGGCTCTCGATCAAGCCAGTGGCCGGGGCGGCCGGAGCCGCCGGCTCGAGCCAGACCACGGGCGTCTCGCCCGTGGTCTGGGCGATCCTGGCAGGGGTCATCATCCTGCTGGCGGCAGTGTTCCTGATCCGCCGCCGCCGGGCTGCCGAGGAGGACGTGTAGAGGACCGCCGACCCGAAGGACGCGAGAAGACAGGGTGGGAACGCGCCGCTACATCGCGAGCAAGGTGCTCCAGGCGTTGTTGACCCTGGCGTTCGTGATGGTCTTCAACTTCTTCCTGTTCCGGGTGATCCCGGGCGATCCGGCTGCCCTGCTCCTGCGTGGCACGGCCGCGTTCAACCCGCAGAACGTGGCGGCGGTGACCAAGGAGCTCGGCCTGGACAAACCCCTTCCGCAACAGTTCCTCGTCTACGCCGAGGACACCCTGACGCTCAACTTCGGGGATTCGTTCTTCCTCAAAGGTCAGGACGTCAAGACCGTGATCGGCGACCGCATCTGGCCAACGATGCTCTTGGTCGCGACCTCGACGATCGCATCTGCCGCGCTCGGGCTGATCATCGGCATCTACGCGGGATGGCGGCGCGGGAGCAGGTTCGACGTCGGGTCGCAGGGGTTCACGTTGTTCGTCTACTCGATGCCGGAGTTCTGGTTCGGGATCTTGGTGCTGATGGCGTTCGCGGGCGGGATCGGGCCGTTCCCCTCGCTGTTCCCGGCCGGTGGGTACTCGACGCCGGGGGCGGACGTGTCGGGCCTCGGACACGTGTCCGACGTCCTCAACCACCTCGCGCTCCCGTGGTTCGTGCTCGTGGTCGCCTACATGGGAGAGTACTCGCTGATCATGCGCAACTCGCTGATCGACGTGATGAACGACGACTTCGTCATGACGGCCCGGGCCAAAGGGGTCCGTGAGAAGCAGATCCTGTGGCGCCACGTGGTGCCGAACGCGCTCCTGCCGACGTTCACGGTCGTCCTGCTCTCGCTGGGGTTCATCTTCGGGGGCGCGATCACGATCGAGTACGTGTTCTCCTATCCCGGGCTGGGCCTGCTGACGGTCCAGGCGATCGATTCGAAGGACTTCCCACTGCTCCAGGGCCTGTTCCTGTTGTTCTCGGCGGCCGTCATCCTCGCCAACCTCATCGCCGACATCTTCTACTCGGCGCTCGATCCCAGGGTGCGAGCCGGCTGATGCGTCCCCCCGAAGCGCTACCGACGTGGAAGGAGGGCGAGGGCCCCCTCACCGGGACCGAGCTCGAGCCCGGCCCCCCTCCCGAGATCCCGCGGGACCCGCGCCGCATCGCCTGGACCCGTCGACGCGTCTCGGCCGGCAGGATCTGGAGGACCTATCGGAGGAACCCGCTCGGTATGATCGGCCTGGTCGCGCTCATCCTGTTCGCCCTAGTGGCGATCTTCGCGCCGCTGCTCGCCGACAAGCAGGGCCTGCTAGCGACCTGTCCCTGCAACGGGATCCCGTTCTCGCCTCCCTCGCTCAAGTACCCGCTCGGGACCGACAACTACGGTCGATCGGTCCTGACCCTGACGATCTGGGGCTCGCGCGTCTCGCTCACGGTCGGGCTGCTCGCGACCGCGATCTCGATCGTGATCGGATCGTTCATCGGCATCGTCGCCGGGTACCGTGGCGGCGTGTCCGAGACCGTCCTGATGCGTCTGACGGACTGGTTCCTCGTCATCCCGTTCCTGCCACTGGCGATCGTGCTGGCCTCGGTGCTGAGCCCCTCGCTCGGTGTCATCATCGTCGTGATCGGCATCACGTCGTGGCCGTCGACGGCCCGGATCGTCCGCGCCCAGGTACTTTCGGTCAAGACCCGGCCGTACGTCGAACGCTCACGGGCGCTCGGAGCCAGCGGCTGGCACCTGAACACGCGACACATCCTGCCGAACGTCGGGCCCCTCATCTTCGCCAACACGATCCTCACGGTGGCGATCGCGATCTTGTCCGAGAGCACCCTCGCGTTCCTGGGGCTCGGTGACCCGCTCTCGGTCTCGTGGGGCACGACCCTGCAGAACGCGTTCAGCGCGGGGGCTGCCTACGCCGGTCAGTGGTGGTGGATCGTGCCGCCGGGCCTCGCCATCGTGTTCGTCGTGCTCGCGTTCACGCTGTGCGGGTTCGCCCTGGACGAGATCCTCAACCCGAAGCTGCGTGAACGGTGAGCGTCCTTTCCGTTCGCGACCTCGAGGTGACGTACGCAACGCAAGCGGGGCCCATCCCCGCGGTGCGAAGCGTGTCGCTCGACATCGACAAGGGTGAGGTCCTCGGCTTGGCAGGCGAGTCGGGCTGCGGGAAGTCGACGGTGGTCAACGCGATCCTTCGCTTGCTACCTCCCGGGGCGACGACGAGCGGACAGGTGCTCCTGAACGACGAGGACGTGCTCACGATGAAGCCCGGCCGCCTTCGCGCGGTCAGGTGGACCGGCGCGTCCGTGGTCTTCCAGGGTGCGATGCATGCCCTCAACCCCGTGCAGCGGATCGGGGACCAATTGGCGGAGGCGGCCGTGATCCACCGCCAATCGAACCAGAAGGAAGCCATGGTCCGGGCGGGAGATCTGCTCGAGAAGGTGGGCCTGCCGCCGAGGCGCATCCGCGACTACCCGCACGAACTGTCGGGCGGGCAGAAGCAGCGGGTGATGATCGCGATGGCGCTCGCGTGCAGCCCGAGCCTGATCATCGCGGACGAACCCACCACGGCGCTCGACGTGATGGTCCAAGCGCAGGTCCTCAAGCTGCTGAACGAGCTCCAGCACGAGATGGGTATGGCGATGCTGTTCATCACCCACGACCTTTCCGTGCTCGTGGAGGTGTGCGATCGCCTCGCGATCATGTACGCGGGCAAGATCGTGGAGGAGGGCCCGTCCGCTGCGGTGTTCGGCAAGCCGGCGCATCCGTACACGACGGCGCTCGCCGCCGCCTTCCCGGCGATCGGCGACCCGCGCTTCCGCAGGGCGCCGTCCGGACTCGGCGGGGATCCACCCCAGCCGGACTCGATCCCCTCGGGGTGCTCGTTCCACCCACGCTGCCCCGTCGCGTTCGACGAATGCCAGACCGTCGTCCCGGACCTGTACGAGGCCGGGGAGCAACGCAGGGCTGCGTGCCTGCTCGTGCGCGACCAGGCGGGCGTGCCGACATGAGCGAGGTCGTCGCGGACCCGACCCCCTCATCGGAGAACGACGATCCCGTCCTTGAGGTCCGAGGCCTCCACGTCTCCTTCGAGGGCCGCGTCGGTCTGGGAGCCGGCGTGTCTGGCAAGAAGGCCACCATCTCGCGCGCGGTCGACGGTGTCGACCTGGTCCTTCGGCGCGGCGAGGTGCTCGCGCTCGCGGGCGAGTCCGGGTGCGGGAAGACGACGCTCGCACGCACGATCATGGGTCTCCAGCAGGCCAACCAGGGCGAGATCCGTTTCGAGGGCCAGCCCCTCGGCACGAGCACGAAGATCCTGCGCGAGTACCGGCGCCGCGTGCAGATCGTCTTCCAGGATCCGACGGCCGCCATGAACCCGCGTCAGACGATCTACGAATCGGTGGCCGAGGGCCTGCGGATCCACGGGGTCACGTCGCAGGACGGCATGAGCGAGGAGCAGCTGGTCGCGCGGGCACTCGCGCGCTCGGGGTTGCGGCCGCCAGAGCGGTTCTACCTGGTCTACCCGCACGAGCTGTCGGGCGGGCAGCGCCAGCGGGTCGTGATCGCGGGCGCCCTGGTGCTCGATCCCGAGATCATCGTCGCCGACGAACCGGTCTCGAGCCTGGACGCCTCGGTCCGCGGCGAGATCCTCAAGCTGCTGCTCGGCCTGCGCGACGACTTCGGCATCGCGATGCTGGTCGTCACGCACGACCTCGGGCTCGCGTGGACGATCGCCGACCGCGTCGCGGTCATGTACCTCGGACGGATCGTCGAGATCGGCCCGGCCGAAGACGTCTTGACCGAACCGCTGCACCCCTACACGAAGGCCCTGCTCGAGGTCGTGCCCGAGGCGGGCGGACTCAAACGACCGTTCCTGACCGGTGAGCCACCCGACCCCACGCAGATCCCCGAAGGGTGCCGGTTCCACCCCCGTTGCCCCGAACTGATTTCGGGGGCGGCGGCGGCGGCCGGCGTCGAGGCGATGTGCCGCGGCGAGGACCTCGGGCTGGTCGAGCTCCGACCGGACCACTTCGCCGCGTGCCACCTCGCGGCCGCCCGACATGGCAACGCCGTACCTTCGGCGACGACCTGACCGTCGACCCCGGGTCACCCGGGGGTCTCCGCTGCGCGCGCAACGAGCGTGCGAGACTGCGTGGATCGGAACGACGGGACCGGATCCCACCGACCGAGGTGACCGGGGAGCGATGACCGACCGCTACGACATCGTGATCGTGGGCGCCGGCCACAACGGGTTGACCGCCGCGTTCTACCTCGCCCGGGCCGGCCTGCGGACCCTGGTGCTCGAACGCCGCGAGCTCGTCGGGGGCGCGTGCGTCACCGAGGAGATCGCGCCGGGAGTCCGCGCCTCGACGACCTCCTACATCGCGAGCATGCTGCGGCCCGAGATCGTCGCCGACCTCGGCCTCGCCGAACGCGGGCTGCGGATGGTCCCGTGCGAGCCGGGGTTGCAGGTCGTGTTCGAGGATCGCCCCGTGCTGCCGTGGTGGTCGACGCACGAACGCACCGCCGAGGAGATCCGCCGGATCTCGGCGCACGACGCGGACGCGTTCGGCCGCGTGACCGAGCGCCTCCACGAGCTCGCCCGCTCGCTGCAGCCCTTCTTCCTCGAGGAGGCGCCGAACCTGTACGCGACGGGCTGGAGCAAGCTCCGCGAGGGACGGCGCCTGTTCCGGCGGTTCCGGCACCTGTCGGGCGACCAGCTCTCGGACCTGGTGCGGTTCGCGACCGGGTCGCTCGGCGAGTTCGTCGAACGGCATTTCGAGTCCGACGAGGTCCGCCGCCTCTACCTGGCGAACAACGTCTACGGGATGCACGCGCCCCCGTACCGACCGGGAACCGCGATCGGGCTCCTGTTCCACATGCTCTCCGGCGGCGAGCACCACATCCAGGGCTTCAACGGCCACGTGATCGGCGGGATGGGCTCGATCACCCAGGCGATGGCGTCGGCGGTCCGCGACGCCGGCGCCGAGATCCGCACGAACGCCGAGGTGGCGCGCATCGACGTCCTGCAGGGCAGGGCGACGGGGGTCACGCTCGAGGACGGGACCGAGATCTCGGCGCGCACGGTCGTCTCGAACGCGGACCCCAAGCGCACGTTCCTCGGCCTGATCGAGAAGTCCCAGCTCGACGAGGGGTTCCGCGCCGACGTGGAGTCGATCGCGATGGCGGGCCCGTGCGCGAAGGTGAACTTCGCGCTCGACCAGGAGCCCCGTTGGCACGGTATGCCCGAGGACGCGGACCCCAACCAGCGGTCGCTCGCGACGCTCGTGCCGACCCTCGAGGGCGCGCAGCGGATGTACGACCAGCACCGATGGGGCGAGATCCCGGACGAGCTGTGGGTGGACTGCGTCACCTCGTCGAACGTGGATGACACGCTCGCGCCCCCGGGCACGCACGTGATGACGGCGTTCGTGCAGTACGTGCCGTTCGAGCTTCGGTCGGGCACCTGGGACGAGCGGCGCGACGAGCTCGGGCGCAAGGTGGTCGAGACGATCTCGCGATCATCCGACAACGTCGCCACGTCGATCCGGGCGATGCAAGTCGTCACGCCGCTGGACCTGGAACGCACCTACGGGCTGACCGAGGGCAACATCTTCCACGGGGACCTCAACGTCGAGCAGCTGTTCTTCATGCGGCCGCTCCCCGCGTGGTCCCGGTACCGAACGCCGATCGACGGGCTGTACCTGTGCGGGGCCGGCACGCATCCCGGCGGCGGCGTGACCGGCGCGCCCGGCTACGTCTCGTCGCGCGCGGTCCTGAAGGACCTGAAGCGGCGGCGGTCGTGACGCTCGAGATCGCCTGTCCGACCTGCGGCCCTCGGCCGCACACCGAGTTCGCGTTCGGCGGCGAGGAACTCCCGTACGTGGCCCCCGACGCGGAGGCCGACTTCGCTCGCGTGTTCCACCCCCGCAACGCCGAGGGTCCGCAGCGCGAGCGCTGGTTCCACGCGCTCGGCTGCCGGAGCTGGTTCGTGCTCACCCGCGACACGCGGACCAACCGGATCGGATGACGCCGGGCCGGTTGCGGTTCGAGGGGCGCGAGGTCCCGGTGCTCGAGGGCGACACGGTGGCCTCGGCGCTGTTCCGTGCCGGCGTTCGAACGTTCTCGCGCTCGCTGAAGGGTCATCGCCGGCGCGGCCTGTACTGCGGAACCGGCGAGTGCCCGAACTGCTCGGTCACGGTCGACGGCGTTCCGGGCGTCCGATCGTGCATCACCCCCGCGACCGGCGACCTGCGGGTCGAACGCCCACGGGGTTGGCCGTCGGCCGACCACGACCTGCTCCACGTCGCGGATCTCGCGCACCCGCTGATGCCGGTCGGGTTCTACCTGAAGACCTTCATCCGGCCACGGTTCGCGTGGCGGACGGCCGAGCGGATGATCCGGCGGGCAACGGGTTCGGGACCGCTGCCCATGGACGCGCCGGCCACGCGCACCGTCTCGAGGCACGTCCGCTGCGACACGATCGTGGTCGGGGCCGGGGTCGCCGGCCTGACCGCGGCGCTCGAGGCCGCCGTGGACGGCGAACGCGTGCTGCTGTGCGACGGGTTCGCGATCGGCTCCCGCGTCGCACCGGGTCCCACGCTCGACGCGATCCGGGCGCTCGAGGCGCGCGTCCGGTCGAACCCCGCGATCGAGATCATGGAGGGCTACGCCGCGCTCGGCCTGTTCGACGGGCCGAGCGTGCCGCTGGCGGGCGCGGGCGAGCTCGTGCAGGTGCGCGCCGAACGCGTCGTGGTGGCGACCGGCGCCACCGAGGCGCACCAGCTCTTCCCCGGCAACGACCTGCCCGGCGTGTGGCTCGGGCGCGCGGCATCCGCGATGGCGGCGCTGCACGGCGTCCCGCCGGGTCGGCGCGTGGTGGTCGTCGCGTCCACCGCGGAAGGCGTGGAGCACCTCCGGGCGCTCGTCGCGGCCGGGACCCCGGTCGTGGCTGCAGTCGGTGCCGTCGGCGTTCGTGGACGAGGTGCCGCGCGAGACCGAGGCCATCGTCGACGGCGAGCTCGTGGAGGCGCGCGGGCACGGGCGTCTGCGCTCGGTGGTCGTCCGCGAACGCGGCGAGCGGCGCCGGATCAGGTGCGACGCGCTCGTGCTCTCGATGGGTCTCGCGCCGCGCGACGAGCTCGCACGGATGGCGGTGGGCGAACCCGTTCGGCTCGTGGGCGACGCGGCGCTCGACGCCGGCGAACCCCGGCTGGGTGGCGGCTACCTCTGCCTGTGCGAGGACGTTGCGCTGCACGACGTCGAGCAGGCCTGGACCGAGGGGTTCCGCTCCGCCGAGATCCTCAAGCGGTACACGACCGCGACGATGGGCCCCTGCAAGGGCGCGATGTGCGGGCGCGCGCTGGCGTGCTTCGCGCGCGACCACGCGGACGCGGCCGACCGGCGTTCGGGTGCGCGGACGACGGCGCGCCCGCCCCTGCGGCCGGTCGCCCTGGAGACGCTCGCGGCGCCGGTCCACGAGGTCGTCGAGAAGCGGACCGGCCTGCACGACGTCCACCTGGCGGCGGGCGCGACCCTCGGGTGGTCGAGCGGGTGGAAGCGGCCGCTCTCGTACGGCGACCTGGCCGGGGAGTATCGGGCGGTGCGCGAACGCGTCGGCATGATGGATGTCGGGACGCTCGGCCGGTTCCTGATCGCCGGACGGGACGCAGCCAGGCTCGCCGGCTCCGTCTTCGCGGGACGGATCGAGGACCTCGCGCCCGGCCGTTCGCGCTACGTGCTCGCGCTCGACGAGGGTGGGTACGTGGTCGACGACGGGCTGCTGTGCGCGGTCGAAGACGGCTCGTACCTGCTGACGTCCACCTCCGGCGGCGCCGAACGCATGGACGCCCGCCTGCGTGAGTGGGCCGATCGCCTCCAACTCCACGTGCATCTGCTCGATCGGACCTCGGAGCTCGGGGCGATCCTGGTCGCCGGTCCCCGGGCCCGCGACCTCCTCGAGCGTCTGACCGGAGATCCGATCGAGGCCGCGGCGCTCCCGTACCCGGGCCACCGCGAGCTGACGCTCGCGGGCGTCCCGTGCAGGGCGATCCGGAGCGGGTTCGTCGGCGAGCTGGCGTTCGAGCTGCACCACCCGCGTTCGAGGGGACCTGAGCTGTGGGACGCCCTCCTGCGGGAAGGAAAGGCGCTCGAGATCTCGCCGTTCGGGCTCGACGCGCTCGAGGTGCTCCGGCTGGAGAAGGGTCATCTCTACCTCGGTCAGGACACGCTGCCCGACGACACGCCGGCCAAGCTCGGTCTGAACTGGGCCGTGGACATGTCCAAGCCGTGGTTCGTCGGGAAGGCGGCGCTCGAACGGCTCGCCGAGCTCCCCCCGACCCGAAGGCTCGCGGGGCTGGAGTTCGAGGGCGCCCCCGCGGAGGGCGCCGAGCTCCGGGGCGCGCCGCTGACGGTCGGTGGCGCGGTCGTGGGTCGGGTCACGTCGGCGGCCAACTCCGCCTCGCTCGAGCGCGCGATCGGGCTCGGATGGATCCGGCGAGGCGAGGACGGGTTCCCGAACGAGCTCGGCGCGGGCTCGGCCGTCGCCCGCGTCGTGTCCACGCCGTTCTACGACCCCCCGGGCGCGAGGGTCCGTGGCTGAGCTCCGGACCTCGACGCCGAGCGTGACCAGCGTGCTGGCTTCGGCCGAGGCGTGCGACCGGGTGAGCGAGCTCCCCGGCGCGTGCCGCGTCTCGCCGGGCGAGGTCGCGCTCGTGGGCGACGTCTCCGAGGCGGCCGTTCGCGCGGCGGTCGTTCGGCTCGACCCCGATGCCGTGGTGCTCGACGTCTCGGACGGCTGGATCGTGCACTCGCTCGACGGACCGGGCTCGCGCGAGGCGTTCGCTCGACTGTCCGAGCTCGAGCTCCCGGGTGCGGGCTCCCTCGTCGGCGAGCTGGCCCGGGTGGGCGTTCGGATCCTCGTCGACGGGGACCGGATCGATCTGCTCGTGCCCTCGATGATCGCCGCCCACGTGCGCGAACGCATCGAGGTCGACGCCGCGGAGCTCCTCCGATGACCGGGCTGCTGCGGACCGTTCGGTTCCTCGAGCAGCGCGAGCTCCGTCCGAGCTACGACGTGGTGATCGTCGGCGGCGGCGTGAACGGCCTCTCGCTCGCCTACCACTTGGCCGAGGTCCACGGCATCCGCGACGTCGCGGTCCTCGAACGCTCCTATCTGGGTTCGGGCTCGTCGGGCCGCAACACGCAGGTGCTCCGCGCCAACTACAACACGCCCGAGACGGTCCCCCTCTACGAGGCGAGCCTGCGGATGTACCGGACGCTCTCGCAGGAGCTGGACTTCAACGTCCTGTTCACCGACCAGGGCGAGCTCGACCTGTGTCACACGCCCGACTCGCTCCAGGTCGAACGCGAGAAGTCCCTGCTGAACCGCGCGCTCGGCGTGCAGACCGATATCCTCACGCCCGAGGAGGCCTTGGCGGTGTGCCCGCTGATCGACCTCTCCGGCGGCGGCGAGCTGCCGGTCGTCGGGGCGTCGTACCACCCGCCGGGTGCGTTCGCGCGGCACGACGCGGTCGTGTGGGGTTACGCCGCCGCCGCGCAGCGCCGAGGGGTGTCGGTCCACGAGGGCGTCGCCGTGACCGAGATCGACGTCCGCGACGGCCGATGCGTCGGCGTGCGGACCGACGCGGGCCCGATCGGGGCCGGCCACGTCGTCTCGGCGGTCGCCGGGCACACGAGCGTCGTGGCGGCCATGGCCGGTGTCCGCGTCCCGATCTCGACCTACGCGCTGCAGGCCTTCGTGACCGAGCCGTACCGACCGGTGCTCCGCGGCCTCGTCTCGTCGATGGACCTGTACGTCTACGTCTCGCAGACCGCGCGCGGCGAGCTGCTCGTCGGCGCCGAGGTCCTGCCGTACCCGACGTACTCGACGCGGTCCACGTTCGGGTTCCTGTGCGAGGCGGCCAAACGCACGATCCAGATCCTCCCGTTCGCGAGGACCGCTCGGGCGATGCGCCAGTGGACGGGTCTGTGCGACATGACCCCGGACTCCTCCCCGATCCTGGGCGCGACCGAGGTCGAGCGCTTCTGGTTGATGGCGGGGATGGGGACCTGGGGCTTCAAGGGGGCGCCGATCTTCGGCAGGACGATGGCCGAGCTGATCGCGACGGGCCGGACTCCCGACCTGATCGCGCCGTTCGCCGCGACGCGGTTCCGACAGGACCGGATGGTGCCCGACGCCGCCTCGGCCGGCACCCACTGACGACGGTAGCTAGGCGGGTTCGCCGGCTCCCGCTGCGTCGGCGGTCTCGCGCTCGGCGCCGTCCTCGGCTCCGCCGGCCTCGCCGGCTTCGCCCTTGAGGACGCCGAGGATCGCCTCCATCTCGGTGTCGCCAAGCGTCGCGTCGCGCCCCGTGCCCTTGGCCGCCGCGAGCAGCGTCCGCAGGTTGGTCTCGGCCATCTCGGCGCGAGCCTCGAGCTCCTTCACCTTGACCGAGAGCTGCTGGGCGCGGCGATCGGACTCCTCGCGAGCCTCCCGGGACTCCCGGGCCTCCTCGCGCGCCGCGCGCAGCTGGCCGCGCAGCGTCCCGACCTCGCGACCGAGCTCGATCGTGCGCTCGACGACCTCGCGCCCGATCTCGGAGTAGGTGGCCCGGCCCGGCTGCTCCTGTCGGCTCGCCCGCGGCTGCCTGCGAGCCGACCGTCGCGGCCGCGGGACCTGCTCGCGTTCGCCGGCCTCGATCGGGGTGACGTCCAACAGACGGTACCGGCCGTCGACGGCCTCGAGCCTGCGCCGCGCGAGCAGCGCTCGAACCGCCCGGGCGGCCGCGAGGGGTTCCACCACACCGATCTCCTTGCCGAGCTCGGCCGGCGAGAGGTCGACGAGCTCGCCGACCGTCGCCCGGGCGGCGACGGCGGCCAGGAACGCGTTCGCGCGCTGGAGGCTTTCCTCGTTCACGCTGGTCATCGTGTCCGATTCCGGCTCGGTGCGCCACCCCGAGCCTCGGGCGCGCCGACCGCCCGGCCGCTCGGCCCGGCGAGCCGCGACAAAGAGAGTGACAAAACCGGTCGGGCGATTTGACCGCCGAACGCGGGTGGGTGTACAAATCCCTTGGTGCCGCTGGAGCCTTCGGGCTTCGGCGGCGCCGCTCTTTTCCAGCCCCCCATCGCGAGGAGCTCCTTGCCACCGGACGAGGACGTCCCGACCGCGCTCCCGCTCGCGGGGATCCGGGTCGCGGACTTCTCCCGGGTGCTCGCGGGCCCCCTGGCGACGATGTTGCTGGGCGACCTCGGTGCGGACGTGGTCAAGGTCGAGCGCCCGGGGACCGGCGACGACACACGGGGGTGGGGGCCGCCGTTCGTCGGCGACGACGCCGCCTACTTCCTGTCCCTGAACCGCAACAAGCGTTCGGTCGCGCTCGACCTGGGGACCGAGGACGGCCGAACGGCCGCCCGCCGGCTCGCCCTCGCCTCCGATGTGGTCGTCGAGAACTTCCGGCCCGGGCTGATGGAAGGGTTCGGGCTCGATCACGCCTCGCTCTCGGCGGAGCACCCCGGGCTCGTGTACTGCTCGCTCACGGCGTTCGGCGAGGTCGACGCCACGGCTCGGCCGGGCTACGACATCATCGTGCAGGCCCTCTCGGGCCTGATGAGCTTCACCGGTCACCCGGGCGGCGAACCCACGAAGGTCGGGGTCGCGCTGCTCGACGTGATCTGCGGCCTCTACGCGAGCAACGCGATCCAGGCGGCGCTGCTCGGCCGCAACGCGACCGGGCGCGGAGCGCGGGTGACCGTGTCGCTGTTCGATGCGAGCGTCGCCGCGCTCGTCAACCAGGCCGCGAACTACCTGCTCGGTGGGCTCGTGCCGCAGCCGCTCGGCAACGCGCACCCGAACATCGTCCCGTACCAACTGTTCGAGACCGCCGACCGGCCGTTCATCCTGGCCGCGGGCAACGACCGGCTGTTCGAGCGGACCTGCGCCGTGATCGGGCGGCCCGAGCTCGCCACCGACGAGCGGTTCGCGACCAATGCGGCCCGCGTGCGTCACCGCGACGAGCTGATCCCTCTCCTGGCCGAGGTGCTCGCGCGGCGACCCGTGGCCGAGTGGCTCGCGGCGTTCGAGGATGCCTCGGTCCCCTGCGCGCCGGTCCGAACGCTCGACGAGGTCTTCGCGTCGCCCGAGGGCGTCGCCGCGATCCAGGCGATCGACGACCCCGAGCGCGGGTCGCTCCGGCTGGTCGCCGATCCGATCCGCGTCGACGGCCGCGTCCCGCCCGCCCGGATGCCGCCGCCGCGGCTCGGCGAGCACACGGACGAGGTGCGCTCGGAGCTCGAGGGGTGAGTGCGCTCGAACGCTGGCGGGCCGAGCTCGCCGGCTGGGCGATCCCCGACGAGATCTTGGCCGCGGCGCCCGAGTCGCCCTGGGGCTTCCCGACCGAGCTGTTCCGGACCCGCGCCGAACGGCGGCCCGCCGAGCCGAGCGCGACGACCCGGATCGCGCTCGGCGCGCTCGGGACCGGGGGCGACGTGCTGGACGTCGGGGTCGGGGGCGGGGCGACGTCCCTGCCCCTGGCGACCGTCGCGACCCGGATCACCGGGGTCGACGAGTCCGCCGGCATGCTCGCGGGGTTCCTCGCGTCGGCACGCGAGGCCGGCGTCGAGGCCGGCACGGTCGAAGGCCGGTGGCCCGACGTGAGCCCCGACGCGACGACGGCCGACGTCGTGGTGTGCGGGCACGTCCTGTACAACGTCGGCGACCTCGAGCCGTTCGTGCGGGCGCTCGACGCGCACGCCAGGCGGCGCGTCGTCGTCGAGATCACCTCGAGCCACCCGCTCGTGTGGATGGGCGACCTGTGGCGGCGCTTCCACGGGCTCGAACGGCCGACCGGCCCGAGCGCGGACCTCGCGGTCGAGGCGATCCGCGAGCTCGGCATCGAGGTCCGCCGCGACGACGAGGCCCGCGCTCCGCGCTCGGGCGGGTTCGAACGCCGGGAGGACGCGGTCGCGTTCATCCGGCGCCGGCTCTGCCTGCCCGCGGATCGCGACGACGAGGTCGCCGAGGCGCTCGGCGACGGACTCGCGGAGCGGGACGGGCTGTGGACCGCCAGCCCCGTCGACCACCCGATCGTCACGCTGTGGTGGGATCGCCCCGCGAGGTGAGGGCCGGACCGGGCGCGCTAGGAGGCCCGCCGGCGGACGAAGTCACGGAGCACGAACGAACCGAGCTCGCTGTCGTCCATCAGGAAGACCCGCCCCGCGGTGAGCTCGGCCAGACGTTCCATGAACCCGATCAGCCCGGGCGAGTCCTCGAGCATGAAGACGTTGAGGGTCACCCCGGACCTCGAGAGCTTGGTCGCCTCCGCGAGCGTGAGGCGGATCGTCTTGGGGACCGGGGGCCAGGCGAAACGCGCCTTCTCGCCCTCGAGGTGGGCGGTCGGCTCGCCGTCGGTCACCATGATCACCTGGCGCGTCGCGCGCGGGTGCTGGGCGAGCAGGCGACCCGCGAGGTGGAACGCATGGTGCATGTTCGTCCCGTACACGCGCTCCCACCCGGCGGCCGCGAGCTCCCTCGGCTGCATCTGGCGCGCGTAGTCGCTGAACCCGATCAGGTACAGCGTGTCGTGGGGATAGCGACCTTCGATCAGCGCGTGCAGCGCGAGCGCCATCCGCTTCGCGTGGACGTCGTGCCCTCGCAGCGGCATCGAGAACGAGAGGTCGAGCAACAGGGCGGTCGCGGCCTCGGTGCGCTGTTCGGCCTCGAGCAGCTCGAGGTCGTCGGGCTCCAGCCGCACCCGGGCCCCCGGGCCGCCCCGGACCACCGCGTTGAACACGCTGCGCTGGACCGCGATCTGCCCGGCGTCGCCGAACCGCCACGGCCGGGTCGCGCCGGTGGGTTCGGCGAGCCCGCCGGCCTCGCGCGCCTCGTGCACGCCCTCGCGATCGCGACGGAGCTGCTCGAACACCCGGACCAGCGCCCGCTCCCCCATCGAGCGCGCGCCCTTCGGGGTGACCTCCAGCCGGCCCCGTTCGCGCGAGACCAGGCCGGCGCGCTCCAACGCGCGCTCGATCTCCTTGAGCCGCCGGAGGTCGCGCACGGCGTCCTCGCCGAGCGCCTGCCGCAGCGCGTCCTCGTCGACGTCGTCGATCGAGGCACCCGGGTAGTCGCCCTGCAGCGACCGGTCGAGCTCCTCGAGCTCGTGCAGGCGCTCCATCGCGTCGATCGTGGCCGACAGCGGCATCGGCTCGTCGCCGCCGGCGAGCGCCGGCTCCCCCCACCCCAGGTCGGGGAAGGCCGACGACAGGTTCGAGCCGAGCCGGTCGACCTCGAACGCGAGATCCATGTCCTGCAGGACCTGCTCGGAGAGGGCCTGGAGCTCGGCACGCTCCTCGGGCGACATCGAGGCCAGCAACCGGGACATCGCCGCCATCCGGGCGGCCATCTGCTCGAGCAGCTCATCGAGCGTCTTCGGGTTGCCGGGGAAGAACTCGCCGTGGCGCTGCATGAACCCCTCGAAGTCGTACGGCTCACCGCGCTCGCGCTGTTCGATCATCTGGTTCAACTCGGCGAGCATGTCGCGGAAGCGGGCGAGGTCCTCGGGCGACATCGAACGGAGGCCCTCGGCCATGCTGCGGAAGTACGCCCCCATCACCTGCTCGCGGATGTGCTCCATCAGCTCGTCGAAGGCCGCCTGCGCCTCGGGGTCGACGAACCGGTAGTCGCTCAGCTCCCCGATGCGGCCGGGGACGTCGGGCGGCAGCGCGTCGAGGAACGCCTCGCGCATCCGGGCGTCGTCCTCGGCCTTGAACGACAGCGTCGATCGTTCGCGATCGACGATGTCGTCGAGGCGTTCGCGGAGTTCCTCGAGCGGGCCCGAGAGGTCGAGGTTCGCCTGCTCGCGTGCGCGGCGTTCGCGGAGCCGGGCGCGGAGCGCGTCCAGGCCCTCGAAGCTTCCCTGCATCCCGCGGCGCATCAGCCGCGAGAGCGCTCCCTCGATCCCCAGACCCGACAACGCGTCGTCGGAGAGCTCCTCGAGCAGCTCGCCGGCGGACAGCTCGGGGCCGAACGGATCCTGCGTGTCGTCCCAGCGCGAGTAGCGGGCCTGCACCCGACCAGCCTACGCCGGGCCGGGCGGAACGATGCCCCTAGCCGATGCCCAGGCCGGTGGTGAGCGCCCGCAGGGCCAGGCCGAACGAGATGAACGAGGCCAGCGCGAACGGCGCCCACGGCTTGGTACGGAACGCCTCCTCGCGCGCGAGCAGATGCCCGATCGCGAAGACCACGAGCGGCCCGAACCCGTACACGTAATGCAGCGTCGTGGTGGGGCGTTTGCCCGCGATCAGCAGGATCACGCCGATCAGCGCTTGGACGATGGCGACGACCTGCGCCGCGACGAGCCATCGCCAGAACCAGTCCCCCGCCTCACGGCGGGAGATCCACAGGACCAGGCCGAACAGCCACCCGATCGTGAAGATCGCGACGACGACGAACCCGACGTAACGGTGGATCTCGGTCACGGCGGCCGAATCCTACGGGGTCGCGAGGCGCCCGGCGTCGTTACGCGTCGGGCTCGGTGGAGCGGTACCGGCTGGCGCCCGCCCGGGACTCCAGGTCCTTGTTGAGCCGTCGGGATAGGTGCAACCCCTCCAGCGCGAACTCGAGGGCGGAGGCGGCCACGCCGGGCGACTCCTCCTCGACGCCAAGGCGCTGCAGCAGCTTGGACAGCCCCGGCAGCTCGCCGAACTGCGCCAGCAGCTCGCTCGCCGGCAGCAGGTCCGAGGTCTCGGCCTCGAACCCCTGCGCGAACCGGGACAGGATCGGCTGGAAGTCGAAGCCCGACAGCCGGCGGCGGAACACCTGGAGCTCGGCCGTCTTGAGGGCGCGGGACAGGATCTCCTCCTCTCGACCCTCCTCGATCGTGTCGAACTCGACCCGCCCCAGCCCGGCTTCGACGACGGCGGGCAGGTCGCACACCCGCGGGACGGCCTCGGGCTCGCCCGTGCGCGCCGCCCGTCGGATGGCGGCCGCAGAGAGCGTCTCGAGGTTCCCGATCGAGTAGCGCACGCTGACGCCGCTGCGGTGGTTCACGTGGGGCGAACGCCGGAGCTCGGCCGTGAACGCGGCGAGGATCTCCTCGAGGTACACGGGCACGCGGACGGGGACGTCGCTCTCCCACACGCGCGACTCCTGCTCCATGATCTCGATCTCGTCCTCGAGCGACTCCGGGTAGTGCGTGCGCACCTGCGTCCCGAACCGGTCCTTCAGCGGCGAGACGATCCGGCCGCGGTGCGTGTAGTCGTCGGGGTTCGCGGTGGCCACGAGCAGGAGGTCGAGCGGGAGCCGGATCCGGTAGCCGCGGATCTGGACGTCGCGCTCCTCGAGGATGTTGAACAGGGCGACCTGGATGCGTTCGGGCAGGTCGGGGAGCTCGTTGATCGCGACGATGCCCCGATTGGTCCGGGGGATCATCCCGTAGTGGATCGTGAGCTCGTCGGCCAGGTACCGGCCCTCGGCCACCCGGATGGGGTCGACGTCGCCGATCAGGTCGGCCACGCTCGTGTCCGGTGTCGCGAGCTTCTCCGCGTACCGGTCCTCGCGGCCGATCCAGCGGATCGGCGCCGCATCCCCGTCCTCGGCGACGAGGGCGCGGCAGGCGGCGCAGATCGGGTGGTACGGGTGGTCGTTCACCTCGCACCCGGCGATCGCGGGCGTCTGCTCGTCCAGGAGCTCGACGATCTGCCGGATCAGGCGGGTCTTGGCCTGCCCCCGCTCGCCGAGCATCACGAGATCGTGGCCGGCGAGCAGCCCGCGTTCGAGCACCGGGAGCACCGAGTCGCCGAACCCCACGACCTGCGGGAACAGCGGCGCGCCGCTGCCGAGCCGTTCGAGCAGGTTCGCGCGGAGCTCTTCCTTGACGCTCCGATCCGGGAACCCGGTCGCTCGGAGCTCGGCGATCGTCGCGGGCAGCGGCACGACCCCAGCCTAACGGCTCCGTGGGATAGGGCGGTCAGACCAGGCCGCGCGCCGTGTACTCGCGCCCGAACCGGCGTTCGGCGAGGCGGCGGCCGATCTCGGCCGAGAGCACGAGCAGCATCGACGCGATGAACACCACCGAGGACACGGCGATCAGCTGAGGGAGCAGACTCGGCACCCGCAGCTGGGCGAACAGGTACACGGGCCAGGTCTGCTGCGTGCCGGCCAGGAACGAGGCGATCGCGAACTCGTCGAACGACAGCGTGAACGCGACGAGGAACGCCGAGATCAGCGCGGGCCTCAACAGGGGCAGCGTCACGCGGCGGAAGGTCTGGCGCGGGCTCGCGCCGAGGTCCTTCGCGGCCTCGTCGAGCGACACGCTGAGACGCTCGAGGAGCGGCATGACCGTGAGGATCGTGTACGGCAGCGCGACCACCACGTGACCGATCACGACCGAGTGGAGCCCGAGCCCGAAGTAGAAGCCGAACGACGCGGACAGGACCTTGTCGAGCAGCGTGAACAGCAGGAGCAGCGAGATCCCGAAGACCAGGTAGGGGATCACGAGCGGCGAGAAGACGAGCGCCGAGACCACGGGCTTGCCGCGGAACCGCCGTCGCAGCAGCGCGAACGAGGTCAGGACGCCGAGGGTCACCGCGATCAGGCTCGAGATCGTGGCCACGACCGCGCTCCGGCCGAGGGCCGTCACCAGGATGCGGTTGGACAGGACGTCCCCGTACCAGTGGGTCGTGAACCCGGACAGTGGGAAGGAGGGATCGCCGTCGTTGAACGAGAACACCGCGAGGACCATGATCGGCAGGTAGAGGAAGATCACGAGCAACCAGAAGAAGATGGTGAGCGAGATCCGTCCACCCTTCGAGGTCGCGATCTCCATCAGTCGGCCGCCACGGATCGGACCTGCACGTACCGTCCGAACAGCGCCATGAGGCCGGCCACGACGATCAGCAGGAACATCGCGAGGACCGAGCCGCTCTGCCAGTCGAGCCCCCGGGTGAACAGGTCCTGGATCGCGTTGCCGTACATGTAGCCGTTCGTGCCCCCGACGAGCAGCGGGGTCACGAACTCGCCGATCGTCGGGACGAACACGAAGACGAACGCCGCGATGAGCCCCGGGAGGCTGAGCGGAAGCGTGACCCGAAGGAACGTTCTTGACCCGGCTCGCCCCCAGATCGCTCGCCGCCTCGAGCAGGCTGCGGTCGAGGTTGTCCAGGCTCACGAAGATCGGCAGCGCGACGAACGGGATCCAGACGTAGGCGAGGACCAGCATCACGGTGAACTGGCTGTAGAGCAGCCATTCGATCGGCTCGTTCGCGGGGCGCAGGTGGAGCGAGACCAGCAGCGAGTTGACCACGCCCTTATCCCCCAGCATCACCTTCCACGCGAGGACGCGTAGGAGGAAGCTCGTGAGGAACGGGACGATGACGACCAGGAGCAGGACGTACTTCAGCTTCCGCACGCACAGCGCCAGGAAGTAGCCGATCGGGTACGCGAGCAGCACCACCACCACCGACACCGTGAGCGATATCCGAACCGACTTCCAGAACAGCCCCAGGTAGATCGACCCACCTCCGAAGAAGTGGCGCCAACCGTCGAGCGAGATCACCCCGGTGTCGGTCGGGAACAGCTTGATGGCGCCGACGCTGTACGCGGCGACGTACGCGACCGGCGCCACGAAGAACAGCAGCAGCCAGAGCATCGGAGCCGACAGCAGGGCCGCGGTCACGCCGCGTTCGCGCCGGCGCCAGTGCTTGGCCGATGCAGCGGCCTCCTCGGTCGCCACGGCCGTCTACCGGCGTCCGGTGTTCGCTGGCGTCAGGACGCCAGCACCTCGCTCCAGTACTGCTGGTAGACGTCGCGACGGGGGATGTACGACTCGGGGATCGAGCGCGGCGGGTCCAGGATCGTCGGATCGTCGAGCCCGAGGGCGTCCACGACGCCCGGCGAGACCACCGAAAGATCCGCCGTCGTGTTCGTGTGGCCGTAGTAGTAGTAGCCCATGAGGAACTCGGCCGCCTTCTTGCTCGCCCAGGAGTCCAGATAGTCGTGGGCGTGGAAGTAGTTCTGCGTGTCCTTGGCAAGACCCATCCCGCACACCCAGGAGACCCGGCCCTCCTTCGGCTCCATGTAGCGGTAGTTCATCCCGGCCGCGTCGGCGTACCCGACCGTGTCGGGCCACGAGTAGCCGATCCAGACCTCTTCCTTCTTGAAGGAGAGCCAGAAGTCGTAGGACTGGTTCCACATGAACTTGACGAGGTGCTTCTTCGATGACAGGAAGTCGCGCACCTGCGCCAGCTCGTCGTCGGTCATGTCGAACGGATCCGGGACGCCGAGGAACAGGCCGCCGATGTACATCATGTTCGAGGTGTCGACCCACGAGATCTTGCCCTCGTACTGGTCGTCGAACATGACCCCGAACGAGTCCTCCCCACTCACGTCCACGTGGTCCGTGTTCACGAGCGGGGCGATGAACCCCCAGTCGAGCGGGACGAAGTACTGCTGGCCGTCCACGACCCCGGACTCCATGAGCTTGGGGTTGAGCTGGCTGTAGTTCGGGATCAGCGAGGTGTCCCACGGCTGCATCGCGCCGAGGTCGACCCAGTCCTTGTACTTGTAGCCGCAGGGATGGACCACGTCGAACGCGACCGTGCCCGCCACGGCCTTCGTGTAGGCGGCGTCGTCGTTCTCGAACAGCGTGAACTGCGGGGTGTCACCGGTCTGGTTCGCGTAGTCCCCCCACAGCTCCGACTTTTCCTTGTTCGGGTAGTAGTCGCCGTTCCCGTAGCCGGACCAGTCGAACACCGCGAGGTCCCCGGGCTCCTTGTCGATCGGTGGGTGGGATGCGGCACCGCTCGTGCCGGTGGAACTTCCGTTGTCCTCCGCCTTCTTGCACGCCGCGAGCACGGCCGCACCGAGCGTGGTCGCTCCGGCCATGCGCATGAAGCCGCGCCGGTCGTAGCGCTCGGCGAGGATGCGGTCGATGTCGGTCAATGCGCCCCCCTTCGTCAATTCCAAGCTGAAATGACGCCGTATCATGCGCCGAACGCCGGAACCGTGCCACTTTCGCGGGAGGGCAACCGTTGGGCAGGCGGAACACCGAGGTCGGGATCGTGGCTTCCCTGCTGGTGACGGCGCTCCTCGGGTCCGCGTGCGCCTCCGACCAACCGACGATCTCGGCGCCGTCCCGCACCACGGGGCCGGCCCATGTGCTGCAGCCCATCCCACCGACGGCGCTGCCGGGGAACTCGGCCGACCCGACCGACCTCGACGCCTCCTCGATCGCGTCGGACGCCGTCGACATCGCGGCGCTGGAGGCCCTGCTCGACCAGGCCGGGTTCGTCGGGGGTACCCAGCGCCAGTTCAGCCGCGTGCACGGGGGTCGCCGCCGGATCCTCGCCCGCGTGCTCACGTTCGAGACGCCGGAGGGCGCCTCCGCGTACGTCGCCTGGCTGCGGGATCATGGGGACGAGGTGATCGGCAAGGCGACCCCGAGCGCCTCCTTGCAGGTCCCCCGCCACGGTGTCGTCCTGGTGCACGAACCCAACCCGTGCTGCCACAACGAGACGCGGATGTTCCTCGCGATGTGGCACCAGGGCTCCACGGTCGTGACGATCGAGATCGCGGGCGAGGGCGCGCGCGAAACCGACGTCCCCGAGCTCCTCTCGCAGCTCGACGCGGCGGTCTGAGCGTGCCGGCGCTCGAGGCGTTCGAGACGGTCGCGACCGGGCTCGACCATCCCGAAGGGATCGCGGTCGGCCCGGACGGTGCGCTCTCCGCGGGCGGCGAGGCCGGGCAGCTCTACCGCATCCGTGAGGGCGGCACGATCGAGGAGGTCGCGTCCACCGGTGGCTTCATCTACGGCGTGGCGGTCGCCGGCTCGGGCGACGTCTTCGCGTGCGACTTCGGCAATGCGGCCGTCATGCGGGTCTCGACGGCCGGCGAGGTCTCGACCTACTCGAACGGCACCGCCGAGCGGCCGATGCGCGTCCCGAACTTCGCGGCGTTCGACGACGGCGGGAACCTGTACGTGACGGATTCGGGCGAGTGGGGGGACGACGACGGGGTCGTCTACCGGATCGCGCCGGGTGGGGCGACCGAGATCTGGACCGAGGCGACGCACCGGTTTCCGAACGGCTGCTGCCTCACCGCCGACGGGGACGCGCTCCTCGTGATCGAGTCGCATGGTCGCGCGGTGGTCCGTGTGCCGATCCGGAACGACGGCAGCGCCGGACCGCCGGAGCCGGTCGTCGACCTCTCTGGCTCCCAACCGGACGGGATCGCGCTCGCGGAGGACGGCACCATGTTCGTCGGGTGTTACCGGCCCGATCGCGTCTACCGGATCCCGCCGGGCGGATCCACCGAGGTGTTCGCCGAGGACCCCGACGGTGTCGTCCTCAACCAGCCAGCGAACGTCGCCTTCTGGGGCCCGGATCTCGATCGGCTCGTCGTGTCGAGCCTCGGGGGTTGGAGCCTCGTCGCGGCCCCGGTCGGCGTTCGGGGTCTCCCGCTCCGTTACCCCTCCGTCTGAGCGACGGGAACCTCCGACATCAACGCCAGGTTGTTGCCGTCCGGATCGCTGAAGAACGCCATGTGCAGCTCGGATCCCTCGGTGCGGTGCACGACGTGCGGTGGGTCGCGGAACGAGACGCCGCGTCCGGTCAGCGCACGATGCGCCTCCTGTATGTCGTCCACCGTGAAGTAGAGCATCCCGCGGGCCCGATACGCCTCGGATTCGGGCACGCCCAGGTAGAGGCGAACGCCGTCGCAGTCGAAGAACGCCATCGGCTGCCCCGGCACGCCGAACAGGAACGGGATGCCGAGGACGTCGCGGTAGAACGCGACCGAGCGGTCGACGTCCGTCACGCTCACGTGGATCTGGCCGATCGTCCCGAGCCCGTCGAACCCCACGACGCACCTCCTCCGGTCGATGACGAACGATACCCGCGCGTCAGATCTTGGTGACGAGCAGTCCGAGGGCGAGCAACGGGACGGCCGCGGACAGCCATCGGAGCGCACCCTCGGGAGCGCTGCGGAGCGAGGACGCGTCCAGCGGCTCGTGGGCGCCCTCGGTCGTGACGAGCTCGCCGCTCACGCTCGCCACCGTCCGCCGGAGCCTGCGGACGGGGGTCGAGAGCACGCGCTGCGCGGCCGAGATCGCCGCGCACCCCGCCGCCACGAGCACCGCCTCGACGCGGATCGTCCCGGTCTGCGCGAAGTACGCGGTGAGCGCCGGGAACGCCCCCCACCCGAGCGCGAACCACACGTCCGAGTGGAACGCCCCGCCGAACAGCTCCAGGTTGTAGGCGACGACGAGGAACCCCCCGACGCCGATGAACGCCCACAGCCACGGCGAGATCACGATCGTCCCGTGGATCCCGAGGCCGATCGCGCCGGCGAGCCCCACGATCGCGATCGCCCACAGCACGCCGTCGGGGATCCGGGTCCGGAGCGGCCGCCCGTTGAGCTCGTCGAGCGCGTGGGCGGCCAGACCCATCGCGAGGAAGAACGCCAGCAGGGTCTCGACCAGCCACCCCACGTCCAGGACCGGCGCAACGCACGCCCCGATGACCACGTACGACAGGTGCCACGCGGTGTACGGCGGGTGGAGCAGGGACCAGTAGTCGCGCCACCCACCGGGGCTCAGCGCGTAGAACGCGGGACGGTCGGCAGGCTCACCCATCGGGGTGGGCGAGATCCTCGGACTCGTCGCCCAGGACGGGCGTCGTCTTCACCGCCCACGTGACGACCGCCGCGCCGTTGCTCAGCAGCTTGGTCCGTACGCGTCGCATCCCGGCCTCCTGCCACCAGCGGACCTGGACGGGCAACGGGTTCCGCACGACGAACTCCGTGATGCTCCGGGCGAGGAAGCGCCCGGTCCGGTACCACTCGTTGGACACGGTCCAGCCCACGAGCGGCATCGCCGACCGCGTGTACGCGAGCCATCCCGCCCGTGCCCAGGGTTCGGGCGGCACGTGGAACTCGAGCGAGGCCATGACCCCTCCCGGCCGCAGGACGCGGACGAGCTCGGCGACGGTCGCGGCCGGGTCGTCGACGTACCGCAGCAGGTACGTGAACGTGACCGCGTCCAGCGACCCGTCGGCGAACGGCAGGGCCTGCGCCTGCCCGAGCGTGAACCGCACCCGTCCGTCGAGCCCGCGTTCGCGAACGGCCTCCACACCCCGGGCGACCATCGCCGGGCTCTGGTCCAGCCCGACGACCCGCACGTTCTTCTTCGCGAGCTCGCGCGCGACGAGCCCGGTCCCCGTCGCCACGTCCAGCACCCACGCGCCGGGGATCGCGTTCACCTTCGACGCGAGGAAGCGGCGCCACCTCGGGTCCTGGCCGAACGAGAGCACCGAGCCCATCCGGTCGTATTCGGGCGCGATCCCCGCGAACAGCCGGCGGGCGTGATGCGTGCGTTCGGGATCCATCGTCCGAGCCTACCGGGACGCCCAGGTCAGCGGGAGCGGCCGAACAGGTCCGGGAGGCCGGCGATCGTCTCGAGCACGTGGTCGGGCGGTTCCGGCACCTTCGCGAAGTCCTCGGGCAGGAACTTCCCCGTCCGAACGAGCACGCCTCGGATCCCGAGGAGCTGCGCGCCGCGGACGTCGTTCACGATGTCGTCCCCCACCATGATCGTCCGCTCGCGAGGGACGCCGAGCATCTCGAGCGCGGCATCGAAGTAGGGCGCCGAGGGCTTCCCGCAGATCACGGCCTCGCGCCCTGTCGCCTCCTCGAGCCCCGCGATGTAGACGCCCGCGTCGAGCTCGAGACCGTCGCTCGTGCGCCAGTACAGGTTCCGGTGCATCCCGATGAGGGAGGCGCCGTCCATCAACCGACCGAAGATCCGGTTCATCATCGGGTAGGTGAAGTCCTCGGACGCCCCGCCCAGGACGATGACCTCGGCATCGTCGACCTCCGCGAGCTCGACGCCTTCCAGGTCCGCGGTCGCGTCACCGTCCGAGAGCACGAAGCACCGCGCGTTCGGATGGTGAGCTCGCAGGTACTGCGCCGTGGCCGCCACCGCGGTGATGAGCTCGTCGTCTCGGACGTCGAACCCCGCGTCGCGAAGCGTGGTCGCGAGGTCGGCGCGCGTCTTGGTCGTCGTGTTGGTGATGAGCCGGAAAGGCACGCGGTTCGAACGCAACCAGCCGACCGTCTCGATCGCGCCCGGCAGCGGCTCCCACGACACGGCGAGGACGCCGTCGATGTCGAGCAGGACGCCCTCGATCTCGTCCACGCGCGGAGTCTAGCGGCGGGCGCTCGGCGTCTCGCCGCGCAGGCTGCGAGCCCCGTCGACGCGCACGCCCACCGAACGCCGCGCGTCGCGCACACGCCCCGAGCTCCCGGTGCGCCACTCCTGGTACGGCGCGATGAACCGGAAGCGCGGCGGCAGGAGGGGCCGGAGGGTCCGGGTCGCCGCGAACGCCGCGCGCAGCGCCGCCCGGCGGCGGGACCCCATCTCGACCCCGTACAGGCGTCGGAGCTCCCTCGGCAGGGTGCCGAACGCCAGCTTCGACACGCCGACCAGCACCGGCCGCCACTCGGCCTCGCGCGGGGGGTCGTGGAAGAGCGCGGCCACCCGCTGCGCGGCCTCGCCGACCCGGGGCAGCCCCGAGTCGTACACGCCCTGCAGGTACGCCCGGAGCTCGGGCACGGTGGGCGGGATCGCCGCGCGCGGGATCCCCACCATCTCGGCGGCGAGCATCTGCTCCTCGTGGAACCGCTGACGGCCTGCCGGATCGAGCTCGCCGACCGTGAGGCGTTCGAACACCAGGGCGCTCTCGATCAGGCAGGCGTGCACGTACAGCAGGAGGTCGGGGTCGAGCCCGTCGTACGGGAGGCCGGTCTCGGCGTCGATGCCCTTCACGCGGGTGTGGACGTCGTTGATGCGTTCGGCGGCGGCGTCGGCCTCCGCCTTCGAGCCGAACGTGATCGTGTAGGTGAGCACCAGGGTCCGCTGGAGGCGCTTCCACGGGTTCCGCTCGTAGAACCCGGTCTCGCGCGCCCCGGCGATCACGAGCGGGTGCGCGGCCTGCATGAGCACCGCCCGTGCCCCGCCGAACAGCACCGTCACCTCGCGATGCACCCGCCACGAGACGCTGTCGGGGCCGAAATAGCCCAGGTCCGCCATGCACCCCAGCCTAAGCGAGGTCTCAGGGACCGGTGACGCCCGTGATCCTTCGGAGCTCGCGCGCGACGGGTTCGGCGGCCAGGACCACGAGGTGGTTCTTGGCCCTGGAGCCGCCGACGTACAGGTACTGGTGGAGGTCCTCCAGATGCTTCTCGCCGAGCTCGGCCAGGATCACCACCGGTCGCTCGAGCCCCTTGAACGCGTGCACGCTGGTCGCGAGGACGGTGCCCGGCTCCACGGTCTCGGACAGGCGGAAGCCGTCGACCGCCCCCGCGCTCCGCAGGCGGCTCTTGTCCTTGCCCGCGGGCGTCAGCACGACGATGTCCTCGAGCGGGACCTGCTCCTCGTCGACCAGGTTCCGCAGCACCACCGAGAGCAGGCGCTCGAGATCGTCCTCGCGCTCGTACCCGAGGATCTCGACGGGCTCCCCCTCGGGGCCGCGGGCGATCGGTTCCTGCTCGCCCTTGTAGAAGACCGAGACGAACTCGCCGATCTGCTTGGTGTTCCGGAGATTGAGGGCGATCGGTCCCACCCGGTCTTCCTCTCCGACCGGCAGGGCTCCTCCGTAGAGGTTCTGGTTGTCGTCCGCGAACACGTACAGGAGCCCGTCGTCGGGATCCGTCTGGAGCGAGAGCAGCGCGGGCCACCACCACTCGCGGAAGTCCTGCCCCTCGTCCACCACGATCGCGTCGTAGCGCGGCCCGAGCCGGGTCGCGGCCTCGGCGAGCGCCTCGGGGAGCCGGTGCTCGAAGAACGGTGAGCCGGGCCCGGTCTCCTCCGGCGGAAGGTCGATCCCGGCCTCCTTCGCCAACCGGACGCAGAGCTCGTGGAACGTCGCGACCTCGATCCCCTCGACCTCGCCGACGGAGGACGCGGAGATGGTCACCGAGCCTGCGGTTGAAGCACGTGAGCAGCGTCCGATGACCGGTCGTCGCGAGCTGCTGGGCGACCGAGATCGCGAGCAACGTCTTGCCGCTTCCCGCCGGACCGACCACGGCCGCGCGACGCCGATGGAGCACGAACGCGAGCACCCACGCCTGATCCGAGGTGAGCTCGACGATCTTCTTGTCCTCCTCGTCGAACCGAAGCTTGAGCGGCGTGCGGACCTCGACGCGGAACCCGAGCGCCATCGCGACGGCATCCATCCCCTCCGCGCCGAACCGTCGCCCCGGGCGCGCCCAGGACCGCATCACCGGCGGAACCCGTTCGGCGAGCCGCGAGAGGTCGTCGCGATCGATCACGATCTCGGCGGGCGCGCCCGGATGCGCCGCGGTCTCGTAGAGCCCGTCGGGGAACGCCACGCCGAACCCGAAGCTCGGCTTCCACCGTTCCCAGCCCGGCTGGCCCTCGAGGATCCGAACGAGCGAGTGCATCGCGCCCTTCGCCTGGTGGAACGGGTCCTCGTCCAGCACGTGGGTCCCGGAGTGGCCCGTCTGGGTCCATCGCTTCGTGACGGGGTCGAAGGCGACCCGTCCGCCCTTGACCTCGAGCGCGAGCAGCCCGAGCTCGGGGTGCGTGATCACGAAGTCGGCCTCCCCTTCGTCGCGCCCGGCCCGCCCGCCGACCACCCAGTCGACGGAGTGGTAGATCACGAACTCGTCGCCGAGCTGCTCGAGGAAGCCTTCGTACAGACGGCGTTCGGCCGCGCTGTCGGTGGGGAGCATGGGGAACGGCACCATCCGGGCCATGGCGGGATGCTAGCCGCGGTCCCTGGACACGGGCCGCGGCGCGTGGCACCCTCGGTTCCCAACCGATGAAGCTGCTGCTCGCCGTCGTCCTGCTGTCCGTCTGCCTCGGCTACGTGTTCGGCGGGCGGCTCCACCGCCTCGAATCGATCCGGCCGCGGTGGTGGGGGCTCGTCATCCTCGGTCTCGGGATCCAGTTCGTCCCGCTGCCCGAGGGCGTGGCCGGCACCGACCTCGCGATCCGGACGGCGGTGCTCGCGGTCTCGTACTCGCTGCTGATCGCGTTCGGGCTGGTGAACGTTCGGATGCCCGGCATGTTCCTGGTGGTGATCGGGCTCGCGTGCAACATGACCGTGATCGTGGTGAACGGCGGTATGCCGGCGAGCGCGCAGGCACTGATCGATTCGGGTCAGGAGGACGTGCTCGTGTTCTTGCAGGACCAGGGGGCGGACAAACACCATCTGCTGACCGACGACGACCAGCTCACGTTCCTCGCCGACGTGATCGCCGTCCCGCAGCCGATCGGTCAGGCCGTGAGCGTGGGCGACATCCTCGTCTACGCGGGACTGACGTGGCTGATCGTCGCGGCTATGCGGGGATGGACTCCGTCGGCGAGGCCGGCGGGGTCGCGACCGCGCCGCGGGAAGCACCGGCGGGGGGCAACGCGGGAGCCTGAGCCTCTCCCTGACTTTGGATTTCTTCCTCCTGGAGCCACGACGTGGGGAACCGGACGGTGATCGTCGTGCCCTCGCCGGGGATGCTCTGGATCGTGAAGGTGCCGCCACCGACGGTCGCCCGCTCGCGCATCATCGTCATCCCGTAGTGCCCCTCGGGGCCCGGCGCCTCGACGTCGAACCCGACCCCGTCGTCACGCAGGATCATCTCGATCTCGTCGCCCTCATCGCCCTTCTGCTCGACGGCGACCCAGATGTTCGAGGCCTTCGCGTGATTGAGCGAGTTCATCACGCCCTCGCGTGCGTTGTGGTATAGCAGCAGGGCGATCGGCGCCGGCACGTCCACCTCGTCGATGTCGGCATGGAACCGAACGTCGGACTCGCGCGCCATCTCCGCGAGGAACCCACGGATCGCCTCGCCCAGACCGGCGCGGCCCAATGGCGACCGGTGCAGGTCTCGGATCAGGGCGCGGATACGTTCGGAGGTACGATTCTTGGTCTCCTTGATCTCGAGCAGGAGTTCTTCCGTGTCATCAACCTTCCCGGCTTCGAGATGACGGCGCGCCACGTCCACCTGGATCGAGAGGCGGAACAGGAGCTGCGCGAGGTCGTCGTGGAGGAACGCCGCGATCTGCATGCGCTCGTCCTGACGCTCTTCCGCCATCCGGTTCGAGAGGGCGCGGAGAACTTGTTCGCGATCCTGAAGTTCCTTATGCGCCTCCTCGAGAGCCTTGTTACGGAAGAACATCTGACGGGCAAGGAGGAGAGGGAGAAGGAAGACTGGTACAGCCCACCAGTTGCCCTGGGAGTCAAAGCTGAGGAATTTCGCAAGGATGAGTCCAAAGACCGAGAGGCCCAAGTAGCTGACCAGATATTCGCTAAGGCGGCCAACCTTCAACTCTCGTATGACCCGGAGCGGATTGGTTCTGTAATGCAAGCTCGCCATAATCGAAATGACGCCAAAGTTGACAATGTAGTCCACGATGGCGGCCAGCAAAGCCGCGACAACCAACGCGAGCGGTGAATCGTCAAGAGTCACTAATGAATGGAAGACCGCCCCCGCTGCCCAGACAGCCAATGCAATACACGATCGATTGAAGAGCGCTTGCAGAAGGCCTACTTCGCGCCTCAACTCTCGTGGATCTGAAGCTGCCAGGAACGCGGCGGACCCTGCCACCGCCGGCGGATAAAGGAACGCCACGGCCATCAGCAGTGGGAATCCCATGCTGATAATCGTTCCCCGCCATAGTGGTACGGGTATCAACTCGACCGAGGCAATCACGACGATCCAGATGACGAGGTCCCAAGAATCGCTTCCACCCAATTTAGCCAGTGCCCGGGACGAGGCCCATCCCAGAGCCAATACCGTCGGGACAACGACGCTCGCCTCGAACACCCGCTCGCGAAGAGGGAGGCGGTCCTTAGCTTTGGTGCCGGGAGTTTCCTCAAGCCCTGTCATGACACCCGACATATTGACCGCTAGGCGCGCTTGTTGGAACCACCTCTTCAGGCTGTCCTCGTGGCTGGTACGGGATTCAACGTAGGGATGTTGGGTGGCTTGTAACGGCAGAGGGTGTCCCCCAAACTTCCGAAGGGTCCCCCATATGGGGGTCGGATACACAAGAGACGTATGAGGCGATTCTGCGAGGGGGGTGGAAGCGTGAAGCTGGTCAAGCGCCTTGCGGTGGCAATGGGATCTCTGCTGGCCCTAGCCTTTGCTGGTGGAGCTCACGTGCGTTGGTAAGTCACGACGCAGCCTCTCGATAACTACGATCGCGAGAGAATCGACCAGGTCCCGTCAGGGACCTGGTCCTTTTTCGTCGATCGGGAGCCGAGCCAGCACGGTTGTTCCCTCCCCAGGATGAGAGTCGACAAGAAGTATTCCGCCAGCAAGTTCCACTCGCTCACGCATGAGCTGAAGGCCGAAGTGTGACGTGGAATCAACTCCCAACATGCTGAAGCCCTGACCATCATCCGTGACGCGAAGACGTATCGAATCGTTGTCTTCATCAAGTACAAGCACGATTGTTCTCGCATTTGCATGTCTTGCTGCATTCGACAGAGCCTCGCGAGCAAGTTGATACACGAGCAGTTGGATCAAAGGGCTGCCGCCCACTGGTCTTAGGACGGTCTCAACGCGCATGTGTGTTGTTGCCTCTACTTCATTCACCAGCAAGCTGATCATTTCGCCAAGGCCGGCTATACCTATTGTCGAGCGTCGAAGGCCACGCACCATACCTCGGAGTGAAGAATCCGCCGACTCAACCGCATGGATCAGGTCGGGAACATCGGATTCAAGATCCAGCAAGCGGCCAGACGCCAAGTCGTGCTTAACCACTTGGCCCATGAGATGCACTTTGTATAAGGGCGGGAGTACCTCATCGTGAATTCCGGCCGCAAGCGCCAATCGCTCGTCTCGCCGTTCATCGGCGATGCGACTTGAGATTGCCGTGAGCGCGCGCTCCTTCTCCGCGATTGAGCGATTGGCCTCCCCGAGATGCTTCCAGTGAATAAACATCTGGCGGGAAATTAGGAGTGGAATCGCAAACGCAATCAGCCCATAATTCCCCGCAGCCGAGTAGACCGTGGCCATCAACACCGCAAGAAGCCCGAAGCACGCGTATCCTGCTAAGAACACTTCTGGACGCGAACCACCGTAGACGTTTGACCATAAGCGCTTGGGTGACAGCCCCGTCAGAAGATGGGCGCCAATGATGACGAGACTGAAGTTCACAACCATGTCTGCCATCAAGGCCACGAAGGTTAGGGGCAGAACCTGGGGCCAATCTAGCACGCTTACTCCAAACCAATGAAAAACCCACGAGGCCGCGAAAACGCTGGCGGCCACATTGCTCCTGTTGTACAGATCCCGCAGCGGACTGATCTCGCCGCGAAATTCGCGGAGGTCAAGGGTTCCGACGAAACTTAGGGAGCCCGCGACATATGGCGGGAAGACCAGAGCGGACGCAAGCAAGACGGGGAACGACATCATGAGTTCGACGGATCCCCAAATGGGCACTGGCATGAGGTCGGCAACGACCACAACGACAAGCCAAGGGAGCAACTGGCTCAAGCTTGCTTCGAAATCGCCCCAATTACCTGCAACTTGCCAGACAAGCCCTGCGACAACAACCAATGAAACAGACGCCTCCAACGCACGCAAGCTCTTTGGTTCCGGTCGGCTGCGGGGGCGGCGAACTCCACTTTCGCCAACGACAGACGTGGCAGACATGTGACCTCCCTCCGGTCGATGCCATTCTTTGACCGCCATGAATCTCCGGTCAAGAACGACAAATTCAAGCTCAACAACCCAAAGCTCGCGTACGTCAGTGCGAACTCCGGAAGAGGTCCGAAGTAGAGACGCGAAAACCCATCCAGTGGGCGAATCCGCTCGTGCAGGCACAGAACACTCACCACGGTGCCGTAGTTGACGAGACAGTCAGTCCCGACTGCAATAAACGCCGCGAAGAGAGCGACAGGCCAACCTGCTCCGCTCCGACTGACCACGGCAAAGAGCCCGGTGGCCGCCATTACGCTCAGTGAGGTCTGAGCACGGTTGAACAGTCCTTTGCCCACTGGAATCTCGCCCCGGAGCTCTCGAGGATCAATGTACGCAACAAACGCGGTTGCACCCCCAACAATCGGGCCGAACAGATAGCCCACGGAGAGGAGGACCGGCATATCCAAGGCAAGCGCTTGGCCAGAATCAAATGGCAGCGAAGCTGCTCCGACGGCTGCAACCACCGCGATCCAGACGATTAGGCCCCATCCCGCCTCGCGAAATCCTTCATTCCAAAAGACGGCACCGAACACAATGATGAGCAGATCAAGGGCGATCGTCGCCAACACAAAGCCCCGTACGATTGGGGCAGTCTCCGGGCTCCGGCCACGGCGAACTCCACCAGCACCTACGGCAGACATAGCAGACATGTGACCCCCCTCCGCTCGGAAGCCATTCTTCGGCCGCGTCGATTCCTCGGTCAAGAACGACAATTCCAGATCCTTGTCGCCGTCGGCGAAGAGTGGTCCCAGCTGCAAGAAGACGCGATCCGGCGAGTACCATCGATCGCATGCGGACCCGGATCCTCCTCGTCGAGGATGAACCGACTATCTCCGAACCACTCGCGGAGAGCCTCGGGCGTGACGGGTTCGAGGCTGAGGTGACGTCCACACTCGCCGGCGCGCGTGAAGCCATTTCGACGCGAGGCACCCGACCTCGTGTTGCTCGATGTGATGCTTCCCGATGGAGACGGACGAGATCTCGCACGGGAGATCCGCAAGGAGTCCGACGTCCCGATCGTCATGCTCACGGCGCGGGGCGAGGAGATCGATCGGGTGCTCGGGCTCGAGCTCGGCGCGGACGACTACGTCGTCAAGCCCTTCTCGTCGCGCGAGCTCACCGCGAGGATCCGAGCCATCATGCGGCGCGGCCCTACTCGAGATCAGAAGAGCCCGATCGAGATCGGGGCGCTCCGTCTCGATCCCACCTCGCGCACCGTCACCAAGGACGACGAACCGATCGAGCTCGCGGCTCGCGAGTTCGACCTGTTGCACCTCCTGATGGCGAACGCAGGGGAGGTGCTGCGCCGGGAACGGATCATGGACGAGGTCTGGGATCCCCACTGGTTCGGGCCCGACCAAGACGCTCGACGTGCACATCTCCTGGCTCCGCAAGAAGATCGAGGACGACCCCTCGCATCCGACCTACATCACGACGATCCGCGGGGTGGGCTTCCGGTTCCGATCGGATGCCGAGACCTAGGAGGCGACCACGAAGGTCCGAACCAGGCTCGTCCTCGCGTTCGCGTACGTCCTCATCGTCCTGATCATCGCGCTGGGCGTCCCGCTCACGGTCAACCTCCAGCGACGGGCGACGTCCGAGCTCACGAACCAGGCGCTGCTCCAGGCGCAGGGGATCGCGGCGCAGATCGGCGTCGACAACATCGACGACCCGGCTCGGCTGGACCTGCTCGTCACACAGGCGGCCGAGCAGGTCGACGGCCGGGTGATCGTGGTCGACGACCGAGGGTTCCTCGTCGCGGACTCCGACGGCCCGGTCCCGCCGAAAGCCCTCTACGCAACATCGGGACGACCCGAGATCCAGCAGGCCCTGGAGGGGACGCCCTTCTCGCAGATCCGAGACAGCATCGATCTCGGTCACGACATCATGGCGACCGCCGTTCCGATCCAGGACGAGGAACAGCTCCTGGGTGCCGTCCGGCTCACCAGGAGCGTGCAGCAGGTCAACGACAACCTCCGCAACATCACCATCGGCCTGGGCGCGATCGGGCTCGCGGCGCTCGCGGCCGGGTTGCTGCTCGCGTTCTGGCTCGCCGGATCCCTCTCTCGGCCTCTCACACGGCTGGCCGGTGCCGCGAAGCGCCTGGGGCACGGCGACCTCTCGGCCCGCGCCGGCGACGTGAGCGGCGCCCGGGAGGTCGAGGAGCTCGGGCAGTCGTTCGACGAGATGGCCGACCGGCTCGAGCGCTCGGTCCAGGCGCAGCGCGAGTTCGTCGCCAACGCCTCGCACCAGCTCCGAACGCCCCTGACCGCCATGAAGCTCCGGCTCGAAGGCGCGATCGCGGATGCGCCCGACGAGGCCATCCGCCAGCGCCTCGAGGCGGCCGACCTTGAGGTGGATCGCCTTTCCGGGATCGTCGATCGCCTCCTGGTCATGGCTCGAGAGATCGAGGAGGGGACCTCGGCGAACGTCGACCTGGGCGAGGCGGTCGATCGCGCGGTCACGCGATGGAACGAGCGTGCCGTCGAGCGCGATTCGACCGTCGTCTCGCGGGGCGACGGCGGGTCGGCGCGAGTCGACCCCACCGACCTCGATCAGATCCTCGACAACCTGCTCGACAACGCGACCTCCTACGCGCCGGGCGAGGTCACGATCGAATCCGGCGGCTCGAACGGACAGGTCTTCGTCGCGGTGCGGGACCGGGGACCCGGGATCGCACCCGAAGACCTCGCACGCGTTACCGAACGCTTCTACCGAGGGCGAGGGGTGCCTTCTGGTGGTTCGGGTCTCGGCCTGGCGATCGCTCGACAGCTCGTCGAGAAGTGGGGGGGCACCCTCAACGTGGAGAGCACGCACGGTGACGGGACGAGGGTCGAGGTTCGCCTGGACGCGGCGCCGTGACCTTTACCTCCCCTTAGCAAAGGGGACCGTAGGCTCGAGCGATGAACAAGACGCTGAAGGTGATCGCGATGGGCCTCGCCGGACTCGTCGGAGCGCTCGTGCTCACGGTCGGCGCGTTCGCGATCGCGGGTCAGCGGATCGCTCAGCCCGCCGGGGTGCCGATCTTCACGACCACGACGCCGTCCCCCGGCCCGCACACCGATCACAGCGGGAGTCCGTCTCCCACGAACGACCGCACCGAGAGCCCGTCGCCGTCGGTCGACGATCACGGCGATGGCTCGGGCGAGTCGACCTCGGGCGGTTCGAGCGGCTCGGACGACGGCGGAGGTTCCGGGGGTCACGAGGGGTCGGGTTCGGACAACTCGGGGAGCGGTTCGGACGACTCGAGTGGTTCGGGTTCGGACAACTCGGGGAGCGGTTCGGACGACTCGGGCGGTTCGGGGTCGGGCTCGGGCGGGCACGGCGACGACTGAACGCCGGATCCTTAACTCCCCCTTAGCCGCTCGATGCTCGGGGCGTAACTGAAGGTTCCCTAGGGTGGAAGTCGATAAGGACTTCGAGAGGAGGGTTTCGATGCGCAAGGCACTGAAGCTGATGGCGGTCCTGGCAGCGTTCGGCCTGACCGCGTGGATCGGCGTGGTGGCCCTGGCTCAGGGCTCCAGCGCCCCCACACCGTCGACCGCAACGACGACGACGGGTCCGACCGGCGGCGACGACGTCAAGGGCAACTGCGACGAAGCCGAGCACGCGAACGACCCCGAGTGCCTCGGTGTGATCCCCGTGCCCGAGGACAACCATGAGAACGGCGACCAGGGCGACGTCAACGACGACGACCAGGGCGAGAACGAGGGCAACGACGATCAGGGCGAGAACGAGGGCAACGACGACCAGGGCGAGGACGATGAACGACGACCAGGGCGACGTCAACGACGACGACCAGGGCGAGAACGAGGGCAACGACGACCAGGGCGAGGACATGAACGACGACCAGGGCGAGGACCAGGGCGACGACGACCAGGGCGACAACTCCGGCCCCGGCAGCGAGAACTCGGGTCCCGGCAGCTCGAACTCCGGCGACGGAAGCTAGCCCCCTGCGATCGAGCCTCACGACGGCGGCCGTACCTTCGGGTGCGGTCGCCGTTCGTTCGTCGGCTCCGCCCGTAGGCTGGGACACGTGAGCAGGATCCTCGTCGGAACCGCGAGCTGGACCGACCCGACCCTGGTCAAGGACGGGCATTTCTACCCGCCCGAGGCCAAGAGCGCCGAGGCTCGGCTGCGCTTCTACGCCGAGCAGTTCCCGATCGTCGAGGTCGACTCGACCTACTACTTCCCACCCAGCGAGAAGAACGCCGTCCTGTGGATCGACCGGACGCCCAAGGACTTCACGTTCAACATCAAGGCGTATTCGCTGCTGACCAACCACCCCACCAAGCGCGAGTCGCTGTACAAGGACCTGCTCGAGGAGCTGCCGGAGGATCTCGGGGACAAGAAGAACCTGTACCGCGAGCACCTTCCGGAACCGGTCGTGGAGCAGGTCTGGCAGCGGTTCCACGACGCGCTCATGCCGCTCCACTCGGCGGGCAAGCTCGGCGCGGTGCTGTTCCAGTTCCCCCAGTGGTTCGTGATCGGGCGCAAGAACAAGGACTACATCCTCGAGTGCGCCGAGCGGTTGAAGGACTTCCGGCTCGCGATCGAGTTCCGTCACAAGACGTGGCTCGAGGAGCGCAACACCGAGGAGACGCTCTCGTTCCTGGAGGAGCACGATCTGCCGCTGGTCTGCGTCGACATGCCGCAGGGGTTCGACTCGAGCGTCCCACCGATCGCCGCGGCGACCGCGAAGGATCTCGCATTGGTCCGCTTCCACGGCCGCGACCCGGAGGTCTGGGGCAAGAAGAACGTGAGCGCCTCCGAGCGCTTCCGCTACGAGTACTCGGAGCAGGAGCTCAAGGAGTGGGTCCCGAAGATCCAGGGCGTCTCCGAACAGGCTCGCGAGACCCACGTGCTGATGAACAACTGCTACCGGGACTTCGCGGTCAACAACGCGCGGCAGCTCGCCGACCTGCTGGAGGAATGAGGCTCGTCCGGACTAGGGTCCGGCCCGACCCCGCGGGCACGCCCGCGTGGAAGGGAGGGTAGGCCGGGCCGGACGCTACTCCCCCCGGAACCAGCTCGCTCCGGAGACCCGCATCGACTGTAGCAGCGCCCGCAAACCCGCCCGTCGCCGGTTTGGGCCACGACGAGTGACGATCCCTATGCAGAACCGCAGGTCCTACTCGACGACCAGCACTCCGTTCGCGGAGGGGTGGAGATCGTCCTGGAAGTAGTACTCGCCTGGCTCGAGCGGCCCGACCCGGTAGATGGTCTCGCCGACACCCACGACGAACTCAGCTTCGAACAGCGGGCGGTCCACGTCCTGAGAAGGCTGCGTGGCGGTGACGATGCACTCCCTCAGGTACGGCGTCAGCTCGTAGATCGAGACGTTCCGAAGGACCCCGTCATCACCGTTGCGCAAACTGGATCGTGATGGGCTCGCTGGACGGCGCGATCAGGCACCGAGTGTCGAATCCGGAGGTCGTGGCACGACCACGCGCAGGTCGGATCCGTTGTGGGCGGTGTTCGGGCCGTCCGCGCGAGCCGGCGCGCAGAGCTGGTCCCAAGCTGTCGGCGGGTTGCGGCGAACCCGTCGGACCGCTCACACCCGTCACGTCGTCGCTCCACGCTATCGGCACGTCGGCGCACGTGAGCAGGGTCTCGAGGAGCCAGCCGTCCTGCGGGTCGCCCTTGAAGGTCGCCATCGCGACGACGTCCCCATTCCGCACCACTCGAACGATCGGCTTCTCGCTATCCATCGGGTAGCCGGCCCGCTCCACCGCGTCGTCGTACTCGAGTCCCGACAGGTGCTGCCGTGCGACCTCGACGGGATCGCCCTGGAAGCGCACGGCGCTCGCCGCATCGCCGGAAGTCTGGTTCGACTTGGGGCAGTCCATCCCGATCGGGACGTACGAGCCGGTCGGATCCTTCACCAGCAGGTCGGCGACCGGTGAGGTGTCGATCCCACGCATCGAATCGAGCACGCACGACACCTTGGCATCACCCGGGGGGAGCCCCAGGACGATCTCCCCGCGCTCACCCGGATCGGCTCCACCCTGGTTCACGAAGTAGGTCGAGGACTCGCCCCCCGAAACGGTGAACCAGATCCGCTCATCGGCCGTGTTGGTGACCGCGACGTGGACCCCATCGCGCTGGGCGTCGACCGTCAGCGACGACGGAGCGATCGTCCCCGTGCTGTCGCAGGTGAATCCGGCGACGTCGGCGGGTCCAGCGGGCGCGGGAGTCGTCACGCCGGCGCCGCCGCTCGCACCGGCAACCTGCCCTCCCGACCCCCGGAAAGCGGAGAACGCGGCAACCGATCCCGCGATCGCGACGAGCAGCGCCACCGTTCCTGCGGTGATCCGCCGATGGCGTTCGCGGCGGCGGCGGGCGCGCTCGAGACGTTCGAACGCATCCGACGCTAACTTCGCCCGCTCGCCGAGACGCTCCAACTGGTTGCGAAGGTCACTCATCACGGTCCTCCAGGTGGATCCGCAAGGCCGCTCGCGCTTGCGAGGCGAGCGACCGAACGGTCACGTCCTTCACGCCGAGGATCCGGCCGGCCTCCTCGGAGCCGTAGCCGAGCAGTTCGGTCAGGACGATCGCCGATCGCTGGCGCTCGGGGAGCCGGGCGAGAGCCCGAGCCACCGCGTCGCGCTCGTCGGCGGCCGCGAACGCGTCGCCGCCCGGGTCCGAACCCGCCGCTCGCCGCGCGGCTCGTGACGCTCGCCGCAGCCGGCTCCGGAAGCGGTTCATGGCGGTCCGGAACAGGTACCCGGTCGGCTCGTCCATGGCGCTCACCCGATCCCATCGCTCCCACACCGCGACGAACGCGTCCTGCATCAGCTCCTCCGCCTCCTGTGCGTTTCCGGTCACGAGGTACAACGCCCGGAACAGGCGCTCGTGCTCGGCCTCGAAGAACGCCTCGAAGCTCGCCGGTCGAGGCGGCGGCTCCGAGGCCGCGCGTCGCTCCGACACGGCGCTCCCGGGTTCGCGCATCCGGTCCATGAACGCTGCCGCCGCTCCTTCCGTTCAGGCCTTGTCGAGATCAGGGCGAGGCCGAGGGTGAGGAGCTCGAAGGCGACGCGCTCGGCGTGGGCTGTCGGCGTGAGCACCAGATCCCCGAACTCCACCGAGACCGTGACCCGTTGGACGGTGAGGCTGCCCGATTCGGCGAGCTGCTCGATGACGTCGTAGGCGATCAGCTCGGGGTCGGGTCCACGGGAGAAGTACAGGACCTCGGCCGAGAAGGGGATGTCGAGGCCGCGGAAGATCCCGGCTCCCGAACCACCCGTCGTCCCGACCCGCAGGAACAGGGTGCCGTTGCGCACCGTCGCCGAGTTCTCGTGGAAGTGTCCGGAGATCACGAGCGGCACCTGGCCGGCGACGGCCTCGGCCATCCGGTCGTCGTGGACCGCCACGACGTCGACGGGTTCGGGCGCCGACTCGAGATCCGCGGCGATCACGGGTCCGGCCGACCGCGCGAGGGCCGCGAAGTCCTCCGCGTCGACCGGCGCGCCCCGGGCGGGCGTGAACGCAGGGTGACCGAGCCCGTACACCGTGAGCCCGTCGATCGTCTTCTCGCGGCCGTCCAGGACGATCGCGTTCGGCTCCTTCGCCACCGCCTCTTGCAGCGCGATCGAGTCGTGGCTCCCCCGGATGAACACGTACGGCCGTCCGAAGGCGGGGATCTCGGTCGCGATCAGGTTCTCGACCGGGGTCCCGAACGAAGTGAGGTCCCCCGTGTCGATGACGAAGTCGACGTCGAACCCTCTCGCCACGTCCTGCGCGAAGTCCATCCCGAGCGGCGACGCGTGGATGTCCGAGATGTGCAGCACCCGGATCGCGTCGTCGGCCGGCGGCGTCGCCTGTAGCGACGTGTAGGCGCGGACCGTCCCGTCGACGATCTGCTCGAGCCCCGCGCGGAGGTCCTCGATACGACTGGTCGCCTCGCTCACCGGGCCGATCAACTGCGGCGCGAGCGCCAGGGAGCCCGAGTACGTGGGTTCGCTGAACGCCGCGGGCTGGAAGGTCGCGAGCAGGAGCACCTCGCAGATCGCGACCGCGAGGAGCGCCGCGGCGCCCCCGGTCGCGATCAGGTGCCAGCGTCTCCGGTAGACCAGCGCCGCGAGCACCGTCCCGCCGATCGTCGCGGCGAGCAGGGCCCGCAACGCCAGCGTTCGGACGCTCCCCCGCGCGTCGCGTTCGATGTCGCTCACGAGCCCATCGATGCCCTCGTCGTTGACGACGTCCGTCAGGCGCTGGACGCCGACGTCCTGCAGCGTCGCCGACAGGTGCAGCGGCGACAGGTGGGTGTCGGCCGTGAGCGCGCCGAACGGCGGCAGCCCGAGGACGGTCTCCCCGCGGCCGAACCCGACGTCGAGCTCCACGCGGAACGGGCCCATCGGCACGGTCTCGCGCGCGAGCAGGGCCAGGCCGAGCCACGCGCCGACCAGCCCGACCACGCAGGCCAGGAGCACGGGCGCGGCCGCTCGGAGACGATGCGTGGGTTCGCGTTCGGTCGGTTCGTCGCCTCGGTCGTCCACGTCTCCACTGTCGCAGACCGTCGCCGAACGGCCGCTCGTACCGGGTGGGGGTACCCTCGGAGGATGTTCGGCCGCGGTTTCCGCATCGCGACGATCCGGGGCGTGCCGGTCAACGTCGACTCGTCCTGGATCTGGATCGCCGTGCTGCTCGTCGCCACGTTCTGGGCGCAGCTCGACCGCGAGTTCCCCGACATCGCCGGTGGCGAGGCGTTCGCGTTCGCGCTGTTCGGCGCGCTCATCTTCTTCGGGTCGGTGTTCCTGCACGAGGCCGCCCACGCGGTCACGGCCCGGGCCAACGGGATCGAGGTCCACGGCATCACGCTGGTGTTCTTCGGCGGGTTCACCGCGGCCCGGGCCGACGAGAAAGGGCCGGGCGCCGCGTTCGCGATCGCCGGGCTCGGGCCGGGGACCAGCCTCGGCCTGTCCGGCGTCTTCTGGGTGCTCGCGCGCGCGACCGAGAGCTCGGGCGGCCCGCTGCCCGGGCTGTTCAGCTACGTCGCCGCCGTCAACCTGTTCATGGCGGTCTTCAACGCGCTGCCCGGCCTGCCGCTCGACGGCGGCCGCATGCTCCAGTCGGTCGTGTGGCGCGTGACGGGCGACCGGCAGAAGGGGACACGCATCGCGGCTCGCTCGGGGCTGGTGGTGGGTGGCCTCGTGTTCGCGATCGCGATCTACGCGCTCACGCAGCAGCGGATCTTCGAGGCGGTGTGGGGCGGGATCATCGGGATGTTCATCTTCCGCGGCGCGCAGGCCTCGGAACAGCGGATCGGGATCGACGGCCGCCTCGCGTCGGCGACCGTCGCGGACGCGATGGATCCGCCGCCCCCCGCGGTCCCGGCGGACCTCTCGCTCTCGCAGACGCTGGACCGCTTCCTGCGCGGCCACGAGGAGGAGGCGTTCCCGGTCATCGAGGACGGGCGGGTGATCGGGATGATCTCGTTCAACTCGGCGCGCGACCTGGGGGGCCGAGATCCGCTGCGACCGGCCCGGGACGCGGTCATCCCGCTCGAACATGTCCTCGTGGCCCACCCCGACGAGCGGCTCGACGAGGTCTCGACGCGGCTGGGGAACGATCGTGCGGCGCTGGTCCTTCGCGACGGGCAGCTGGTCGGCGCGATCAGCGGCTCCGGTGTCTACCGGTGGGCCGCGCAGGCGGGTTGATCGCGGCCGTGCCCGGCCGTGTCCCAGCACGGCGGTAGCATCGCGCCGATGGCCCCCGTCGAACCCCTCCACCCCGACCCGCGGCAGCGTGTGGTCCTCGACCACGCCGACGGCGCGATGCTCGTCTCGGGCGGATCGGGCACCGGCAAGACGGCGGTGCTGCGGGAGCGGTTCGCGCGGCTCGTCGAGGGGGGCGCCGACCCCGAACGCGTGGCGCTCGTCGTGGGTTCGCGGCGCGCGAGGGACGAGGCCCGGCGCCTGCTGCTCGAACGCCTCCCGGTCGCACTGCCGAACCTGACCGTCGTCACGATCCACGGCCTCGCGTTCCACGTGGTCGGCCAGCGGTTCGAGCGGCTCGGGTACGCCACGCCGCCGACGGTGCTGTCGGCGTCGGAGCAGTTCCTGAGGGTGCGGGAGCTCCTCGACGGCGAGGATCCCGAGCGCTGGCCGGTCTTCGGCTCGCTGCTCGGGCTCCGCGGGTTCGCCGACGAGGTCCGTCAGCTCGTGATCCGGGCGCAGGAGGCGCTCCGGTCGCCGGACGACATCGAGCGCGAGGCCGCCGAACGCGGGCTCGCGGGATGGGACGAGCTCGCTGCGTTCCTCCGGCACTACCTGTCCGTGCTCGACGCCTCCAGCGAGGTCGACTTCGCGGGGCTCGTCGAGCAGGCTTCCGTCGCCGCGGGCGGGGGCGATCCCCCGTTCGACCACGTGATGGTCGACGACTACCAGGACACGACCTTCGCGGCCGAGCGCTTCCTGGCCGAGATCCGTCCGCGGAGCCTCGTCGCGGCCGGCGACCTCGACGCGCATCTGTTCTCGTTCCAGGGAACCACCGACGAACCCTTCCGACGGTTCGTCGAGCGCAACCCGGGCGCCGCGTCGGTCGAGCTCGAGACCCCGCATCGTCCCGAGCCCGTGTCGACCGAGGCCTGGCGTGCCGGACACGTCTCCGAGCAGCACGCGGCGGTCGCGCGCGAGCTGCGTCGGCTCCACGTCGACGACGGGGTCGCGTGGCTCGAGCTCGCGGTGGTGGTCCGGCGTCACGGGCCACGCGTCGAAGGGCTCCTGCGCGCCCTCGACGACGCGCACGTCCCTCGCAGGATCGCCGACGCGGGTTCGCCGGCCGCGGTCCCGGCCACCCGCCCGTTCGTGCTCGCCCTGCGCTGGCTGGTCGCCGGTCCGCAGGAGCGGGACGCGCTGATCGAGCCGGTCCTGACCTCCGAGCTCGGCCGGCTGTCGCCGGCATCGGTCCGAACGTTGCTGCGCCTCGCGCGCGCGCACGGTCGACCGCCGCGCGAGGCGCTCGCGCTGCACGACCTCGCCGAACCCGAGGACGCGGAAGCGCTGCAGGCGCTCGCGGACGTCCTCGCACGGGCCGAGGCCGTTCGCGCCTCGGTGCTCGACGCGTTCCGCCTGCTCTGGCTCGAGCTCCCGTTCGCAGCCGACCTGGTGGAGCGGGCCGAGACCGACCACCACGCGCTCGTCGACCTCGACGCGGTGGTCGAGTTCTCGGACGCCGTCGCGTCCGCGGGCACGGCGGCCGACCCGTCGACCGAGGCCTTCCTGCTCTCGCTCGGCGCGGCGGAGGGTGCGCCGAGCCTCGCGGCGGGCGACGAGGGCGGCCACGACGAGGTGCAGGTACTGACGGCGCACGCGGCCGCCGGTCGGGAGTTCGACACGGTGATCGTGCTCGATGCGCTCGAGGGCGACTTCCCGAGCCTGTCCCGGCCCGAGCCGATGTTCGATCTCGCGACGCTCGAAGGCGCGATCGCGCGTTCCGAGGTCAACCGGCGACGGCTCGCCGACGAGCGCCGCCTGTTCGGGATGGTCCGCTCGCGCGCGCGGCGCCGGGTGGTGCTGACCGCGACCGATCCGCACGGCGACGAGTCCTCGGTCACGCTGACCTCGCGGTTCGTCGAGGAGCTCGGTCTCCCGTGGCGCGACGTTCCGGCCGCGCCGTTCGCGGAGCCCGTGTCGACGTTCGAGGCGGCTTCGGCGTGGCGGCGCGGGCTCGGCGACCCGAACGCGCCGGCGGCAGAGCGGCTCGCGGGCCTGGACGGGCTGCTCGCGCTCGGGGACGACCCCGCTGCGTGGTGGTTCCAGCGCGAGTGGACCGACCTCTCCGCGGTGGTGGAGGACGCCCTCTCGCTGTCGTACTCGCGGCTGTCGACGCTCGAGAACTGTGAGCTGCAGTTCGTGCTGTCCAGCGAGCTCGGGCTGGATCCGGGCGGCGGCTACCAGGCCTGGGTGGGCAAGCTCGTGCACTCGATCATCGAGGGGTGCGAGCGCGGCGAGGTCGAGCGCACGCACGAGGCGTTCGGACGCGCGCTGGACGAGCGGTGGGAGAAGACCCGGTTCCCGTCGTACGCGATCTCCGAGGCCGAGCGCGCGAACGCCAAGGCGGTCCTGATCCGGAACTGGTTCGAACGTTACGCGGAGCCGCCGGCGACGGCGACCGAGCGCGGGTTCGCGTTCGAGTTCGAGGGCGCTCGGATCCGCGGCAAGATCGACCGGATCGGCCCGGTGCCCGAGGGCGGCACGCGGATCACCGACTACAAGACCGGGCGTTCGGACAGCGCACCCAAGCCCTCCGAGAGCCTGCAGCTCGGCATCTACTACCTGGCGGTCAACGAGGACGACGAGCTGGCCGAACACCGGCCGGTGCAGGCGGTCGAGCTCGCGTTCCTCGGCGGGAAGAAGGCGGATCCCGCGCTCGACGTCAAGGCATGGTCGGTCTCCGAGGACGTGGAGGAGGACTACAAGGCGCGGATGCGCGAGCGGCTCACCGAGCTGATCGACCGCATCCGCGGGCTCAACGAGGAGCGCCGGTACGTCGCCAACACGAAGGCGAGCTGCTTCTTCTGCCGGTTCCAGACGCTCTGCACGCGCTACCCGCAGGGGGGCGCGGTGTTCCCGGTCGAGTCGCCCGCGACCGCGCCGGCCGAGGTCGTGGCCGGCTCATGACCGAGCGCTTACCCGCAACCGATCGTCGACTTCCTCCGCGGCGACCCCACGCCCGAACAGTGGACCGCGATCTCGTGGCCGCTCGAACCCTGCGTGGTCGTGGCCGGCGCCGGATCGGGGAAGACGTCGGTGATGGCCGCGCGCGTGATCTACCTCGCGATGGTCGCGACAGGGGCCTGGCCGGCCGATCACGAGGGCGTGATGCCGGGCAACGTGCTCTGCCTCACGTTCACGAACAAGGCCACCGAGAACCTGATCCTCAAGATGCGCAAGGCGCTCCGCACCCTCGAGCTGGACGAGGGCGAGGAACCCGAGATCTCGAACTACCACGCGTTCGCCGCCCAGGTGCTCGAACGCCACGGGATGCTGATCGGGCTCGAACCCGGCCAGCGGGTGCTCAGCCAGGCGCAGCGCGCGCAGATCGCGGCCCGGGTGCTCGACCGGATGACGTTCGAGACGCTCCACACGCGGTGGCAGCCCGCGATCGTCGGCTACATCCTGGATCTGGACCAGCAGCTCCAGAACCACCTCGTCGAACCCGAGACCGTGATCGAGCACGTCGAGGGCAAGCTCGGCGCGCTCGGCAAGTCGAAGTCGGCGGAGCCCTTCGCGGCCGCGCGGGAGCGGATCGAGATCGCCCGGGCGGTTCGGGTGTTCCGCGACCTCAAGGCGGAGCTCGGCGTGATCGATTTCGGCGACCAGATCGCGCACGCGGTCCGCATCGCGTCGGACCACCCGGAGGTGGGCAAGGCCTACCGGGAGCGGTTCGGGGCCGTACTGCTCGACGAGTACCAGGACACGAACCACGCCCAGGCGGTGCTGATGCGCGCCGTGTTCGGCGACGGCCATCCCGTGACGGCGGTCGGCGACCCGGACCAGAACATCTACGCGTGGCGCGGCGCGAGCCTGTGGAACCTCCTGCATTTCCGCGCGGAGTTCCCGCTCCCCGACGGGACCGAGTCGGCTCAGCTCCCGCTCTACACGAACTTCAGATCCGGCGCGCGGATCCTCGAGGCGGCCGACCGCGTGATCGACGCGTTGCCGTCGAACCAGCGCCCCGATCCCGACAAGCTGCTGCGCCCATGGGACCGAAACGGCGCCGGACACGTCGAGGTCGCCCGCTACGAGCACGAGATCGCGGAGGCCGAGGGCGTCGCCGAGCGCGCACACGCGCTCCACGCCGAGGGCGTCGCCTGGCGCGACATGGCCGTCCTGTGCCGGACCCACCGGCTGTTCGAGGCGCTGCAACTGGCGTTCGGCGCGATGGAGGTGCCGGCGGAGTTCGTGAACCTCGCGGGGCTGATCCACCTCCCCGAGATCGTCGAGGTGCTCGCCTACGCGCGCGCGACCGAGGATCCGCGCGACGGCGTCGCGCTCGCACGGATCTTGACCGGGCCCCGGTACCGCGTCGGGCTGCGCGACCTCGGCGTCCTGGCCGCATGGTCCCGGACCAGCGGCGGTGAGCTCCGAAAGCTGCTGGCCGATCTGGCGCTCGACGAGGACGACGACCTGCTCGAGGACCACCCGTTCCTGATGGCCGAGGCGCTCGAACGCCTGGACGAGATCGAGGGGCTCACCGACGAGGGCCGCGTTCGACTGGCCGAGTTCCGCGACGAGCTCGACGCGCTCCGCGTGGCGGCGCGGCGACCGGTCGGCGAGTTCCTCGCCGAGATCATCCGCCGGACGGGGCTGCTGGCCGAGCTGGATTCGGCCGCGGACCAGCCGATGGCGCTCGCGCGGCGACGCAACCTCGCGGCGTTCCTCGAGCAGGTGCACGCGTTCCAGCCTGTCGACGGCGAGCTCACGCTCCGGGCGTTCCTCGAGCATCTCGACTCGATCGACGACGACCGCGAGTGGAACCCGGTCCAGCCGAGCGACGACGACTCGGTGAAGGTGATGACGGTGCACGCGGCCAAGGGACTCGAGTTCGAGGCGGTGTTCGTCCCGGGGCTCGCGCACGGCTTGTTCCCGGACGCGCGCGTGCAGCAGAACCCGGCACGGAAGGGGAGCTCGCTCGACGTCGAGCTCCGGCGCGATCGCGACCTGCTGCCGAGCTTCGACGACAACATGAAGGCGTTCACCGACGCCCTGCGCGAACAGGAGGTCGCCGAGGAACGCCGCACCTGCTACGTGGCGCTCACCCGCGCGAAGCAGCACCTGTTCGTCTCCTCGGCCAACTGGTACGGCGAGAACCTGATGGCCAAGGGCATCGGGCGGTTCCTGGTCGAGCTGCTCAAGTGGGCGCGCCAGGGCGGTGGAACGGTCTGGCCCGCCGACGAGCCCGACGCGGACGACACCGAGGCCGACCGGACCAACCCGCTCGAGGGGTACCGGCAGCGGTTCGTCAAGCCGTGGCCGGGGCCGGCGCGACCCGACGACCGCGACGAGCTGTTCCCGCAGGGCTGGCGCCGGACCGCGCTCGCGGCGCACGAACGCGGTGGCGTCGCGGCCTCCTCGCTCGAGGCCCTGTCCGCGGACGAGCGCGCCGCGTTCGACGAGGCGTCGGCCGCGCGCCGTACGCTGGCGACGCATCTGCGAGCGCAGGAGGCGGAGGTGGACGAACGTCCGGCTCGACCGTCCAGCGTGTCGGTCGGCGGGCTGATCGGCTACGCGCGGTGCCCGAAGCTCTACTACTGGTCCTCCGTCCGTCCGCTCCCGAGGTTCGCCGGCCCGAGCGCCCGGATCGGCACCGAGATCCACCGCTGGATCGAGATGAAGTCGCGCGGCCAGGCCACCCTGCTGGAGGTCGAGGACGAACCCGACGTGACCGTCGAGGAGCTCGCCGGGACCCCCGGCAGGCAGGAGGATCTCCGGAAGGCCTTCGTGCAGAGCCGCTTCGGCGAGATGGTCCCGCTCTTCGCGGAGCGGCCGTTCCTCCTGCCGCTGGAGGGCATCGCGATCAAGGGACGGATCGACGCGATCTACGGCCTGCCGAACGGACGCTGGGAGGTCGTCGACTGGAAGACGGGGCGGGTGCCGCCGGAGGACGACCCGCTCGGCCGGGTCCAACTGGATCTGTACGCCTTAGCGTGTATCGAGGTTTGGCGGAAGACCCCGGAGGATCTGACGCTGACGTACTTCTACCTGAGGACCGGCGAGGAACGCTCCTATGCCGTGGACGACGTCGAAGGAGTGCGACAACGGATCGGGGTGTGGCTCCGCGGGATCGGGGCGGCCGCGTTCGAACCCACGCCGGGAACGCAGTGCCGGTTCTGCGACTTCCGCCCGTTCTGCGACGCGGGCAAGGAGTGGGTCGCCGCCAACCCGTAGGTCAGGACGAGGCCAGCCGTTCGATCTGCTCCTCGAACGACCGGTACGACGCGGCCGGATCCCAGCCGCCGACGATCTGCGAGGCCACGAAGCGGACGTGCAGACCGAGCGGCTCGGCGCGCGCGACCAGGGCCGCCCGGAACCAGGCGGACGAGCCGGGCTCCAGCAGCACGTCGCCGCTCGTCCCCGGTGGCCGGAGCGAAGGGTCGTCGACCACGACGGGTGTCGGCCGCAGGAGCGTGTCGAGACCCTCGACCGACGGGTCGAGCACCTCGAGGTTCGGGCGCCCGTCCGACCACGTCGCGACGGCGACGACGGACCCGGGGTCGTCGGGACGGGACAGCTCGGCGCGCAACGCTCAGCCGGAGGCGGGGCGTTCGAGCCGCCGGAGCAGGGCGGAGGCGTGCTTGAGCAGGCCGACCGTCACCTTCGGCTCCGACCGGAGCAGCGCCGAGAAGTCCTTGCGCGAGAGGGCGAGCGCGGTCATGTTGGTCTCGGCGACGACCGTCGCGGTGCGCGGACCGCCGTCCATCAGCGAGATCTCGCCGAAGAAGTCACCGGGGATCAGGCGGGACAGCGTGCGTCCGTTCGCGTCCTTGACCTTGGCTTCGCCCTCGACGAGCACGTAGAAGATGTCGCCGGGCTCCCCCTGGCGAACGATCGTCGCGCCCTCCATGAACCGCTGCTCGTCCATCTTGTCGGCGAGCCGCTTCAGGAAGCGCGGCGGCATGCCTGCGAACAGCGGCACCTGCGCGAGCGCATCTCGTGCCCGAACCGTCACGTCGTCTCCTGTCCTTGGTCCTGTCCTTGGTCTGGCGGCGTTGGGAGCGCAGCCTACCCCGACCGGCGGGGGCTGTCGAAAGGCGCGACCGGACCCGGAGCCGTGTCGGCGGGTGGCGCTAGGGTCGCCGTGTGGGGGTTGCGCTCGACCGAACGGAGGGCGGCGTGACCCGCCGGCTCCCTCACGGCGAGGTCATCGTCCGTCAGGGCGACCGCGTGTCGAGCCTGTTCCTGGTGACCGCCGGCGCCGTTCGGCTCTCGTCGGTGACGGCCTCGGGGCGCGAGATCGTGGTCGGGCTCCTGTGCCGAGGCGACCTGTTCGGCGAGTCGGCGCTCCTGGGCGATCCGTCGCTCGTCCGCGCGCAGGCCGTCGGGCCCACCACCGTGCTCGCCCTGCCGATCGCGTCGATGCGGGCCTTGCTCGAACGCACCCCGGCGACGGCGGAGGAGCTCCTGCGTCTGATCGCCGCCCGGCTGCACCGGACCTCGGCCGCGCTGGAGGACGCGATGGCGGCCGACCTGCCGAGCCGCGTCGTCGGGCGCCTCCGCGAGCTCGCCGACGATCACGGCGTGCCGGGTCCCCACGGCGTCCGGCTCCGGATCCCGCTCACGCAGGACGAGCTCGCGCGGATGGTGGGGGCGTCGCGCGAATCCGTGAACCGGACGGTGGGCGCGCTCGCGGCGAGGGGCGTCGTCCGTTCGGGCGGGGGACGGTTCGTGATCACCGATCCCGACGCGCTACGGGACGCCGCGGAGCGGTGACGCGCGCCCGCGGTCGCCGCGTGGAGCGACCTACTCCTGGAGCACCGCGACCGTGCACGAGCCGCACAGCCGCACCCGCCCGCGGACCGGCCGACCGCACCGTTCGCACGAACGCGGTTCGATCGCGGACCACCGGACGACGCCGGCCTTCGAGCGCTTGTCGGCGCGACCCTCGACCTCGAGCTTGAGCAGGTGCGCGAGCACCGAGCGCGCGGCGAGCTCGTGCAGCTCCGGCGGGTAGTCCGCGTAGATCTCGGCGACCATCTCCTCCGGCGTGCGCGACGCGTCGCCGAGCGCGGTCAGGATCTGTTCCTCGCGCATCCTCCGGTGGTCGAGGTACTCGTCGAGCGTGGCGAGCGCGCGCAGGACGACCGGGCCGTGCCCCGGGTAGATCGTCCTCGGCCCCAGCTCCCGCATCCGGCGCAGCGAACGAAGGTAGGCGGCCAGATCGCCCTCGGGAGGATCGATCACGCTCGTGCCCCGGCCCAGCACGGCATCGCCCGTGAACAGCGAGCCCGTGCGCGCATCGAAGAACGCGACGTGGTCTGGCGTGTGGCCGGGCGTCGCGACCACCCCCAGCGAAACCGAACCGGTCGACACCTGGTCGCCGTCGCGGATCCGTTCCATCGCCTCCGTTGGCCCCTCGGCCGGTCCCGCCACCGGCCTGGCCGCGAACACCCGCGCGCCGGTCATCGCCGCGAGCGGGAGCGCGCCGGGCGCGTGGTCCGGGTGATCGTGGGTCAGTGCGATCGCGCCGACCGAACCCGCGGTCCGCGCGACCTCGGCGAGATGGCCGCGATCGTCGGGGCCGGGATCGATCACGAGCGCCGGTGCGTCCCCCACGATCCACGTGTTCGTCCCCTCGAGCTCGCGGATCCCGGGGTTCGGCGCCAGGACGCGGATCACGCGCATCGCGATCAGTCCTGCCAGAACGTCGAGCGGGGGAGCCGCTCGAGCTCGTCGTCGTCGGGTTCCCGCGTCACGATCGTGAGCCCGAACAGGTCGTCGACCGAACGGCAGCCGGAGATCTCGGTCACCGTGAAGAAGGTCGGCCAGTAGAGCCGGCGACGGCCCGCCGACCAGTCCTGCAGCAGCCGCGCAGGCGAGACCCACCACGCGTCCGCGGTCTCGCCGCCGTCGGGCACGGGCTCGAGTTCCTCGGATGCCCGGACCGCGAAGTAGCGCGCGTCGAACCGGACCGGGACCCTCGGCGGTGCGATCCAGTGAGCGATCTCACGCAACTGGTCGGCCGACGGCGGGGCGGCCTCCACGCCGGCGAGCTCGTCGCCCTGCCCGAGCCCGGACCGCGTCAGGACGAGCGAGACCTCCTCGACGAGCTCGCGGATCGCGCACGCCCGGCGCGCCTCCTCCGGGGTCCCGAACCACCGCCGCGCGAGCTCCCGGTCCTCCTCGTCGGTCGAGCCCCCGGGGAACGCCACGTAGCCGGGCAGGAAGCGGCTCGCGGCGCTCCGTTCCAGCACCAGCACCTCGAGCCCCTCCTCCGCATCGCGCGCGACCACGGCCGACGCCGCCTCACGGATCTCGTCGTCCACGAGCGGCATCCTCGCATGCACCCGCAGCCCCGACATCCGCGGACCGCGGCGGAGGGCAAGGGGTCACTAGGCTTGGACCGTGAGCGACCCGGTGGCGCGACGCGTGCGGGCGGCGATCGAGGATCACGGCCCGATCGGGTTCGACGAGTACATGGAGATCGCCCTGTACGGGCCCGACGGCTTCTTCGAGACCCCGCCGGTGGGGGCCGACGAGCACTTCGTGACCAGCCCGCACGTGCACCCGTTCGTGTTCGCTCACTGCGTCCGCGACGCGCTGCTCGATGCGTGGTTCGCGCTCGGCGAGCCCGAGCCGCTCCCCGTCGTCGAGCTGGGCGCCGGCGACGGCACGTTCGCCGAGGCGCTCTCTTCCGCGTTCGCCGAGCTGCCCGCACCGCGACCCGCCTACATCGGCGTCGAGATCAGCACGGGCGCACGCGCCGCGCTCGGCGCACGCGGGTTCGCCACGGCGTCCGCGCTCGGCGAGCTCGATCCGTTCGACGGCGTGGTGGTGGCGAACGAGGTCCTCGACAACCTGCCGTTCGTCCCGATCCGCGGTCGACCCGATGGCCCGAAGGAGGTCCGGGTCGGTGCGCGGGGCGCGTCGCTCGGTGAGATCGAGGTGCCGTGGTCGGACGCCTGGGGCCCACCCCCGCGGCTCGAACCCGGCGAGGAGACGACCGTGCCGGTCGGCGCGTTCGCGCTCCTCGGGGCGCTCGCGCGGGCGCTCGGACGCGGCTACGTCCTGCTGGTCGACTACGGCAGCGTGGAGGGTCCGGCGGGGCCGGTCCATGGGTACCGCGAGCACCGGGAGGTCGCCGACGTCCTCGCGGATCCGGGAGACACCGACATCACCGCGGGCGTCGACGTCTCGCTGATCGCCGACCGCGCGCGCTCGGTCGGGTTGTCGGCGTTCGAGCCCGTGACGCAGCAGGCGGCCCTGCGCGCCCTCGGGCACGATCGGTGGCAGCAGACGATGCAGGCCGCGCAGACCGAGCTGCAGCGGGCGGGACGCAACTCGGAGGCCGTGCGGGTATGGGAGGAACGAAGCCGAGCGAGCCTGCTGACCGACCCCTCGCGGTTCGGCGGGTTCTGGTGGCTCGTGCTCGCGACCGAGGGGCTTCCCGAGCCTCCGTGGCTCGCGCGCGCGCGCACCCACGCCGAACGCCCCAAGGTCCGATAGGTTCGAATGCGAGGAGAAGAGAACTGCGGCCCAGGCGGCGTGTGGTTCAACCGCCAGACCTAGCTAGCGGTCGACGTCGCCCACCACGAAGAAGATCGAACCCAGCAGCGCGATCAGGTCCGGAACGAGCGATCCCGGCAGCATCGCGGGCAACACCGAGATGTTCGAGAACGACGGGGTCCGCATCTTGAGCCGGTACGGCTCCTTCTTCCCGTTCCCGACGACGTAGTACCCCATCATCCCGAGCGGGTTCTCCGTCCGAACGTACGTCTCGCCCTCGAGCGAGAGCTTCTTCGGCAGCTTGCCCGCGATGTAGTCGCCCGCGGGGAGCTTCTCCATGCACTGCTCGATGATCGCGCAGGACTCGTGCATGCGCTGGACCAGGACCCACAGCCGGTCGTAGGAGTCCCCGTTGCGACCGATCGGGATGTCGAACTCCACCTCGTCGTACTTCGCGTAGGGCTCGTCCTTGCGAGGATCCATGGCGACGCCGCTCGCGTGCAGCACGGGCCCCGAGCACCCGTACGCGACCGCCGTCTCCGGCGGGATCGCCCCGATGCCCTTGGTCCGCGCGAAGACGATCTCGTTGCCCATCACGAGGTTCTCGAAGTCTTTCAGCTTCGCGCGTACCTGCTTGAGCACGTCGGCGGATCGCTTGAGCCACCCGAGAGGCAGGTCGTCCTTCAGGCCGCCGGCCCGGACGTAGGAGAAGTGCATCCGCCCGCCGGTCGCCGACTCCATGAGCCCTTGGATCAGCTCGCGTTCGATGAACGCGTAGAAGATCGGGGTGATCGCGCCGAGCTCGAGCGGGTACGAGCCCATGAACATCAGGTGGTTCAGGATGCGGTTCCACTCCGCGAGCATCGTCCGGATCCATTGCGCGCGTTCGGGCACCTCGATCTCGGCGAGCCGTTCGACCGCGATGATCCAGCCGAGCTCGTTGTTGAACGCCGAGAGCCAGTCGTGACGGTTCATCAGCACGAGCACCTGCCGGGTGTCGCGGTACTCGGCGAGCTTCTCCGCCCCGCGGTGCATGTACCCGATGACCGGCTCGGCGCGCGTGATGACCTCGCCGTCGAGCTCGAGGATGATGCGAAGCACGCCGTGGGTCGACGGGTGCTGCGGGCCGATGTTGAGGATCATCTCCTGGGTCCCGAGCGTCCCCTGGGGAACGATCTCGATATCGACCCCACCGCCCCGGACCATCCAGTTCTCGGAGGCGGCGGTGAAGGCGGCGCGTTCCTCGGTATCCACCGTCTCCATCCTGCCACGGACGGGCGGCAGCGACCAACGAGCCGGCGGAGGCGGCGGCAGGCCCGGTAGTAGGCTGGCCCACCATGGCCCGCGCCGAACGCGAACGCACGGGGAACGCCACCCCGAACGCAGGCCCAGAACCCCGCCGACGCATCCCCTCGGTGGACGCGCTCCTGCGCTCCGAACCGGGGCGGCGCGCGATCGGCACCTTCGGCCGGCCGCTGGTCAAGCACGCGCTGTCGGTGACGCTCGAACAGGTCCGGGAGGCCGCCGAGGAGGGCGCGATGCCCCCGCCCGACGACGAGATCCTCGCGCGTGCGCTCGCGCTGGCGTCGGGGACCGCCTCCGGCCTGGTCCGCGTGATCAACGCCACCGGCGTGGTGCTCCACACGGGTCTCGGCAGGGCACCCCTGCCGGAACGGGCCGCGGCCGCCGCGGCGCGGGCCGGGCAGGGCTACGTCGATCTCGAGGTCGATCGTGAGTCCGGGGCTCGCGGCCGGCGTTCGACGCGCGCGGAGCGACTGCTCACCTCGATGACCGGTGCCGAGGACGCGTTGGTCGTGAACAACGGTGCCGCGGCCCTGCTGCTCGCCCTCGCGTCGCTGGCGCGCGGCAAGGGCGTCCTGGTCTCGCGCGGCGAGCTGATCGAGATCGGCGGCGAGTTCCGGATCCCCGACATCCTGGCGGCGTCGGGCGCGCGGCTCGTCGAGGTCGGCACGACGAACCGGACGCGAGCCTCCGACTACCGTTCGGCGCTGACCGACAAGACCGCGCTGATCCTCAAGGTGCATCCCAGCAACTACCGCGTCGTGGGGTTCGCCTCGACGCCGAGCGCCAAGGACCTGGCCGCGATCGCGCGCAAGGCGGACGTTCCCTTCGTGTACGACCTCGGTTCGGGCTTGCTCGAACGCGTCCCCGGCGCCACGGCGGACGAGCCGAGCGCGGCCGACGCGCTCGCGGACGGGGCCGATCTCATCGTGTTCTCGGGGGACAAGCTGCTCGGCGGGCCGCAGGCGGGGATCGTGCTCGGACGCGCCGAGCTGGTCGAGCGTCTCCGGCGCCACCCGATCGCGCGCGCCGTGCGCGTCGACAAGATGCAGGTGGCCGCGCTCGAGTCCGTCCTGGCGCAGCACGCCCACGGCCGGGGTTCGGAGCTCCCCGTGTGGACGATGCTCCGGGAGCCGCCGGCGCACGTGCGGCACCGCGCCGACGAGCTCGCGATGGCGCTCGACGGCGAGCTCGAGGGCGCGCACGTGATCGCGTGCGAGTCGGCCGTTGGCGGCGGCGCGCTGCCGGGGACGGGCATCCCGTCGTTCGGCGTAGAGATCCGGGCCCCCGAACCCAACGCGATGGCCGCCCGCCTGCGCACCGGTTCGCCGTCGGTGTTCTGCCGGGTCACCGAACGCGGCGTGCTGCTCGACCTCCGGACGGTGTCACCCGAGGCGATGCCCGACCTGGTGCGAGCCGTCCGCTACGCGCTCGAGGGCGACGACCTGCCCGATGACTGAACGCTCGGGCGCCACGGCGCCCGAGGCACCGCCCGGCGCCGGAGCCTCCGTCGTCGCGACCGCCGGCCACGTCGATCACGGCAAGTCGAGCCTGGTCACGCGTCTGACCGGGATGGATCCCGATCGTCTCGACGAGGAGAAGCGCCGGGGCCTGACGATCGAGCTCGGGTACGCGTGGTGCACGCTCCCCTCGGGACGCGAGCTCGGGTTCGTGGACGTGCCGGGGCACGAGCGGTTCGTCCGCACGATGCTCGCCGGCGTCGGACCGGTCCGCCTGGTGCTGTTCGTGGTCGCGGCGGACGAGGGTTGGAAGCCGCAGTCCGAGGAACACCTCGAGATCGTCGACGTCCTCGGCGCGCACGGCGCGGTGATCGCGCTCACCAAGCGCGACCTCGTCGACGCGACGCGGCTCGAGCGCGCCCGAGCCGAGGTGACCGAACGCGTCCAGGACACCGCACTCGAAGGTGCTCCGATCGTCGCGTGCTCGTCCGCGACCGGCGAGGGGTTCGACGAGCTCGTCGTCGCGCTCGACGCGATGCTCGCCGGCGCCCCCGAGCCCGAGCGCGACGGGCGCCCCCGCCTACACGTCGACCGCGTGTTCTCGATCAAGGGTTCGGGCACCGTCGTAACGGGGACGCTCACCGGCGGGCCGCTGACGACCGGCGCGGAGGTCGAGCTCCTGCCGTCCGGGACCCGGGCGAGGGTCCGCGGGCTCCAGACGCACCACCGGGACGTCGGGAGCGCGTCGCCGGTCTCCCGGGTCGCGGCCAACCTCACCGCCGAACGCGCGCGGATCGCGCGGGGCGAGGTCCTTGCCCCCGCCGGCCTGTGGACCGCCACGTCCGTCCTCGAGGCACGCATCGAACCCGTCCGATCGCTCGACCGTCCGATCACGTCGCGCGGCGCGTTCAAGCTGCACGCGGGCGCGGCCGAACGCGACGCGCGGATCCGCCTCTACGACGTGAAACAGGTGCCCGCCGACGGGGCCTTCGTCAGGATCACGCTGTCCGAGCCGCTCGTACTCGACGTCGGCGACCGGTTCGTCCTGCGCGAGTCGGGGCGTCGGCGAACGATCGCCGGCGGGGTCGTCCTCGACACCGCGCCGCCGCGCCGCGCGGGCCCGTCCCCGACCCCGCGCCTCGAAGCGAGAGCGCGCGCATCGCGCACCGAGCTCCCGGCCCTCCTGGTCGCCGAACGCCGGGCGGTGCGGATCGACGACGTCCGGTCGATCACGGGCCTCGCACCCGAGGACGTGGACGGCGCGAGCCGGCTGGGCGGGTGGTGGGTCGCTCGGGGAACCTTCGATGGGATCGGAGAGGCGATCACGGCTCGGCTCGCGGCGTTCCACGCCGAGGAACCCGCCGCGGCCGGGCAGGATGTCGCGACGGTCCGGCGATCGGTCGCGGAGGCGTTCGCCGCCTCGGGAGCGCCGCGCGATCTCGAGCTCGCCGACGCCGCGATCGATCGGTTCGAGACCGAGGGGACGCTCGTGCGGGAGGGCGCCGCGGTGCGGCTCGCGTCGCATCGGGCCGGGGGCGGCGACGAGATCGCCGCGCTCGTGGACGTCGTTCGCAGCGCCGAGCCGACACCACCGACGATCGCCGACCTCCGCGCGTCGGGGGTCACAGCCGGTGTCCTGGACGCGGCGGTGCGCTCGGGTGCCCTCGTTCGGATCTCGCCCGAACTCGTCCTTTCCCGCGAGCTCGTCGAACGCGCAGGGGCGATCGTCCGCGAGGCGGGCTCGGACGGCATCACCGTGAGCGCGCTCCGCGAACGGCTCGGCACCTCGAGGAAGTACGCCGTCCCGCTCGCCGAGCATCTGGACCGGACCGGCGTCACCCGGCGTTCGGGCGACCTCCGGTTCGCGCGCGGCGCCGCGACCGGTGCGGGCGGGTCTCCGGCTCAGCCGAGCTGAACCAGGAGCGCCACCTCGACGGCCGCGCCGAGCGGGAGCTCGGGGACCCCGACCGCCGCCCGGGCATGGCGGCCCTCGTCGCCGAAGACCTCGACCAACAGGTCGCTCGCGCCGTTCGCGACCGTCGGTTGGTCGGTGAACCCCTGCGCGGAGGCGACGAACACGTCGACCTTCACGACCCCCGTGACCCGGTCCAGGCTCCCGAGCGCCGCACGGAGCGCCGAGAGCGCCTGGATCGCGCAGCGGCGAGCGCCCGCGTTCGCCTCCTCGATGGTCACGTCCGAACCCACCGAGCCCGAGACGGTGACCGCCCCGTCCTGCATCGGCACCTGTCCCGCCACCCAGGCGAGGTCCCCCACGACCTTGACGGGGACGTACGAGGCGACGGGCTGCGGGGCGGGCGGGAGCTCGATGCCGAGCTCGGCGAGCCGTTCCTCGATCACGGGACCACCCTCCTTCGGCCAGGAACCACGACGAGACGCACGACCGGCCGGCGCGGCCGGCCGAGGGGATGGTGGCAGAAACGGGTGGTGGAGGTGCCCTAGCCGGCCTGGAGGGCCTGCTGGCGGAGGCGTTGACGGCGTTCGTACTCGTTGAGGCCGCCCCAGATCCCGTGCGGCTCGCGCACCCGAAGGGCGTACCCGAGGCAGGGTTCGAGGACCGGGCAGGCGTTACAGATGGCCTTGGCCTTGACCTCGCGGGCGGCCTTCTCCTCGCGCTTCTCGAAGTAGCTGGGCGCGAAGAACAGGGACGAGTCCTCGCCCCTGCATGCTCCGTCGAACTGCCAGCCCCAGGTCCAGCCGGCGCGCATCCGTTCCACCACCGGGTCGCTCCTCGGTCCGATGCCTTCGATAGGTCTTTCGTAACTGAACGTCCCGGGGATTCCGAGGGTTGCTCGACACGGGCAACCGCCAGGGAATCGCAACAGCCGTGGGGAGGCCCGGGCGGCCTCGGGGGCTAGGCCTCGTTCGGGAGGTCGGGCCCCGGGGTGGCCGGGGGCTCCTGCTCGACCTTGAGGATCAGGCCGTCCACCCCACGCACGCGGATCCGGCTCCCCGCCGGGATCGGCCCGTCCGAGCTCCGGCCCCGCCAGAGCGCCCCTTTCACGAACACCGGCCCGTCGGGCTTGAGCTCACCCCGTGCCTCGCCGACCAGCCCGACCAGGCCGCGCTGCGTTGAGGTAAGCCGGTCGCGCGACTGCATCGCGACGGTCAGGCCGAACCCCCAATACAGGAGCGCGGCGACCGAGAAGGAGCCGATCAGCCACGGCGAGACGTCGATCGCGTCGGCGACGCCCCCGAAGATCAGCACCGAGCCCGCGACGAACGCCAGCATCCCGGCGGCCGTCAGAGGTCCGAGCCGCCGCAGACGTACGTCGAGGGTCAGCAGGGCGATGCCCCCGAGCAGCAACCCGAGCCCGAGCGGGGAGAACGGCACGACCGTGAGCCCGTACGTGGCCAGCGCGAGCATCCCGACGCCGGCGAATCCCGCGAACCCGAACCCCGGCTGCGTCGCCTCGAACGCGAGTGCCGCGAGCCCCAGGACGAGCAGGACGTAGATCCAGGTCGGCGACGCGGCGGCGTGGAGCACCCGATCGAACGGCCCGAGGTCGGTGAACCGCACCGTGACCCGCTGCTCGGCCGCGGAGGTGGCGATCTTGGTCTGGAGCGTCACCGGGCCATCGGCCGTTCCCACCGTGCGACCGTCCACCTTCTCGAGCAGGTCGGTGATCGAGACCGCCGCGACGCTCGCGATGTTGCCGTCGAGCGCGGCACGGGCCGGCACCGGACGGTCGGGGAACGCGAGTGGGGTCTCGCGGCCCCGATCCTGGACCCACCCCGTCGCGAGCGCCTCCACCTCCCGCTCCGAGACCGGGGGCTCGTCGCCCGACAGGTCGAGGGGTTCGAGCGGGCCGACACCGGCGCCGGGCGCGACCGCGCCGAGGCTCGCCGCGTACAGGAACAGGAGACCGGCGCCCGCGGCCTTGGCCGGGGCGGGCCCCACCCAGACGATCACGGGGACGCTCGCGTCGTGGATCCGTTCGGCCAGCGCGACCGCGTCCTGGTCCAGCGTCCCCGCGCTGTCGAGCTGCAGCACGAGGGTCGCCCCCGTGCGTTCGGCCTCCTCGACCGAGCCGACGAGGTACGAGGCCAGCGTTCGGTCGATCGACCCGTCCACCTTGGCCACCAGCACCGAGGGCGTCTCCTGGGCGCCCGCGGTGCCGGGAAGGAGGCACAGCAGCGCGCTGAACAGCAGGAACGGGGCGACGCGGCGCATGGGCGGGCCCATCGTACCCGCGCCGACGGGCTATCCTTTGGGCCCCCATGCAGGCACCCCCTCGGCATCGCCCGAGGTCCGACGAGCCCACCCGGCCCCCCGACGACACGGTGAGGGTTCCCGAACTGCGCCCACGCCGGGTGATCGCGCCGCTGATCCCGTTCGTGCTGATCGTGGTGATGGCGGGGTTCGCCGTGGTGCTCGCGCTGGCACTGCTGCCGATCTTCGGGGCCGCCGGCGCGGGCGTGAACGCGTTCCGCGAGCGCCTGGACGCGGCGGGCGTCGGCCGGGCCGCCATCCCCCACCTGCCGCAGAGCTCGACGATCTACGCGGCGGACGGCAAGACGATCCTGGCCGAGATCTACCTGGACGAGAACCGGCGGTACGTGCGGATCGGCAAGATCGCGCCGGTGGCGCAGCACGCCGTCGTCGCGATCGAGGACGACTCGTTCTACGAGCACGGCGCGCTCAACTTCCCGTCCCTGATGCGCGCGGCCGTCACGAACCTGATCGCCGGGGACATCGAGCAGGGCGGATCCACGCTCACGCAGCAGCTTGTGAAGAACGTGCTGATCGACTCGCCCGAACAGACCTTCGCCCGGAAGTTCCAGGAGGCAGCGCTCGCGATCCGCGTCGAACGCAAGTACTCGAAGAACCACATCCTCGAGCTCTACATGAACGAGGCGTACTACGGGAACGGCGCCTACGGCATCGAGACCGCCGCCGAGACCTACTTCCACACGACCGCGAAGGAGCTCACGCTCGCGCAGGCCGCACTGCTCGCCGGCGTGATCCGGGCCCCCGGCGCATATGACCCGGTCGCCCACCCGGACGCCGCGAGGGGCCGACGCAACCTCGTGCTCGACCGGATGGCGGAGCTCGGGGTGATCGATCCCGCCGCGGCCTCGAAGGCGCAGGCCAAGCCGCTGCGGATCGCGAACGACGCCGGGGTGTTCAAGCAGAAGGTCGAGCCGTTCTTCGTCTATTACATCCGGAACCTGATCCTGGACAACGCCGACGGGCAGTTCGACGCGTTCGGACAGCGCCGGATCCAGCGCGTGCACACTCTGTACCAGGGCGGGCTGAACATCTACACGTCGCTCGACCCCTCGTGGCAGGACTACGCGCAGGAGGCGGTCGACGCGAGCCCGGCGATCGACCCGGGCCGGAACAGCCCCGACGTCTCGCTGGTCTCGGTCCGCGCGACCGACGGCGCGATCAAGGCGATGCTCTCGGGCAAGAACTACAACCGCGACCAGTACGACCTCGTCTGGCGAGGGACGCGACAGGTGGGGTCGGCGTTCAAGCCGTTCACGCTGGTGGCCGCGTTCGAGCAGGGGTTCCCGCCGGGGAAGGTCTACTCGTCGAAGTCGCCCCTGTGCAACCTCGCCGGGTGGATCAGCGCCAGCGGGTGCGTGAGCAACGCGGAGGGCGGCGGCGACGGCGGCTACCTGGACCTGTGGAGCGCGACGCAGGACTCGGTGAACGTGGTGTTCGCGCAGCTCGCGCTCGACGTCGGGCCCGAGCACATCGTTGACGTCGCCCACCGGATGGGCATCACGGTCCCCCTGGACCCAGTCCCCTCGATCACGCTCGGCGTCGAGGAGGTCCCGACGATGGACATGGCGGCCGCCTTCGCGACGCTCGCGAACGACGGCAAGCGCTGCAACGCATGGGCCGTCCGGCGGGTCGAGTTCGCGAACGTCCCCAAGGACGCCCCGAAGGCCCAACGCGTCCTGTACCAGCACGAGCCCGAGTGCGAGCAGGTGATCAAGCCCGAGATCGCGCACCTCGTGACCGCGATGCTCCAGCGTGTCGTGTGCTGCGGGACGGGCACCGCGGCGAACATCGGGCGACCCGTGGCCGGCAAGACCGGCACCGCCCAGGACTACACGAACGTGTACTTCGCCGGCTATACGCCGCAGGTCTCGACGGCGGTCTGGGTCGGGTTCGCGAACGGCCAGATCCCGATGGACTCGTACTACGGAGGGTCGGTGTTCGGTGGAACCGTGGCCGCGCCGATCTGGCACGACTTCATGGTCAAGGCGATGGCGGGCTTCCCCGTGGAAGGCTTCGAGGCGCCCCCACCGCCCGAGAGCGGACCGGTGCCCGACGTCGTCGGCCTGCCGATCGAGGAGGCCGAGAGGAAGCTGGCGCATGCGAACTTCACGCCGATCCGCGAGGACGTGCAGTCGTTCGAGCCGGCCGGGACGGTCTTGACGCAGGCCCCCGGCGGCGGCGCCCGTCTCCAGCTCGGGAGCGCGGTGACGCTCGGCGTGAGCGACGGCAAGGGCGAGCCGGTCGTCATCCCCGGCCTGACGGGCCTCACCGAAGCCCAGGCCGTGCACGAGCTGGAGAAGCGGGGGCTGGTCGCGGCTATCGAACACGTGCAGGTCGACGACGGGCACCTGGACGGGATCGTCGTGGACCAGACCCCGACCGGCGACGGCTCGAAGGTCGTCGACGTCGGCGCGACCGTCACGATCTACGTCGGCACGTTCGAGGGCAACGGGAACGGCGGCGGGAACGGGAACGGGAACGGCGATGGCGATGGCAATGGCAATGGGAACGGTGGTGGGGACGGCGGCGGTGGCGAGGCCTCGCCGGCGATGCTGCCCGACTCGCTCCCTCGACGTCCGCTCTAGCGCTCAGCCCGCGAGGCGCTCGCGCACCTTCTGCTGGACCACCGAACCGTCCACCTTGCCCTTGGCCGAGGCCATCACCGCGCCCATGACCTTGCCCATCTCCTGCATCGAGGTCGCCCCGGTCGCCGACATCGCCTCGTCGATCAACGCGTCGACCGCGGCGTCGGAGAGTTGTTCGGGGGCGAAGGGCTGCAGGACCTCGCGTTCGGCTCGTTCCTTCTCGGCGAGCTCGGTGCGACCGGCGGACTCGAACGCCTCGATCGACTCGGTGCGCCGCTTGACCTCCTTGCCGGCGACCTCGCGTACCTCGTCGTCGGAGAGTTCGCGCATGACCTCCTTCTCGCGGTTGGTGATCGAGGACGCGAGCATGCGGAGCGCGCCGAGACGGACCTTCTCCCCGGCCCGCAAGGCCGCGGTCATCTGCTCGTGCACCTGTGCCTTCAGCGTGGGGTCGCCCACGTAGACTCCCCTCCCGTGTTCTCCCGCATCCTGCTCGCGCTCGCGAGCATCGCCGTGGTGTGCATCGCCTACGGCGTCGCGATCGAGCGCCGCGCGTACCGGCTCGTGCGTCGCGGTCTAGCCATCCTACCGGCCGACGGTCCCGAGTCGGTCACGGTTCTGCACCTGTCGGATCTGCACTTCGTCTCCACCGATCGGCGCAAGCGCGCGTTCCTCGCCTCGATCCCGCGGGCCGACGTCACCGTCGTGACGGGCGACTTCCTGGCCGAGCCCGAGGCCGTCGAGACCGCCGTGGACGCCGTGCGCGAGACGCGCGGACGGCTCGCCTCATGGTTCGTGCTCGGCTCCAACGACTACTACGCCCCGCACGCGATGAACCCGCTCCGGTACTTCATCCCCACCCATCGGCGGAAACCTCGTCAGGCTCGGCGCGGCCGGTCGGACGAGCTGCGCGCGCTCCTGTCCGCGGACGGCTGGCAGGACCTCACCAACCGGCGCGAAGAGCTCGAGCTCGGCGGGCTGGCGATCGAGCTCCTGGGTCTGGACGACACGCACATCCAGCGCCAGGACCTGCGGGTCGCGCCCAGGCGCGCGCCGTCGAGGTTCGGGATCGCCGTGATGCACTCACCGGACTCGGCGCCCGAGATCGCCGCGTGCGGCTACCCCTTCGTCGTGGCGGGGCACACGCACGGCGGTCAGGTCCGGCTGCCGCTCGTGGGCGCCCTCGTCACGAACTCGCATCTGCCCAGGCGCCTGGTGTCCGGGCTGATCCGGATGGGTAGGTCGTTCGTGCACGTGTCGCCAGGGCTGGGGACGAGCAAGTTCGCGCCGTTCCGGTTCCTGTGTCCGCCCGAGGCGACCCTGCTGGAGCTGCGCCGGGCCCCCGGCGGCGGGGGCCCGGCGCAGCTCGATGCTCAGCCGCAGTAGGCGCAGTAGTGCTCGGTGTCGATCCCGTGCCACGGCGGCACGATCACGCGCCGGCTGCGGGGGCCGCCGCGCAGCCGGACGAGGCGATCCTGAGTGTCATTGGCCGTCGTGACTTCGAGGATGGATCCACCCGGATTGACCTCGGTCCGGATGTAGTAACGACCGTTCGGCAGACCGCTGATGTCGAACCCGCCCCCGTTGAAGTACTGGCCGTAGGTGTCGCCCCACCCTACCGGGACGACCTCTCGGACCCAGAGGGAGCCTGGCTGGTAGAAGTTGCACGAGCTCTGGAGATCCTGGGCGTCGGCGTTCCAGTCTGCGTTCGGGATCGAGAGGTCGATCGCGTCTGTGGGCACGAGACACCAGGAATCCTTCGGACTGATCTGGATCGTCTTCTTGTCGGCATCCAGGAGCGAGTACCGGATGAAGTCCTCGAGATGCCAGTGATCGTGGCGCCCCGCGTGGTACTCGAGCTGACCGATCAGCGCCCGCCCTACGGGCTCACCATCACGCAAGAAGTACTGGTACGCATCCATCGTCGACCCTGCATCGCCGCGGAAGCCGTCGACCACCATCGGCCCGGGCCCCGCGTTCCATTCCGTCGCGTTGAAGTTGAGGTAGCCGCGTTTGAGGCCAATCCCCCAGGCGGGGAGCGCGGAGAAGTCCGGCAGCGTCGCGGGATCGGGTTGGCTGACGATCGGGGTGCTCGCGAAGGGGACGGCCGCCGAGGTCTGGGGCGAGGCAGGCTGCGTGTCGGTTGAAGACATCGTCCCGCGATCCGCGATCGAGACGTGCACCTCGGCGGTCGCGTCGCTCGGCGCGATCGACAGCAGGTTGACCCACTCGGGATCGATCTCGATCCGGATCGTGTACGCGTCGCCCTTGGCCTTCCAGCCCAGACGTCCTCCGTCGTAATAGTCGCCGGAGAGCGCGCTCGCCCACCCCATGTCGACGCCCCAGACCGTCCCACGGAAGAAGGGATTGCCCGAGTAGCAGCCGAACGGGTAGGCCGATGTGAGCGGGCTCTCGTCGGACAGCCGGACGGAGGCGTAGGGGCAGAAGCTCACGTCCTGGCTGGCGACGGTGTCGCCGTGGCCGTTGACCACCGTGAAATGCGCGAAGGAGGCCAGGCCAGACCAACCGTCCAGGTGATCATCGGGGAAGGTCCGAAGGATCAGGCCCGAGTTCGGATCGACTTGCTTTGCCGTGATCGGCGTGTCGTAGTCCGGTCGGTTCACGATCAGCTCGAAGTCCTCGCCAACCGGTGTGATGTAGGCGCCCGGATCGACGAACACGACATCGCGCTTGTTCCGCTCGGCCGTGAGTTCGGTGGAGGCAACCAGCAACCGGACGGATGGGGTCGCCGCGATAGCTGCCTGAGATGTGAACAGCGTCGCGATCATGACGAACGCGACGCCGAGGACCAACGGAACGAGCGGGCGATGACGACGACTTGGGGACATCGGAGCCTCCTTCGGCCAGGTTGGAGCATCGCATGCCCGCTCTGACGTCTTCGGGACCCCCGCGGTTCCTGCTCGATCACGCGCCGGCGGCGGCGCGTTCGAATACGCGCTCGTAGCCGGCCACCATGGCCTCCTTCGAGAACAGGCGCTGCACGCGGTCCCGGCACGCGTGGGGGTCGATCTCGGAGAGCCTCGTCAGCCGCTCCGCGGCTTGCGCCGCATAGTCCTCCACGTCAACGATCCATCCCGTCACGCCGTCCTGGACGACCTCGGGGACGGAGCCGCGCGGGGTCGCGATCACCGGGGTCCCGCACGCCATCGCCTCGGTCATCACGAGCCCGAACGGCTCGGCCCAGTCGATCGGGAACAGGACCGCCTTGGCCCGGCGCAGCAGGCTGACCTTCTCCTCCAGGGTGATCTCCCCCAGGACCTCGGAGCCGGAGGGCAAGATCGGCTGGATGTTGTTGGTCCACTCCTCCTGCTCGGTCGGGTGGGCGATCTTGACCGCCGAGACCAGGCGCTCGCCCGAGGCCGCGGCTGCCTCGATCGCGCGCCGCCACCCCTTCTCGGGAGCCGCGCGCCCGAGGAACAGGATGAAGTCCTCCTTGTCCTCCTGCAGGGGATAGGCGCCCATGTCGATCCCGTTGTAGACGACGCCCGCCGTAACGCAGGTCCTCGTTGAACCGCTGCTGCGCCTCGCTGATCGCGACGAACCACGCGCGCTGCGCCACGAACGAGTACAGCCGCGTCATCTCCGGCACGAACGACCCGTGCAGGGTGTGGACGGTCGGCACCCCGGTCTCGACCGCGGCGGCGAGCGTCGAGAACGGCGAGTGAACGTGCAGCACGTCGAAGCGTTCGGCCGCGTCCACCAGGCTGAACATGGTGTGCGTCGTGTCCAGGATGATGTCGTTGATCGCGGCCGAGCCCGGCGCCTGCTCGAAGACGTACTCGAGACGTGCCTTGGTGTGCGAGTCGCCGGTCGCGAACAGCGTGACGTCGTGTCCCGCCTCTGCGAGCCCGTCGGCGAGCAGCGCGACCACCCATTCGATCCCGCCGTAGCCCTTGGGAGGGACGGCGATCCACGGTGGACAGATCTCGGGCGATCCTCAAGGCCGGCCCTCCTTCTGCCGTCCTCGGTCACGCCTGTCGATGCTACCGGCGGGCCGCGGACCGGCCCAGCCGATAGACTCGCGCACGACGGGACGTGGCGCAGTTTGGTAGCGCGCAGCGTTCGGGACGCTGAGGTCGCGGGTTCAAGTCCCGCCGTCCCGACCAGACCTCGATAGCTCGATCTACGACCTGACGGGTTCTGTTGCCTGAGGGCCGGGTGTCGGGTAGCCTCGTCCGCGGGCTGTCGTAAGGCAGTCCTTTCTCTTGCACGGAGGATGATGACAGGAACACGCACGCACCTCGTCGCACGGCTATCTCTCGTCGTGCTCCTCGCCAGTTCGGCGACGATCGGTGCAGCAACCCTCTCCTCCGCGGCCCCCAGCCGTGAGGAGGTCGAGCAGGCCCAGGCACGCCTAGACACCCTGAACCTGGAACTCGACCAGATGGTCGAGCAGTACAACCAGGCACGGATCAGGCTCCAGGAGGTGCAGGCCCGACTGGCCGACGTTCGGTCCCAGGCGCAGCGGGCCCAGGCGACGGCCGACCGAGCCACGAACAGCCTGAACGCGAACGCCTCCCGGGCGTATCGGGGGGTCGGCTCGCAGATCGCCCAGCTGTTCGACTCGGCCTCGCTGGCGGACTTCTCCGATCGCCTCGAGTTCATCGGCAGCATGGCGCAGGCCGATTCCGACCTCGCGGTGGAGGCCGAGGCCGCCCGGCAGGAGGCCCGCTGGACCGCCGCCGAGCTGGCCGCGACGGCCGAGGAGCGCCAGGGCATCGTCGACTCCCTGGCCTCGAAGCAGGACCAGATCGAGTCTCGGGTGGCCGAGGCGCGCGACCTGTACCAGGAGCTCGACCGCAAGTACCACGATGCGCTCGCGGCGCAGGCCGCAGCCGCCCAGGACGTCGCCGGCAGCGGCGGCAGCACTGACGGCGGCGGGGCCCCGATCCCACCGCCTCCCGCCCCGAACGGCAACGTCGCGGCCGTCCTGCAGGCCGCCTACTCGGTGATCGGCACCCCCTACCAGTACGGCGGCTCGAGCCCGGAAACCGGGTTCGACTGCTCGGGGTTCACGATGTGGGCCTGGTCGCATGCGGGCGTCTACCTCCCGCATTCGTCGGCCTCGCAGTACGCGTCGCTCCCCCACGTCGCCCAGTCGGATCTGCAGCCGGGCGACCTGGTCTTCTTCTACAGCCCCATCTCGCACGTGGGGATCTACGTGGGCGGCGGCAGCATGATCCACTCGCCGCAGACCGGCAGCGTCGTCTCGGTGGTGCCCATCTACTGGGACAGCTTCGCCGGCGCCGCCCGCCCGGGCTGATCGGGTCCGTTCGGCCACCGACCGGCCGATGAGCGACCCACCTCCTCCCGCAGCCACCCAGCAGGATCTCGCGCTCGTCCGGGCGCTCCGGGCCGGGGACGAGACCGCCTTCATGATGCTGGTCGAGCGTTACCAGCCCGCGATGCTGCGGGTCGCGCTGATGTACGTGTCGACGCGCGCGGTGGCCGAGGAGGTCGTGCAGGACGCCTGGGTCGGCGTGCTGAAGGGGCTCGAGGGCTTCGAGGGCCGTTCCTCGCTCCGGACGTGGATCTTCCGGATCCTGGTCAACACGGCGAAGACGCGCGGTCAGCGCGAGGCCCGCAGCATCCCCTTCTCCTCGGTCTGGAGCGCCGACCCGGACGCGGAGCCGTCGGTCGAGCCGGGCCGGTTCCTCCCGCCGGGCCATCCCGCCTCGGGGCGTTGGGCGGAGCCTCCGGTCGGATGGGAGTCGACGCCGGAGGAGCGGCTGTTGTCCAAGGAGACGCTCGCGGAGGTCTCGCGCGCGATCGACGCGTTGCCGCCGAACCAACGCGAGGTGATCCGGATGCGCGACGTCCTCGGCTGGCCCTCGGCGGACGTCCGTAACGCCCTGGACATCTCCGAGACCAATCAACGGGTGCTCCTGCATCGCGCACGCGCGAAGGTCCGGCGGGCGCTCGAGGGCTACCTGGGGGCCGAGAGGGAGCGGAAGGCGTGAACTGCATCCAGCTGGTCGAGCTCGTCACGGACTACCTGGAGGGTTCGATGCCCGCCGAGCAGCGGGCGCGGTTCGACGAGCACATCGCGGGCTGCGACGGCTGCACCACGTACCTGGAGCAGTTCCGGATCACGATCCGGCTGACCGGCATGCTGAGCGAGGAGCAGATCGCACCCGACGTACGCGAAACCCTGCTCGGCGTGTTCCGGGACTGGCGAACGTCCGCCTAGCCCGCCGGCCCGGCTTCCTCGAGATCGGCCAACCGCGTGTCCGCCTGCTGAACGAGGGCGTCGTTCCCGATCTCGATCGCGGCGTCGCGAGCCTGCACGAGCAGGTCGCGTGCCTGCTGGCGGCGGAGGCCGGCGTTGTCCTCGTGGGCGTACTTCAGCTTCTCGTCCGCCTTGATGATGAGCTCGAAGATCTCCTGTGGCTCCATCGCTCCTCCGCTCCCTACATCATGTGCATCGGCTTGGCGTCGAGGGCCTCGAGGTACATCCGGATCCCGATCGCGGCCGCGGCGCCCTCGCCGACCGCCGACGCCAGCTGCTTGGTCGAGCCCGAACGCACGTCCCCCGCGGCGAAGACGCCCGGCATGCTCGTCTGCAGACCCATGTCGGTCACGATCAGGCCACGGTCGTCCAGGTCCACCGAGCCCTTGACGAACCCGGTGTTCGGGTCGAGCCCGATGAAGACGAACGCACCGGCGGGATGCAGCTCCTCGGTATCCCCCGTCTCGCGGTCCTTCAGGACGACCGCGCCGAGCTTGCCGCTCCCGTCGTCCTTCGGCCGGAACTCGACGACCTCCCGGTTGAGCAGGACGTCCATCGTCGGCGTCATCATGACCTTGTCCTGGAGCAGCTTGTTGGCGGTAAGCCGGTCGCCCCGCTGCACGATCGTGACCCGATCGACGAACTGCGTGAGGAACAGCCCCTCCTCGAGCCCGCTGTTGCCGCCGCCGAGCACGAGGAGCTGGCTCGCGCCCTTGTAGAACGGTCCGTCGCAGGTCGCACAGAAGTGGATGCCCGCACCGATCAGATCGTCCTCGCCGGGCGCGTCCGTCCGCCGGTACGACGAGCCCGTCGCGATCAGCGCGGCGCGCGCATGGTAGTGGTCGCCGGTGGCGGTCTCGACGTCGACCTCTTCGCCGTCGCTCGTGATCGAGGTCACGGAGACCGCCTGGAGCATCTCGACGCCGTAGCGCTGCGCTTGGAGCACGATCCGGTCGGCGAGCTCGGCGCCGCCGATGCCGTCGGGGAACCCGGGGTAGTTGTCGAGACGTTCGGTCACGCCTGCCTGGCCGCCGAGGCCCTTGCTGTCGATCACCAGCGTCTGCAGGTTCTCGCGGGCCGCGTAGATCGACGTCGTGAGCCCGGCCGGCCCGCCGCCGACGATGATCAGGTCGTAGACGTGCATCATCGCCATGCGCTCGAGACCGATCTTCTCGGCGAGCTCTTCGTTGGAGGGTTCGGACAGGTGGGAGCCGTCCGGGAAGACGATCGTCGGGATGATGTTGTTGCCGTCGTTGCGCTCCTGCACCGTGCGAACGCCGTCCGGGTCGACCTCGATGTCGTGCCACTCGAACGAGATCCGCTGGTCGCCCAGGAACCGCTTGGCCCTGCGGCAGTCCGGGCACCAGCTCGCCCCGTAGACCTTGATCACGTCGTCCATCCCACTCCCCTTCCAGAAACCAGCCGAACCGCAGTAGGTGCCGGGTCCGACGGCGAGCGTTACACACCGGGTCGCGGAAGGTCGAGGCTCGCCACGAGCGCTCGGAGGCGAGGGTGGGGCAGACTACGCCGGTGCCGAACGACGTCCTGCTCGCCCCCTCGATCCTCGCGGCCGACTACGCCGTGCTCGCGGAGGAGGTCGAGCGGGTCCGCCCCGAGTGCGACTGGCTCCACGTCGACCTGATGGACGGGCATTTCGTGCCCAACCTGTCGATCGGGCCGCCCGTCGTGGCCTCGATCCGCCGGCACACCGACCTGTTCCTGGACTGCCACCTGATGGTGACCGACCCGGGGTTCTGGCTCGAGCAGCTCGCGGAGGCGGGGGCCGACCTGTGCAGCGTGCACGTGGAGCTCGGCGACCCGACGCCGCTGCTCGGGCGGATCCGCGAGCTCGGGATGCAGGCCGGGCTCGTGGTCGACGGACCGACGGCGTTCGAGGCCGTCGAACCCTTCCTGGACGAGCGGATCGACCTGCTGCTGGTGATGACGATCACGGCGGGGTTCGGGGGTCAGCCGTTCGTGCCCGAGCACCTTTCGAAGGTGGAGCGCGCCGACGAGATCCGAGGTTCGCGCGACCTGCCGTTCCGGATCCAGGTCGACGGCGGCATCAAGCCCGAGACGGCGCAGCTGGCCGTCGCGTCCGGCGCCGACGTCCTCGTCGCGGGGAGCGCGATCTTCCACGCACCCGATCCCCCCGCCGCGGCACGGGCGATCCGTGCTGCCGCTACAACGACGCATCGCTCTCCGTAACGTCCCGGTGTGCAGATCGGAGCCTCGACCTCTGGGGCCGGGAGCGACTACCGTTAGCGCTCCCCAGCTGCGTCGGTTCTCGGAAGGAGCACGACCAGATGAACCCGCTGCACGAACTCTCGGCCGCCGGTCAGAGCCCCTGGCTGGACTTCGTCCGCCGAACGCTGATCACCAGCGGCGAGCTCCAACGCCTGCTCGACGACGGGATCACGGGGGTGACCTCGAACCCGAGCATCTTCGGCAAGGCGATCGGGGGTTCGACCGACTACGACGAGGACGTCACGCGGATCGCGAGCGACGGCCGCGACCACGACCCGCTCGAGGTGTTCGAGACCCTCGCGATCGTCGACATCCAGATGGCCGCCGACGTGCTCCGGCCGCTCTACGACACCACCGAGGGACGCGACGGGTTCGTGAGCTTCGAGGTCGAGCCGCGGCTGGCGCGCGACACCGCGGGGACGATCGAGGCCGCCCGGCGCCTGTGGGGGCTGCTCGACCGCCCGAACGTCCTCATCAAGATCCCCGGCACGCCCGAGGGTCTGCAGGCGATCGAGCAGGCGATCGCCGACGGCATCAACGTGAACGTCACGCTCCTGTTCGCCATCGAGGCGTACGCGGGGGTGGTGGCCGCGTACCAACGCGGCATCGAGCGTCGCGTCGAGTCCGGCGAACCCGTCGACAGGATCGCCTCCGTGGCCTCGTTCTTCGTCTCCCGCGTCGACTCGGCCGTGGACGCGAGGCTCCCCCAGGATTCCCCTCTGCGCGGCACCGCGGCGATCGCGAACGCCAAGATCGCGTACGAACGCTTCCGCGAGCTCTTCTCGGGCGAGCGCTGGGAGCGACTGGCCGCCGCCGGCGCCCGCGTCCAGCGACCGCTCTGGGCCTCGACCTCGACCAAGAACCCCGCCTACCCGGACACGCTGTACGTCGACGCGCTCGTGGGCCGCGACACCGTGAACACGATGCCGATGAACACCGTGGACGCCGTCCGCGACCACGGCAGCGTGCGCCCGAACGCGATCGAGGACGGGCTCGACGACGCGAAGGCCGACCTGGAAGCCCTGCGTTCGTACGAGATCAACCTGACCGACGTCACCGACACACTGCTCGAAGAAGGCATCGTGTCCTTCGCCAAGGACTTCGACGCGCTGCTACGGACGATCGCGAGCAAGCTGGAGCAGGTGCGCGAAGGGCGGGAGCGGCAGCGCACCACGCTGTCGACGATGCTCGTCCCGGTCTCCGAACGCCTCCAGCGGATGGACCAGGACCGGGTCGTCGAACGCATCTGGCGCAAGGACCACACGGTCTGGAAGGACGACCCGACCGAGATCGCCAACCGCCTGGGCTGGCTCACGGTCGTCGACCTGATGCACGAGCGGATCGGCGAGCTCGAGGCGTTCGCGAAGCAGGCGGCGGCGGACGGGTTCGAGACCGCGGTGCTGCTGGGGATGGGCGGCTCGAGCCTCGCGCCCGAGGTCTTCGCGCGGACGTTCGGGTTCGCGGACGGCGCGCTCGAGCTCATCGTGCTCGACACGACGCACCCGGCGACGATCGAGCGGGTGGCGGGCGAGCTCGAGCTCGACCGCACCCTGTTCGTCGTGGCGAGCAAGTCGGGCGGCACGACCGAGACGCTCAGCCACTTCGCGTTCTTCTGGGACAAGGCGCCGAACGGCACGCAGTTCGTCGCGATCACCGACCCGGGGACCCCGCTCGAGACGATGGCGCGTGAGCACGGGTTCCGGGCCGTGTTCCTGAACCCCGACGACATCGGCGGCCGCTACTCGGCCCTGTCCTACTTCGGGCTGGTGCCCGCCGCGCTGATCGGCGCCCCGCTCCACGAGGTGCTCGACCGCGCCGAGGAGATGCAGACCGCGTCCGAACGCATGGTCCCGGCGGCCCAGATCCCCGGAGCCACGCTCGGCGCGCTGATGGGCGAGGCGGCCAAGGCCGGGCGCGACAAGCTCACGCTCGCGCTGCCCGGCGAGATCGCGAGCTTCGGCAGCTGGGTCGAGCAGCTGATCGCCGAGTCGACCGGCAAGCAGGACCTCGGGGTCGTGCCCGTGGTCGGCGAACCGCTCGGCCCGCCCGACGTCTACGGGCAGGACCGGGTCTTCGTCGCGATCGGCGAGCACGACAGGCTCGACGCGCTCGAGAACGCCGGCCACCCGGTGGCCCGGCTGCGGTACGACGGCCGCGAGCAGATCGGCGGCGAGTTCTTCCGCTGGGAGATGGCCACGGCGGTCGCGGGCTACGTCCTCGGGATCAACGCGTTCGACCAGCCCAACGTGCAGGAGGCCAAGGACGCGACCAAGGCGATCCTGGCGTCGGGTTCGGTCGAGGACCCGGGGTTCGACGACCTCGGCGAGCTCCTGAAGCAGGTGACCGAGGGCGACTACGTGGCGATCCTCGCCTACCTCGACCGAACCTCCGAGACCGAGGACGCGATCGAACGCGTCCGCGTCGCGATCCGCGACCGGTACAAGGTGGCGACGACGACCGGGTTCGGCCCGCGGTTCCTGCATTCGACGGGTCAGCTCCACAAGGGCGGGGCGAACAACGGCGTGTTCATCCAGGTGGTGGACGCCGGGCTCTCGGTCGACCTGCCGATCCCCGGCCAGCCCTACACGTTCGGAACGCTGATCGAGGCGCAGGCGCTCGGCGACCTGCGTTCGCTCCGGGCGCGCGGGCGGCGCGTGGCCCGGGTCACGTTCGACCGACTGATGGAGGTGCTCTGATGCAGCTCGGGATGGTCGGCCTCGGCCGGATGGGCGCGAACCTCACGCGCCGCCTGATGCGGGACGGCCACGAGGTGGTCGTCTACGACGTCAACGCGGACTCGGTCCACCAGCTCGAGAGCGAGGGTTCGATCGGGACGGGCTCGCTCGAGGACTTCGTGAACAAGCTCTCGAAACCGAGGGCGGCCTGGGTGATGGTGCCCGCCGCGTTCGCCGAACAGACGACCGACGCGCTCGCCGAGCTGATGGAGCCCGGCGACATCGTGATCGACGGCGGGAACTCCTACTACCGCGACGACATCGACCGCGCCGAACGCTACGCCTCGAAGGGCGTGCACTTCGTGGACGTGGGGACGAGCGGCGGCGTGTTCGGGCTCGAGCGCGGGTTCTGCCTGATGATCGGTGGCGAGGACGAGGTCGTGCAGCGTCTCGACCCGATCTTCGCGACGATCGCGCCCGGCGTGGAGGCGGCCGAACGTACCCCGGGCCGAACCGACGCGAACGCGACCACCGCCGAGGCCGGGTACCTGCACTGCGGGCCGCCGGGCGCGGGGCACTTCGTGAAGATGGTCCACAACGGGATCGAGTACGGGCTGATGGCCGCGTACGCCGAAGGCCTGAACGTGCTCAAGCACGCGAACGCCGGGGCCGGCGAGCGCGAGGCCGACGCCGAGACCACGCCGCTGCGCGACCCGAAGTACTACCGCTACGACCTGGACATCCCCGAGATCGCCGAAGTGTGGCGCCGGGGTAGCGTGGTCGCGTCGTGGCTGCTCGACCTGACGGCCGCGGCGACGTTCGAGGACCCGGAGCTGGCGGCGTTCGGCGGGCGTGTCTCGGATTCGGGCGAGGGACGCTGGACCGTGCTCGCCGCGGTGGACGAGAGCGTGCCGGTGCACGTGCTGTCGGCGGCGCTGTTCGATCGGTTCGAGTCGCGCGACGAGGCCGAGTTCGCGAACAAGATCCTCTCGGCGATGCGCAAGCAGTTCGGCGGACACGCCGAGAAGACCGAGTAGAAGGAGCGGCCGAGGGTGCAGCAGCGTGGGCTCGGCAACAGCGGCCTGAACGTCTCGGCCATCGGGCTCGGATGTATGGGGATGAGCTTCTCGTACGGCCCCACCCCGCAGAAGCGGGAGATGATCTCGCTCCTCGGCTCGGCGGTCGAACACGGGGTGACCTTCTTCGACACGGCCGAGGCGTACGGCCCGTTCACGAACGAGGAGCTCGTGGGCGAAGGCCTCGCGCCGTTCCGTGACGACGTGGTGATCGCGACGAAGTTCGGGTTCGAGATCGATCCCGCGGGCGAGCGGGAGTCGAACGAACTGGATAGTCGCCCGGAACACATCCGGCAGGTCGCCGAGGCCTCGCTCGCGCGTCTGAGGATCGAGGCCATCGACCTCTTCTACCAACATCGTGTGGATCCGGACGTGCCGATCGAGGAGGTGGCGGGAGCGGTCGGCGACCTGATCCGGGAGGGCAAGGTCATGCACTTCGGGCTCTCGGAAGCGGGCGTGGGCACGATCCGTCGCGCGCACGCGGTCCAGCCGGTCACGGCCGTGCAGAGCGAGTACTCGCTGTGGACGAGAGACCCCGAAGCGGAGGTGTTGCCGACGCTCGAGGAACTCGGGATCGGTTTCGTCCCGTTCAGCCCGCTGGGGAGGGGCTTCCTCACCGGCAGGATGGACGAACGCACGACGTTCGAGAGCACCGACTTCCGCGCCGCGCTCCCCCGATTCACCCCGGAGGCCCGGAAGGCGAACAAGGCGCTCGTCGACCTGCTGCGCGCGACCGCGGACCGGAAGGAGGCGACGCCCGCCCAGATCGCGCTCGCGTGGTTGCTCGCGCAGAAGCCCTGGATCGTCCCGATCCCCGGCACCACGAAGCCGGAGCGCCTGGACGAGAACATCGGGGCGGCGGCGGTCGAGCTCACCCCCGACGATCTGGCCGAGATCGAACGCGCCGCCTCGCAGATCGAGGTCGAAGGGGCTCGATACACGCCGAACCTGGAGCGGATGACCGGCCGCTGAGCGAGCGGTCCGCCACTCGCTTCACGACGAAGCGCGGGGCGACGCCGGATCTACCGTGAGGTCCGCGAAGTTCGCCGAGGACTTGCCGAACTCCCACCAGCCGCGCACCCATGGCTTCACGAACGCCATGCTCCGCCCGTAGACGAGCGGGATCACCGCGATGCGTTCGGCCACCGCCATCCGGTCGGCCTCGTGGAACAGCTCGAGGCGCGCCCGGTCGCTCCGTTCCTGACGGGCGCGCTCGATCAGCTCGTCGAACGGCGCGTGCGAGAAGCCGCCCTCGTTGGTCCGGCTGTCCGAGTGGAACAGCAGCCGTAGGAAGTACTCCGGATCCGCGTACCCCGGCAGCCATCCCGTGACGTAGATCGTCGCGAGCTCGGTCAGCTTGGTCGCGTGCGACGCCTGCTCGATCGTCCACGGTCTGATGCTCGCTCTCGATCCCGAGCACGTCGCGCCACATCGACGTCACCGTCTCCAGGAACGGGTGCACCCACGTCACGTACCCGCCGATCTGGAGCCGAACGTCCCCGACGCCCGAACGCTCGAGGCAGGCCCGCGCCTCGTCGGGGTCGAACGCGGGCACGATGTCGGGCGTGTGCCCCTGCAGCGCCGGCGGGACGATCCCGCCACGGGCGACCACGAAGTTCTCCGCTACCTCGGCGTCGAGCACCTCGCGGTCGACCGCGTGCGCGAGCGCGCGCCGGAGGTCGACGTTCGAGAGCACCGGGTCCGCGTGGTCGAACGCGATGTAGGAGGACCAGGCCGCCGCACCGGGTGTGGCATCGGCGGCGACGTCCGGGACCAGGTCGGCCAGCCGTGGCGTGTAGCGGACCGTCACCAGGTCGAGCTCGTCGCGCGCGTAGGGCTCGATCGCGTCGGCCACGTCCGAGCGGACGAACTCGAGCCGCGCGGCGTTGCCCGGCCGGGGCCCCTCGTACTCGGGGCGACGCTCGAGCACGAGCAGGTCGTCGGTGCGCGAGGCGATCCGGAACGCACCGCTCACGACCTGCGACCCGATCGCCGTCCACGCGTCGCCGTCGCGCTCGATCGCGTGGCGCGGCTGCGGCCCGCCGTCCGGGCGGTTCATCACCCCCATGAAGTACGGGGCGGGCGCGGCGAGACGGAACTCGACCGTGCGGTCGTCGAGCGCCCGGACGCCGATCGCGTCGGCGTCCTCGTTGCGGCGCAGGTAGTGGTCCTGGCCGTTCTCGAGCACGAAGTAGATCGCCACGGACGAGCCCGGGGCGTCCGGGTTCAGGACGCGCTTGATGCCGAACTCGACGTCGTGCGCGGTGAGCGGCTCGCCGTCGCTCCACCGCAGTCCCTCACGCAGGTGGAACACGTACCGCAGCCCGTCGTCCGAGATCTCCCAGCGCTCGGCGAGCGAGGGCACGATCGTGCGCTCGGGCCAGGCCTCGACGAGGCGGTCGAACAGCTGCATGCACAGCTGGATGTTCGGCCAGGCGATCGCCGAACGCGGGTCGGGGTCGCTCGGCAGGAAGCTCGTCGCGATGCGCACGGTCGCGTTCGGGGCCTCGGCGGCGGGTGGCGGCGTCCAGAAGTCGAAGGCCCGCTGGTACATCTCGTTGGCCTCGGCGAACCGCAGCGACATGTGGAACGCGAGCGCGAGCTTGAACAGCACCAGCGCGATCGCGTGCCGCTCCTCGCGCCGCCCGAGGATCGGCAGCAGCTCGCGGTAGTACTCGATCGCCTCGTCGAGCGCGTACTCCTGGCGGGCCCGGTCCCCCGCGCGCAGGAGACAGACGGCGGCCTTGTCCTCGTCCTCCGCGGCGAGCCAGTGGTGCGCGAGCAACCCCGCCACCTCGTCCTCGCGTCCCGCGTACGCCTCCTCGAGCCACGCCGCCGCCTTGCAGTGCAGCGCGGTCCGCTGGTCGGTCACGAGCGTCCGGTAGGCGGCCTCCTGGATCAGCACGTGCTTGAACCGGAACTCGGGCTCGGGCCAGCGCCGGCTCTCGCGGACGAGGTCGAGCCGCTGGAGCTCGAGCAGCGACCGCTGCACGTCGCCGCGCCGCCGAGACCGCCTCGAGCAGCGGCAGGCCGAACTGCCGCCCCAGCACGGACGCCGCCATCAGCGCGTCGTGCGCGTCCGGTTGCAGGCGGTCGATCCTGGCGAGGATGACCTTCTCGACGGTCGGCGGGACCTCGACCTCGACCGCGTGGTCGAACCGCCACCCCTCGCCCTCGCGCACGAGCGCCCCCGAGTCGACGAGCGACCGCACGAGCTCCTCGAGGAAGAACGGGTTCCCCTCGGCCGGCTCGAGGATCCTCCGCTCCATCTCGTCCGGCAGGGTTCCGGCACCGACGAGCGCGTGGAGCAGCTCGCGGTCGGCGTCCCCCGACAGCGCCTCGAGCGCGATCTCGCGGGTCCGGTGCGGGAGCTCCCGCGCCGCGCTCTCCTTGACGCTCCAGGACGGGTGGTCGCGTTCGGGCCGCGTGGACAGGACGAGCAGCAGCGCGGACGTCTCGGTGTCCTCCAGCAGGCGTTCGAGCAGCTGGAGCGAGGTGGGGTCGGCCCAGTGGAGATCCTCGAGGACGACGAAGACCGGGCCGTCCTGCGCCAGGCGCGCGAGCAGCTCGCGGATCACGGCGAAGGTCCGGTACTGGAGGGCCTCGGGCGACAGCTCGGCCAGCCGTTCGCGCGCCTCGGGTTCGAGCGAGAGCCCGAGCATCGCGCCCAGGTACGGGTAGACCTCGAGCAGCCGCGGTCGCCGAACAAGCCGTCGAGCGTCCGCCGCAGGGCCAGCCGCACGCCGGAGCTCGGGCTCGTCCGCGAGAACGCCGAGCCACGATCGCAGGAGGTCCCGGAACGGCCAGTACGGCATCGACTCGCCGTACGAGACGCACCGGCCCTCGATCCACAGCGGGCGCCGCTGCTCGGCGGGCGCTGGCGCGTCCTCCACGTGGCGACGGAGCTCCGCGGTGAGCCGGCGTCTTGCCGATCCCCGGTTCGCCGGTCAGGAACAGGATCCCGCCGGCACCGGCGAGCGCGGCGTCGACGACCTCGACGGCGGTGGCGAGCTCGCGTTCGCGGCCGACCAGGCGCACCTGGACCGCCTCGAGCTCGCGCGCGTAGCCGGGCGCCGCGAGGACTCCGTCGACGCGGTACGCGGTCACGGGTTCGGTCTTGCCCTTGAGCTCGAGCTCCCGCGATTCGCTCCAGGCGAACACCGGCGAGACCCGGCGATGGGTCTCCTCGCCGACGAGCACCGTCCCGGGTTCGGCCACGGACTGGAGCCTCGCGGCGGTGTTGACCGCGTCACCGAGCGCCGCGTACTCCACGCGGCTCCCGGCGCCGAGCGCCCCGACGACGACCGGCCCGGTGTCGACGCCGACGCGGACGCCGAACCCCTCGATGACCGAACGCGCGCTCGACCTCGCTCGCGTACCGCGTCGATCTCGTCCACTACCCGGAGCGCGGCGCGCACGGCGCGTTCCGGGTCGTCCTCGTGGGCCGTCGGCGCGCCGAACAGCGCGAGCACGCCGTCGCCGGCCAGGTCCTTGACGGTGCCGCCGAACGCCTCCACCGCACCGATCACCCGAGCGACGGCGTCGTTGACGATGAGCTTGAGCGTCCTCGGGACCCAGGCGTTCGGCGAGCGCGGTCGAGCCCACGAGGTCGGCGAACATCGCCGTGACGACCCGCCGCTCCTCGCGCATCTCCCCACCCACGATGGGCATTCTGCTCGGATGGGGCGGGGAGCGTCCGGGTGCCGATAGGCCGGGTCAGCGTGACTGGGCGAGCGGGACGAGCGCCTCGGCCTCGGTGCGGATCGCGTCGGCGCCGAGGAGGCGTTCGAGCCAGGCGGGCGGGAGGCCTCGCACGCCGTCGCGGGCGCCGAGCAGGGCCCCGGCGACGGCGGCGTTGGTGTCGGCGTCGCCGCCGAGCGAGACCACACGCCGGAGCTCGGTCTCGGCGTCGCCGGGGCGCACGAGCGCCTGGAACGCGGCGCCGGCCGTGAACAGGCAGAAGCCCTGATCGGGGCCGTCGATCGCGCGCGAGCCGCCGACCGCCTCGACGAGGAACTCGAGCTCCTCGCCGCCCTCGAGATCCGCGACGGCGGTGAGGGCGGCGCGGGCGGCGTCGGGGGCGGGCATCGCCGCGGACGAGCGCCGCGACGCCGAGCGTGACCGCGGTGACCGCGGTCCGGCAGCGGCCGTCGACGTGCGTGAGGGCGGAGAGGGCGGGGGCGAGCTCGAGGAGCCGTTCGGGCCGGTTCGCGTAGGCCAGACCGAGGGGGGCGCAGTACATGACCGAGCCGTTGCCGGCCGAGACCTCGGGGCCGCGCTCGTTCCAGATCGCTTGCGCCGCGGCGTCGGGGGGCTCGCCGGCCGCGATGCGGCGCAGGACGCGTCCGGTGAGGGTGCCGACGTCGGGCGGGTCGGAGCGGAACCACTCGAGGTGGCGTTCGAGCACGTCGGCCGGATCGAGACCGCCCCGGGCGACGAGCGAACGCATCAGGTTCCGGGCCATCGCGGTGTCGTCGGTGGTCGAGCCCGGGGGCTCGCCCAGCCAGGGTCGCTCGAGAGCCGGGATCGGGTCGGGGATGTTGCGCGCGCGCAGGAACTCGAACGGGGCTCCGAGCGCGTCCCCGAGCGCGAGCCCGAGGGCGCTGCCCACGACGCGATCGGCGAGGTCCATGGGGGCGCCGAGCCTACCTCGGGGGTGTGATGGCTGGGTCGGCTGGGTGGCCTGGGTCGGCTGGGGCGACTGGGTGCCTCGCCGCGAGCCAACCGTCAGGGTTGTGACAGACTGAACCCTGACGCCCCGCTCGAGCGACCGCGCACCTCGAAGCCAAGGCCGCCGTCGACCGCCGGAACCCCGCACCCGGCCCGCTGGTAACCTTGCTGGCCGCTATGGACAAAGTCGGACCTCGTCATCGGATGTGCCGCCGTGCCGGCGTGGCCCTGTGTGGGCGCCCGAACTGCCCGTCGGCCAAGCGCCCCTATCCCCCCGGTATGCACGGGCGGGGCCGCAAGCGCATCTCCGAGTACCAGGTGCGCCTGCTCGAGAAGCAGAAGCTCCGGCACATCTACGGGGTCGGCGAGCGCCAGATGCGCACCTACTACGAGAAGGCGAGCCGAAAGACCTCCGTCACCGGCGAGGAGATGATCCGCCAGCTCGAGACCCGTCTGGACGCCGTGATCCTTCGGCTCGGGTTCGCGCTCACGCAGCGCCAGGCCCGCCAGCTCGTCAGCCACGGTCACGTCAAGTTGAACGGCCGCCGCCTGGACGTCCCGAGCGCTCAGGTCAAGCCCGAGGACACGATCGAGCTCTCGGACAAGGCCAAGAACTTCATCTACGTGCAGGAGGCGATCGCGCTCACGCCCGACCCGCCCCCGTACCTCTACCGCAACACCGATCAGTTCCAGGGCACCATGTCCCGGTACCCCGAGCGCAGCGAGATCCCGCTCCCGGTCCCGATCGAAGAGCGTCTGATCATCGAGTTCTACTCGTAGCTCGACGCAGTTCCGCGCGCCACCGGGCTCCTCGGACGCGCCTCGCACAGACGGCCGGCAAGCGAGCCAGCGGACCTAGCTGACGTCAGATGCGCTCGTCCATCAGCGAGAGCACTCCTAGTCTCCTCGCCCCCCTCCGGGCCGCCCGCGGACCCATCTTGTCTGGACATCCCCATCGCGTGGCGTCGACAATGGCGCGCGGGAGGGAGTGTGGGAGCACAACGCGATCGCACGGACGTCCGTCGCTCGAGGCGGCGCTGCGCCGACAGACCGCCGGATTCGAGCCGGTCCTGCAGATCAGCCCGACGGCCATCGTCGTCGCCGATTCTCGACAACCGTGTGGCGTCCTGGAACCCCGCGGCCGAGCGCCTGTTCGGATACACGGCGGAAGAGGCGGCCGGACGGAACCTGGACGACCTCGTCGCCACGACGGAACCGCTGCACGCGGAGGCCGGGGAGTTCCGGCGGCGTGTCGCCGCCAGCGAACACGTGCAGACCGTCACCCGTCGAACCCGCAAGGACGGGACCATCGTGGACGTCGAACTCTCGGCCGAGCCCATCGTCGCGGACGGTGAACCGGTCGGCACGTTCGCCATCTACCACGACATCACCGAGCTGAACCGCCAGCGGCGGTTCCTGGAAGCGCTCCTGGAGGTGAGTCCGGAGGCGATCGTGACCACGGACTCGAGGACACGGTCACATCCTGGAACCCATCCGCCGAGCTGCTGTTTGGCTATTCGGCCGAGGAAGCCGTCGGGCGGGACATCGACGATCTGGTTTCTCGACGGCCCGAATCTCGTACGCCGAGGGAAAGGATCTGAACCGCGGTGCCCTGGAGGCCCCGAGCGTCCACATGCTGACGCAGCGAACCCGAAAGGACGGATCGATCGTCGACGTCGACATCGTGGGCGGGCCCGTGGCGGTCGGCGGCGAGCTCGTCGCGAAGCACGTCTTCTATCACGACGTGAGCGAGCTCCAGCGGCAGAAGCGCTGGCTCGAGTCCGTCCTGAACATCAGCCCGACCGCGATCATCACGATGGATGACGAGATGAACGTCACGACATGGAACCCGAGGCGGAACGCCTCTTCGGCTACGGCGCGGAAGAGGCGATCGGGGTGGGCATCGACGATCTGGTCGCGAGGACGCCCGAGCAGCGGGAGGAGTCCGCCCGGCTCGACGCCGAAGCCACGGGAGGCAGAGGGGTTCGCGTGATCACGCGTCGGACCCACAAGGACGGTTCCCTCGTCGACGTCGAGCTCCTCACCGCGCCTGTCCTGATCGGGGGCGAGCGGGTCGGGCACAGCGTCGTCTACCACGACATCGGCGAGATCCAGCGTCAGAGGCGGTACTACGAGGCGCTCGTCCAGGCGAACCCCGTCGCGATCGTGCTGATGGACCCCGGCGGGATCGTCACGGCCTGGAACCCTGCTGCGGAGCGGCTGTTCGACTACGCGGCAGAGGAGGCGATCGGTCGTCACATCGACGACCTCGTCGCGGCCAACGACGAGGTGCGCGCGGAGGGTGTGGCGTACACCGAGCAGGCGATGACCGGGGAGCTGGTGCACGCGATCACCAGGCGCACGGGCAAGGACGGGACCTCGTCGATGTGGAGATGTTCGGCGCGCCGGTGATCGTGGCGGGCGAGCCCGTCGGGTTCTACGGCCTGTACCACGACATCCGCGATCTCCAACAAGCCCGCCGCGACGCCGAGGCCGCCACCGAGGCCAAGAGCGCGTTCCTGGCCACGATGAGCCACGAGATCCGGACCCCGCTGAACGCCGTGATCGGCATGACCGGGCTCCTGCTGGACACGGAGCTGACACCCGAGCAGCGCGAACTTCGCCGAGGTGGCTCGCGGCGAGCGGCGATGCCCTCCTCGCCGTGATCAACGACATCTTGGACTTCTCCAAGATCGAGGCCGGCCGGCTCGACCTGGAGCCGGGCGGCGTTCGACCTACGGCGAGTGCATCGAGGCTGCGCTCGAGCTCGTCGGCCGCGGGCGCGCTGAAGAAGGGGCTCGACCTCGCCTACGACCTGGACCCGGTGGCGCCGGCGAGCCGTGTTCGGCGACGTCACGCGGCTGCGGCAGATCCTGATCAACCTGCTGAACAACGCGGTCAAGTTCACCGAGCGCGGGGAGGTGCGTGATCACGGTCGGCGCCGAGCGGATCGAGGCGAGCGACCGGTCATCGGATCGATTTCGCGATCCGGGACACCGGGATCGGCATCCCCGAGGATCGGATCGGATCGTCTGTTCGAGTCCTTCAGCCAGGTCGATCGCTCGACGACGCGCCGCTACGGAGGGACGGGGCTCGGGCTCGCCATCAGCCGGCGACTCACGGAGCTGATGGGCGGCGACCTGTGGGTCGAGAGCCGGGTCGGGCGTGGGCTCGACCTTCCACGTTCACGATCGTCGCCCAGAGCGCCCCGGCGACCGTTCGTCCGTTCGAGCGGTCCGAGCGCGACGCACCTCACCGGCAAGCGTGTGCTCATCGTCGACGACAACGAGACGAACCGGGACATCCTGGCCAGGCAGGCCGAGTCCTGGGGCATGCTCGCGTCCCGGACCGGACGTCCGGCCGAGGCTCTCGAATGGATCGGACGCGGCGATCCCTTCGACGTCGTGGTGCTGGACATGCAGATGCCGGATATGGACGGCCTCGAGCTCGCCTCCCACATCCGCGAGCACCGCGATGCGCAGGCGCTTCCGCTCGTCATGCTGACCTCGCTCGGTCGCACCGAGGACACGGAGGTCGAGTTCGCGGCGTACCTGACCAAGCCGGTGAAACCCTCGCAGCTCTACGAGTCGCTGACCGGCATCCTCGGCGGCGCCGAGACCGTCGCCACGTCCACGCGCCCCGGTGAGCGAGGACGGGCTGCGCCGAACGGCTCCATCTACGGATCCTGGTGGTCGAGGACAACCCGGTGAACCAGCAGCTGATGCTGCTCCTGCTCGAGAAGCTCGGATACCGGGCCGACGTGGCGGCCAACGGAGTCGAGGCGCTCGAGGCCCTGGAGCGGCAGCCGTACGACGCGGTACTCATGGACGTCGAGATGCCCGAGATGGACGGGCTCGAGGCCACCCGGCGCATCCACGGTCGCTGGCCGCCCGAGCGCCGACCCCACATCGTCGCCGTCACGGCCAACGCCCTGCAGGGCGAGCGAGAGTTGTGCATCCAGGCCGGGATGGACGACTACATCGCCAAGCCGATCCGCCTCGAGGAGCTCTTGGCGGCCCTGGCCGGGGTCGAACGCCTCGCCGACGGCACGCACCCCGAGCCTGCCGTCGACGCCGAGGTGATCCGGAAGCTGGCCTCGTCGCTGGGAGAGCGCGGCAGGGCTTCGGTCGACGCCTTGATCGGGACGTTCCTCGGTCACGTGCCCGACCAGATGCGAACGCTCTCGAGCGCGGCGCAGGGCAACGGGTTCGACGACGTACGCCGGGAGGCGCACGCGCTGAAGTCCAACGCCTCCACCTTCGGCGCCGACCGTCTTGCCGACCTCTGTCGGGAACTCGAGTCGGCCGCGAAGGCCGGGGCACTCGACGGGCAGGAGGAGCTCGTCGACCGGATCGAGGACGAACTGGCACGCGTGACCGGCGAACTCGAGCGGATCCGCGAGGAGATGCGGGCGTGAGCGAGGGCGCCTCCGTGCTGGTCGTCGACGACGACCCCGTGACCCGGCAGATGCTCTCCGGGACGCTCGAGGAACGGGGGCACCGCGTGACGACGGCCGACGACGGCCGACGGGGGCTGGATCTCGTGCGTTCCGAACGCTTCGACGTGGTGCTGCTGGACGTCCTGATGCCGCATCTGAACGGCTACGACGTGCTCGAGCACATGAAAGGCGACGAGGAACTGCGGCACATCCCGGTCGTGATGGTTACCTCGGTCGACGAGGTCGAGAGCGCGGTCCGCTGCATCGAGCTCGGGGCCGACGACTACCTGTCCAAGCCGATCGACCCGGTCCTGCTGATCGCCCGGGTCAACGCCGGCCTGAACAAGAAACGGCTCCACGATCTGGAGCAAGAGCACCTCGACGAGGTGGCGAGGCTCAATCGACAGCTCGAGGCACGGGTCGAGGAGCAGATGGCCGAGCTCGTGCGGACCGGCGAGCTGAAGCGCTTCCTGCCTCTGCAGATCGCGGAGGGATTGATGGCGGGGCAGCTCTCCCCCGCCGACGGCTTCGAACGCCGGAAGCTGACGCTGTTGTTCGCGGACCTGGTCGGGTTCACGGACCTGTCCGACACGCTGGAGCCAGAAGAGCTCTCGGAGGTGTTGAACGAGTACCTGCGGGAGATGACGGCCGTGGCGGTCGCGCACGGGGGGACGCTGGACAATTACATCGGCGACGGCCTGATGGTCATCTTCGGTGCCCCGGTCGCCGAAGAAGAGCCCGTACAGGCGTGGGCGGCGCTCCGGGCGGGGTTCGGCATGATCGCGCGCGCGGACGAACTGAGCGCCGCCATCCGAGATCGCGGGATCCCCGCCGAGCTCCGGCTGCGGGTCGGCGTGAACACCGGCCATTGCACGGTGGGCGTGTTCGGCAGCGACCTCCTTCGCGCCTACAAGGCCGTGGGGTTCGCCGTGAACGTCGCGGCACGCCTCCAATCGGAGGCCGATCCGGGGACGGTCCTTGCCGGCTTTCGAACCTACGCGCTGGTCAAGGACCGGGTCCGGGCGCAGTCGCGGGGCGAGCTCACGCTCAAGGGCGCGGCGCGGCCGGTCGAGGCGTGGGAGATCCTCGGCCTCGAGAGCGACCCCGCCTAGTCACGGTCAGGCACCCCGCGACTCCATCAACGACAGCAGCTTGGTCGTGGTGTTCCAGTTCCGGATCGTCACGCTCGGGTAGATCGGCGTCGAGACGATCTTGCTCATACGGCTCGCCGTGGCCTTCGCGGTGAGCCTCGAGAAGTAGAGGACGCCGGTGCCGGCGTGCGCCGCGTCGACGGCCGGGTTCGTCGGCACGGCCTTGAGGGCCGTCTTCGCCGAGAGCGGCTCCTTCAGGAAGATCACGTCGTAGCGGTACTTCGAGGGCTGGGTCCCGAACCCCTTCGGCGCGCCGTCGACGGTCGCGCGCAACTGCTTGTGGCTGCGTACCACCACGGTCGGCACGTAGTCGAACGCCTCGGCGAGCATCGTCTCGATCCGGTGGGTCAGGTCGGTCGCCCGGGTCGCCGGCGCGGTGAACACCACGTTGCCGCTCTGGATGTACGTGGCGACGTCCTGGAACCCCTCGTCTTCGAACGCCGCCTTGAGGGCGGGCATCCTGATCAGGTTCTTCCCGCCGACGTTGATCCCGCGGAGGAGGGCGACGTAGGTGGGCACGGCCGACCCTACCCCGGTCCGTCCGAGTGGGACTCGGGCTCCGGCGTGCCCTCCGCATCCGAGGCACGCCCTCGCGAGCGGCCACGTCGGGTCTTGGGGGGATCCACTCGGGGCGCGTCGACACGCGTGAGCGCCGAATCCGCGACCTCGTAGCTCGTCGAGTAGGTGGACAGGAACGTCTGGATCGTCGCGGCGATCGGGAGCGCGAAGAAGGCGCCGACGAACCCCCCGAACGCACCTCCCGCCATCGCGGCACCGAACGCGACGCCGGGGTTGAGCTCGATCGTCTTCGAGGCGATCCGGGGACTGAGGTAATAGTTCTCCACCTGCTGGTAGATCACGATCTCGACGAGCACGACGAATCGTCGCGGTGGGCCCCTGTTCCGCGAGGGCGACGACGAGCGGCAGGGCACCGCCGAGGTACGTCCCGACGATCGGGATGAATTCGGCGATGAGCCCCGAGACGATCGCGAGGGGCAGGGCGTACGGGACCCCCACGATCTTCAGCGTGAGGTACATCAGCGCGCCGTTGATCGCCGAGAGCAGCAGGCGCGAGTACAGGTAGCCCCCCATCTTCTTGATCGCGACCTCCCACGCGAACAGGATCCGGCCCTGCCGCTCCGGCCGCACCCTGGAAAGGAGCGCCCGACGGACCTGGGGACCCTGCGCGGTGAGGTAGAAGGTGAACAGCCCGATCGTGAACACCGTGAAGATCGCGCTCACCCCCGACGCGATCCCACCCAGGATGTCGTCCTGGTGGTCCTTCAGGAACTCGTTGAGGTGCGTGCCCGCGTCGGCGGCCGCGGCCCGCTGCGACGCCGAGAACACCGTGAGGTCGAAGTGGTCCCGCGTGTACGCGTTCAGCTTGTCGATGTAGGCGGGGAGCTGGTCGACGATCTGGTTGGCCTCGCGCGCGACTACTGCCCCCATGCCGATCCCGAGCAGGACCAGGCCCACGAAGACCGCGACCAGTAGCAGACCCGTCGCGCTCCCCCTGCGCCAGCCTCGCTTCTCGTGCAGCCAGATCACGGCGGGCTCGAGGGAGAGCGCGAGGAGCGCGGACAGGATCAGGTAGTCGATGAGGTTCCGCTGCTTGCCGAGGACCCACAGCGCCGCCAACGTGACGAGCACCGCCACGATCGCGTATCGGATGCTCTGACGGATCAGCTCCGTGGTGCGGGCGGAAGGCGCATCGTCTCCACCCGTGGGCCCCTCACCGACACCGTCGACCTCAAGCGCCCGCTCGTCCATCCACCCTCCCGCTCTCACCCCGGCGTGTAGCCGAGGCCGTGCGGGCTGTCAAGCCGGACTCGCGGGTCAGCCGTTCGCCGGTTCGCTCGGGGAGCTAGCCGCTACACCGTGACGACGATCTTGCCGGCCGCGTGCCCCTCGGCGAGGTACCGGACCGCGTCAGCGGCTTCGACCAGGTCGAACGTACGGTCCACGACCGGCGTGACCGAACCGGCCTCGATCAGCTCGGAGAGCGCTTCCAGGTCCTCCTCGGTGACCTTCGCGTTGATCGCGCCGAGCGTCTGGCCGACGAACATCGACACGATCGGCCCGCGGAGCATCCCGCGGAAGAAGCCGCCGGTCCACGGGCCGCCGCCGTCTCCACCGACGACGACGAGCGTTCCCTTCGGCGTGAGCGCGCGGCGGAGCTCTCGGAGCGGGCGGCGCCCCGCCGTGTCGACGATCGCGTCCCACCGCCGAGAGCCGTCCGTGAAGTGCTCGCGCGTGTAGTCGATCACGTCGTCCGCGCCGATCGAGCGGACCAAGTCGAGCTTCGACGTGCTCGCCACCCCGGTCACGGTCGCGCCCATGGCCTTCGCGATCTGTACCGTGAACGTCCCCACGCCGCCGCCGGCGCCGATCACCAGCACCGACTGCCCGGGCCGCACGTGTCCCTTGTCGCGCAGGGCCTGGATCGCCGTGGTACCCGAGACCGCCACCGCCGCGGCCTGCTCGAACGTGAGTCGTCCGGGCTTGCGGACGAGCTTGTCCGCCGGGGCGACCGTGTGCTCCGCGAACGAGCCACGCTCGGCCGAGCCCATGACCTCGTCACCAGACTTGAACTCGGTCACCGCCGAGCCGACGGCCTCGACCGTCCCCGCGACGTCCCAGCCGCGGATCGGGATCTTCGGTCGGCTCCATCCCAGCATCGGCCGAGCCATGTAGGGCTTGCCAGCCATGATGTGCCACACGTCCGGGCCCGCCCCCGCCGCCCGAACGCGGATCAGCACCTCGTGCTCCCCCACCACCGGCTCCTCGACGTCCCCGAACTCGAGCACGTCCGCCTCGCCGTACCGGTCCTGGATGATCGCCTTCATCGCGTCCCTCCTCGTTGGCTTGGTGTACGCCGTACACCTTGTCGACCACCCTAGGGTGTACGTCGTACACTTGTCAAGCCCCGGATCGCCCGGGTCCGGACGAGGAGTCGGTGATGGCCACGAAGATCGAGCAGACCGCGCCGACCCGGGAGCCCCTGACCAAGGAACGGATCCTGCTGGCGGCCGTCGCCCTGGCGGACCAGGGCGGTGTCGACTCACTCAGCATGCGGAAGGTCGCACAGGAGCTCGGGGTCGTCCCGATGGCGCTCTACAAGCACGTGGCCAACAAGGACGAGATGCTCGACGGCATGGTCGACGCTGTGGTCGGCGAGATCGACCCGCCGCTCGCCGACGCCGACTGGAAGACCACGATGCGCGAGCGCGTGCTCTCGGCACGCCGGGCGCTCTTGCGTCACCCCTGGGCCTCGCAGGTGATCGAGTCGCGGACCAACCCGACGCCGATGGTGATCGGGTACATGGACTCGATGATCGGGATCCTGCGGAAGGGCGGCTTCTCGATCGACCTGACCCACCACGCGATGCACGCGATGGGGAGCCGGGCGCTGGGGTTCTCGCAGGAGCTGTTCGACGACACGCCCGACGACCCGCCCGCGGTCCAGGCGATCCAGGCCCAGTGGATGGCCGAGACGTACCCGAACATCTCCGAGATGGTTGCGGGCATCACCCACGACGACGCCACGGTCGTCGGGCTGGGCTGCGACGATCAGTTCGAGTTCGAGTTCGCGCTGGATCTCATGCTCGATGGGCTCGAGCGCCTGCGACGGAACGACTCGACCGCCCCTCGGAGCCGAAGCGGCTCGCCCCCTGCGGGGAAGGGTCGTTCAGCCACCTGATCGCTCGTACCAACGAAGCACGCGCATCGCTCGGAGCGTGTTCCATCGGCTGGGCCGGCCGTCGCCGTCCTCGAGCGGGAAATGGACCTTGCCGGGGTGCGTGTTCTCGAGCAGCCACGCCCCATCGGGCTGCTGCTTGGAGCGGAGCAGCTCCATCGCCTCGTCCACCCGCGGGTCCGGCGGATCGCCGGCCTCCCGGAAGTACTCGAGCCCACGCAGCACGTCGTAGTGCCAGCGGGTCGGGAACGAGAACTGCAGCCAGGCCGGTCGAGCGACCTCGCCCGTGCTCTTGCGCCGGAACAGGTTCCGTTCGAGCAGGTACTCCTCGCCCCGGCGTCTCACCGCGACGGAGTCCGCCGAGCCGCCGAACGCTCGCTCGTACGCCAGCAGCCCCTCCAGGACGTTGATCGTGGTGTCGAACGACGAGCGCACGGAGCCGAACTCCGCCTCGCAGTTCCACCCGCCGTCCTCGAGCTGTTCACCCACCAGACGCGCGACGATGCCCTCGACGTCCTGCCCGAAGTAGACGCCCAGGGCGACCGTCCTGCCGTTGATGCACGGCTCGACCTCCCCGGCGAAGAACGCCTGGCCTTCGTGCTCCCAGCGGCAGTGGTCTCGGACCTGCTGCGACGGCCCGTCGCACCCGCTCGTCGCTCGGGTCGACCCCGAACGCACGCAGCAGCGTGAGCGTGGGTTCCGTGGCGGTCCAGGGCTGGCCCTCGTGCTCGGTCGGGTGGCCGGCGGCGGGTCGATCCCACCAGCCCCCCGGGAAGAGCGCGCCTCCGTCCCACTGACCGTCGTCGCCCTGCAGGGCCAGCAGCCGCGCGCCCCATCCCTCGGTGGCCACCCGCGCGCGCTCCGCCGCAACGACCTCGACCGGCGCGTCGGCGAGATCACGCAGCGTCTGCCACCGGATCGAGGGGTCGCCTTCGAGCATCCAGTCCAACACGGTCAAGCGCCGAGTCTACGGAGTGGTCCGGGTATTCGGGATCCTGGACGGTCGGCAGCCTGACTCCCTGACCCGGCGCGTGTACTCTCATCGATGCAAGCCAACTTGGTGCGCTAGCTGGTGCTCTTCGACGGTCACGTCCGTCGCAACGGTCGGTGGCTCGAGACCCGTCCCAGGGACACGTTCCCTCGCTGGATGGTTCATCGACCGGAAGGAGCGCCATGAGCGCGACGAGAGACACACTGGCAGGTCCGACACTTCGGGTACCTCGGGAGGCGGATCCTCAGAAGATCGCGAGACTCGCGGGGTGGCTCTTCATCGTCACCTTCGTCGCGTCGATCCCTGCCTTCTTCATCTTCTACAAGCCGGTGCTGGACCACCCCAACTACATCGTTGGGGCCGGCGCCGACGGCCGCATCGCCCTCGGCGCGTTCCTCGAGATGATCGTCATCATCGCCAACATCGGCACGGCCGTCGTGCTGTTCCCGATCCTCAAGCGGCAGAGCGAGAGCCTTGCCCTCGGCTACGTCACCGCTCGCATCGTGGAATCCGTGTTCATCGGCGTCGGCGTCCTCAGTCTGCTCGCGGTCGTGACGTTGCGACAGGACGTCGGAGCCGCAGGCGGGGCCTCACTCGTCCTCGCGGGCCGGTCACTCGTCGCGATCCACGACTGGACGTTCCTGCTCGGGCCCGGCTGGGTCGTCGGCATCGGGAACGGGTTGATCCTCGGCTACCTGATGTACCGATCCGGCTTGGTGCCCCGGGGCATGACCTGGCTCGGGCTGATCGGGGGCCCGCTGATCATCCTCTCGGGGACCCTCGTCTTGTTCGACGTCATCGAGCCCGGCTCTGCGGGGCAGGCCATCGCGACGATCCCGGAATTCTTCTGGGAGCTGTCGCTCGGCATCTACCTCATCGTCAAGGGCTTCAGGCCCTCTTCACCACTCCTGGCGAGCGCTGATGTCTCCGTGGTGGACGAGGGTTCGCCGGCCCTGGTGGGCGCTGCCGAGTAGTCCCCCTCGGACGAGGAGGGAGCTAGGCCTGATCGATCGGGGGTGGCCGGTCGGGCCGCCCCCACATCGGCTCAGATCCTGTTGGTCCTCAACTGGCCGCCTTCTTCACGAGCGCGCCGAGCTTCTTCTCATCGGCGGCCGTCAACTCCTTCAGCGCGAAGGAGGTCGGCCACATGGCGCCGTCGTCGAGGTTCGCCGCTTCCTCGAAGCCGAACGTCGCGTACCTCGAGTCGAACTTCCCCGCGCTCTTGAAGAAGCACACGACCTTGCCGTCCTTCGCATAGGCGGGCATCCCGTACCAGGTCTTCGGCCAGAGGTCCGGGCGCGCTGGCTTCGACGATCGCGTGGAGCCGCTTGGCCATCGCGCGATCAGGTCCCTTCATCGCGGCGATCGCCGCGAGCAGGTCGCGTTCCCCCTCCGCCCGGTTCTTGGTCGCGCGCGCTTCGGCCTTCAGTTCCTGGGCACGAGCCTTCATCGCCGCTCGTTCGTCGTCCGTGAATCCCTTGGACGTCTTGCTGCGCGCGGCGGCGCTCTTCGCAGACCTCTGCGTGCTCTTCGTTGCAGGCTTCTTCTCAGCCATCGCGAGGCACCCCTTCCGGATGGTCAGCTCGAATCTTGGATGCGGAGAACGATCGCGGGAAAGGGAACACCTCCTCCCTTCCAATCCCAATGTAGGGCGCACCCGGGGGTTGCGGCAAGCCCAGGGTCGTGGCGCACAATGGCCGGCCGAAGCCAGACCCAACAGGATGGGAGTCACGAGATGCGAGACGCCGACGTGATCATCGTGGGCGCCGGCCCGGTCGGTCTGATGCTGGCCGGTGAACTGGGCCTGGCGGGTGTGCGACCGCTCGTCCTCGAGCGGCAGCCGGAGATCCGAGACATCCCGAAGGCCGGCGGTCTCAGCGGGCAGATCCTGGAGCTGCTGCGCTACCGAGGCGAGCTCGAGCGATTCGAGGCAGCCAGCCCCGGTCCCCTGCCCGCGTTCCGGCCGGGGGGCGGGTTCCCGTGGGGCGGGATGCACGTGGACTTCACCCCGCTCGACGTACCCCCGATGAAGGCGCTGCCCCTCCCGCAACCGCTCCTCGAACGCGTCCTGGACGAGCGCGCCCGCGAGCGCGGCGCCGAGATCCGCCGGGGCCACCAGGTGGTCGGGCTGAGCCAGGACGACGACACGGTGACCGCGGACGTCCGCGGCCCGGACGGGCAGGATCGGGTGACCGCCCGATACCTCGTCGGCTGCGACGGGGGCAGCGGCCGGGTGCGCGACATGGCCGGCATCCCGTTCCCCGGCATCACGTACCCCGAGGTCCAGCGGCTCGCCCAGGTGACCTTCCCCGAGTCCGTGACCCTGCTCGAGAACGGCGACATCGAGGTCGCCGGGGTGGGCAGGATCAGCTTCGGCTTCACACGGACCGAGCGCGGCGAGTTCGCCCTCGGGTCGACCAACCCCGAGCTCATGGGGCTCTTCACCAGCGAGCAGGAGTCCACCGAGTACGACGACGACGAGCCGATGACCGTCACCGAGCTCCGGGACAGCATCCGCCGGGTGCTCGGCGTGGACCTGCCCTTGGGAGAACCGAGGCGGTTGACGCGCTTCACCTTCCACGCTCGGGAGGTCGAGCGGTACCTCGACGGACGGGTCCTGCTGGCCGGCGACGCCGCCCACCTGTTCCCCTCCCCGGGCGTCGCACTCGGCGCCGGCCTCCTCGACAGCGTCAACCTCGGGTGGAAGCTGGCGGCGGACATCCAGGGCTGGGCGCCGGAAGGCCTGCTGACCACGTACCACGACGAACGCCGGCTCGCCACCGCGCGAAACATGCTGCACGCGCAAGCGCAGATCGCGATCCGGCGCGGCCACGACGCGGCCGCCGTCGCGCTCCGGGAGCTCTTCCAGGAACTCCTCGCCGACGAGCAGCCGCTGCGCCGCATCGGCGCCCTCATGGCCGGCTCGGACGTCCGATACCCGTTCCCCGGCCACGAGCACCACACCTCGATCGGGACCTTCGCGCCCGACCTCGCGCTGCGCACCGACCGGGGCGCAACCAGCATCGCGGAGCTGATGCACACGTCACGGCCCGTCTTCGTCGACCTCGCCGACCGCGGCGACCTCCGCGGGACCGCCGAGGACTGGCAGCCTCGCATCGACGTCCACACCGCCGAGACCGATCAGCGGCCCGCCGACGCCCTCCTGATCCGCCCGGACGCCCACATCGCCTGGGCCACCACCGTCGACGAACCCACCGACACCGCCGTGCCCGCGCTGCGACAAGCGCTCTCGGGCTGGTTCGGAACGCCCGATCCGATCAGCTCTGGAAGATCGGCTGGAAGTTAAGCTCCACGACCCGGAGAGGCTGACCCATGAGATCCGGTACTGCCCCCGGTTGGCCCGAACGAGCGAACGAGAGGGGACCGCGACCATGAAGCTGACGACCACCACGATCGTCACCGTCGACGGAGTGATGCAGGGGCTCGGTGGGTCGGACGAGGACCGCAGGGGCGGATTCGAGCGCGGCGGATGGGCCATGGCGGACAACGACGACGAGAACATGGCGTTCCTGAACGAGGTCTATGGGCGCGCCGACGCGTTCCTGTTCGGCCGGCGCACCTACGAGATCTTCGCGGGCTCCTGGGGAACGTGGGACGATCCGGGCGACAGCCAGATCTGGACGGCGTTGAACTCGCGCCCCAAGTACGTGGCATCGACCGCACCCTTCGACCCGCAGTGGGCGAACACGACCGTCCTCTCCGGTGACGTCGGGGCTGCCGTCCGCGAACTGAAGGCCAAGGCGGGAGGCGAGCTGCAGGTGCACGGCAGCGGCGTCCTGGTCCGGTGGCTGCTCGACAACGACCTCGTCGACGAGATGAACCTCCTCATCTACCCCGTGGTCGTCGGCCAGGGCACGCGGCTGTTCCCCGACACCGGCCAGGACATGGCGCTCGAGCTCGTCGGATCGCGAACCACTCCCAGCGGGGTTACGATCCAGGTCTACCACCCCACCGGGCGCCCGGAGTACGGAACTGCCTCGCCCGACATGAGCACGTGAGATCGGTCGGTAGGGATCTGCTGATGCCGGACTGCGCGGAGGGGATCTGAGATGGCACACCCGTTCGAGCTCAAGTACGAGATCGAGGTCGACGCCTCGCCGAAGGAGGTCTGGGAGGCGATCGCCACCGGTCCAGGCGTCGACTCCTGGTTCATGGGCCGCAACGAGATCGAGCCACGGGAGGGCGGCACAACCCGTATGGACTTCGGCGGTGGCTCGACCGAGGAGTCCACGGTGACGGCCTGGGAGCCGCCGACTCGGTTCGCGAGCCGCACGCCGCAAGGTGAGGACGGCGCACTCCACATGTTCGAGTACCTCGTCGAAGGGCGGGACCAGGGGAGCACGGTCGTTCGCTGGGTGCACAGCGGCTTCCTCGGGCAGAACTGGGAGAAGGAGTACGAAGGCATGTCCGAGGGCGACCCGATGTACTTCGACAAGCTACGCGTGTACCTGACCTACTTCCGTGGCCGGACGGCCACACCGGTGCACGTCTACGGCGGGCCCGTGGTGCCCGACCGCGACGAAGCCTGGGAGCGTTTCCATCGCGCACTGGGCCTCCCTGGGCCGGTGGCCCTCGGGGACTCCGTCCACCTCACGCCGGAAGGGTTGCCGGAGCTGCGAGGTGTCGTCGATTGGCTCTCCCGGGACTTCCTCGGGGTCCGTACCGACGACGGCATCTACCGGTTCATGCACATCAGCGTGTTCGGTGGTCCGACCGGTGTCGGCCACCACATCTTCGTCGACGGCCTCGATCAAAGGGAGACCGAGGACGCGTGGGAAGACTGGCTGACGAAGGTCCAGGGTGGAGCGTCTGCGTCGTGACGCGGTTCGTCGTCGACTGTGACACGCTGCTCCGGATCGCGGCCGGCGAGATCGAGGTCGCGGACGGGCACCAGCTCGTCGCCCCCACGCTCGTCCGCTCGCAGGCGCTGTCGGCGCTCTACGAGGCGACCCGGCGCGGCGAGATCCCGGCCGCCGACGGGCTCGAGCGGGTCACGCGGATCAACTCGCTGAAGGTCCGCTTCCTCGGTGACAAGGTGCTGCAGCGGACGGCGTGGAGGATCGCGGACCAGCTCGGGTGGGAGACGACCTACGACGCCGAGTTCGTGGCCCTGACGCAGCTGCAGGCGGACGTCTTCGTCACATCCAACCGCGATCTGGCGCGGGCGGTCTCCGGACTCGTCGAGACGGCGTCGATCGACTCGCTGCGCAAGCGGGACGCGGCCGGAAAGGGCTGAGCCGATTGGTCATGGAGAAGCCCAAGAGCGTCGCGGCCTACTTCAAGAAGCTGCCGCCCGAGCAACGCGAGCCGCTCCAGAAGCTCAGAGACACGATCGCCGCGGCGGCCCCCGGGGCCGAGGAAGGGATCACCTACAGCATGCCGGGGTTCCTGCTCGGCGGGAAGGGATTCGTCGCGTACGCGGCGTTCAAGGACCACTACAGCTTCTTCCCGATGGGCACGAGCGCGATCGAGGACTACAAGGAGCAGCTCGGCGAACATCTGACGGGCAAGGGGACGATCAGCTTCCGCTACGGCGAGCGGCTCCCGGCCACGCTGGTCAAGAAGATCGTCCGAACGCGCCTCGCCGAGGCCCGCGCCAGGGAGGCGAGGCGCCGCTAGACCTCGAGCCGCGGCGCCGTGACAGGATGCTCGCGTGATCCAGCGACCCGAGACGAAGTACGCGAGGAGCGGCGACGTGATGGTCGCCTACCAGGTCACGGGCGAGGACAACCCGGTCGACCTCGTGCACGCCGTCGGGAGCGTCTCGCACCTGGAGCTGTTCTGGGACATCCCCGAGGCGGCCTGGCTGATCGAGCGGCTGAGCTCGTTCGCGCGGCTGATCCGGTTCGACAAGCGGGGCACGGGGATGAGCGATAGCCCGTCGGGCCCCGCGACCCTCGAGGAGCGGACCGACGACATCCGCGCGGTGATGGACGCCGTGGGGAGTGAGCGCGCCTTCATCTTCGGCACCTCAGAGGGCGGCACCATGGCGTCCGTGTTCGCGGCGACCTACCCGGAGCGCACGAGCGGGCTCATCCTGTGGGGCACGCAGGCCACGTGGATCCGGGACGACGACTACCCCTGGGGCAGCACGATCGAGGAGGGTCTCGCGGAGATCGCCGTGCTCGCCGAGCAGGGGTTGACCGACGAGTACCTCTTCGGTCTGGGTGCCGGTGTCGACTCGGTCATGCCGGAGGAGGAGAGGGCCCCCCTCCGCCGGTTGTTCAAGTCGGCCACGTCGCCCGGAGCCCTCGCCGCGATGGAACGCATGAACCTCGAGATCGACATCCGCGACATCCTCCCGACGATCCACGTGCCGACCCTGGTGATGAATCGAAGCAACGACCCCGTCGCGCACATCGACGCGGCGCGAGATCTGGCCTCCCGCATCGACGGCGCGAGGTTCGTCGAGATCCCCGGCGACGTGCACATCTTCTTCAAGGGCCCGGAGGCAGAGCAGATCGTGGCCGAGATCGAGGAGTTCGTCACCGGCTCGCGCCCGATCCTCGGCATCGAGCGATCGCTCGCCACGGTCATGTTCACCGACATCGTCGACTCGACCCGGCGAGCCTCGGAGCTCGGAGACCGCGCGTGGCGAGAGCTCGTCGAGCGCCACCACCGGATCATCCGTGGACTCCTCGCGCGTTCGCGCGGGACCGAGATGGACACCGCGGGCGACGGCTTCTTCGCCACGTTCGACGGCCCGGCACGTGCCGTCCGATGCGCCCTCGCCGCGGTCGACGCCGTCCGGCCACTCGGCATCCAGATCCGTGCGGGCGTGCACACCGGCGAGGTCGAGACGATCGACGGCAAGGCCGGCGGGATCGCCGTCGTCATCGGGGCGAGGATCGCCGGCTCCGCAGAGGCCTCCGAGGTCCTCGCCTCCTCCACGGTCAAGGACCTGACGGCGGGTTCCGGCCTCGCGTTCGCCGATGTCGGCGAGCGCGACCTGAAGGGCGTCCCCGGCCGTTGGCGCGTCTACAAGGCGACCGAGAGGTAACGCCGGAACCGCTCGTTCAGGAGCCACCCGAGGGCTGGAGCGCGCTCCTCACGAAGGCCTGCACTTCGCGCTCGCGGCGCCGCAAGGACGCCTGGCTCTTGTCCTTGCCGACCACGGCGTTCAGCACGCTCGCTTCCGTGAGCGAACCCACGACCGCCGTGTACAGCATGAACAGCAGGAGCGCGGGGTCCTGCTCGCGGATCTCGCCGGCGTCCATCCCCGACTGGAGGAAATCGACCGCCCGCTTGCGCAACGGGTCGATCACGCTCGCGAAGCGCTCGAACCCTTCGGCGCCGAGCCTGCCCGCCTCGCGGACGAACATCGGGAACTCGGGCCACTCCTCCGCGAGCCCGAACACGGCGTGGATCACGGCCTCGGCCCGGTCCCAGTACGTCGTCTTGCCCTCGAGCGCGTCCGCGATCTCCTGGGCGACGCGTTGGCCGGCGGCCTGCAGGCACGCCTCGAGCAGCGCGTCCTTGGTCGGGAAGTAGTACAGGAGCGTCTGCTTGCGGATCCCAACCGCGGTCGCGATCTGGTCCAGGCTCGCGCCCGAGTAGCCCTCGCGGCCGAACGCCCGGATCGCCTCCTCGATCAGCGCGTGGCGTCGGACCTCGCCGCCCTGCCGGGTCATCCGCTCGGCTCCGATGCCCGGCCCTGCCCGAGCATGAGCGCGGGCCGGTCGAGTCCCGCACCCGAGATCAGCAGCCGCTCGTGGTGGTCTCCGAGGAGTCGTTCGGTCCAGTCGGTGAACCCGCCGTCGACGAACTCGACCTTCCCGCCAGGAGTCACGGCGTGGATCTTGAAGCACGCTCGCCGGTAGTAGCGCTGGCTACCGAGCCGCTCGGTGTCGTCGCTCACCGTCACGAACGACGACGCCCAACGCTCGTGGATGCCGTCGCGCAGCCGTCGCCCGACCGATGTCTCGGCCGTTGCAAGGACGATCTCGACCCGGTCGGCGATGCCGCTCAGCGCTCCGACGTAGACGCCGAGGTGCTCACCCAGGGCCTCGTCATCGAACCGCTCACCTGTCTGGCTCCGCCCCGCGGTCGCCATCGCGAAGATGGAGAAGTGCGCGAAGGCATCCGGTGCCTCGTAGAGCTGCCCGCGGGTGACCCGCTGGATCGTCGCGAGCCGCGCCGTACCCGAGGCCCGCCTGGTCGAGGTCTCGTGTCGCCCCGCGGCAGCCTCGAGCGCGAGCGCCACCGTGGGATCGGCGGCGACCTCGCTGGATCGCACGGTCGAGACGACCCAGTCCTGCGATACGGGACCGAGCGCCGCATGCGCGCCGAGCGGGACGACCGGCGACGGAACCACCCACTCCCACGCGTCGGGGACCGCCCGGATGAACGCGTCCTCGACGGAACGGAGGCTGCCGAACGGGACGGTGCTCGGGCGCGTGAAGCGATCCGTTCGGTACCGCGCGAGGACACCGGGGGCACTCGCTCGCGACGCTCGCTCCGCGGCGACCTCTAAGAGCAGCGTGGTGAGGTCCGGCGCCGTGAGTTCGGACGCGAGCTTCGGCACGATGTCCGGGTCACCGAGCTTCCCGACGATCCGATCGAGCCCCGCGCGCGTCGCGGTCACCTCCACGTCGGGGGCTTGCCGCTGCGCCGGATCGGGCGCGAGCCCTCCCACGTCCGGAGCCACCCGGGGCCGACGGGACCGGCGAGGCTCGGCGTCTCGTCCTTCGCCGCCCGGCGCGCCGCCTCCCACCACGACGTGCGGTCCTCGTCGAACAGCTCGCCCACGCCCTGCTGCATCCGCAGCGAGAGCTGCTGGTGCGTCTCGCCCTCGCGCGGGACGATCGGCCGCCCGTACCGAACGCGGATCGGCGGCCGCCCCTTCCGGGGCCACGAGCGCCCCTTCGGCATCGCCGCGTACGCGCCCACGATCGCGATCGGCACCACCGGCATCTTCATGTCGAGCGCCAGCCGCGACGTCCCGTGGCGGAACCGCTGGAGCCACCCGTCGGTCGAACGCGTCCCCTCGGGGAACACGACGATGTTCCAGCCGTCGCGGATCAGCTCCTTGGCCTTGTGCGTCGCCTTCTCCCCCGCGCCGCGTTCGACCGGGAAGCCCGCGTAGACGAGCGCCGTGAACGCCGAGCGCCACCACACGTCGAAGAAGTAGTCCTTCGCGGCGGCGGTCGCGGTCTTCTCGCGCCAACTGTGCGGGAGCGTCGTCAGGATGATCGAGGCGTCGAGGTGGCTCGAGTGGTTCGAGATGAACATCACCGGGCCCTTGACGCCCTCGAGGTTGTCCAGGCCGAACACCTCGGGCGTGGTCTCGTTCCAGATGATCGGCTTGAGCGCCGCGTCCAGGATCACGTCGCGGACGGCTCGGCCGGCCGCGGTCCGGGCCCAGTCGGTCGGGTAGCTCCAGATCTTCGGCGGCGGCGTCGAGTCCAGCGCCGAGCGGGGCGTCATCGTCCGGCGGCCCCAGCGCCAGCCCTTGGCGACGTCCCGGATCTCCCTCGTGAACTTCGCGCGCGCCATCGCGGCTACCTCACGTCCGCGATCGCGAGCGGCGGCACGTGGAAGTACGAGATCGAGGGCGAGCGCCCGACGGTCTCCCCCGCCATCTCGAGCGCGTCCCGGAAGCTCGAGGCCGAGCGGTACCCGAGCCGCTCGCACGTCTTCGGGTCGCCACCGACGATGATCACGTCGCCCAGGTAGTCGAGCGCGTGCGCGCCCCAGTACCACATGTAGAACGGGTGGACGCCGTGGTACGCGTAGCTCTTGCGGTACAGGTGGATGTACCAGGGGTCGGTCGCGTAACGCTCCTCGTACTTCGACTCGATCGTCGAGGGGTCGGTGGTCTGGGACAGGACCTCCTCGAAGAAGTCGACGTAGGAGGGGTGATGCACCTGGTGGAACTCGTTCGGCACCGGGTGGAACATGATCATCGCGCCGCCCGGCCGCACGACCGGCTTGTTGCGGTACATGTTGAACAGGTACCCGAGCCCCATGCAGTGCACGAGGATCGGGTTCAGGATCGAGTTCACGTTGTAGGGCGTCAGGTACGGGATGCCCACGACCATGATGTCGGACTGCCCGTTGACCTCGACCAGCTGCTGCCGGTGCAGCGTGGCGAGCGTCTGCTCGTGCACGGCCTCGGTCTCGCCGGCGTTGATGCCGGTCACCCCGTACGGCGCCTTGATGCGCGTCCAGATCTGGTGCTTCATCGCGGACGGGCCCATGTCGTTGGCCTTCTTGGCGGCCAGGTAGGTCCCCTGCTCGAGCAGCGACCACTCCCACTCGCGCTTGTTCATGAAGCCGAACGGGTCGGGGAACGTGTTGTTGTTCACGGTGGTCTCGATCGTGAAGACCTTGAGGCCGTTGGACTTGAGCAGGTCGCCCATGCGCTTGCACGAGTCGTGGATCGCGCTGCGGCCCGGGCGCGGGTCCATGTACGACTTGGAGTGCAGCATCGTCTCGACGTTGTGGTGGTGCTTGACGCTGCGGTAGCTCGCGAGGCCGACCGGCACGGACTTGTGGCCGCCGTCCATCGCGACGAGGTTGATGTTCACGTAGATCAGCAGGTCGGACTCCATCGCCCGCTTGTTGATCTCGACCTCCTCGCCCTGGTCGGTCTTGCCGACGTAGGCGAGGTTGTCCGGGTCCTCGGCGTCGTGGTTCTTGAGGTCCTTCGGGTAGAAGGAGCGGAAGACCCGTTCGCCCACCGCGTGCTTGATCTCGTCCGCCGTCATGCGCCGATGCAGGCTGTTCGCCATGTAGAGCTTGATGTCCTCGACGCCCTGGCGCGCCGCGAGCTCGATCACCTCCTCGAGCACGAGCTGGCGGATGTCGGGGGTCTGCATCGGCGGCAGCGGGATCGAGATGTCGTCGATCGCGATCGTGAGCCGCATCCCGGGCGTGAGGAGCTCCTTGAGGGGTTCGGAGCCGTGGGGATGGTCGAGCGCGTGGCGGATGTGGTTCCGCAGGCCGCGCAGCCTGGGGAGCGAGTCCGGCGGGTAGATCACCCGCGAGCCGAGCGGGAACTTCTGGAGCCGGAACCCCTCGCCCTGGTGGACGAGGAGCGGCGGCGTGCGTTCGTCGACTTCGAGGACGAAACCCGGTCGTGCCATCTGTGCGTCTCCTTGGGTCTTGGGGTCAGTCGAGCCTGGGGTCGAACGCCACCTTCAGCGTCCCGAGCTTGCCCGCGCCGAGCGCGTGGTCGATCGCCTCGCGCCAGCGGCGGAGCGGGTAGGTCGCGCCGACGATCCCGTCGATCGGGTTCTCGGAGGCGATCGTGGTCGCGAGGTCGAAGCTGTGGGTCTTCTGTTTGCCCACGGTCTCGTACCCGCCCGTGTAGGCGCCGACGAGCTCGAGCTCGCGGAACCAGAGCGGGGTGAGGTCGGCGCCCTCGGTCGGGATGCCGCTCACGACGACGCGGCCGCCGGCGCGGGTGATCCGGAGCGCGAGGTTGAGGCTCGAGCGCGAGCCCACGCAGTCGATCGCGACGTCGGCGCCGCCGAGCAGGAACGAGGCGCCGCGCTCGGGCTTGAGCTTCATGGCGCCGGTGGCGCGGCGGACGGCGTTGGTCGCCTCCTTGGGGTCGACGATCTCGGACGCGCCGAACGCGCCCGCCCACTCGCGCTGCTTCGGGTGCTTGGCGACGACGGCGACGTGGCCGGCCTTCGTGAGCTCCTTGATCGCGAGGAGCGTGAGGATGCCCACGGTGCCGGCGCCGATGATGACGACGTTCGCGTTGGGCTCGAGGTTCGCGCGCAGGGCGGTGTGGACGGCGCAGGAGAGCGGTTCGAGCAGGACCGCCTTGCTGTCCGAGAGCCCATCGGGGACGGCGTGGAGCTGCGAGCGGTGCGCGACGAACATCTTGCTCCAGCCGCCGCCGGTGTCGGCGCAGTAGCCGGTCTGCAGGCCGGCGCTCACGTGGCCGGTGGTGACCCGGTCGCAGCGGCCGTTGCGGCCGGTCTTGCAGTTGTCGCACGGGTCGAGACCGCGGGCGAGGCAGCTCAGGACGGGTTCGAGCGCGATCCGGGTGCCCTGCGGGAGGTCGTCGACGTCGTCCAGGAGCTCGCCGACCACCTCGTGGCCGGGGACGAACGGGAGCGAGACCAGCGGCGAGAAGTAGAAGGAGGACTTGCCGCTGATCGTAGCGAGGTCCGAGCCGCAGATACCGGAGAGCAGGGGGCGGACGCGCCCCCAACCGGGGCCGAGCGGCACGACGTCCTTGCGGTTGACGAACCGCATGGGGGCGAGCGGGCCGGAGAGGAGGCCGGGGACGCGGCCGCCGACCGCGCGCGCGGTGAGGTAGCGCGGGACCGAGCGGAAGAGCTCGATGGCCTGGGTGGTCACCTCAGCGCACCGCCGGCTTCGGGAACCGAACCCGGGGCATCCCCCCGGCCATGACCCACTCCTCGATCGGCCACCGCCGCCGCTTGGCCACCCGCAGCAGCGCCGCGTCCGGCGAGACCGCCACCGGGTTGCCCACCGCCCGCAGCAGCGCGAGATCCGAATGCGAGTCGGCGTACGCGTACGAGGCTCGGAGGTCGGCGCCCTCGAGCTCGGCGTACCGGCGGACCCACGCCCCTCGCGCCTCGCCCACCAGGGGCGGCTCGGCCAGGTAGCCCGTGTAGACGCCGTCGCGGACCTCCAACTTCGCCGCGATCACCTCGTCGAACAGGGGCGCCAGCGGCTGCACGAACGGCTCGGCCGCCGCCGTGATCATCATCGTCCGGTGGCCGGCGGCCCGGTGATCTCGGATCCGGCGGATCGCCGCCGCCGAGACCTTCTGCAGCATGAACTCGGACACGATCTCCTCGACGAGGCGCTCGATGCCCTCGACCGTCGCGCCCTCGTAACGCCGGAAGAACGTGCGCAGGAACTCGCCGCGGTCGCGCCGGTCGGCCATCAGGTACGACGGGATCCGCGAGAACACGCTCGCGAGCTCGTCGGGCCACTGGTCCCACGGCAGGTCGGCCATCCGCGACCAGACGTAGGACTCGACGACGTTCGAGGGCAGGATCGTCCCCTCCATGTCGAACAGCGCGAGCACCAGCTGCTCGCGCTCGCGGATCCGGACCTGCGGCTTCACGCGCTTGCCGGACAGCGCGCGGAGCCCCGCCGTCACCGCCGGGCAGTGCACGTCCTGGAGGTAGTACCGCCAGTCGATCGCCCGCCGCGTCGAACGGGAACGTCTTCCGGTCGGCCGCCGTCAGCCCACCCAACAGCTCGACCGTCCGGTCGTCGGTGTAGATCACCTCGGCCTCGGTGTACGCGCCGTACAGGTCCGAGTACCGGCGCACGAAGTCCACGCGCCCCTTGTCGCGGTCGACGCGCGCGACGAGGTCGCGCATGCGCTTGGACTTCGGCAGGTGGGTGACGACCTTGTCGGCCACGTCGACGGCGCGTTCGGCGGTGCGCAGGAGGCGTTCGACGCGGAGGTTGCCGGGGAACGTCCACTCGGGCACCCTGACCGCGCCGCGGCCCTGCTGCGGCAGCGGATCGCGCTCGTAGTACTCCTTGACGTTCTCGTACAGACCCTTGTACTGCAACGGGTTCCGAGACCCCGACGACACGTGGTAGTAGGCGGGCGTCGCGGGCTCTGGTGGGTTCGCGGCGGCGGCCAGCATCGCGTTGACGACGAAGTCGGCCGGGATGATGTCGATGATGCCCTCGGGGATGCCGGGGAAGTCCGGGATCGTGCCGCGGCCGTAGGCAAGGATGATCGGCTCGGCCATCTTGAACCCCTCGATCCACCCGGGGAACGGGTGCTCGTACGAGGACTCGATGATCGAGGGGCGGACGATCGACAGCGGCACGCCGTGCGAGGCCGCGAGCGTCTCGACCGCGCGCTCGCCCATCGCCTTGGTGAACGTGTAGTTGTCGGGCCAGCCGAGCGTCTGCGCTCGAGCGCGCCCGTACTGCACGAGCCGCTTGGTCACCCACGTCTTGCGACGCTCCTCGGCGTCGTCGGCCACCGACTGCGGGCCGGCGCGTCCGTGCTCGGCGCGGGCCTTGCGCAGGAACGAGTCGAGGATCTCGGGCTTGCGGCTCGCGGCCTCGACGTCGGCCCGGGCCCGGATCGCGAGGTCGGACTCGGCCCGCCAGTCGACGCGGTGGTCGAGCGTGGCCTCGGGGATCACGCCCTTGCGTACGCCCGGCCACGTACGCGGTCGAGACGTGGAGCAGGTGCGGCGCCGGGTTGTTCGCGAGCGCCGCCTCGTACAGGCGGACGGCGCCGACCAGGTTGGTGAGGAACCCCTCGTCGATCGGCGGGTCGAACGCAACGGCCGCAGCGCAGTGGATCACGACGTCGAGGCCGCCGGGGATCTCGAGCCCGTCGGCCGAGAAGTCGCCGTCCACCACGTCCACGCGCTCCTGCAGCGCGGCCGCGATCCCCTCGGTGCCGACCTTGTCGCGCAGGGCGTTGAACGTGGGCCGGCCCATCAGCGACTCGACGCGCTGGCGCCCGCTCGAGCCGAGCTGCGGCCGCACGAGCAGGGTGACCCGGGTGTCGGGGAAGTCGAGCAGGAGGCGTTCGAACACCGCCTGGCCGAGGAAGCCCGTCACCCCCGTGACGAACACGTTCTTGCCGGCAAGCTTGCGCACGATCGAGCTCGCACGCGTGCCTGCGTTCGGGCGCTTCCGCGGGGCCGCGGGTTTGTCTACCACGTGGCAGATTATGCCCTATCTACCGAGTGGTAGACAAGTTCTGATCCAGTCCGCACCTCGCGGCTGACCGCCAGTCGCGGCTCGACGTGTCAGGATCTCAGCCTTGCCGCCATCCGACGCCGGCTGCCCTGACCTGGCGTGATCCATGGGAGCTCGATCCTCCCGAGACATGATCGGCGGCGAGGGCCGGTTCGATCGCGTCTCGGAACTCCTGCACACGGCGCCCGGTCGCCGTCGCCAGCACCTCCAAGTCGCCCTCCCTGAGCGAGACGGTGTCGGCCACGTCTTGATCACGCAGGATGAAGACGTTGCGGATGAAGCCGTCCACGATGCCGGCTTCGACGCCCGCCATGCTCTTGACCTTTCGGACATCGATCCGAACCGGCTGAACGACCTTCGACCCGTCGAAGCACGTTGGCGATCAGTCGGACGGGTGAGATGTCGTAGAGGAACGCGAGTTGGAAGAAGCGCTCGATCGTCACCTTCCGCTCCGCCCGTTCGTAGCTCGCCAACGTTGAGGGCTTGAATGCGCCGGAACTCGCACTCGCAGCATCGCGCAGCGAGAGATCCCGCGCCTCGCGAGCGCGGCGGAGCGCCGCTCCTACTTCTTCGGCCAGCGTGTCGAACATCATCCTCCCCACCAAGGTCGCGGGATCGAACGGGCATCCCATCTTGCACCACGAGACCGGCCCGTTGGATCACCGAAGGCGTCGAATCTACCGTTGAAGGCGTGAGCATCGCGGCAGGGACTTCGCGGAGGTCTCGTCGGAGGGTGCGTCGCCGACCAGCTGGCTACCCTGTGGCGATGAGCACGCCCGAACGGCGGCCTCCGCCCTGGCGAGCGGTCTTCGCCGGCATGCGCGGCCGGCTCACGGTCGGCCTGCTGCTGCTCGAGGCGCTCGTCGCGATCGAGATCATGGTCGTGGCGACGATCCTGCCGGCGGTCGAGGCCGACCTGCACGGGCTGAGCCTGTACGGGTGGGTCTTCGTGTCGCTGACGCTCGCGTCGTTCGTCACGGTGCCGATCGCGGGGCGCATGACGGACCGGCTTGGGCCCCGCCCGGTCCTCGGGGTCTCGATCGCCTTCTACGTCGTGGGGCTCGTCCTGGCCGCCGCGTCGCCCACGATGCTCGATCCTGGTCGTCGCGCGGTTCGTGCAGGGGATCGGCGGCGGCGGCCTGTACACGGTCTCGCTCGGCACGGTCGCGAAGACCTACCCGCAGGACATCCGGCCGCGCGTGATGGCGCTGCTCGCCTCGATGTGGATCCTGCCGGGACTGCTCGGACCGCCGCTCGGCGCGCTGATCAACGCCGAGACGATCGGCTGGCGCTGGGCGTTCGTGGCTCCCCTGCCGGTGATCGTGCTCGCGGCGGCTGCTCGTGATGCCGGCCCTGCGGAACGTGCAGACGAGCGAGGAACGCTCGAGCCTGCCGATCGTCGCCTCGCTCGTGCTGATGGTCGGCGCGGGGGCGCTGCTCGCCGGCCTGACGGACCTGTCGATCTGGAGCGGCCCGCTGGTGGTGCTCGGTCTCGCGGTCACGATCCCGGCGCTCCGCAGGATCACGCCGCCGGGAACCCTCGTCGCCCGCCGAGGGCTGCCGGCGGCGTCGGCGGCGGCGTTCCTCGCGTCGGCGGCGTTCTTCGGCATCGACGGGTTCGTCACGCTGATGCTCACGCAGGTGCGGGGGCTGTCGGTCGCGATCGCGGGGGTCGTGCTGACGTGCTCGGCGCTCGCGTGGGCGCTCGGGCTCGTGGTGGCAGTCGCGGGTCTGCGGAACGGCTCGGCACGCGGTGGCTGACGACGTTCGGCGCGCTGCTGATCGCGGCGGGCGGAGCGGTGGTCGCGGTCGGGCTCCTGGACGTCCCGCTCGCCGTCCCGTACGTGGGGTGGGCGATCGGGAGCGTCGGGCATGGGGATCGTGTTCCCGACGATCCCGCTCTCGGTCATGGGCGAGGCCACCGAGGGCCGCGAGGCCGCCGAGCTCTCCTCGACGATCCTGATGGACTACCTCGGCGTCGGCATCGGCGCCGGCCTCGGCGGCGTCTTCATCGCCCTCGCCGACGCCGGCACGATCTCGCTCGAGGCTGGCTTGGCGGGCGCGTTCGGGCTCGGGGTCGCGTTCGCGCTGGTCCTGGCCCTCGTCGGCCGGCGCCTGCCCGATCCGCGCCACGTGCCTGAGCCCGTTGCGCCGCAGGGCGAGCATGAGAAGGAATCACCCGTCCGGCCGACAGGCATGACATCAAGTTCCTAGTCACCCGTGCTGATCTCAGCTCCACGGCGACAATACCTTGAGCGACACGGTCGCTCGGCTGTCGGCGTTGGCCTTGATCGGACCGATCGCAAGTACCTGATCTGGGCGGACGCGGGCGTCTACTCTGGCATCTTCGCAGCTCACGGCCGATGACTCTGCCAGCGCGACGAACCGCTCGAACACCTCCACCGGGTACGCGCGACGACGTTCTCCGGATCCATCAGCGCGAAAGGGCAAGACGCCCTCCGCAGGGCGAGTCGGGCGACCGAGTCGTTCACCCTCTCGGTCACGTAGGTGACACCCTGACCACCAAGAGCAAGGAGATAGGAGAGGGGCCGCTCGCGGCCCCTCTCTCAGTTCGCGCCGCGCCTCTGCTTCGGCTTCGGCTTCAGCGTGAGGCTGTCTGGGCTCGAAGGCACCGGGACTGCTGTCCACCTTGGTCGTGAAGGTGTACACGACCTCGCCGTTGCCCACCGGCTTCGTCTCATTGACGACCGTCCCGGGGTCGTACTTGATCCCGAGACGTACGTCCCGCCGAGAGCCCGCTGAAGGTCCCGCTGTTGTTGTTCGCCAGCTTCACGCAGTTCGTGCTGTACAGGACCGCCTGATTCTGCTGGATCCCGAACAACGTGAAGCTGGGACTGGTGGTCTGGGTCACGCTGATGCTGTGCGTCCCCGTGCCGCTGACGCGTCACCAGGCTGTAGTAGAAGAGCACGCCCGGAGCAACGTTGTTGATCTTGTTGCCCTTGAGCCGTAGAGGATCTCGGTCAGGTCCCCAGCCGTGCGACCCACGAAGTCCTGGCACGTGGTCGCCGTGGGAGCGATCTGGCCGGTCTGCGCCAGGATGGTGACCGTGGCGTCGTCGGTGTCGGTGGCGGTATTGCCGTCGTTGTCGGTCACTGTAGCCGTGACCGTGTCGGTGTGCGAGGACCGCCTGCCGCCGACCGCCCCTGAACGTAGCGGTGAAGATCGCCGCTCCCGCCGGTCCGCGACGCACCGGGCCGCACGCTGTGCAATCGGCTTCGCCCGCGAGCGTCGCCGAACTTGTCGTCGGCAGGCTGGTCAGGGTGACCGCCTCGGTGCTGTGTTCTCACGGTGACGGTGAACTCGAGGTGCCGCCCGGCGCCAGAGCGACGTGGGTTGGCGGACTTGGTGACCGTGACCGTCGGCGACGTCGTTGATGTGACCGTGGCGGTCCGGTGTCGTGGCCGTGATCCATCGTCGTCGGTCACGGTGCCGGTGACGATGTCGGTGGTTGGCCCGCGTTGCCGCTGACCTCTCCATCGAACGAGCAGGTGAAGAAGTCGGCCCCACCGCGGTCACCGTGTTGATCGGCATCGCAGGTGTTGTTCGTGACGTCCGGTTCGCCGGATCGAGCAGGTCGCCGTAGACGTCGTCGCCAGGCTGGTCAGGGTGACCGCCTCGGTGCTGTCGTTCTCGACGGTGACGGTGAACGTCGAGGTGCCACCCGGCTCGTCCAGGCGACGTCGGGTCGGCGGACTTGTCGACCGTAGACCGTCGGCGCGACGTCGTTGATCGTGACCGTGGCGCTCCCGGTGTCGGTCGGCCGTGGATCCGTCGTCGTCGGACACGGTGCCGGTGACGGTGTCGGTGTGGGTGTGCCCGCGTTGCCGCGAGACTCTCCGTCGAACGAGCAGGTGAAGAAGTCGGCCCGCTACCCGCGGTCCCGTCCGACGCGTCCAGGTTGATCGGGGCGTCATCGCAGGTGTTGTTCGTGACGTCCGGGTTCGCCGGGTCGAGCAGGTCGCCGTAGACGTCGTCGACCAGGCTGGTCAGGGTGACCGCCTCGGTGCTGTCGTTCTCGACGGTGACGGTGAACGTCGAGGTGCCACCCGGCTCGTCCAGGCGACGTCGGGTCGGCGGACTTGTCGACCGTAGACCGTCGGCGCGACGTCGTTGATCGTGACCGTGGCGCTCCCGGTGTCGGTCGGCCGTGGATCCATCGTCGTCGGACACGGTGCCGGTGACGGTGTCGGTGTGGGTGGTGCCCGCGTTGCCGCTGACCTCTCCATCGAACGAGCAGGTGAAGAAGTCGGGCCCGCTGCCCGCGGTCCCGTCCGACGCGTCCAGGTTGATCTGCAGGGGGTCATCGCAGGTGTTGTTCGTGACGTCCGGGTTCGCCGGGTCGAGCAGGTCGCCGTAGACGTCGTCGACCAGGCTGGTCAGGGTGACCGCCTCGGCGCTGTCGTTCTCGATGGTGACCGTGAAGGTCGACGTGCCACCGGGCTCGTTCAGGTGGCGTCGGGTTGGCGGACTTGTCGACCTGGACCGTCGGCATACGTCGTCGATCGTCGTACCGTCGCGCTCCCGGTGTCATCGGCCTTGGTCCCGTCATCGTCCACGACGGTGCCCTTGACCGTGTCGGTGTGGGTGCTGCCGGCGTTGCCGCTGACCTCGGCCGTCGAACGAGCAGCTGTAGGTGGCGCCAGCCGCGATCACCGTGTTGTCGGTGCAGGTGCTGTTGCTGATCGCGTTGTTGCCGGCGTCATCCAGCAGGTCGCCGTAGACGTCGTCGACCAGGTCGGTCAGGGTGACCGACTCGTTGCTCGTGTTCTTGACGTCCACCGTGAAGGTGACCGTGCCACCGGGCTCGTTCAGGTGGGTCGGGTTGGCGGACTTGTCGACCTGGACCGTCGGCGCGACGTCGTCGATCGTGACCGTCGCGCTCCCGGTGTCATCGGCCTTGGTCCCGTCATCGTCCACGACGGTGCCCTTGACCGTGTCGGTGTGGGTGCTGCCGGCGTTGCCGCTGACCTCGGCCGTCGAACGAGCAGCTGTAGGTGGCGCCAGCCGCGATCACCGTGTTGTCGGTGCAGGTGCTGTTGCTGATCGCGTTGTTGCCGGCGTATCGCAACAGGTCGCCGTAGACGTCGTCGACCAGGTCGGTCAGGGTGACCGACTCGGTGCTCGTGTTCTTGACGTCCACCGTGAAGGTGACCGTGCCACCGGGCTCGTTCAGGTGGGTCGGGTTGGCGGACTTGTCGACCTGGACCGTCGGCGCCACGTCGTCGATCGTGACCGTCGCGCTCCCGGTGTCATCGGCCTTGGTCCCGTCATCGTCCACGACGGTGCCCTTGACCGTGTCGGTGTGCGTGCTGCCGGCGTTGCCGCTGACCTCGGCCGTCGAACGAGCAGCTGTAGGTGGCGCCGGCCGCGGTCACCGTGTTGTCGGTGCAGGTGCTGTTGCTGATCGCGTTGTTGCCGGCGTTGACCGACAGGTCGCCGTAGACGTCGTCGACCAGGTGGGTCAGGGTGACCGCCTCGTTGCTCGTGTTCTTGACGTCCACCGTGAAGGTGACCGTGCCACCGGGCTCGTTCCAGGTCGGTCGGGTTGGCGGACTTGTCGACCTGGACCGTCGGCGCGACGTCGTCGATCGTGACCGTGGCGCGCTCCCGGTGTCATCGGCCTTGGTCCCGTCATCGTCCACGACGGTGCCCTTGACCGTGTCGGTGTGGGTGCTGCCGGCGTTGCCGCTGACCTCGGCCGTCGAACGAGCAGCTGTAGGTCGGCACGCCGCCGCGATCACCGTGTTGTCGGTGCAGGTGCTGTTGCTGATCGCGTTGTTGCCGGCGTCGTCAGCAGGTCGCCGTAGATGTCGTCGACCAGGTCGGTCAGGGTGACCGACTCGCTGCTCGTGTTCTTGACGTCCACCGTGAAGGTGACCGTGCCACCGGGCTCGTTCAGGTGGGTCGGGTCGGCGGACTTGTCGACCTGGACCGTCGGCGCGACGTCGTCGATCGTGACCGTCGCGCTCCCGGTGTCGTCGGCCTTGGTCCCGTCATCGTCCACGACGGTGCCCTTGACCGTGTCGGTGTGGGTGCTGCTCGGCGTTGCCGCTGACCTCGGCCGTCGAACGAGCAGCTGTAGGTGGCGCCAGCCGCGGTCACCGTGTTGTCGGTGCAGGTGCTGTTCCTGATCCGTTGTTGCCGGCGTCGTCCAGCAGGTCGCCGTAGATGTCGTCGACCAGGTCGGTCAGGGTGACCGACTCGTTGCTCGTGTTCTTGACGTCCACCGTGAAGGTGACCGTGCCACCGGGCTCGTTCAGGTGGGTCGGGTCGGCGGACTTGTCGACCTGGACCGTCGGAGCGACGTCGTCGATCGTGACCGTCGCGTCATCGGAGTCGGAGTCCGTGCCGGCGTCATTCGTGGCGGTGCCGGTGACGGTGTCGGTGTGGGTGGAGCCCGCGTTGCCGCTGACCTCTCCATCGAACGAGCAGGTGAAGAAGTCCGGCCCGCTGCCCGCGGTCCCGTCCGAGGCGTGCCAGGTTGATCGGCGGGGTGTCATCGCAGGTGTTGTTCGTGACGTCCGGGTTCGCCGGGTCGAGCAGGTCGCCGTAGACGTCGTCGTCCAGGCCGGTCAGCGTGACCGCCGACGAGCTGTCGTTTCGACGGTGACGGTGAACGTCGACGGTGCCACCCGGCTCGTCCAACGAGGCCGGGTTCGGGGTCTTGGTGACGTTGATGACCGGAGGCACGACCGCAGTGGTGTTGTTGAACGTGCAGACCGTTTCCTGGCCCCCGACGAAGGTGATGCCAGAGATAGTGGTACCGGACAGTGTCCCCGTCGAGGTGCCGCCCCTCACACACGACGCTGACCCGAGCGCCCACGTAGCGTTGGGAAGAACCTCAGCCAGTGAGTAGTTGGTCGGGCTGTTCGGGTTCGCACCCGGGTCGACGGCCTTGCGGTCCACGACGGTGCCAGCACCGTTGATCGTGAACTGTGTCGTCCCGTCGGTGGCTGCTGGGTTCAGATTGAACGTGAACGTATCGGTCGTGCTGCGATCCGTCGTCTTAACGATCGTGAGGAAGGCCGCTCCAGGGCGTACAACGCAGTCGCCCGGCGCGTTGTTCCCTCCGTTGCCCGCTGACGGGTAGCTGCAAACGTTGAGGAGCTGTGCACCTGTCGGCAGATCTGCGGTTGCGATCTTCAGGACGATCGTCGTGTCCTTCGGCGAAGCCTCCCCAGTGGGGAACGGATCTGTGTTCGTAACGAGAGTGTTCGTGCCCGTGTCTGTATTTAGGCCGAGGGTCAACATGTCCGTGGTTGTCAGCGCTACCGGGCTGGGCTGCCGCACCGATCGACCCTGCTGTCGGCGGTGCATTGGAAGAAGAAGGGAGTGACGGTGGTCGTGTAAGTGTTGGTTGGGTCGATCGATCCACCGATCGGAGTGTTTGAGACCTGGACGCACATCGAGTAGTTGGCGTTGCCATCACCGTCGGTGTCGAAGATCGCGCAGGCATCTCCGGTCTGGCTCGTGAAGTCGATCCGATCCCAATTCCAAGTGAGTCCAAAGGAAGCCGCCGCCGAGGTCACCCTCGTCGATCCCGAACCTGGTGAGGTCGCTCTGCTGACCACCCGCGTTGTTGTCGATCTGGTTCACGCCGCCATCGTCGTTCGTGAAGAGAAACGTTGGCGAGTAGGCCGCCTGTGCAGTCGCCGCAAGCGGGCCGATAAGCCCGGCCACGAACGCGATCAGTAGGAAGCCGTGCAGAGATACACGGCGCGAACCGTGAGCTTACTCATTGGATCCTCCCGATGCTCGATCATTCGGACGATGAGCCCGAACACGACGACTCGCCGGCGGATACCGGCGAGCGACAAACACGACCTATGGATTCGGTTCCAAAAGACGTCACCTGCTGGAGCCCTCCCGTTCCTCCGAACTACGGACCAGGCAGTCAGCCATTCGGGCTACACCTGGCAAGACGCCGAAACCTACTCGGATGCAACCCCCGTGTCAACTCCGTTGACACGTCCAAAGGACCTAATTTGTGCTTGCTACCCTGGGGGTTGGGGATTTCTCACCGTGTTAGTTGCCCGTTGCGCTTCTGTCCATCTCGTTGACATAAGGCCTGCAAGGGAACAGAATGCGGCGCTTCGGGGCCCGTGGGCAGACGGCTTAACCAGTAGGGGGGAAGCATTCAACCGCTTCGGCTATACCGCCGTACCTCCAAAGCCGGGTACGGTGGGTAGATGCGGGTCCTGAAGTTCCCCCGTCGGCTCATCCGGCATCTCGAGACGCCGGATCTTCCCCTCGAGGCTCTCCAGTCGATCCGCCGTCTCCGGCGCTATCTCGACGAGCTGGAGGCCGCGTGCATCCTGAAGGCCCGCCAGCTGGGGGCCACACCCTCCGACATCGGCGAGGCGCTCGGCATCACGCGACAGGCCGTGTACAACCGGCTGCACGCGCTCGAGCAGCGGGCCGAGACCGACCCGGAGTTCGTCATCCCCGATCTCGACACCGAGGAGATCCCGGACCTCGAGACGCCGAGCACCGAGACCAAGCTCGACGCTCGATAGACTCGGCCCCCTGATGGAGATCGCAGCGTTCCAAGACGTCTTGAGGCGTACGTACTTCGAGCGCGATGCGGAGCGCGGGATCGACGGCACGTTCCGGTGGCTGACGGAAGAGGTCGGCGAGGTGGCTCGAGCGCTGCGCGGCGACGGCGACCTCGAGCACGAGTTCGGCGACGTGCTCGCGTGGTTGGGCTCGCTCGCGAACCTGGCCGGCGTCGACCTCGAGCAGGCCGCGGCGCGGTACGCGAACGGCTGCCCGAAGTGCGGCGCGATCCCGTGCGGGTGCGCGTTCGTTCGATGACGTCGGACGTCATCACGCCGGGGGACGAGCACCGCGACGAGGTCATCGGGCTGATGCGGGTCGCGTTCAACATGGGGACGGGCTCGCTGGCCGAACGCGCGGCGTGGCTGCCGGTGGAGAAGATGCGGTGCGTCCTCGACGGCGATCGCATCGTCGCCGCGGCCGCCGCGCACGACTTCCGGCAGTGGTGGGGTGGGCGCGAGCTCGGGATGAGCGGGATCTGGGGCGTGGTCACGCTGCCCGAACATCGCGGCGGCGGCCTCGCGACGCGGGCCGTCACCGAGCTGCTCGTCGACGCTCGCGCGAAGGGCCAGCCGCTCAGCGCGCTGTACCCCGCGACGCAGCGCCCATATAGAGGAATGGGGTACGAGCTCGCCGGGACGATGACGCGGCACGCCGTCGCGCTCGACGACCTGCCGCGCGGCCCCGCGGGACCGCTGACGGTCGAGGAGTACGTGGCTTCGACGCGATCTCGAGGACGTGCGCGCGTGCTACCGCGCGTCGGTGTCGAGCCACCCGGGGCCGATCGATTCGGACGAGGAGGACTGGTGGCCGTCGCGGATCATGGGGCAGTGGTTCAGCTCGGACCAGCACCGCGCGGTGGTCGCTCGCGGCGCCTCGGGGGTCGAGGGGTACGCGTCCTTCACGTTCGGCTCGGATCCCGGCGGGCCGCTCGAGTTCGAGTACGCGATCAACTGCCGCCACCTCGTGGCGGTGTCGCTGGAAGCGTGGGCGTCGCTGCTCTCGTACCTGCGCGGGTTCCGCGGCCTGGGGCAGATGCTGAGGTTCACCGGCCCCCCGGCGCATCCGCTGGCGTTGCTGGTGGAAGAGCAGCGGGTGCGACCCGTGTGGTCGTTCCGGTGGATGCTGCGGGTGCTCGACGTGCCGGCGGCGCTGTCGGGTAGGGGCTACCCGCCGGTCTCGGAGGAGTTCGTGCTGTCGGTCGAGGACGGGCTGTTCCCGGAGAACCGCGGGCCGTGGCGGGTGGTGGCGCAGGACGGGGCGGTCTCGGTGGAGCCGGCTAAGGGTTCGGATCGGGTTCGGCCGATCTCCATCGGAACGCTCTCGGCGATCTACAGCGGGGCGCTTTCGGCCGCGGACGCGGTGACGTTCGGGCTCGTGGATCCGGCGGCGGCGCCCGCACTGGCTCGGCTGTTCGGCGGAGCGGCGCCGTGGATGTACGACTTCTTCTGAGCCCTTCCTCTTCGCTCCTCTGAATCACACGCTCATACGGACGGTTCGGTCGACGTCCTCACGATGGACGGCTCTATCCGACCAGACATGTTGGAGCCCGTCAGACGCTCCTGGCCACCACCTCGCCGTCGCGGAGATGGAGCTCGAGACTGACGACGTCTCCGGGACCCCCGGTGGGGACGCGCTCCCCGTCCACGACGAGCTCGACCGCCCCGGCGTTGCCGAGGCGCAGCTCGAGCAGTCGATCCGCGTGGAAGACGACCCGCTCCCCCGGCTCGAACGTCTGCCCACTCTCGAGCACCACGCCGTCCGCCACGGCCTCGATCCACGAACGATCATGCAGCAGGAGCACCGCTCGAACGTCGTGCAACGGCTGCGGAAGCGGGGAGGGCCTGGTGAGTTCGGAGCCCCCCTCCGGCGCGTCCTGCGTCGAGGGCGTCACGGGTTGGATCGCCGCGTCCGGCCGGCGGCCCGCCTCGAACCGCACGACCCCGAGCACGATCAACGACGCGATCGAAGCGGCGACGAGCAGACCCGCGAGCACTCGCCGGCGTGGCTCATGGTCGGGCATCGGCTGGAACACCGGCCCCCGGCGGATCGGGTGGGCCTCGTCGAACTCACGCACCATGCCCTTCGGTTCGAGGCCCAGGAACTCGGCGTAGTTCCGGAGGAAGAACTGCGCGTAGGCGGGCGCGGGGAACTCGTCAAGCGATGCGTTGTCCTCCAACGCTTGCAGGTAGCGCTCGGAGATGCGGGTCACCTTCGACGCGTCCGAGATCGTGACGCCGCGAGCCTCCCTAGCCTCCCGGAGGGCGCGGGCCACGCGCGGGGACGCATCGCCGGCGGACCCCTCCCCGTGCGGCGGACCGAGCAACTCGACCAGGTCGCCGGGCAGGTTCGAGGGCGTGGTTCCCCGATCGAGCTCGAACTCATCGACGACCAACGGCACTTCGATGGCCAGACGTAGGTGCGGCCATCGGTTCCCGCACGAACCACACAGCCACTCATCGAAGGAACCCCGCGAGGCGCCGGGCGCGTTCCCGCTCCTGAGCTGCAGGACCTGTTCGGACGGGCCGCCGGCCAAGGCCGGCACCACCTCGGCCGACCCGCAGCGGGGGCAGTCCGGGTTCGACGCGGACACGTCGGCCGTAAGGGCTGGGGCCGCGCGATCTGGAGGCGGGGCTCCGATCGAATGACCGCGCGTCACCACGGCAGGCCGCCGTCGTCGTTCCGACCCTTGCGCGTGCGCGCGGATCGAGGTCGGCGAACTCTGCGGTGCGGGAAGCCTCGCATTGCATTACCCCGGCCATGGGGAGACGATGAACTTCGACCCTAGGCACGCACCACGGCGTTCGTCAATGCATGCGTTCGAACACCGCGGACCCAGGCAGGCCGGCTCCTCCAAGAGGAGTAGGTCGCACGGCCGACCGACGGCCCTGCGACGACACCGCCAGCTGGAGAGCTGGGTGGATGGGAGTCTGTCCTCGCGTTAGGGCACGTTGAGGGCGAGGCGCTCCGCGATCTGGACCGCGTTCAGGGCCGCGCCCTTGCGGAGGTTGTCGCCGCACGCGAACAGCAGCAGCTCGTCGTCGTGACCCTCGGGCCGGCGGATCCGGCCGACGAGCGTGTCGTCGATGCCCGCCGCCTCGAGGGGGCTCGGGTAGACGTCGTTGGCGGGGTCGTCGCGGAGCTGGACCCCCTCGGCCGCTTCCAGAGCCTCGCGTGCCTCACCCACCGAGAACGCCCGCCCGAACCTCGCGTGCAGGCTCACGCTGTGACCCACCGGCACCGGGACCCGAACGCACGTCGCCGAGATGTCGAGCTCGGGCAGCGACAGGATCCGCTTGGCCTCGCGCACGACCTTGATCTCCTCGAACGTGGACCCGCTCTCGGGGTCGAACACGTCGATCTTGGCGAGCACGTTGTAGGCGATCGTCTTGCCGAACACCTCGCCCACGGGCAGCGCGTCGAGGTCGGGGTGCGCGAGGTCGTCCTCCATCCCGTGGAGCTTCTCGATCTGCTCGACGAGCTCGCGGACGCCCTTCGCGCCCGCGCCCGAGACCGACTGGTACGACGACAGGCTCACGGACTCGAGACCGGCCGCCCGGTGCAGCGGCGCGAGCGCCATCAGCGCGGTGATGATCGTGCAGTTGGGTACGGCGTAGACCTTCGCGCCGCGCTCGAGCGCCTCGGGGTTGACCTCGGGGATCACGAGCTCGGCCCACGGCTCCATCCGGAACGCGCTCGAGTTGTCGATCACGGTGGTGCCCCGCTCGGCGGCCTGGGGCACCCAGGTCTGGGCGATCGCGCTGCCGCAGCTCGACAGCGCCAGGTCCACGCCCTCGAGCGCCTCGGGCGTGAGCAGGCCGACCGTGAGCTCCTCGCCCCGGAACCGGAGCCGCGTGCCCGCGGTGCGTTCGGAGGCGAGCAGGCTCAGCTCGTCCAGAGGGAACTCGCGCTCCTGCAGGATCTGGAGCATCGTTCGGCCGACCGCACCGGTAGCACCCACGATCGCGACGCGCATGTCCTTCATGGTACCGGCGGCGTGGTCGGGCCTGTCGCATCCGGGTGCTAGGCTCGAACGCCATGGACGCCGCCGTCTGGACCGCGATCGGGCTGCTGGCCGCGACCTCGCTCGGAACGCTCTTCTACCTGGGTTCGCGCATCGACGCCCTGGCCGCGCGGATGGACGCCGGCTTCGACCGAGTGGATGCTCGGTTCGACCATATCGACGATCGGTTCGACCATGTGGACGATCGGTTCGCGCAGGTCGACACCAAGTTCGCGCGGGTGGACGCCAGGTTCGACGGGCTCGACGCTCGTCTGGACGCCCTCAACGCCCGTGTTGACACCCACCTGGATCGCCACACCGGCTGATCTCCGTTCGGCCATGGCGTGGCTCCGCCCCACGGAGGTACCTTCGAAGGGCTGGTTCGCGACATGCAGGAGGCTGGGATGGGAGAGACGGATCCGATGGAGGAGCTCGAGGCCAGGGCCAGTCACCATCACGAGGCGGCGGTGCACGATCACAAGCACTTCCATGTGACCCACTACCTCCATAAGGGTGAGAACTGGGCTCACCTCCTGTCCACGCACGTGCACGAGCACAACCATCCCGAGCTGGAACACGTGCACATCCCGCACGAGGACGTCGAGAAGGAACACAAGCGCGAGGGGCACATCCACGACCACGCCCGGCCGGCCGACTCCCCCGCCTGAACCGGCCACCTCGTAGCATGCCCGGACGATGACCGACGACGCGGCGAAACCCTCACCCGAGACGACCCTGAGCTACCGGGGCGAGCTCGTGCGGCTCGCCGCGATCGACCCGGAGGCGGACGCCGAGGTCTTCGCCTCCTGGTTCGACGACCCGAGGGCGACGCGGCTGGCGGGGTTCCGCCCGATCTGGCCGATGAACCGGGCGAGCGCGCAGGAACGGCTCGAGGAGTGGGTCAAGGCGTCGCCCGGGACGATCAACTTCGCGGTGCGCACGATCGCCGACGATCGCCTCGTCGGGGGGATCGGGCTGATGGACATCAACGGTGCCGACGGGCAGGCACAGCTCGGCCTGTCGGTCTACAAGCAGGACGACTGGGGCCACGGCTACGGCCGGGAGATGATCGTCCTCGCGCTCCGGTACGCGTTCAACGAGCTCAACCTGCACCGCGTGTGGCTGACGACGCCGGGCTTCAACGAACGCGCGATGAAGCTGTACGAGAAGCTCGGGTTCCGCCACGAGGGGCGCGGGCGCGAGCACATCCTGCTGGACGGGACGCGGTGGGACGTCGTCTACATGGGGATGCTGCGGGACGAGTTCGAGGGCTGAGCGATCGCGTGGTGGGCCGGCGCTACGCGAACTGCCAGGAGTCGAGCATGTCGCGGAACGCCACCGCGCTCGTGTCGAACCCCTCCTGGAGATCGTTCAGCGTCACCCGCCACCCGACGTCGTTGCTCACCACGACGACCTCGCGCATCAGGAACGAGTTGCCACCCTCGGACGCGACCGAGACGTCCCACTGCAGCGCGTCGGCGCCGCCGAGCTTCGCGTCGCTGGCCGGGCCGGGCGTGAGACCCGCGTCCTCGTCGCGCTTGCGGACGAACTCCGACCACTGATCGAGCGCGACCCCGGTCTCCAGGTCCACCGCCTCGACCACGACGGTCGCCGAACCCGTCGGCGGCGCGAACTGGTCGAGCGTCACGTCGGCGCCGAACTGCGCCGGCCCCGCCTCCCAGCCCTCGGGGACCATCAGGCAGTAGCCGAAGTTCTCCGACTCGAAGTTGGTGTCCCCGCACGGGTCGGGTCGCAACGCGAAGAACGCGGCGACCGCGGTCAGGCCGACGAGGAACACGCCGAGCAGGATCAGCGGCCGCCACTTCGACGGCTGCGGGGGCTTGCGCATCTCGATCGGCGGACGTTCGCCGGGCTCGCGCCGCGGCAGGAGCGCGACCGCGTCCGGGGCGAGCGACGAGCCGCACTTCTGGCAGATCGCGCGACCCTCCTCGTTGACCTCGCGGCAGGTCGGGCAGACGACCACGCTCAGGCCCCTTCGTGCAGCGTCGCGCCGTCGAGGCCGAATCGCTGGTGCACCGCCCGGACCGCGCGCTCGCCGTCCTCGGCCCGGATCACGCAGGAGATGCGGATCGACGAGGTCGAGATCATGTCGATGTTGATGCCCTCGGCCGCGAGCGCGTCGAACATGTCGGCGGCCACCCCGGGGTTGCTCTTGATCCCCGCGCCGACGAGCGAGAGCTTGGCGATCGCGTCGTCGGTCTCGTAGCGCAGGGCGCCGATGTCGGTGACGATGCCGTCGAGGACGGCGTTCACGCGGGTCAGGTCGGCGCGCGGGACGGTGAAGCTGAGGTCGGTGCGGCCGTCGTGCGAGACGTTCTGCACGATCATGTCGACGTGGATGCCCTCGGCGGCGACCGCCTTGAAGATCGAGGCCGCGATGCCCGGTCGGTCGGGGACCTCGTCGAGGGTGACCTTCGCCTCCTCGGTGTCCAGCGCGACGCCGCGGATCAGGGCGCTCTCGAGCATCCCGGTCGTGCCCTCCTCGTGGGCGTCTCCGTCCTCGTCGACCCAGGTGCCCGGTTGGTCACCCAGGGAGTTCCGAACGTGGATCTTGACGCCGTGCCGTCGAGCGTACTCCACGCACCGGAGCTGGAGGACCCGCGCGCCGGCGGCCGCGAGCTCGAGCATCTCCTCGTAGGAGATGTGGTCGATCTTGCGGGCCTCGGGGTGCGTTCGGGGGTCGGCGGTGAAGACGCCGTCGACGTCGGTGTAGATCTCGCACACGTCGGCGCCGAGGGCGGCCGCCATCGCGACGGCGGTCGTGTCCGAACCCCCTCGGCCGAGCGTCGTGATGTCGTAGTCGGTGGACAGGCCCTGGAACCCGGCGAGGATCACGACGTTGCCGGCGTCGAGGGACTGTTTGATGCGTTGCGGGCGGATCTCGACGATCCGGGCCTTGCCGTGCTGGGTGTCGGTGATGATCCCCGCCTGCGAGCCGGTGTAGGAGGCGGCCTTGCAGCCGCGAGCGTTGACGGCGATCGCGAGCAGGGACATCGCGATGCGCTCGCCGGCCGTGAGCAGCATGTCGAGCTCGCGGGGCTCGGGGAGGGGGGTGATGTCCGAGGCCTTCTCGAGGAGGTCGTCGGTGGTCTCGCCCATCGCCGAGACGACGGCGACGACGTCCTGGCCCTGTTCGCGCGCGCGGACGATCCGGTCGGCCACGGAGCTGATCCGATCGGTGTCGCCGACCGAGGTTCCGCCGTATTTCTGCACCACGATGGGCATGGGGGGAGGGTAGCAGTGAGGGTTCGGGCGGCCGGGAGCGGGTGCGGGCGGTGAGGGCGAGGTGGTCGGTCGCTCGCGAGCCGGGCCTGGTGGCTCGAACCCTTCCGACTCGGCCGCACCGGCGCGACCACCGCGCGAGGTACCCTGGGGCTCAGTTTCGCTCAACCGAACTCGGGAAAGGGTCCCTCATGGCGTACGTCATCGCAGAACCCTGTATCGACGTGAAGGACAAGGCGTGCGTGGACGAGTGCCCCGTCGACTGCATCTACGAGGGCCCACGGATGCTCTACATCCAGCCCGACGAGTGCGTCGACTGCGACGCCTGCGTGCCGGTCTGTCCCGTGACCGCGATCTTCTCGGACGAGGACCTGCCCGGCGAGTGGAAGCAGTTCGCCGCGGTCAACGCCGAGTGGTTCTCGGAGACCGTGACCGGACTCCAGGCGCCCGGCGGAGCGGCCCAGGTCGGCCCTCAGGCCAAGGACCATCCGGTCGTCGCCGAGTGGCCGGCGCTCGGCTGACGCTCGGCTGAACGACCGCTAGCCGGCCACCGTCCGCCGCAGGAAGTCGATCTGCAAGCGCAGGATGTTCTCGGTCACCGCGTTCGAACGCGTCATGTGCGTGGCGTTCGGGATCAGCACCAGCTCGTGCCACTTGCCGGCCTCGAACAGCGCCGCCGAGAACTGCAGCGTGTTCGCGACGAACACGTTGTCGTCCGCCAGCCCGTGGATCAACAGCATCGGCCGTGAGAGCGACGCAGCGTCGAACAGTGGCGAGCTCCGCCGGTACGCTTCGGGCTCCTCCTGGGGCAGACCCATGTAGCGCTCCGTATAGAAGGTGTCGTACAGGTGCTGGTCGGTCACCGGCGCGCCCACCACGCCCGCGCGGAACACGTCCGGCCGCCACAGCAGCGCCATCGACGCCAGCTCCCCGCCGAACGACCACCCACGGATCCCCACCCGCTCCAGGTCGAGGAAGTCGAACCGTTCGGCCGCCGCGTGGAGCGCGTCGACCTGGTCCTCGAGGGTCACCGTGAAGTCCCGGTAGACCTCGCGGTCCCATGCGGGGCCGCGACCGTTCACGCCGCGCCCGTCGACGACCAGCACGGCGAACCCGTGGTCGGCGAACCACTGCGACATGAGATGCGCGCCCGCGGCCTTCAGCACCCGGGCCCCGTGCGGTCCCCCGTACGGATCCATCAGCACGGGCAACGGCCCGTCGGGTTCGCGGCCGCCGGGGAGGAACAGCGCCGCGCGGAGCTCGCGTTCGCCGAGCGTGAGGAAGCGCGGCCGCGGCTCGATCGCGCTCGTCTCCGAGACGTCCTCGATCGTCCCCACCGACTCACCCGAACGCCACACCGTCGCGACCGACTTCACGCCGTGAGGCGTCGCCGAGACCCGGACGAGCGTCCCGCCGCCCTCGGCGCCGGAATGCAGCCCGGGCTCCTCGGACAACCGGACCGGGCCGCCCTCGGGGGTCCAGCGCCACAGGTGGATCTCGGTCGGGTCGCCGTCGGAAGCTCGGAACAGCACGCCCTCGCCCGCGGACAGCACGACCCGGACCTGCAGACCAGGCGGCGTCACGGGCTCGCCGCCCACGGTCAGCCGGTACGTGTCGGCCTCCGCATCCACCACCACGTCGACCACGCGACCGTCGGCAAGACGCACCGGCGCGTCCTCGGTGAGCTCGACCCACCGGGGATCGGTCTGCTCGGCCACGACCTGCGTCGAGCCGGTCGACGTGTCCGCCTCGAGGAGCCGGACGGTCCGCTGATCCCGCGTCTGGACGAGGAGCGTGAGCGGCGAACCCTCGCTCCAGTCGACGCGGGCCAGGTAGGGGAACCGTTCGTGGTCCCACGTCACCTCGACGCGCTCGCCGCTCTCGAGATCGAACACCCACAGCGTGACCACGGCGTTGTTCGTGCCGGCCTGCGGGTACCGGACCGCGCGGGGCTCGGCCGCCGGGTCCGTCGGGTCGCTGATGAACCAGGTCAGCACCTCGCGCTCGTCGACGTGCGTGGCGGCGAGCTTCGTGGCATCGGGTGACCACCAGTGGCCGCGGTAGCGCTCCATCTCCTCGGCCGCGATGAACTCGGCGAGCCCCCAGTACGTGTCGGGCGCGTCGGGCGATGCGAGCTCGCGGACGCCTCCCTCGATCTCGCGAACGTAGAGCGTCCCGTCGACCACGAACGCGATCCGCTCGCCGGTCCGGTCCAGGCGCGGATCGTCGACCGACCCGGGCGCGCTCAGCTCGCGGGCCGAACCCTCCACCAGATCGGCGAGGAACATCCGACCCGCGACGGTGAACACCGCCCGCCGAACCGCCTCATCGCTCGCGTACGAGGTGACACCCGACGAACGCTCGCGCGCGCGCTCGCGCCGGGCACGTTCGGCCTCGGTGAGGTCGCGTTCGGCCTCCTCCTCCCCCGGGTCGAACACCAGCCGTTCCTTGGCGCCCGAGACCTCGAACACCCACAGGCAGCTGACCGGGTCGTCGCCCGTCTTCGTGCGCAGGTAGACCACGCGCTCGCCGTCGGGCGAGACCGTGAAGGCGCGGGGCACGCCGAGGGAGAACCCCCGCGTCCGCGCGACCTGCCGCGGGAACTCCTCGAGCGGATCCGGCGTCTCGGGCATGCGGGCGAGCCTACCAACGGTGTCGCGACAGAACCCGCTTACGTCACATGTCGCGACGGCCCTCGAGGGCCTGCGACAGGGTCACCTCGTCGGCGTACTCGAGATCCCCGCCGACCGGCAGGCCGCTCGCGAGCCGCGTCACCCGCGCCCCGAACGGCTTCAGCATCGCGGCGACGTACATCGCGGTCGCGTTGCCTTCCAGGTTCGGGTTGGTCGCGAGGATCACCTCGGTCACGCCGTCGCGCTGCACCCGGTCGAGCAGCTCCTGCACGCGGAGATCCTCCGGGCCGATGCCGTCGAGCGGACTGATCGCGCCGCCGAGCACGTGGTACCGGCCCTTGATCACGCCCGCCTTCTCGACCGTCGAGACGTCCTTGGGCTCCTCGACGACGCAGAGCACCGTGCGGTCGCGCCCCTCGTCGCGGCAGATCCGGCACAGATCGCCCTCGGCGACGTTGCCGCACTCCTTGCAGAAGAAGATGCGCTCCTTCGCCTGGACGATCGACTCGGCCAGGCGCTTCGCGTCGTCGGGCGGCGCCTTCACCAGGTGGAACGCGAGCCGCTGCGCCGACTTCGGGCCGATGCCCGGGAGGCGCGAGAGCTCGTCGATCAGGTCCTGGATCGGGCCCTCGTACACCTAGGAGCCGTCCTCGGTCGCGGGCGTGGCGCCGAGCTCGGCAGCGAGACGCGCGAGCGCCTCCTCCTCCGACAGCGGCTCGTCCTCGACGGGCTCGGGCGGACCGGCCACCGGCTCGCGGATCACGCAGGTGATCGCCGGCGAGATCCCGAACAGATCCTGGAGCGCCTGCCGGAGCTCGCTCTCGCGTTCCATGACCTTCTGCACGCCGTACGGGCGCTCGGGCGGGAACACCAGCTCGAGCGTCGTCCCGTCGAACGCCGCCGGCGTCGCGATCTCCAGGAACGAGGGCAGCACCGCCTTCCCCGAGCTCCGCAGGTGCGAGATCACGGTCGCCCAGTTCCCCCGCAACATCGTCACGTCGACCGCCGACGTCCCGGCTCCGAGGACCGGCACCGCGGCTGGGCTCGGGCGCCGTACCGGCCTCGGCCGGACCGGACGCGGCCTCTTCGGCGCTGCTCGCTTCGCCGCCCTTCGTGGGTCGCTTCGGCCTTCTTCGCTACCGCCGGTGGCGCCGGGTCGGCCGCTTCCCCGGTTCCGGCCGCGCCCGGCTCACGAGCCGGAGCGGCCGTTTCGATCGGGGTCGCCGGGGATGCAGGTGCCGGTGGCGCAGGGGCTGGGGTCGCAGGCGACTGGGAGCCGCCGCCAGCCTCGGCCGGAGCGGTCGCAGACGGCGATCGCGGCGGCGAGTACGAGCCGGCGGCCGCGGCCCCGGAGCCGCCACCACCTCCGGTGATGCCAGCCACCCGCTCCAACCGTTCGAGGCGGGAGACGAGAGCTTCGGGAGCGGCGTCGGTCTCGGGGATCGTCGCTCGGATCAGCGCGAGTTCGAGGGAGAGACGGGGGGAGGTGGTCCAGCGCATGTCGGTCTGTGCCGCGATCAGGAGCGCGATCACGCGCCCGAGCTCGGCCGCCGAGTACTTCGCGGCCTGCGCGGTCAGGCGCTCGGCCTCCTCGTCGGTGGCGTCGAGCAGGTCGTGCTGGCCCGGCGCGGTCTTGACGAGCAGCAGGTTGCGGAAGTGCGAGAGCACCTCGTTGGTGACGTGCCGGAGATCCTGCCCCTCCTGCACGAGCCGGTTGACGAGCTCGAACACGCCCTTGGCGTCCCCGACCGCGACCGCGTCGCCGAGCGCGTACTGCACGTCCGAACGTCCACTGCCGATCAGCGACAAGACGATGTCCTCGCCGATCTCGCCGGCGCCGAGCACCGAGGCCTGGTCGAGCAGCGAGAGCGCGTCGCGGACCGAACCCTCCGTCTGGCGCGCGATCGCGTGTGCCGCCTCCGTGGTGAGCGACATGCCCTCGTCCTTCGCGATGCGTTCGAGGTGCTCGGCGACCGCCTCGACCGGGACGCGGCGGAAGTCGAACCGCTGGCAGCGCCCGACGATCGTGGCCGGCATCTTGTGCGGCTCGGTCGTCGCGAGCACGAACCGGACACCGACCGGCGGCTCCTCGAACACCTTCAGCAGCGCGTCGAACGCCTCGCGCGACAGCCGCTGCGCCTCGTCGATGATGTAGACCTTCTCGCGGCCTTGGACCGGCGCGGTGGGCGCCTTCTCGCGGAGATCACGCGCGTCGTCGACGCCGCCGTGGGAGGCCGCGTCGATCTCGACCACGTCCAGGTGCTGCCCGTCCCGGATGGCCACGCACTGATCGCACGAGCCGCAGGGTTCGGGCGTGGGGCCGGACTCGCAGTTGACCATCTTGGCCAGGATCCGGGCCGTCGAGGTTTTCCCGGTCCCACGCGGCCCGCACAGCAGGAACGCGTGCGCCAGCCGCCCCTCGCGGACGGCGCCCGAGAGCGCTCGGATCACGTGGTCCTGACCGAGCACCTCCGAGGGGCCCTGCGGGCGGTACTTGCGGTACAGCGACTGGTACGGCTTGTCGTCGGCCACATCCACCTCCGGGCGCCGCGCGCCCGCCTCGACCCGCGAGGGGAAGCGCGGGAGGTTCGCCAGAGTCTAGGTGGTGGCCGTGCACCCGTCGTCGACCGCGGCGGACTCGAGCGCATCACCGGCCGGTAGCTCCAGTCAGGTGTCCCCGCGGCACCCGCCATCGCCCGCTTACGGCTGCTTCCTTCCGGATCTGACCGGGTTCGCAGGTTGGCGTCGCGCGGGACCCGACCTTCGACGCCCCGTACCGGGAGCGACTGCGGACCCGCCGGGCCTCGGACGGGGATTCAGCCCCGCTGAAGCGGATTGCGGGTACAGGGCACCGCTGGCTCCCCGCCTAGCACGGCCACCGCGGCGAGTATACGCGCGGCTCCGACACGATTGGCCGGGGTCGGCGCGGGTAGCACTCGTTCGGAGCCGTTCGAGGGAGGAGAGCATGACCTACCTGCAGTTCCTGCTCGTGATCCACGTCCTCGGGGCGATCGTGGGGTTCGGGTCCACCTACGCCTTCGCCTTCTTCCCCCAGGAGGGCGACCGGCTGGAGCCTCGTGTTCGAACGACGCTGGCGGACGTCAGCTACAAGATCACGTCGAGGTTCTCGGTCCCGGTCGCGTTCTTCACGCAGCCCATCACCGGGGCCCTGATGATCTTCGAGACCGGCCGGAACCGGGACTTCTTCTCCCACACGTGGCTCTGGATCGCGCTCACCCTGTACCTGGTGGTGATCGCGATCTTCGCGTTCGTGGCCTTCCCAGATTCCCGGCACGAGTACGAGATGACCCGCGAAGGTCGGACCCCCGACCCGAACTACCGGCCCCGCGGCAACGCGAAGGTGTACGGGCCGCTCTTCGGCGTGCTCATCGCCGCGATCGCGATCCTCATGGTCTGGAAACCCGGCGACTGACCGGAGTCTCGCCGGCTGAGCCCGACTCGCCCTCCTCAGGGAACCCTGCCAACATCGGAGCAGCACTTGGGGGGCCTCGTGCATCCATGGATCGTGCGAGCAGAGGGTGAGGTCGTGAAGTTCCCCTCGGGACGCGCCGAGGCATGGGCCCGCTTCGACACGTTCTTCGAGGAGGAACACGAACGCCTCTTCAAGGCTCTCTACTTCGTGACCGGGAACCGACACGACGCGGAAGAGTTGATGCAAGACGCGTTCCTGAGCCTGTGGGAGCGCTGGGGCGAGATCGGGCGGATCGAGGACCCGACCGGCTACCTGTTCCGCGTCGCCCTGAACGGGTTCCGGATGCGCCGGCGCCGAGCGGCGATGGCGGTCCGCAAGGTCGTCCCGATCCCGGAGCGGCGGGATGTGTTCGTCGATGCGGAGATGCGCGCGGATGTGCGGCATCTCCTGCTCGAGATCAGGCCGCGCCAACGAGCCGCCCTCTTGCTCGTGGACCTGCTCGGATACCCATCCGAGCAGGCGGCGCGCATCCTGCGCGTTCGTCCGTCCACGGTCAGGGCCCTTGCGAGCAAGGGCAGGCAGGCCCTCCGAGCCACGGAAGGAGCGCGGGATGCCTGAGATCCAGGAGGTGTTCCGGATGGCCACACAGAAGGTCGGGCCCGACCCCGGGTCGCTCGAACGGCAGCACAGCGGACAGCGGCGGCGCGTTGCGACGAAGCGGGCCACCGTGTACGCCTTGGTGGTGGTGCTGCTCATCGCCGGCGTGGTGATCGGGATCAGCACGCTGGGGAGCGACAAAGAGCAGGCGGCGAATCCGGGGGCCACGACACCATCGGTTGCCCCCGAGCAGCCCCCCACCCAGCTCCCTTCCGTCGGTTCGGTGGCACCGGGGACGTACGTCGTCTCCGCGATCGATCCCGACTTCGACGCCTCGCACGCGATCACGGTCACCGTGCCTGATGGATACCAGGCGTTCGATGGGTGGGGGATCATGAAGGACGAGGGCCGCGAATGGATGAGCGCTTCGGTCGTTGGCCGCGTCTACGCCGACCCGTGCCATTGGCACCGCACGGCTACCGACCCACCGACGGGCAGGAACTTCCGGGCTCTCGTTGCAGCTCTTGTGAACCAGCAAGGGCTTCACGCGTCGACCCCGATTGATGTCACGCTGGATGGGTTCGCCGCGAAGCGGATGGGGCGGACAGTGCCGGCCGGCACAAGCCTGGCCGACTGCGACGAGGGCGAGTTCCGATTCTGGCTCGACACCGGCGGCGGAGAGAGGAACACGCCCTTCACCGGTGTGCACCAGGAGCTGTGGGTCGTCGACGTCGACGGCGTTCCGCTCGTGATCGAGGCCGCGTGGCCACTCGGCGCATCGGCGCAGGTCCAGGCCGAGCTCACCCAGATGGTGGAGACGATCAACATCGATCCTCAATAGAAGTCGGCGGGGGTAGGGCGCGCGCCCGGCGCCCTACTCCCACGGTTCAGGTCCACAACGCGCCGAACAACGCGACGAGACCCGAAAGGAACAGCATCCCGAGGACGACGCGCCGGAACGTGGGGGTGTCGAGCCGCCGGAAGCCGCGCTCGCCGACGATCGATCCGACGACCACGCCGGGCAGGCCCGCGAGCGCCACCGACACGGCATCGCGCGTGATCTGCCCGCCGATCGCGAACGCCACGAGGGCCGCCGAGCCCTGCACGAGGAAGATCGCGGAGATCGTCGCTCGGAACACCGAGGGTTCCAGCTGCTTGGCGGACAGCGCGATCACGATCGGGGGTCCGCTCGTGCCGGTGCTGGTCGAGAGGATCCCCGCCGTGAACCCGGCGGCCACGTCGGTACCACGGCCCGCGGGCAGGCGTGCCCCCCGCCACAGCAGCAGCGAGAACGCGATCACCGCGACCGCGATCGCGAGGGTCAGGACGCGGTCGTCCGCGTGGACGAGCACCAGCAGCCCGATCGGCATGCCGACGATCGCCGCGACCGTCACCACGCCCACCGTCGCGCGATCCACATGGCCTCGGCCTCGCAGCGCCAGCTGGGCGACGAGGACGAGCCCGACCATCGTGAGCCCGACGACCGCGGCCTTGGGACCGGCGAGCACGGCGACGAGCGGGGTGCCGATCAGCGCGAATCCGAAACCCGGACACGGCCTGCGCCGCAGCCGCGACCGCCACCACGCCGAACACGCCGACCCACACCCACGCCATCCGCGCATCATCACAGGCTCGAGGGCGCGGGTACGCTCCAGCGATGCTCGCGGTGAAAGCGCTCCTCGTGGACTTCGACGGCACAGCCTGCTTGCAGGACGTGTCCGAGCTGCTGCTGGACGGGTTCGGCGAGCCGGGCTGGGAGCGGTTCGACGACGCGGTCGACACCGGCGAGATGGGCCTGCGCGAGGCGGCGGACCACCAGGTCGCGATGTTGAAGGGCTCGCGCGAGGAGATGCTCGCGTTCGCGCTCGAACACGCCGAGCTCGCGCCGACGTTCGCGCCGTTCGTCGCGTGGGCGGAAGAGCAGGAGCCGCCGCTCGTGCTCGCGTCCGACGGGTTCGCGTTCTACATCCAGCCGATCCTGGAACGCGCGGGCCTCGGGCACCTCGAGGTCGTGACGAACGAGCTCGTGGACGCCGAGGGCGGGTGGACGCTGCGCCACCCGAACGGTCACCCCGAGTGCATCGGGTGCGGCACCTGCAAGATGCTTGCCGCGCAGCGGCTCCGGGAGCGGCACGGACCGGTCGCGTTCGTCGGCGAGGGCCAGTCGGACCGGTACGGCGCCCTGTACTCGGACATCGTGTTCGCGAAGGACGCACTCGTGGGGATCTGCGAGCAGGACGGCGTGCCGTACCGTGCCGTGGGAGACGTTCGACGACGTGCGGGAGGCGCTCGAACGCGGCGGGCACGCTCCCCGGTCGCCATCGGCCCCGAACGCTGCCCGGGTTGGAGGACACTATGAAGATCGAGCTGCCCGACGGTCTCGACCGCTCGTCCGGCGACCCCCGAGGACGCCGGTCGATCGTCGAGCTGATCGCCGCGTGCGAGCTCGCGGACGACGGCGCGGCCGAGGTCGACGAGGAGGACTTCACCGTCGGGTTCGGGCGACACGGGTTCGATCCGGCGCTGGACTCGCTGCTGGTGTTCGAGCGCGATGAGCTCGTCGCCTGTGGCCGAGATCTACCGGCGGCGCGGTGAGGCTGACGTGCGGCCGTCGCACCGGGGCCACGGTATCGGAGCCGCGTTGCTCGGATGGATCGAACAGCGGGCAACCGAGCTCGCGTCCACCGAGGTGGGTCAGTCGAAGACCGACGCGAACACGGGGGCTCGCGAGCTCTTCCTCTCGAAGGGCTACGAGCCGTCGTGGACCTCGTGGATGATCCGGATCGGGCTGGACGAGCCGCCTCCGCCACCCGAGGTGCCGCCGGGCATCGCGATCCGCGCCTACCGAGCCTCCGACGCCCGGGAGGTCCACCGGGTCATCGATGCCGCGTTCAGCGAGTGGGAGGGACGCAACCCGGAGCCGTACGAGGTCTGGGCCCCGGAGGTCCTCGCGCACCCCGCCTTCCGGCCCGAGCTCTCCCCGCTCGCGCTCGACGGGGACGAGATCGTCGGCGTGGTCATCTCGTGCGACTACCCCGAGCTCGGCGAGGGGTGGATCCAGCAGCTCGCGACGCGGGCGACCCACCGCCGGCGCGGGATCGCGCAGGCGATGCTCCTGACCGCGTTCGGCTGGTTCTACGAAGCCGGCCGCCGGGTCGCGGGCGTCTCGACGGACTCGCGGACAGGTGCGCTCGGCCTGTACGAGAAGGTCGGCATGCGCGTGGAGCGGCAGTACACGCGATACCGGAAGGAGCTCGACGGTCCGGGCTGAGCCCGCGTCCGCCCGACCCTGCCCGCGCTCCTTCGACGGATAGACTCTCCCGACCATCCTCCCGGGAGGCGTCCGGGGCATGCCGAACACCCCGATCTCAGTCGACGAAGCGGTGAACGAGGCGCTGCGACCCTACGTGCCTCGTCTGCTCGTCGATTGGCTCCGCTCGGGTGACACCAGCCGGGTTCGCGAGGTCCCCGGCACGCTCGCGTTCGCCGACATCTCGGGGTTCACCAAGCTGACCGAACGCCTCGCGCGCAAGGGCAAGGTGGGCGCCGAAGAGATGAACGATCTGCTCGACGTGGTCTTCACCGAGCTGCTCGAGATCGCCTACCGGGACGGTGCCGGGCTGATCAAGTGGGGCGGCGACGCCGTCCTGCTCCTGTTCGAGGGCCAGGATCATGCCGCGCGCGCATGCCGAGCCGCGCACGGGATGCGTCGCGCCTTGCGCGAACGGGGTCGGATGCAGAGTTCCGCCGGGTACGTGTCGCTCCGCATGTCCGTCGGCATCCACACCGGCGTCTTCCACTTCTTCCTCGTCGGGGACGCGCACCGGGAGCTCATCATCGCCGGGCCCGACGCGACGCGAACGGTCACCGTCGAATCCCAGGCGACCGCCGGCGAGGTCCTGCTGAGCGCGGCGACCGCCGCTGAGCTCGACCCGCTGGCCGTGGGGCGCCCCAAAGCGGACGGCTTCCTCCTGCGGAGCGCTCCCGAGGTTCCCTACCCGAGCTGGGTGCCGCCACCGGATCTCGCCGGACTCGATCTCGAACGCGGCCTGCCCACCGGTCTGCGGGACCATCTACGGAGAGCCGCGGCTCCCGAGGCCGAGCATCGTCTGGTCGCGATCGCGTTCCTCGAGTTCCGCGGGACCGACGAGCTCCTGGAGCGCGAGGGGGCGGAGGCGGTCGCGAACGCGCTCGACGAGTGCGTCCGAACGGTGCAGGAGGAGTCCGCCCGGCACGCGGTCACGTTCCTCGATAGCGACATCAGCCACGACGGAGGCAAGATCCTGCTCGTCGCCGGCGCGCCCTCGAGCTCCGGTCACGACGAGGAGGCGATGTTGCTCGCGGCGCGCAGCATCATGGACCGGGCCGGCACGCTCCCCTTGCGGATCGGGGTGAACGCCGGGCGGGTTTTCGCCGCCGTGTTCGGACCCCCGTACCGACGCTCGTACTCGGTCCGGGGTGACGCGGTGAACCTCGCCGCCCGCGTCATGGGGAAGGCGGCCGAGGGACAGATCATCTCGACCGAGGCCGCGCTGGCTCGGTCGAGGACTCGGTTCGAGACCCAGGAGCTCCCCCCGTTCACCGTGAAGGGGAAGGCCAAACCGGTGCAGGCCTTCGTGCTCGGGGCTCCCGACCGCCGGCGGCTGGGGCAACGGGACGCCCCGCCCCTGATCGGTCGCGACCACGAGATGCACGCGCTGTCCGATGCGCTCGAGTCGGCCACACGACGCCGGGGCCGGGTGGTGGAGCTCGTCGGCGAGCCGGGGATGGGCAAGTCGCGGATGGTCGAGGAGCTGATCTCGCAGGCCGGGAACATGACCCTGCTCCTCGCTCGATGCGAGCTCTACGAGAACTCGAGCGCCTATCAGCCGTTCCGAGGACTACTGCGGGACGTGCTCGGGATCAAGGATCGCGAAGACCCCATCGGCGCCGCTCGTCGCCTCCGGGATCGGGTCGAAGCGAACGCCCCCCACCTCCTGCCTTGGCTGCCGCTCCTGGGGATCCCCATGGACATCGAGATGCCGATGACGCCCGAGACCGAGCAGCTCGAAGTGGGGTTCCGGCGGCGCCAACTCGAGGCCGTCACCGAGGAGCTGCTCGAGTGGGTGCTGCCGACGCCCACCCTGTTCGTGTTCGACGACGTGCACTGGATCGACGAGGCTTCGGCCGACCTACTCGCCCGGATCGTCGCGAAGGCGGCCGACCTGCCCTGGCTGATCCTGGTCACCCGCCGAGAGTCCGAGGACGGGTTCAAGGTCCCCGAAGGTGTGGACGCCCTCTCGCTGAGCCTGAAACCGCTCGACGCCGCGGACGCCGCGCGCTTCCTCGAGACCTCGGCCGGAGGACGGCCGATGCCGGCGCACGAGCTCACCGCGCTGGCGGAGCGCTCGGGCGGCAATCCGCTGTTCCTGCGCGAGCTCGGCGCCGTGGCCGGGTCGGCCACGCTTGACCAGGCGTTGCCCGACACGGTCGAAGACCTGATGACCGCCGAGATCGACCGCCTCGACCCATCCGACCGCGCGCTCCTGCGGCATGCCGCGGTCCTCGGTGCGACCTTCCCGCTGTCCGTCCTGGTCGAGATGCTGGGGAGCGAGGAGGAGCGTCCGGACGGGCACGCGTGGCGTCGCCTGGGCGACTTCGTCACGGAGGTGGAACCCGGGACGTTCCGCTTCCGCCATGCCCTGCTTCGGGACGCCGCCTACGAGGGGCTGCCCTACCGCCGCCGACGTGAGCTCCACGCCGCGGCGGGCGACGCCATCGCTCGCACTTCGGACGCGGAGGCAGAGGATCGAGCAGCGATCCTGTCCATGCACTTCTTCCACGCGCATCGCTACGAGGATGCGTGGTCGTACGCGCGCGTCGCGGCCGATCGCGCTCGAGGCAAGTACGCGCTGGTGGATGCCGGGGCGCTCTACCGCCGAGCGATCGACGCGGCGCGATCGATCCCTGGGATCCCCGCCTGGGAGGTCGCGGAGGTCCACGAATCGCGCGGCGACCTGCTCGACCGCCTCGGCGCCTACGACGAGGCAGCCGCCAGCTACCGGGCCGCCCGTCGACTCGTCGGGGGCGACCCGCTCGCCGAGTCGAAGCTCTACCTGAAGGAGGCCTGGATCTCGGACCGCCTCGGGCACTACCGGCAGGGGCTCCGGTGGGTCACGCGGGGGCGCCAGGCACTCGAGGGCGTGGACGGTCAGGAGGCGGGCCGGCAGCGAGCGCGCCTGTCCGCGTGGTACGCGGCGCTCCGCCAAGGTCAAGGCCGTTACGAGGAGGTGATGGCCTGGTGCGAACTGGCGATCAAGGAGGCCGAGGCGTCGGGGGAGCGCGAGGCGCTCGCCCAGGCGTACTTCATCCTGGACTGGGCGCTCGTGGATCTCGGCGAGCCCGAGAAGGCGACGTATTCAGCGCGCGCGCTCGAGATCTACCTCGAGCTCGGCAACCTCGGCTCGGCTGCCACGGTTCTCAACAACATGGGCATGTTCGCGTACTTCCGAGGACGGTGGGACGAGGCCATCGACCTCTACCAGCAGGGTCACGACATGCGGATCAAGATCGGCGACACCGTCGATGCGGCGATGGGGCCGATGAACATCGGCGAGATCCTGTCCGACCAGGGGCGCCTGGACGAGGCCGAGGCGATGTTCCGAGAGGTCCTCCGGATCTGGACGGCCGCCGGCCGCAAGGAGTTCATCGCGCTGACGACCAGCGACCTGGCTCGGGTCGAGTCCCGGGCGGGAGGATGTTCGCAGGCGATGGAGCTGTACGGGGAAGCGCTCAGGATGTTCCAGGAGATCGGCGACGACGGCGAGGATCCTGGAGACCGAGACTCGGATCGCCGAGTGCCGGATGCTCCAGGGAGATCTTGAGCAGGCTCTGGACGCCTGCGACGCGTCGTTGCGGCGTGCCCGGACGATCGGCGGCGTGCCTCCGCAGGTCCCGCTGCTCCACCGCGTCAGGGGTTGGGCCCTGTTGCAGATGGGGCGGCCCGATGACGCGCGGGGTGCCTTCGAGGAAAGCCTCGAGACGGCGAGATCCCGACAGGCCGACTTCGAGATCGCGATGGCTCTGCACGCCCTGGCAGCGCTCGCCCGGCAGGCCGGAAGGCCCGACGAGGATGCGGAGCGCGAGAGCCGAGCCATGCTCGACCGGCTGGGCGTCGTGCGAGTCGCCGGCGTCCCGGCCCACCGGGGTGTCCAGGCCGGAGCAGGCTCGAGCCCCGCCGACGCGGGGCTCCAGCCCTAGCGCTTGCCTCCGCCCGGGTCGCCTCCATCCCGCCACAGCAACAGGAACCGTCGATCCCCATTGGGCTGGACCGTCTTCGAGCTGACGCACTTCGGCGGGTTGGCGATGCCCGCGACGACTGCAGTTGCGGACCACCGTGGCCAGCGTCTCGTTGTCACCCTTCACGTACGCCGTGCTCCCTTGCTTGGTGTCCTTCGGATAGAACCAGAACACCTGGATCGGGTTGTTTGCCGGCGTCCGGCCGAAGGGCAACACCGTGATCTGCACCTGGGCGTCGCAGTCCTTACCTCCGCAGAACCCGTCGAACGCCGGCAGCGACGCGTTGAACTCGTCGATCGTAACCGGACCGGGCAACAGGCCGGAGTTCCCGGGGATGACCAGTCTGCTGTAGAAGCCACCAGCGGTGTCGCGGGTCGTCTCCAGCGTGGTCGTCGTCACCCCGTCGAAGAACGTCGACGCGTGATCCTTCGCGAACGCGCTACCTGAACCCGTGATCGGTGTCGTCTCGGTGTCGCTATCGTTGTCGGCGTTCGGATCGAACTCGTTGCCGGACACGGTGGCCGTGTCGCTCATCGCGACATCGGCGGTGCCCGGGTTCGCACTCGCCTTCACCAGGACCGTGAGGTCCTCCGCGCTGGTCCCGCCGTCGAGGGTGAGGTCGTACGTGCAGGTGACGACGTCCTCGACCGGGTTCCCGCACGTCCAGTTGCTGCCGGAGGCCGACTGCACCGTGCCGTTGGTCGCGGTGTCCGTCACGGTGACCCCGGTCGCGTCGTCGGGTCCGCCGTTGCCGACCGAGACCTGGAAGGCGACCACGCCACCGCTCGACACGCGATCGGGCCCGAACCCGGACGCGGTGTCCGACTTGGACGACGCTCAGATCTGCCTCGGCTTCCTCCGACTGCGGGTCGAACCGCGCGTCCACGGTACGCTCGTCGCTCATCGTCACGGAACAAGTGGATCCCTCCACGCTGTCGCAGCCCGTCCACCCGCCGAAGACGGAACCCTCGTTCGGCGAGGCGGTGAGCGAGACCTCCGTGCCCTCGTCATACACCTCGCTGCAGTCGGTGAGCTCGGGGTCACCGATCGTGCTGTCGCACGAGATCCCGTCATCCGAGCTGCTCACCACGCCGTCACCCTCGCCGCTCGTCGTGACGCGTCAGCGTATGCGTCGCCGGCTCCGAGCTGAAGCTCCCCGCCTCGAGGAAGACGGCGCTGTCCAGATGCGAAGTCACCGGCGTCGGCGATCGCGAGCTTGGCGGTGTTCGCCACACCCGGGTGTCACCGCTGGCCGTACACGTCAGGACGACGGTGAGGCCGTCCATCTCCGTGTCGATAGATCCGCTACCGTCATCCATCTCGTTGTTCCGGTAGAGGCCTGGATGGGATGCGTTCTCGCTCCCGAACGGATTCCCCCCGTTGATCGTGTCGATCGAGACGGGGATGTCCGTGTCCGGCACCTCCGCGCAGTTCGTGCCGTTCACAAAGAAGCCGAAGACGTCATTGAACCCCCCGAGCACGAACTCGTTGTACTCGTCTGAGGCGAAGACATATCGGAATGTGACCGTCGTATCGACCGGGACGAACGTGAACGACAGGATCGACGCATCCTCCGTCGTCGCGTCCGGCGAGCACGTCCAGATCGGGGTCGCCGGGGGCCTCGTTGAACGCAGTGATGGTGTCGGACTCGTTTGGCCCCACCACGTTGGCGACGGAGCCTGTCGTCAGGAGCACGCCACTCTCGAACCCGATGATCCCGGTCCCGCCGCTGAAGGTCCCCGTGGCCTGGGACACGTAGGCGTAGGCCTCGTTGGACGTCGAGATCCCCGTGCCGACCAGGGCGTCCACGAGGTCCGCAGCCGTGAGCGTGTCGCCATTCAGGGGTGTCACGGTCAACCCCGGGTTCGCCTGGGCGGTGATCGCCGGGAGTCCGAGGGCGAGCAGGATCGCGATCGTCACGGTGCTGGCGGCTCTCTTCATCGGAAGGCTCCCTTCGCGCTCGGCTGGCGCCGGACTGGGCGCCGAACGGACCTGCGATTCTTCCCGGGACCTGCGGTGGGGTCAACCGACAAGCGACGTAGATGACCCACATCGTTCGGGCCGCTGGCCGGGGGGCCGCGGCGGTGACCGGTCGATCGGCGCGGAGGCCGCGGGATTCGAACCCGCGAGGCGGTTGCCCACCTACACGCTCTCCAGGCGTGCCCCTTCGTCCGCTCGGGCAGGCCTCCGCCGTCGAGTCTAGCGGCGGCATGACGCCGAACGGCCGCCCCTTGCGAGGCGGCCGGGTGTTCGCGGAGGCGACAGGATTCGAACCTGTGAGGGGCGGGTTAGGCCCCTAACCGCTTTCGAGGCGGTCCCGTTCGTCCGCTCCGGCACGCCTCCGGGGCGAGTCTAGCAAGCAGCCTCCGGGCGGCCTGTGCGAGGATTCGGCCCGACCCGCCAGAACGGAGGAAGCCCGATGAAGGCCGAGCGTCTACGGAAGATCCCGCTGTTCGAAGGGCTGAGCGACCACGACTACGAGCGCCTCGAGCGGTGGACGGACGAGATCGACGTGCCCACGGACAAGCACCTGGTGAACCAGGGCGCCTACCCGCACGAGTTCATGGTGATCGAATCGGGGACGGCGGACGTCTCGCACGACGGGGAGCACCTCGCGGATCTGGGGCCGGGCGACTTCTTCGGCGAGATGGCCCTGCTGCTCAACGTGCCGCGGACCGCCACCGTCGCTGCCACCTCCGAGGTCACCCTCGTCGTGATGCACGAGCGGAACTTCCGGGCCATGGAGGAGGAGATCCCCGCGATCGCCCAGCGTGTGAACGCGATCATGGAGGAGCGCCGCGCGAAGTCCGCCGACCAGGGGATCGATACGCCTGAGGCGAAGGGGTAGGCGGGGGACGACCCTCTAGCGTCGCTCGGCGAAGAACGCCCGCAACACCTCGCCGCACTCGTCGGCCAGCACGCCCACGGTCACGTCGACCTCGTGGTTCAAACGGCCGTCCCGGACGAGATCGCCCAGCGAGCCCGCGAACCCCGCCTTCGGGTCGCTCGCGCCGAAGACCAGCCGGTCGATCCGGGCGAGCACGATCGCGCCCGCACACATCGCGCACGGCTCGAGCGTGACGACCATCGCGCACCCCTCGAGGTGCCAAGTGCCCAGCGCCTCCGAGGCCCGTCGCAGCGCCAGGATCTCGGCATGGGCGGTCGGGTCCTGCTCGCGTTCGCGGGCGTTGCCGGCCCTCCCGAGGATCTCGTCGCCCCGAACGACCACCGCGCCCACCGGAACGTCGCCGCCCGCCGCCGCCGCCCGCGCCTCCTCGAGCGCGAGCCGCATCGTTCGTTCGTCGGGGGCCTCCACCGGTCAGTACCGGTCGATCTCGCGCAGGCGGTCGTCGCTGATCCCGAAGAAGTGCGCCACCTCGTGCTCGATCGTGTGCGCGACGACCTGGCGCAGGTGCTCCTCGTTGCGCGCCACCCGCTCGATCGTCCGCTGGTACAGCGTGATCGTGTCCGGGAACGTCGGCCCGGAGTGGAACTGGCCGCGCTTGGTGAGCGGGACCCCGTGGTAGCGCCCCAGCAGGTTCGGCTCGTCCCGGGGCGGGCGCTCCTCGACGATCACCTCGATGTTCTCGAGGCGCTCGTGGACCCAGGGCGGCAGCGAGTCGAGCGCCTGCATGACGAGCTCCTCGAACCGGTCGCGTTCGACCATCCTCAACCCCGCCGAACGGCCAGCGACGACAGCGCCTCCATGACCACACGATAGGCGAGCATGGCCGTGACCTCGCTCTGGTCGTACGGCGGCGATACCTCGACCACGTCCATGCCGGCCAGCTCCACCGCGCCGACGACCCGCCGGACCGCACGCAGCAGCTCGCGGGCGGTCATCCCGCCGGGCTCCGGCGTCCCGGTCCCCGGCGCCATCCCCGGGTCGACCACATCGATGTCGACCGAGAGGTAGACGACCTCGGGGCCGTCGAGCGCCTCCGCGATCGCGTCGTCGATCACCGCGTCCACCCCGCGCTCCTCGATCTCGACGATCGTGTGCCAGCGGAACCCCTGCTCGCGCATCCACTCGAACGTCTCCTTCTCGGGCCAGTACCCGCGCAGCCCGATCTGGACGAAGTTCGAGCCCTGCACCCACCCCTCGTCGATCAGCCGGCGCATCGGCGTGCCGTGCGAGATCAGCGATCCGTAGATCGAGTTCGCCGCGTCGGCGTGCGCGTCGAAGTGGACGACCCCGAGCTTGCGAGGCCACACGTGGCGCGCGACCGCAGCCGCCGACGGGTACGTGATCGAGTGGTCGCCGCCCAGCACCACCGGGATCGCGCCCGAACCGGCGACGCGGAACACCTTCTCGTGGATCACGCGGAGGGCCCGCGCGTGGCGCGAGGGCACGACCGGCGCGTCGCCCGCGTCGACGACGGTGAGCCGCTCGTAGGGCTCGACCTCGAGCTGGATCGACCACGCGTCCCGGCCCCACGTGGTCGGCGCGGACCGGATCGCGCGCGGGCCGAACCGGGCGCCCGGCCGCCCCGAGGTCCCGTCGTCCGTGGGCGCCCCGACGATCGCCACGTCCGCGCCGCTCGCGGCGAGGCTCTCGTCGTCGGGACACAGCGGCAGCTTGTCGAACGTCCCCGGGACGTCGACGTAGTACTCGAGGTCCTCGGGCCCGAACTCGCGTGTACTCGTCCTCGCCGCGGAGCTCGCTCTGCTCGAGACGGAAGTCGGGGGGCTCGCTCATGCCACGGCGGACGCTACCGGAGCGGGCGGAGGAGCGTCATCGCTCGCTCAGGCGGGGGGGACGAAGTCCGACGTCGAGACGCCCGAGGTGACACCGGTCGCATCAGCGCTCATCACCCGACCGCCCTCGACCCCATCGAAGACGGAGAGCAGGAGACCGTCGGGCGAGAAACACCACTCCACCCGACGGACCGCGTCATCCCGGCCTCCCGTGGCGCGGAAACATTCGGAAGGGATGCCGGCGATCGTCCGTGGCACCAGAGCCGTCACCGTCCCCGCACCGGCCGCGTCCGAGCTCGTCGAGGATCCGCGCCGGGGCCTCGACGAGCGCCGCGAAGGGCCCGAGCTTCTCGGCGGCGACGCAACGGGTCAGGGCGACCCCCTGCATCGAACCTGCACCGGACCTCGGCGTCGGGAGGTAGGACAGCAACACGGACTCGCGACGCGGCGACGACTCGTCCATCCGCCACCGATCGGAGCGGTCCCAGGCGAGCCGCATCTCGCCGACACCTGCGCAGGTCCGCAATCCGGTGTGCACGTCGAACTCCGCGCTCACCGACGAGCTGGCGGAGGCACTGATGCGGCGAGGTGGCCTCGCCGGGATCGCGTTCGGTCGTGCGGTACGTGATCGTGGCCGAGCTCGCGAACCATCGCCGCCCCAGGAGCTCGAGTCGCCGGCGCGGGTCGGCGACTCGCGTCTCCGACGGCGGCGAGCACGAGTAGGCGACCGACGCCGCCGTGAGGGCGATGACGAGGACGAGCCATCGACCTCGGAGCGGCTGGACGCGGTCCGGACCACGCATCGCGGCCAGCATGATGGGAAGCCGCCCGAGCCGCTACGCTCAACAGATCCGGGGGAGCTGGTCGCCGGCCAGCATGAGCAGCGGTCTCGTGGCGCCGAGCCCGGTCCTGAGCGAGACCCTCGCGGGCCCCTCCGCCACCTCGCCGATCACCGCGGCGTGCGACCCGAACGCCTCGCCGAGCGCGGCGGCGAGGATCGGCGTCCGCGTCCTCGGGAGCGACGATCGCGACCGCCACGCCCTCGTTCGCGACGTACAGCGGGTCGAGGCCGAGCATCTCGCAGGCGGCCCGGACCGGTCCCAGCACCGGGACGGTGTGCTCGTCGATCGTCATCGAGACGCCCGAGGCCTCCGCGAGCTCGTTCAGGACGCTCGCGACGCCGCCGCGGGTCGCGTCCCGCAGGCACCGGACGTCCCCCGCCCCGAGCATGGCGTGCACCAGGTCCGTGAGAGGTGCGCTGTCGGACGCCAGGTCGCCCTCGAACTCGATCCCCGCCCGACGGGACATCACCGCCACACCGTGCGACGCGACGGGTCCCGTGACGAGCACGCGATCGCCGGGCCGGGCGCGCTCGGGTCCGACCCCGACATCGTTCGGGACGATGCCGATCCCGGCCGTCGTGACGAACAGCCCATCGGCGCTCCCCTGCTCGACCACCTTGGTGTCGCCGGTCACCAGGGCCACGCCGGCTCGCTCGCACGCGTCGGCCATCGCGGCGACCACGGCGCCGAGCACCTCCAGATCCAGTCCCTCCTCAAGGATCAGGGCGGCCGAAAGGAACAGCGGCCACGCGCCCATCATCGCGAGGTCGTTCACGGTGCCGTTCACGGCGAGCTCCCCGATGTTCGAGCCGGGGAAGAACTTCGGCGTCACGACGAACGAGTCCGTCGAGAAGGCCAGGCGCAGGTCGTTCACCTCGACCACGGCCGCGTCGCCCAGCCGCGCGAGCTCGGAACCCCCCAGCACCGGGACGATCACGTCGCGGATCAGGCTCGCCGAGAGCTTGCCCCCGCTGCCATGTCCGAGCAGGACCTTGCCGCCCGGCGGGAGCGGGACCGGGCAGCGGAGCGCGAACTCCGACGCGACGCTCCTCGCTCATGCCGGCACCACCTCTCGGGTCCGGCCGGCGTGGAAGTACGCGGCGCACGCGCCCTCGGTCGAGACCATCGGCGCGCCGAGCGGCGACTCGGGTGTGCACAGCGTCCCGAACGCCGGGCACGCGTTCGGCTTCGCCCGGCCGCGGAGCACCTCGCCCGCGATGCAGATCTCGGACTCGGAGGCCGGGACGCCGTCGGCGCGCGGGAACCGCACCTCGGCGTCGTGCATCCGGTAGGGCTCGCGCAGGCGCAGCCCGCTGTGAGGGATCACCCCGAGGCCACGCCACGCGCGGTCGCAGGTCTCGAACACGTCCGCGACGACGCGCCGGGCCGCGACGTTGCCCTCGCGCACCACGGTCCGCACGTACTGGTTCTCCACCTCGAACCGCCCCTCCTCGAGCTGCACGACGAGCATCCGGATCCCCTCGAGCAGGTCCAGCGGCTCGAACCCGGTCACGACGAGCGGGACCCGGAACTCGCGCGCGATCGGCTCGTACTCGGTCCATCCCTGGATCGCGCAGACGTGCCCCGGCGCGAGGAACCCCTGCACGCGGTTCCCGGGCGAGGCGAGGATCGCGAGGATCGCGGGCGGCACGAGCACGTGCGCCACGAGCAGCGCGAAGTTGTCGATCCCCAGCTCGCGCGCCTGCTTGGCCGCCATCGCGTTCGCCGGCGCCGTCGTCTCGAACCCGACCGCGAAGAACACCACCGTCTTGTCGGGGTTGCGGCGGGCGACCTCGAGCGCGTCGAGCGGGGAGTAGACCACGCGCACGTCGCCGCCGGCGGCCCGTGCCATGAACAGGTCCTCGGACGACCGGGGACGCGCAGCATGTCGCCGAAGGAGCACACGATGGCGTCGGGTCGCTTCGCGATCGCGATGGCCTCGTCGATCAACGCCAGCGGCGTCACGCAGACGGGGCAGCCGGGGCCGTGCACGAGCTCCACCTGTGGCGGGAGCAGCTGGTCGATCCCCTGACGGATCAGCGTGTGGGTCTGGCCGCCGCACACCTCCATCAGGGTCCAGTGCCGCGTGACCGTGCGGGCGATGTCGTCGAGCAGGGCTCGAGCGATCCCGTCGTCGCGGTACTCGTCGAGGTACTTCATGACGCCAGCCCTCCCCGGAAGTGCTCCGCCGGCACGCCCTCGGGATCCTGCGGGAGGTCGATGTTCTCGAGGTTGTTCATCTCGGCGAGCAACGCGTAGGAACGCGCGGCCTCTTCCTCGTCGACCGTGGAGATCGCGAACCCCACGTGGATCATGACGTAGGAGCCGATGTCCACCTCGGGCGCGTACTCGAGGCAGGCGTTGCGCCGGATACCGCCGAAGTCCACGGCGCCCATCCGGATCCCGTCCTGCTCGAAGACCTCGATCACCTTCCCCGGCACACCCAGACACATCGCCCTCATCCCCTCCGATGCGCGGCCACGAGGACCTGGCCGAGCGCGATCCCGCCGTCGCCCACCGGCACCTCGCGCGGCAGGTAGACCTGGAAGCCGACCGTCTCGAGCCGGGCGACCGTGTCCGACGTCAGCAGATCGTTCTGGAACACGCCGCCGGACAAGCACACGCGGTCCAGGCCGGTCATCCCCCGCAAGACCCGGCACACCTCGAGCGTCGCCGCCGCGATCGTGCGGTGGAATCGCCCCGCGATCTCGGCAGACGGGCGCCCGCGTGCGAGGTCGGCGACGACCGCCGCCACCGTCGGGCGAGCATCAAGGACCATTCCGCCCGGCTCGGCCGTGAGATCGAACGGGTACTCGCGCGTCGCACCGTGCTCGGCCACCTGCTCGAGCAGGATCGCAGGCTGCCCCTCGTAGGTGGCTCGATCGCACACCCCCGTCAGGGCGGCGACGGCGTCGAACAGCCGTCCCATCGAGGAGGTGGGACCGCTTCCCAATCCGGACCGGATCTGCCCGAGCACCACCTCGGTCTGTGGACCGTGATCTGCGAGGAGGGGCAGCGCCGCCTCGAGCACCCCGGCGTCCACGGCGTGCGCCAGCGCCATCCTCCACGGTCGGCGAACCGCCTCGTCCCCCCCGGGGAGCGGAACCGCGCGGAGGTGGGCCGCTCGCTCCATCCCGCCCGCGTCCCCGACCAGGAACTCCCCGCCCCACGCGGTCCCGTCCTCCCCCAGACCGAACCCGTCATACGCGACGCCGATCAGGCGTCCCTCCAGGCGATGCTCCGCCATCACCGAGGCGACGTGCGCATGGTGGTGCTGCACGGCGACGGACGACAACCCCATCTCCTGTGCGAGCCGCGTGGTCAAGAAGTCGGGATGCAGGTCGTGCGCGACGAGCTCCGGCGAGATCTCGAACAGTCGCCGGTACCGCTCCAGGGCGTCGGCGTACGCCGCCATCGTCTGGTCGGTGTCGAGGTCGCCGACGTGCTGGGACAGGAACGCCTTGGTCCCCTCGGCGAGACAGAAGGCGCCGTGCAGCTCGCGCGCCCGTCCCCAGCGTCGGGGGAACCGGCATCGCGAGCTCGATCGGCGCGGGTGCCGACGACCGCGCCCGCCGGAGCACCACGGGCTCGCCACGCCAGACGCGGGTCACGCTGTCGTCGTACCGGGCGACGATCTGGCGATCGTGGACCACGAACGCGTCGGCGATGCCGCCCAACCGCTCGAGCGCCTCGTCGTTCGTGATGCAGATCGGCTCGTCGCCGCGGTTGCCGCTCGTCATCACCAGCGGGCGCTGCGCCGCTCGCACCAGGAGGTGGTGCAGCGGCGTCGACGGCAGCATCGCGCCCTGACGCCGGTGACCGGGGGCGATGGATCGCGCGAGCGTCCCCCGGTCGCTGACCAGCACGATCGGCGCGCGCGAGGATGCCAGGACGCGACTCCTCGCGATCGTTGAGGTCGAAGCGCTCGGACGCGTGATCGAGGTCGGCGACCATCACGGCGAAGGGTTTGGCCGGGCGCCGCTTGCGCTCGCGCAGTTCGGCGACGGCTCGCTCGTTCGTCGCATCACAGGCCAGATGGAACCCACCGAGCCCCTTGAGCGCGACGATCTTGCCGGCCGCGATCAGTTCCGCGGCCCCCTCGATCGGGTCGGCCCTGCGCGCCCGGCCCGATGCGTCGAGGAGGCGTACGGTCGGTCCGCAGGCGGGGCAGGCGATCGGCTCGGCGTGGAACCGCCGATCGGAGGGATCGCGATACTCACGCTCGCACGCATCGCACATCGGGAACGAGCGCATGCTGGTGCGCTCACGGTCGTACGGGAGCGTCAGGATGATCGTGAAGCGCGGGCCGCAGTCCGTGCAGTTGATGAAGGGGTAGCGGTACCGGCGGTCCTCGGGATCGAACAACTCGCGCAGGCAATCGGGGCAGGTCGCCGAGTCCGGGGGGAGCAGGCGGTCGCCGCCCTCCAGGTCGAGGCTCTCTTCCACCTGGAAGCCCACGGCGCCCATCGCGGTCGTCTCGGCCCAGCGGACGTCCTGGACGCGCGCGAGCGCCGGTGCCTCCGCCGCGATCGCCTCGCAGAAGCCGTCGAGATCGGCCGGCGTGCCCTCCGCCGAGATCTCGACCACCCCGCCGCCGTTGCGGACCCAGCCGCGGATCCCGAACCGACCCGCCAGCCTCCACACGAACGGTCGGAACCCGACGCCCTGCACCACGCCACGCACCTCGATCGTGCGCGCGCCGAGCGAGGTGGCGGTCGTCATCGGGAACCTCCCCGGGCAGCGGCGATCGGGGGCTCTTCGGCCAGCTGGTGCACTTCCTCCAGGACCATGTCGACGAGGGAGGGGACCGCGCTCAGCACCGCCGGGGACAATGCGTGACCGAGCACCATCTCGAGCGCCTCGACGCCCACGAACACGATCCGCGGCGTGGCCCCGAGCGCGGCGCTCAGGCCGAAGACCTCGGCCAAGCCGAGCCCGTGCGAGGACAGGCACGAGGCGACCTCGACCGGGAGGCCATCCGGCCCCACGTCCACGCGGATCAGGGTTCCGGGGCGGCGCCCACCGTCGGGCGTCCGAACGGCATCGACCACGATGACGGCGTCCGCACCGATCATGAGGTCGAGCGTGCGAGCACCGGTCACGGCGAAGCCGACCTCGACGTTCGGCTCGTCGCCCAGGCGCTCGCGGACCAGCCGGACCACCTCGAGACCGACGGCGTCGTCCCCCGCCTCCGGGTTGCCACAGCCGATCACCCTGAGCACCATCGGTCACCTCCGCTCGATGTCCAGGGACAGGAAATGCGTGGCACAGCTGATGCAGGGGTCGTAGTTGCGCACCACCATCTCGCACAGCCGTGCGAGCTCGGGGTCGGGGCGGTCCAGGACCTGCGGCAGGAAGGCCCGGAGATCGGCCTCCATGTGCCGTAGGTTCTGCGAGGTCGGCGGGACGATCTTCGCCTCGACGATCGTGCCGTCCGCATCCACGTCGTAACGGTGGTACAGCGTCCCGCGCGGCGCCTCCGTGGTCCAGGTGGCACGACCGGCGCGCGGCGTGACGCCGGCCATCGACGGGTCGGGTGGCGTGTAGCCGCGGATGATCCGGATCGACTCCTCGATCGCCAGCGCGGTCTCGGCGACCCGGGCGGCCATCGAGCGGAACGGATCGGACTCGGGGACACGAAGACCTGCCCGCTCGGCGCACTCGCGCGCGACCGGCGTCAGGCGCGCCGCGTTCTGGTTGACGCGCGCCAGCGGTCCCAGGAAGTAGGAGGTCCCGGTGTCGGTCATCACCGAGTGCAGCGCGTTCGAGTGCTCGACGTGCACCTCGTGCGTCATCTGCTCGTACGTGATCGCGTCCCATGCGCGCCCGCTCGTCGACGCCATCCCGCCCTCGTTGATCGGGTACTCCGTCTCGTTGACCATCGAGACCATCTCGGCCGGCCGGGGGAACGCCGGTGCGTCCAGCGAGGCGACGAAGTCCGCGATACCCGGCATCTGCTCGAGCGCCCACTCGAGCCGCGGGAGGAACGGGTCCAGGTCTCGGCGCCTGGGGGCCTTCGAGAAGCCTCCGACCCGCGGCGAGACGGGGTGGATCTCGCGGCCGCCGATCGCGGCCATGAGGTCGTTGCCGATCCGCTTGATCTGGAGCCCGGTCCTCACCAGGTCGGGGTGCTCCGTCGCCATCTCGATCGCGTTGTCGAACCCGAGGAAGTCGGGGGCGGCGAGCAGGAAGATGTGCAGGACGTGGCTCTCGATCCACTCACCGCAGTACAGCAGTCGGCGCAGGTCGTGGGTCCCGTCGGCGACCTCGACGCCGAACAGCCGCTCGAGCCCGTGGATCGCCGACATCTGGTACGCGACCGGGCAGATCCCGCAGATCCGCGGCACGATGTCGGAGACCTCGTCGAAGTGCCTGCCCTGCAGGAAGGCCTCGAAGAAGCGGGGCGGCTCGTAGATCTCCAGGCGAAGGTCGGTGATCTGGCCGTCGTCCACGGCGACGTGGAGCGCCCCCTCCCCCTCGACGCGTGCGATCACGGGAACCTCGACCGATCGGTGGGTCATCCGGGAGCCTCCTCGCCGAACGCGTCGGCCGCCTCGCGGAACGCGGGTGCCCATCCGGTGATGAAGCGGAACCTCTCGGACGTCTGCTTCGGCGTCAGACCGAGCTCGATGAACCGACGGCCGAGCATCTCGGCGTTGTTCGAGGATTGGGCGGGGCCGAAGCACCCGTAGCACCCGCGATCCATCCCGGGGCAGAGCGCGCCGCACCCGGTTCGCGTCACGGGGCCCAGGCACGGCTCGCCTCGAGCGACGACGACGCAGACGAAGCCGCGACGTTTGCACTCGACGCAGACCGGCGAGGTGGACAGGCGTGGAACCGCGCCGCGGAGCAGCGAGGCCAGCGCGCCCAGCAACTCGCCCCGGTCGATCGGGCACCCGGTGAGCTCGAGATCGACGTCGACCAGGTCGGCGATCGGGTGGGAGTCCTCCAACGAGGAGACGTACTCGGGCGTCGGGTACACGGCCCGGACGTACTCGTCGTGCTTGCCGGTGGCGTTGCGGAGCGCCTGCACGCCCCCGGACGTCGCGCACGCACCGATCGTGATCAGCAGCTTGGACTCGGCACGGATCCGGCGGATCTGGTCCTCCTGCTCCGGCGTCGAAACCGAGCCCTCGACCAGGGTCACGTCGTAGGGCCCCGGTTCGATCGACGAGGACGCCTCGGCGAAGTTCGAGATCTCGATGGCACCGGCGAGCTCGAGCAGCGCCTGCTCGGCATCGAGCAGCTGGAGCTGACATCCGTCGCAGGACGCCATCTTGAACACCGCGACGCGCGGCTTCGGCGCGGCGGGGCGTTCGAGCGTCGCGCTCATAGCTCGCGCACCCCCATCAGGTCGACGACGCGGTCGTAGCGGAAGACCGGGCCGTCGCTGCAGACGAAGTAGGGACCGAACTGGCAGTGCCCGCAGATCCCGATCGCGCACTGCATGTTGCGCTCCATCGAGACGTAGACGTGATCGATCGGTACGCCCAGCTCGAGGAGTCCCCGGCCCGAGAACCGCATCATGATCTCGGGGCCGCAGATGAAGGCCGTCGTGCGAGCCGGCTCGATCTGCGCCTTCGGGAACAGGGTCGTGACGACGCCGATGTCGTGCAGCCAGCCGGGCTCGGGCGCCTCGTCGACGGTCAGGTGGAGCTCGACCCCGAGGCTCTCCATCCTCTTGAGCCACTCGTCGAGCTCGTCCTGATACGGGAGCAGGTCGGGGGTCCGCGCGCCCACCAGCAGGATCAATCGGCGGTACCGGTCCCGATGGCGCATCGCGGACTCGATCGCCGGTCGGACGGGACACACGCCGAGCCCGCCGGCGACCACGAGTAGGTCGCCGCCCTCGGCCTCGGACAGCGGCCACGCCGAGCCGAACGGTCCCCGCACGCCGATCTCGTCGCCGGGCTGCAGCGCCTTGAACGCATCGGTCACGCGCCCGACGAACCGGATCGTGTGCCCCAGGCGGTGGGGATGCCCCGGGTCGGACGAGATCGAGATCGGGATCTCCCCGATCCCGAACAGGTAGAGCATGTTGAACTGGCCGGCCGAGAACGCGTACCCGTCGTCTTCGTCGCCGCGCCAGGTGGACCAGAAGGTGGACGAGTCCGGCGTCTCGGGCACGATCCGCTGGATCACGGCGACGCGCGCCGGCACGCCCTCGGGATCGAGCGGGCTCCGTGCCTGCACCGATGTCGAGCTCACGACGTCACCACCTCGACCTCGCCGTCGTGGATACGGATCGCCTCGATCTCCTCGGTGACGTCGATGCCGACCGGGCACCACGTGATGCACCGACCGCAGCCGACGCACCCCGACGTCCCGTACTGATCGATCCACGACGCGAACTTGTGGGTGAGCCACTGCCGGTAGCGGGCCGAGCGCGCGTCGCGCACGGTCGCGCCCGCGGCCCACGAGTACTCCTGGCTGAAGCACGAGCCCCACTCGCGCGTTCGGGTCGCCTCGGTGCCCGACAGGTTCACGTCGTCGACGACGTCGTGGCAGAAGCAGGTCGGGCAGACGTTCGTGCAGTTCGCACAGGCGAGACACCGCTCGGCGACCTCGTTCCACCGCGGGTGCTCGCGGTTGCGGTACAGCAGGTCCGGCATGTCGGAGGTCTCGAGGGTGCGGCCCATGCGTTCGCGCGCTCGGTCGGTGACGCGCTCGGACGCGACCTCCTCCTCCGGGGTCGACTCCCGCGTCCGGACGGCCGCGAGCAGTTCCCCCCCGCGCGTACTGCCCACGTCGACGACGAACCCGTCGTCGAGCTCGGTCAGCGCGAGGTCGAACCCGAGCGTGCACCGCGGCCCCGTGTGCATCGAGTCGCAGAAGCACGTCCCGCCCGGCTCCTGGCAGTTCACGCCGATGAACAACGCCCGCTCGCGACGGTCCCGGTAGGCGGGATCGAGGTCCATGAACACGCGGTCCTGCACCGCGATCGCGTGCAGGTCGCACGAGCGGAGCCCGACGAACGCGTACGGCGCGTCGTCGGGGGGCGCGGCCTCCACCGAGAGCGTCCCGTCGCGACGGATCGTCGACAGCCGCTCGCGTGGCGGGAACAGGAAGCGCTTCCCGGCATCGGGGCCGTGCGCCCACCCGAACAGACGATCGTCGTCGCGGTGGGTGAGGCGATAGGTCCCCGGGCCCTGGGTCTCGCCGACACCGGCAGGGAGGTCGCCCACGCCCTCGATACGGTCCAGCACGATCGCTCCGTCCCGAACGCTCGGCCCGATCAGCCGGAACCCCTGCTCCGAGAGCGCATGGAGCAGGGCGTCGAATCCTGGCCGATCCAGGTACCTCACGCGTGCGCACCTCCACCGAGAGCCTCGACCCCCCCGGCACGACCTCGCCGGGCCCAACGGCATGGCTCGTGGGGGACCTCCGGCCCTGCGTTCGGGTTGCGGCGGACGGACGGCACCGCGGTAGCGCGGGCGGCGTCCCGCACCCGCTCGGGTAGCCTTCGGCCATGGCGCCCAGCGGTCTGCTGACCGACCTCTACGAGCTCAACATGGCCGCGAGCTACCTCCAGCGCGGGATGGGCGGCGAGGCGACGTTCAGCCTGTTCATCCGGCAGCTCCCGCCGACCCGCGGGTTCCTGGTGGCCGCCGGCCTCGAGCCGGCCCTGGACTTCCTCGAGGGGTTCGGCCTGTCCGAGCCGGAGCTCGACTACCTCGGCACGGAGCTCGGGTTCGAGGACCCGGTGCTGGACGCGCTCGGGGCGCTGCGGTTCACCGGCGAGGTCTGGGCCGTCCCCGAGGGGCGGGTCGTCTACGCGAACGAGCCACTGCTCGAGATCACGGCGCCGATCGCCGTCGCCCAGCTCGTCGAGCCCTTCCTGCTCAACCAGATCACGTTCCAGACAACGATCGCGTCCAAAGCCGCGCGGTGCGTGCTCGCGGCCGACGGACGCGACGTCGTGGACTTCGCGCTCCGCCGGACGCAGGGGCTCGACGCGGCGCTCGCCGTCGCGCGCTGCTCCGCGATCGTCGGGTTCGCCGCGACCAGCAACGTCGAGGCCGCGCGGCGGTACGAGCTGCGGCCGGCGGGGACGATGGCGCACTCGTACATCGAGTCGTTCCCGAGCGAGAAGGAGGCGTTCCGCACGTTCGCGCGCGACTTCCCGGGCCGGACGACGTTCCTGGTCGACACCTACGACACGCTGAACGGCGTCCGGACCGCGATCGAGGTGATCCACGAGCTCGGGCTCACCGACAACCTCGCGGTGCGGCTCGACAGCGGCGACCTGCACGAGCTCTCGCGCGGCGCGCGTGCGCTGCTGGACGAGGCCGGGCTGCAGCACGCCAAGATCTTCGTGAGCGGCGGCCTCGACGAGTACCAGCTCCATCAACTGGTGGACGGCGGCGCGCCGATCGACGGGTTCGGCGTCGGGACCCGGATGGGGGTCTCGGCGGATGCGCCGTCGCTGGACTCGGCGTACAAGCTCGTCGAGTACGACGGCCGTCCGATGCTCAAGCTCTCGGAGCACAAGGCGACGGAGCCCGGCCGCAAGCAGGTGTTCCGGGGGGCGAAAGGGGACGTCATCGGCCTGCGCGACGAGCCGCTGCCGGACGACCACGAGCCGCTGCTCGTCCCGGTGATGAGCCACGGCCGGAGGACCGGCCCTCCCCGAACGCTGGCCACCGCACGAACGCTCTTCCGGGCCGATCTCGAACTCATCCCGCCGGATGCCGCGAGGATCGAGGACCCGGTGGCCCCCGCCCCGCGAACCTCCGAGGCACTCGACCGGCTCACCGACGACGCGAAGGCCGACGCCCTCAAGCGCGCAGGCCTGGCGTAGCGCTACGCGGGGACGAGCAGCCCGCGCTTGCTGCGGATCCGCCGGTCCATCACCGAGAAGAAGAAGTCGATGGCCAGACCGATCACGACGACGACGCCCATCACCGCGATCAACATCGCCGTGTTCTGCGCGGAGGCCTCGAGCAGGTGGCCGAGCCCACGGGCGGCGCCCACGCGGATGATCTCGGCGGCCAGCAGGGCCCGCCATGCGACCGCCCAGGCCTGCTGCAGCCCGGTCCAGTAGCCCGGCACGCAGGCCTGCAGCACGACCGTCCGCTGCAACGTCCATCCCTTCGCGCCCATCGTCCTCGCCGCGCGGATCAGCGTGGGGGGCACCTGCCGGATCGAGATCGCCGTCGCGATCGCCACCGCGGGGACGCCGCCGATGAAGATGACGAACATCACGGCACGCTCGGTGAACCCGAACCAGACGATCGCGAGCGGCAGCCACGCGATCGACGGCAGGGCCTGCAAGGCGGTCATCAGCGTGCCGACGCTGCGCTGCACCACCACGGACCCGACCATCGCGAACCCGATCACCGTCCCCACGACCACGGCGATGCTGAGCCCGAACGCCAGCCGGATGATGCTGCCTCGGGCGGCCGGGAGCAGGCCCTGCGAACCCGTGATGTTCGATGTGAACGCGTTCCACACGTCGGCGGGCGACGGCAGCTTGGCCGGGTCGATCCAGCCGGTCTCGTAGACGGCCCACCACACGAGCAGGATCGCGGCCAGGAGCGCGATGCGGGGCCAGACCCGGTCAAAGACCTTCTTCGCGTGCAGCGCGCTCCACCTCCTTCGCCAGATGCTCGTGGATGTCCACGACCACCTTGGCGACCAGCACGTCCTCGAAGCTCCGGGGCCGCGACGTCGAGATCCGGTACTCCTCGATCGGCGTTCCGGGACGCGCCGACAGCACGATCACGCGGTCGGCGAGGAACACGGCCTCCCGCACGTTGTGGGTCACGAACACGAACGTGTTGCCCAGCTCGGTCCACACGAGCTCGAGCTCCTTCTGCAGGATCTCGCGCATCTGCGCGTCGAGCGCGCCGAACGGCTCGTCAGCCAGGAGCACCTCGGGCTGGCAGGCGAGCGCACGTGCGAGCGCCGCGCGATGACGCATGCCCCCCGAGAGCTCGTGCGGCTGCGCGTCGGCGAACGCCGAGAGGCGGACCTTCGCGAGCCAGCTCTCGGCCGTGGTCCGGGCCTCGTCCGGACCGAGGCCCTTCAGCTTGAGCGCGTACTCGACGTTGGCCCGGACACTGAGCCACGGGAAGAGCGCCGGATCCTGGAACAGCAACGCCCGATCGGGCCCCGGCTCGAGGATCGGTTGGCCGTCCAGGAGCACCTCGCCTGCATCGGGCCGGTCCAGACCGGCGAGCAGGTTCAGGATCGTCGACTTGCCGCAGCCGGACGGCCCGATCAGGCAGACGAACTCGCCGGTGCGGACGTCGAAGCTCACGTCGTCGAGCACGGCCACGTCGGTGCCCGAGCCCGTCGTGAACGACTTCCCCACCCCGCGGACCGAGAGCTTGACGGGCCGGGGTGCCGGCTCGGGCACGATCGAGAGCGCTCGGGAGGTCGTCATCGCAGCCTGATCTTCTCGGCCGTCTCGATCTGCACGACCTTCCCGTCCTGCACCACGATCAGCACCGTGCCGAAGCGGATCGAACGCAGGCTGTCGCGGACGCGCCGGATCACCTCGAGCTCGTCGGCGTCGAGCGAGGTCGGGCCAGAAGACGGGGCCGAAGGCGGTGCCGACGCGTCCGCAGGAACGTTCGGCTCCTTCGGCTCGTCCGCCGGGCGGGTGGTGCTCACCGCGCCGCCGCGGTCGGGGTCATCTCCGAGGTCACGTCGGCAGCCTCCACCTCGGCCGAGGCGAACGCCTTCGCCCGTCGCAGGTCCACGGAGACGGACGAGCCGACCTCGACATCGCTCAGCTCGTCGTTCGGGATCTCGGCCGTCAGCACCTGGTCGTCCGGGAGCCGCAGGACCACGCGGGAGAGCCAGCCGAGGTTGACGACCCGCTCGACCGATGCCGGCAGCGATCCGTCCTGCGGCGACGTCGTCACGCGCACGTCGTGCGGTCGGATGAACGCGCGCGCCGGCTCACCCTCCGCGAGATGACCGGCGCCGGCGACCCGGTGGTCCCCGAACTGCACGTGGCCGTCGACGACGTGCCCGTGGAGCACGCTCGAGGAGCCGACGAAGCCCGCGACGAACGGCGTGGCCGGCTCGTCGTACACCTGATCCGGCGAGCCAACCTGCTCCACCCGGCCCTCGTGCATGACGACGATCCGGTTGGCGAGCTCGAGCGCCTCGTCCTGGTCGTGCGTGACCAACAGGCTAGTGACCCCGAGCTCCTGGTGCAGGTCGTCGAGCCAGCGACGGAGCTCCTGGCGAACCCGGGCGTCCAGAGCGCCGAACGGCTCGTCGAGCAGGAGCACCTTCGGCTGGGGCGCGAGGGCGCGCGCGAGCGCGACCCGCTGCCGCTGGCCGCCGGAGAGCTGGTCGGGGTACCGGTCCCGGAACCCGGTCAACTGCACCAGCTCGAGGAGGTCCTGCACGCGTTCGCGCTGCTGCGCCTTGGGCTGTTTGCGGACCGACAGCCCGAACGCGACGTTCTGCGCCACGGTCATGTGGCGGAACAACGCGAAGTGCTGGAAGACGAAGCCGACCCGCCGCTCCTGCACGGTCTTGAACGTGTGCTCCTCGCCCTCCATCCAGATCCGGCCCGACGTCGGCTCCTCGAGGCCGGCGATCATCCGGAGCACCGTGCTCTTGCCGGAGCCGCTCGGTCCGAGGAGGGCCGTGATGCTGCCCGCCTCGGCGGTGAACGTCACGTCCTTCACAGCCTCGAACTCGCCGAACCGCTTCCACAGGTTCTCGACACGGATCGGCGTGCCCGTCATCCGAACTGGCCCCGTCATGTGCGCTGCATCCTCTCCTGCCGGCGCTTGAAGATCTCGATCAAGACTAGAAGAACGATCGAGACGAGCGCCAGCGTCAGGGCGACGATGTACCCCTGCTGGTCCTGGAACTGGTCGAACGCTCGCAGCACGTACAGCGTCGCGGTCTCGGTCTGGCCGGTGATCTGCCCGCTCACGATCAGCACCGCGCCGATCTCGCCGATCGAACGGGCCGTGGTGAGCGCGATCCCGTAGAGCAACCCCCAACGGATGTTCTTGAGCGTCACGCGGAAGAACGTCTGGAAGGCGGACGCACCCAGCGTGCGCGCCGCCTCCTCCTCGGTCACCCCGACCTCCTGTAGGACGGGGACGACCTCTCGGATCACGAACGGGATGCAGATGAAGATCGTCACGATCACCATCGAGGGCACCGCGAACAAGATCCGGATGCCGTGGCTCGTGAACCACGGTTCGAACCATCCGCCGAGCCCGAACAGCACCACCGCCATCAGCCCCACGATCACGGGGGACACGGCCAGGGGCAGGTCGACGAGCGCGCTCATCAAGGCCCTTCCCGGGAAGCGGTCTCGCGCGATCACCAGCGCGACGATCACGCCGAAGACCGACGTCACGATCACCGTGATGACCGTGATGACCCCGGTCAGGTAGAACGCGTGGAGCACGTCGGGCTGCTTCAGCGTGGAGACGATCGTCGACCACCCGGCCGAGAACGCCGCCCACGCGATGCCGATCAGCGGGGCGATCACCAGGATCCCGACGTACAGGAACGCGATCGCGATGAACCCGCCGTGGACCAGCTTCCGGCGCGTCCCCGAGGGAAGGACCGGGACCCTGAGCTCGCCGGCCTCGCTCATACGGCGTCCTTGTTGCGAGCGCCGACCAGCCGCTCGGTCACGAGCACCAGGACGAACGAGATCGCGAACAGCAGGGTGGCCACCGCCGCCGCCTGGTTCGGCTGGAACTGGCTGGCGAGCTGGAAGATCAGCACCGGCGCCGTCAACGTCTTGCCGATGATGTTGCCCGAGACGATCACGACCGCCCCGAACTCCCCGATCGCGCGGGCGAACGCGAGCAGGCCTCCCGCGGCGATGCCCGCGCGGAGCTTCGGCAGCACGACCCGTCGGAACGTGTACCAGCGGGTCGCCCCGAGGACCCGGGCCGCCTCCTCCTCCGCCTCGTCGATCTCGAGCAGGACCGGTTGAACCGTGCGCACCACGAGTGGCAGGGTCACGAACAGCAGCGCGAACAGGATCCCCAGCTGCGCGAAGATGACGTGGATCCCGTGGCTCTCGAGGAACCCCCCGATGAGGGAGTTCGGACCGTAGAGCGCGCGGAGCATGACCCCGGTCACGAGCGTCGGGATCGCGAACGGGATGTCCACGATCGTCGAGAGCCACGCGCGACCCGGGAACTCGTACCGCACCAGCACGTAGGCGATCAGCGTCCCGAAGATCACGTTGATGATCGCGGTCACGGCCGCGAGCACGAGGGTCAGGACGATCGCCTCGCGCGCGCCCGGAGCGTTCAACGCGTCGCGGAGCGACTGGAGTCCGTCCTGGAAGCCCCGGGAGATCACCGCCACGGTCGGCAGGGCGACCATGAGCCCGAGGTACAGGAGCGCCGTCCCCCGCAGCCCCCAGCGCGCGAGCGCTCTCCGGATGGCGACGACCGGACGCCGCCCCGCCCCCGGCGGGGCCGGGGGCGGGGCGGCGGGGCGTTCCAGCGTCTGTGTGCTCAAGCGCTATCCCTGTGCGGCGGCCAAGGCCTTGGTGAACGCACCGTCCGGCCCGAACACCGTGTCGTTCTGCAGCTCATCCCAGCCGCCGAGGTCGTCGGTCGTGAACAGGTCGTCGATCGGCTCGTACGCGCCGTCGTCACCGGCTTGCGCCGCCTTCAGGTCGACCGACCGCTCGTAACCGACGGTCAGGTACAGCTCCTTGGCCTCGTCCGAGTGCAGGAACTCCACGAACGCGGCCGCGACGTCCTGCACGCAGTGCGTCGCCGCGTTCGCGTCGACCACCGAGACCGGCGTCTGGATCGCGACCGTGGACGGAGGGATCACCATCTCGTCTTCCAGTCCGGAGTTCTGCGACGCGAGGACCGCGTACTCGTAGGTGAGCGCCACGTCGCCGTTGCCCGCCTGGAAGTTCTTGATCGAGTCGTTGGCGCTCTTGTCCATCACCGTGACGTTGCTGAAGATGTCGGTGAGCAGCTGCTGCGCGGCGGCCGGATCGTTCGCGGCGTAGCCGGGGACCTCGCCGCGCATCGCGGCGCCGTAGGCGGCCACGATGTTCCACCTCGCGCCCCCGCTCGAGGCGGGGTCGGGCGTCAGGATCTCGACGCCCGGCTTGGCGAGGTCGTCCCAGTTGTCGATGTTCAGCGGGTTGCCCGGCCGAACGTCGAACACGACGGCGGACGTCGCGACGATGCCACCCTCGGGATCCTGCTTCGGGTCGTGGGTGATGAGCCCGGCGTCCTCGATCAGCTGGATGTCGGGGTACAGGGACAGCGCCGCCACGTCGGCCGGGAATCCCGCGACGACGTTCTGCGCCTGTGTGGTGCTACCGCCGAACGAGGTCGAGAACTGGACCTGCTGGTCGTTGTGCGACTCCTTCCAGTCGGACTGGAAGGTAGAGATGAGCTTGCCGTAGACGTCGTAGACGTTGCTGTAGGCCGTGACCGTCACGATCGGCGACTCGGCGGGCGTGCAGTCGGCGGCGACCGGCGACGTGCCGGACGCGCCGGTGCCGGGGTCGTCACTCGAGCACGCGGCGGCGAGGAGACCGAACACCGCGAGCAGGACGGACAGCCGGAATGTGAGATGAGACCGCAAGGTGCGCTCCTTTCGAGGGACCGGTTGGAAGTCGAACTACTGGTCGATCTCCGGTGGTCCGGTCGATCGAAAGGCTGGAACGTCGCGGGACACGGCCTCCGTGGGTACGGTCAGCCGAACGCGTCAATGGATAGCAACAGGCTCCGCAGGTGTCAACCAACGCAGCCGTCTCGGCCGCAGCCTTGTGCCTAGCGGAGCCGGATCTTCTCCGCCATCTCGATCTGGACGACCTTGCCGTCCTGGACGACCAAGAGCACGGTCCCGAACCTCAGCTTGCGCAGGACCTCGACGACCTTCAGCAGGACCGCACGCTCTTCGTCCGTGAGCTGCGCGAGGTCGTCCGCACCGTCCTCGGCCATGGCCGGCAAACCTTACCCCAGCGTTGGGGGCCGGCCTCCTTCCCGGGGACGGCCTCTAGACTCGGTTCGGCAGGTTTCGGCCAAGCGATCGGCCAAGGGACAGATGGGAGATCGAGATGTCGGGTACGAACGAGGCATGGAACGAGGTCGGCGAACGGTTCGCGTCGTGGGGACGGCACGTCTCCGAGCGGTACAAGGACGCGAGCGGACCCGTGCGCGAGTCGGCGCAGGAGAGCCAGCGCAAGCTGGAGGCCGCAGGGCGAGACATCACCGCCGCGCTCGATCGGGCGTTCACCGCGCTGGGCGACACGATCCGCGACGAGCAGGCGAAGCAGGACCTGAAGCAGGCCGTTCGGGCGCTGGGCGACGCCGTCTCGGTCACGGTCACCGAGACCACCGAACGGATCCGCCAGAGCGTCGGCTCCTCGAGCCCGGAGCCGGCTCCGGACGAGGAGGGGGACGAGCCCGGCTCGACGCCGCCGGCCTAGTTCGGCCGCCCGTCTACCAGGCGAACGCTTCCGGCGCGGGTCCGCCCGGGCCCGGCCAGATCTCGTCGAGCCGCTTCATCGTGGCCTTGTCGAGCCTCAGGTCCAGCGCCCGCATCGCGCTCTCGAGCTGCTCGGGGATCCGCGGGCCGATGATCGGCGACGTGACCACGGGGTTGGCGAGCAGCCAGGCGAGCGCGACCTCCGCCGGCGGCTGCCCGAGCTCTGCGCAGAACTTCTCGTACGCCTCGACCTGGGGACGGTGCTCCCCGAGCTTGTCCTGCACCATGCTCGACGAGCGCCTCACCCCTTTGTCGCCCCCGCCGTCGAGCACGCCGGCGAGCATCCCGCGCCACAGCGGGCTCCACGGGATCACGCCCAACCCGTAGTCCTCGCACGCGGGGAGCACCTCGAGCTCGACGTTGCGTTCGGCCAGGTTGTAGATGCACTGCTCGGACACGAGCCCGAGGAAGTGACGGTCCTTCGCGGCCTCGTTCGCCTTGGCGATGTGCCAGCCGGCGAAGTTGCTCGAGCCGATGTAGGTCACCTTGCCCTGCTGCACGAGCGTCTCGAACGCCTGCCAGACCTCGTCCCAGGTCGCCTCTCGGTAGACGTGGTGCATCTGGTAGATGTCGAGGTGGTCGGTCTGCAGCCGCCGCAGGCTGTCCTCGCACGCCTTGCGGATGTGCAGCGCCGACAGGCGCGACTCGTTGGGCCACGAACCCATCTCGCTGTAGACCTTGGTCGCGAGCACGACCTTGTCGCGCCGTCCGTCGCCCTTGGCGAACCAGTTGCCGACGATCGTCTCGGTCGCCCCGACGCCCCTGCGCTGCCCGTAGACGTTGGCGGTATCGAAGAAGTTGATCCCGAGCTCGAGCGCCCGGTCCATGATCGCGTGGCTGTCGGGCTCGCTCGTCTGCGGCCCGAAGTTCATCGTGCCGAGGCACAGCGGGCTCACCTTCAACCCGAGACGACCCAGGTGCCGGTACTCCATCCGCGTCCGAGTCTAGCCGGGCGCCGCGGAAATCCCGGGGGCGGCGGACGGGTCGAGCGAGCCGTCGCGTTCGGGGTCGCGCGCGCCCGGGAAGAGCATGAACCCGATCGTCACCGCGGCGCCGATCAGACCTGCGCCGATCAGCGTCGCGTCCACGCCGAACGCCGCGGCCAGCGGGCCCACGACGGCGAAGCTCAGCGGGACGCCGCCGATCGAGATCAGCCAGTCCAGGCTCGAGACCCGTCCGAGCAGGTGGCCGGGCACCAGCCGCTGCAGCAGGGTGAACCAGATCACGACGAGCGCGGTGATGCAGCTCTCGGACACGAATGCCACGGCCATCGCCTGCCACACCGAGGAGACCAGCCCGAACCCGGCGGTCATGAGCATGCCGACGGCCCAGACGAGATAGAGCGCGGTCACCGCGCGCCGTGGCAGACGCCCGCGCTGGCCGAAGACGAGCGCCACGGTCAGCGACCCAACGCCCCCCGCGCCGAACACGAAGCCGAGGTCTGCCGCCGAACCCCCGAGGTCGTTGCGCACCACGTACGGCACGAGGACCTCCCACGGTCCCCACGTGGCCAGCAGGCTCACCGTCCCGGTCAGCATCGCCACCCAGAGCCAGGTCTTGCTCCGCACGTAGCGCAGGCCCTCCTTGAGATCGGTCCACGGCGACGTGCGTTCGTCGTCGGAGCGTTCCTCGGGCCGCGTCCGCATCAGCCCGACCATCACCGCGGAGACGACGAAGGTGCTCGCGTCGGCGATGAACGCCCACCCCGTGCCGACGCTCGCGACCAGCGCCCCGCCGACGAGCGGTCCGATCAGCGTCCACGCCACCGGCCGGACGAACTGCCCGAGCGAGTTCGCCTCGACGAGCAGCTCCTCGGGCACGACCTGCGGCACGATCGACGAGAAGGCCGGCCCGAACAGCGCCTGCCCCGCCCCGTAGACGACGACGAGCCCGATCAGCCACGTCATGGTGAGCGTGCCGCCGATCGACATGATCCCGATCGTGGCGATCGCGACCCCACGGATCAGGTCCCCGGCGATCATCAGGAGCCGGCGGTCGACGCGGTCGGACAGGACGCCGGTGATCAACAGCAGGATCACCTGCGGCAGGCTCCATGCGATCCCGACGGCGGCGAGCGCCGAGGGCGAGTTCGACAGGTCGTACGTCTGCCAGGCGATCGCGATGATGTAGACGCCGTCGCCGATGAACGAGACGGTCAGCCCGATCCACAGGAACGCGAAGTCCCGGATCCGCAGCGGGCGCAGGATGCCGACGCGGTCGACGAGCTCGCGGACCCTACCCATCGACCGAGCATACGGACCGCCGACGACCCTCACGATGTGCGAGCATCCGGTGTCGTGAGCGAGTGGGTCGTCCTGCTGCACGTGGCCATCGCGTTCTGGTTCGTCGCCGGGATGCTCGGACGGAACGTGACCATGGCCAAGGCGCGTTCGGCGACGGACCTCGGGACGCTCGAGGAGCTCGTGGATCTGAGCGGCCGCTTCGAACGCCTGATGGTGATCCCGGGGTCGTTCGCGGTGTTGGTGGCGGGGTTGCTCGCCGCGTGGTCGGAGGGTCAGCCGCTCGCGGGGACCGACGACTGGTGGCTGTTCACGTCGCTGATCCTGTTCGTCGCGATCGGGCTCCTGGTGCCGACGGTGTTCCTGCCACACGGGAAGGTCTTCGAGGCCTCGCTCGAGGACGCCAAGCGACGGGGCGAGGTGACGCCCGAGCTCCGCACGGCGCTGCGCGACCCCGCCGTCCGCAACGCGCGGGCGCTCGAGCTCGTCACGATCGCGATCATCATCACGCTGATGGTCACGAAGCCGTTCTAACCGAACGATCCGAACCGGTGAACGAGGAGTTCAGCGAACAAGGGGGCGGTCGATGTCGGAGCGGACAACGGCGCGGGTACTGGGACCTACGGACGGGGAGACGGGATCCCTCGGATCGATCGACGTCCGATTCATGATCGCCGGGAAGGATTCGGGCGAGCACGTCTCCCTCGTGGAGCATCCGATGCCTGCTCGCGCACTCGCCGCACCCATGCATCGCCATAGCCGAGAGGACGAATACAGCTTCGTGCTCGAGGGGCGAGTGGGCGCGCAGCTCGGCGATGAGCTGGTCTTCGCCGGTCAGGGTGATCTGGTCTTCAAACCCCGCGATCAGTGGCACACCTTCTGGAACGCGGGAGATGAGCCTGCCCGGATCCTGGAAGTGATCTCCCCGGCCGGATTCGAGCGGTTCTTCAAGGAGATCGTGGATCTCGCGCCGACCGCCGGACCGGACGAGTCCGCGGCGGTCGGTGCGCGCTACGGATTGGAGTTCGACTTCGACAGCATCGCGCGCCTGATCGACGAGCACGGGCTCCGGTTCGGGGTTAGGCCGTCGCGGTGATCTCGTAGACCTCGTCGGTGGGGTGGCCGGCACGCTCGTGCGTGCGCATGACGGCCTCCTTGCTCGGAGCCTCCGAGAGGCAGAAGACGATCCCGGTCTCGGGGTCGCCCCACGCCTTCTTGAAGTCCGCGTTCTCCTGATCTTGGACGTCGAGATCGGCCTGGTGCGCCTTCAGCAGATCCTCGGGCGTGATGCCCTTCATGTTGCGATGCACATCCATGTACTCCGGCACGCTCGCTCCCTTCGCTTGGGCGATGACGGTGTACGCCAGTAGTGCGGGTTCCGCAACCCAGCGCTCGACCCGTGCTCTTTCCTGCGAGCATGCGCACGGTCGGCGTCCGAACTCATGAGGCACAGGCCTCATGCATGCTGGCGTTGGATTCCGGGAAAGACCTACCGACAGGCCGGTTTGCTCCAGCCCGGAAGGAGTGAGGATCCGTGAGCGACCTCGGAACGAGCGCATCGGTCATGATCAACGCACCGGTTGAACGTGTGTGGGAAGCGCTGACCGTCCCCGAACAGATCAAACAGTGGTTCTTCGGAGTGGACACCGAGAGTGACTGGAAGGCTGGGAGCGCCCTGGTTCATCGGGGTGAGTGGAAGGGCAAGCCCTACGTGGACAAGGGCGAGATCCTGAGGATCGAAGCCCCGACTCTCCTCGTCCATACGCATTGGAGCGAAATCTCGGGCCTCCCTGATGAACCGCAGAACTATCAGGAGGTCACCTGGGCCTTGGCAGGAGGTGACGATTCGACGCGGCTCACGATCACCGAGCGAAACCTGCCCTCGGAGGAAGCGAAGGACGCCTCGGAGGAGGGCTGGAGGATCGCGTTGACGGGCCTCAAGGAGATGCTCGAAGGCCAACGGGGAGAAGAGATCCGAGCACCCTGAGCACCAGTCCTCTTCATGACTACTCGAGCATGAACTCGAGAAGCGTCGTTCAGTTGTTCGCAGGCGAGGTGCTGATGTCGGCAAGAACGTCTCCCGCTCCGCCCGAACGCGAGAGGTCGCCGAGGCTGACGACTCCGTGAGGTCTGCCTTCTTCCAAAACGGGCAGCCGGCGTACCTCATGCTGTCGCATCAGCTCGAGAGCAGCAGATACGGTTGCCGTCGAGGGCACGGTTGCTGCGATCGGCGACATGATCTGCTCGACGGACGTGTCGAGGCTTCGACCCTCCGCGATCACTCGGACGGTGAGGTCTCGATCGGTCACGATCCCTCGCAGCTCACCGGCTTCATCGACGACGAACACGTCTCCGATCCTCATGCGTTGCATCTGCTCCGCCGCCTCACGCACGGGCGCGTCCAGGCCCACCGACTCGACCGGCGTCGACATCACGTCTCGGACCGGCCGTACATCGACGAGAGGCACCGCCGCGTCCGACGCGATGCTCCGCACGGAGTCCGCCGCTGAAGTCGCCCGTGCGCGAACATCGTTCATCGCGTTCCTGGCGAGGACCATCGGTCGGTCGCCCATCTTCGCCCCGGTCGCGTATCCGCCCGCGAAAGCCGCAAGGGTCAAGAAGAATCCCATCTGTCAACACCTCCACTTGTCGTCACCGAAGGCCTACCCACTCGAGGCGATCGCAACCGCATCCCGCGCGGGCGACGACGGATCGGATGGGCGATGACCAGACCGGACGAATGACCGGTGCGGAAGTGGAGATACATCCGACGAGGAGGCACCATGCCGAGATGGTTACGAGAGAACGGTCTATCGATCGTGTTGTTCGGCCTGTTTGGCGTCTTCCTCGTGGGACAAGGCTTGACAGGCTGGCGCACGTACAACGCCGAGCAGCGCGAGCACCACGAACAGACGGTGGGCCTCGAGGCCTACCTCACCACGGGGCACTTCGTCGAGGCCACCTTCGAGAACTGGGAGAGCGAATTCCTTCAGATGGCTTGCTACGTCTTGCTCACCGTTTGGCTGGTCCAGAAGGGTTCTTCGGAGTCGAAGCCACTCGGCGGCGATCCCGAGAGGGATGCCGACCCCCGATCGGTGACTGAGCTGGAGCGGGCGCCTGGACCTGTGCGGCGAGGAGGATGGCGGCTCGTGCTCTACGAGAACTCGTTGGGGATCGCTCTCGCGGTCCTCTTCATGCTCTCGTCCGTGCTGCATGCCCTTGGAGGTGCCAGAGAATACAGCGCCGACCAGGTGGCACATGGGCAGCATCCGGTGAGCACCATGGAATTCGTGAGGTCGTCCACCTTTTGGTTCCAGTCGTTCCAGAACTGGCAGAGCGAGTTCGTGGCCGTCGGCAGCATCGTCGTACTCACCATCTTCCTCCGACAGCGCGGGTCGCCCGAATCGAAGCCTGTCGCTGCTCCTCACCACGAAACGGGTGGATAGCAGCGAAACGTGCATCGTTCGGCTCAGGCTAGTGGCCATCTGTCTCGACAAGCGTTTCGGATGCCCACCGGTCGGGAAGCCAATCCCTGCCTCGGAAGGCGCGAAGGGAGACACCGATGTGTATGTCCTGTGGATGCGGCGAGCCCCATGAGTCTCACGGAGACAAGCGGAACATCATCTATGCAGATCTCAAGAAGGCGGGTGACGCTTCCAAGATCTCTGTCAAGGAAGCAGTACGGAACATCGAGAAGACGCTCCGGACCAAGAACCCTCGTTCGCCTGCTGGCAGATGACATCCAGTGAGGTGTGACTGGTCACCGCGAGCCATACCTCGCTCATGACTGCGCGCGAGGAGCGGATGGCCCGGAACGAGGTCGCCTCCAGGGAGCTCAACGAGGAGATCGAAGCCGCCTACGAGGGTGCACCAGCCTCCAATCGGTTCGACATGGTGTGCGAGTGCGCATCGAAGATGTGCGACCGCAGCATCGACATCACGATGGAGGAATACCTGCTCGTGCGGAGCGATCTACGGCAGTTCGCCATCGTGCCGGATCACTTCATCGGTGACATCGAGCGGATCGTCTACGAGAACGACCGTTTCGCCGTAGTAGCCAAGCGTGAGGGAACGCCGGCAGACGTCGCGAGGGACGGGAATCCCCGGGGTTAGGCTCTTGGTCTCGGCAGGGATCGTCGCTCGGGCATTTCGGGCGAACCTCACCGGCAGTTGCGGGAGGCAGAGGACTGACTCTGCCCTCATTCTCTAGCAGCGGAGGGCGCGCCAGCGGGATCACATCCCGCCAGGAGGCGAGAAGGGTCCAACCGGCCCATGCGCCCGAGCCCTACTGCGCGAACGATGACCCTCTTCGCGCGAGGGATGGGTTGCCCAGCGAGTGAGCGGTCGCCTCCACGATCTGTCATCCTCCTTGGCCCGCTCGACCCGATCCTTCGCTTCGCAGAAAGGCGCCGAACCTTGGTTGCTCGCGGGGCGGCGCGGGTAAGACCAAGCTATGGCATCGAAGACGAAGGACTCGAAAGTGTCGAAGGACTCATCATTGGTCACCGCGCTGGGCGAATCCGCCCTTGCGGGTCTGCCCGGGAGGGTTGGTGGGGCCGTCGCGAAGCCCGTCTCCAAGCACACCCGGTGGTCTGAGCAGCAGATCCGAACGGTGATCGGCCTCGCGCTGCTGGCCTGGGCCCTGTACAGGGTCCTGCGTCCGACCGTCCGTGCCGTCCGTAGTCGCTGAACCCGCACAGATCGCGCCAGAGCCGGGTAGCGATCCATCTGGTGCCGAGCGATCTGAGGCTCGCCCTAACTAACCATCCGGACCAACGCTCGGAGATCCGTCGTCACTCGAGGCTCTCGGCGTAGCGCGAGACACGCTACAAGCGATGTGCGTCAAGGCGTGGGGGCGTTCCCCTGCTAGCGCGCCGGGAGGGAGTCGAACCCCCAACCTTCTGATCCGTAGCTATCGGCGCATGAACGGTATGCCAGCCCAGCCACTAGGCAAGGCGGAGTCAAGCGAAGAGGGGAGAGTTATCCGCTGTCACCTGTGCGCCGCCAAGCCGGTCATCGCCGTAGAGCGGGCCAACAAGCTTGCCGTGCCGTTACCTCGTCCCGTCTTCCGCATCAGCGAGAGGCGGAGGTATATGGGTGGGAAACGGACCCGATCCTTCATGGCCGGCCCAAACGGGATACGGACGTCCACGTCCCCGCCGGCGAGCGGATACCTCGGCTCGCCGTCCGAAGCCTCAGGGCATGACGGTGAAAGGCCGCATCATGTCGTTGTCCTCGTGCTCGACGATGTGGCAGTGGTAGACGTAGTCCTGTGGCGCCGTCACTGCGGTCGGCAGGTCGAACTTCGCCCGGATCGTCGTGAAGTATCCGGGGTTCGCCTTGACCGTGTCCTTGAACCCCCGCTCATCGGGCGTCGGCGGGAGCATCGGACCGGTGGCGAACGGGGACGGGTCGATGTCCGCCCGGGACGCCGGGCTCGGGCCCTCGTAGGCTTCCTCGTAGGCCTCGACATCGAACGGGGTGCGTCCGATCACCTGGAACGTGACCAGGTGCATGTGCATCGGATGGGTGTCTCCGGTCAGGTTCACGTAGACCCAGTCCTCCACCGCCCCGACCTTCGGGGTCTCGGTCGTCGGTGCCTCGTCGAAATGCACGCCGTTCAGGTTCAGGAACCAGCTCGGCTCGTCGATGTCGATCTCGTTCAGCGTGATGAATCGCGTCGTGACCGGATCGGGCAGATCGGCGGCCCGCCCCGGCAGGCTCGAGGGGATCGAGGTCGGTCCCGCGATGGGTCACGGTCGTCCCGACCCGGATCTGCATCACCTGCGGCAGCGATGGCGCCGGCGACGACGACCGGCTTCTTCGGCTTGTGGTTCTTCAACACGAGCGTCTGACCGGCGAACTTGCTGAAGTCGACGAGCACGTCTGCCCGCTCGGCCGGGGCCAGCACGAGGCGGCTCACCCGTACCGGTACGTCCCACATGCCTCCCTCGGCGCCGATCTGCCACAGAGCCGCAGGGCCGACGTCGAGGGTCAGGATCCTCGCGTTGCATCCGTTCAGGATCCGGAACCGGTACATGCGAGGCTCGACGTCGAGGAACGGCCAGACCTTGCCGTTCACGAGCATCGTGTCGCCGAAGTACTCGCCGATCCATGTCGCGCCAGGGATGCCGCTCGTCGGGTACAGGAACGTCCCGTCGGGGTTGAAGTGGCGATCCTGGATCACGAGGGGGACCTCGTAGGCGCCGCCGGGGATCCCGATCGGGTTCGGCTCGTGGCCGGTGTCGTACTTGTCCCGCAGGATGTAGGCGGCGGCGAGCCCGGCGAAGACGTTGAGCCGCGTGGTGCCGAGGCCGTGGTCGTGGAACCAGAGCAGCGACGCCGGCATCTGGGGAAGCTGGTTGGTGTAGTGGACGGTTTGCGTCTCGCCCGGACCGAACCCATCGGGCGTCACCGCGGGGTTGCCGTCGCTGTCGGCCGCGACGAATCCCCCGTGCAGATGGGTCATCAGGCGGACCTCGTTGCCGAGCGGCGTGAGCCGGGTGTCGACCGGGATCCAGTCCGGGTACGTCTCGGGCAGGTCGTGGGTGAAGCTCACGTCGAGCGGCGTACCGGCCTGCGCCACGACCGCCATCCCGAACGACCCCGACTGTCCCGCGAGCCCGGAGCCGTCGTCGTAGGCCCACAGCGGCGTGGGCGGGAGCTGCGGGATGCAACTGGCGCGTGATCTCGGTCTGGGTGAAGGCGTACTGGTTCGCTCCGCTCTGGGCTGCGACGACGATTCCGCTGCCCGGGAGCGGAACCGGTTGGACGTACTTCGTGAGCTTGCCGCCTGGGGCGGCATTCGCCACAGGGATCCGCGATGCCCACGGAACGGCCAGAGCGGCCCCCGCCCCCACGCCGTACTGCAGAAAGCGTCTCCTCGTGATCGGCCGCATCTCGTCCTCCCTCTCGAAACGGCCCCTATGCAGCACTTATATGCCCCTCGAGGAACGCGGAGCAATACGCCCAAGTGACGAGCGTTTGTCGGAACCGGGAGCCGGCGCGCACTGCGAGCCCTGCCATTTGACCCGGTCGACGCAGGGCCATCGCCCCGTGCCCCACGCTCCGCGCCGGGCTGTACTACGGGTCATGAAGCTCGATGCCAGTTGGTACTCGGACAAGGAGTGGCGAGGCTTCGTGCTGCAGGACACGCGGCGCGACCTGCTGGAGCGTCACGTGTTCGTCACATGGGTGGCTGGTATGTCGTACTACCCGGCCGCGGCCGATCTTCCCGACTTTCGACCTGGAAGCGAGGTCGTCCTTCGGCCCGAGCCGTCCAACCCATTCGATCCGAACGCGATCGGCGTGTGGAACGCCAGCGCCAGCGTCCAGGTTGGACATCTGCCTGCTGTCATCGCCCGTGATCTGCCGCGCTTGCAGGGGGAGCGTTACGGGCTCATGGTCGGCGAGATGGTGCACGGGACGGACCGGGTGGGCCTTTGGGTCGTGGTGGCACACGAGTCGGTCGTCCTTCGGGTGGTCACGAACGTCAACGATCCGCCGCAGCCATCCGTCGCAGTCTGGGTGCAACACGCCAAGGATGGGCTCCGTCGGTCCGAGGAGCGGAAAGCCCTGCACTCGGTCGATCCGATCGAGCAGATGCGACAGATGGCGATGAATCTCGCAGAGAGGTACGGGTGATCCGGTCAAGTCCGTTGATCCCCGCGCCGGGTCGTATGAGTAAAGCCTGACACGGTTGTCGGCGGCGAACTCGCGATAGCTTTCGACCCTGCAGAGGCGGCGTGCCTCCCAAACACCGCGTTCGACCTCTTCCCATTGAGCGAAACGGTTGATCGGCGGCCTTGATCTTGCGGTTGCCGTGTGGGTCAGGTGCTCGGACGTTTCCCTGCTATCGCGCCGGGAGGGAGTCGAACCCCCAACCTTCTGATCCGTAGCTATCCGGCGCTGAACGGTGTGCCAAACCCCTGATTAGGCACGTTGACGACGAGCGAACGCGGCAGTGTTATCTGCTGTGAAATGGTCGAGGAACAAGCGGTAATCCCGCTTGGTCATGCTCGGGACTCTACCGAGGCGCCGCCCCGGTTTGCCACCTCCATGCTGACCGTGTAGCGCACGTGGGTGGCGTACTGCGAGCTGTAGACCTTGACCACCTCGAGGTCGACGTCCCGCTCGAAACCTTCGAACAGCCGCTTGCCCGCACCGAGGATCACCGGCGCCGTCGAGATGACGAGCTCGTCGACCTTCCCGGCGGCCAGCGCCTGCCGGATCACATCGGCACCGCCGCCCACCGACACGTCGCCGTCACCCGCGGCGGCCTCGGCCCGGGCCAGCGCGTCGTCGAGGTCGGCGACGAACGTGAAGCCCGCCTCCGGGGCAGGCTGGTCCGCGGTGCGGTGGGTGAGCACGAACAGCGGCCCCGGGAACGGGTTCGTCCCGCCCCACGCACCTGCGGCGTCGTACATGCCGCGGCCGACCACGCCGGCCCGCACGGTCGAGACCATCTCGTCGTAGAACTCCTTGTCGGGCCCGTGCATGGCGAACTCGTGGCCGCCGTCGTAGGTCCACGGGCCGCCCATCACCCAGTAGTGCAGGCGCTCGCCGCCTTTGCCCAGCCCATACTCCGGGCCGTCGTCGGGTCCGGTGACGTAGCCGTCGACCGAGGTCGTGATCGACGCGATGACCTTACCCATGGTTTCCTCCCGTGGTCGGTGTTGCACGTACGGACTGCCCCCGCGCCCGAAACTCATCGCGGCGTCGGTCAAGTTGTCGTCCTCGTCGTCCCCGTCGAGCGGTGTACGTCAAGCCCCGGCGGCGTTTCCCTGCTGGCGCGCCGGGAGGGAGGTTAGAAGCGGCGCCTGCCAGTTGGAGCGACGGCTAAAGCCGGTGGCAATGTTCCACATCGCCGATCTCGACGTCGTCCGGGTCGGGAGGATCGTGACGCGGGAAGCGCACCAACCGCCCGAGTCGCACGTTCACGGACGGCTCACCCTCGGGGATCGTGACCGTCCGTTCGAACGTCACGCGAGAGATCTCGACGACGCAACGCGTCGTGATCTCGGCGGTTCCCGAGCGCGTCCGTTCGACGACCAGTCGCACCGTCCAGAGGTGTGCGTCGGCGTCGGCCACTCTCGCGACGTACGAGCCATGCACACGGCGCCACTGGTGGGCACCGGCCGGTCTAGGCGGCCGAGCGCGATCGAGAGCGCCACGACTGCGGTCAAGGTGGCAACGAACCACCGAGCGCGATGACCGCGCGGATCGGTCGACCCGAGGTCGCGACCGGACGGCGCGTTCGCCTCGATTCCGGCGACGTTCAGGGGCGACACGCGGAAATCGTACAGGGCCTCGGCACGTTTCCCCTGCTAGCGCAGAGTCGGTGCGGTGTGGACGTACACACGTGACGCCGACGGAAGGCGGCGACGGCCCACCTTCCCGAATGCATCGGGGTGCCTGCACCCTCCTCAATGGGGCGGGAACGTCCCATTGACGCGTGGCGCTCCCCTCCTTGGACCATCGGCCGACGGGTGGGACCATCCGGGCGTGAGCAGGTCATCCGTTCGAGCGTTGGCCAGCGGATCGTTCGTTCTCACGGCGGTCCTGTCGGCTGGCGCCGCCGTGTTCCTCGTCCTTGCCCGGGACACGCCGCTGCGGCCGACCGAGTTCGGGACCAGGGGGTATGCGATCGCCTGGTCCATGGTCATGGGTGGCGTCGGCGCCGTCCTGGCCTCCCGGCGGCCGAAGAACCCGATCGGATGGATCTTCTGCGGCCTCGGCCTGGTGGCTGGGGTCCTCGCGTTCGCCACCGAGTACGCGCGGTGGGCGCTCGACGTCCGGGGCGGGGTCCCGCCGGCAGGGATCTACGCGGCGTGGCTGGTGGAGTGGATATGGATCCCCCTGATCACCGGCGTCGCGATCGTCGCGGCGATCTTCCCGGATGGCCGGTTCCTGTCCGTCGGATGGCGCAGGGCGATGTGGGTGGGGATCGCGATCAGCCTCGTGCCTACGACACTGAACGCCCTGATCCCTCACCTCACGGTGTACGCAGGGGTCGACAACCCGCTCGGCATAGGAGGCCAGCGCGGTCAGGACGCGGCCGCGGCCTCCACGACGCTGATGCTTCCCATCGTGTTGGTGGGTGCGGCATCGATCGTGCACCGGTTCCGGCGCTCCCGCGGCGAGGAACGACTCCAGCTGAAGTGGCTGACCCTGTCCACGATCACGGTCGCCTCGATGTTCGCAGCTTACGGCGTGCTGGTGATCGTGCAGGGCACGGCGTCGCCAGAGGGTCGCCACCTCGTGTGGCTGGAGAACCTGATGGTCCTAGCGTTCCTCGCCGTGCCCGTCTCGGTCGCGTTCGGTGTCCTGAAATACCGCTTGTACGACATCGACATCGTTATCAACAAGACGGTCGTGTACGGCGCGATCGCGGTGTTCATCACGGGCGTCTACCTCGTCGTGGTGATCGGGATCGGATCGCTCATCGGCTACGCGAGTAACCCGGTTCTTTCGGCGATCGCCGCCGCGATCATCGCGCTGGCGTTCCAGCCAGCGCGCCGACGAGCGCAGCGGCTAGCCAACCGGTTCGTGTACGGCCGGCGCGCGACCCCGTACGAAGTCCTGTCGCAGCTCTCCTCTCGGTTCGCGAACACGTATTCGCTCGACGACGCGCTTCCGCGGCTGGCGCGCGTATCCGCGGAAGCGGTGGGGGCGGATCGAGCCACGGTCTGGCTTACTGGCAGCGGACTCCTACGCCCTACGGCGTCCTGGCCGAGCGACGACGGCGTGGCTCCCCTCCCCATGGTCGGTGGCGATCTCCCACCATTCAGGCCGCGAGAAACCGGATTTCTCGTTCGCCACCAGGGGGACTCCCTCGGCGCCATCTCGGTGGTCATGCCTGCGAGCGAGCCGTTGGGGCCGACCCAGGGCAAGCTCCTCGAGGACGTAGCCGCGCAGGCGGGCCTCGTGCTGCGAAACGTCGGGTTGCTGGAGGACCTGCGGGCGTCCCGCAAGCGGATCGTCGCCGCGCAGGACGAGCGGGCGAAGAAGCTGGAACGGGACATCCACGACGGCGCCCAGCAGCAGCTCGTCGCGCTGTCGGTCAAGCAGAGGCTGGTGGCCACGTTGGTGGGCACCGATGACGAGCGCGCCCGTGCGATGCTCGACGAGCTCCAGCACGATACGACCGACGCGCTCGAGAGCCTGCGCGACCTCGCGCGAGGCATCTATCCGCCACTTCTCGCGGACAAGGGTCTGGCTGACGCCCTCCAGGCGCAGGCCCGCAAGTCGCCGGTGCTCGCCTCTGTCGAAGGCGACGGCTTCGGGCGCTTCCCTCAAGAGATCGAGGCGGCCGTGTACTTCTGCTGCCTCGAGGCCCTGCAGAACGCCGCCAAGTACGCGTCGGCCGCAAGCGTGACGATCGCGCTGTCGGCGTCCAACGGCGACCTGACGTTTTCGGTCGCCGACGACGGCGTCGGCTTCGACCCCACGACCACCGCTCGAGGTGCGGGCCTGACCAACATGCGGGACCGGCTCGAGGCGCTCGGCGGCACGTTCGAAGTCCACTCAGCACCGAACCGCGGGACGACCTTGCGAGGCCAGATTCCCGTGCCGCCGACATGAGTCCGTCATCAAGCTCGCGCCAGCCATCTCCTCGACGAGCCCCGTAGGTTGCCTTCACGCCGTCACAACTTATCGACGCTGGGCAAGCGGTGCGCGTCAAGGCGACGGAGCGTTTCCCCTGCTAGCGCGCCGGGAGGGAGTCGAACCCCCAACCTTCTGATCCGTAGTCAGATGCTCTATCCATTGAGCTACCGGCGCTCCGCACCAGCATACCGGCGAGGTCCAGGGGCCCTTTGACGCTCCGAGGGCGGGGCGCTCAGCGCCCCGCCCTCGGCCCCGCCCTCGATCGTCACGCCGGCTGGGATCGGATGAAGAACTCGGTCCCCTGCTCGGTGGGTTTCGCGTCGAGCACGGCGTCGTCGAGCGTGGGAGCGAGCTCCTGCGCCACGACGACCCGAACGCCCTGGGCCTGCGCCTCGGCATCGGCCGGCGCGGGCTCGTTGATCGCCTCGAGCGAGATGCCGCCCTCGCCGTCCGAGCGCCGCTCGGGGACGAGCCGGATCGCCTGCCCCCGGACCTCCTCGCGATCGAGGATGTCTCGGAAGGCCGACGCGGCCGTATCGGTGATCTGGAGCATGACGCTCCCTCCTTCGCGGTCGCGGTCTGGGTTCTTACCCCATCGGCCGGATGAGACACCTCCAACAAGGGATCCAGGCCGGTCGCCGGAGTTGCAGGCGGGTGTAGCGTCGAATCATGAGCGCGGAACGACGGGGCACCAGCCCGGAGTACCCGGACTTCCGCCACGGGTCGACGGCGGGACCGGCCGGTCCCCCACCCGAACTCAACGAGCACGACATCGACCGGATCGCCGCGGAGCGGAGCCAACAGGACGAGGAGCTGAAGAAGCACCCACGACCATCCCTGTTTTCGCGCCTGTTCCGCAGAGGCGCGTAGGCGTCGATCGTGCGGACGGACCACCTCGGGTCTGGACTAGGGTGACCCCTGGGGAGCGGCGATGGAACCGATGGTGCTGTTCGGGATCCAGTTCACGATGAGCCTGGTGGCCTTCGCGCTCATCGCCCGTTGGCACGTGTGGCCGCACCTGTCCTCGATGCCACGTGTGCTCGCGTTGGTGCCGCTCCTGTGGGTCCACGCGTTCCGCGTCGTCGGCGGGACGATCCTCGCCCCCGGGTCGGTGGGTCCGGGCGTGCCGATGGCGTTCCGCGAGATGATCGGGTACGGGGATCTCGTCACCGCGCTCCTCGCGTTGGTCGCCCTGATCGCCCTTCGCGGCCGGCTCCCCCGCGCCATCGGCTCGTCTGGCTCTTCCTCGCGATCGCAACGATCGACACGGTGAACGCGATCGTCCAATCGCTCCGCTACGACGTGACCTCGTACGCCCTCGGCGTGAACTGGGTGATCGTGACCCTCTATGTCCCGGCGTTGCTGGTGAGCAGCCTCATGATCTTCCTGCTGCTCATCCGGCCGGTCGGCCCGGTCACCGAGGACGGAAACGAGCCGATGACCACCTGACCGAACAGGAACCGGCGTACTGCGATGCCCGCTCAGCGCGGGTCGGGGCGATCCAGGTTCCAGTGCCGGACCACGGAGCACAGCCACACCGAGTCCTTCAGCGGCGCCATCGAGAAGCGTCCGATCGCACGCTGACCGCCCTCGTGATCGCTGTACAGAAGCTCGATCGCGAACAGGCGGGGCGCCTCGACGGCCTCGAGCAAGGGCTGGTACTCGGGGTCGTCGCGATCGCGGATCGCCGCCTGCCAGAACCCGACGTCGTCGCCGGGGACGTAGAGGTCCCGCAGCTGTCGCCGGAACTCGTCGGGCTCGGCGTGCGCGTGATCTTGGGTCAGCTCCTCGAGTCCCAGGTGCCACCCGTGGATCACCGCGACGCCCGAACCCGAGTTGCGGACCGACATGGCCAGGTAGACGTTGCCGTCGACGATCTCGGCGACGGCGCCCGAGCCCGAGAGCCGGGCCCAGTGCTCGTCGCCCCACATGATCTTCTGTTCGGTATCCGTGAGTCGCGACGGCATCAGCAGCGGCCGGATCCCGATCTGCATCGAGTACTCGGCGACGCGCGCCGCGCGGTTCGCGGCGCGCACCGCCACGAACGTCGCGAGCGCAAGGACGAGCGTCCCGAGGGCGGTCGCGAGCGAGGCGGCCGTGGACCAGTCCCACATGCGCCCAACCTATCGAACCCCGTCGTTCGGGGGAACGGCCCAAGCGATCGCGGGCCTCACGAACGATGCCGTGAGGCCCGCCGCGATCAGCAGAAGATGCTGACGCCCCCAGGTCCGATCAACAGGCCGATGATGATGAGGGCGATGCCGTAGAGCACCGCGCCTCGGAGCAGCGTGACGATCCCGCCGATGACGAAGATCGCCGCGATGATCCACAGGATCGTCGAGACGCCTCCACCACAGGTCTTTGCTGCAAGCATGAACAGTTCCATGGTGCGTTCCTCCCGTCGTAGATGGTGGGGGTCTACCCCGCTGCGGGCAGGTCCATGCATCGACGCTCGATGAGACGCCTCGACGCAAGGCGGCCCGGGCTCGCGACCTTGCGGAGACGACAGGATTCGAACCTGTGAGGGACGGTGAAGCCCCTAACCGCTTAGCAGGCGGCTGCTTTCGGCCACTCAGCCACGTCTCCGAGGACGATTCTACGGAAGGGTCCAACCGGTAGGCTCGCGAACATGCCGGACATCGTCGTGGTGGGCGGCGGGATCATCGGGGCGGCGTGCGCGTTCGAGCTCGCCGAGCGTGGCGCGGCGGTCACGCTGCTCGAGAAGGACGAGCTCGCGGCCGGCGCCTCCGGGCGGAACCTCGGGTACCTCGACACCTCCAAGGATCCGGTCCTCGCGCCGCTCGCCCGCCGCAGCCTGGAGCGCTACGCCGAGATCTCGGCCGATCCGCCGACGCCGTTCTTCCTCGACGACGAGCCGATCGGGACGCTGGCCGTCACGATCGAGCGGGACGAGCTCGACGACCTCCGGGCCTGGGCCGCCTCGGCCGAGGCGGTGGGCGTCCGGGTCGAGCGCGTCGACGACCGTCTCCGTGAGCTCGAACCCGAGCTCACGCCCGACGTGCTCGAGGCCTACCTGCTGTACGAGGGCCATCGCGTGGACCCGCTCGCCTTGACCGTGTGCCTCGGGGCGCTCGCCCGGAACGCCGGCGCAACGATCCGTCACCACACGCCGGCTCGTCGGCTCGTCGCGCGTGGCGACCGCGTCACCGGTGTCGTGACCGACGACGGCATCGTCGGTGCCGACACGGTCGTGCTCGCCGCCGGCCCGTGGTCGCCGGCGATCGCGCGCCCCCTCGGCGTCTCGCTCCCGATCGCCGCGGCGCGAGGCTGGCTCGTGCACGCCGCGCCCGAACGCCCGCTGTTCCGCCACTGGATCCAGAGCGGTGCGCGCCGTCTGATGGCGGGCCGGGAGCCGGGGACGGCGAGCGAGCCCGGCGAGCTGCGCTTGTCGATGAGGGAGTTCGGGGAGGCCGGCGAGACCCGCGACGTCTCCCCGATGATCCAGCCCGCGCCCGACGGCTCCGTCCTGACCGGGACCTCGCGCGAGCCCTCGTTCGCGGCCGACCCGTTCGACCTCGACGTCCCCAGGATCGTGGCGGCGCAGGCGGCCCGGCTGGTGCCCGCGCTCGCCGACGCGCCCGTCCTCGCGACGTGGTCCGGCGTTCGCCCCGTCTCGCCCGACGAGCGACCCCTGCTCGGGTGGGTGCGCGAGGGGCTGTTCGTGGCGACCGGACACGGTTCGGAGGGCGTGATCCTGGGGGCGGGCAGCGCCGAGCTCGTGGCCGCGCTGGTCCTCGGCGTCGAGCCGCCCTTGGACCCCGCGCCGTTCGACCCGGCGCGCTTCGACCCGAAGGTGTGACCGGTTCGGTCTAGCGAGGTCCGCGCCCGTAGCGGGCGAGGATGTCCAGGGTCCGCTCGAGCGGCAGCGCGTGCAGCACGTTGCCGTCGCGCCCCACGGTCGTCTCGGCGGTGAACAGGGCGTTCACCACCGCTTCCTCGACCGCCTCCGTCGTCGCCGCGAACAGCGGATTGAACACGTCGGGCGAGTGTTCGACGGGACCGTCGAGCACCGCCCGCACCGGAACCGTCCCGTCGTCGGACTCGAGCGGGATCCGGTTGGCCGTCGAGAACGCGATCATGAGCTCGCCCGACCCGTTGTGGCCGGTCGAGCCGCACCGCGCGAGCCCAAGGCCGCCGCGGGCCGCGAGCCGGCGCAGCTGGTGCGGCACCATCGGGACGTCGGTCGCGACCACCACGATCGCCGAACCCTCGGTGTGCTCCGACGGCATCAGGTCGGTGATCTCGCGACCCACCGGCACGCCGTCGATCCTCAGCAGCTCGCGCTCGCCGAAGTTCGTGAGCACCAGCACGCCCACGGTCCAGCCACCCGGGATCGTCCGCGAGGACGTGCCGATGCCGCCCTTGAAGTCCATGCACTGCGTGCCGGTGCCCGCGCCGACGCAGCCCTCCTCGACGTCACCGCCGGCCGCGGCGTCGAGCGCCGCCGCGACGTCCTCATCGGACAGCGGGAACGTCGTGACGTCGCTCAGGTAGGAGTCGTCGCATTCGCACACGAACGGCATGTCGCCGCCCTCGTGCGTCGTCGTCGCGTGGCGCTCGGTCCGCCACCGCACCGTGGCGTCGTACGCCTTCCCGATCGCGAGCGAGCTCGTCAGGACGATCGGCGAGTGCAGCAGCCCCCACTCGGCGATCTGGTTGATCCCGATCAGCTCCCCGAACCCGTTCAGGATGTCGGTCCCGGCGTAGACGCGTTCGATCCACGGCAGGCCCTCGTGCGGGAACACCGTCGTCACGCCGGTGCGGACGGCGCCCACCCCGTCGGGCGAGGGATCGCGAACGATCGTCCGGTGCCCCACCCGAACGCCCTCCACGTCGGTGATGGCGTTGCGGGGGCCGGGCGGGTACGTGCCGATCACGACCCCGAGGTCGCGCGCCCTGCCTCGTTCCATCCCGGCTCCTCCGTGGTGCGTTCGGGTGCAAGCGGGCGGAGATGCTACCCGGGCTCGGCGTTCCGCCCCGACCCGGGGTCACCTCCGCGGCCGTCGGCCTCTCCCCGGAGGCGCGCGTAGAATCCCGAGACCCATGGCCATCCTCGCCCTCGGCATCTCGCACCGGCGCGCCACGGTCGGGCTCCTCGAGCGTCTGGCGTTCGCCGACGAGGACCTCGTCAAGGCGTACCGGCGGACGGGCGACGACGCCGCGATCGACGAGGCGGTCATCGTCTCGACGTGCAACCGGGTCGAGATCTACGGCAGCGTCCCGTCGTACCACGCGGGGTTCCAGGCGCTGAAGCGCGTGCTGTGCGAGTCGCGCGGCGTCGCGCCCGAGGACCTTGCCGAACCGCTCTACTCGCACTACGAGTCCGACGCCGCCGAGCACCTGTTCACCGTCGCGAGCGGGCTGGACTCGATGGTGCTGGGCGAGCCGCAGATCCTCTCGCAGGTGCGGGACGCGCTCCGGCGCGCCGACGGGGAGCGGGCCGCGGGACCGTCGCTGGCGGCCACCTTCAACGCGGCGGTGAGCACGGGGCGGCGGGTCCGCTCCGAGACCGGGGTCGGGGCGGCGCCCGACGTGTTCGTCGCCGCCGGGGCCGAGCTGGGCGCCGAGGCGCTCGGCGGGCTCGAGGGCCGGCACGCCGTCGTGATCGGCGCCGGACACATGTCGGCGCTCGCCGTGAAGCACCTCCGCCAGCGGGGCGTCGCGACGGTCCGCGTGCTGAACCGGTCGCTCGAACGCGCCCGCGCCCTGGCCGAACGCACGCTGGCCGAACCCGGCGACCTCGAGGAGCTGCCCGAAACGCTGGCCGAGGCCGACATCGCGATCTCGGCGACCGGCGCCGCGGGCGTCGTCCTCACCGAGGCGTTGGTGCGCGACGCGATCGACGGGAGGGAGCGGCCGCTGTTCGTGCTCGACCTCGCGGTCCCGAGGGACGTCGAACCCACCGCCGGCCGCGTCCCCGGCGTCACCCTCGTCGACATCGACGGCCTCCGCGCGTCGGTCTCGGTTCGGGCCGCCGAGACCGCGGCCGACATCGAGCGCGCGCACGCCATCGTCCTGGACGAGGTCCGGCGGTTCACGATCCGCCGTCGCGCCGAACGTCTCGGCCCGCTGTTCCGCGCGCTCCGCGAACGCGGCGACGCGGCCGTCGACGCCGAGCTCGAACGCTTCCGCTCCGAGCTCGCGCATCTCGAGCCCCAGGAGCGCGAGGCCGTGACGGCGCTCGCCCGGGGGGTCGTCGCGAAGCTGCTCCACGAGCCGATCGTTCGGCTGAAGGAGACCCCCGGGACGGGAACGCAGGACGCCTACGCTCGGGCGCTCGCCGAGCTGTTCGGGCTCGAGCTCCCCACCGAGTGAAGCTCCGCATCGGCACGCGCGGGTCGCGGCTCGCGCTCGCGCAGGCGCGCGAGGTGGCCGACGCGTTGAGCGTGACGGGCGTCGAGACCGAGCTGGTCACGATCACGACCGCCGGCGATCGAGGCGCCGACCCCGCGAGCGACCCCGCCGGGGTCAAGGGCCTGTTCGTGACCGAGATCGTCCGCGCGCTCCTGGACGAGGAGATCGACCTGGCCGTCCACTCGGCCAAGGACCTCCCGGCGGGCGACGACGAGGGCGTCGTGATCGCGGCGGTGCCCGAACGCTCCTCGGCGCTCGACGTCTTGGTGACGCGCGACGGGGACCTGCCACCCGGGGCGCGCGTCGGGACCTCGAGCATCCGCCGTCAGGCACAGGTGTTCCGTTGGCGGCCCGACGTGCTGGTGAAGGATCTGCGGGGCAACGTCGACACGCGGCTGCGCAAGCTCGAGGAGGGCGAGGCCGACGCCCTGATCATCGCGGCGGCGGGTCTGCTGCGACTCGGCGTCGTCCCCGAACACGTTGAGCCGATGTCGCTGGCCGAGATGGTGCCCGCACCCGGGCAGGGATGTCTCGCGGTCCAGGCGCGCGCGTCCGACGACGCGACGATCCAGACCCTCTCCGCCCTCGACCACGCTGCGAGCCGGATCGCGCTCGAGACCGAGCGCGGGCTGATGGCCCGGCTCGGCGGCGGGTGTGCGCTCCCGTTGGGCGCCTTCGCCGAGCTCAGCCCGCGCGGGGTCCAGATGCTCGCGATCGCGCTCAGCCCCGACGGTTCGCGGATCGCGCGGACCGAGGTCGACGGCGCCACTCCCGAGGAGGTGGCCGAGCTCGCCGCGCTGGACCTGTCGGCCGGCGGCGCCGACGAGATCCTCGGGCTCGTCCGCCCGTGAAGGCGCTCGCCGGCCGAACGGTGCTCGTGACCCGGCCGCGCCCCGAGGCGGAGGCGCTCGCGCGGCTGCTCGAGCGGCGCGGCGCCACCGCGATCGTGGCCCCGGCGATCGAACTCGTGCCGGTGCGGTCGGCCGCGCTGACGAGGGCGCTCGCGGAGCTCGAGGACGGCGCGTTCGTGTGGGTGACGCTCACCAGCCCCCGGACGGTGGACGTGCTCGCCGAGCACCTGACGCCGGGCCGGCTGCGGGCCAGGGTCGCGGCGGTCGGCGACGGGACGGCCGAACGGTTCCGCCGGTGGAGCCGGCGCGACCCCGACCTCGTCCCGAAGGCGTTCACGACCGCCGCCCTCGGCCGCGCGTTCCCGAAGGGGAGCGGCCGCGTGCTCACGCCGCGCGCCGACGTCGCGCCGGAGGGGCTCGAGGACGCCATCGCTCGCAAGGGGTGGACCCCCACGCGCGTCGACGCCTACCGGACCCGGATGCCCCGCTCGCTCCCCGCCGAGGCTCGGGCCGCGCTCCGCTCCGGCGACGTGGACGCCGTCACGTTCACGAGCGCCTCCACGGTGCGCGGGTTCGTGCGCGCCGTGAGCGTGGTGAAGGGGAACCCGAAGGTCGTCTGCATCGGCCCCGTGACGGCGCGCGAGGCACGCGAGCACGGCCTGCGCGTGCACGCCGTCGCGGACCCGCACACGGTCGACGGCCTGGTCGCCGCCGTCGAGCGTGCGCTCGCGCCGCGGTAGCATCCCTGCGATGAGCGATCCCCTGCGGCACCGGCCGCGCCGGATGCGCCGCACCCCCGCGCTCCGAGCGCTGATCCGCGAGACCGAGCTCGCGCCGCGGCACCTGGTCGCGCCCCTGTTCGTGAAGGAGGGCGTGTCCGAGCCCGTGCCGATCGCCTCGATGCCCGGGCAGAGCCAGCACACGCTCGAGACCCTGCGCAAGGAGGCGGCCGAGATCGCGAGCAAGGGCGTGCTCGCGTTCATGTTGTTCGGCGTCCCCGAACACAAGGACGAGGAGGGGTCGGAGGCGTGGAACCCGGACGGGATCGCGCAGAAGGCGCTGCGCGTGCTGCGCGAGGAGCTCGGCGACGACCACGTCGTGATCGCCGACCTGTGTCTGGACGAGTACACCGACCACGGCCACTGCGGCGTGCTCGACGACGACGGCCACGTCGACAACGACGCGACGCTCGAGCGCTACCGGCGGATCGCGATCGCGCAGGCCGAGGCGGGGGCGCAGATGGTCGGACCCAGCGGCATGATGGACGGCCAGGTCGCGGCGATCCGCGACGAGCTCGACCGGGGTGGGTTCGAACGAGTGGGGATCATGGCGTACGCGGCGAAGTTCGCGTCCGCGTTCTACGGGCCGTTCCGCGAGGCGGCCGAGTGCGCGCCGCGGTTCGGCGACCGCACGGGCTACCAGATGGACCCGCCGAACGCCGACGAGGCGATCCGCGAGATCGAGTCCGACATCGAGCAGGGCGCCGACGTCGTGATGGTCAAGCCGGCGCTCCCCTACCTCGACGTGATCCGCCGCGCGAAGGACCGGACGCGGTTCCCGATGGCCGCCTACAACGTCTCGGGCGAGTACGCGATGGTGAAGGCGGCCGCGCAGAACGGCTGGATCGACGAACGCGCGTCGGTGCTCGAAGTGCTCACGTCGATCCGCCGCGCCGGCGCCGACCTGATCCTCACGTACCACGCGAAGGACGCCGCCGACTGGCTGTCGTCCTGAACCGCTCGTGACCGGCTCCGACGAGCTGTTCGAGCGGGCCCGGCGCGTGATCCCCGGCGGGGTGAACTCGCCGGTGCGGGCGTTCGGCGCGGTGGGCGGGACCCCGCGGTTCGCCGTTCGGGGCGAGGGCGCGTACCTCGTCGACGCCGACGGCCGGCGCTACGTCGATCTCGTGCAGTCGTGGGGTGCGCTCCTGTTCGGACACGCGCGCCCCGAGATCGTCGACGCGGCTCGGGCGGCGGCCTCGCGCGGCACCACGTTCGGAGCCCCGACCGAGCTCGAGGTCGAGCTCGCCGAACGGATCGTCGCCGCGATGCCCTCGGTCGAGATGGTCCGGCTCGTATCGAGCGGGACCGAGGCCGCGATGAGCGCGATCCGGCTCGCGCGCGGATGTACGGAACGGGACCTCGTGATCAAGTTCGAGGGCTGCTACCACGGGCACTCGGACGCGCTGCTCGCGAAGGGAGCCGGGAGCGGCGTGGCGACGCTCGGGATCCCCGGGTCGCCGGGCGTGACCGAGGGCGCCGCGCGCGACACGCTCACGGTGCCGTTCAACGACCCCGACGCGGTCGACCGGGTGTTCGCCGAGACGCGGCGATCGGATCGCCGCGGCGATCGTCGAGCCCGTCGCCGCGAACATGGGCGTCGTGCCGCCCGAGCCGGGGTTCCTCGAGGGCCTCCGCGACCGGTGTTCGGAGGCGGGGGCGCTGCTGGTGTTCGACGAGGTGATCACGGGGTTCCGGATCGCGTTCGGCGGCGCGCAGGGCGTGTACGGGGTGACGCCGGACCTGACGATCCTCGGCAAGGTCATGGGGGGCGGGTTCCCGTGCGCCGCGTTCGGCGGCCGGCGCGACGTGATGGAGCGGCTCGCGCCCGTCGGGCCCGTGTACCAGGCCGGGACCCTGTCCGGGAACCCCGTGGCGGTCGCGGCGGGGATCGCGGCGCTCGACCTCGCCGAACGGCTCGATCCGTACCCGGGGCTGACGGAGACCGCGACCGCCCTCGCCGGCGGGCTGACCGAACGCTTCGCGGACCACGGCATCGCCGCCAGGGCGAACCGCGACCGGGTCGCTGTTCGGCGTGTTCTTCTCGAGCGAGCCCGTGCGCGACTTCGCCGGCGCGAGGGCCGCCGACCACGAGCGCTACGCGCGCCTGTTCCACCACATGCTCGACCACGGCGTCTGGCTGCCCCCGAGCGGCTACGAGCTGTGGACGCTCGGCACCGAGCACGGGCCGAACGAGGTCGAGCAGGTCCTCGACGCGGCCGGGTCGTTCGAGGGCTGAGCGGGCCGGATCCGTGGTCGCGACGTAACGTTGCGGGTATCGGATGGACTGAGGCAGTGAACCCATCGAAGGAGGGATGTCCACCATGACCACCCAGACCGTGACGTTCGGAGCCGGCTGCTTCTGGGGCGTCGAGTACGTCTTCGAGCGCGTCCCCGGCGTCCTGGGGACCGAGGTCGGCTACGCGGGCGGCCACACGGAGAACCCGACCTACCGGGACGTGTGCTCGCACGGAACCGGCCACGCCGAGGTGCTCCGGGTCGAGTTCGACCCGTCGGTGGTCAGCTTCGACCAGCTGCTGGAGGTGTTCTGGGCGATGCACGACCCGACCCAGGTGAACCGCCAGGGTCCCGATGTCGGCGACCAGTACCGGAGCGCGATCTTCACGAGCTCGGACGACCAGCAGCGGGCCGCCGAGGCCTCTCGTGACGCCGCGCAGGCGAAGTTCGACCGGCCGATCGCGACCGAGATCGCCCCTGCCGGGCCGTTCTGGCCGGCCGAGGACTACCACCAGCGGTACTACGACAAGAACGGGCACGAGCCGTACTGCCACGTGATCCCCTGGGGCACGCTCGCGCGAGCTCGGGCTGGTCGCGGCCGACGCCTAGCCGGCGTCAGGGGAGGTCGACGACCCCGAGGTTGGCGCGCCACGGGCCGACCGCGTCGCGGTAGCGCTTGGCGAGGGTCTTCACGATCTGCGTCTCGTGGTTCAGGTCGTGCACGGTCCACGTCGCGAGCAGCTGCTCGAGCGTGACCGGACCGAGGTCGGCGTGACGACCGATCCGGACGAGGTCGACGTTACCTAGATGCAGCTCGTCCAGCCGAACGAGGTTCGCGGCCCGGAGCTCGGCGAAGCGGTCGAGCACCCGGCCCACGTCCCACCCCGCGAACCGCTCGAACCCGGCCTCACGGTCGACGGGCCCGAGGACCTCCTCGGGCCCGTGCTCCAGGATCGTCGCGACGCGCCCCAGCCAGTCGCGTTCCTCGACGTGGGTGAGGTGGGCGAGCGTCTGCCACGGCGTCCACGTCCCCGGCCCCTCGTCCGCCTGCAACCACGCGTCCGACAGGCCGCCGAGCGTCCCGCGGAGCGCCATGGGCGTGCCGGCCAGGAGCTGCCGGCTCTCCTCGAGGTCGAACGTCACGACCCGAACTCCCGGTCGGCCTTGGCCGCGAAGACGAAGTCGGCCTCGTTCAACCCGTCGATCTTGTGGGTCCACACCGTCAGCCGGACCTTGCCCCACGCGAGGTAGATGTCCGGGTGGTGCCCGACGCTCTCGGCGAGCTCACCGACGCGGTTCGTGAACGCCAGCGCCTCCTTGAAGTCGGGGAACCGGAACTCCTTCTCGAGGTGGTGGCCATCCACGACCACCCACTCGTGCCCGAGATCGGCCAGGTACGACGTGAACTCGGCCTCGTCGAGCGGCGGCACCCCGCCACGGCACGGCACGCACTCCATCGACGCCAGGTCTCGACCCATCACGTCCGCCCGGCGACGGCGAGACGCTCCGCCACGATCTCGTCGGCGGCCGCGCCGGTCGAGATCCCCTCGGACTCGGCGCGCGCGAACACCTCGCCCAACGTCGCGCCGATCCCGCGGAGGCGTTCCGCGACCTGCGCGTCGCTCTCGTGCAGCATCTCGTAGGACACGAGGTGGATCACGCCGCCCGCGTTCACGACGTAGTCGGGCGCGTACAGGATGCCGCGTTCGGCCAGGCGCTCGGCGTCGGCCGGCTCGCCGAGCTGGTTGTTCGCCGCGCCGGCGATCACGCGGCACCGCAACGACGGGATGGCGTCAGCGTCCAGGACGCCGCCGGTCGCGCACGGCGAGAACACGTCGCACTCGACCTCGGCGATCCGGTCCGCCGGGACCGCCTCCGCCTCGAGCTCCTCGGCCAGCTCCTTGCCCCGCACGTCGTCGACGTCGGCGAGCGTGAGCCGCGCACCGGCCTCCGCGAGGAACCGCGACAGCGGAGCGCCGACGGCGCCGACACCCTGGACCGCGACGGTCCGTCCGTCCAGGTCATCCGAGCCGAACGCGTGGGCGACCGCGGCCCGGATCCCGTGGAACACGCCGACGGCCGTGTTCGGAGCCGAGGTGCCCGAGCCGCCGTTGGCCTCGGTGCGGCCGAGGACGCTCGAGGAGCGTTCGGCGATCACGTCCATGTCCGGCGGCCCGGTGTTCATGTCGCAGGCCGTGATGTAGGTGCCGTGGAGCGACTCGACCAGGTCGCCGTAGCGGAGCATCAGCTCGCGTCGGGCCTGGCCCTGTGGGATCTCGGGGACCGCGAGCACGGCCTTGCCGCCCCCGAGCGGCACCGACGCCATCGCCATCTTGCTCGTCATCGCCGAGGACAGCCGGAGGACGTCGCGGAGCCCGTCGGCCGGTTGGGCGTAGGTCTTCATGCGGGTGCCGCCGGCCCCAGGACCCAGCACCGTCGAATGCACCCCGATGAACATCCACGTCGCGCTCGGCTCGTCGAACCGGACGACGACCTCCTCGCCGCCCCAGGCCGGGAGCAGGTCCTCGAACACGTGCTACTCGGACCGCGTCGTGGACTTCTTGGCCTTCTTCGCCGCGCGCTTCTCCTTGATCGACTTCTGCGCGGTCTTCTTGGCCTGCTTCTCGCCCTTGTCCTTCGCGTGCGCCACGGTGGACCTCCGTTCGGTCGGCGTGCCCATTATGACCCGACCGTGTCTAGACTCGCTGCGTGGACGCGAGCTGGTGGGTGCTCGGAGGGATCGTCCTCGCCGCGGTCATCGGTGGGCTCGTCTACTTCCGCAGCATCCGTCGGTGGAAGGACACGGAACCGACGAGCGCGGAAGCCAAGCAAGCCAAGGCTCGCCTCTGGTCCGCGAAGAACATGGACCAGCGCTAGGCCAGGTCGGCGAAGACCGCGCGCACGTCCTTGCGGATCCCCGTCACGAACGGGACCTCTACCTTGGTGAACCGGCGGGCCTGCGCCTCGCGCAGGCGGCGGATGCAGTCCACCAGCCGGTCGAGCTCGTCGGCCTCGAACGCGAGGATCCACTCCCAGTCGTTGATGCCGAACGCGCTCGTCGTGTTCGCGAGCACCTCGGGGAACTCCCGGCCGGCCTCGCCGTGCTCGCGAAGGAGCGACGCGCGTTCGTCCGGCGGGAGCAGGTACCACTCGGGCGTCCGCACGAACGGGTAGGCGCACAGGTAGCGCCGCGGCGCCTCGCCCTTGACGAACGCCGGCGCGTGGTCCGGGGTGAACTCGGCCGGCTTGACCACGCCCATGAACGTCCAGACCACGTCGAGCTCGCGCCCGGCGCGCGTCCGGCGGAACGCGACGAGCGCGTCCTGCACCGCGTCGGGGGTCGGCCCGACGAACCAGACCATGAGGTCGGTGTCCGCGCGGAAGCCGACCGTCGAGTACACGCCCCGAACGCTCACCTCCGGCTCCCACTCCTTGATCAGGTTCTCGACCTCCTGCGCCGCGTCGTCCACGTCGAGGTCGCGGAACCCACGCGTGGCCTTGCAGCACACGTACAGCGCGTAGACGGTCTCGCTCATCCCACGTTCTCCGATCTGCTCGGCGCCGATCCGTTGCCGTTGGGGTCGCCCAGGCCGTTCGCGCCCGCGAGGTGCGCGCGGACCCGTTCGGCGGTCTCCCCGGCGCTCCGCACGGCATCGGCGACGCCGACCCCGTGCAACGCATTGCCGGTCACGAAGATACCCGGCAGCAGGGAGGTCTCGATCGCGCGAACGCGCTCGAGGTGCCCGACCTCGTACTGCGGCATCGAACGCGGCCACCGAACCACCGACGACGCCTCCGCACGCTCGGGGAGCGGGAGGAACGCCGCCAGGTGCCGGCACACGGCCTCCACGATGTCCTCGTCGGGCTCGTCGAGCACGTCCTCGAACCCCACGGCGCCGACGAAGCAGCGGAGCACCGCCCGAGTCCCGAACGCTTCCGCCGGCCACTTGCGCGAGACGAACGTCGCGGCGGTCATCGGCGCGCGGCCGCGCGGCACGACGAACCCGGTCGCCTCGGGCAGCGCATCGGCCGTGCCCTCCGCGTAGACCAGGTGCACGACGCCGGTGCTCGCGTACGCGATCGCGGCCAGGCTCTCGGCCCGCGCGACGTCGAGCCCGCGGACGAGCTCGGCCGCGACGAACGCCGGTGCGGCGAGGACGACCGCCTCCGCGGACACCGAGTCCCGGTCGGTGCGCACCACGAACGACCCGCGCTCGCGTTCGATCGCGCGGGCCCGAGTGCCGAGCCGAACGCGCGCCGGTCCCACGCTTCCGAGCAGCGCGCGCGGGAGCTCCCCGACGCCGCCCACCGGCCGCAGGAACATCGGCCCCGCGTCGGTGGCGGCCTTCACCGCCGCGCGGGCGCCGCGGATCAGGCTGCCGAACGCGCGCTCCCACCGCGCGAGCTCGGGGAACGTCGCGTCGACGCTCAGGCGGTCGACGTCGCCGGCGAACAACCCGCCGAGGAGCGGGCCGGTCAGTCGCTCGGCCACCTCGTCGCCCATCCGTCGCCGCACCAGCGAGCCGATCGACTCGTCGGTCTCCGGCGGCCGCGGCTTGCGGACGAGCTCCGTGAGTGCGCGGGCGCGTCCCCTGCGCGACAGGCCCGGCCAGCGCACGATCTCGTCGAGGTCCGTGGGGACGCCGAGCGCGCTCTCGGGGAGCGGGACGAGCCCGCGTTCGGTCCAGATCAGGGCGTCGCGGGCTCCGGGTTCGAGCAGCTCGAGCCCGAGCTCGCGGCACAGATCCACCGCCCACGGCTTGCGGGCGACGAACGAGTCCGGGCCGCTCTCGAGCTGCAGATCGCCGACCGTCGCGCTCCGCAGCCGGCCGCCGACGACGGGCTCGGACTCCAGCACGGTGACGTCGAGCGCGGGATCGGCCTCGAGCAGCCGATGGGCCGTGGCCATACCCGCGACACCGCCGCCCACGATCACGACCTTCATGGCGTGGGGGCCGCGAGCCGCTCGCGGACGACATCGGCGAGCACGCGGACGAACGCCGGGTCGGCGTTCGGCATCTCGGTGCGGACCAGAGGCATCCCGGCCTGGTCGGCGATCGCCTTCGCCTCGATGTCGAGGTCGTACAGGATCTCGAGGTGGTCGGCGACGAACCCGGCCGAGCACACCACCGCCGCCGTGCAGCCCTGCGACGCGAGGTCGGCGAGGACCTCCTCGATCGGCGGGCCCCACCAGGGGTCGTCGGTTCGGCCGGCGCTCTGCCACGCGATCTCGTGCCGAGGCAGGCCGAGCTCGGCCGCGACCCGGTCCGCGGTCTCGGCCAGGCCGTCGCGGTACCGGCACGCGTCCTCGCACGCGTGGCACCGCAGGCACCGCAGCGACCCGTCCTCGACGGTCCGGGTGGGCAGGCTGTGCGCCGAGAAGACCACCGTCGCCTCCCGGCGCTCCTCGGCGCTGAGCCCGCTGAGCGCGTCGGCGACCCGGGCCGCGAGGAACGAGACGAAGCCGGGGTCGTCGTGGTACGCGCGGACGAAGTCGAACGCGGGCGGACCTTCACCCGCCTGTTCGCGAACGCGCTCGACGTAGCTCTCGACCGACATCCCCGACCAGTGGGGCGCCATCACGATCCCGATCGCGCGTTGGATCCCGTCCTCGCGCATCCGTTCGACCGCCTCCGCGATGAACGGGGGCGAGTGCTTCATCCCGAGGTACGCACGGAACGCGCCGGCCTCGTCGCGGTTGAGCTCGCGCTCGAGTCCCTCCGCCTGCCGTCGCGTGATGTCGAGCAGCGGGAAGCGGTTGCCGATCGCCGCGTAGCGCTCGCGCAGCTCCTCGAGGTGCTCGGGCGTGGGCCGCCGACCGCCGCGTATGTCGGTGTAGTAGCGCTCGACGTCGTCGGGGCCGCTCGCGGTCCCGTACGCCATCACCAACACCCCGATCGGCGAGGCGCTCATCGAGCCGTCCGTTCGTGGACGAGGTCGACGAGGCGTTCGAGGTTCTCGACGGGTGTGGCCGGCAGCACGCCGTGACCGAGGTTGAACACGTGGCCGTCGCGGTTCGCCGCGCGGTCGAGGATCTCGGTGGCGGCGCGTTCGACCGCGTCCCACGAGGCGACGCAGACCGCGGGATCGAGGTTGCCCTGGATCGCGCGATCGACGCCGATCCGTTCCCACGCGCGGTCGAGCGGGACCCGCCAGTCCACCCCGATCGCGTCGCCGCCCGCGTCGCGCATCGACGTCAGGAGCTCGCCGGTCCCCACGCCGAAGTGGATCGAGGGCACCGGCAGGTCCTCGAGCACCCGAGCCGACCACGGGCGCACCGACCGCTCGTAGTCGCTCGGCGCCAGCGAACCCGCCCAGGAGTCGAACAGCTGCACCGCCTGCGCGCCGGCCTCGATCTGCGCCAGCAGGTGGGCCCGCGACAACGCCGCGAGCGCATCCATCAGCGACGACCAGGTGTCGGGCTCGTCGTGCAGGAACGCCTTCGTGCGGACGTGGTCCCGCGACGGACCGCCCTCCACGAGGTAGCTCGCGAGCGTGAACGGCGCGCCCGCGAACCCGATCAGCGGGACCTTGAGCTCCTTGCGCAGGAGGCGGATCGTCTCGGTGACGTAGGGCTCGTCCAGATCGGGCTCGAGCGCACGGAGCCGCGCGACGGCGGCCGCGTCCCGGACCGGGTCGTCCACGACCGGGCCGACGCCGGGCTCGATCCGGACGGGCACCCCGATCGCCGCGACCGGGACCATGATGTCGGCGAACACGATCGCCGCGTCCAGCGGCATCCGTCGGAGCGGCTGCAGGGTGAGCTCGACGGCGACCTCGGGTTCGCGGATCGCGTCCAGGATGTCCCGGTCGCCACGCAGCTCCCGGTATTCGGGCAGGTAGCGACCTGCCTGGCGCATGAACCAGACCGGGGTGCGGTCGACGGGCTCGCGCCGGAGCGCTCGGAGGAATCGGTCGTTCACGGCCCACAGGATACGGACGGGTAACGTGGGAGGCGGACGGCTCCCGGGCGGGACCCACGGGTGGCCCTCGGGGCGCGATGTGCCGTTCGGCACGAACGCGGCGCCGTCTTCGAGCGTAGAACCTACTGACGAACGCGCACGGGAGGACGATGGCGGGAGCACGGAGACGGGATCGCGGCGCATCCAGGCGCGCCGATCCGCTGTGGTCGAAGGCCCCGCTGGTCTTGCTGCGGTATCCGGGGCTGTTCGTCTCGATCGCGGTGGGCGCGCTCCTGCTCGCGCTCGCCGCTTCGGCCTACCCGCTGTTCATCTCGTCGTCCGCGAGCGAGCTCGTGACGGCCCGGGTCCACGATCCCTCGTACACGCGCTGGGGGGTCGGGATGATGTACCGGAACGGTGCGTTGCCGCTCCCCGGCCCGGTCCGGCACGGGGACATCGAGCCGGAGGTCGACACGATCTTGCGGCGGCTCGTCGACGCGAGCCCCTACCTCGGCGCCCCGCTCGAGTCGGCGCTCAGCACGGCCACACCGATCACGGTTGCCGGCGAGCAGGAGCGGCGGGACACGCGGCTGTTCACCGGCGAGCACGTGCTCGACCACGTCGACATCCTCGAGGGGTCCGCCGACGACGGTGTGCTGGTCCCCGACCTGATCTCGGATGCCCTCGACATCACCCCGGGGGACGAGATCGTGATCGGCTCGCCCGACACCGGGACCGTGACGTTCCCGGTCGGCGGGATCTACCGATCCCTGTACAAGGGCGGGGCCTCCGGGTACTGGCGTCCGTGGAACGACGCCCTGGTCCTGTACTGCGCGGACTGCGCGCCACCGCCCCAGGCGGTGATCGTGCCGAAGGACCGGTTCGCGGACGCGGCGCGCTCGATCGGGCTCGACCACGCGGCCTTCGCGTGGCAGGCGCCGGTGCTCCGCGACCTCACGCTCCAGGAGGCCGAGGACGCGGCCCGCATCGCCTCGCGCATCTCCGACGAGATCGATCACCGGTCGCTGCTCGACCGGTGCTACATCGCGTTCTTCTGCAGCCAATCGAACGGTCCCGTGTGGGGGAGCGCGATGGACGACGTCGTCCGCGAGGTCCACGGCCGGCTCGTCGCGATCGACGGCCCCGCGCGGCTGCTGCGGATCGCCGGGATGCTCGTCGCGCTGGTGGTCGTCGCGGGGGCGGGGGCGTTCGTGATGGCCGCCCGCCGCGTCGAGTCGAGCCTCCTGTTCGCCCGGGGCGCGCGGCCGAGGGCGGTGGGTGGGCGTTCGGCGCTCGAGGCCGTGATCCCGTGCGCCGTCGGCGCGGGTCTCGGGTTGGTGCTCGCGTTCGTGCTCGTCCGTTGGGCGGGTCCCGGCGGCGCGTTGGCCTCCTCGGCGTCGGAGCAGGCGATGTGGGCCGCGGGGGCCGCCGGGGTCGTCGCCGTGGTGGCGATCGCGGTCGTGTCGACCGTCTCGTTCCTGCGGCAGTCGGAGCACCATCGCAGCCGGCTGCGCGTCGTCGGGGCGTTCCCCTGGGAGCTGGTCCTGATCGGGCTCTCGCTGGTGATCCTGCAGCGGCTGCGGACCGGGGGCGCGGTCGTGGTCGATCGCTCGCTCGGGACGGAGGCGCCGAGCTTGCTGCTGTTCGCCTTCCCGATCGCGTTCCTCGCCGGCTTCGTCGCACTCGTGGCGCGGGTGGTGGTCCTGGTCCTGCACTGGGCGCGCGGCCGGAGCGGCGGGTGGGGGACTCCCGCGTACCTCGCGGTGCACCGGCTGGCGGCGCGCTCTCGTCTGACGATGCTCCTGATCGCGGCCGCCGGGCTCTGCCTCGGGCTCTTCGTCCAGGCGCAGACCGTGGCGCGCTCGATGCAGACCACGGTGGATGCCAAGGCAGGCGTCTACGTCGGCAGCGACGTGCAGGCGCGGATCGACAGCGTCAACGCGACGCCCGAGGACTTCCCGCTGCCGGTCACCCGGGCGGTACGCCGCCTCGAGGCGGGCGAGCTCCGCCCGGGGGTGCCCTTCGACCTGCTGGCGATCGACACCGAGACCTTCGCCTCGGCCGCGTTCTGGGATCCGGCCTTCTCCTCCGAACCGCTCGAGACGCTCCTGGACCGGATCTCGGCACCTTCCGATGGCAAGCTCCCCGTCCTGATGGCCTCGGCGCCGAACGCGTTCCCGGAATCGATCACGCTCGACCGAACGACCCTGCCGATCGAGATCGTCGGGCGCGCCGACGCGTTCCCCGGGATGACGTCGCTCCGTCCGCTCGTCGTGGTCGACGCGGCACGCCTGCTGGAGGCGTTCGGCGACGCCCCGAACCCGTTGACCGGCTCGGGCGTGAGCGACGAGCTCTGGATCCGCGGAACGCCGCGGGCGGCGCGGGCCGCGCTGGCCGGCCTCGACTACACGCCGTCGCTCATCCTTACGGCCGACGAGGTGAAGGACATCTCGTACATCGCGGCGGTGATCGACACATTCCTCGTGATGAACGGGCTCGGGGTCCTCGCGGCCCTGCTCGTGTTCGCCGCGATGCTCATGTACCTGCAGACGCGCCAACGCTCCGAGATCGTCTCGTACGGGCTCTCGTTGCGGATGGGGATGCGGTCTTCGCGCCACCTGGCCGCGATCGCGATCGAGGTGGGCGCGATGCTCCTGATCGCGTTCGTCGCGGGCACGGTGCTGGCGATCGCCGCGGCCCGGCTCACGGTGCCGCTCCTTGACCCGATCGAGGCGATCCCGCCGGATCCGATCACGGTCGTCCCCGTCGTCCTGCTCGCGCTCGCGGCGCCGGCGCTGCTCCTGGCCGCGCTCGCGGGCGGCTGGCTCACCGAACGGCGTGCGCGCTCGGCCGACCTCGGGCAGGTGATGCGGCTTGCGGACTGAGGCGCCGGAGACAGGCCGGAAGCCGGAGGTCGCGGCGCGCTGCGAGGACCTGGTGAAGACCTACCGGACGGCGAGCGGCGAGGTTCGAGCGCTGAAGGGGCTCTCGGCGGAGGTTCCCGCGTCCGCGCTGCTCGCGGTCGTCGGGCCCTCGGGCAGCGGCAAGTCCTCGCTGCTCCGCCTGATCGCGGGGCTCGACCGGCCGACGAGCGGCACGCTCGTGGTCGACGGGACCAGCGTGCACGATGCGTCGGCACGGTCCCTCCGCCGGTTCCGGCGGGCCACGGTCGGCTACCTGTTCCAACGGCCGTCGGACAACTTCCTGCCCCACCTCACCGTGGGCGAGCACCTGCGGCTCGCGCGCGGGCTCACCCACCGGCCGCCGCGGATCGAGCAGGAGGCGCTGCTCTCGACGCTCGGGATCGAGGGACGCGTCGACCACCTGCCGTCGGAGCTCTCGGGGGGCGAACAGCAACGTGCAGCGATCGCCGAGGTCTTGATGGGCGGCGCGACGATCGTCGTGGCGGACGAGCCGACGGCGGAGCTCGACAGCACCTCCGCGAGCCACGTGATGGACACGATGGTCGAGCTCGCGCGCGCCGGCGTGACGTTCGTCGTCGCGACGCACGACCGTTCGGTGATGCGGCGCGCCGACGCGGCGCTCGAGCTCGACCACGGGATCCGACGTTCGGCGGCGAGCGTTCCCGCCGACGCGGCCGATCGATCGAGCGTCGCCGCGTTCCGCACGGCGCCCACCGTCGCCGAACCCGACCGCGCCGACCGCTGGCGGCCACCGACCGCGGCGACCGACGCCGAACCCGAGCCCGCCTTCGTCCTGGACGCGGACGCGCTCTCGAAGAGCTACCGACGCGGCGACGAGGTCGTCCACGCGCTCGACGACGTGAGCCTCACCCTGCGCGCGGGCGAGCTCGTGGGTCTGGTCGGGCGCTCGGGTTCGGGCAAGACCACGTTGCTCAACGTGATCGCTGGGTGGGAGCGCGCGGACGGCGGCACGATGGTGCGGAGCGGCGCTCGCTCCGCGACCCCGGGGTGGGACGAGCTCGCGGTCGTGCCGCAGAAGCTCGGGCTGTTCGACGAGCTCAGCGTGCGCGAGAACCTCGAGTACCCTGCCCGGCTGCACGGCCGCCTCGAGGAGCTCCGCGGCCGGGTCGACGAGCTGATGGAGGACCTGGGCATCGCCCACCTCGCCGCGCGCTACCCGAAGGAGACCTCGCTCGGCGAACAGCAGCGGACGGCCGTGGCCCGGGCGCTCGTGCTGTCACCGACGTTGGTGCTCGCCGACGAGCCGACGGGGCACCAGGACGCCGTCTCGGAGCGGCGCGTGCTCGAGGCGTTCGGGCGCGCGGCCGCCGAGGGCGGGAGCTGCCTGATCGCCACCCACAACGTGTCGCTCGCGCCGCGGCTGGACCGCGTGCTCGAGATGGCCGACGGCCGCCTCGCCCAAGCCGCCGCTCCGTGACGGCGTTCGAACGAACCGATCGCTAGAAGATCTGGCCCCGGATCTCGCCGCCGGGGTGAAGGATCGTGTGGGCGTTCGCGTACGTGTTGCCCGCCTCCATCTGCGCGACAAGATCGCTGAGCGGATGCCCGGCGAGCGGTCCAACCAGGTCCGCGGCGGTCACGGTCCCCTGCGCCACGACGCCGCTGAAGCGACCGTCCGGCGCGTCTTCGGGATGGAGCAGGAACACCACGACCGGCCCGAGGTCGGCGGGGCCCCCGACGTGGATGTGCGCCATCGTGACGTCCTGGATGTTCGCGAGCACCAGCCGGTAGGTGAGCTCCGTCTCGTCCTCGTTCACCCGGAACGTGGCGACGCCCCGGGCGAGCGAGTCGGTGATCGGCACCTCGTCGCGACCCGAGAGCACCGCACGGAAGACGCTCGGCTGCGCCGACGCCGTCGGGGCGACGACGCCGAACGCCAGCGCGGCCACGGTCGCGAGGAAGATCGCTCGCTTCATGGCTCCCCCTTTCCGGCCGCGCGAACGGGTGGGCGCGACCTCGAACGGCCGCCTTTCCCCCTCCCAGCCGGTTTCAACCACGACCGAGGTCGGGGGTCAGAGCAGCTCGTAGGCGGGGAGCGTCAGGAACTCCACGAACCCCGGCGCGAGCGCGACCTCCTCGAACACCGCGCGGGCCTCGTCGAAGCGCAGTTCGGCGTACGACCCGTCACCGAGTTCCTCGCGGAGCGACGCGATCTCGGTCTCGATCGATCGATCGAGCGACGTCCGCCGTCACTCGTTCGCCCGATGAGAGCTCGGCGCCGTGCTCGACCCACTGCCAGAGCTGCGAGCGCGAGATCTCGGCGGTCGCGGCGTCCTCCATCAGGTTGTCGATCGCCGCGGCGCCCGAGCCCGACAGCCACGACGCGAGGTACCGCAACCCCACGTTCACGTTCGTCCGCAGACCCGCCTCGGTGATCTCGCCGCCGGGGATGTGGACGTCGAGGAGCTGTTCCGCCGAGACGTCCACGTCGTCGCGTTGCTCGTCGAGCTGGTTCGGCCGGTCGCCGAGGACGCGGTCGAACTCCGCCGTCGCGGTCTCGACCAGGTCCGGGTGGGCGACCCACGTGCCGTCGAACCCTGCGCTCGCCTCGCGCTCCTTGTCCTCCGCCACCTTGGCGAGCGCGAGCCGGTTCGCCTCGGGGTCACGCCGGCTGGGGATGTACGCCGCCATCCCACCCATCGCGTGCGCGCCGTGCCGGTGGCACGTCCGGACCAGCAGCTCGGTGTACGCGCGCATGAACGGGACGGTCATCGTGATCCGGGCGCGATCAGGCAGGACGAAATCAGGCTGGCGCCGGAACTTCTTGATCACGCTGAAGATGTAGTCCCAGCGTCCGGCGTTCAGACCGGCCGAGTGCTCGCGGAGCTCGTACAGGATCTCGTCCATCTCGAACGCTGCCAGGATCGTCTCGATCAGCACGGTCGCGCGGATCGTGCCGCGGGGAACCGCGAGCCGCTCCTGCGCCCACACGAAGACGTCGTTCCACAGGCGCGCCTCGAGATGGCCCTCCAGCTTCGGGAGGTAGAAGTAGGGACCCGTGCCGCTCTCGAGCTGTTCGCGTGCGTTGTGGACGAACGCGAGCCCGAAGTCGAACAGGCTCCCCGAGACCGGCGAGCCGTCGACGAGCAGGTGGCGTTCGGGCAGGTGCCAGCCGCGCGGTCGGACGAGGAGCGTCGCCGGCCGGTCGACGAGCCGGTACTCGCGCCCGTCCGGACCGCTGAGCTCGATCGTGCGACGGACCGCGTCGGCGAGGTTCACCTGGCCGCCGACCATGTTCGACCACGTCGGGGCGTTCGAATCCTCGAGGTCGGCCATGAAGCACCGAGCCCCGCTGTTGAGCGCGTTGATCACCATCTTCCGGTCGGTGGGGCCGGTGATCTCGACGCGGCGGTCGCGCAGGTCGGGCGGCGCGGGTGCGACCTTCCACGCCGACCCGCGGACCGAGCGGGTCGCCTCGAGGAACGCCGGGCGCTCCCCCTCATCGAGCCGCGTCTGGCGTTCGGCGCGCGCCTCGAGCAGCTCGGCGCGACGCCCGCCGAACTCGCGCTGCAGGCCGGCGACGAACGCGAGCGCCTCGTCGGTCAGGATCTCGTCGAACCGGGGTTCGGCGGGCCCGAGGATCTCGACGCCGTCGGGAAGGCTCATGCCTTTAGAGGTCCCCGAGCAGCTCGTCCCGCGCGAGCCCGGTCGCCTCGAGGACCTCGGTCTCGTCCACGGCACCGGAGGAGACCGCGAACCGCAGGTACCGCAGCAGGCTCGAGACCGTCGCCGGCTCGTCGAGCATCCCCGCAGCGGCGGCCCCCTCCCGCCAAGCGCGGACGCGTGAGGTCGCGTCGTCCAGGTGCGGGAGCAGCCACCCGTAGACGGCCGCATACCGGCTGACGAGGTGGGCGGGATGAAGGTCCCAGCCCTGAGTAGAAGCCCGCGGAGAGCGAGTGCCGAACGTGCTCGGCGTGCAGCCGCCACGCTGCGTGCACGTCCTCGGTGCGGTCGGTCGCCGGCACGACGTTGCTCGAACCATCGCTCAGACGGACCCCGGTCCCCGCGAGCGTCACCTGCAGCAGCCCTCTCGCGAGATCGTTCGCCGGGTGGTCGAGCCGCTGCTCCCACGGCATCAGCCCCAGCGACGCGGTGTAGTCGAACACCCCGAAGTGCATCGCCGTGAGCCGCCCATCGGCCGCGTCGAGGATGCGGGGTACCGCGACCGAGCCGTCGGGACCGATCACCGAGCGTGGCGTCTCGACCTGGACCTCGAAGCGCAGCGCCCGCTCGTCGAGCCCGAGCCCCACCTCCAGGCGTTCGAGCGCCTCGGCGAACAGCGCGACGTGGTCGGGCGTCGTGACCTTCGGGAACGTGACGACGAACCCATCGGGCAACCCGCCGGCGGCCTCGGTCAGCGTCGTCACGAACGTGTCCAGCGTCCGGAGGCTCCGCGCCTCGGCGCCGTCGGCGAACGACTTGACCCGCAGCCCGAACGACGCCGGCGCGGTCCCGTCCGTCCGCGCGGTCTGGACCGCCCGAGCCGCCTCCTGCGCGTGCCGGTCCTCCTCGTCGTCCGGGCGCGGGCCGTAGCCGTCCTCGAAGTCGGCGCGCAGGTCCTCGACCGGCGCTCGTCGGAGCTTGGCGACCACGCGCTCCCGTGCACGTTCGGCGACCGCGGCGTCCACGCCGAAGGCAGCCTCGAACGACCTCGCATCGGGCGCGTGCGTGTCGAGCAGCCGCAGCGCCTCGGCCCCGAACTCGACCGTCGTGCTCGACGTGACGCGGTCGGCGGGGACGTACAGCGTCTCGAGCGGCTGGCTCGCGACACGATCGCCGGGGAACCGGCGGCGGTGCTCGGTCGCGGCCCGGTGCGCGCGTTCGAGGAGGTCGCGCCAACCGTCGTCGGGGATCGAGCGGCTCACCCGGCGGCGACGTCCTCGGTCCGCCGCACCGTCCCCTCGATCCGGCCGGAGGGCTTGTCGGTCACGACGAAGACCCGGCCGTCGTTCTGGATCCCGCAGAACGAGAGGTCGACCGCGACGTGGTGCAGGTTCGGCATCGAGAGCGTCACCTCCTCGACGTTCGGCGCCGCCTCGAGCACCGCCGTCCCCATGTGCCACAGGGTGTGCTGCACCGAACGGCTGTCGTCGTGGTGCGCGAACGCGCGGACGAGCGCATCCCGGCAGGCCTCCCGCTGCTTCGCGAACTCGAGCTCCGTCCCGGCGTACCGCCAGCGCGCCTCGAGCTGGGTCGCGAGGATCCGGTCGTCGGTCTCGGGCAGGATCGTGTAGCGGTCCTTGAGGAAACCGCTGAACGCCGAGCCGGTCGTCTTCAACAGGTACAGCTCGTCCAGCCCGCCGGACAGGCGGACCTCGTCGCGGTCGCGGACGACGTGGGTCGTCCATCGGAACGCGCCGCGCGTGAACGCGTGCGGGTGCGGCTCGCCGTCGATCACCACCCGCTCCCAGGGTCGCTCGGTCATCCAGGTCTCGGCGCGGCTCGCCGCGGGGGAGGCGTCGAGCAGGTACCTCGTGTAGCGGAGCGCGAACGTCTCCAGCGCCTCGCCCGGATGCTCGTACGCAAGCGCGCAGGCCGAGCTCCGCATCGTGTCGGTGGGCAGGACCGTCGCGTTGTCGCCCTCGGTGTGGACCTCCTCGAAATCGCCCTCCAGGCGCACCTCGATCTCGCGCTCGGAGAACTCGTGACGCTCCTCGCCGCGCACCACGGTGGCGAGGTGGATCCCCGCCTTGCCGTACCGGTTGTGGCCCAGCTCGAACCCCATCAGCTCCCCCGGTAGGTCGAGTAGCCGAACGGGCTGAGCAGCAACGGCACGTGGTGGTGCTGGCCCGGGGTCTGCACGGTGAACTCCACCGTGACCGCCGGGTAGAAGGTCTCGACGCCGCGCGCACCGAAGTAGCCGCCGGTGTCGAACCGGATCCGATAGGTCGCCGCCGACGGCTCGGTCCCCGCGGGCAGGAGGTCACCCACGCGTCCGTCCTCGTCGGTCAGGCCCGCCCCGGCCGGCACCCAGCCGGCCGCCACAAGCACCTCCAGCTCGACCGCGACGCCGGCGGCGGGCCGGCCGATCGAGGCGTCGAGCACGTGCGACGTGATGCCCCCCATCCCGTCGATCACGCTCCGTCCCGGAAGGGGAGGCCGACGGGCCGGACGAGCTTCTCGAGCCTGATCCTCGTGATCTGCCGCTGCTGTTCGGCGGCCTCGGCGAGCTCGGTTTCGGGATCGTTGCGGAGCCGTTCGCGCAGGGCCTCGAGCATCTCCTCGGCGCTCCTGCCCGTGGCGTTGATCAGGAACACGTGCCCGAACCGCTCCTCGTACTCCCGGTTCCCGGCCTCGAGCGCGCGCAGGGTCTCTTCGCTCGCCGCCGCGGCGCCCGCCTGCTCGCCCCGGGCCCACGCCGAACCGCCGCGCTCCCCGATCCGCGGGTGCGCGGCGAACGCCTCGCGCCGGTCTTCGGCCGAGAGCCCCTCCCAGACGTCGTCGGCGGTCTGCAGCAACGCGTCGAAGGTGGCGAACGGCCGCGCCGACTCCAGCCCGGTCGCCCACGCTCGCGAGCCGCAGCAGGCGAGCACGCGCTCCTCGAACACCTCGGCCGTCTTGGCGTTGAGCCACCGGACGCCGAACGCGCGCCAGCCGTCGTCGGTCACCCGGCCGTGCACCCGGAGCCGCGCCACGCCGCCGTCCGGATGGATGTTGAGGCGGACGTGGGTCGCTCGCGCAGGCGGGTCGATCGGGAACGCGAACCGCCGATGGGGCCCGAGCTTGCGACGCGTCAGGACCTCGGACCACTCGGGGTCGGGGTCCGTCACGGCGTCGTGCACGACGCGGACCTCCAGCGAACCGGCGTCGGGGTAGTTGCCCTTGAAGTTCGACGTGTCGAGCTCGACGCGCTCGATCTCGGTCTCGGCCGCCAGCCGGAGGACGACCCAGTCGTGCCCTTCGCCCCGCCGGCGCCGCGTCTCCCACCCGTCGTGCATGCCGTGCGAGTCACCCGGCGCGATCAGGTTGTGCGGCGAGGAGAAGAACAGGTCGCTCGCGTCGAGCACGACACCGCCCGTCAGAGACGCCGCGACGTCGGTCCGGCCTCCGGCGTCGGCGAGCGTTCGCAGATCCGGGAGCGGCTCGCCGTGGACTCGGAGCCTCGCGACCCCACCGTCCGGGAAGATGTTGAGCCGCAGGTGCGTGACCCGGAGCGGCGAGGCGACGTCGAACCGGTTGCTCGCATCGCCCTCGAGCGCGGACTCCGGGAGCAGGTCGAACCACTCCGCCCCCGTGATGTCGTCCTCCTCCGCCACGGCGCCCTCGAGCGAGCACCGGTCGGGGTAGTTGCCGCGGAAGAAGCTCGTGTCGACGACGACACCACGGACGATCCCGGGGATGCCGAGCCGCAGGATGCACCAGTCGTGGCCCGGCTCGCGGCGCCGGCGCGTCTCCCAGCCGTCCATCTCCTTGCCGCGATCGGTGTAGCGATCGGGGTCGAACACCGGAGCGTCGGGCTCAAGCAGGTTCTCCTTGGGCGCGAAGAACTCGTCGTTCGCGACGAGCACCATCCCGCCGAGCCGCCGGGCCGCCAGGTCGGGCAGCGTGGTGAAGTCGCTCATGCCGCGCCCCTCGACAGCAAGCGGCCCGCGGGTTCGTCCCGGAACCGCCCCTCCGCGTAGACCTCCACCCCTCGAACGTACGTGGCCCAGACGCGTCCGTCGAGCCGCCGGCCCGCGTAGGGCGTGACCGGGTTGCGGTGGTGGAGCACGTTCGGATCGACCTCTGAGCTCTCGTCGGGTTCGAACAGGACCAGGTCGGCGTCCCGGCCTTCCACGATCGCCCCCTTGCGTTCGAGACCGGCGATCACGGCCGGGCCCTCGCTCATCCACCGGGCCACGTCCTCGAGCGCGAACCCGCGGGCCCGAGCCTGCGTCCACACGGCCCGGAGCCCGAGCTCCAACGAGGCGATGCCACCCCACGCGTCGAAGAACGAGCCCGCCTTCAGGTCGGCCGTGCACGGCGAGTGGTCGGACACGACCGCGGCGATCCGCCCGTCCCGAAGGGCCTCCCACAGCCGTTCCCGGTTCTCCGCTCCCCGGATCGGGGGCGCGCACTTGTACTCGGTCGCGCCGTCGGGGATCTCCTCGGCCGCGAACGTCAGGTAGTGCGGGCAGGTCTCGACCGACATGCGGGCGCCGGGACGCGCCAGGTCGTCGAGGCCGGTCGCCGCCGAGAGGTGGAGGACGTGGGTCCGGCACCCGGTCGCTGCGCTCGCCTCGGCGACGGCCGCGATCGCCGCCTCCTCCGCCTCCGGAGGCCGAGAGCTCAGGTACGTGCGGTACGCGAACGGGTCGGCATCCTCGAGCCCGCGCGTGGCGCGCTCGATCGGTTCGGGGAGCTCGGCGTGCACGATCAGCAGCCCGTCGAACGCCGCGATCTCGGCCGCCGCCGCCCCGAGCTGCTCGAGCCCGAGCGATCCGAACTCGTCGACGCCGGACGGACACAGGAAGCACTTGAACCCGAACACGCCGGCGTCGTGGAGCTCGCGCAGGTGCCCGAGATCGTCCGGCACCGCCCCGCCCCAGAAGCCGACGTCGACGTGGGCCTTGCCCTCGGCGGCGGACCGCTTCTCGCGGAGCGCATCGACGGTCGTCGTCGGCGGGATGCTGTTCAGCGGCATGTCGAGGATCGTCGTCACGCCGCCGGCCGCGGCCGCGCGCGTCGCGGTCTCGAACCCCTCCCACTCGGTGCGCCCCGGCTCGTTCACGTGCACGTGGGTGTCGACAACCCCGGGGAGGATCACTCGGTCGCCGGCCTCGACGAGCGGCACACGCGAGGGCACGTCGTCGAACGGCGCGACGCGCTCGATGCGGCCGTCCGCGACGTGGACGCACGCCTCGCGGACGCCGTCCGGCGTCACGACGCGCCGGCCGCGGAACAGGACGTCGGCCCCGTGCACGGTGGCATCGTGGCACGGGCCGGAACGTCTACGCTCACCGCCGTGAGGACGGTCTTCCGAGGCGCGCGGTGGCCGGGCGACGTCGCCGTTCGCGACGGCCGGATCGAGGCGGTCGGGTCGGTGGCCGAGGAGCCGGGGGACGAGACGATCCGGTGCGACGGCGACCTGATCACCGCGGGGCTCGTGAACACCCACCACCACCTGTACCAATGGATGACCCGCGGGCGGTGCGTCGGGTGCGACCTGTTCGGCTGGCTCGTCGAGCTCTACCCGGTCTGGGGGCGGCTCGACGTGGAGGACGTCCGGGCGGCGGCGCTGGTGGGGCTCGCCGAGCTCGCGCTGACCGGGTGCACGACCGCGGCCGACCACCACTACCTGGTGCCCCGCGGCGACGACACCGTGTTCGACGCGATCGTCGACGCCGCGAAGACGGTGGGGATCCGCGTGCACCTCGCGCGAGGCTCGATGGACCTGGGCGAGTCCCGCGGCGGCCTCCCGCCCGACCACGTCGTCGAGGACCTCGACGCGATCCTGGCCTCGACCGAATCGGTGATCGCCCGCCACCACGATGGCGAGCGCGTCGTGGTGACCGTCGCGCCGTGCAGCCCGTTCAGCGTGACGCCGGAGCTGATGCGCGAGTCCGCCGCGCTCGCGCGCCGCCACGGCCTGAGACTGCACACCCACCTCGCCGAGACCGTCGACGAGGAACGCGACGTGCTCGAACGTTTCGGCCGGCGCCCGGTGGATCTGCTCGACGAGCTCGGGTGGATCGACGACGACGTGTGGGTGGCGCACGGGATCCACTTCGACGACGCCGAGGTGGCTCGGCTCGGCGCCGCGGGGACGGGGGTCGCGCACTGCCCGTCGAGCAACGCGCGCCTGGGCGCCGGGATGTGCCGGGTCGTCGATCTCGAGACCGCCGGGGCGCCCGTCGGTCTGGGTGTCGACGGGGTCGCGTCCAACGAGGTGGGCGGTCTCCAGCCCGAGCTGCGCCAGGCTCTCTACACCGCGCGGCAGCGCGCCGGCCGCGCCGACGCGTTCCTGCCGCCGGACGCCCTCCGGCTCGCGACCGAGGGCGGGGCCCGATGCCTCGGCCGGGACGACCTCGGCAGGCTCGAGCCCGGGCTCCGGGCCGATCTCGTCGTCTGGCCCGGCGACGACCTCGGCGACGTGCCCGACCCGCTCGCCGGGTTGGTCCTCGGGCCCGACCGCCGGGCGCGGCACGTGTTCGTCGAGGGCGAGCCGGTCGTGCGGGACGGGACGCTGCTCGGCGCGGACGAACGCGCCCTCCACCGCGACCTGGCCGAACGCGCCCGCCGCCTCTGGCCCTGATGCCGCTGCGGAACCGTGTCACCCCGCTCGGCGAGCTGGTCGCCGAACCCGGTCGCGGTCTCGTGTACGGCAACCGTGGGTGCCTGCACGACGAGCGGGGCGGGATCCGCCGGCGGTTCAACGGCAAGAGGTGGATCGCGTGCCGTCTCCGGTTCCGCGGCTGGCACCGCGAGCCGCTGTTGCAGCCCGGCCGGTTCACCGAGCTGTTCTTCCTCGACGAGGCGACGGCGTTCGCGGCCGGGCACCGCCCGTGCGCGCTCTGCCGCCGCGAGGACTACGTCCGGTTCGGCGAGATCTGGCGCGAGCTCCACCCGGATCAGGTCGGCGCCGACGCGATCGACGCACAGCTCCACGCCGAGAGGATCGAGCCGCGGACGCGCGCCCACCTCCTCCACGACGCCGCCCTGGCGGACCTCCCCGACGGCGCGTTCGTCCTGCGCGCCGGCGTGCCGTTCCTCGTGCTCGGTCCCGAGCTGCTGCGATGGTCGACGGCGGGCTACGCGGAACGCCTCGCTCGACCCGAACGGAGCGCGATCACCCTCATCACCCCGCCGTCGCTCGTCGAGGTCCTGCGCGCCGGCTGGCATCCCGTGGTCCCGCTGTTCCATCCGTCGGCGGCCGCGGATCGTCTCGACCCGGTGTGACGTCGCGTCAGGGGTTCTGCTCGAGGTCCCGCAGGTACACGGCCAGGGAGCTGATGTCGTGGTCGCCCAGCCCGGTCGCGAGGGCGGCTCGAACCACGTCGCGGTTCGTCTCCGCCTGCGGCATCGGGGCCCCCACCGCCCGGGCGAGCTCGAGGATCAGATCGAGATCCTTGCCGACGAGATCGAGCCTGAACGCGACCGGCGTCTCGTCCGGTCGCTCGAACGCCGCCCGCTTGTAGAGCACGTACGGCGCGGCGGCGGCGCCGGACGCGAAGACCTCGTAGGCGGCCGTACGGTCGACGCCCGCGCGTTCGGCGAGCACGAGGGACTCCGAGAGCGCCGCGTTGAGCCCGTGGACGAGCGCGTTGACCGCGAGCTTCATCGTCGCCCCGGTCCCGAGCGCGCCGGCGTGGATGATCTTCGAGGACATCGCCTCGAGCACCGGCCGCGCGCGATCGAGCGCCTCGGCGTCGCCGCCGGCCATGATCAGGAGCTCGCCGCGCTCGACCACCGGCACGCTCCCGGAGACGGGGGCGTCGAGCAGCGTCGCTCCGCGGGCGCGCACCGACGGTTCGACCGCGCGAACGGTCTCGGGAGCGATCGTGCTCATCTCCAGGACGACCTGGCCCTCGTGGAACCCCTCGAGCGCGTCCGCGTACACCGCCCGGACGGCCGCGTCGTCCGCCAGGCTCGTGATCGCGACGTCCGCCACCTCGGCCGCCCCGCTCGCGCTCTCGGCGATCTCGGCGCCCGAGGTTCGGGCGACCGCGTGGCACTTCCCACGGTCGCGGTTCCACACGATCACGTGGAAGCCGGCCCGGCGGAGCGTCCCGGCCATCGCGCCGCCCATCCGCCCGGTACCGAGGACGGCGACCGTCGAGGCTCGTTCCGATCCGTTCACGGCATCAGTACGGCATCGACCAGCCGGCGTCGACGCGGAACTCGGCGCCCGCGATCGAGAGGTTCTCGAGCATGAGGACCGCGACGTCCACGACCTCCTGCATCTGCACGAGCCGTCCGGTCGTCGTCCTGTTCCGGTGGGCGTCGAGGGCCTCGGTCTTGCCCGCCCAGAACGGTGAGTCCTCGACGATCCCGGGATGGAGCGCGTTCACCCGGATCGGCTTGAGCTCGGCCGTGAGCGAGCGCACGAGCCCGTCCACCCCGTGGTTGATCGTCGTCACGGTCATCGAGCCCGGGTAGGGACGCTCCTTGGCCAGACCGCCGAAGATCAGGATCGACGAGTCGTCGTGCAGGCGGTCCAGGAGCGCGTGCACGACCTCGGTGTAGCCGACGAGCTTCAAGGTCACGAGGGCGATCGCCTCGTCGATGTCGTAGCTGCGCATCGTGTTGAGGTCGCGATGGACCCCGGCCAGCACCAGCCGGCTCACGTCGCCGACCCCTTCGAGCGCGGGTGCGATCTCCTTGGGCTTCGACAGGTCGAACGCGAGCTCCGTCGTCTTGCCGCCGAGCTCCGCGGCGACCGTGCTCCCTCGGGTCGGGTCACGCCCGGTGATCACCACCTCACGGTCCGCCTGGGCGTAGTGGCGCGCCACCTCCTTGCCCAGCCCCGCCGTCCCGCCGACCACCACGACCGCACCGTCCGTCATCGAACCTCCCTCGATGTTGCCTCGATCGTGTCCCGCAGGTAGTCCCAGTCGCGCTCGAACCGGTACGAGTGGCGCGCGGGTGGCGCGGGCGACTGCGTCTCGAGCCACCGGACCGGCACGTCGGCCGGGTTCGCGAACGCGTGGACGCACCCGACGCCCGCCCACGCCACGTCGCCGGGGACCATGTGGTACGACTCGCCGTCGAACGTCGCGTCGACCTCGCCCTCGCAGGATCAGGTACGTCTCCTCCAGCGGGTGGTCGTGGCCGCCGATCACGCCCTTGCGCGCGTCGTACTGCACCATGAACATCGTCGACAGCTGCGCGCCGAGGTCCGAGTCGATCATCATCTTCACGGTGATCCCGCTGTAGACCAGCAACGCCGAACGCATGCTGGCCGACACGGTCAGCAGCTCCTGGCCCTGCCTGCCCGGATCCATGTGCCCGGGCTGGATGTTCCCGAACGATCTCGTTCGGGGGTCGCGGGCGTCGACCGCGATCGGGTCCATCTCCGGGAGCGCCGGGACGAAGTACGTGTCCCCGCCGTGGGCGGCCCGCGGGACCGGCGCCGACAGCGCCGCCCATCGGGCCGTGGCCGAGCTCCGGTTCGCGAGCGCGTGGGCCTGACCGAGGGGGATCAGCGCGTAGTCGCCGGCGCCGAGCAGGACCGCGGTCTCCGAGGTGAACAGGACGACCTCGCCATCGACGACGTAGAGGCTCTCCTCGTACGAGTGGACGTGCCAGTCGAGCCGGCCGCCGGGCTCCATCTCCCCGATCCCGAACCCCGTGTGGACGGCCCCCGCGCCCTCGTCCACGACGGTCCACCGGCGGAAGCCCTCGACGTGGCCTTCGAGCACGGGGGGCACGCCCCACGAAGGCGTCGGCCGCGGTCCGAACCAGATGGGTCGTCATCAGTCCATCGTGGTGCTCACGCGCTCGGCGATCGACGCCGCGGAGGGGATCGCGAGGTCCTCGAGCGCGTCGGCGGCGGGCAGTGGGATGTGCGGGGTCGTGATCCGCACGATCGGGCCGTCGAGATCGAAGAAGAGATCCTCGGCGACGATCGAGGCGACCTCGGCGCCCCAGCCGCACAACCGCGGGCTCTCCTCGACCGTGACGAACCTTCCGGTCTTGCCGACCGACTCCAAGATCGTGGTCGCGTCGAGCGGGACGAGCGATCGAACGTCGATCACCTCGGCGTCGATGCCGTCGCCCGCCAGCGCCTCCGCGGCCTCCAACGATCTCGGCACCATCGCGCCGAGCGCCGCGATCGTCACGTCGGATCCCTCCCGGAGCACCTTCGCCGAACCGAGCCGGTCGACGACCTCGCCGTCGGGGACCTCGCCCTTGGTCGCGTAGAGCACCTTCGGCTCCACGACGATCACCGGGTCGGGGTCGCGCACGGCCGCCGCGAAGAGCCCGATCATGTCCACGGGGTTCGAGGGCACGACCACCTTCAGCCCCGGGATCGCCATCGCCCACCCCTCGACGCTCTGCGAGTGCTGCGCGCCGAAGCGCACGCCGCCGCCGTTCGCGGTGCGGATCACGAGCGGCAGCGCCACCTGGCCGTTCGTCATGTAGCGGGTCTTCGCGATCTGGTTCGCGATCAGGTCCCAGCAGACCGCGAAGAAGTCGCTGAACATCAGCTCGGCCACCGGGCGGAGCCCGTTCATGGCCGCGCCCATGATCGCGCCGATGATCGCCTGCTCGGAGATCGGCGTGTCGCGAACGCGCTTGGGGCCGAACCGTTCGAACAGCCCCTCGGTCGTCTTGAACACCCCGCCGGCAGCCGCGACGTCCTCCCCGATGAAGTACACGCTCGCGTCGCGCTCCATCTCTTGGGCGATCGCCCGGCTGACCGCCTCCCGGTACGTCAGCTCCGCCACGCGGACCCCCCGTCGGCCCACAGCTCGGTCCCGAGCGCGTCGGGTTCGGGGTACGGCCCCGCCTTCGCCTCTTCGGTCGCGCGGTCGACAAGCTCGAGCGCCTCGCGTTCGACACGGTCGATCGTCGTCGCGTCGACGCCGGACGCGAGCAGCCGGTCGCGGTAGGTGGGGATCGGGTCGCGGGCCAGCCACGCCTTGACCTCGTCCTCGGGCCGGTACTTGGCGGGGTCGGCGCGCGAATGCCCGCCGTGCCGGTACGTCTTCGCCTCCACCAGGGCGGGGCCTCCGCCCTCGCGCGCCCGGTCGACCAGACGCGTCGCGGTCTCGAACACCTCGTCGACGTCGTTCCCGTCCACGACGATGGGTTCGAGCCCGTAAGCGCTCGCGCGGTCGGCGGCCGGGTTGGCGACCGCCGTCACGGCCCCGATCGGCGTGTACTCCATGTACAGGTTGTTCTCGCAGACGTAGACGACCGGGAGCTGCCAGACGACGGCGAGGTTCAACGCCTCGTGGAACGCGCCGATGTTGGTCGTCCCGTCCCCGAAGAAGCACACGACGACCTGACCGGTCCCGCGCTCCTGGGCCGCCCACGCCGCGCCGGCGGCGATCGGCATGTGCGCACCGACGATCGCGTACGAGCCCATCGCGCCGTGCGACACGTCCGTGAGGTGCATCGAGCCGCCCTTGCCGCCGCAGATCCCGTTCGCCCGGCCCATCAGCTCCGCCATCAGCGCGCCCATCGGCGCGCCGCGCAGGAGCGTGTGGACATGGCCGCGATAGGTGCAGTAGACGAGGTCCTCGGGCCGCAGCGCGGCCGCGAACCCCGCCGCGACCGCCTCCTGCCCGAGCGCGAGGTGCGAGGTGCCCTTGATGAGCCCCTCGAGGAACAGGTCCTGCGCCCGCTTCTCGAACAGACGCGCCTCCTGCATCATCCGGTACATGTCGAGGCGAACCTGCTCGTCGGCGACCGGCTTCGACGTCGTGCTCACTCCGCGGCCTCCGGATCAGTACTCGTTGGCGACCATCAGCTCTTCGCACGGGAAGAGCGTGATGATCTTGGGTCCCGCCGCGGTCACGACGACCTCTTCCTCGATCCGGGCGGCCGACCGTCCGTCCGTCGCGGGACAGTACGTCTCGAGCGCGAAGAGCATGCCTTCCTTGAGCTCGATCGGCTCGTCGAACGAGTTCAGGCGGCTGATGATCGGTCGTTCGTGCAGGCCGACACCCACGCCGTGTCCGAACTGCAGGCCGAACGCGTCGAACTCGTCCTGGAACCCGAACTCCTCCGCCTTCGGCCACACGGCGGCGAGCTGGTCCGTTGTGTTGCCCGGCTTCACGAGATCGATCGCGGCGTCCATCCATTCGCGCGACCGCGAGAACGCGTCGCGCTGCGCCTGCGTGGCGCGCCCGACCACGAACGTTCGGTAGTAGCAGGTCCGGTAGCCGTTGTTCACGTGGATGATGTCGAAGTACGCCTGATCGCCCGGGCGGATCAACCGGTCGGAGAAGACGTGTGGGTGCGGGCTGCACCGCTCCCCCGCGATCGAGTTGATCGCCTCGACGAACTCGGAGCCCATCTCGTACAGCCGCTTGTGGGCGAGCCCCACGACGTCGCTCTCGCGGACGCCCGGCTTGAGGAACTCGAAGATGTCCTGGTACACGCCGTCGACCATCGCGCAGGCCTGGGTGAGCAACGTGATCTCGTCCTGGCTCTTGATCTCGCGGGCGAGCATCATCACCTGCTGCCCGTCGCGGACGTCGAGCCCCGCGCGCTGGAGCTCGAGGAACACCGTGGTCTCGGCCACGTCGACGCCGAGCGGCATGTCGGCCAGACCGTCCTCCTTGAGCACCGAACGGAGCTCCTCGGCGGCCCGCCGCTGGAGCCCGACGGCCGGCGAGATCGCGCCCTGCAGGCCGGTGTTGCCGCCGACCGAGTTCGTCTCGTCGTACCACTGCGGGAGCTGCAGCCGGTGCGCCTTCGCCGCGGACCCGAAATCCCAGATGCGCGGCGGACCCGTCCGCGTGATCAGCGCGTAGCGCTCGCCCTTGTTGAACGCCCAGTATCCGATGTGGGTGCTCGTGGCGTACCGGATGTTGCTCGTCTCGAACAGCAAGATCGCGCCCAGATCGGACGCCTCGAGCTGTTCGCGAACGCGAGCGAGCCGGTAGTCGCGGAGGCGCCCGAAGTCGACGCGGTTCTCCCAGTCGACCCCGTGCAGGCCCGGTGACGGGGTGGTCGCGACCGGGAACTCGTCCATGGACCCTGCCCTCCGATCCGTCCGCGTATACGGTGGGTGTTAAGGCTGAATGATATGCATACACCGTCGGCGGCTGCATCTCTGCCTGCTCGCGCGGTGCCGGTAGCGCATCCGAGGCAACCTGTGTAGTGTCCCTGAACGGTGTGAGGGGCGCTCGGATCAGGCGTGTGTTCGAGAGCGGCCGGGGGAGGGACCTCGCGGACCCCCGTCGTCGGCCGCGGTTCCGCGCCGGAGCGCGGACGATCCGCGGGGACCGCACATGACCTCCAAGGTCCTGCTCACCGGCGGGTGCGTGCTGACGCTCGGCGCACGGACCCCCAATCACAAGCAAGCCGACGTCCTCATCGACGGCGAGGTGATCGCCGAGGTCGGCACCCATCTTCGGGCGCGGGACGCAGAGGAGATCGACGCCACCGGCACGATCGTCATGCCGGGCTTCGTCGACACGCACCGCCACGCATGGACCTCCCTACTGCGCAACGCGGGCGAGCGCGGGGCGCACGCCGAACCGGCCGACGGCGGCCCCCACGGCTACACGGCCGACGACGTCTACGCCTCCACGCTGATCGGGCTGCTCGGCGCGGCCGAGGCCGGCATCACCACCGTCGTCGATTGGTCCTCCGCGGGACCCGACGACCTCGCCGAGGCCGCGCTCCAGGCGCACGCGGACTCGGGCGTTCGCACCGTGTTCGTCGACGCGGCGCCGGCGACGACAGGGCGCGCCGCCCGCCTGCGCGATCGGGCGGGCCCGTTCACGACGATCGCGTTCGGAGCGATCGCCCAGGGGGTCGCCTCGGACGGAGCCGCCGCGGCGTGGGCGGCCGCCCGGGAGTTCGGCCTGCGCATCCACGTGCACGCCAACGCGAACGACACCATCTCGGCCGCGTCCGAACGCGGCCTCCTCGGCGACGACGTCACCGTCGTCCACGGCTCACTGCTCTCGGCGACGGACGTCGACGCGATCGCGTCCTCGGGCGCCGCGATCTCGATCGCGCCGGTGAGCGAGATGACGGGCGGCTCCGGATCGCCCCCGATCCAGCACCTGATCGACAGCGACGTGCGGCCGGGCCTCGCGGTCGACGACGTGCGCGTCGCGCCCGGCGACCTGTTCGCCCAGATGCGGGGGGCGATCTCGATGCAGCACGCCACGGTGTTCGACCGCAAGCTGGCGGGCAAGGGCGGCGTCCCGAAGCTGATGACCACGCGCAACGTCATCCGCTTCGCGACGAGCGACGGCGCCGTGGCCGCCGGGCTGCGCGGCGTGACCGGTTCACTGGAGGCGGGCATGCAGGCCGACGTCTTGGTGCTGAGGGCCGACCGCCCGAACATCTTCCCGATCAACGACCCGATCGGCGCGGTCGTCTGGGGTATGGACACATCCAACGTCGACTGGGTGTTCGTCGGTGGGCGACCGCTGATGCGAAACGGCGTGCTCGACGCGGACGTCCAACGTGCGCGGAGCCTGGCGACCGAGGCCTGGCGGCGCATGGCCGATGGATCCGGATCGATCGTCGGTGCGGCATCGGGAGGTACCGGGTGAGCAGCGATCGCGCGCGGTCGCCCGCCCTGACGTCGTTCGTAGTGGCCTCCCGGTACATGCCGGTGTACATCGCCCTGCTCCTACTCCTCGTCGTGGCCTCGATCTGGGCCCCCGCGACCCTCAGCAGTGTCGCCTTGCGCGCCATCGCTCCCTATGGGGCGATCCTGGGCATCGCCGCCCTCGGTCAGATGTTGGTCATCATGACCGGCGGGATCGACCTCAGCGTCCCCGGCACCATGAGTCTGGCGGCGGTGATCATCGTCGGGGTCGGGGACGGATCGAACGAGAACATCTGGATCGCCGTCGCCACCGCGATCGCCGTCGGGGCGCTGATCGGACTCGTCAACGGACTCCTGATCGGCGGGCTCAAACTGAACCCACTCATCACCACCCTTGCGGTGGGTCTGATCGTGGCCGGCGTCGTGAATCGCTACGCGAGCACCTTCCCGGTCCAGAGCCGGGTGCCGCCGGGCCTATCCGACTGGACCTCGGACCGGGTCTTCGGTGTGAGCCCCGTCTTCTGGATGGGTGCCGGGCTCACGGTCGTCCTGATCGTCGGCCTTCGCTACACGGCGGTGGGTCGCCGATTCCAGGCGGTTGGTGCCAACCCGGTGGCATCCCGTGTCGTGGGTGTCCGGGTGAACCTGAACCAGATCCTGGTCTACGTGGTGGCCGCGGTCTTCTACGCCATCGCCGGAGTCGCACTGGCGGGGCTCCTGCGGAACCCCGGGGTCGGCGCCGGCACGACGTATCTCCTGGGCCCGATCGCGGCCGTGGTGATCGGCGGCGCCTCGCTCACCGGAGGCCTTGCCAGCCCGCTTTCCACGTTCGTGGCCGCCCTGTTCCTTACCGGCCTCAACCAGATGCTGCGGGTGATGGGGCTCCCTACCTCTCTCCAGTTCGTGGTGTTCGGTCTCGTCATCATCGGAGGGATGCTCGTTTCGGGCGACCGGATCATCCGCGGCGTCGAGCAGCTCCTTCGGGAGCGGAGACGCCCGAAGGACCCGCAGTCGCAACCCGTCCCAGGTCCGATGTGATCGATGGAGGAGGAGGCGCCTATGTGAGGTGGACGACCGATCCGTGACAACAGGAGATCGACTAGGGAGGAGGACCATGCAACGGATCAGGATCGCCGCGGTCATCGCAGCGCTGGCGTTGATGGCGGCGGCGTGTGGCGGTGACGACAACGGCGACACGACGGCGACCGGAGCGACCCAGGGTCAGGCGGCCACCGGCGCGACCGGGGCCCTCGCGGAGTTCGGGGAGAGTACCGACGCGGACCCCGCGCTCATCGAGAAGGCCCTGGGCCCCGTGGACCCGTCGGATGAGGCGAGCTGGAACATCATCCTGGCCTCCATCGCGCGGGTCGACCAGGATCCCGATCAGGCCACCATCGACAAGGCGATGGAGTGTTGGAGCAGCAAGGAGTGTGACACCGGCACCGGAGGCGACGTGGTGATGGGCTACGCCGACGGCGGCGGGGACACGGTGAACGTCTGGCGTGCGGTGAGCCACATGGAGGCGATCCTGCAGGCACTCACCTACCCGGAGATCGGGACCATCGTCTCCACCGCAGCCGACTTCAACCCCGATCCGGCCGTGCCCGCCAACGACATCCGGTTCCTGATCCAGCGGGGGGTGGACTTCATCGTCGGGTATCCCGACGCGGGGGTGGCCATCGCCGACGCCATCAAGGAGGCCGACGACGCGGGCATCCCCTACGTCTCGTTCTCGGCAGGCTGGGTCGGTCTTCCCGGTCAGGAAGGGGCCCTCGTTCCGGGTGAGGACTACCTCACCGTCGTCGGCGAGGACCTGTGCGCCCTCGGGCAGAGCTTCGCGCAGGTCCTGGACGACGGCGTCGGCACCGGGAAGGTGGCGCTCCTCGGCGGAACCCCGGGCAACGCCCTGTCCCTCGGCTGGCAGCAATGCGCTATCTCCGGGCTCTCGGACGGGCTCGATCTGGTCAATCCACCGGCCAACTCGGACAGCACGACCGGTGATACCAGTTGGTATCCCCCGGCGATCCCCGGCGTCTTCCAGGGGTTGCTGACGACCGACCCGGATATCAAGGGTTACGCGTACGAGTATGCCGACGGCATGTACATCGGATTGCAGACCTACAAGGACCTCGGCATCCCGGTGAAGAACCTGACCCTCGCGTTGCGCACCGACGAGCAGAACCTGTTCTGCGATTGGGCCGAGCGCGACGAGCCCACGTACAACATCTGGTACTCGGCCGGCGGCAACTTCCAGTCACGGGTCGGTGTCACCGCGGCGATGATGTCGCTGCAGGGCGCCGAGATCCCGCCTGAGGTTGTCGTGCCACACGTCATGCGGCAGGTGACACCGGCGGACTGCGATCCCAACCGTGTGAACGAGGCGGTTTCCGGGACCTCGCTGGTGCCGGACCCGGTCCTGCAGGCGATGTTCGCGAACTGATGGGAAAGGGCGATCCCGAAGGAGGGTCGACCGGCGGCGACCTGGTCCTCGAGCTGAGCGGCGTCTCGCGACAGTTCGGGGCGGTCCGAGCGCTGACGGATGTCAGCTTCGATTGCCGCGCGGGCGAGGTTCACGCCGTCGTGGGCGAGAACGGGTCGGGCAAGTCGACCCTCCTCGGGATCGCCAGCGGGTTCGTCGACCCCGATCTGGGCACCGTCCGGATCGGGGGCGAACCCCTTCGCCGGGATTCCCCGGCGCAGGCCAGGAAGCTCGGCCTCGCCATGGCGTACCAGGACACCTCGCTGATCCTGCCCGAACCCGTGAAGAACAACCTGTTCCTGGCGGCGCCCGAGGATCGGCGACCGAGGTTCTGGAAGAGGAAGCGGTGGGCGAGGAAGCTGCTGGCCGAGTTCGATCTCGACCTCGAGTTGTTCCCGGACGCTCCGGCGGGCTCCCTCTCCCTGGCCGACCGCCAGCTGTTCGAGGTGGCGAAGGCGCTCGTCGTCGATCCGAAGGTGCTGCTGCTCGACGAGCCGACCACGGCCCTCGGGCCGGACGAGGTGGACGCCTTGCACCGCACCGTCGCCGGCGTGCAGCCGTCGTGGCGTCGGTGTGGTGTACGTGAGCCATCGTCTGCCGGAGGTCCTCGAGGTCGCCGACCGGATCACCGTCTTGCGCGACGGCAGGAACCAAGGGACGTTCGACGCGAAGGCCACGACCGAGGCGGAGCTCGTCGAGCTGATCGTCGGCCGCCCGTTCGAGGCCGCGTTCCCCCCGCCCGCTCCCGAGGTGGACCAGCGTCGCGAGGTGCTCGTGGTCGACGGCCTCCAGGGGCAGTCGTTCGGGCCGGTCAGCTTCACCCTGGACGCCGGCGAGATCGTGGGGATCGCCGGCGCCGAAGGCAACGGGCAGCCTCAGCTCTTCGACTGCCTGGCCGGCCGCCAGCCGCCGAAAGCGGGACGGGTGGTCTGCGACGGCAAGGAGCTGTCGCTGATCTCGACCCACGAAGCGGTCGGGGCGGGAGTCATGCTGCTGCCCGGCGATCGCAAGCACGAGGCGCTGATGCCCGTCCTCGGCGTCAAGGTGAACACCACGATCCAATCGTTGCGCCGCTTCTCGATGCTCGGCCTCCTGAGGCGAGGCAGAGAGCGGCGTGCCGTCACCGACCTCGTCGAACAGCTCGAGATCCGAACACCATCCATCGAGCAACCGGTCGAGTTCCTCTCCGGAGGCAACCAGCAGAAGGTCTCGGTCGCACGCAGCTTCTTCAAGGAGCCGTCGGTGATCCTGGCCTACGAGCCGACGCAAGGCGTCGACGTCGGCTCCCGCTTCGACATCTACAAGGCCTTGCGCACGCGCACCGACAAGGGGACGGCGATGCTCGTCAAGTCGAGCGACCCCATCGAGCTCTCCGGGCTGTGCGATCGGGTCCTGGTCATGTCGCGGGGGCAGATCATCGAGGAGATCCCCGGCGACGAGCTCGACGAGTTGCGCATCGTCGAGGCGATGGTGCGGGGACCCGGTCTGTCCAGGGCGGGGCGATCGCCGCTGGGCGTCGCGATGCCGAGGAGCCCCTCGTCGAACGGGTCGACGTGAGCAGCCGCGTCGACGACAGCGTCGCCTCGCCGTCCGCAAGGTCTTCCGCGACGCACGCGACAAGAACAAGTGGCGGAAGATCGTCAAGTTCCGCCTGTGGATGCCCGTGGCGCTGCAGGTCCTGCTGGTTGCTGGGCTGCTCTTCTACACCACCTCACGGTTCCCGGGCTTCGTCAACGCCTACAACGTCCAACAGATCCTGATCCTGGCGCTCCCCCTGATCGTGGCCGCGATGGCCCAGACCCACGCGATCCTGGTCGGGTATCTCGATCTGTCGGTCGGCGGCATGATCGGCCTCGGGGTGGTCATCGCCTCGTTCCTGATCGGCGACGAGCGCTTCCCTCCCCCAGATCCTGTTCGGGATCGGCGTCATCCTGGTCTGCGGCGTCGCCCTCGGCCTCGTCAATGCGGGCCTGATCCGGGGACTCAAGATCCCCTCGATCATCGCCACCCTGGCCACGCTGAGCATCCTGGACGGGATCTCGCTGACGATGCGACCGACGGCGCAGGGCGTCATCAACCCTGGACTGATCTCCGTGCTCACCGCGAGCATCGGGCCGATCCCCGTGGCGTTCATCGTCATCGTCGTGGGAGCGGGTCTCGCCGATCTCTGGCTCCACGCTTCCGGATCGGGTCTGGCGCTGAAGGCCGTCGGCTTCGACGACCGGTCGGCCAAACGGGGAGGGGTCAGGACCAACCGGCTCCGGGTCCGGGCCCTCGTCCTGTCGGCCGTGCTGGCGGCCGTGGCCGCGTTCTTCGTCATGGCCCGGTCCCCGATCGGGAACGCGACCGATCGGATCCACCTTCGCCCTGAACAGCATCACCGCCGCCGTCCTGGGCGGCGCCGCCCTCGCCGGCGGCCGGGCCACGTTCCTGGGGAGCACGGTGGCCGCGCTCCTGCTCGCGCTCATCATCACCGTCCTGCCCTTCCTCGGTCTGTCACCCGACGATGGGCCGCTGATCATCGGCGTCCTGGTGCTGCTCGGGATCGTCCTGTTCCAGCTCGGCGACCTGAAGGAGCTCGCCAAGAGCAACTACAAGCGCGCCCGGCGCCTGGTCACGAAGAACCGGCCACCGAAGACCGCCGCGCTCCCGGCCTTCTACCCGAGCGGCCCGGACTTCCGCGTGGCTCCTTCGGGCAAGACGCTGATCCGCGGCGGGACGGTGCTCAGCATGGATCCCGCGGTCGGGGACCTCCCATCCGGCGACGTGCTGATCGAAGGGGAGAAGATCCTCGCGGTCGGACCGGACCTGTCCAACGGCGAGGTCGAGGTGATCGACGCGGAGGGCATGATCGTCATGCCCGGTTTCGTCGACAGCCACCGCCACATCTGGGAGGGCCTGCTCCGCAACATCGGGACCGACGTCCCGCTGGAGGGCAGGACGAGCTACATCTCGTTCGTCCTGCACAAGCTGGCGCCGGCGTTCCGTCCGGAAGACGCGTACGTCGGCAACCTGGTCTCGGCGCTCGGAGCGATCGACGCGGGGATCACCACCCTGCTCGACTGGTCGCACATCCAGGACTCGCCCGCCCACACCGACGCGGTGATCCAGGCGCTGGACGACTCCGGGACTCCGGGCGGTGTTCGCGTACGGGTTCCCGTGGTGGGGGAAGTGGGAGGAGCGGCAACCGAGCTGGTTCGTCCGCGCCGCCACCGAGCACTTCTCGAGCAAGGACCAGAAGCTGACGCTCGCGCTGGCCGCGCCCGGCCCCGAGTTCACCGATTTCGAGATCACCCGCGACCACTGGAAGCTGGCTCGGGAGACGGACGCACGCATCACGACCCACGTCGGGGTCGGGAGCTACGGTCAGGACGGCAAGCTGCAGGAGTTCGGCGAGGCGGGGCTCCTCGGCGCCGACACCACCTACATCCACTGCACGACGCTCAACGACACCGAGATCCAGATGATCGTCGACACCGGCGGCACCGTCTCGCTCGCCTCGCCGGTCGAGATGATGATGGGTCACGGGATGCCCCCGATCCAGAAGTTCCTGGACCGCGGCCTCCGGCCCAGCCTCAGCGTGGACGTCGAGACCAACGTCCCGGCCGACCTGTTCAATCAGATGCGTTCGGTGCTGGGGCTGCAGCGGGCGATCGCCACCGCCGAGGGCAAGGCGCCCGTGTCGACCCGAGAGGTGCTCGGCTACGCGACGGTGGAGGGGGCCAAGGCCAACGGGCTCGAGCCGAAGGTGGGGACGCTGACGCCGGGCAAGCAGGCCGACGTCATCCTGCTGCGCACGGACCGGATGAACGTCACGCCGCTCAACGACCCCGCGACCGCGGTCGTTGCCGGGATGGACACGGGCAACGTCGACACGGTCCTGATCGGCGGCCGGGTGATGAAGCGGCACGGCCAGCTCCTGCACGTCGACTGGCCGGCGCTCCGGGACAAGGCCGCCGAATCCCGGGACTTCGTCATCGACAAGTCGGGCTTCAAGCTCCCGGGCATCTGAGATGAGGGAGAACGGCATGGCGGGCGAGCTCGGCGACCTCGGTTCGCGTCTCCGCGAGGAACGGGAGCGGGCGCGCATCAGCCAGCGCGAGCTGGCACGCCGGCTCGGGGTGTCGGCGAGCCTGATCTCGCAGATCGAGTCCGGCCAGTCCAAGCCGTCGGTGAGCACGCTCTATGCGATCGTCAGCGAGCTCGGCGTCTCGCTCGACTACGTCTTCCGGGTCCACGAGCACGAGCTGTCGATCGCGGCCGCCGTCGGTGCCGAGACCACGACGTCCGACGTCGATGGGCCGGTCGTGCGTCCCACCGAACGCCACGTGGTCGAGCTCGCGTCGGGCGTCAGGTGGGAGCGGCTCACGAGCCACGAGCACGAGGACGTCGACTTCCTTCACGTGACCTACGACGTCGGGGGCTCCTCGTCGCCGGACAGTCGCCTCATGCGTCACCAGGGGCGGGAGTACGGCCACATCCTGACCGGACGCCTGGGGGTCCAGCTCGGGTTCGAGCAGCACGAGCTCGGGCCCGGCGACTCGATCGCGTTCGACTCGACCATCCCCCATCGCCTGTGGAACCTCGGCGACGAGGTCGTACACGGGGTCTGGTTCGTGATGGGCCGGTCCGGATAACCGCCCTCGTAGGCTGGCGCCCGTCGTCCCGCTCCCGGATCGAACGAGGGACACCGAGGAAAGCGGCAGGGGGCTTCGGATCGAAGTCCCCTGCCTGCCGCTCTCCACACTTGGGAGCTACCCGGCGAGCACACGGCCCTTCATGGCCTCGATCTTGCCCGCGTCCCACAGCGGTGCGTAGTCCTGGATCCGGACGGACTCGGCAAGCACGCGGCCTCGCATGGCCTCGATCTTGCCCGCGTCCCACAGCGGTGCGTAGTCCTGGATCCGGGCGGACTCGGCGAGCACGCGGCCCTTCATAGCCTCGAGCTTGCCCGGTCCCACAGCTGCGGTCCGAACGGCCTCGGCGAGCACGCGGCCCTTCATGGCCTCGAGCTTGCCCGCGTCCCAGAGCGTTGCTCCGATGCTGGCCTCGTGGGTCCCGCTGCCTTCCACGCTCGTCACGGGTCGAACGTCGCGACCTGCCACGTTGAGCGCCACCGCGCTCAGGATCAGCGCCGACGCCGCCAGGGCGGACACGGCCACGGTCCAGAACGTGAACAGCGCCGGCCGCTCGGAGAACCCCAGGGTTCCCGCTTTCGTGCTCATGATCCCTCCCTTCGCTCGGGTACCGATCTCTGATCCCGAGGCTAGAGAGAGCACCGACCCGAGGAATCCCCGAAACCCGTACCGATCGAGAGGGTGACCGGTACGTCTCGCTCACGACCCGGAGGGCCGGGATGGGAACCTCGAGGCCAGTTCCGTGCGCGAGCGGATGCCCAGCTTGCGGTAGATCCGCTTGAGATTGGCCTCCACCGTATGGACGCTGACGAAGAGCGCGTCGGCCACCTCCCGGTTGGTGCCGCCTGCCGCAACCAGCTCGGCCACCCTGGTCTCGGTCGGGGTCAGATCGACCGACGAGGGAGCCCGTCCGCCGATCCGCGCGAGCTCGGCTCGCGTCCGTTCCGCCCACTGGACGGCGCCGAGCCCCTCGAAGATCTCAAGAGCCTGCTCGAGCGTGTCCCGAGCCTCTCGCTTCCTCTTCGCGCGGCGCTGCACCGTCCCCTTGACCAGGAGCGTCCGACCCAGCTCGAAGGGAAGGGGCAGGCGATCGTGCTGGATGACGGCCTCATCGGCTGCGGCCGATGCAGCGGGGAGATCGCCCCGGGCCGCCAACACGAGCGCCCGGCACCTCGCTCCCGTGGCCATGGCCCAGGCCCGGTGCAGGTTCGTGCCGGCCTCCTCGAACGGTGCGAGGAGCGCCTCGGCCTCCTCGAGCCGCCCGAGGGCGACGAGCGCCTCGACCTCGTCCGGGACGATCCGGAAGTACGCGGGCTCCCGAACGCCCATCGCCTCAACGAGCTCGACCGCCCTGGACAGGTACGCATCGGCCTCGGCGGGTCGACCCAGGGAGAGCTCGAGGAACCCCAGGACCGACAGGTTCGGGATCAGCAGGAGGATCTCGCCGGCCGCCTCGGCGATCCGCAGCCCCTCGAGGGCTTCCAGCCTCGCCGGGTCGGCCTGCCCCAGATGGGCCTCCACCAGGCCCACGGCGAAGTGGCCCTCCGCCGACATGGGCCCCATGCCGATCCGCTGGGCGGCCGCCCTGCTCTCCCGGGCGTGCTCCATGGCTGCATCCCAGTTGCCCGCCCGGCACTCCAGCTCGGCGAGGTGGTACCTGATCTGAGGGATCGCCATCTCAGCGGCGTGCGCCGCCGCATCACCCAGGAGATCGGTGAACGTCCGGCGGGCCTGGTCCAGGCGATCGGTGAACTTCAGGAGCTGCGCCACGGTGAAGCTTGCACGCAGGACGTGGGATTTGAATTCGCCCTCCATGTGCCCTTCCAGGGCGATCCCGCGATCGAGCAGCTCCTGATCGACCCCGCGTCCGAGGACGAACTCGACGAAGGGATACGCAACGAACGCTTCGGCCATCACCCGTGGCTCCTGCAGCTCCTCGGCCAGCTGCAGCGCCGCGTGAGCGTGCCGTTCCGATGCCGCGAGGTCTCCCCTGAACAGCCAGGTGTACCCGAGGTTCTGCTCGACCCTTGCCCGCAGCGCGAGATCGTCGCCCGCCTCGCCCCGAGCAGCCTCGAACACGGCCCAGGCCCCCCGCCACCCTTCGGTCTCGGCGAGGGCCATCCCCAGGTCCAGCAGGACGCGGCCCCGAGCCGGCCCGGCCATCGAGAGGTCCACCGCTTGTTCCAGGACGCTCCGCGCCAGCGAGGTGTCCCCACACTCGTGGTGAGCCACTCCCGCCTGGTGGGTCCGACGCACAAGGTCCTCGCCTCGGTCAGGCGGCGTGGCGCGGCGGGCCATCTCCCAGAGCTCGGCCGCGGATTGCGGCGCTCCCCGGGAGAAGGCGAGTACGGCGGCCTCCTCCAGGGCGGCGGCGACGGCGACGTCCGGGCCCTCGACGGACAGGGCCAGGTGGCGGGCTCGTTCCTCCGGATCGCGAACGATCGTCGCGAGCCGCGCGTGCAGCTCGCGACGCCGAGCCGGCGGGATCTTCTGATAGACGGCGGACGCGAGGAGGGGGTGGGTGAACCGTAGGCGGTCGCCGACGGCCTCGACGACGCCGTTGTCGATCGCAGGGCCCAGACGATCGTCGACCCCGCGCGAAGGAGCGATCGCCGCAGCGATCACGTCGAACGTCGGAGCCGACAGGGCCGAGACGATCTCCAGGGCTTCGACGGTCCGCGAGGGGAGACCCTCGAGGCGATCCTCGATGAGCTCTTGGAGGCGGCCAGGGATCGGGAGCCTTTCGCCGGCCGTCACGTCACCTCCACGGCGAAGGAGCGCCAATCCGATCTCCTGAGCGAAGAAGGGATTGCCTCCCGACATCTCGTGGAGGCTCAGGAGCGTGGTTCGGGAGAACCCTTCCCCGACCTTGGCCCGGAGCACCCGTTCGAGGGCGTCCTGCGACAGCGGTCCGACGTGGACGGCGTGAGCGCGATCCTCGGCGAACGCCGACACGACGCCCAGGGGGTCGTCATCGGCACGGGCGCCTCGAGCGGCGGTGATCAACCCAACCCGCTCGTCCTTCAGGCGTCGCACGACGAACTGGAGCACCCGAGCCGAGGGGAGGTCCATCCATTGGATGTCATCGACGGCCACCACGACGGGAGAGGTGGAGGCCACCGATCGGAGGCATCCAAGCACGGCCAGGGAAACCGCTCGCTGGTCGGCCCGGGCACCCGAGCTCGGGGACCGCAGGAGGGCGACCTCGAGCGCTCGGCGCTGTGGCTCGGGCAACGACGGAAGCGCCTCCTCGAGGATGGGCTCGAGGAGATCACCGAGCGCGGCGTAGGACAGCCGCGTCTCGGCCTCGATCGGACCGCAGGACAGGATGCGGTAGTCCCGCAGGAGGGCATCCGCCAGCCCTTCCTTCCATACCGTGGTCTTGCCGATGCCGGGATCGCCGGACAGGAGCAATGCGCTCGGGGCGCTCCGGATCGAGTCGAGGAATCGCTGGAGGACGGCGAGCTCGGGCTCGCGTCCGATGACTTCACCCAACTGCTCCCCTCGCCTCGATGGACGGCAGGATTCTAGGGATGGTGGACACGAAGCCTGCGCGGACCCGTCGCATCCCGCACCGTCGGCGCACTGGCTATCGCCCGCGGCCAAGGTCGGTGGCGGGAGGGGTGGGATTCGAACCCACGTACGGGTTGCCCCGTAAGCGGTTTTCAAGACCGCCGCCTTCGTCCGCTCGGCCACCCTCCCGGTTCCCAATCTACCCGGGTGCCCCCTCGACCAGGACGCCCGCATCCCCCCGGTTGACGAAGGCGGAGCTCCGCCTCTACATTCGTTAGGCACCTAATCATTAGGCAGGTAAGCGTATGGAAGCCGAACCGCTCTCTCGGCAGGTCGTCATGACCGCCAAGACCATCAAAGAGCTCTTCGAGGACGCGCTCGCGCGCGAGGGCGCCACGCTCGCGACCTGGGTCGTGCTCAACGGCGTCGAACGCGGCCGGTGGGCGAGCCAGACCGGGCTCGCGAAGGAGCTGCGGATCGAGGGAGCCACGGTGACCCGGCACCTGGACCGCCTCGAGCGCGAGGGGCTCGTCACCCGCTCCCGCGATCTGGAGGACCGCCGGCAGATCTCCGTCGAGCTCACCGCGGCCGGCAAGGCGCTGCACCGCCGGCTCCGCTCCGTCGCGCGACGGTTGGACGACCGGGTGTGCGCGGACCTGACCGACGAGGATCGTTCCGACCTGCAGCGCGTACTCGAGCGGATCCGAACGAACGTAGGGGGTGAGACGTGGATACCAGCATCGACGAGCGGATCGACGCGATGACGCCGGCCACCGGGGTCGTGATCCATACCGAGGAGCTCACGAAGGTCTACCCCGGCGACATCCGCGCGGTGATCGACCTGAACCTCGACGTGAACGAGGGTGAGATCTTCGGGCTGCTCGGTCCGAACGGTGCCGGGAAGACGACCACGGTCGGGATGCTCACGACCCGCGTCATCCCGACCGAGGGCCGGGCCTGGCTCGCGGGCGTCGACGTCGTCGCGCGCCCGTCGGAAGCCAAGCGCCTGATCGGTGTCGTCTCGCAGACGAACACGCTCGATCGGAGCCTGAGCGTCTGGGAGAACCTCTATTACCACGGCCGCTATTTCGGGATGGGTGCGAAGGCCTCCAGGAGCGTGGCGACGGATCTCCTCGAGGTGTTCCGTCTCGCCGATCGCGCGAAGGCGAACGTCGCCACGCTGTCAGGTGGCATGGCGCAGCGCCTGATGGTCGCCCGGAGCATCGTGCACCGGCCGAGGATCCTGTTCCTGGACGAGCCCACGTCGGGTCTCGATCCCCAGTCGCGCATCGCGCTGTGGGAGATCATCGGTCAGATCCACGCCGAGGGACAGACGGTCGTGCTCACCACGCATTACATGGAGGAGGCCGATCGCCTGTGCGAGCGCCTGGCGGTCATGGACCACGGCAGGCTGCTCGCCCTCGACACGCCCGAGGCGCTGAAGCGGACGGTCGGGGGCGACCTCATCGTGCGCGTGCGGGCCGGCTCCGAACCCGACCGCGTCGCCGCGTACCTGCGCGACCTCGACGTCGTGACCGGCTCGACGGTCGTCGGCGAGACCGTCCTCCTCACCGCCGTGCGCTCCGAGGGGCTGCTGCCGCGCGTGATCGACGCGGCCGAAGCCGGCGGGTTCACGGTCCATGACGTGTCCATCGACGAGCCCACGCTCGAGACCGTCTTCATCAACCTCACCGGGAAGGAGCTCCGCGAATGAGCGCCGTCGCGAACCGACCGACCGTGGCGTTGCCGACGGTGGCGCCGTACCGGAGCACAGCTTGGATCGCGTTCGGCGCGCTCATGCTGCGCGACCTGACCGTCCTGCGGAAGAACTTCGTCGAGTTCGTGCTGCGGACCGTGATGCAGCCGTTGCTGTTCGTGTTCGTCTTCACGTACGTGTTCCCGCAGATCGGCCAGGGCGTGGGCGGTGCCCAGGGCCAGGCCGAGTTCGCGAGCATCCTGGTGGCCGGCGTCATCGCGATCGCGTGCATCTTCCAGGGGATCCAGGCCGTCGCTCTGCCGCTGGTGCAGGAGTTCGGGTACACCCGCGAGATCGAGGACCGGGTGATGGCCCCGCTCCCCGTCTGGGCCGTCGCCGTCGGCAAGCTCGTGGCCGGCGCGGTGCAGGGGCTGATCGCGGCCGCGATCGTCTTCCCGCTCGCGCACTGGATCCCGATCACGCCGGTGCACCTGCAGATCGAGTGGCTCCGACTCCTCACGATCTTGCCGCTGGCCTCGGTGCTGGGAGCCGCGCTCGGGCTCGCCATCGGGACTCGCGCCGATCCCCGCCGGGTCCCGCTGATCTTCGGCGTCGTGGTCATCCCGATCACGTTCCTGGGCGCCACGTACTACCCGTGGGCGGCGCTCCAGAGCCTGCCGTGGCTCCAGACGATCGTCCTGGTGAACCCGCTCGTCTACATGAGCGAGGGCATGCGCGTCTCCCTCACCCCGTGGGTGGAGCACATGTCGTTGTGGGGGATCTACGGCGGGTTGATCGGGTTCACGATCCTGCTCGGCGCCTGGGGGATCCAGGGCTTCAGCAAGCGCGTGCTGTCGTAGGTGGCGACGCGGATCTGCCGGAGCGCGCATCGCGGGTGCCCGGGTCGCGTTTTCTGGCACCATGGTCCGACCTCATGATGGACAGGACCGACGGACGCGAGGGCACCGGGCCGGGGACGGAGCACCTCCAACACCCCGACGAGGCCCGGTACCGCGCCCTCGTCGAGAACCTCCCCGCGGTCATCTACCAGGTCGCTCCCGACGACGACCGCCGGACGATGTACGTCAGCCCGCACGTCGAGACCGCCCTCGGGTACTCGCGTGACGAGTGGCTCGGCCAGCCCGACATCTGGATGGAGCTCCTGCACCCGGACGACCGCGAGCACATCCTGGCCGCGCACGACCTGCACAACGAGACCGGCCGCCCCTGGAGCCGCGAGTACCGGCTGATCGCGAGCGACGGCCGAGTGGTCTGGTTCCGCGACGTCGCGACGCTGGTCCGCGACGACGACGGCCGCCCGCAGCACTGGCTGGGCGTCCAGCTCGACATCACCGAACTCAAGGGCGTCGAGGACGAGCTTCGCGCCGCTCGCGACGAGCTCGAACACCGGGTCGCCGAACGCACCGCCGAGCTCGAGGAGGCGAACGCCATGATGGCGCTCGAGATCGGCGAGCGCCGGCGTGCCGAGGCCGACCTGCGAACCGCCGAGCACCGCTACCGGCTTCTCGCCGAGCAGATCCCCGCTGTGACCTACATCTGGGAGGCGAACCGCTCGGACGACACGACCGCCGAGTCCTACACGAGCCCCCGGATCGAGCAGCTGCTCGGCTACACGGTCGACGAATGGCACGCGTCCGCGGACTTCTGGATGTCCCGTCTGCATCCGGACGACCGCCACGCCGTCATCGCTTCCTACCTGCGTTCGGAGAGCACGGGCGAGCCGTTCGCGATGGAGTACCGGTACCTGCACAAGGACGGCCGCATCGTCTGGGTCGCGGACCAGGCGATCCTGATGTCGCGCGAGGACGGGCGTCCGAAGCTCTTCCAGGGCGTGATGATCGACGTCTCCTCGCGCAAGGAAGCCGAGCTCGCGGCGGCCGAGACCGAGTTGCGCTACCGCGATCTCGCGGAACAGGTGCCCGGCGTTATCTACGTGGCCGACTTGAACCCGTTGGACGGCGGGTACCGCCTCCGCTACGCGAGTCCGCAGCTGACGACGCTGTTCGGGTACGAGCCGGCCGACTGGGGTGACACGGAGCGCTGGCTCGCGACCGTGCACCCGGAGGATCGCGAGCATGTTCAGGCCGTCGTAGCCGCGATCGCCGAGACCGATGGCTTCGACATCGAGTACCGGGTCTTCCACCGCGACGGTAGCGTCCGGTGGGTGCGCACGCAGGCGCACGTGCTGTCACAGGACGCGCTGGGCCGCCCGAGCGAGATCCAGGGCCTCGTCGTCGACGTGACGGACGCCCGCACGATCGACCGGGAACGCCGCGAGGCCCGCGTGCGGTACCGCTCGCTCGTCGAGGCGATCCCCGCTATCACCTACCTCGAGCACGCGAGCCCCGAGGCGCCGAGGGAGTCACGGTTCGCGTTCGTCAGCCCGCAGATCGAGCGGATCCTCGGGTTCACCCCCGACGAGGCGACGACCGACCCGCTGTTCTTCGAGCGGACCCTGCACCCGGACGACCTGCCGCGCATCCGCGAGGCCAACGAGCGGGCGGAGTCGACGGGGGAGCCGTTCGACGAGGAGTTCCGCCAGATCACCAAGGGCGGCGAGATCCGCTGGATGCACGACCGCTCGGTCCTGGTCCGCGACGACGACGGCGCGCCGCGCTTCTGGCACGGGGTGACGATCGACATCACCGATCGCAAGGAGGCCGAACGCAACCTGCGCCTGCTCGAGGAGCGCTACCGGACCCTGGTCGAACAGATCCCGGCGGTCACGTTCATCGAGACCCCCGGCGCGCCGCCCGACGAGACCTGGTTCACCTACCTGAGCCCCCAGGCCGAGGACATCTTCGGCTTCACGAGCGAGGAGCTCCGCGCGAACCCAACCCGCCTCGGCGAGCTCGTGCACCCCGAGGACCGCGAACGCGTCCACGCCGCGAACGCACACGCCGAGGAGACGGGCGAGACCTTCGACGAGGAGTTCCGGATCGTCCGCCCCGACGGCCAGATCGTCTGGCTGGACAGCCGGGCCGTGCTGGTCCGCGACGATGAGGGGCGGCCGAGGTTCTGGCAGGGGGTTGCGATCGACGTCACCGCCCACCGCGAGCTCGAGAGCCGCTACCGCGATCTCGCGGGGATGGTGTTCGGGGAACTCGGCGGCGACGCCGACTAGGTCCGGTCCGCGGCCGGCCGGGCCTTGGGTCGGAGCTCACGGAGGTTCTCGGGCAGGTAGGAGTGCAGGGCCGCGGGGAGCCCGACCGTCCCGTCCGCACGCTGGAAGTTCTCGAGGATCGCGATCAAGGTCCGGCCCACGGCGGTCGCGGTCCCGTTGAGCGTGTGCAGGACCTCGACCTCACCCGAGGCGCGTCGGACCCGCGTCTGCCCGCGCCGCGCGCCGTAGTCGGTGTAGTTCGAGCAGGACGTGAGCTCCCGGTAGCGGCCCTGCCCCGGCAGCCACACCTCGAGGTCGTACTTCTTCGCGGCGGCTCCCCCCAGGTCGCCCGCCGCCACGTTCACGACGCGGTACGGCAGGTCGAGGCCGGCGACGATCTCCTCCTCGATCCCCACCATGAACTCGTGCTCGTCCCACGAGTCCTCGGGCCGCGCGAACGAGAACATCTCCACCTTGTCGAACTGGTGGACGCGGAACATCCCGCCCATGTCCTTGCCGTACGTGCCGGCCTCGCGACGGAAACACGTCGAGTATCCGGCGTACCGGATCGGGAGGTCCTGCTCGTCCAAGATCTCGGTCGCGTGGAACGCGGCCAGCGAGACCTCCGACGTCCCGACCAGGTAGAGCTCGTCCGGGTCCGTGACGTAGATGTTGACCTCGTCGGTGGGGAGGAACCCGCTGCCGAACATCGCCTCCTCGCGGACGAGCACCGGCGGGATCACCGGGATGAACGCGTGCGACGTCAGGACGTCGAGCGCATGCCGGACCAGCGCGAACTGCAGCTGCACGATGTCGCCCATCAGGTAGACGAACCGCGAGCCGCTGGTCCGCGCGGCCCGTTCGGTGTCGAGCATCCCGAGCTGCTCACCCAGCACGGCATGGTCCTTGGGCTCGAAGTCGAACGTCGGGGGTTCGCCGCGCCGGCGCACCTCGACCGCGTCCTCGTCCGTGAACCCGTCCGGCGCGGACGCGTCGGGCACGTTCGGGGTCCCTGCCAGCACCTCGGTGAGCTCGGCGTCCACCTGCTCGAGCTGCGGTTCGAGCTCCTTGAGCTCGGCCGAGATCGTGGCCACCTCGGCGATCAGGCGCTGCTTCTCGTCGCCCTGGGCGGCGCCGATCGTCTTGCCCATCCGGTTCTGCTCCGCGCGCAGCTCCTCCACCCGACCCGTGAGCGCGCGCCGGCGCGCGTCCAGCACGAGGATCGAGTCGACGGCCTCGGCCAGGTTGCGCCGGGCCAGGCCCTTGCGGAACCGGTCGGGGTCCTCACGGATCGCGCGAACGTCGAGCACGCTAGACCTTGGCCTCCTCGGCGTCGGGCGCCCCGCCCTTCGCCGGCACGCCGGCCTTCTGCGGCGCGGTGGGTGCCGGTTGCTGATCCATGATCGATTGCCCCTGGAAGACGCCACCCTCCTCGACCACCAGGGTCTTGGACGTGATGTCGCCGTCCACGCGCCCGCCGCGCGCGAGCTCGGCCCGTCCTTTCACCGTGATCGAGCCCTTGAACCTCCCGGCGACCACGACGTTCTGCGCCCGGATGTCCGCCTCGACCTGGCTCTGCGGCGAGAGCAGGACGTCGCCCTCGGCGTTGATCTGACCCTTGACCTGCCCGTCGATCCGCAGCGAGCCCGCGGACACGACCGTGCCCTCGAGCTTGGCCCCCTGCCCCACGATCGTGACCTCTCCACCCTGCTGATCTGCCATCCCTCGCACCTCCGTCCGTCCGGGAACCGTCCCTGTCGTCTCGTCCGAACCCGCGTCCCCCGGCGCGGCGGGGAGATCACCCGCGGCCGGCGCCGGGTCTTCTCGTCGCCAGATCACGTGGCCGACACCGCCCGCTCGTCACCCGGCTCCAGCGCCTGCTTGATCGCTTCCTCCTCCTCGACCGACAGACTGTAGGGGCTGTGACCCTCCGAGACCGGCTTCGCGTACACGCGCGTGTCGTGCCGGCCGTTGATCGAGGTCATCACGACCCCCGTGCCGTTGTCGTCGAGCAGCGCGCAGGAGAAGGACAGCCGGCCGCCGACGTCCTCGAACGCGTCGTAGCGCACCAGACCGACGTTGCGGACCGCACCTTCGATGTCGGTCTGTTGCCGACGGTCGGTCCCGGCCAGCGCCCGGACGGCCGACTCGAGCCGCGTGATCCGGTTCGACTGGTCGTCGAGGATCCCGTGCAGGATCTCGTCGACGACGACCGGCTCCTGGGTACGACGGCGACGGCCCGGCGCCAGCGCCGACAGCGCCATCGCGAGCGCCGCCAGCCCGATCGCGACGAGCACCAACCGGCTGAGGGTTTCTGGAGAGAACGTCATGGTCGGGATCCGCCGAAAGTGGCCACTGACCTGCGGTTTCTGCGAGTGCCGCAGTATACAATCAACGCTCTCGCGGTCGAACGGGGATCGCATGCTGGAAACCGACCTGATGCGACTCGCCTACTTCGACTGCATCGCCGGGATCTCGGGCGATTCGGCGCTGGGCGCGCTCGTGGATGCGGGGGCCGACCGGGACGAGCTGCGCGCGCATCTGGCCACGCTCCCCCTCGAGCCGTTCGAGCTGGAGTTCGAGGAGGTCGACGAGCGCGGCGTGCGGGCGATCCGCGCCGAGGTGCGGACCTCGGGCACCTCGGGGGTGATCCGCACGTACTCGAGCGTTCGGGCCCTGCTGGACGCCTCCGACCTGCCACCGGACGCGATGCACCTCGCGCACCGGATCTTCCGTCGGCTCGCGGAGGCCGAGGCTCGCGTCCAGCGACGCGACATCGAGACCGTGACCTTCCATCAGCTCGCCGGGTTGGACGCGATCGTGGACGTCGCCGGGACCGCGCTCGCGCTGACGATGCTCGGCGTGGAACGCGTCTTCTCCTCGGCGGTACCGACCGGTCTCGGGATGGCGCGATCCGAGCACGGCGCGATGCCGATCCCGTCGGCCACGGTGGTGGAGCTGCTCCGGGGGGCGCCCGTGTTCTCGCGCGGGGTCTCGGCGGAGCTCACGACGGCCACGGGGGCGGCGATCCTCGCCGCGACCGTGGAGGGGTACGGCGAGATCCCGGCCCTGCGCATCGAGGAGGCCGGCTACGGGGCGGGGGCCGGACGGCTGGACTTCCCGAACGTGACGCGCGTGCTCATCGGGATGGAGGAGCCGGCGACGTCGTTGCCGAGCGTGCCCGGCATCCCCGAGCTCCGTCTCGTCCCCGAGCCGCGCGAACCGGAGGATCCGGGCGAAGCCGGCTGACGCCCTCGCCGCCCTCAGCAGAGACGGCCGGCGGGTGCGAGGGCGGGGTTCCCATATAAGCCTTTCGGCCGGGTTGCCCGAACCCGATCGGCCGTCATACGTTGCGGTGCAGGAACCCCCGTCTCGGGACGGGCGCACCGCGACTCGGAGGGAGGCCCGAGGTGAAGCGACGCGTGGCCCTGCTGTCCATCCTTGCGACCCTTGCCCTGATCGGCGCGACCATGGTGCCGGCCGGCGCCGGACCCGGTCGCTCCCCAGCGGGTTCGAAGGCCCGGTTGCAGATGTACACGGTGCTCGCGGATCAGGCGGGCGCGAAGGCGATCAAGGCCGGCGGGTACGACATCGCCTCGGTCGAGAGCACCGGGAGCGGCCGCACGCGCCTGGAAATCGTGGCGTACCCGTCCGATCGGACTGCGCTCGGGAAGTTCGGCACGGTCCAGCTGTGGCGCAACGCGGACGGCCTGACGTCGAGTCAGTTGGCTGTCCAGCAGGCCGCCGACGGCTTCAAGGTGTGGCGGGACTACGACGGAGACGACGGTATCGAGCAGTACATGATCGACCTCGCCGCCGCGAATCCGGGCATCCTCGACCTCGAGACCATCGGGACCACCGTGCAGGGGCGGGATATCCTCGCGCTCCGCCTGACCAACGAGGCCCTCGGTGGCGACAAGCCCGCCGTCCTCTACTCGTCGACCATCCACGCCCGCGAATGGATCTCCACCGAGGTGAACAGGAGGCTCCTCGAGTGGTTCATCAAGGGCTGGCGCGAGGAGAAGCCCGACGTCGTCAACATCCTGAACACGGAAGAGCTGTGGTTCGTCCTGGTCCAGAACCCGGACGGCTACCAGTACACCTTCGACGTGGACCGGCTGTGGCGGAAGAACCTCCAGGACAACGATGGAGACGGCGAGATCACCTCACTTGACGGGGTCGACCTCAACCGCAACTTCCCCGAGCACTGGAACTACGACGACGAGGGTTCGGGCACGATCTTCTCGGACGAGACCTATCGGGGAACCTCGCCGGGCTCCGAGCCCGAGACGCAGGCGATGATCGGCCTGATCGACGGGACATCCACCCCGTGTTCCACATCTCCTATCACTCGTTCGGGCAGCTGCTCCTGTATCCCTTCGGCTTCCAGGTGAACACGCCGTCGGCCGACGACCCGATCTACGTGGCGTGGGCCGGCACGGACAAGAAGCCGGCCGTGCAGGGCTTCAACCCGGGTGTGGGCGCCGACCTCTACACCACCAACGGCGAGCAGACGGACTGGGCGGCCGCGGACGAGGACTCCCTCGCGATCACGCCCGAGCTGAGCGAAGGCAACGACCAGAACGGGTTCGAGTTCCCCGACAGCGAAGGTGAGATCCAGCACGAGTTCAACATCAACAAGGACTTCGCGGTCGCCGCAGCCAAGTCGGCGACGGACCCGGACAACCCGGTCTCACCGGTCAACATCAAGACCCAGCCCTTCTACACGAACTTCGCGAAGGTGGGACCCGCAGAAGTCGTTCAACCCGATGAGCGACTTCACGTTCGCGCACTCGTTCAACGGCGACGACCAGCTGGTGCAGGTCCTGGCCCGGCGCGACCTCGACAACGACGGGGACGAGGACGACGTCTCGCTCAACTACTCCATCGACGGCGGCCCGCCGGTGACAGGATGTGCGAGACGGAAGAATGGATCGGGGGCGATCGTTACGGGGGCCCGGGCGACACCTACTACCACATCGTTGGCGGGCACGTGCTGGACGCTCCGCAGGGGAGCAACGTGAAGGTGTGGTTCACGGGCGCCGGCAAGACCAGCGACTCGTTCACGTTCCACGTCGACCAGGCGAGCGCGGACGACGTATTGATCCTGGCCGACACCGACTACACCGGCACCTCGAACTTCCCGGCCTATCCGGCCGGCACGACCGGCCCGCCCTCGCTGGACGTCTACGAAGACGCCGTGGACAACGCCGGGTACTCCTACGACACGTACGACGTGGACGCGCTGGGAGCGCCGGACCACCTGGGCGTGCTCAGTCACTACGACGCGGTGATCTGGTACACGGCCGACGATCTGCTCTCTCGCATCGCTGGTCAGCCAGGAGGCACCGGAGCCGAGACGCAGGCGAACACGATGATGCTCCAGGTTCGGGCGTATCTGAACGAGGGCGGCCGGCTCCTCTACACGGGTAGGCACGCCGGGTGGCAGTTCGCGAACGCGTTCGACTACAACCCGGTGAGCACCCCGCCGCTCTGCGACGCCGTCGACCTGACGGCGAACGACGGGTGCCTGTTCCTCTCGGACGACTTCCTCCAATACTGGCTGGGCGCGTACCTGTTCGTCGAAGACGGCGGGGCGACCGCGAGACGGGCGAGCTCGTTCGACGCGAGTGGCTTCGACCCACCGTTCGGCGGCGCTGAGCACGTCTCCGTGGGCGATCGATCAATCCTTCGAAGCCGGCCGCGACGCCACCAACCAGTCGTTCGTCACCACCAGCAGCATCCTGAAGGTCGGCACGTACCCGCAGTTCACGAGCTACGGCACCGGCGAAGTGGGACACCGGACTGGCGGCGGGCCTACTCGCCGCATACGGGAAACCAGTACCTCTACTCGCAGCGGGCCGACGTCCGCTACCAGCGTCTGCTGAACACGCTGTCACCCACACCGGGTGACGACCATCTGTCGTTCTTCATGTCGCATGACACCGAGCTCGACTGGGACTTCGTGTTCGTCGAGGCCCACACACCCGGGCAGGACGACTGGGTCACGCTCCCAGCGCTCGACGAGAACGACGAGGCGATCACGAGCAACAGCACGGGCGAGTCCTGCCCGGAAGGCTGGGCCGAGCTCCATCCGTTCATCGTCAACACGTACGAGGGCGCGGATTGTTCGGGCGCCAACTGGAACGCGACCTCCGGCCGCTCACCCGGCTGGCAGCAGTGGAACGTCGACCTATCGGCTTGGGACAACGAGCAGGTCGAGGTCTCGATCTCCTACGCGAGCGACTGGTCATCGCAGGGCCTGGGCGTATGGGTCGACGACATCGACGCTCCGGGGCTCGCGGCCGACAACGGCTTCGAGGGCGGGCTCGGAACCTGGGTCGTCGGCGATCCGACGGACGTGGGGAGCGGCGTCAACGCGCTCGACTGGATCCCGACGGGGGACGTCGGCTTCGTCGAGGGCGCCGCGACGTCGATGGACCCGAGCGACGCGGACTTCCGGACGCTCTATCTGGGCTTCGCGTTCGAGAACGTCAGCGACCCGGCCGGTCGCGACGACCTGATGCAACGGGCGCTGGACTACCTGACGGCGCCATAGGGTCGTGAGCGGGGCCGGTGGCGAACGCCGCCGGCCCCGCCCATCTCCAGACCGCTGGGACCCGAAACCCGGCGCACCTTGCCCTTGCGTCTCCTCGCGCCGGGAGACGGGATATGACGAGGCTGACTCCCGGACCGGCGGTGAACGAGGCAGGATCGTGGCGACCACGCCACGGAACGCTTCGCTCGCGTGTCCTAGTCACATGGACCGGGAACGGAAGACGATAGCCGCGACCATGGAGCCCACCGAGGCCACCCATCGGAGCCGGCTCGCGGAGACCTACGTCCGGTACGCACCGGACGGGATCCGCCTCGCCTACCTCCTCACGGGCGACCGCGCTCTCGCCGAGGACCTGGTGCACGAGGCCTTCTTGCGGTTCGTCGGTCGCCTGCACTTCCTTCGGAACCCCGAGGCCTTCGAGGGGTACCTGCGCCGCACGATCGTGAACCTGTCGAAGAACCACTTCCGCCGGCGGGCCGTCGAGCGCTCGTACCTCGCCGGCGAGGCCGGGCGGGCCTCCGACGTCCGGAACGATCCCGACGTCCCGAGCTACGAATCGATGCGCACAGCCCTGGTTTCCCTGCCCGTCCGCCAGCGGGCGGCGATCGTCTTCCGCTACTACGAGGACCTTCCCGAGGCGCAGATCGCCGACATCCTCGGCTGCCGCCCCGCAACCGTCCGTTCGCTCGTGTCGCGCGGGCTCGAGACCCTCCGTCGCAACCCCGAGGTGATGGCATGAACACCGACCACGACGTCCGCGAGCTCCTCGAACGGATGGCCCGCGAACCGGCCATCGGTCCGATCGACCCGGAGCCGATGGTGCGGCGCGCCCACCGCCGGCTCGCCCGGACGGCGGTCCTGGGGTTCGCGTGCGTGGCGCTCCTCGCGGGGGTGGCGATCGGCGGCGCGAACCTGGTGCTCTCGAGCCCGTCGGTCCCGGCCGACACCGAACGGGGATCTCCCCCAGATCCTTCGCGAAGGCGAGGTGCTGATCCAGAACTTCGGCAGCGGCCAGCTCGAGGCGGTCGATCCGAGCACCGGGGATCGGCGCACGATCCTGGACTGCGAGGCCGATCCGATCCGCGTCGAGGATGTATGCGGCGCCATCGGCGACCACGCGATATCCGCCGATGGCCGATGGCTCGCCTACGGCATCGGTTGTGGTGGTTCTTGCCCGCCCGGGACCGGGATCTGGGTGACGAACGCACGCGGGGACAAGCACCAACTGATGGAGGGCGGTCGGTCACCGCCCTGGGCCTGGTCGCCACAGGGCTCCACGCTCGCGACGTACGTGGACGGCGAGGCGTCCGGGCTGGTCACGATCGACCCGCAGACGGGGGATCGAACGACGGTCGCGAGCCCGAACGGCGGGGTCGGGAGCCCTGGCCTGGTCACCCGACGGAACCGAGATCGTCTACGCGGCGGCGGCCAAGGACCCGGCGACTCGAGTCGGTGGATCTCGAGAGCGGCGATATGACCGAGCTGGCGGACGTCGGCGGCGGCGCCATCGCCTGGTCGCCCGACGGGTCGCAGATCGCGTTCGACGACTACCGCGGTGGGCAGGGCCGGATCATCGTCATGAACCGGGACGGATCGGATCAGCACGTCCTGGTCGATAAGCAGCCGGATCGGTCCGGCGCTCGCCCGCCTGGTCCCCCGACGGCACCGAGATCGCGTACACGATGATGCGCAGAGATCCGGTTGGCGACCAGTTTGGCCACTATTCGCTCGAGGTGTGGGTGATCGGGGTCGACGGCTCGAACGACACTCGCCTGTACCACAGCCCGTGCTGCATCGGCGGCGATGAGTATCCAGTCTGGTCGCCGGACGGGAGCCGGATCGCGTTGTCACCCCAGATCGATGGTATGAGCTCGCGACTGGATCGTCGTGAATGCCGACGGCACCGGCTCGCCCGAGCCGATCGACCAGACCGAGGTCCTGTCGTGGTGATCGGCACGTTCCGCCACGCTCTGGCCGTGCGATCCGATCGTGGTGGCCGTCGTCGCGTTCGCGCTCGCCGCGTGCACCGGTTCGGGGCCCGAGCCGGCCGGGTCGTCGAACCCGGCGACCACGACGTCGAGCCCGAACGCCGAGGTCGCGGCCTTCGGGGACCTGCCGCCGTGCGACGACGACGCGTCGTGGCTGTGCGGCTCCGTTTCGGTGCCGCTCGACCGCTCCGACCCCGATGGCGAGCAACTCGAGATCGCGTTCTACGTCCAGCCGCACTCGGACGACTCGACGCCGGCGGCCGAGCCCGTGTTCGTCACGCCCGGCGGGCCCGGCCGCAACGTCTGGATCGACGGGAAGGATCCGATCGCGAGCATCGCGTCGCTCACCGCGAACCACGACATCGTCGCCGTCGCCACTCGGGGGACGGGCGCGTCCGGCGCGATCGATTGCGCGGACTTCCAGTTCGGTTTCTCGAGCCTCCGGGAGCTCCGGAACGACACGGCGGCGTGCGGGGCGCAGCTCGGCGACGACGCCGACCGGTACGGCGGCGGGGACGTCGCGATGGACGTCGAGGCCGTCCGCGAGGCGCTCGGGTTCGAGGCGATCGACTACTACGGGTTCTCGTACGCGACGGTCGACGCGCAGGCGTACGCCGCCCGCTTCCCCGAACGACTGCACGCGGTCGTGCTGGACTCGGGCCTCCCCGTGACCGACGAGGGACTCGCGTTCTTCTGGGGACTCGGGGTGCCGGAGACCCTCGTCCGCGTCCCCGCGCTCTACTGCGAACAGGACCTGGCGTGCTCGGCCGGCTTCCCGAAGGCCGAAGCCGACCTGCGGCGGCTGATCGAAGCCATCGGTCAGCATCCGCTCGAAGGCACGGACGCCGATGCGGCCGGAATCCGCCCGGACCTCGTGGTCGACCAGACCGCGGTCGCGTACCTGCTGAGCTCGATCCCCTACCTCTCGCCGACCGACCTCCTCGAGGCGGCGTCCGCGCTCGAGGACCGCAACCCCGCGCCGCTGCTGCGCCTCGTGCATCGGTTCCCGCCGTTCATCCCCGACGGGGACGGCCTCCCGACCGACTTCTCCAGCGGCGACAGCGCCGCACGATCCTGCAACGACCAGGACGCCGTGTGGGACCGCTCCGACCCACCGGCGGCGCGCGAGCGCGCACTCGCCGCCGAACTGGACGCGCTGCCCGCGAACGCGTTCGCGCCGTTCACCAAGCAGACGTGGAACGACTACTGGTGGCTCGACATGTGCCTGGGATGGCCGGTGCCCGATCGGTTCGAGCCGGCCGTGCCCGAAGGCGCGGTTTTCGACGGTATCCCGGCCCTCATCCTGGCGGGAGACCTGGACACGGTCGTGTCGACCGAGACCTCGAGGGCGCTGCTCGAGGGGTTCCCCGACGCGACCTTCCTGCTCGTGCGCGGGGCCGGCCACATCACGATCGGGAGTGACACCTGCGCCGGCGAGATCGTGACGACCTTCTTCGACACCCTCGACGCCGGCGACACGACGTGCGCCGGCCCACAACCGCAGTTCGAGCGGTAGGTCACGGGTCTGCGGTGGCACCCTGAGCTGGCGCTAGGGTCCGTCTATGGCACCGGAGCGTCGGGTCTCGCTCGTCCTGTGTGACAGCACTGGAGCGCTCCTCGGGATGTTGCCGGCCTTTACCGTCGACGACCCGTGGTGGCCGGAGATGCGTCCCGTCATCGCAGCCGCACGCGAGCGCTTCGGCGCCGAGGTGGTCGTGCTCCGCATGCTGGACGTCGTGTCGGAGACTCGCAATGGGGGCGACGTCACCTACCTGGCCGAGCTCGTCGGCGAGCCACCCCGCGATCTGCCGCTCACGCCCGCGCCGGCGAACGTCAACGGGGAGCAGCCCCTGCGCGCAGCATGGGCGCGTCCCGGGGGCGTAGCGACCACGATCGCGTGGGCCGACGACGCGCTCGCGGCCATCGGCCGTCGGCGTGTGGGCCCAGTCGTGCAGATCAAGACGTGGAACCTCTCCTCGATCCTGCGACTACCCACGGCCGACGGCGACGTCTGGTGCAAGAGCGTGCCGCCCTTCCTCGCGCACGAGGGCGGGATCATCGCGCTGGTCGGCGACGACGACACCACGCTCGTCCCGCCGCTGCTTGCCTCGGAGCCGGCGACGGGAACCGTACTGCTGGGCGACGTTCCCGGCGACGACGACTGGGACGCATCCGAGGGTCGGCTCCTCACGATGGTCCAGACCCTGGTCCGGCTGCAGGCTCGGTGGACGGATCGGGTCGACGAACTTCTCATCACCGGCCTGCCCGACTGGCGGACCCGATCCCTCACAGAGCTCGTCGAGGCCGTCGTGTCACGACGGGACGTCCGCGAGCAGCTCGCGGACGTCGAGCTCCGGGCGCTCGACGCGCTCACCGGTCGCCTCCCGGATCGTTTCGCGGCTCTCGATGCCTGCGGCATCCCCGAGACGCTCGTCCACGGAGACTTCCACCGGGGCAATTGGCGTTTCGACGGACACGCGCTCGTGCTCCTGGACTGGGGCGACACCGGCGTCGGACACCCGCTGCTCGACATGTCCTCGTTCGAGGAGAACGTGCCCGACGACGTTCGGCTACGCGTGCGAGCGGCATGGATCGATGCGTGGAGAGGCGAGCTCCCCGGAGCCGACCCCTCAATGGCCGCCGAGTTGATCGCGCCCATCGCGGCGCTGCGCCGGGCGGTGAAGTATCAGGAGTTCCTCGACCGGATCGAACCCAGCGAGCGCCGCTATCACGCATCCGACGTTCGAGAGTGGTTGCGGGTGGCTCTCGAACAAGCCACCGACGGTGGGCGAGGGGGGAGTTGAACCCCCACGTCCTTGCGGACACAGGAACCTGAATCCTGCGCGTCTGCCAATTCCGCCACTCGCCCGAGCGGGATCGAATCGTAGCAGTCGTCTTCCTCGGTTCCTGGCGAGGTTCCGGGTTCGGCGTGCGGGGTAGAATCCGCGCGTTCCGCCTTCCGACCAGCGGAAACAGCGTCTGTGCCCATCCTTCGTGACTTCGAGCGACGTCTCGGCGGCCTCGTCGAGGGCTTCTTCGCGACCACCTTCCGCTCGGGCCTGCAGCCGGTCGAGCTGGCCAAGCGGATGATGCGCGAGATGGACGCGAGCAAGACCGTCGGGGTCAAGGAAGTCTGGGCGCCCAACCGCTACGTGTTCACCCTTTCCGAGTCCGACGGCCAGCGGTTCGAGCAGGCCGAGCAGGCGCTGGTGGGCGAGCTCAAGCAGGTCGTGCGCGAGGCCGCCGCCGAACGCGGGTGGGGGCTCGTGGGGCCCCCCGAGGTGGAGTTCGAGGTCGATCCGGATCTCGGCAAGGGGCGGTTCGGGTGCGACGCCTCGTTCGTCGAGGGCGAGGAGGAGCTCGCACCGCAGCCCGCCGTCGGCGAACGCGGTTCGCTGGTCCGCCTGGCCGACGGGGTCAGCACCGCGCTCGCCAAGCCCTCCGTCACGATCGGAAGGCTCCCCGAATGCGACGTGGTCGTGGACGACGCCGGCGCCTCCCGCCAGCACGCTCGGATCCGCCGCACCGACTCCGGGTTCGTGCTCGACCGACCTGGGTTCGACCAACGGGACGATGGTCAACGGCGAACCGATCCAGGAGCACGTCCTCGAACACGGCGACCGCATCACGATCGGCGAGACCGAGCTCGAGTTCCGGAGCGGCTGAGCGTGTCGCCGTTCGTCCTGTCGGTGCTGAAGTACTCGTTGCTCGTCCTGCTCTACTTCTTCGTGTTCCGCGCGATCCGCTCGGTCGCGGTGGACGTCGGCGGGCGCAAGCGGGGCGCGACGACCCAGATGCGGACCCCGGCTCCCGCGAGCACCGCGAAGCCGTCGAAGGGCGGCAGGGCACCCACGCAGGTCGTCGTGCACGACGCCGGCGGTGGGAAGCCCGTCACGGTCAAGCTCCGGGATACGATCGAGATCGGCCGCGGCGACCGATGTGCGATTCGCCTCCAAGACACGTACGTTTCACAGGTGCACGCACGCCTGTACGGCAAGGACAGCGCCTGGTACGTCGAGGATCAAGGGTCGACCAACGGAACGCTGCTCAACGACCGTCGCGTCGACGCCCCGGTCGAGGTCCACGCCGGCGACGTCCTGAAGGTCGGCAAGACCGTCCTGGAGCTCAAGCGATGAAGGTGCGCGTGGGCGCCACGACGGACATCGGCCAGGTCCGCGAGGGCAACGAGGACTCGTACCTGGTGCTCGAACCCCTGTACGCGGTCGCGGACGGGATGGGCGGGCACCGCGGCGGCGAGGTCGCGTCGAGCCTCGCGCTCGAGACCGTCCAGGGGATGTTCGAGCGCCAGGAGGGCTCGCTCGCCGAACAGGTCGCCGAGGCCAACCGCGCGGTGTTCGACCGCTCGCAGAACGACCGCAGCGTCTCGGGCATGGGGACGACGCTGACCGCGGCCCGGGTCGACGGCAGCCGGGTGCATCTCGTGCACGTGGGCGACTCCCGGGCGTACCTCCTGCGCGGCGGCGAGCTCACGCAGGTCACCGAGGACCACACGCTCGTCCACCGCATGGTGATGGAGGGCGAGATCACCGCGGAGGAGGCCGAGACCCACCCGCACCGGAGCATCCTCACGCGGGCGCTCGGCGTCGACCAGACGATCCAGGTCGACGAGGGCGACATCGAGGTCGTCTCCGGCGACCGGCTCCTGTTGTGCACGGACGGGCTCACCGGCATGGTCCCCGAGGGGCAGATCCGCGAGATCCTGCTCGAGACCCCGGATCCGCAGGAGGCCGTCGAGAAGCTCGTCAAGGTCGCGAACCGCGCCGGCGGCATCGACAACATCACGGCGGTGATCCTCGACTTCGTGGACGACGGCGGCGGCCCGGGCTCGACGAAGGAGTCCGCGATCCCCCAGCAGCCCACGATGGAGCAACCGATCCCGCCGGCGGCTCCCCCCAACCGCTCCGACATCACGATCGTCGGCGCGCCGATCCCGGCGCCGCCCCCCGAGGCGAAGGCGTCATCGTCGCCTCGGGGCGGGCAGACGTATCGCACGGAGCGGCTGACGCCGGAGCCCGGACCCCAAGGCGGACGTCCTTCGTCCCGCCGCGTCGGAAGGAAGGTGGGGATCTGGACCGGCGTGACGCTCGCGATCGTCGCGCTCTGCCTGGTGGGCCTCCGCCTCTACCTCGACACCCAGTGGTTCGTCGGCGTCTCGAACGGCCGCGTGGCGATCTTCCGCGGCGTCCCCGCGGAGGTCGGCGGGTTCGAGCTGCACTCGGTCGTGGTCGAGACCTCGATCCCGGCCGAGCGGGCCGAGTCCATCGGCTTCTATCGAGGTCTCCCCGACGGCATCACGGCGGACGACCGAGCTGGTGCGGAGGCCATCGTGGAGAGCATCCGCGAGGACGTCGCCCGGTTCGAGCAGTCCACTCCGTGAGTCGCGCGGCGACGCCGAAGAGCCGCACGTCGCTCGCGCCTTCGGTCGCGTTCACGATCCTGGCGTTGATCCTGTCGGTCGGCGCGTACGTGATCGCCGGGTTCGGCAAGCGCGGTCAGCTCCCGGCCACCTTCGCGCTCTACGTGACGATCTTCGCGGCGGGGTACGCGGGCGCGCTGCTCGTGACCCGCGTGTTCGCGCCGCGGGCCGACCCCGCGCTGTTCCCTACCGCGGCGGTGCTGGTCGGCCTCGGCTTCGCGATGATCTTCCGGCTCTCGGGCGGCCTGGCGGCCGAACAGGCGACCTGGATCGTCGTCGGGCTGATCGCGTACGCGCTCACGCTGATCGTCGTGCGCGACGCGCGGATGCTCGACGCGTACACCTACACGATCGGCCTCCTCGGCTTGCTGCTGCTGCTCCTGCCGGTCGCGCCCGGCATCGGCCAGACGATCAACGGGGCGCGGCTGTGGGTGCAGATCGGGCCGATCGGGTTCCAACCGGCCGAGATCGGCAAGGTGCTCATCGTGATCTTCCTCGCGTCGTACCTGAACCAGAAGCGCGAGCTGCTCCAGGTCGCGACCTCCAGGTTCGGGCCGTTCCGGCTCCCGCCGGTCAAGCATCTGGCTCCCGTGCTGCTCGCTTGGGGCGCCTCGCTCGCGATCCTGTTCCTGCAGAAGGATCTCGGCGCCTCGCTGCTGTACTTCGGGATCTTCGTCGTGATGCTCTGGGTCGCGACGGGGCGCGCCGCGTACCTGGTGATCGGCCTGATCCTGTTCGTCGTGGGCGCCTACGCGGGGTGGCTGCTGTTCGACCACGTCCAGCTGCGTGTCGACATCTGGCTGCACGCGCTCGACCCCGCGAAGGTGTTCGCGCAGGGCTACGGGCAGCTCGCGCAGGCGCAATTCGGGATGGCGAGCGGCGGGATCGTCGGGACCGGGCTCGGCCAAGGGTCGCCCGGCCTGATCCCGTTCGCCGCCACCGACTTCATCTTCGCGGCGATCGGCGAGGAGCTCGGGCTGCTCGGCACCACCGCGGTGCTGCTCCTGGTCCTCGTGCTCGTCGGCAAGGGGCTGCGCGTCGGGCTCCGCGCGCCCGACGGCTTCTCCACGCTGCTCGCGGTCGGCCTGTCGACGCTGGTCGCGCTCCAAGCGTTCGTGATCGTGGGTGGGGTGACGCGGATCATCCCGCTCACCGGTGTCACGTTGCCGTTCGTCAGCTACGGGGGCTCGAGCCTCATCTCGAACTTCGTCCTGCTCGGGCTGCTCGTGCGTGTCTCGAGCGGGCCGCTCGCGCCCCGAGAGCGATCCGCCCGCCTCGGCCTGGTCGAACGGGTGGAAACCTAGCAGTGGGTGAAACGTAGATGGAGCGGCAGATCCGCAAGCTCGGGATGGCTCTGCTCGCGCTGTTCCTGATCGCGTTCGTGCAGATCAACTACATCCAGGTGTTCGCCGCCGACCGCATCGCCAACGACCCCGCGAACGCGCAACGCCAGCTGATCGCCGAGTACAAGGTCGACCGCGGCAGCATCCTGGCGGCGGACGGCACGACGGTCCTCGCCTCCAGCCGCAAGAGCCCCGGCGCGCTCCGGTTCCAGCGGCGCTACCCGCACGCCGAGCTGTACGCGCACGAGACCGGTTTCTACTCCTTCGTGTTCGGGCGGAGCGAGCTCGAGCAGAGCTACAACGACTTCCTCACCGGCGACGCCGCCGAGCTGCTGCCGCAGACGCTCACCGACCTGATCCTCGGCCGGCCGAAGCAGGGCGCCACGATCGTGACCACGCTCGTGCCCCAGATCCAGGAGGCCGCGGCGGCCGCGGCCGCCGCCGAATCCGGCAACGTCGCGATCGCGGCGATCGACCCGTCAACCGGCGACGTGCTCGCCCTGGTCTCGGAGCCGAGCTACGACCCGAACCTGCTCGCGTCGCAGGACCCCAAGGTCGTCCGCGACGCGTGGGACGAGCTCAACGCCGATCCCGAGAAGCCGCTGCTCTCGCGCGCGAGCGACGAGCTGTTCCCGCCCGGCTCGACGTTCAAGCTCGTGACGGCGTCCGCCGCGCTCGAGAACGGGTTCGGCCCGGAGAGCCTGTGGCCCAACCCGAACGAGCTCGACCTCCCGCTCACCGACGCGACGATCCAGAACTTCGGCGGCTCGACGTGCTCCGGTGGCTCGCAGATCACGCTCGCCGACGCGCTGCGTCAGTCGTGCAACGTCGTGTTCGGCGAGGTCGGGCTCGCGCTCGGCCCGGAGAAGCTTGCCGAGCAGGCTCGGAAGTACGGGTTCACAGCCGAGGCCGGCGAGGACCTCGTGCCGTTCGACATCCCGTGGACCTCGGGCGTGTTCCCCGCGCCCGAGACGTTCGAGGGCCGCGATCCCGCCGTCGCGGTCTCGGCGATCGGGCAGCAGGATGTCGCCGCGAACCCCCTGCAGATGGCGCTCGTCGGCGCGGCGATCGCGAACGGCGGCGTCGAGATGCAGCCGCGCCTGGTCACCGAGGCCCGCGACCCGAGCGGGCGCGTGATCGCGACGTTCGACCCGAAGGAGTTCTCGCGGCCGCTGTCACCCGCGAACGCCGCCGCCCTCACCCAGATGATGGTCGGCGTCGTCGAGGGCGGGACGGGCACCGCGGCCCAGATCCCCGGCGTCACGGTGGCGGGCAAGACGGGCACCGCCCAGCACGGCGAGGGCGCGAACCCGCATGCGTGGTTCGTATGCTTCGCGCCGGCGGAAGCTCCCCAGATCGCCGTCGCGGTGATCGTGCTCGACGGCGGTAGCCTTGGCAGCGAAGCGACGGGAGGGCAGGTCGCCGCGCCGATCGCGAGGTCGGTCCTCGAGGCCGCCCTGGGCGTGTAGAACACACCGAAGAGGAGGAGGTTCCGAAGATCGATCTGCCGGTGACCCTCGGGGGCCGCTACCGCATCGAGCGCGAGCTCGGCCGCGGCGGCATGGCCAAGGTCTTCCTCGGCACCGACACGGTGCTCGGCCGAACCGTGGCCGTGAAGGTCCTGGCGCCCCAGTACGCCGACGACGACAGCTTCGTGCAGCGGTTCCGTCGCGAGGCGCAGGCCGCCGCGAGCATCACCCACCCGAACATCGTCTCGGTCTTCGACACGGGTTCGGACGACGGCGTGCACTTCATCGTGATGGAGTACGTGGAGGGTCGCACGCTCGCCGAGATCCTCGCGGGCGGAGGACGCATCCTTCCCGACCGCGCGATCGACATCGCGATCGACGTCGACCGAGCGCTCGAGGCCGCGCACGCGCGGGGCGTGATCCACCGCGACATCAAGCCGGGCAACATCATGCTCGACCCGCGCGGCGACGTGAAGGTCACGGACTTCGGCATCGCGCGGGTCACCACGACGGCCGACACCGTCGCGCAGACGGCGGCGATCATGGGGACGGCGGCGTACCTGTCGCCGGAGCAGGCGCAGGGGCTGCCCAACGACGGGCGCTCGGACATCTACTCGCTCGGGTGCGTGCTGTACGAGATGGTCACGGGGCGCCCGCCCTTCCTCGGCGACTCGCCCGTCGCGGTCGCCTCCAAGCAGGTCCTCGAGCAGCCGGTGCCGCCGTCCCGGCTCAACCCGGACGTGACCGGCGACCTGGACGCCGTGATCCTCCGGGCGCTCGCGAAGAACCCCGCGAACCGCTACCAGTCCGCCGACGAGATGCGCGCCGATCTCGAGCGCGCCAAGCGCGGGCTCCCGGTGCTCGCGACCCCGCTGCTCGTCGCCGGCGCCACCCAGGTCCTCGGCCCCCCACCCGCGCACGCGACCGAGGTGCTGCCGCCGCCCGAACCCGAGCGCGGCACCAACTGGGTGCCGATCGTCGTCACCCTGATCTTGATCGCGCTGCTCGGCGCTCTGCTGTGGTTCCTGGCCGCGAACGTCCTCAACAACGACGACCAGCAGACGGGCGTGCTGGTCACCGTCCCGAACGTGGTGGGCGAGAAGCGGGCGCAGGCCATCAGCGATCTGCAGGACAACGGGCTGGCGGTCGGGACGATCACGCCCGTCCCGGCGGCCGACGACACCCAGGACCCGGGCACCGTGCTCGAGCAGGACCCCGCGGCCGGCGCCGAGGTCGACCGGGGCTCGAAGGTGAACCTCACGATCGTCGCGGCGCCCGACACGGTGCCGATCCCGAACCTCGAGGGTGCGTCGGTGCAGGAGGCCCAGGCCACGCTCGTCGGCCTCGGCCTCGAGCCGGGCGGGCCGGTCGAGGAGCCGAGCGACACGGTCCCCGAAGGGGACGTGACGCGGACCGACCCCGCCTCCGGGCAGGAGGCCGACCCGGGTTCGACCGTGACGATCTTCGTCTCGACCGGACCCGAGCAGGTCGCGGTGCCCGAGGTGCGGTGCCAGAGCTTCGGCTCGGCCCAGAACGAGCTCTCCAAGGCCGGCTTGAACTCGGTGATCTCCAGCGACACGGTGGACGTCAACCCCGCGTGCCCGCTGGGCAACAAGGTGGCCGCGCAGGATCCGGCACCGGGCACCCAGGTCGACCCGGGGACGACCGTGACGCTGTTCCAGGGGGCCGAGGGCCCGACCGGCCCTACGGGCGCGACGCCCTAGCATGGCGGCCTGGTTCGCCCACGAGGAGTTCACGGACGAGGAGCGAGCCCGGCTCGCGCCGCACTTCACCAACCTCGACGGCCCGGTCTTCGCACTGACCAACCTGCCCGAGGTCGTCAAGGGCGCCCTGTTCGCGCGCTACTCGCGGACACCGAAGTCCCTCCGCCGCCTGTTCCTCGACGAGTTCGCCGAGCCGCTCGAGGCCGGCGCGGTCGCGGGTCTCGAGGGCGTCAAGGTCGACAAGGCCGAGCAGCTGTTCGACCGGGTGTTCTTCGAGTTCGGCGACGACTCGGTGGCGCAGCTCGGCGGCGTGCACCTCGCGTGCGAGCAGGCCTCGCAGCTGCTCGCCAAGGCGATCGAATGGGGCCGCCTGGCCGCGTACCTCGAGCAGTCGACCCGCTACATGCGCTACGACGACCGGCCTGGCGGGCACTGGCGGCTGACGGCGCCGCCCGAGATCGAGGGCGGCCCCGCCGGTGAGGCGTACGAGGCGTACGCCACGCGGACGTTCGAGGCGTACGGGCGGATGTTCCAGCCGCTGTTCGACCTGTTCGCCGAGCGCTTCCCCAAGGACCCGAACGACTCCGACTTCCTCTATCGCTCGACGATCACCGCGAAGACGTGCGACACGCTCCGGGTGCTGCTGCCGGCCGGGACGCGTTCGAACCTGGGCGTGTTCGCGACCGGTCAGGCGTACGAGCAGATGCTGATCCGGATGCACGCGCACCCGCTGGCGGAGGTCCGCGACTACGCCGACCTGATGCTCGTCGAGCTCCGCAAGGTGATCCCCGCGTTCCTCAAGCGCGTCGACCTCCCCGACCGCGGCGTCGCGTGGACCCGCTACCTCGCGGAGACGCGCGACGCCACGGCTGAGGTCACGGCGAAGTTCACCGAGGGCGTCGAGCCGGGTCACCGCGACGCCGTGACGCTCACCGACTACGACCCGCTCGGCGAGGAGAAGGTGATCGCCGCGGCGATGTACGCCACCTCGGACCTGCCCGACGACCGCCTCCAGTCGCTCGCCCACACGATGAGCGCCGACGAGCGCGACGCGGTGCTGCGCGCCTACGTCGGCGAGCGCGGCAACCGGCGGCACAAGCCCGGTCGCGCGTTCGAGCGCACGGGGTACCGCTTCGACGTGCTCTGCGACTACGGCGCGTTCCGCGACCTCCAGCGCCACCGCCTGCTCACGCTCGAATGGCAGCGACTGTCGCCCGAGCAGGGGTTCGACACGCCGGAGGTGATCGCCGACGCCGGGATGACCGACGCGTGGCACCGCGTGATGGAGGACTCGGCCTCGACCTGGGCGACGCTCTCGGAGCAGGCCGGCCCCGACGTCGCGCAGTACGCGGTCGCGATGGCCTACCGGATCCGGTTCGTGATGCAGATGAGCGCGCGGGAGGCGATGCACCTGATCGAGCTCCGTTCGTCGCCGCAGGGCCACCCGACCTACCGCCGCGTCGCGCAGCAGATGCACGACCTGATCGACACCACCGCCGGCCACCGCGCGATCGCCAAGACGATGGCGTACCTCGACACGAGCGACGTCGATCTCGAACGCCTCGAGGCCGAGCGCCGAGCCGAGGCGAAGCGGAAGGCTACGCGGGCGGGCTGAGCCCTACCCGGTGCCGAGGATCTCGGCGAGGTCGAAGCTCACCGGCTCCTCCAACTGCTCGAACGTGCACGAACGTGGATCGCGGTCGGGCCGCCACCGGACGAACTGCCCCGTGTGCCGGAACCGGTTCCCCTCCATGTGATCGTAGCGAGCCTCGACCACGCGTTCGGGACGCAGCGGGACGAACGAGAGGTCCTTCTTCGGGTTCCAGCGGCTGCCCTCCGCGCTCCGAGGGGTCCGGGCCTCGGCCATCGCCTGCTCCCAGTCCCACGGGTGGCCGTCGAACGTCGTCACCCACGGCTGGAGCTCCTCAAGCAGCGCGCGGCGGCGCTCCATCGGGAACGCGCCGATCACCCCGACGTTGGCGAGCACGCCCGCGTCGTCGTAGAGCCCGAGCAGGAGCGACCCGACGGCGTCGGGGCCGCTCTTGTGGAGCCGGTACCCGGCGACGACGCAGTCGGCGGTGCGCTCGTGCTTGATCTTGAACATCACCCGCTTGTCCTGCTGGTAGATCCCCTCGAGCGGCTTGGCGACCACCCCGTCCAGGCCGGCGCCCTCGAACTCCTCGAACCACCGTCGCGCGACCTCCACGTCCCTCGTGGCCGGCGTGACGTGGATCGGCGAGCTCGCGTCCGCGAGTGCCTCCTCGAGCGCGGCCCGCCGCTCGGCGAAGGGTCGCCTCGTGAGGTCGTCGTCGCCGAGGGCGAGCAGGTCGAACGCGATGACGTGGGCCGGCGTGGCCTCGGCCAGCATCCGGACGCGGCTATCGGCGGGGTGGATCCGCTGCTGGAGCGTCTCGAACTCGAGCCGGTGCAGCTCGGGGTCGGGGACCACGATCTCGCCGTCGACCACGGCGCGTTCGGGCAGGTTCGCCTTGATGGCCTGCACGACCTCGGGGAAGTAGCGGGTCATCGGCCGCTCGTTGCGGCTGCCGATCTCGACCTCGTCGCCGTCGCGGAAGACGATCGAGCGGAACCCGTCCCACTTGGGCTCGTAGGCGAACGGGCCCTCGGGGATCTCCTTGATCGACTTCGCGAGCATCGGGGCGACGGGCGGCATGACGGGCAGACGCATCCGCCCATCTTGCACGACCCGGCGCCTCGGGGGCGCGCCGACCTCAGGACGCCAGGGCCACGCTCACGCGTTCGATCGGGGCGGGGCTGGCGACCGCGACGCCGGCCAACTCGGAGCCGGTCGTTGCGTCCATGACCTCGACCCGGTCGTCGAACGCGACGTACAGGCGCTCGCCGTCGGCCGAGAGCCCGAGCCCGGACACGTCGTCGGTCTCCCACGTGCGGAGGACCTCGAAGGTGTCCGTGTCGATCTTCGTGACCCCGGAGTGCTCGCCCGACGTGCCGACGAACAGCGCCGAGCCGTTCGCGCTCACGACCGCCGACGTGTGACGGACGCCCGGGACGGCGAGGTCGATCGGGGCCGTGCGGATCTCGAGCGACGCCGTGTCCATGACGGTGACGAGCCCGAGCGTCGCGTCGACGATGTAGAGCAGGCGGCCGTTCGGTGAGGTGGCCATCGCCTGCTCGCTCGCGGGCCGGTCCCACAGCTCCTCCGGCAGGCCGACGCAGTGCGCCCAACCCTCCTGGAGGCTCAGGACGTGCACGAACGACACCGTCGCGTCGTTCGGGACCGGGGCGTGGTGCGGCGCGTACCCGGGGCGGGCACTCGAATAGAGCGTGTACAGCTGGTCGTCGTTGGGCGAGATGATCTGCTGGAGGCGGATGCCCGGCATCCGCTCGGGCGGGGTCTTGTACGGCCCGAACACCGGGTAGACCCGTCCTCGCTTGAGGTCCAGGACGGTGACGCGGTACACGGTCGGCGCCTCGGCGGGCAGGTGCTGGATCATGAAGAGCTGACGGTCGTCGGTCGAGAAGGCCTCCGGCTCGAAGTTCCCTCGCAGGTCGTAGGTCCGTGGCTGCTCGGCGCCGGTCGGGTCGGCCACGACGATCGGCGTCCTCGAACGCGGCAGCGGGACCTCCGGGTCCCAACCGTCGGGGAGCGGATCGGTCAGCGCGACGGCCGCGCCGCTCTCCGAGACGACCCGAACGTCGAGCGTGCCGTCCAGGCTGACGTCGGAGGCGGACTCGGCGTCCGCGCCGTCGACGGTCTCGAGCAGCGTGGAACCAGCCGAGGGCGTGGCCGAGAGCAGCCACGAGCCGCCGAGGCTCGCCACGGTCCGCGGGCGATCGAACAGCACCGACCCGCTCGGGATCTGGACCACGAGCGGTCCGGCCTGGGTCGACAGGAGCAGGGTCTCGCGTGGCACCGGCCGGTCGGCCGCGTCGTCCGGCGCACCCTGCGTGCACGCCGCCAGCCCGAGGGCCACCACGGACAGCGCCACCATGAGCTTCCTCAGCATCTGCGACCTCCCGTTCGGTCCGGATCGGGCGAGGACGTCTCGTTGCTCCGCCTTCGACACAACTACCCCCGTGGTGGCCGGATGGTTCCCGGGAACCCGGGACGCCTCCGGCGGGTCTGCTCGGTGGGTCGAACGGAACAGGAGGAGGGGCCGGATGCGCAGACGAGGGTGGATCGGCGTCGCGGTGCTCGTCGGGGCGACGTTCGCGGGCGCCCCGGTCGCGCGGGCGGACGGCGGCGCGTATCTCGACCTCGACCGGACCCACTACCTCCCCGGCCAGACGGCGTGGTTCGAGGGCTACGTGTCGATCCCCCGAGCCAAGCAGGACCTGATCGAACGCGGCCCGTTCTACGTGTTCGTCGTGCCGCCGCGGACGGCGGTGACCGAGGGCCGGCCGATCCCGGCCGAAGCCGTCCGGGCCGGCACCGCCTCGATCGAGCGGGACCGCGGATCGGTCTTCGAGCTGCACGGGTCGTTCGTCGTCCCCGAGCTCGCCGGGCGCTCGTACGGGCTCTCGGTCTGCAACGACCCCTGCACGATCTCGGGGTTCCGCGAACCCCTCACCGGGACCATCTCGATCGTCGCCACCGCGCGAGAGGGAGAGCTCCTGACCGAGGTCAGCCGTCTGAACGGACGGAACTGGAGCCTGCGCCGTCAGGTCCGCAAGGGCGAGCGGGCGAACCTGGAGATCCGCGCGCTGCTCACGGACGCCGAGATCGCGCGGTCAGCGCTGGCGAGCCGGGTCCGCGAGTTGGAGTCGGTCGGGCAGCAGGTGCCACCAGCGGCAACGCCGCGTCCGTTGCTGCCCGCCTGGTCGGCCGTGTTCCTCGGCGTCGGGCTGCTGGGGTTGGCGCTCGCACTCGCCGTCCGGCGCAGGCGGCGCCTCGAGCCCGGCGTCCCCGACCACATCGCAGCCCCCGTCATCGAGCCATCGGTTGCTCGGGACATCGAGGTCGGAGCACGCTGACGCTTCGGGTAGCCTTCGGCGATGGATCGACAGACCGCGTTCCTGCTGGCCCTCGGGCTGCTGATCCTCGCCGCCGCAGTGGTGTCGGTGACCGGCTGGATCCTGTTCGTTCGCGACCGCCGCGCCGGACGAGCCGGCGCGAAGGACCCCGAGCCGGTGCCCTTGCCCTCCGGCGAGGGCCGTGCGACAATCTCGAACGATGATTGAACGACCGTTCAACAACGACTTCGGCTTCCTGGTACCGGACCCCTGAGGGGGTGCGCGGGCCGCATCCGGCCCGCACGAACACCCCCTTTCGACCCCCGCAGCCGCGGGGGTCATCCGTTATCCCTGGTGATAGGCGGGTATGGAGGTAGCGACCATGATCGATCTCACGCACGAAGAACGGATCCAGCGAGAGGCGGGCAACCTCCGCACGCATTGGTCCTCGAACCCGCGATGGGAGGGCATCGAGCGGCGCTTCGAGGCCGAGGACGTCATCGGCCTCCGCGGCTCGATCACCGTTGAGCACTCCCTGGCGCGGCTCGGCGCCGAGCGCCTGTGGTGGCTCTTGACGACCAAGGGCCACGTCCCAGCCCTCGGCGCACTGTCCGGCGGGCAGGCGGTCGAGATGGTCAAGGCGGGCCTGAACGCGATCTACGTCTCCGGGTGGCAGGTGGCCGCGGACGCGAACCTCGCCGGTCAGACCTATCCGGACCAGTCGCTCTACCCGGTGAACAGCGTGCCGAACCTCGTCCGAAGGATCAACAACGCACTCCAGCGAGCCGACCAGATCGCTTGGGCGGCTGGGGAGCCGGGCACCTACTGGATGGTTCCGATCGTCGCCGACGCCGAGGCGGGCTTCGGCGGGGCGCTCAACACGTTCGAGCTCATGAAGGCGATGATCGAAAGCGGGGCGGCCGGCGTCCACTTCGAGGACCAGCTCGCGAGCGAGAAGAAGTGCGGGCATCTCGGGGGCAAGGTGCTGGTCCCGACCTCGCAGTTCATCAAGACCCTAAGTGCCGCGCGGCTGGCCGCCGACGTCCTCGGCGTGCCGACCCTGCTCGTCGCCCGAACCGACGCCGAGTCCGCGACGCTACTTACCAACGACGTGGACGAGTTCGACCATCCGTTCGTCATCGCCGGGGATCGGACCCACGAGGGCTTCTTCCGGATCCGCAACGGGATCGAGGCCGCGATCGCGCGCGGGCTCGCGTACGCGCCGTTCGCGGACGTGATCTGGTGCGAGACCTCGACCCCCGACCTCGACGAGGCGCGCACGTTCGCCGAGGCGATCCACGAGCGGTTCCCCGGCAAGCTCCTCGCCTACAACTGCTCACCCAGCTTCAACTGGCGCAAGCACCTGGACGACGCCCAGATCGCGAGCTTCCAGCGCGAGCTCGGAGCCATGGGCTACCGGTTCCAGTTCATCACGCTCGCCGGGTTCCACGCGCTGAACGCGTCGATGTTCGAGCTGGCGAACGCCTACGCGAACGAGGGCATGAGCGCCTACGTCCGGCTCCAGGAGCGCGAGTTCGAGCTCGAGCCGCTCGGGTACTCGGCCACGCGCCACCAGGCCGAGGTCGGGACCGGCTACTTCGACCGCGTGTCCGAGGTCGTGAGCCGGGGCACGGCGTCGACGCTCGCGCTCGCGGGTTCGACCGAGCGGGCGCAGTTCGCGGCGGCCGACGGCAACGGGAAACGCGGGCGTCGCGCCGAGCGCGTCCTCGACCGCGACTGAGCAAGGATCGACGCCTCAGGCGCGGATCGGCGGCTCCGAATCCGGTGGCGGCGCCGGTCCCGGCGACGGTTCGGGCGTCGGGGGTTCGGGCGGCGGGACCGGGCCGGGGAGCGGGTCGGGCGTCGGGAGCGGCTCAGGGCTCGGCGTGGGCTGCGGGTCGGGGTCGGGGGTCTCGGAACGGATCATCGCTCTTTCAGCTCCTTTGGCTGCTCCTTGCGCTCCTTTGGCATCTCGTTCGGCGCGTCGCTCGGCTCCTCCACCGGGTCGGTAGCCTCCTCGCTGTCCCGCGCCTCGACGGTCAGGCGATCGGCGTCGGCGGTCGCGAGCCGCGTGCCTCGGACCTCGTGCCCGCACGAGAACAGGAGGACCTCGTAGCTGTCGCCCGCCTGCCGGAGCTTCGTCCCGTCGGGCTCGCGATCCTCGTAGTTGACCTCTGTGAAGACACCCTCGCCGCACACCGGGCAGCGCTGCCGGTCGTTGCGTCCCTCCATGCTGAGACCCGTACCCAGACCGCGGCGTCGGGAACCACGGGTCGATAGCATCTCGCGCATGCTCACGGGAGCGATCGCCGCGGCCGCGACACCGCTCACGCACGGGGGCCGCGACCTGGACGAGGGAGCCGTCGGCCCCCTCACGCGGTTCCTCGCGGACGGCGGCATCGACGGCGCGCTCGTCTGCGGCACGACCGGCGAGGGGATCCTGCTCTCGCCGCCCGAACGCGTCCGCGTCGCCGAACGCTTCGTCGAGGCTCGGCCCGATGGCTTCCAGATCGCGATCCACGCGGGAGCCCAGTCGACGGCGGACACGGTGGCGCTGGCGACGCACGCGAAGGAGATCGGGGCCGACGCGGTGGCCGTGATCGCGCCCCCGTACTTCCCGCTCGACGAACCCGCGCTGCTCGAACACCTGCGCGCGGCGGCCGAGGCGTGCGGACCGCTGCCGTTCTACGTCTACGAGTTCGCGGGCCGGTCGGGCTACGCGATCCCGGTGGCGGTGATCGAACGCCTCCGCGAGACCTCGCCGAACCTCGCGGGCCTCAAGGTGTCCGACACGCCCTGGAGCGCGATCGAACCCTACGCGCTCGAGGGTCTCGACCTGTTCGTCGGGTCGGAGCCGCTGGTGCTCGAGGCGCTCGAGCACGGCGCCGACGGCGCGGTCTCGGGCCTCGCGACCGCGTTCCCGGAGATCGTGGCCGCGCTCGTGCACGATCGCGACGCGACGGCCGGCGACCACGTGTCGACACTCCGAACGCTCCTCGCCGGGGTCCCGTTCCACGCGGCGCTCAAGGAGATCCTCGTCGCGCGGGGCGTCCCGATCCGTCCCGACGTTCGGCCCCCGCTGCGCCCCCTCACGTCCCAGGAGCGCGAGGTCGCGTTGGACGCCGCGCGCCGCGTCGGCGCGCTCTAGTCCTGCAGCAGCGCCGGGATCCTGCGGAGATCGTCGATCGTCGCGCCCTCCCACTCCTCGACCTCGGGCCGGAGCATCTCCGCCTCCTCCTGCGGGTCGCGGATCAGCACCGATCGCATCCCCACGGCCGCCGCGCCCGAGAGCTCACGGTAGGAGCCGTCGCCCACGTAGAGACATGCCTGCGGCGCGACGCCGAGACGTTCGGTGGCGAGCAGGTAGATCTCGGGGTCGGGCTTGCGGAGCCCGACGTCGCACGAGAACACCTCGACGTCGACGGCTCCTCCCAGCGTCGACGCGCGCCACATCGCCGGCGCGTCGGGCGCGCACATGCTGATCAGGCCGAGCGGGTAGCCGTCGGCGCGCAGCCCCGCGAGGACCTCCTCGGCGCCGGGACGAGGGACGAACCACTTCCGGTACATCTCGGCACGGGCATCGAGGACCTCGGTGAGCTGGGCGTCCGTCGGCCACGCGCCGGCCCGGGCCGCGACGGTGCGCAGGGTCTCCTCGAGGTCGCCGAGGTGGCCGGTCTGGCGTTCGATCCCGGTCGCCTGCCAGGCGGCCTTGAACGCGTCGACGTCGGACTCCAGGATCGCTGCGCTCGTCTCGAGCCAGCCGTCCCAGTCCGCCCGGGGGAACTCGTACACGAGCGTCCCGAACAGGTCGAAGACGACCGCCTCGACGCGGCTCATCCGGGGCGCGGCCATTCGTCCTCGAGGATCGCGTACACGACCAGGTCGTAGAACCCGTTCGCGCCGCGTTCGCCCCCGCGCTCGATCCCCTCGCGGACGAACCCGAGACGTTCGGGGATCGCGCGGCTCCGCAGGTTGTCCACCCCGGCGCGGATCTCGATCCGGTGCAGGCCCAGGTCGCCGAACCCCACGTCGATCAGCGCGCGGACCGCCCGCGTGACCAGGCCACGGCCCTCCTCGGCGACCGAGATCCAGTACCCGATCTCGCCGCGCACGCCGAACGGGTCCCACCGCAGACCGACGCCCCCGGCGTACCGCCCGTCGACGAAGATCCCGCACCCGTCGAGCGAGCCCGTGTCGTGCACGACGCCCTCGAGCCACTTCCGCTGGTCGTCGATCGTCCGGGTGGCGTCGATCCACGGCATCCAGGGTTCGAGGCGGGGTCGTTCGAGCTCGACGAGCGCCCAGATCTCATCCAGGTCCGCCATCGTGAGCCGCCGCAGGACGGCGCCCTCGCCGAGGTCGGCGGGCAGGGGGCTCACGAGGCGGGGGTCGCGGCCTTCTGACGCTCCTCCTCGGCGAGCACCCGGCGGAGCACCTTGCCCACCATCGTCTCGGGGAGGCTGTCGCGGAGCTCGATCTGCTTGGGGGTCCGGTAGGCGGTCAGCCCGTTGGCCGGATCGCGCGCCCACGCGATCAGTTCCTCGACCGTAGCCGACTCGCCCTCCCGCAGGACGACGAACGCCTTCACGGCCTCGCCGGTCTGCTCGTCAGGGACCCCGATCACGGCCACCTTGGAGATCTTCGGGTGCCGGTACAGGGCGTCCTCGATCTCGTTGGGGTACACGTTGAACCCCGAGACCAGGATCATCTCCTTGAGCCGGTCGACGATCCGGAAGTACCCGTCCGGATCCATCACCGCGACGTCGCCGGTGTGGAACCACCCGTTGCGGATCGCGAGCGCGGTCTCCTCCGGCCGGTTCCAGTACCCGAGCATGACCTGCGGTCCCTGGATGCACAGCTCGCCCCGCTCGCCCGGTTCGAGCGACCGGTCCGGGTCCGCCAGGTCGACGATCTTGCAGTCGGTGTCGGGCATCGGCATGCCGATCGAACCCGGCCGCGGCCCGTCCAACGGGTTCGCGTGCGTCACCGGCGAGCATTCGGTGAGCCCATAGCCCTCGACGAGCCTGGCGCCGCCGGTGATCTCGGCGAACCGTTCGGCCACGGCGGTCGGGAGCGGCGCCGCTCCGGAGATGCAGGCCTTCACCGAACGCAGGTCGAACTTCGCGGCGAGCGGCGACTCGTTCAACGCGTTGAACAGACGCGGGACGCCGGGCACGAACGTCGGCTTCTCCTTCGAGATCTCCTCCAACACCAGGTGCAGGTCGCGCGGGTTCGGGATCGGGACCATCTTGGCCGCGATCAGGATCGCGACGTTCATCGTCAGCATCCCGAACGAGTGGAAGTACGGGAGCGGACCCAGGAGCGCCTCCTCGCCCTCCAGCAACGAGAGGTACGCGGCCGCCTGCATCGCGTTGGCCACCATGTTGCGGTGCGAGAGCATCGCGCCCTTGGAGATCCCGGTCGTGCCGCCCGTGTAGATGAACCCGGCGGTGTCGGTCTCGGGATCGATCAGCGGCGCGACCGGCGCCGGACCCGCCGCGTCGAGCCATCCCTCCCACCACGTCACCGGGGCGCCCTTGGCGACCGGTGGCCAGGGCTTGCCCTGCTCGCGCTGCACCTTCTTGAACTTCAGCGCCGGGGCGAGCTGTTTCTTGGGGAACGACATGTAGTCGTTCAGCCGCGCGACCACGACGTGCTGCTGCCCGATGGTCTCGAACACGTTCGCGAAATCCGAGTAGAGAAGGTCGAGCACCACCACGACCGACGGGGAGCAGTCGCGGAGCTGGTGCTCCATCTCGCGGGTCGTGTAGAGAGGGTTGTTGCCGACGACGATCGCGCCCAGGCGGGCCGTCGCGTAGAACGCGATCACGTACTGGGGGCAGTTCGGCATGATGAGCGCGACCCGGTCGCCCTTGCCGACCCCCATGCCGGCGAGCGCGGCCGAACAGCGTTCGACCTCCCGCAGGAGCGCCCCGTAGGAGATCTTCCGGCCGAACCACGCGAGCGCGGTCGCCTCCGGGTGCTTGCGCGCCGACGCCTCGAGCATCCCGAACACGGACAGGTTGGGGTACGGCTCCAGGCTGTGCGGGACGTCCGAGGGGTAGGTCGCGAACCACGGCCGGTGATCGGTCATCGCGGGCATCATTCCAGACGAGCGAGGACGGGCTCAACCGCGCTGGTCGGGGCTCGGGCCCGAGCCGATAGGCTCCGGCCCCATGGCCGACCCGCTCGAGGAGTTCCTGGGCGCCGCCCGCGCCGCGCTGCCTCCGGTCGAGGGCGAGCTCGAGGTCCCGGGTCTCCACGCACCCGTCGAGGTGCTGCGGGACCGCTGGGGGATCCCCTATCTCTCGGCCGCATCGCTCGAGGACCTGTGGTTCGCGCAGGGGTTCGTCCAGGCCTCGGAGCGGCTGTTCCAGATCGAGCTCGCGCTGCGCGCGGCAGGCGGACGGCTCTCGGGGTGGTTCTCCGATCTCACGATCGCGGCCGACCGGTTCGCGCGGACGGTCGGTTTCCACCGGATCGGCGTCCACGAGGCACGGCGCTGGAGCGACGCGTCGCGGTCGATGATGCGGCGGTTCGTCGACGGCGCCCGCGCGTGGGCGAGCGTGATGCCGGCCCCGCCCCTCGAGTACGCGATGCTCGGCGCCGACCCCGACCTCCCCGAGGACCTCGAGGCCTGGGCGGCCGGGTTCGCGTACCTCGCGTGGGGGCTGTCGGGCAACTGGGACGACGAGCTGCTCCGGCTGCGGCTGTCCGAACGGTTCGGCTCCGAGACCGCGGGGGCGCTGCTGCCACCCGCGGCCGACGCGGTCGGGATCGCCGCGGGATCGCTCGCCGGGCGGCTGCTGGACGGGCTCCCGCGTTCGAGCGGCCAGGGTTCGAACAACTGGGTCGTGTCGGGTTCGAGGGCCGCGAGCGGACGGCCGCTGCTGGCCAACGATCCGCACCTGCTCGTGCAGCAGCCGGCGGCGTGGTTCGAGCTCCATCTGCGCGCGCCGGGGTTCGAGGCCCGCGGGGTGGCGCTCCCGTTCGTGCCCGGGATCCTGATCGGGACGACGCCGCACCACGCGTGGGGCGTGACCAACGTGAGCGGCGACGTCCAGGACCTGTACGTCGAGCGCCTGAACGAAGAGGGGACCGCCGCCGAGTTCGACGGCGGCTGGGAACCGATGACCGTGCACGCCGAGACGATCGAGGTGCGGGGTGGTCCCGCGGTCACGTTCGACGTGCGCGAGACCCGGCACGGACCGATCCTGGAGACCGCACCGGTCGGGGTGAGCGGCAACGAGTACGCGCGCGTGGACGGGACCTTCGCGCTGCGGTGGACGGCCGCCGACGGCCTCCTCGAACCCGTCGTCCTCGCCGACCTGGTCCGGGCGGCGTCGTTCGAGGGGTTCCGCGAGGCGCTACGCGGGCTGTGGTGCCCGGGCCAGAACGTCGTCTACGCCGACGTCGAGGGCGCGATCGGCTACCAGTGCACCGGGCGGTTCCCCCTCCGGCGCGCCGGCGACGGTTCGGCGCCGGTCGCGGGGTGGACCTCGGACCACGAGTGGGACGGCTACCTCCCCTACGAGGAGCTCCCGTGGTGCAAGGACCCGGGCTCCGGGTTCGTCGTCACCGCGAACCATCGCATCCACGACGACGACTACCCGCACCTGATCGGCGTGGACTTCCACACCGGGTTCCGCGCGCGGCGGATCGCCGACCGGCTCGAGCCGAACCACGCCCACACCGCGGCCGACTCCGCCGCGATCCAGGTCGACACGGTCTCGCTCCCCGCGCGACGGCTCCTCCCGCACCTCCTGGCAACCGAGGCTCGCAGCGACGCCGCCCGGCGGGCGCTCGGTCTGCTCGAGGGCTGGTCCGGCGACCTCGAGGCCGGGTCGGCGGCCGCGGCCGTGTACGAGGTGTGGGTCGGCAGGGTCGCGGTGGTCGCGTTCGGCGACGCGGGCGGGGACCGGACCCTGATCGACGAGTACGTCGCGTGGCGCGAGGCGTTCGTCTGCACCGCGCTGCCCGCGATGCTGGACGAGGGCAACCCGCCGCCCGGCGGTGGCTCGTGGGACGAGGTCCTCGCGGTCGCCCTGGACGAGGCGGCCGAGCTGCTCGTCGAACGGTTCGGAGACGATGAACGCGCGTGGCGGTGGGGCGCGCTGCACCGGGTCCGGTTCGCGCACCCGCTCGCGCGCCTGCCGGGGATCGGCGCGCTGTTCGTCGCCGCCGACCACGAGCTCGGAGGGGACGAGCAGACCGTCCTGCAGGGTGGGTTCGACGCGCGGCTGGGGTTCGACGCGGTGGTGGTCCCCTCGTGGCGGCTGGTCGTGGATCTGTCGGACCCCGACGGCTCGCTCGCCGTGCTCACCACCGGGCAGTCCGGCAACCCGGCGTCCCCGCATTGGAACGACCAGTCGGAGCTGTGGGCTTCCGGGGGGCTCCGGGCGTGCCCCCTGACCCGGCCCGCGGTCGAGGCGGCGGCCCAGCACGCCCAGCTGCTCGTCCCCGGGTAACATCGGCGGCGCGATGCCGAAATCCCGACAGCGAGCCAAGAAGTCGACACGGTCTTACGCCGCGCCTCCGACGAAGGCCAAGCCCAAGCCCAGCCCTCGCTGGTACGGCTTCTTGGTGCTGGGCGTGATCCTCCTCGGCGTGCTCATCATCGTGCTCAACTATGCCGACTTCCTCCTGCCAGGCGGGACGCAGCAGCACTGGCTCTGGATCGGCCTCGGCACGATCGGCGTCGGGTTCATCGCCGCCACCCGCTGGCGCTAGCGCCGCGGATCACAAGCGTGTGATTCCCCACAGCCTTGTCCACAGGTGTGGAAGGAGCCGTCCTCCCTCATCGATGTGGACAACCGCCCCAGATCTGTGGAGAACGCCGGGAGAACCTGCCCGCAACCGGGCGCTCGCTGGGGACAACCGCGGGACTAGGCCCCGGCGCCGGCCGGACGCTGCACGACCTCCATCCGCTCGCCGCAGTGCCGAGGGATCTGGAGCTCGCCCAGCCGTGTGACCCGGAGCTCGGTCCCGCACTCGCGACAGACCAGGTAGACCTCGAGGTCGTCGACGTCCTCGGGTTCGGGACGCTGGAGGTCCACGCCGACGCCCGAGGCGGCCCGGAGCGCGGTCAGCCCGAGCCAGGCGATCAGGACGGCGACCGCGATCGCGCCGAGCACGATCCACACGCTCATCGAGGGGAGTCTACGCACGCAGGTTCGATCGGCCGGCCGGGACCCCGCCGATCGGGCAGCCTTGCGCACCCGGCTCGGCTACGCTTCCGCAGGCAACCGAACCCCTGGAGGCACGTCACCGTGAGCGCGTACGTCGATCGGCTGATGGCGGACGTCGAAGCGAAGAACCCCGGCGAGCTCGAGTTCCATCAGGCGGTCCGAGAGGTCGCCACCTCGGTCGAGCTCCTCCTCGACCGCAAGCCCGTGTACCGGGATCACAAGATGCTCGAGCGCATGATCGAGCCCGAACGCGTGCTGATGTTCCGCGTCCCGTGGGTCGACGACCGCGCCGAGATCCACGTGAACCGCGGCTTCCGCGTCGAGATGAGCAGCGCGATCGGTCCGTACAAGGGCGGCCTGCGGTTCCACCCGACGGTCTACCTCGGGCCTGCTGAAGTTCCTCGCGTTCGAGCAGGTCTTCAAGAACGCCCTCACCACGCTCCCGATGGGCGGCGGCAAGGGCGGCGCGGACTTCGACCCCAAGGGCAAGAGCGACGCCGAGGTGATGCGCTTCTGCCAGTCGTTCATGACCGAGCTCCAGCGCCACATCGGCCCGAACACCGACGTGCCGGCCGGCGACATCGGCGTGGGCGGCCGCGAGATCGGCTACCTGTTCGGGCAGTACAAGCGGATCCGCAACGAGTTCACCGGGGTCCTGACCGGCAAAGGGCTCGAATGGGGCGGCTCGCTGATCCGTCCCGAGGCGACGGGCTACGGCGCGGTCTACTTCGCGCACGAGATGCTCCTCACGCGCGAGGACAGCCTCGAGGCGAAGACCTGCCTGGTCTCGGGCAGCGGCAACGTGGCCCAGTACACGATCGAGAAGCTCCTGGACATGGGCGCCAAGGCGGTCACGCTCTCGGACTCGACCGGCTTCGTGCACGACCCCGCCGGGATCGACAACGAGAAGCTCGCGTGGGTCATGGAGCTCAAGAACGAGCGGCGCGGACGGATCTCGGAGTACGCCGAGCACTTCCCGGGGGCGACCTTCACGCCGTTCGACCCGACGGCCGACGCCAACCCGCTGTGGAGCGTGCCCGCGGACTGCGCCTTCCCGAGCGCCACGCAGAACGAGATCAACGCGAAGGACGCGGCGAACCTGCTCGCCGGGAGGCGTCTACGTCGTGAGCGAGGGCGCCAACATGCCGACCTCGCCGGAGGGCGTCGACCAGTTCGTGAGCGCCGGGATCCTCTACGGCCCGGGCAAGGCGGCGAACGCCGGCGGCGTCGCCGTCTCGGGCCTGGAGATGGCGCAGGACTCGCTCCGGATGGCGTGGCCCCGCGAGGAGGTCGACGCCCGGCTGAAGGACATCATGAAGTCGATCCACAAGCAGTGCCGGGAGACCGCGGAGGAGTACGGGACGCCGGGCAACTACGTGAACGGCGCGAACATCGCCGGGTTCGTCAAGGTCGCCGACGCGATGCTCGACCAGGGCCTCGTGTAAGGCCGGCGAGGTCCGGCCGGCGCGGCTAGCGCGACGCTACGGCCGCGGGACCCGCGCGCGCAGGAACTCCAGGACCGCCGCCCACTCGCGCACCTCTTCGTCGACCACGTACGAGCTGTGGCCCTGCTCGTACGAGTACAGCTCGACGTCCCCGCCCGCCTTCTTCAGCGCCCGCACGTACCGGTAGACCTGGCCCGGCACACAGCGGGTGTCGTGCTCGCCGACCAGCACGAGCACCGGCGCCCGAACGCGATCGACGTAGGTGATCGGCGAGCGCTCGGCGATGAACTCGGGGATGTCGTGCACCACGCCTCCGGCGAGCGAGCGGTCGTACGCCTGGAGCGACGGGGCGGAGTCGTCGTACGAGTCGAGATAGTCGCCGACCGGGACGCCGGCCACCCCGGCGAGGAAGCGATCCGGGTGCATCCCGAGCGCGAGCAGCGTGATGTACCCGCCCCAGGACCACCCGCCGATCACGACGCGTTCCGGGTCGGCGACGCCGCGGGCGATCAGGTCGTCGGCGCCGGCGAGGACGTCCTCGACCTCGGGGAACCCGATGTTGCCGATGATGTGGTCGCGCCAAGCTCGGCCGGAGCCGATCGAGCCGCGGTAGTTCACCATCGCGACCGCGAACCCGTCGTCGAGGAGCGCCTGGACGTCGGTCCACCAGGTGTCGAGATAGAGCCAGTTCGGTCCGCCGTGCACCTTCAGGTACAGGGGGAAGGGTCCGTCCCCCGACGGCGTCACGAGCCACCCCTGCACCTGGTCGCCCGCGGGGTTGCGGAAGAGCCATTCGCGGTACGGCCGCCCCTCGCGGACGCCGCCGGGTCCAGGCGCCAGGATCTCGGAGCCTGCGTCGTCGAGCAGCACCGGCGCGTGCTCGCCGCTCGACACCCGCAGCCAGACGTGGCCGTCCGGACGCACGCGCGCACCGTGGATCTCCCCGGCCGGGTGCGAGATCTCGGTCAGCGTGCCGCGTCCGAGCTCGTACCGGTAGAGGCGGTCCCGCCCGCGGAAGAGGTGGACGAGCAGGACCGATCGCGCATCCGGCCACCAGTCGACGGGGATCACGTCGCCGGGCAGGTCGATCTCGAGATCCGAACGCTCGCCCGTCTTGGGGTTCCACACACCGGGGCGCGTCGCGTCGTCGCGCTCGTGCGTGAGGAGCATCCGCTGGTCGCCGGGGATGGGTGACCACCCGAACGCGCTCACTGCCAGACCCGGACCGTCGGCCAGGAGTCCCACCTCCTCGCCGGACCGAGGGTCGAGCACGAGCAGCCGCCGGTGGATGTTGTCGCCCTCCTGCGCCGTCTCGACACACACGAGGGTCTCGTCGGCCGACAGCCCCACGTGGTCGAACCCCTCCAGGTGGAGGTCGGAGTCCGAGAAGCCGATCACGTCGGGGTGGCGGAGGATCTCGGTCGCCGGGCCACCTCGCTCGGAGACGTGCACGGCGAACCCGTTCCGATCGGCGATCACGCCGACGGCGAGCTCCGCGCCGAGCGCGAGCCCCTCGGGCCAGCCGTTCGGGGCGCCGGGGAACACGTCGCGGGGCTCGCCACCTTCGAAGGGCACCGCGAGCCACCGGCCGGACTCGTCCCCGGTGGGGTCGGAGAACCAGACGACGCTCGAGCCGTCGGCGGAGATCGTCGCCGCGGTCACCCCGACGGGTTCGTCGGTGCGGCGACTCGGTCGGTCGGCGCCGAGCTCCCACGCGTAGGCCTGGAACGACCCCTCCTCGTCCGAACGCACCACGGAGCGGTCGGGCGCTGCGGGACCCCAGACGGGGAGCGTTCGGGTCGGCGCGCGGAAGCGTCGTTCCCAGAGCGGTGGTTCGGGCATCGGCCGGACCCTAACAGGGGTCCCGCGGCGTGAGCGGTCGGGCGCTCACGGCGGGAACAGCTCGACCGGGACGCTCGAGAGCGCGGGATCGCCATCGGCGCCGACACCGGTCACCTCGATCGTTCCCGGCTGACTCCGTTCGACGAAGTAGGAGAGCTCGGTCGCGAAGGTCCCGCGGCACCCGTCCCCGCAACTCGCCTTGACCACGATCGCGGCGAGCTCGACGCCGTCCTCGCCGAGCACCCGAACCGTGAGCGCGGCGTCGACCACGTCGGCCGTCCCGGTGACCGAGACCGGGGTGCCGACGTCGCCGTCCACGAACGGCGTCTCGATCGCGATCGCCGGATCCTGGACCGCGGTCGTCACCGGACCCGTCGATGCGGGGACCGGTGAGGACGTCAGCGGTTCGGTCACGTCGCCGGCCCGGTTCGTGCATCCGGCCAGCAGACACGCGGCCACGATCGCGGCGGCGACGGGGATCCTCATCCGTCGGCCACCCGGGCAACGGCCGTCTCCGAGCCCAGGACACGGCCGTACGGGATGATGGGGCGGAAGGAGCAGGCCCGCAGCCCCTTCGGCCGACGATCGAGCCCGAGGATCGACGTGGTCATGCGCACGAACTGTAGAGGAGCCGGCATGCGGAGACGGACCGCGATCATCATCGGAACCTGTCTGGTGGCTCAGTTGGCGCTGGCGTCCACGCCGGCGTCGGCCGGTTCGCGGATCCGGGCGCGCGAGGTCGTGGGCGGCCTGAACCAGCCCGTCGCGTTCACGTTCGGGCCGGGCAAGAAGATCTGGTACGTCGAGAAGTCCACGGGCCAGGTGCGGATCCACGATCTCGACACCGATGCCGACCGCCTGTTCGTGACGGTGCCGGGTGTCAACGGCGACGGCGAGCGGGGGATGCTCGGCATCGCGCTGCATCCGAACTACCCGGACAAGCCGCTCGTATACGTCTACGCGACGCGCTCGGCGGACGGAGGACTGCGTAACCAGATCCTGCGCTACCGCGACGACCACGGCTCCGGCGTCCACCGCAAGGTGCTGCTGTCGACCGTCGCGGGCGGCAGCCCCTACCACAACGGCGGGCGGATCGCGTTCGGGCCGGACGGGATGCTCTACGCGATCGTCGGCGACGCGCACGACTCCTCGAATGCACAGGACACGAGCGACGAGGACCGGGGCAAGATCATCCGCATCGAACCCGACGGCGGCGTGCCGAGCGACAACCCGTTCGGCGACCGCGTGTGGGCGTTCGGGATCCGCAACTCGTTCGGGTTCGCGTTCGACCCGCAGACCGACGACCTGTGGGAGACCGAGAACGGCCCCGAGTGCAACGACGAGATCAACCGGATCCGCGGCGGCGAGAACTACGGCTGGGGACCGAACGAGACCTGCAACGGTTCATCCCCCGGCAACACGAACCAGGACGGCCCGAGCCCCGTCCTGCCCGAGCTGTTCTACGAGAACACGATCGGCATCACCGGCATCGCGTTCTGCGAAGGGTGCCACCTCGGCCACCGGAGCGATGGTGCGGCGTTCACCGGCGCCGTGAACAACGGCGAGGTGACCAGGATCTTCTTCAACGACCAGCGGACCGCGATCACAGCCCACGCGGTGGTCGACGACCCCGGCGGGAGCACCCTGTCGTTCGAGGTCGGACCGGGGGGACGGATCTACTTCAGCGACTTCGACGGGATCAACGAGCTGGTCCGCGTCTGACGGCGCCGCTGGCCGGGGCGGGGGGTCGGGAGTACGCTCGACTGGACCGTTCGAGGGAGGCCCCATGGACATCGGTCGGCCGCAGCGGATCATCGAGGTCGAGCCCGTCTCGCTCCCCCTGCCCGAAACCGTCCCCGACCTCGACCCGGCCACCCCCGAGCCCGCACCCGCCGAGCCCGACCGCTCGCGGACGGCCAGGTAGCCATGGCGACGACCGGGCTCGAGACGCCCCAGATCACGCTGACCGAACCGATCCAGGCGTGGCGAACCTGGACGCTCGTTGGCTCCCGGGACGGCTCGGACGTCCGGCTCACGCCGATCGCCGGCGACGGCAGGCCCTGGCCACCCCGTCGGCCGGCGGAGGCCTCGTGCACGCGGCATCGGTCGCACGTTCGGCCCGAGTTCGGATGTACATGCGGGCTCCACGCCGTCGAGCATCCGGACGAGCTCCGTCGGACGCGCGACCCCGCGGTGCTCGGCACGGTCGCGTTGTGGGGGCGGATCGTGGAGCACGAGCACGGGTTCCGGGCGGCGCTCGCGTATCCGCAGCGGCTCCGATTGCTCTGCTACCTGTGCTTCTCGCTGTGGGGACGTCACGGGCCCGGCGACTGCGAGGTCGTCGTGCGGCATCGTGGCGGCCGGATGGTCCCCCTGTGCGGGCCACATCTCGAGCTCAGCCGGCGGTACGAGTACCGGATGCCGAGGATCCTTCCGGCGCGCCCGGTGGAGTCGGCGCTGCTCGCGGCCTACGCGGTCGACCTGTTGCGCGAGCTCGACCGCCCGGGCCGCGGGGCGGCCGACATCACCCTCAGCTGAGGCGCTTGCGGCCCGCCGCGGCCCGCGCAGGTAGCGGCCAGTACCGGCCGAGAACTCCCGTTTGTGTGTTCGAGTCATGTGGCGGCCGACGGCTGCCCGCTCACGCGTCGAGCAGTCCCCACCTTTGTGTCGGCCCTGGGCGCTCAGGTTGAACCCTGAGGGGATGCGGTTCCGGGGAGGGCCTCCGGCGGCCCTCGTCGTGCGTGGCTCAGCCCGAGGTCACGGCCCGGACCTCCGGCAGGCCGAGGAAGCTCGATCGCAGGTCGGCGTCGTCGATCGTGCCGGCGATCTGCTCGATCACACCCCTGGCCTCGTTCAGGAGCTCGGCAGCGTGCGCGGCGTCACCACGTGCCGCCGAGATGCCGCTCAGCTCCACGTCGATCCGCCACAGGACGGTCAGGAAGCCGAGCCGCTCGGCCTCGGATCGCGCATCGAGCAACGCGCGCTCGGCCTGGGCGGACTCGCCACCGGCCAGCAACGCGGTGCCCTTCAGCAGGAGCACGGCCGGCACGAACGGACGGATGTCGAGCCGGCGGAGCCACTCGAGCGTCGTGTCGGCGATCTCGACGGCTCGACCGTGATCGCCCCTGGCCGAGGCGAGGCGCCCCCGCAGGAGCTCGACGTGGGCCGCGGCGGCGAAGTGGATCGCCCCGGGGAGCCGCTCGATCCCGCTCCGGGCGATCGTCGCCTCGGCCTCGTCGAGTTCTCCCGCCAGCAACTGGATCTCGGCCCTGGACCCCATCACGATCGGCACCGCCATCTGGCTCTGCTCCTGCGCGACCTCGAGCCCCTCGTCCGCCAGCGCCATGCCACGGACGAGATCGCCGAGGTTCGCGTACAGGGCGCCCATCTCGGCACGGGTGATCGCCTGCGGGATCACGAACCCAGCGGGCTCGGAGAGCCGGATGCACTCGCGCATCCGGTCCAAGGCGCGGCCCAGGTTCCCTCGATCGACGTCGATGTGGTACGCGTTGAGCAGGCTGTACGACTGACCCCAGGGATTGCCGATCTCGCCGGCGATGGCGTACGCCTCGTCGCACAGCGCGAGGGCCTCGTCGTTGTCGCCGATGAGCCCGAGCAGGGCGCTCGTGCCCGAGAGGTTCTCGCAGAGCATGGGCAGGTTGCCCATCTCACGCCACAAGGGCCTCGCCTCCTCGAGACACGCCCGCGAAGCCCGAAGGTCACTGACGGCCGCGTAGGGTCGCCACAGGTCGTTCAGCGTGAACGCGATCTGCTCCTTGGCGTCCAGCTCGCGCGCGATCGCGAGGGAGCGCTCCCCGGCGTCGACGGCCTCGACCGGATCGCCGCCGCTGTAGGTGTTCAGGACCATCAGGTTCCACAGCGCCTTGGATTCGGCCGAACGATCGCCCAGCTCGCGCGCGAGCGCGATCGACCGTTCGTAGAGCTTCCGGCCCGCTTCCGCGTCGAAGACCGGCGTGGGCGTCGCGTACAGGGTGGTGAGCGCCATGTCGGCGGCGAGCGCGGCGACCCGTTCGCCGCTCGTCCGCGCCAACGTCTCCATCGCCTCGTACGTGCCGACGGCCTCCTCGAACCTCCCGGCGAGCTCGAGCGCGCGGCCACGCATCGGGTACAGGTGCCCGAGCGCCTCGTCGATCCGGCCGAGCCGGACCGCTGCTTCGATCGCGGTCGTCGCATGCGTCACCGCCTCGGCGTGCGCGTACAGACGGGAGGCGGCGTCGGCCGCGATCGTCGCGTAACGGAGCGTGCGCTCGTCGTCGCCGCTCTCCTGGAAGTGATGCGCCAGCAGGGGTGCGAACTCCTCGATCCGGTTCGCGTACAACTCTTCGAGGACCTCGCCCACGCGCCGATGCAGCTCGCGTCGGCGCCGCAACAGGATCGTGCCGTAGGTCGCGTCTTGCGTGAGGCTGTGGCGGAACGCGTACTCGCGCTCGGGGCTCCGAGCGGTCTCGCCGATCAAGCCCAGGCGCTCGAGCGTGCGGAGCGAGGTCGACAGATCCTCGTCGCCCGACACCGATCGCAGGACCGGCTCGGCGAACGACCGGCCGATGACCGAGGCCAGTTGCAGCGTGTGCTTGGCCCTCTCGTCGAGGGCATCGAGCCGCGCGGTGAACAGCGCCTGCAGCGTGGTCGGGATCGCGATGGCGCCGGGTTGCTCGAGCAGGGCAGCGGCGACCTCCTCCACGAACAGCGGGTTGCCGTCGGTGCGTTCGAGGATCTGCGTCCGAACGGCCGGGTCCTCGTTCGGGATGAGCGCGTCGATCAGATATCCGCTCTCGTGATCGGACAGGGGCGTGAGCGCGAGCTCGGTCGACCGGTGCGGGTACTCGGTCTCGAGCCACTGCTTGAGACGCCACGACGGCGCCTGCCGGTCGGGACGGTAGGCGAACAGGAACAGGCATGGCAGGTCATCGACGAGCTTCGCTGTCTCGATCAGGACGTCCATCGACGCCTCGTCGCACCAGTGGAGATCCTCGAAGACCAGGAGACGCGGCTCGTCGGCTCCGAACGCGCGGGTCGACGAAGGAACCAGCTCCATGATCGCCTGGCGGAACGCCTCCCCCTCCAGGGCCTCCTCTCCCGGCTCCGTAACACCGAACAGCGGTCGCCAGACGCGCATGTGCGGCTCGAGCCACTCCTCCCCGCCCGGTTCGATGGTCGCCGCCAGCTTGCCGCGGACCACGTCCGGGGCATCCGTGTCCTCGATCCCCGCGATCTGGGCCACCATCCGGCGGTACTGCGAGTACGGACGCGTCGCGTCGTAGGAGACGCATTGCCAGGTCTCCCAGATCCGACGGATGTCGCCCGCGTCTCGGGGCGGGAGCTCGGGTCGCTGGCGCGTCCATTCGGCTCGCGTCTCGTCGACGAGACGCGACTTGCCCAGACCGGCCTCGCCGACCAGCGAGACGATGCGTCCCCCGCCGGACTGCGCTTCCTCGACGGCGCCGCGGAGCTCCTCCATCTCGCGATCGCGCCCGACCAGTGGCGAGCCACGCATCCCGCGGATCGGCCCCGGCTCGGCCCTGCGGCCCAGGACCCGGTACGCCTCGACGGGTTCTGCCTTGCCCTTGACCTCGATCCCGCCGCGTGGCTGGAGGTCGAAGAGCGGTTCGACGAGCCGGTGCGTCTCCGCCGTTATCTGCACGGTCCCCGGCTCCGCGGTCTGCTCCATGCGGGCCGCGACGTTCACCGCATCCCCCATCGCGGTGTACTCGAGGCGGAGGTCCGAACCCACCTGCCCGACCATCACGGGGCCGGTGTTGATGCCGACCCGAACGTCGAGATCCAGCCCGCGCTCGTCCTTCACCTGTTCCTTGTAGCCGGCGATCCCCGAGACGATGTCGAGACCTGCCCAGACCGCGCGCTGGGGGTCGTCCTCGTGGGCGATCGGCGCGCCGAAGAACGCGAAGATCGCGTCGCCCATCAGGCGGGCGAGGGTTCCCTCGTACCGGTAGACCGGCGCGATGAGCCGTTCGAACGCGCCGTTCATGATCTCGGCCCAGTCCTCGGCGTCCAGGGTCTCGGCCATCGCGGTCGAGCCCTTGACGTCGCAGAAGAGCATGGTGACGACGCGCCGCTCTCCCTCCATGGCTCGGCCCGCGCGAGCGGCCTCGAGCTTGGCGAGCAACTCCTTGGGCAGGAACGGATCGAGCGCGTCCCCGTCGGCGGTCAGATCCAGGCGCGTGCCGCACGCGTTGCAGAACCGGGCGTCGTCGGGGTTGGCGGTTCCACAGCTCGGGCACTTCACGGTCCGAACGATAGCGTGCCGGCCGCCGAACGCCGCCGGAGCAACATCTGTCTCGATCCAACCGTGGAGAGTGCTCACATGTCCTCATGCTCCCCGACCTCGAGCGGGCCGACCGGATCGGCGAGTTCTGGAGCTATCCGGAGAGCCGCACCTTCGACGAGTTGTTGATCGACTGCGAGGAGGACCGGACACTCCGGGCGGTGCTCGCCGGCACGCTGCGGGAGGCAGACCGCTGATCCACTCGCGGCCAGCCTAGGATTCACCGGGCATGAAAGCACCCCTTCGGTCGGCGTTGCCCTGTTTGGTGATGTTGGTCTCGATCCAGGCCTGTACGTCATCAGCAGTGGAAAGCGAAGCGCCCCCTCCCGGCCCGAGCGCCGCGCCAGCAGGCGTGACGCTGGTGCTCGTTCCGGCCCATGCCTCGGGCGGTTGCTGCCGCGTCTTCACGGTGAACCCGGGGCAAGCTGACGCCACGGTCATCTGCACGCTAGAGGCGCTCGACCCATCGGGGCGAGTCATCTATTCGGGATTCATCCCCGGGTCACCACCCGGCCATAGGCGACCCAGTGGCTTCAAAGCGCCGCCGGGCCGTCATGGACAGGGAGTGTTCCAACTCCCGATCGACCCCGCTCAGGATTCGTACACGGCGCCATGCCGACCTGCGGCATGGCATGGCGGCACGCCCATCTGACCCCATCGATCCCATTCGCGACCCGCCGCCCTCGGCCGAGTTGCTGATCGACTGCGGGGAGGACCTGACGCTACGAGCGACCATCACCCTCTGCATGGGGCGCATCGCCCAGGGGTATACAACGGGCGTTCGAGCACGACGACCGACTGATCCGACCGAGCTCGACCGAAGGGAAAGGAACACGCCATGTCACTCGCCCGCGTCCAATCCTTCGCCATCTCGCTCGACGGTTTCGGTACCGGTGAAGGTCAGAGCCTCGACGCACCGTTCGGCCATGCCGGCGACCGGCTGCACGAATGGATGTTTGCCACCCGGTGGTGGCATGAGATGGACAGCCAGCCCGGCGGCAGCGGCGGGATCGACGACGCCTTCTCGCAGCGGTTCGCACCAGGGGTCGGCGCCGAGATCATGGGTGCAAGGAAGTTCGGCTATCCCGGATGGCACGAGGACCCGGAGTGGAAAGGCTGGTGGGGTTCCGATCCGCCCTTCCACACACCAGTCTTCGTCCTCACCCACCACCTGCGCCCGCCGATCGAGATGGAGGGCGGCACGACGTTCCACTTCATCGACGCCTCGCCTGCCGAGGCGCTCGAGGCGGCCCGCGAGGCGGCACACGGCCAGGATGTACGCATCGGCGGAGGTCCTACCATGGTCCGCGACTTCCTTGCCGCCGGGCTCGTCGACCACATGCACATCGTGGTGGTCCCGATCCTGCTCGGCCGAGGCGTACGCCTCTGGGACGGACTAGAGGGCCTTGAGAAGGACTACCAGGTCGAGGCCGCCTCCTCGCCCAGCGGAGTCACGCACGTGACGTTCACCCGTACTGCTGTCTGAACCGCCTAGGTCGACGCGTCGTCACCCGACGCTCTCGGCGTAGTGCGGAACCTGCCATCGGACGTGACGACGAGAGGGACGATCAGCTCTACCCGGGTGTTCGCGCACGACTCCTGCGCTTGTCGGAGCTCGACGTCGTCTGCGCGACAGGCGCTTTCGAGCTCCGCGATCCTCGCCTCGAGCCGTTGCCCTTCGGAGATGTGGCCGACACCTCCGTGGTCGCGTGCTCGAGTGGGCCGAGCCTCGCCATGAGCTGATCGCGTTCGTCCTCGGTCTGCTTGAGCTTGGCCGCGATCTTGCGATCGGCCGAGTCGCGGCTCGTGACGAGCTGCGCCGTCTCGGCGGCCCTCCGCTCGACGTCGGCGACCCTCTGCTCAGCCACCACGGCACGCTGCTCGCTCGCGGCGGCTCGCTTCTCGGCCTGGGCGGCCGCTCCCTTGAGCTCGCGCGCATGCTTCTCCGCCTGGGTGGCACGCTCCGCGGCCTGCTTGGCCTTCTGCTGCGCCTCTCGGGCATGCCTTTCGGCTTCCCCGAACTTCCTGTCGGCCCCGGATCCCCGCTCGTCCACCTTGGCCGCGAGCTTGCGGGCGTCGGCCGCCCTCTGCTCCGCCTCCTTGACTTGGGCCTCCATCTCGAGCGCCCGCTCGGCGGTAACGGTGGCCCGCTTCGCCGCCTCCTGGCTCTTCATCTCCGCGGCGGCGGCCTTGCGTTCGGCTGCCGCGGCCTTGCTCTCCGCGTCGGCGATCAGCTCGTTGATCCGCTTCGTGTCGGCCCTGGAGCCGGCGCCGTCGCGCGCGAGCGCGACGTCCGTGTCTCGCTCGGACAGGGTCGCCTGGAGCCGCTGGATGGTGGCCGCGAGCTCCTCGCGCTCGGCCTCCGAGGCGCGGAGCTTGAGGTCGAGCTCCTCGAGCTGCGTGATGGTCGGCGCGGCGGCGAGGGCCACCTCCAGCTCGCGCAGACGCTTCTGGGTTTCGCGCGCCGCGCGCTCGGCCCGGTCGGCTCGAGCCAGGATGTCGTGATCCTCCGCGCGGCGACCGTGCCCGTGCCGGCGTTCGGGTGGTTCGTGCTCGAGGTTCGCCGGAGCCCGGCGCAGCCACCGGACGTACATCGCGCCGACGCCGATGAGGAGCAGGAACACAACGAGCTGCAGCGGACGCCAGATGCGGGACGCCTGGTCGTGGATCGACGAGTAGCGCTGGTCGATCTGGACGACACCGTCGACCGTGCCGTCGTCCGACAGCGTGATGGGGACGAAGGTCTGGAACAGCTCCTCATCGGGTCGCTGGAGACCGTCGTGGTACGTGCCGGCGCTCGAGAGGACGCTCACCGTCTGGCCGTCCAACGCCTGCCCGATCCACCGATCGTCGGCGGCGATGACGCTCGTGTCGTCGCCCTGGGCGGTCGAATAGATCAGCGCCCCGTCCAGCCGCCAGATCCTGACGGTCGTGAACCGGTCGTCCGACCGGCTCACCGCCTGGACCAGGACCGTCAGGTGGCGAGAGGCGGCACCGGTGATGTCTCGCGCAAGCAGGTCGGGCGAGAGCTCCTCCTCGATGAACGACCCCGAGAGGCTCTCGGCTCGTGCCTGGGCCTCCGCCTCCGACCTTCCGACCGAGGAACGGGACAGGGCGACGGACCCGAGAAGGACGAGAAGGAGCAGCACGGCGGCTCCGGCCCACAGGAAGCGGCCGAACCGGCGGAGGACCCCCGTTGTCTGATCAGTCATATACCGTCCCGACGGCTGCCCGCTCACGCGGCGAGCAGTCCCACCTCTTTCTCTCGGCCCCGCGGCGCTCAGGCTTGAACACGAGCTGAGAGAGGTTTCGCGCAGTTCCGGAGAGCGGGCCGCTGGAGCGCGGAGGTGAACACCCGCGGAAGAGTGGTGGCACCAGGTCTGGGGGTTGGCTGCTCCAGCTGAGCGAGGCGTTCACCTATGAGGATCTCCGAGATCTCGTCGGCCCGGACGGATCGATCCTGCCCCGGCGCACCCGACCACCCAAGGGTCTCGAGGTGCTCGCGTTCGTCGGACCGCTGGCGGAAGCGACGACGACTCCGTCGGTCATCGCCGGGTTGTGCACGAGCGGCGGTGTGGGCGGCGGCCCGGGCCGCGTCTGGCTGACACGAGCGGTCGAGGTTGCGCGTTAGCTGCGAAGCGGCTCGTGGTCTTGGATCAACGGTCCGCGAAGCGGCCTGACACCTCATCTCGTGAGGGCAATCGAACGAGCCGGCCAGATACCCGCGTGCTAGGTCTTTCGGCTTCCCCCCGCCCCGGCGGGGTTACCACTCTGTTCCCTACCGCAGGATGGCCCCGAAAGGTCGATGCGGCGGTGGGTCGGTAAGCCGACACTACCCGAGTACGTCGGGTGACCGATGGATGTGATCGCCCGTGGGAGGTCGAGGAAGGATCCCGACGTGAAGACCGGGCACGGCAGGGGACGGAAGCGGGGAACCGCTGCGGGGCGTCGAGCGCGCACCATCGCACTGATCCTGGGGCTCGCGGTCGCGGTCGGCGCGCCGAGCACCTCGGCTGCCTCCCGGGACTCGGCCCCGAGCGCACAGGTCATCGTGATGGGGGAGCCGGGTGCGACCGCCTCGATCGAGAGCGCCGTCGAGCACGTCGGCGGCGTGATCGAGCAGCGCCTGTCGATCATCGGCGGATTCTCGGCAGCTGTTCCCGCCGACGTCCTCCCGACCCTTCGCCGCCTTCCCGGCGTCGTCTCCGTCAGCGTGGACTCGGAGATGCAGCCCCAGGACGCCACGTACGATCCGGCGACCGACGTCAACTCGATGAACGCCGTGACCCGCTACACGGGGGCGGTCGACTGGTGGAACACCGGCTACACGGGCGCCGGCGTCGATGTGGCGGTGATCGACACCGGCGTTTCCCCGGTCGAGGGCCTCGCAACGCCCGGCAAGGTTCTCAACGGGCCGGACCTCTCGATCGAGTCGCAGGCACCGAACCTCAGGTACCTCGACACGTTCGGCCACGGGACGTTCATGGCCGGACTCATCGCCGGGCACGATCCGGAGCTCACCGTTCCCTACGCGGACGCTCCGCCCTCGGCCTATCGGGGCATCGCCCCCGATGCCCGGATCGTCAGCGTCAAGGTCGGCACGGCAGACGGCGGCACCGATGTCTCCCAGGTGATCGCCGCCATCGATTGGGTCGTCCAGCACGCCCAAGACCCCGGTCTGAACATCCGGGTCCTGAACCTCTCCTACGGGACCAACGGCACGCAGCTGTACACCATGGATCCACTCGCCTACGCGGCCGAGCAGGCGTGGAAGCATGGCATCGTCGTCGTCGCGTCGGGCGGCAACAGCGGCTTTCAGCGCCACATGAACAACGCGCCGGCGCTGTCCAACCCCGCGTTCGATCCACTCCTGCTCGCCGTCGGTGCGTCCGATGCGCAGGGAACGGACACGCTCGCCGACGATCTCGTGCCGTCGTTCTCACCGTGGCCCAAGCGCGGAGCGACGAGGGGGGTCGACCTCGTCGCACCCGGTACCCATCTGCAGGGGCTGCGCGTGCCGAACTCGTACATCGACGCGAACCATCCCGAAGGGCTTCTCGGCGACCGGTACTTCCGCGGGAGCGGGACGTCGCAAGCGGCGGCGATCGTGTCAGGGGCGGCGGCGCTCGTGCTCCAGAAGTACCCGTCCGCGACCCCGGATCAGGTCAAGCACCTCCTCACCACCACCGGGTATCCGATCAGTGGGAAGTCTCAGGCCATCGGCGGCGGTGAGCTCCAGCTCTCGGCGGCCCTGGCCGCCCCGCTTCCCACGTTCACGCAGCTATGGGCCCCCTCGACGGGGATCGGCTCGCTGGAGCTCGCCCGCGGGCTGGACCACATCTCGATGGACGGGGTGGTGCTCGACGGCGAGCGGGACATCATGGGTTCGACGTTCAACGCCGCCGAGATGGCCTGGCTCGAGGCACAGGCGAAGACCTGGTCGGGCGGCGACTGGAACGCCAAGACCTGGAGCGGGGACGCTTGGAGGACGGGCGACTCCTGGAGCGCCAAGACCTGGAGCGGGGACTCCTGGAGCGCAAAGACCTGGTCCTCCTGCGTCTTCTCGACCAACTCCTGGGAGGCCAAGACCTGGAGCGCCAAGACCTGGAGCGGCGACTCCTGGAGTGGAGCCTCGTGGAGCGGTGGCGTGTGGGCCACGGAATCCTGGAGCTGATCGAGTGAGATGAGCTCCTTCCGCGAGCTGCCGCTCTCTGCCCGACTGGTCGTCTTCGGCTACGTGGCGCTGGGAGCGTTCGGAGTCCTCCTGCGGGTCCCGGAGATGCGGACCTGGTCCTGGGAGGACGTCGCCGCGACCTTGGGGCTGGCGCTCGCGGCCGCGCTGAGCGAGCAGTTCACGGTCGCGATGAGGCACCGTACAGAGGTCGAGAACTTCTCGGTCACGGACGCGGTGTGGGTTCCGGCGCTCATCCTCGTGTCGCCGAGCGTCCTCACGCTCAGCGTCCTCCTCGGGAGCCTGGCCGGACATGCCTACCGGCGCTGGGCCTGGTACAAGGTCGCCTTCAACGCGGGCCAGTTCGTCGTCGCCATCACCGTGGCGGAGTTCGTCTACCGGCTGTTCGACCCTCCGTCGTCGTTCAGCCTCATGACCTGCGTGGCGTGCGCCGTCGCCATGTCCTTCTATTTCGTCATCAATGAGATCTCGGTTGCGCTGATCATCTCCCGCGTAGAGCAGATCCCTCTCCGTGAGGTCGTGGTCCTCCCGGGGGGTCTGAACCTCCTCCACGCCGGGGGGAACCTCACGATCGGCCTGCTCGCCGCCCTCGTATGGCACGCGGGGCCGATGGGCCTCCCCCTGCTGATCGCACCCGTCGTCCTGTCCTTCTTCGCCTACCGAGGATGGCTGCAGAACAAGCGGGAAGAGGAGCAGCGACGGGAAGGCGACCGCATGCGGACCCTCTACGAGGCCGGAAGGGCTCTCGACGGTCCGCTCGACGCGAACTTCGACTTCCAACCGTTCCTCGGGCTCGTCCGGCAACTCGTCGACGCGGCGGGGACCGAACTGGCCGTGCGGGACGAAGCGGGGCTGCGCGTCTACAACGCCGAGAGCGGTCTGTTCAAGGCCGTCCAGACCGAGATGGGTCCGGCGGACCCGATGGCCTACCTGAGCGCGCGCCCGGGACTCGCCACGTACCTCGCCGCCGTCCGCGGCGAGGCGAACGAGGTCGGGATCCTCGCCGTCCACCGCGCCACCCAGCTGTCTCCGTCGGAATGCGCGCTGGTCGACTCGTTGGCTTCCCAGGTCTCCGCGAGGCAACGGAACCAGCAGCTCTTCGACGAGACGATCGAGCAACGTGGCCACCTGGCGGACGTGGTCGGCAGCAGCTCGGACGGCATCTTCGTCGTCTCTGGAGAGGGCACGGTGCTCTCGTGGAACCCGGCGATGGAAAGGATCACCGGCTACCTCGCGGACGAGGTGGTCGGTCGTCGTTCCGGCGATGTTCTCCGGATCCCCGGCGGGCCGAGAGTGGATGGGTCGCCCCCGACGGAGCTCGCGCTCGGGGTCGTGGAGCCCCAGGACGCGCTGATCCTGCGGCGCGACGGATCGGATCGATGGATCCGCTACTCGAGCAGCACGATGCCCGAGCGGCACGGAAACGGAACGAGTCACGTCGTGACCGCTCGCGACGTGACGGCCGAGCTCGAGGCCGAGCAGATGAAACGCGACTTCGTCGCCACCGTGTCCCATGAGCTCAGGACACCGCTCACGCCCCTCAAGGGCCTGCTCCAGTCGCTGAACAAGGGGCTAGTCGAGGACTCGCCTCAGGCACGCCAGGAGTACCACGCGATCATGCTGCGCCAGACCGAACGGCTTGAGCGGCTCATTTCCGATCTCCTCGATGTCTCACGCTTCGATGCCGGGCATCTACCGATGGACGCGGTTCCCGTCGAGGCCGGTGCGCTCTTGGAGCGCGAGATCGCGGACGCGGGCCAGTTGGCGGCGGTTCGCGAGGTTCGGTTCGAGCGCCCGGAACGTCCGGTCTGGGTCGTCGCCGACCCGCTCCGCCTCGGCCAGATCGTCACCAACTTGCTGTCGAATGCGTTCAAGTACTCGCCGGAGGGAGCCCCGGTGATCGTGAGGCTGACCAAGCGCGAGGATTTCGCCCTGGTCTCCGTACAGGATCGGGGCGAGGGGATCGCGATCGACGACCAGGATCGCGTGTTCGAGCGCTTCTACCGCGTGGACACGGGATTGACGCAGACCGCAGGTGGTTTCGGCCTGGGCCTGTTCATAGCCCGCCGTCTGGCCGAAGCGATGGGCGGGGGTCTGGTTCTGAGCTCGCGGCCGGGTGAAGGATCGACGTTCTCGGTCAGCCTGCCGCTCCTCACGGCCGCGCCGCAGCCGGACGATCTGGGACAACGCCTCTCCTTGCGACCCGACACCGATCATCACGGACCAGATGCCGGCGAACAGACAGCCCAGCTACTCACCCGCGCCGATTCCCGTGTACTGGTGCAACGCTCTAAGTAGCGCTGCCTGTTCCTCTCGCTGCTCGGGTTCGTGAGACGGTCTGTGTACGTGCGAGCGCGGGCATCCGTCACCCCTCGCTCAAGACCAAGCATCTACACGAGCTCGGCGAGGACGCGGAAGGTCGCGGGCGAGCGGAACGATCCCCTGGTACCACGAGCTCTGTCGGCGAGCGCGGTCGCAGATCGAGAGGACCCGAGCGCCTACCAGGCACGTCGTGGTGGAGACGAGCGGACTCGAACCGCCGACCCCCTGCTTGCAAAGCAAGGCCCGGGCGACACTCTGACCAGCGGCTTTGCCTCTTCCGCAGGTCATGGGCATGACTCGGGGGCAGACCAGAGACGCCACGTCGGTCTGTAGACGGCTGACCCGGTACACATTCGCATGGCCGGTACATGGCTCTGGGCCTCGATGGGTCTGCAAGGTTCGGACCCGCCATCCTTAGAATCACGGCGTCCACCGACGCGGGGAGCGCCTTTGGCCAGCGACGTCATCGGGCGCGAGTCCGAGCTCGCGATCCTCCAACGCTTCCTGGACTCGATCCCGGCCGGGCCGAGCGCGTTGCTCCTGTCCGGTGATCCCGGCATCGGGAAGACCACCGTGTGGAAGCAGGGGCTGGCGGGTGCTCAGCTCCGGCGCTACCGCACGCTCTCATGCGGTCCGGTGGAGGCCGAGACACGCCTGTCCTACGCAGCCCTCGGTGACCTCCTCGAGCCCATCCTCGAGGGGGCGCTCCCCACCCTGCCGGAGCCACAGCGCCAGGCACTCGAGGTGGCCCTGTTGCGCTCCCCGAGATCGGGCGCCCGAGCCGACCAGCGAGCGGTTTCCCTGGCGGTGCTTGGATGCCTCCGATCGGTGGCGTCCTCCTCCCCCGTCGTGGTGGCCGTCGATGACGTCCAGTGGATGGACCCCCCCTCGGTCCGGGTGCTCCACTTCGTGGTGCGGCGCCTGCAGGACGAGCAGGTTGGTTTGATGACGGCCGCTCGAGGCGCACGTGCCGATGACGACCCCCTTGGCGTCGTGTCGGCGTTCGCCGAGGATCGCGCTCACGCCGTCCACGTCGGACCGCTGTCGCAGGACGCCCTCGAACGGGTGCTCCGGGCCAAGGTCGGGGAAGGGTTCTCCCGAACCACGCTCCTGAGCCTCCACGAGATGTCGGGAGGCAATCCCTTCTTCGCTCAGGAGATCGGATTGGCGCTCCTTCGCCGTGGAGGTGACGTGACCGGCCGGCGAAAGGCTCCCGATCCCCGACCGCCTTCAAGAGCTCGATCGAGGATCGCCTCGAGGGTCTCCCCTCGCGGACCGTCGAAGCCCTGGAGATCGTCTCGGCCCTGTCGGCTCCGACGTTCGATGTGATCGCTGCGGCGATCGCTCCTTCGCGCGGGGTCGACGATCGTCTGGGTCCTGCGATCGACAACGGCGTCGTCGAGGCCGTCGGCGACCGCCTACGGTTCACCCACCCCCTCCTCGCGTCCGCCGTCTATCAGAGGACCCCGCTGACCCGGCGTCGCGAGCTGCACGCGCGGCTCGCGACGATCGTCCACGATCCGGAGGAGCGAGCCCGCCACCTTGCCCTGTCGGTCGAAGGCCCGGACGTTGCCGTTGCCGCCGCCCTGGAGGAGGCCGCCGTACTCGCCTTCTCCCGGGGAGCGCCGCAATCCGCGGCTGAGCTCTGGGAGATGGCCCGCAGAGCCACACCGAAGGACCGAGCCCAGGAGCTGCTGCGCCGGACCCACGAGGCGGGCCATGCTCATTACGAGAGCGGAGACACCACGCTGGCCCGGAACGTCCTCCAGCAAGCGGTGGACCTATCGAAGCATGGGCCGCCCCAGGCCAGGGTGCTGCTGGATCTCGGGATGGTCGTCGCGGCCGAGGAAGGCTGGCGGCGAGCCGTGGACGTCTTCACGGCTGCCCTGAACGAGGTGGAGATGACGCCGCGTTGAGGGCACGAGTCGAGCAAAACCTCGGGTACGCCTGGCTCTTCAGGGGAGACCTCGAGGCGTCGGAGCGGCACGCTCGCTCGGCCCTGGACTTGGCCGAGGAACTGCAGGAACCACGGGTGATGGCGGAGGCGTTCCAAGCGTATCCCTTCGTCGAGTTCCTCCTCGGACGGGGTGTCGATATGGAGATGCTGGATCGTGGGATCGCCCTGGAAGGGCACATGTCGGGAGAATTCATCTCGTACATCCTGCGTGCGAGCTTCGTCCTCGCTGAACTCCTCAAGTTCACCGATCGATTGGACGAAGCCCGCGAGACGTTCCACGAGCTCCTTAGTCACGCGGCGGCGCGTGGCGTCGAGAGCCCGATCCCTCAGATCCAGTACCACCTCGCCGAGCTGGAATGCCGGGCGGGCAACTGGGATGCGGCCATGGAAGACGCGCGGGAGAGCATGGCGACCGCCCAGCGGCAAGCCATGGGGTCGTTTTCGTCGATGGGCCACTTCGCGATGGGCCTCGTTGAGGCCCATCTCGGGCGAACCGACGAGGCGAGGCTGGAAGCCTTCGAGGGGCTGCGCCTCGCGGAAGCGGCCGACGAGCTGCTTCCGTTGATCCCGAACCTATCGGTCCTCGGGTTCCTGGAACTCTCCTCGGGCAACCCTTCGGAGGCGCATCGGTACCTGTCCAGGGCGGTCGAGCTCGCAGAGGCGATGGGCGTTCGGGAGCCCGCGTACTTCCGGATCGTCCCGGATGAGGTCGAGGCGCTCGTGGCCCTCGGGCGGCTGGACGAGGCCGAGGCGCTCCTCGCGCCCTTCGAAGACGCCGGCAGGAGCCTCGACCGGGCATGGGCCCTGGCGGCGGGAGCCAGATGCCGGGCGCTCGTGTTCGCGGCCCGGGGTGACCTCCAGGGTGCATCGGCCGCAGCCGATGAGGCCGTCCGTCACCACAATCGCCTGCCCCTTCCCTTCGAGCTGGGTCGAACGCTCTTGGTGCGGGGAGCGGTGCAGCGCCGGGCGAAGAGGAAGCGTGAGGCTCGGGACACGCTCACGCAGGCCCTAGAGATCTTCGAAGGGCTCGGCGCCGCGGCTTGGTCCGAGCGCACGCGTGCTGAGCTGGCGCGGATCGGCGGCCGAGCCCCCTCGTCGGTGGACCTGACCCCGACCGAGGCGCAGGGTGGCGGAGCTGGTCGCCGCCGGCAGCACCAATCGGGAGGTGGCCGACGCCCTGTTCGTCAGCGTCCATACCGTGGACGCCAATCTCAAGCGGATCTACCGCAAGCTGGGCATCCGCTCCCGCACGGAACTGGCCTCGAAGTACCCAGCTGACCCCTCGGGCTCGCGAGCCAAGACGTACCGATCACCGCCTCGATCGGTACCTATTTCGGGGATTCCTCGGGTCGGTGCTCCGACTAGCTTGGGCTCAGGAACGGTACCCAAGTGAAAGGAGTAACCATGAGCACGAAGGCGGGAACGATACGGATCCCCAGGTCGGCCGGCGGGGGTCATCGTGTGGATCGCGGCCGTGTCCGCTCTGGCGGCCGTGGCGCTGATCATGAGCGCGATGGCGCTCACCGTCGCGAAGCGCGGCGATGGCGCACTCACGACCGTGGCGGACAACGGTCACCGCGTGGCGGCGATAACGGGGGCTTCTCCGGCGGCGGCGGGCACGCTCCACTTCTGGCAAGGCCGTGTGCTCGTCAATACCCCTCCGATCGAGGGGTCCGCGGCTCTCTGGGATCCCGGCAAGCTCGAAGCGATGAAGGGTCGCGTGCTCGCTGAGGCCGTTCGGGCCGAGACGTCCGCCGCTCTCTGGGATCCCGGCAAGCTCGAAGCGATGCAGGGTCGCGTGCTCGCTGAGGCCGTTCGGGCCGAGACGTCCGCGGCTCTCTGGGATCCCGGCAAGCTCGAAGCGATGCAGGGTCGAGCGCTTGCCGGGTAGCTCCCTGGATGTGCCGGGAGGTCGTTTCAAACCGACCTCCCGGCCAAGATCCCTGATCCTCCCATCGCCGACCGGAAGGGTCCCCATGCAGGAGGCGATCCGAAGGACCGCTGCCCGGAACAACTCACCGAGTGTCTGGAAGGAGAAGGCGATGAAGAGAACCCGCATCGTCACGCTCGTTGCGCTCGTCGTGAGTGTGATCACAGGATCGATCTGCAGTTCACGAACTACCGCTGACGGGATCGTTGCCCGAACGGTTTCGCGAAGGCATACACTCGGCCGTCCAAGGGGGTGCACGAGATGCCGCGTTACGTGATCAACCGGAAGTTCGAGGTCGGCGAGGACGATATGCCCGAGGTGGGCCGCCGCTCACGCCGGATCATCGAGGAGGAGTTCGGCAACGTCGTGTGGATCCATAGCCATGTGGCCGTGGAGGACGACGGGCGCGTGCGGACGTTCTGCCTCTACGAGGCGCCGGGGCTCGAGGAGATCCACCGGCACGCCGAGATGCTGGGGCAGCACACGATAGACGGCGTCTACGAGGTGGCCGGCGATGTCACGCCGGCCGACTTCCCCCCGCTCCCGACCGACGCCTAGCCGGAACCTCCAGGGCCGGGCGGCCCTCCCTCGCCGCCCATGTCCATCATCTCGTGGTACGAGGCCGCCGCCGCGAGGGCCCGCTTGCGAACAATCTCCTTCTTCAGCTCAGCGGCGTCCTCGGGGACCAGCTCCAGGGCTTGCCCGTAGAGCGCGACGGCCCTCGCCTTCGCCCAGCCGCGACCCGCGAGCTCGGCCGCCGCGAGGAGGTGTCGGAGCGCGGGCTCGGGTTCTCCTCCCTCGCGCCAGTGATGCGCGAGCGTCGCGTCGGCGTCGCCGGCGCGAAGCGTCACCTCCTCGAGGTACTCGGCGGTCGCGCGGTGGGAGCGACGACGGTCCTCGCGCGGGAGCGTCAGGTACGCTACCTCGCGGATCAACCCGTGCTTGAAGGCGAACTGCTGCTCGCCCTTGATCCGCGAGCTCGCCTCCCGTCGGATCAGGTCGCGTCGCTCGAGCGACCCGAGGATAGACGACAGGTCCTGCGTATCCGGCCGGAGCCGCTCGAGGACACCGCGCCAGAACACCTTGCCCACGACCGCCGCGTCGAAGATCGCGTTCCGCTCCGGTTCGGGCAACGAGTCCAGCCTCGCCGCCACGATGCTGCGGATGCTGCTCGGCAGCCGGTCCGGGTCGCGTGTGGAACGCTCGGCGATCGACGCCGTGAGCTCCTCGATGAACAGCGGGTTCCCGTCGCTGGTCGCCGCGAGCGGCCCGGCGCGGTCGGCCAGATCGCCCAGCCCGCGCTGCGCGAACAACCGTTCGGTGAGCTCGACCGCGTCGTCGCGGCTGAGCAGCCCGAGCGAGAGCGTGCTCGACGCGGGGAGCCCGCCGCCCCAGGACGGCCGTGCGGTGAGGAGCTCCGGGCGGGCGGTTAGACGAGCAGGAGCGGCACGTCCTCCACCCGCGAGGCCAGGAACTCGACCAGATCCATCAGGCTGGGATCGGCGAAGTGCAGATCCTCGAACACGAGCAGGGTGGGACGCTCGCGGGCGACGGCCTCCAGGAACAGCCTCGCGGAGAAGAAAAGGAGTCTCGCGATCCGCGACGGAACCCTCGACCGGGAGCCCCGACAGGATCGCGAGGTGCTCGGCGAGCTCGTCAGCATCCTCCGACACCTCGAGCGCGGCGGCGCGGGACCGGAGCTTCCCGAGGGCGACCTCGGCCGCATCGTTGTCGTAAACGCCCGACAGCTCCGCGACGTGTTGGGCGAAGGCGCTGTACGGACCGGTGCGCCGTAGCCGACCGACCGGCCGCGCGGGCGTTCCCCCCGGACGCCTCGACGCGGTGTGCGGGCTCGTGGGCCAGCCGAGACTTACCGATCCCCGCGGGGCCGAACATCGTGACGAGCGTCGGACGGCGGTCGGAGGACACCAGGTCCCACGTGCCTCGGAGCGTCGCCAGCTCCTCGCCCCGCCCCACGATCGGGACCTCCGAGAACGTCCGCTCACCCGCGGCGACGAGCGGGTGATAGCCACCCATGCCGGCACGGGGTCGGCCTTGCCCTTCAAGACCAGGGCCTCGAGCGGCTCGTAGGCGGATCACGGTGCGCGTGGAGGCGTAAGTCTCTTCGCCGACCACCACCGAGTCGACCGGCGCGCTGGACTGCAGCCGTGAGGCCGTGTTCACGACGTCGCCCGCGACCATGGCGACCCCTGCGCCCGGCTGCCTCTTGAGCTCCACGACGGCCTCGCCCGTGTTCACGGCGGCCCGCGTCTGCAGCTCAAGTAGCGGGTCGCCGAAGTCCATCTCGGCGATCACATCGCGCACGGCGAGGGCCGCGCGCACGGCTCGCTCGGGGTCGTCGCCGTGCGCGACCGGCGCCCCGAACACCGCCATGACGGCGTCCCCGATGAACTTCTCGACGGTCCCGCCGAAGCGCTCGATCTCGGCCCGGGCCCGGTCGTAGTACCGCGAGAGCATGGCGCGGACGTCCTCCGGGTCGAGCCGCTCCGACCTCGAGGTGAACCCGACGAGGTCGACGAACAGGACGGAGACGACCCGGCGCTCCTCCCGGGGCGCGCCCACCTCCTCGAGCGGGGCGCCGCAGGCCTGGCAGAAGCGGGCGATGGTCGTTCTCCTCGCCACAGCTAGGGCATCGACGCACGCCGGAAGGCTAGGCCGATCCGGCGCCGCGACCATCGTCCTGGACCCGGACCGCCGGTTTCGCGCCCGCCCCGGAGGGAGCAGGAGACCTCCTGCTCCCATCGCCACAAGCCCGTTCTCGCAGACAAGTACCTCGACCCCGCAGTCGCGATTGACCCGGCACATGTGCCGACTAATGCGACCGCTGGGACACGAAGCGGCTCAACTGGGAAAATGAACTGACAAAACCGCCGAATCTCCCCCCAGAGGCGGTCGCGAGTGCCGATCCATAGGGCATGAGGCGAGCGGCTCGATCTAACACAGAAGTCCTTGGTCCTTTCCTCCTCAGCGCGGCCGAACTCGGCCGTTATCTCGGCGTTTCGACCGCAACGGTTCATGGTCTGGCTGGCGAGCTGAGCTGCCGAAACCGTACCGGGTTGGCGCTCGGAACAAGTGGCGGATCGACGAAGTGGAGCGCCGGCTGCAGGAGCGTCGCACGTGACTCACGAGGATGCTCGTTACGTGGCGTCTGAGAAGGGAGCGCGCTGCTCTGCTGCCCCGGATGCCGCCAGGCTCGGCACTCAACGGCCAGAGGAGGCACCGGGTTGACTCGTGCCCGCAGACGGCCCCTCCGGAGGAGAGATCGTGATGCGCTTGGAAATGGCAGCACGCGCCTGGCGTGACGGCGATACGGTCGCCACCGTTTCCTCGCGCTTCAACCGGCCGGAGCGACGAATCGCTGAGGCGATCGCGAGGCCACTGGGCATGATTCGCTCGGCTCCGCGTGGATTGAACTCGACCAAGATCGCGGAGATCACATGCCTTCCGGAGCCCTTCGTGAGGTACGGATTGAGACTCCTGTTCGCTACTCGCAGTCGAGAAACGTCTGAGCTGCGCGACATACACCGCCTACGAGCGGCCACAAGGATCAGTTCCAACGAGGCCCGCAGGGCGGCCCATCAGATAGGCGAGGTGCGCGCCGCTCAAGAACCGCGGCTCTCGACGAGACAGCGACCAGTTGCACGAGATCGAACTCCGTGGGAGGTCCTCCGATGTCTCACGGGGCTGAAGCCGAGAGGACCTCGACGTTTCATCGACCATTGTGAGGATGTGCAGGTGAACGGAGCGGGTGCGGGCGTTGGTCCCGGCGGATGGAGATGCCGGATTCGTGATGGACGCCCAGCCCTGCCGCCCTAGCGCGGGGCACGAGGGAGATAGCGCCGTCGAGTTGCACCGTCGGCCTACGTCGGGTCCCGTCCTAAGCGCAGGTCATCGCGATAACGAGCGTCCCGCGTTCCACCTAGGGGAACGGGGAGGCCGCCAGACGGATCGTGCGACGAGCGAAGGCTAGTGCCGCACGTCCCTGGTGCGGTACAGGGGCGGAACCAAGGGGCCGGGCAGTTGGCCTGATAACCGGAGTTGTTCTTGAAGGGGTTCCCTTTTCTCAGACCGTAATAAGGGTCTGCTGACGCGGCTGAGCCGTTGTCGAAACGTCGTAGCTCCCGTCTCTCAGGTTCCAACCCCACTACTCTCGGGTGTGTCGCCGACCCCCGTCGGAACGCCTTGGGCCTGGAGAGGTCCCCCGGGCTCAGACAGCGCCAGCCGCCGAGGAAGGTCACGGGGGTGGGCGGTCCCTCGCTCCCGATGTACGGGTCCAGACGC
>CAWGKU010000006.1:0-187556 GCA_963823255.1 uncultured Actinomycetes bacterium
GTAGCGCACCGCTCGCCTCATGCCGCTTCAGCAACACCGTGTACCGCTTCTCCTCGGGCGTCTCGAGCTCACGGATCGGGTCAAGGAGTTGGTCGGCGACCTGGTTGCCGGTCTTGTCCACGATCACCGCATCGGTGATGCTGTCGCGCGGGATGCGTCCGAGCTCGGTCTCGGGGTCAACATGCGTCCAGTTGTCGAGCAGCACGAAGTCGTGAGGCGTCACCGCCACGCGGATCGAGCGGAACTCTCCATCGATCCGTGCGAGTCCCGAGAAGAAGGTCGCCTCCGAGCCGATCGCTTGGAGCTTCTCGCTCCGGCGTATGGCTGCCTCGGAACGAAGGGCCTCATCCACCACGGGGTCGGCCATCGCCGCGTCGCCCGAGAGCTCGGGGTCATGCGCGCGATCCGGATGATATCGATGGCGCGACCTGTGCCGAATGAGAATCCCGGCGCCCCCCACATGGAGGCTGTATCGACTATGCCACCCCCAAGCATGAGCACTCCGTGGTGGTGACCGTTCGTTCATGTCGTCTGAGGTTGTCGGATGCGGACTGCAGGTTCTCCCCGCTTCCTCGATGCCGATCTCAACGGGGGACGAGTCATGCGCTGCCAGCACGTGGACGACGACATCCAATGCAGGATGGATGCCACGCGGCGCGTCCTCATCGTCGGCGGCGACCCACCGGACCCCGATCAGGCTGGGTTCGCCGGGACCGTCTACCTGGTCCAGGTCTGCATGGAGCACGACCCCGACCCCGGCGGTCGATGCCGATGCCGCGCCCTCCCGGATCCGTACCGATCGGCCAGCGTCCGCGGCGGTAGGGACCGACGCCACGCCCAGACCAGCACCACGATCCAACCGAAGGCCTCAGTACGCCTGGTGACCTGGTGGCGTGGCGTCTTCGCCGAGGGTCACCCGCCTGGCCTGGAGATCAGGGTGGCGCAGGAACCTGTCGACGAGCCCGGCCGGTCCGCCGATGCAGGTCCAGTCGTCATCCCACAACGTCGACACCAGCCAGGAGCGGTCGGCGGGGAACATCAAGTTGGGCAACGCACCCTTCCAGAACGACCAGTCGCCGCTCTGACGCCAGGTGGCAGCCTGTCCGGCCCCGCCTCGACCACCACGAGTGCCATTCGGAATACAAGGTCACCACTGGTGCATCGGGGAAGACGAGGCCATCGGCACCGGTATCGAGATACCCAAGCCACCACGGCTGGCCTGCCGACTGCTCGGTCAGCAGCGCGAGCACGGCACGGTCTTGCTCGTCCTGCCCTTCACCGCCGTACGGCAGCAAGACCGTTCGTAGGCCTCGAAGACCGGCGGGATGGCGGCGGTAATGGTCAGGCCCGTGGACGTGCTGTTGGCGATCCACGCGACCTCTGCGTCTGTTCCGATGCGCCACTTCCTGCCGTCTTTGGTCCTCCACCAGCCTGGATTCTCCTGTCGCTGGGAGGGCGGCCTGGGGAAGGGCGACGGCACAGGCCAGACATCAGGTCGCCACTTGCTCGTTCGGGGGAAGTGCCAGCTGGTCGACCAGGGGTTCGGACATACCGTGACGATGGAAGGCAGCCCTGGCGCGCGCGAGTGTTCGGGAATGCACCTGGGCAGGCACGCCGATAGGCGGGATGACGGTGGAACGGCGTAGCCTCCTGCAGCGCGTCCCGATCAGCTCGCGCGCCGACTACAGGAGCGCCTGGACGCCCTCGGTCCCGCTCCCCACGCCGAGCGGGCGCGTGACGCCGGTCACTTTTCGGGAACGTACATGGCGTCGCCTAGCGGCCAGACTGCTGCAGGGGCCGAACCCTGGCCGCGCAGACCGGCAGGGACTCGCCGGAGACGAACTACGCCTCGGACGATGAGGACCAGCGAAGGCAGGTAGAGGAATCCGATCCAACCGATTAGTGAGTAGACGGCGGTTGCGCCGATCAAGACGAGAGCGACTACGAGAGTCGATCGCCTCCACGGCCAAGCGACGACCGCCACGCCGCCGATGAGTGCCGGAGCGATGATGATGACCGCCTCCGGATTATCAATCAGGAGCACCCGAGCGACGAGCACGAGACTGACGCAAACGGCGATCCAACCCGCGATCTTCACGGAGTCCATCTTGGTCCTCCGCCTGTGAGTCTAGCCCGCCGAGCGAGCGCGCCGAGCCTGGACGCGTGAAGCCGGTCACTTTTCGTGAACGTACATCACCATCGACAGGCGAGCGGCTGGCAACCTAGCCGCGGACCCGCCAGAACTCCATGTCCGGCGAATCGAAGTCGTCGACGGCGTCTCCGAAGTCGACGTCGCGATCCTGTCCGAGGTCGGGCAGTCCGATCTGCATTCTGTGCCCGACAATCGAGATGCTCACACTCGCGCCGAAGTCGTCGAAGCGTTGCCGAAGGCCGGCCGGCCGTGCGATGAACAGATCGAATTCCGTACCCGAACCGTCGACGTGGCCGAACCACGTGCCCCATCGGAAAGAACCGTCGCTCCTGATGACGAGGTCGCGCCGATTGTCTGGGACCGAACCAGAAGGCAGCTCGGCTGGCGGAACGCCGGTCAACGCAGCGAACTCCCAGGTGCCCACGACCGAGGCGACATCCGAAGCGGTGCCATCGGATTGATGAGGCTGGGCGTCGACATCGGCTGCCGAGACGCTCCTCGCGACGTCGGAGGTGCCTCTCGTCAGCACGCCGCGCTCAGCGCACCCATGCACGTCAGGACCGCGCACGAAGCGATCATGACCCTTCCGACTCCAGCTCGGATCTTCAGTGGCCTCCGTTGAGGGCCAAGGCTACGACGACGTGGCGTGATGGACGGTGTCACCCGTCACACCGATGACAGTTCGGAAACGTACATCCGACCCGAACCTCCGGGCCATGATTCGGGCTCAGCGCCCCGCTAGACGCTCCTGCATCCCCATCTGGATAGGACTCGCGGAGCCAGCCGGATGCCAGGGTCGATAGTCCGAACGGGTGACGGCCGGGTGACGCCGCGTCATGTCGGCGGCCGTAGAACCATCGTGCGACATGACCGGCGGCGCGTGATGGTACTTAATGGTTCGTAGAGGAGGTCATCTACGACAAACCACCGGAAGCCTACGGACAAGTCGATCCTCGGACCTTCCGCCTCCCCACAGGCCCCGGCCGCCGGCTCGCTGCCACACAGCGACCGGCTCCGCGTGATCACGGCGGGCCACGTCGGCAACATGGATGCTCAGCTCGGGACGAGCGGGTTCGACGTCGTCGCGGCCGCCGAGACCGAGGACGCGCTGTTCGACGCCGTGTCGGGGGACGAGCCGGACGCGATCGTCGTCGAGGCCGACCTGTGCGACTCGCTCGAGCGCGTTCGAGATCTGGCACCCGATGCCGTGCTCATCGCCATCGGCGATCACACGCCCGCCGGGGCGCTCGGTCGCGTCGAGCGAGGCATGTCGGGGACGGAGATGGCCGGACTCCTGCACGCCCTGGTCGCCGAGGGCGTCGGGGCGGCTGTCGTGTGGGGGCTCGTGCCCACGTTCGGGGCAGGGGCGTTGCATGTTCCCCAGCGCATGGGCCTATCACTGCTGTCCGCGAAAGCGGATCTCGTCAGAGACCACCTTGCAAACGCGCTTCGCGACCCTGCCCAACTCGTCACCAGGGCGGGCACCGTCGCGTTGACCGTTTCCGCGAGCCTTCTGGTGACGATGAGCGCACCGCGCACGCACGAACGTCTGGAGCCGATCCCCGTTCTTGCGCCAACCGTGGAGCGGGTGCGGCAGCAACCGGCCGTCTTTGCGACCCTAACGACGACATCACCGGCCTATGACCCCTCGTGGGACAAGGGCGAGCCCGGCAATCGACGGGGGCCGAACCGCGGTGAGTATAGGGATCACGGTCGTCACGACCATCTACCGAGCGATGCCTCGCGACCACCCGGCGTGGCTTACGGTTGGGATTACCGACCGCCCAAGCATGCCGACAACGGGCACCACAAAGGGTGGGATAGCAACTCCGTTCCCGAGGATCTCCCGCCGGGTAGCAACTCCGTTCCCGAGGGTCCCCCGCCGGGTAGCACGCACAAGGCTGGAAGAGGGCAGGCGTCGGGACCGCCGTGCCTTCCGGCATCGTCCACGTGCACCCAAGGGAAATGACACGCGCACCTTCGCCGAGCTCCTCATCGACTACGAGGAGGACCGGACGCTGCGGCGCTGGTCGGCATGCTGCGCGAGGCCGACCGGGGACGTTAGCAACCGATGCAGATGACCGTCTCCCCTGACACCACCTTGCTGATATCGGCGAAGAACAAGTCGCCCGACGTCAGGGTGATGTCGCCTACCACACCGCTCGCGGTCGCGTCGCGAAAGACCCCTTGGAGGTGCGCCGTGACCACGATGCCGCCGGTTCGGTCGTGATGGTGAGAGTTCCCTCGTATGAGTTCGCCCTGGCCGGTCCAGGACACGTTCACGTCAATCGTGCTGTCCACGCACCCGATCAGGTCGTAGTTCGTGTCGTAGGTGCAGGTCGTGGCGGGCAGGTCCGATCCACTCGCTGATGCGCTCGATAGCTGGCTCGCGTCGATCGTGTACGAGAAGCCCGTCGTCACACGTGTCGACGTCCCCACGGCGCCGGTAAAGGCGCCCTCGCTGTCATAGTTCTCGGTGATCTGTCCGACCGACAGCTGCTGGCCGTTCGGCATCTTCGTGACGTTCACGAACGTCTCGGTGAAGAACGACGGATCGCCCTGACGCCAGACCGCCTCCGCCGACGTGCCGTGGAACGTCATACGGGTGACCGTCGCCGCAGCGGCCGCCGGACCGGCCGATAGCGCCATGGCCAATGCGGACATCAGCAGCACCTTCGTCACGCGCACGACGACCCCTTCTTTCTACAGACGCCACGATGGGCGGGCCTCGCCCTCCACTCCCAATCCCACGGCCCGGATACTCCAGCACGTGCCGCGAGTCAAGACCCCCGTCTGGAGACTCCGGAACGGACCACCTGCTTGAGGACGTCACGCACTTGGTCGGGAACCCGAGCTGAGGGAGGTCGGACAGTTCCTGGCGAGACTCTCAAGCGAGTTGCCGCTGGGCTATCCGTTTCCCATGCATGCCGTGATAGGCTCCAACCACCTGAGAGGAGGTGGAACGATGCCGCAACGCAAGGCCCCCAAGAGGACGCCGGGCACGGTGTATACGGAGCGGAGTCTCCTGGACTACACCTGTTCTCCCGGGACGGGTACGTCCTGCCGAGCCGGTGCACGGCTCATGCCGAGCAGGCCGACGGCACGTCCGTGGTGGTGGAGATCGAGATCGGCGGCGGACGGGCGCGCGCTCGCGAGGTCCGCGTGAGGACCGACAAGGAGGCGGGGATCGGCTGGACCGTCCTGTCCAAGGTGCCGGTCCGCAACATCGTGGCGACGGCGGTGCTCGACTGCCTGATGCGGGCGATCCCTCGCTCCGAAGGGGGGATCAACCTGAGACCGCTCGGCGAGGAGGACGCAGACGAGGTCCGTCAGGTCGTCCAGGGGGCGGTCGGCTACAGCCCGGACCAGGAAGAGTTCACGGCGGTGAAGCGATGAGGACCAAGATCCGCCGGAAGGAGACCGCGCACGGCGTCCGCTGGTACGTCTCGACGATCGACGACGACGGCCTCGAGGAGGCCACGGCGGGTACCGAAGAGCACGGAGGCTCGGCTGCCGCCGCCGCGCTCGTCACCGACGCTGCCCGTGGGCGGTACGTCTCGCCAGCCAAGCTCACCGTCGCCGGCTATCTGCTCGACGAGTGGCTACCGAGCCGGGAGACGGCCGACCTATCCGAGACCACGCGCGACACCGACCGCACGGTGGTCGAGGCGTGGGTGGTCCCCTGGATCGGTGAGGTGCCGCTGCAGAGACTCTCGCCGCGTGACCTCGACCGGCTGTACCGGGAGCTCCGGACGCGGGGTGGCCGAGGTGGGCGCCCGCTCTCGGGAAAGACGGCGAGGAACGTCCACGTCACCGTCCACAAGGCGCTCCACGACGCCGTGCGACGCGGACACGTCCTGGCCAACGTTGCGGACGCGGTGGACCCGCCGGCTGCCGTAGACAGCGTGGAACGGACGGCTTGGACACGGGACGAGGTGCGCCGGTTCCTCGAGGTGGCGGCCGGCGACCGGCTGCACGCGGTATGGAGGCTGGCGATCGCGACCGGACTCCGGCGAGGTGAGCTGAGCGGCACGACGTGGGACGACGTGGATGAGGGCGCGGTACACATTCGCCGGCAGGTGCTGGTCCGGCCACGAACCGTCCAGGGGCAGCGCCGCGTGTACGTCCGCCAGACGCTCAAGAACCGGCGTGCACGCCGTGTGCGCTGGACGAGCGGACCGCTTCCGATCTCCGCCGGTGGAAGGCGGAGCAGAACGAGGAGCGGCTGGAATTCGGCGCCGCGTGGAAGGCCGACGGCGGGCTCGGCGTGGAGGGAACGTGGATCGTGACCGAGCCCGATGGGAGCGTCGTCCACCCCGACACGCTCCTCGGCCGGTGGCGCAGGCTCGGGAGGAGGCCGGCGTCTCCGCGATCCCGCTGCACGGCGCTCGCCACTCCTACGTCGAGCTGGCGCTCACCTCCGGCGTCCGGCTGGACGTGGTGAGCCGTGCGATCGGCCACGCGTCGGCCAGGTTCACGGCCGACCAGTACACGCACGACAGCGACGAGGCGGAGGCGGAGGCGGAGGCGGAGGCGGAGGGGGAAGGCGGAGGCGGAGGCGGAGGCGGCCGAGCTCATCGGCGACGCGCTCCGGTAGCGCTTGGGAAAATATTGGGGAAATGCGAAGGGGCCGGACGCACCGGCCCCTTTCGTTTGTGCTGCTAGATCTCGTCGCGGGGACGGGATTTGAACCCGTGACCTCTGGGTTATGAGCCCAGCGAGCTACCGGACTGCTCCACCCCGCACGACGATGATACCGACCCCTCACGGAGCCGCCAAGCCCAGGCACCGTTTAGGCGACCTCGACCGTGCCCCGCATGCCGTACACGTAGTGACCCGGCAGATGGCACCCGAACAACAGGTCGCGCTCGCCGAACGTGAACGTCGTGCTGACCGTTTCGCCCGCCGGGATCGTTATCTCCCCCGGCCGCGGCGGGTGGAACGCCTCGGTCCCGAGCTCGTGCGCGACCTGCACGGCCCGGTCCCCGATGATGAACTCGTGATCGATCGGGTCCGTGTTCGTGACGACGAACCGCACGGTCTCGCCCGGCTCCACGTGGATCGTCTCGAGCGAGAACGCCGAGTAGTGGATCCCGATCGCCACGGTCCGCACGGACGGCGACGCGGACGCCGGCGCGCACGCCGCGAGCGCCACGAGCGCGACCGCCAACAGACCTCGCCGCATCGTGGGCCTCAGACCGCCGGGCGTCCGGTCCGGCGACGCTCGCGACCTCCCGCCACGCCCAGCAGCACGAGCACGGCGATCGCGGTCCAGATCGCCGGTCCGAACGAGGGCGTGCCCGCGGGATCGGCCGCCGCATCGAGGCTCAGCCCTGCCGCGACGGGCGAGGGCTGCCCGGCGCCGCTCGCGTCGATCGCGAGGTCGTAGTCGAGGTCGCCTGCCCTGGCGTCGACACGGAGGTAGCTGAGCCACATGCCGTTCGCGGGCAGCCAGTCCATCCCCTTGTCGTTGCGGAGGTCGGTCAGCAGCGTCGACGAGGCGGGCTCGCTGCGTTCGAGCACGAGGCCCGGGCGCACGCCTTGGGGCAACCGTGTCGCGAGCCCCGGGCTGAGCGGCGCCGGCAGCGTCGCGGGCTCGAGGTCGGTGAGCAGGTACACGTCGGCCTCGACGGGCGCCTCGGCGCCCGCACCCAGACCCAGGATCCGCAGCGGGACCCACGGGTTCGTGGTCGGGATCACGACGTGGACGGGCGTGCCGTCGCCGACGCCGAGACCCTGTTCGGCGGCGCGGCTCGCGTCGAAACGGACCGTCATGAAGATCGGGCTCCGTTCGGCGTAGAAATCCAGGACCTCCGGCGCGTCGGGGGGAAGGAAGAACCCGTGTTCGCGCGCCCAGTCCCCGACCGCCGACCCACCGCCCTCGAGCACGACGATGTCGAGCGCGTCGATCTCGGTCTTCAAGATCACCTTCGCCCGGTCCTCCGCCGCGCCCGCCGCGGTCGCGAGCGCGAACGCCTCGGGCTGCGGCGGCTGGGTCTCCTGCACCAGACGTTGCAGCGTCCAGTCGCCGCCGCGGATCACCCTCGTCGGCACGCCCGGCAGCGGGATGATCGAACCGAACTCACCCTTTCCCCCGGCGAACTCGAACGACGTGACGTAGTGCTCGATCCCGCGGTGGTAGGCGGCGAGCGTCGTGGTGCGGACGAGCGTGACGCTCCCGTTCGTGTTGATGAGCCCGCCGCACGCCCAGGCGGGCGCGGCGACGAGCAGCACGAACAGACCGAGGACGATCGCGAGCGGCAGACGGAGGGGTCGCATCGGAGTTGCTCCTTCCGGTCGGCGTATCGCGGTTCGACGGCCGCGCGCGACCGGGGGGTTCCCCGTTCGACCAGATGGAACCAGCCGGTCAGCCGGAAGGGCTCGGCGAAGGCGAGGCGGTGACCGAGGGCGACGGGGAACCCGTCGGCTGTGCGCCGAGCAGGTTGGCGATCAGCTGCTGCGCCGCCGCGGTGGCGGCCTGGGCGGCAGCGATCTCGGTCTGGTACTTGGCGAGGTCACCCGCGCGGAGCGCGGCGTCGGCCGCCGCGAAGTGCTGGGCCGCCTGGTCGAGCAGGACCTGGATCTGTTCCTCGATCGAACCCTGCGGCGGCGGCTGGCCGCCGCCGCCCTCCGGGGGCACGACCCCTCCGAGCGAATCGGTCAAGGCCGCGCGCAGCGAGGACCCGATCCCGATCGCGGAACCGTTCACCACCACCACGCGTTTGAGCTCGGGGATCGCGTTCTCCTGGTTGGACTGGACGTAGACGGGCTGGACGTACAGCAGCGAGTCCTGGAGCGGGATCACGAGGAAGTCCCCGAACACGATCGTCGATCCGCCCTGACCGAGCAGCGTCCGTTCCGAGGAGAAGCGCGCGTCCTGGTTGATCCGGGAGAAGACCTGCGTCGGCCCGTCGACGTTCACCCCCGACGGGAACTCGAAGCTCACGATGTCGCCGTAGTCCGGCCCGGGGTCGGACTTGGCCGCGAGCCAGGCCACCATGTTCTGCCGGTCGAGCGGCGTGAAGGGCAGGATCAGCACGAACGTCTCGTCCGCCTCTCCCGGCAATCGCATCAGGACGTAGTACGGCCGCATCAGGCGGCGGTCGGCCGCCGTGGACACGGTCGGGTCGATCGGCAGCGCCCAGAAGTCCTGCTTCCCGTAGAACACGTTCGGATCCGTGACGTGGTAGTTCGTGTACTCGAACGCCTGGATCTGGAACAGGTTCTCCGGGTACCGGAAGTGCGCGATGAGCTCCGGCGGCGCCTGGTCGAGCGGGGTGAACATCGTCGGGAACGCGTTGCCCCACGCCTGGATGATCGGGTCGCTCGGATCCGCGACGTAGTAGCGCATCTTGCCGTCGTACGCGTCGACGACGACCTTCACGGAGTTGCGGAGATAGTTCACGTCCCCGCCGAGCGAGGGGGCCGTCCCTCCTCCCTGCGCCGCCGGCGACGCGACCTCGGACAGATCGACGAAGTCCGAGTACGGGTACTGGTTCGTCGTCGTGTAGGCATCCCAGATCCAGACGAGCCGCCCGTCGACGACCGCGGAGTACGGGTCGGCGTCGAAGCGCAGGAACGGTGCGGCCTTCGGGACCCGCTGGGTGATGTCCCGGTAGATCATGATCCGGCTGTCGCCGGTGATCAGGTCCGAGATCAACAGGTTGACGTCGCGGTAGCGCCACGCGAACAGCGCGCGCTGGGCCAGGCCTCCGATCGGGATACCGCCGTCACCGTCGTAGGAGAACGTCGCCTGCGCCTGGTCGTTGGTCGCCGTGCCCTGGTAGTCGAGCTCATCGGTGCCGGTGTCCACGACGACGAACGCGGCGTCGCCCGGCGCGCCCTCGCCGTAGTACACCCGCTGACCGTTGCCCTCGAGCGCCGGGGAGCCCACCGGCGGGATGTCTCGGAGCGTGAAGACGGGTTGGCCCTCGGCCGAAGCCGCGTTGGCCTGCGAGGCCACGGCGCCGAACCCGTGCGTGTACTGCAGGTGAACGTTCTGCCACGTCTTGCCGCCCGCCGGGATCCCGGCCTGGCTCACCTCGCGCGTCGAGACCATCAGGACGCGGCGCTCCCCGTCGACGACGTAGCGATCGACGTCGACGTCGTTGAACTCGTAGAAGGAACGGAACCGCTGCAACGAGATGTAGTTGTCGCGAAGGACGTCGGGGCGCCACAGGCGGATGTTCGAGAGCGTCGCGTCGTTCGTACGGGCGTCCTCGCTGGTGACCGCGTCCCCCACCGGACGCGACGTGGTGGTGATGCCGTCGAGCTCGAAGGCACGTCTGGTCGCCGAGATGTTGTCCTCGATGAACGGCTGTTCCCGCTGGAACTCCTGTGGCGTGACGCGGAACCGTTGCACGAACGCCGGGTACGCGGCTCCGGCGATGATCGACACCAGCGCGAGCAAGCCGACCGCGATGACGGGCAACGCCCACCCACGGAGCCGGATGTTGACCAGGAACAGGATCGCGCACGCGATCGCGATCACCACCAGGATCCGGAGCGCGGGCAGCTGCGCGTTCACGTCGGTGTAGGAGGCGCCGACCACGACCCCACGGGTGGAGGTCAACAGGTCGAACTGCCCGAGGTAGTAGCCCCACGCCTTGACGAGCATGATCAGGCCCAGGAGCACCGACATGTGCGCCTTGACCTGCGGCGTCACCTTGTCGACGAAGCCCGGTGCCTGCGGCCGGATCCCGCCCCAGAGGTAGTGCGCGAGCGCGGTCAGGAACGTCACGCCGACCAGCGCCGAGAACAGCCACCCCTGCATGAACTTCAGCCACGGCAGCGTGAACACGTAGAAGGCGGGATCGCGCCCGAACAGCGGCTCGGGGTTCCCGAACGACAACCCGGAGCCGTTGCGCCACAGCAGGTACGTCTGCCACTGGGTCGTGACCCCCAGCCCCACGAAGACCGCGATCACCAGCGCGAACAACGGCAGGAGCCAGCGGATGTAGGGCTCGAACTGCATCCGGTAGCGCTCGATGATCTCCTGCTCGGGCGTCAGCGCGTGGAAGCGCGGCGTGATGCGACGGACGATCCACAGGTTCGAGAACAGGAGCACGAAGAACGTGAGCCCGAACGCGACCCCGAGCAGGACCTTGGTCCGGAGGACCGTCCAGAACACCGCGGAGAGGTCGACCTCGCGGAACCACAGGACGTCGACGAAGAACCCCGAGAGCGCGGTGAAGGCAACGAGGAGACCGGCCACCACGGCGACGACGATGATGATGAGCCGACGCCGTCCCGGCGCGGGTGTTGCTGTCGGAACGCGTACGACCATAGGTCCCTGGTGCCCGTCTTTCCGGTCGATGGGGAAAGCGGCGCAAGCCTATCACCGGTCCTCGCGGAGGACGGATCGGGCTAGCGACCGGCGAGGTACGCGAGCGCGTCGTCGAAGGTGGCGACCGGAACGAGCTCGAGGCCGTGGCCGCCCGAGGCCCTTGCCGCTTCCATGTTGCCCTGCGGGACCAGGAAGACGGTCGCGCCGGCGTCGGCCGCCGCCGTGAGCTTCTCCTCGATCCCGCCGATCGGGATCACCGTGCCGTCGAGCGCGATCTGCCCCGTGCCGGCGATCGTCCGGCCGCCCGTCAGGTCGCCCGGGGTGAGCAGGTCGTACAGACCGAGCGCCCACATCAGGCCGGCCGAGGGGCCGCCGATCTCACCGCTCGAGATCTGCACGTCGAAGGGGAAGCTGTTGATCATCCGGACCCCGACCAACGGCTTCGCGCTGTCACCGCACGGTTCACGGACGAGGTCGACAGTCTCGGGATCGCCGTCCACCGACAGGTCGAACGTGAGCGTGGACCCCGACGGGGCGGCCTCGATCGCCCGGCTGGCCTGACGGTAGCTGTCGGTCGGCGCCCCGTCGATCGAAAGTATCCGGTCGCCGGGGAACAGCTCGCCGTCCGCGGCGCACCCCGTGACGACGCTCTCGACCAGCACGCCGTCGCCGTGGTCCTTCGGGTAGCCCTCGAGGGTCTTCAGCACCACGGCCGACGCGTCGAGCTTGCTCGAGTCCATCTGCGAGATCGCGCGGTCGCGCTCCACCTGGACGTCCTCGCCGTCCGGGTACAGGACCGAACGAGCGACGATGGCGCGATCGGGGTCGAGCCAGGCCAGGAGCATGTCGAACCCGGTCAGCCGCGTGTACCGCACCGAGGTCATCACGAAGTTGCCCTGCGATTCGTACCGGGTCCGATCCTCGAACCGGATCAACGGCTGGACCGCGCGTGCCGGGCCCGGGCCGACGGCGTACCACGGCAGGTAGACGGTGACGGCCAGACCCGCGATCGCTCCGATCGCGACATAGAGCACCACACGCTTCCAGCGCAGCATGCAGCGATGGTACGGGCAGGTCGCGCATGCGAGGTGGAAGCGGAGGTACGCTCCCCCCGGGATGCCGCTCATGTTCGTGGCCGTGCTCTCGGTGCTCGTCGGCTGCGCCGTGTACCTCGGGACGGTCCGAGGCCAGCGGCCGCCGTCGGCGACCGGGTTCGGCGAGCCGGAGCAGGACCAGGCCGTCGAGGCGATCGAGCCGGGCGCTCCGCCGCCCGGGTACGCCTACCTCCAGGTCTCGACGCAGGGTCCGGGGCTCCGCGACCGGCTGCAGGGGCTCGTCGGCGTCATCATGCTGCTCGCGGTGGGCGCCGCGGCTCTCGCGTTCGCGCTGTACGAGTTCGGCCACCTGATCAACCGGACGATCGAGGCCTTCCTGGACTAGCGCGCGTCTGTCGACGCGTTGAGGTTCAGCGCTTGCGCACGAGCTGGAACGAGGTCCGGTAGTCGTCGAGGTGTTCGAGCATCGCGCCGAGGCCGAGGACCACGGTTTCGAGCGGCCGTTCGGTGAGGTGCACCGGCACCTCGCACTCTTGCGACAGGAGCAGGTCGAGCCCCCGGAGCAGGCCGCCGCCACCGGTGAGGAACATCCCCGCCTCGAGCACGTCGTGGGTGAGCTCGGGGGGCGCCTCGGCGATCGTCCGTCTCACGGACTCGACGATCTGGTGGACGGGCTCGGACATCGCTTGCCGGATCTCGTCCTCGGTGACGCGGATCTCGGTGGGGGCGCCGGTCGCGAGCGCCCTGCCGGTCACGATGGCGGCGCGCCCGCGGGGAGCGGGGAACGCCGACCCGATCGCGATCTTGATCTCCTCGGCCGACTTCTCCCCGATCGCGACGTCGTAGGCGCGACGCAGGTGATCCTGGATCGCGGTGTCCAGATCGAACCCGCCCAGGCGCGTCGACCCCCCGGAGACGACGCCGCCCATGGAGACGACCGCCATCTCGGTCATGCCGCCGCCGATGTCGACGATCAGGTTCCCGATCGGCTCGTGGATCGGGAGCCGCGCCCCCACCGCCGCGGCGAGCGGCTCCTCGACCAGCACGACGTCGCGCCCGCCGGCGAACTTCACGGCCTCGCGGACGGCACGGCGTTCCACCTCTGAGGACTCGCTCGCCACGCAGGCCAGCACCCGGGGTTTCGGGAACCGAGAGACGCCGACGCGGCGCAGCACCACCTCGATCATCCGCTGGGTGATGTCGAACTCGGTCATCACCCCGTGGCGGAGCGGACGGAGCGCGACCACGTTGCCCGAACGCCCGCCGATCATCTGCCAGGCCTCGTCGCCCATCGCCTCGACCTTGCCGGTGGACGAGTTCATCGCCACGACCGTCGGCTCGTTGAACACGATCCCCTCGCCCTGGCGGTAGACGAGCGTGTTCGCGGTCCCGAGGTCGATCGCGAGATCGCGTCCCATCAGTGGCCCGAGGTCCCGAACGTCACGGCGGCGCCGCGCATCACGACCCCATCACCCAGCTCGAGACGCCGGTGGCGAGGTGTTCCTTCTTCCAGATCGGCACGTCCGTCTTGAGCTGCTCGATACCGTGGCGGCAGGCATCGAAGGCCTCGGCACGGTGCGCGGACGAGCAGGCGACCACGACGGAGACGTCGCCGAGCCCGAGCTCGCCGAACCGGTGCAGGAACGCGACCTTGCGCAGCGGCCAGCGCTCGAACAGCTCCTGCGCGAGCTCCTCGAGCCGTCGCTCGGCCTGGTCCACCCACGCCTCGTACGTGAGACCGGTCACCGCCCCGGCGTCGGAGTGGTCGCGCACGGTCCCCAGGAAGACGCAGGTGCCACCCGCCGCGGGGTCGCTCACGAACCCGACCGCCTCGTCGGCGCCGATCGGGTCCGCCGTGACGCGCACGAGCAGGTCGGGTCGCACGGACCCATCGTAGCGAGGGTCCCGGGACGTCGAGGCGAGGGCCGCTTCCCCCGGGGCGGCGTTCGGCCGGCCCGGCCGTAGGATGACCGGATGAGCCCCACGCCCGAGGAGCAACCGTTCGGCGTCCCGCCCGGCGACGTCTGGAACGACGTCCCGCTGTTCCGCGAGATCCAACGGGTGCTGATGTCCTCCAGCGGACCGGTGAACTGGGAGCTCGCGAGGCAGGTCGGGATCGCGTCGGCGTCCTGGGGCACCGAGGACCCCGCCCCCGGCGAGGCGGACCGTCGCGGGTTCGAGGAGGCCGTTCGGGTCGCCGAGCTCCAGGTCGCCGGGCTCACCGGCCTACAGGCGCCATCCGACATCCCGAAGGTCGAGGCCGTTCGGCGCGGGCAGTGGGTCCAGGCGAACATCGAGGGGCTGCGGGCCGTGCTCGAACCGGCGGCCGCGAAGATCGGCGACGCGATCGCCGCCGCGCAGCAGGACTCGATCCCGGAGCCGTCGCAGGCCGGGGTCGCGCAGGTTCTGGGGCAGCTCTCGCCGCTGCTGCTCGGGGCGCAGGTCGGCACCGTCCTGGGGACGCTCGCCCAGCAGGTGCTGGGGCAGTACGACATCGCCGTGCCGCGGCCCGACGACTCGGGCGCGCTGCTGTTCGTCGTCCCGAACATCGCCCGCTTCGAGAAGGAGTGGAGCCTGGACCCGACCGACTTCCGGACCTGGATCGCGATCCACGAGGTGACGCACCGGTTCGAGTTCGCGCGGCCGTGGGCGCTCACGAGGTTCCGGGAGCTGATCGACGACTTCACCTCGACGCTCACGCTCGACGTCGGCGAGCTCCAGCAGCGGCTCGCGTCGCTCGATCCCTCGAACCCGGAGAGCATGCAGGAGATGCTCGCGGGGGAGGATTCGATGTTCGGCGCCGTGATGGACGACGAGCAGCGGCTCAAGCTCCGCCGGGTGCAGGCGTTCATGACCGCCGCCGAGGGCTACGGCGACCACGTGATGCACGCGCTCGGGGCGCAGATGCTGCCCTCCTACGCCCGGATCGACGAGGCGATGCGGCGCTACCGCGAGACCGAACAGGTCGATCCGGTGTTCGAACGGCTGCTCGGGATCGAGGTCAAGCGCGAGCAGTACCGGCTGGGGCGGGCCTTCTGCGACACGGTCGTCGAGCTCACCGACGAGGCGACGCTGGCGAGGATGTGGGACTCGGCCGAGGCGCTCCCGTCGATGCCCGAGCTCGAGGAACCACGCCTGTGGCTCGCTCGCAGCGCCTGAACCGCTGACGCGCCCGAGACGCTCGAGCCACGGCGCGTGAGCGGGCAGGTGTCGGGTATCCTCACGCGGCGATGACCGTCGGCGAGCTCGTTTCGGCCAACGTCGTGGACCTGCGGGTCTGGGACACGTCCGGCGAACAGGGTCCTTCGGGCGTCTACCTGCTCGGCATGCCCGGCACGGCGCTCCCGTTCGTCGTCACCCGTGCGTGGAAGATCGGGACGGGGACGGTGAGCGAGGAGATCCACTTCTACGGACCCACCGGTCGTCTGGTGCACCGTTGGGGTCCGGCGATCCGCCGCATGGTCGGGACGATGGATCTCACCGTCGAGACGGACACGATCGCGGACGCCCGGTTCGACGAGACCGGGACCTACGTCGTCTCGTTCGTCATCGACCACGAGATCGTCGGCGAGATCGAGGTGCCGGTCCTGGTCCAACTCGGGTCCACGAAGCTCCCCAAGACGATCGAGGACGGCCTCAAGCGTTCGGACGTGATCTGGGTCGGCGTCGAAGCCGGCGGGCGGCGCAAGCTGATCCCGTCGTGGTTCGTCTACCGCAACGGGAAGATCCTCGTGCTGTCCCAGCGGGAGCCCGGCCCCGAGGATCAGACCGTGCCGGGCATCCCCGGCGCATCCGAACTCGTGGTCGTGACACGGCGCAAGGGCCGCGAGACCGCGGCGAGCGAGTTCCACGCCGCCTCGCGCGTGCTGCAAGGGCCGGAGTGGGAAGAGGCGGCCAAGCTCCTCGTCGACAAGCGCAAGAGTCGGGTGGGTGCTCCGAGCGAGTGGCTCGCCCGCTGGCGCGGCTCGTGCGACATCGCGGAGCTCACTCCCGTACTCCCGGGATAGCGCCGCTACTCGGCCCGGTTGAAGGGGCGGCCGAGCGCCGCGGCGAGCCGCTCGAGATCGCGCCCGAGATCGAGGATCTCGTCCGGGGTGAGGGCCTGAGGGCCGTCGCACAGGGCGCTCTCGGGATCGGGGTGCACGTCGATCATCACCGCGTCCGCGCCGGCGGCGAGCGCCGCGCGCGACATCGGGGCGACGAGGTGCCGCTTCCCGACGGCGTGCGACGGATCGACGATCACGGGCAGGTGGGACTCGGTCTGCGCGACCGCCATCCCGGCGAGGTCGAGGGTGTTCCGCGTGGCCGGCTCGAACGTGCGGATCCCGCGCTCGCACAGGATGATCTCGGAGTTGCCGCGTTGCGCGACGTACTCGGCGGCCTGCAGCCACTCCTCGATCGTCATCGCGAGGCCGCGCTTGAGCATCACCGGCTTGCGCGAGAGTCCGACCTCTTTGAGCAGCTCGAAGTTCTGGGCGTTCCGCGTCCCGACGCGGATGCAGTCGGCCACCGCAGCGACATGCTCCACCTGCGACACGTCAACGACCTCCACGACGATCGGGAGCCCGGTCTGGCGCCGGCACTCCTCCAGGACCTCGAGCCCCCGTTCCCCCAGTCCCTGGAACGAGTACGGCGACGTCCGCGGCTTGTAGACGTCGCCCCGCAGGATCGTCGCGCCGGCGGCCCTCGCGGCCTTGGTCGCGAGCAGCGCCTGCTCCTCGCTCTCGACCGCGCACGGACCGGCGATCAGGGTGAACGTCCCGCGACCGACCGGCGTCGAGCCCACGAACACGGTGGTCGGGGTCGGGTGCAGGTCGGCGGCCACCATCTTGTAGGGCTTGCCGACCTGGATCACGTGGTCGACGCCCGGGAGCTGGTTGAAGGGGATCGCCTGGAACCGCTCGGTGTCGCCGACGAGGCCGATGATCGTGTGGACCGCGCCCCGCGAGACGAACGCCTCGCCGCCGGCGGCGCGAACGCGTTCGGAGACCGCCTCGACGTCGGCCTCGGTGGCCTCGCGCTTCATGACCACGACCATCGCGTTCCTTCGCCTCCTTTGGCGTCTCCCCGAGCGGCCCACCCGCCCGGTCCTCGCGCGTCCTGTAACGGCCTCGGGAACGACGAAACCCCGGGCTCCCGGCCCGGGGTCCCTGTTCCCTTCGGTTCAGGCGACTAGGCCGGGCAGCGCCCGCCGTAGAACCAGAAGCCGAAGGTCTCCCGCATCAGGGCGCCATGGTGGCAGCCCCGCCCAGCTCTGGCAACCCATCGGCCGGCCGATGCCGTCCGGCGTGAGCGGGGGCTCGGCGACCCCCGGTAGGATGCGCGCGTGTCCGTGACCGTCGTGGACCACGCGCTCGCAGGCCACCTCCTGGCGCAGCTCCGATCGCAGGAGACGGCGCCCCCGGTGTTCCGAACGCTGGCCAAGCGTCTGGCCCTGACCCTCGCGCTCGAGGCGATCCGCGATCTGCCGACGACGGAGATCACGGTGCGGACCCCGCTCGAGGAGACGACCGGACAGGTGCTCGACGACCTCGTCGCCGTGCCGATCCTGCGCGCGGGGCTCGGGATGCTGGAGGCGGTGACCGAGCTGTTCCCCGAGGTCGCCGTCGGGTACATCGGCCTCGAGCGTGACGAGGCGTCGCTCGAGCCGCAGTCGTACTACCGCAAGCTCCCGCCGGTCGATGGCCGGCACGTCCTGGTCCTGGACCCGATGCTCGCCACGGGCGGCTCGGGTTCGGCGGCGACGTCGGCCGTCAAGGAGGGCGGGCCCGCGTCGATCCGCTTCGTCTGTGTCGTGGCCGCGCCCGAGGGGATCCGCAAGATGGAGGCCGATCACCCCGACGTGCCGATCTTCACCGCGGCGATCGACCGCCAGCTGAACGAGCGCGGGTACATCGTGCCGGGGCTCGGCGACTTCGGGGACCGGCTGTTCGGGACCGAGTAGCCCGCTAGCTCCCCCCGCCGCCCTCGTACGCCCGGCCGGCGGCCGCGGGAGGTCGCACGCGACCGACGAAGCCGGCGATCGCCACGATCGTGACGACGTACGGGATCATCCGGATGAACTGTTCGGGGAGCAACGAGATCACGGGCGCGTCTTGCAACCGGAGCGGGATCGCGAAGGCGAACCCGAACAGCCACGCGAAGAACATCAGCCGGATCGGGTTCCAGTTCGAGATGATCAGCGCCGCGAGGGCGATGAACCCCAGGCCCAGCGTCTGGCCCTCCCGCCAGCTCCCGATCATCTCGGCCGCCAGGAACGCGCCCGAAAGCCCCGGCGAACGCGCCCGAGAGCAACACGCCCTGGTAGCGGTACCGCGGGACGCTGACCCCGAGCGACCGGGTCGCCTCGGGGTTCTCGCCGCACGAGCGCAGCCGCAAGCCCCACCGGGTGCGGTACAGCGAGTACCACACGGGGATGACCATGAGCGCGGCGACGACGACCATCGGCGATAAGCCCTGGAACGCCCGATCGAGACCTCCCGGCAAGGACGACAGCCCGGGGATGTCCAGCCGCGCCAGGTGGGGGCCGCCCGGGTCGGACTGCGTCGACTGCCCGTTGAAGAACGCGTAGGACAGGAACCGCGCCAGGCCGATCGCGACCAGGTTGATCACCACGCCGGACACGATGTGGTCGACCCGGAACGTGATCGTCGCGACCGCGTGCATGCTGGCGAAGATCGCGCCGCACAACGCGCCGAACAGCAGCCCGAGGATCGGACCCCACACCGTGCCCAGCCCGACCGTGTCGGTGAAGAAGCGCGCGCCGAACGCGCCGGTCACGGTTCCGATGATCATCAGCCCCTCCAGGCCGATGTTCACGATGCCCGAGCGCTCGCTGAACAGCCCGCCGAGACCCGTCAGGTAGAGGATCGTGAAGTACGTGAACGAGATCTGGATGGCGACGGCGATGTCCGTGAACGGCATCAGGCGCCTCTTCTCGTCGGCGGGCTTCGAACGCCTCGGCGCCGTGTCCTCGGGGCCGCGGGGTCCGGCGCTCTCCGTCCGGGCGCGTCCGAGTCCTCCAGCGTCGCCGGCCATGCCGGCCCGTTGGAGCTGGCGGGCCGCCAGCCGGCGCTTGGCGATCTGGTACGTGATCACGACGGTCAGGATCAGCAGGCCCTGCAGGATGATGATGAACTCGCGCGGCACCTGGCTCGAGATCTGCAGCGCCACCTCGCCGCGCGACAGGATCGCCCACAGGATCGCGGCGAAGATGATGCCGATCGGGTTGTTCTGGCCGAGGAAGGCCACGGCGATCCCCGTGAACCCGAGACCGACGACGTAGTTCAGGGGCAGGTAGCCGCGGTCGGCCAGGATCAGCTGCATCCCGATCAGGCCGGCCAGGGCGCCCGAGATCAGGAACAGGCGCAGCTGCGTCGAGCCGATCGACACGCCGCCGGCCCTGGCCGATCCGGGCGAGGAGCCGACCGCCCGGGCCTCGTAGCCCAGACGCGTTCGGCGGATCAGGAACCAGACGACGATCGCCGCCGCGATCGCCAGGAACAGCAACCACGACAGGTGCGCCCCCGGCGTGACGCCGAACATCGAGCCGAGGTCGCCGGCCAGGCCGTTGGCGGGGAAGACGTTGGTCCGCAGGTCGACGAAGGCCCCCTCGGGCGCGTCGTTGTAGTGGAGCGGGCCGTTGAGCGCCCACCCGACCAGGCTGATCGGCGATCCCGTTCATCATGATCGTCGTGACCACCTCGTGCGCCCCGGTCCTGACCTTCAGGATGCCGGGGACGGCGGCCCAGATCATCCCGCCGAGCATCGCGGCGAGCAGCACGGCGGGCACCAGCAGCGGGCCGGGGAGGAAGTCCAGGTTGAGCTCTGCCACCGCGGCCGTGATCATCGCCACGAGGTACTGGCCCTCGACGCCGATGTTGAACAGCCCGCCCTTGAAGCAGACGGACACGGCGAGGGCGGCGAAGATCAGCGGGGTCGCGATCGCCAGGACGTACCCGATGCCGTCGGCCGATCCGAGCGAGGCGTCGAAGATCGACGCGTACACGTCGATCGGGTTCTCGCCGTACGCGACGATCAGGAGCGACGCCGAGCAGCAGGGCGATCCCGAACGAGGCGAGCAGCGCTAGGAGCTGGCCGGCGAAGCGTCTCCAGCCACGCGGGCCGGGTTCGGGCGACCGCGATCGGAGGCGCGAGGCCCTCGGTGGCCACTACGCCGCTTCCTCGGGCGCCCGCCCGAGCATGCCGATCCCGATCTGCTCGGGCGGGGCGTCGGGCGGGAACTCGCCGGTGATCTTGCCCTCGTACAACGTCACGATCCGGTCCGAGAGCGCGTAGATCTCGTCGAGCTCGGCCGAGATGAGCAACACCCCCCGGCCGGCGGCCTTCTGGTCGAGGATCTGCTTCCACACGAACTCGATCGCCCCGACGTCCAACCCGCGCGTCGGTTGTGCCGCGATCAGGAGCTTCGGATCGGTCTCGAGCTCCCGCGCGAGGATGAGCTTCTGCTGGTTGCCTCCCGAGAGCGTCGACACCGCCACGTCGACGCTGCGCGTTCGGATGTCGAACGTCTTGACCAACCGCGCGGCCAGCTCCTTGATCTTCTTGATGAACAGGAGGCCGAGCGTCCCGGAGAACTCGACGTCGTCCTGGCGCCCGAGCACCGCGTTCTCCCACAACGACATGTTGAGGACCAGGCCCTGCTCGTGCCGGTCCTCGGGGATGTAGCCGACCCCGGCGTTGCGGATGTCGAACACCGCGCCACCCGCGATCGCCGCCCCCTGGAGCTCGATCGTGCCGGATGCCGGCGTGCGCAGCCCGATCAGGGACTCCGCCAGCTCGCGCTGCCCGTTGCCCTCGACGCCGGCGACACCGAGGATCTCCCCCGCGCGGACCTCCAGACTCACGCCGTTCAGCTTCCCGTCGCCGGTGAGGTCCTGGACCCGAAGCACCGGCTCGCCGATCTCGACCGTCGGCTTCTCCAGACGGAACAGCACCGGACGGCCCACCATCATCTCGGCGAGCTTGGCCTTGGAGGTCTCGGCCGGACGGGTCTCGCCCACCACCTTCCCGCGCCGAAGGACCGTGATGCGGTCGGCGATCTCCATCACCTCGTCCAGCTTGTGGCTGATGAACACGATCGTCCGGCCGGCCTCGCGGAGCTTCCGGAGGTTGTCGAACAGGTCCTTGGTCTCGCTGGGTGTGAGCACCGCCGTCGGCTCGTCCAGGATGAGGATCTCCACGCCGCGATACAGCGCCTTGAGGATCTCGACGCGCTGCTCCTCGCCGACCGACAGCTCCTCCACGACCGCCCCGGGATCCACGCGGAACGCGTAGGAGTCCGCGAGCTCGGCGATGCGCTGCTGCGCCGCGTCGATGTCGAGGCGCTCCCCGCCCTCCTCGCCCAGGATGATGTTCTCGGTGACGGTGAACGGGTCCACCAGGACGAAGTGCTGGTGGACCATCCCGATCCCGTTCGCGATCGCGTCGCGCGGGGACCCGATCTTGATCTCCTGGCCCCGCACGAGGATCCGCCCGCCGTCGGCCGGATACATGCCGTACAGGACGCGCATCAGGGTGGACTTGCCCGCGCCGTTCTCGCCGATCAGCGCATGGACCTCGCCGGCGCGCAGCTCCAGGTCGACCTCGTCGTTGGCCAGGACACCGGGGAAGCGCTTGGTGATGTGGTCGAGCACGACGAGGGGCGGGGAGCCGTTGCCCCCCGCCCCTGCACCGATCGTCACGGTGTCCTCGCCGGGCCCTAGGCGCCTTCCGGCGTGTCGGGCACGACGATGGTCCCGTCGATGATCTGCTGCTTGAACTGGTCCAACTGCTCGGTGATGTCTGCCGTCAGCTCGGTCGGGTTCGAGGTCGCGTAGTCGACCCCGTCCTCCGCCATGCCGAACACCTGACTACCGCCGAACGTGCCTTCCCCCTGTGCCTGGATCGCGTTGTAGACCGCGACGTCCACCCGCTTGATCATCGAGGTGAGGATCAGCGGCTGCTGCTCGGGGCTCGCCGTGAGGTACTGGTCCGAGTCCACGCCGATGGCTTCCTTCTGGGCCTCGACCGCCGCGTTGAACAGTCCGGCACCCGACGCACCCGACGCGTGGTAGATGATCTCGGCGCCCTCGTCGTACATCTTCGTCGAGAGCTGCTGACCCTTGACCGGGTCGTTGAAGGCCTCGGTGCTGTCACCGATGTACTCGACGAGGATCTTGACGTTCGGGTCGATCTGGTGGGCGCCGGCCTCGTAGCCCGCCTGGAACTTCTCGATCAGGCCGGTGCCCTCCTGGCCACCGAGGAACCCGATCGTCTCGCACTGGCACTTCAGCACGGCCGCCGCGCCGACCAGGAACGATCCCTCCTGCTCCTTGAACGTGTAGTCGGCCACGTTCGGGATCGCCTCGGCGTCGTTGGTCAGCCCGCACGCGGTGCCGCAGGTCGCGAAGCCGTCGACGATCATGAAGTTCACGTCCGGGTAGTCCGGGGCGATCGTGTTGATGCCCGGCGAGAACGCGAACCCGACCCCGATGACGATGTTCATGCCGGCGTCGGCCAGGGCCTGCACGTTCTGGTCGCGGTCCGAGCCGGTCGAGTTGGCTTCGTTGACGATCGCGTTGTCCTCGCACACGAGGCCGTCGGCGATCGCCTGTTGCAGCCCGGCGTTCGCGGAGTCGTTGAACGACTTGTCGCCCAAGCCTCCGATGTCGAACGCCACCCCGACCTTCATATCCGCGTTGCATTCGGCGGCGCCACCGCCCGTCGCCGTACCGCCGGCCCCGCCCGTCTCGCCGCCGTTGTCATCCCCGCCGCACGCTGCAGCGACGACGGAAAGGACGCCGATGAGGACCAGGACCTTCGCTCGCCATGAGCGCATGCTTCCCCCTCCCATCCGATGGGTGCCCTGAACACTGAGCACGGCCGTAGATTCTCCGCTCGCCGGGTCGAACCCGTCAAACGAGGTCTGCGCACCCATCCCAGGTACGTCGGGGAGCGCCTGATCGGATGTGTGGGCCCCCGACGGGCAGGCCCGAACCCGTCCTCAGTAGTCGACGTCGATCTCCTGCATCTCCTTGGCGAGCTCGGACAGGGCGCCCTGGAGCTGCATCAGGAGCATCATGCTGCCGTTGATGCGGATCTTCCCGGTCATGAAGGCCGAGACCGGGTTCAGCTCGCTCTTGGCGAGCGCGACCGCCGTGGCGTAGTCCTGTTCGATCGTGGCGTCGGCCTTCTCCGCGTCCCCGGCCTCGAGCTTGACCGAGCCCCCTTCGAACCGCATCCAGTAGCGCTTCGCGCCGTCCGGGGTCTCGATGACGTTCTGGATCGTCACGTTCGCGGCGGACGCCGCGGCACGGAACGTATCGCTCGCGTTCAGGCGCTTCTCGAGCTCCTCGGTCCACTCGGGGGAAAGGAACTGGACGGGCATGTCGGCCTCCTGTTCGTCGGTCGTTCGGGCTGCGGTTGACGCGCGGAGTCTAGGACCCGAGCGCCTCAGGCGTCCGCGAACAGGTGGGGGTCGGTCAGGTGGAGCGCGTCGTTGAGGAACCGGACGCGGCGGTGCTCTCCGTCGACGAGGATCGAGTTGAGCGAGGTGTTCTCGGGCACGAAGAACATCTCGTGATCCACCCCGAGCAGCGGCGCGATGTACGCGTTGATCACCCCGCCGTGACAGAACACGAGGACGTTGCCGTCCGGGTGGTCCGCCAGCAGCCGTTCGACGGCGGCGCCGACCCGCGCCCGGAACGGCCCGAGCTCCTCGACGAACGGGGCGTGGCGCCAGATCGGCTCCTGGTTCCGGACCCGGTGCAGCATCTGTTCGTCGGTCGAGAGGATCTCCTCGAACGACTTGCCCTCCCATTCACCCAGGTGGGCCTCAGCGAGATCGTCGTCGATGAGCACCTCGAGACCGGCGGGCTCCGTGTACGCCGACGCGGTCTCGCGCGCTCGAAGGAGCGGCGAGGAGGCGACCACCGCGGGCTCGGCCATCGCGCGGAGCCGAGTCGCGACGTGCGCCGCCTGCTCCCGCCCACGTTCGCCGAGCGGCGGATCCCACTGCTCACCCCTCGGGCCCGGCGTCGTGCGCGTGGAGTCGAAGTCGGACTCGCCGTGGCGGACCAGGTACAGGATCCGTTCGGTCACCGGGCGATCCTGCGGCCCTTGCGCCGGACGCGGTCGCGGCGGAAGGCCTCGACGTCCTCGCGCCGCCAGACGCGACCGGACGCGAGCGCGGCGATCGGCTCCGGGAACGCGCCACGGCTCACGTACGTCGCCACGCGTCGGCGATCCCACCCGAGGATCGTCGCGGCCTCGCTCACGCCGACGACGTCGGGCGTGACCTCGATCCACAACAGCTCGTCGTCGCCCGCGAGCCGCCGAAGGGCGTTCACGCAGCCGTCCCGTGTCCGGCGACGGACCTCGCGGCCGTGGACCGATCCCACCCAGACCGGTGGCTCGCGATGCATCGACGCCCGCACGGGTGGTGACGGCACGGGCGGATGATAGCCGCGACTGGGCGACGTTCAGCCGCTCGGACGGCGGCCGCGCGTCCGGTTGAGCTCGATCTGCCAGCAGCGCTCGTGCCAGTGGCGCCGTTCCTCGGCGACGGCCGGGACGACGACGAAGTGCCACGTCCCCGGTCGGATCTCGAGATCGCATCCGGGGCATCGGTAGGGCTTGTCGCTCGTCAGCCGTCGCACCTCGACGCCGGGGATGCTCGCCCACGTCGGCGCCTCCGACTGCGGCATCCGTGCGGGCTGGGGCGCCTCGTCCGGGGCTCGACGGTTCCGGCGCGGCATCAGCGCTCCCCGGCGACCCGGCGGACGAACGGCGCCGCCGTACCGGCCAGCGCTGCGCCGATCTCGCGATCGTCCGCCTTGACGCCGCGGATCCTGAACGAGTGATCGCCGCCCTCCACGGGTTCGAACACCGCCCGGTCGCCGAGTTTCGCGATCACCTTCGCCAACAGCTCCGGGTTCGCGAACGGATCCCTGGTCCCCTGCAGGAACAGCATCGGGACGTCGATCCGCTCGAGGTGATCCGCGCGCGGCTTGTCGGTCTTCCCCGGCGCGTGCAGCGGGTAGCCGAGGAACACCAGGCCGGCCGCCGCCATCCCGTCGGCCGCGCACATCGAGGCGATGCGACCGCCGAGCGACTTGCCCCCCGCGAGGACGGCCCGACCCTCCGCGCGCTGGGACGCCGCGTCGAAGGCCGCCAGCCACGTCTCGCGCAGGACGCGTTCGGGATCGGGCGCGCGGCGCCCGCGCTCGAGGTACGGGAAGTTGAAGCGCATCGTCGCCACGCGGGCCTCGCCCATCGAGCGACAGAAACCGACGAGGAAGGGGTGGTCCATGCCCGCACCGGCGCCGTGGGCGACCACGAGGGTCGCCGCGGCGTCCTTCGGGCGGATCCACGCCGCACCGACCTCGCCGGACGTGGGGAGCTGGACGCGGCTTCTGCTCTCGGGCGTGGCCATGCCAGAATCCTGTCAGATGGCCGGCACCCTCTACCTCGGAACCTCCGGGTTCTCCTACGACCAGTGGAAGCACGGCGTCTTCTACCCGGAGGGGTTGAAGAACCGCGAGATGCTCTCGTATTACGCGAGCCGGTTCCCCTCGGTGGAGATCAACTACACGTTCCGGCGCTTCCCGACCCAGAAGTCGCTCGAGACCTGGAAGGCGGAGACGCCCGAGGGCTTCCGGTTCACGCTCAAAGCCAACCAACGGATCACGCACTGGAAGCGGCTGGCCGACGTGGACCAGGACGTCCGGGACTTCCTGGAGCTCGGGCGGCTGCTCGGCGATCGCCTCGGGACCGTCCTCTACCAGTGCCCGCCCACGCTCACGTACGACCGCGCCCTGATCGAGTCGTTCGTCGGCTACCTGCCACCCACGCCGAGATCGGCGATGGAGTTCCGCCACCCCTCGTGGGTGCAGGCGCGCGACCTGTTGCTCGAGCAGGGCGTGGCCTGGTGCGTAGCCGAGACCGACGAGCACGACCCGGGCCCCGACGACCTGTCGTGGGAGCCGTTCGGGTTCCTCCGGCTGCGAAAGACCGAGTACGACGACGAGGAGCTCCGCGGCTGGGCGGATCGGATCCGTCCTTCGCTCGAGGCCGGCCGGGACATCTACTGCTACTTCAAGCACGAGGACGAGGGCCTCAGCACGAAGATGGCCAAGCGGTTGGAGGCGTTGTTGTGACGGGCGATCATGCGGCGATGACAGCGCCGATCGCGTAGACGTCCGCGGGTTCCGGGCGCTGTTGGTGGGGTATCGGTGGTGCGGACCACGGCTTCGAGCAGGCCGGGTCACCCAGCATCCGCTCACGCGCGCTGCCGACGCAACACCAACACGCCGAGTCCCGTCATCGCAAGTGCGAACAGGACGAGCGATACGAGATCGGTCGAGATGTCACCCAAACCCTGCCCTGCGAGCATCACGGCGCGGAGCGCGTGCACCGCGTGCGTGATCGGGAACAGCACCGAGACGTTGCGCAGCGGGGGCCAGAGCGTGGCGACCGGCCACCAGAGACCTCCGAGGAAGATCTGCGGCAACAGCATCAGCGGGATGAACTGGATCACTTGTAGCTCGTTCCGAGCGAAGAACGAGAGCGCGATGCCCAGGTTGACCACCCCCACCACGAGCAACAGCAGCACGAGCAGCACGAGCCAGAAGGAACCGGCGACGTTTGCATTGAGGACGACGATCGCATATCCGAGGACGAATCCGGACTGCACGGCGGCGAACGGAAGGAACCCCAGCAGGTATCCCGTGAGGATCTCACCTTTGGTGATCGGCGATGCAAGCAAGCGCTCGAGCGTTCCGCTCGAGCGTTCGCGGAGGAACGCCACGCTCGTGAGCATGAACGTGAACAGGAAAGCGAACGTCGTGACCAGCGCCGGCGCGGCGAACGAGATCGTCGACGGACGCGAGCCACCGAGCAGATCGAGACGCAAGACGTTGACGCCCGGCACGTCGCCGGGCGCGAGGATCTGTCCGTTCACTTTCGCTCCCGCGCGCGCCGCCGCCTGAACGATGGTGCTCTCGACCTGGAGATCTTCGCCAGGCACGATCGCCATGATCGAGATAGGGCATCCAGCCGAGGTTCGTGTGACCGGCGTCTGCGCACACGATCCCGTGACGAGAACCCCGCCGGACACGTCGCCGTTCCGCACAGCAGCGGTGACGGCTTCTCGCCCACCGTCCTCCGTGATCATGCGGATCCCGGGTTGCTGAGCGAGGGCGGCGACGAACGCAACGGGCGCGCCGGCGATGGCCACCCGAAGCGGTTCCTTCTTGTCGCCGACCAGGTAGCCGATCAACGCCATCACGACCAGCGGCACCACGACGATGAGCCCCAAGCTCCTTCGGTCGCGCCGAAAGCCCCGAATGATCCGCACAGCGAGCGCCCGGACACGCGCGCCGCTCACGATCCCTCCTGGTGTCGCAACCGTAGGAACGCGTCCTCGACCGACTCCGCGCCGTGTCGTTCGACGAGCTCGGAAGCCTTCCCGACGTCGAGGATCCGCCCATCGGCAACGAACGCGATGCGATCACATCGGTCGGCCTCGTCCATCACGTGGGTTGTGATGAGGATCGTGACGCCATCGTCCCGGAGGGAGCCGAACTCCTGCCACAGGCGATAGCGGAGCTCCGGGTCGACCCCCACCGTGGGCTCGTCGAGGAGCAGGAGCCGAGGCCCGTGGGCCATGGCGCAGGCGAGGTTCGCGAGTTGCCGTTGACCGCCCGAAAGCTCACGTACCGGCTGGTCGACCTTCTCGGTCAGCCGCAGCAAGGTGAGGAGTTCGTCCCCACGGGCATGCGCTTCCTCAAGACGCATCCCGTAGACCGCGCCGAAGAACGCGATGTTCTCGCGGACGGACAGGTCTTCGTACAGGGCCGCGGACTGCGTCATGTACCCGAGCCGTGCGGCGACGCGCCGGCCGGGCGGCTCGCCAAGCACCCTGATCGACCCGGCGGTAGGCGATACCAAACCGGCAACGGTGCGGATGAACGTCGACTTGCCCGCACCGTTTGGACCGATCAACCCGAGGATCTCGCCCGAGCGCACGGTGAGCGTGAGTCCGTCGAGCGCATGGACCGAACCGAAATTCTTCACGAGCGCTTCGGCACGGATCGCATCGCCCACTCGGCTCATGCGCGCATCTTCCCCGATGGGACGGTGGCCGGTGCCGGATCGGCTGACATCTGATCGTGGCGCTCCAGGAACGCGCCTGGAGCCGGTGTCATCGCGGCCGGTGCTCAGTCCAGGATCTTGCTGCGCAGCTCGTCCCCGAGCTCCCGGACGCGCTCGGGATCATCGACCCTGCGCCCGAGGTAGTCGCGCACGTAGAACGAGTCGACCACCCGCTCGCCGAACGTCGCCACCTTCGCCAGGTGCACGTCGAGCTGGAGCTCGGCGAACGTTCGGGTGATGTCGAACAGCAACCCGATGCGGTCGGGCGCTCCCACCTCGATCACGGTGAAGAAGTCCGACGCCTCGTTGTCGACCTCGACCCGCACCGGCACACGGGTCGGCGGCTCGGGGTAGGAGCGCCGCTTCTCGCGCACGCGGTGGTCGAGCGAGAGCCGGCCCTCGATCGCCTTGCGCAGTGTCGTGCGGAACTCGCGCCAACGCTCCTCGCCGACCTCGGGCTCGAAGACCCCCTCGATCTCGAACAGGTCGACGGCGACAGCGTCGTCCGTGGTGAACACCTGGGCGGTGAGGATCGACAGCCCCGCGAGCGAGAGCGCCCCGGCGATCATCGAGAGCAACCCGGGCCGGTCCGCGGCGATAACCACGAGCTCGTAGGCGTCGGCGCGCGAGCCCTCGGTGGCGTGGGTGCGCACCTCGTGCGAACCCACGGCCGGGGCGAGCAGGCGGTGGTGGATCGGCACGCGGTCGACCGGGACCGTCAGGACGTAACCGCGGGGCATCCGTAGCAGGAAGCGTTCGACAGCCTCGGCGTCCTCGTCGGCGAGCGCCGCCCGGATCTCCTCCGCCCGTGCCGTCAGCCGCTCGGCGGTGCTCGAACCCACGTCGTCGCGTTCGAGCACGTGCCGGACCTTGGCGACGAGCTCGCGGACCAGGGCCGCACGCCACGGCGTCCACGCGAGCGGACCCGTGGCCTCGGCGTCGGCGATCGTCAGGAGATAGAGCGCCCCCAGACGACCCTGATCGCCGACGCGATCGGCGACGTCGACGATCAACCGCTCGTCGTCGAGGTCGCGGCGGGTCGCCGTGTCCGACAGGAGCAGGTGCTCCGCGACGAGGAACAACGCGAGGTCGGCGGTCCGGCCGGACGCACCCAGGTGGTCGAGCGTCTCGCGGGCGACGCTCGTCCCGGTTTCGACGTGGTGCCCCTCCCCGGTCTTGCCGATGTCGTGCAAGAGCGCGCCGAGCCGCAGCGCGTCGGCGTCCGGGACCACCCGGACCGCGAGCGCCACGGACGGGTCGTCGCCCGGGTTCTCCAGCAGCCGGGCAGCGCCGGCGAGCGTCGCGAGCAGGTGCACGTCGACCGAGGACCGGTGGTAGGGATCTCGCTGGGGGCGGCATCGGACCGGCCCCCACGCGGGCACATAGCGTTCGAGCAGCCCGATGCGATCGAGGGTCTCGAGCGCGTCGATGGCCGCCGGTCCGCACCGCAGGAGCTCGAGGAACGCCGACCGGGTCGGTCCGGTCCACGGTCGCTCGGCGTCGATCGCCACCGCCGACATCGCGTCGAGCGAGGCGGCCGGCATCACGTGCCCGTCGCGCGCGCTCGACGCGAACGCACGCAGGATCCCCTCGGGGGTGGCGTCGAGCGGTGCCGGAGGCGAGGTGCCGCGCAGGAACCGGTCGAACACCGAGGCCGTGACGTGCTCGACCTGGCGCGCCTGCTCGAACACCGAACGCATCAGCCCGTCGACCGCCGGGAGTCCTGGCTCGTCCGCGAAGCCCATCGCCGCCGCGATCGAGGGCTGCTGCTCGGCCAGGAGCCGGTCCGAACCCCGGCCCGTCTCCAGGTGCAGTGCGCTCCGGACGCGCGTGAGGAACTCGTCGGCGCCGTCGACCGAACGACGTTCCGCCTCGCTCAGGATGCCCCCCTCCTCGAGCGGGCGGCCGATCGCGGTCCGGACCCATCCGAGCGCGTGGACGTCGCGGAGCCCACCGACGCCCTCCTTGAGCTCGGGTTCGAGCAGGGACGACACCGAGCCGAACCGCTCACGCCGGGCGTCGCGATCGGCAACCAGGCGTTGCGCGAACGCGATCGGATCGCCGCGGACGGGCGCCAGCACCGCCGAACGCACCTCGTCCCATCCCGGCGCGGATCCCGCGAGGAGTCGGCCGTCGAGCATCGCCGTCGTGGCATCGAGCCGTTCGGCCGCGATCTCGAAGCAGACCTCCGCCGTCCGGACCGCGTGACCGACCTGCAGGCCGGCGTCCCACAAGGGGTACAGGAGGCGCTCGGCGAGCAGCGAGACCTCGTCCGCCGAACCCTCGTGCAGGATCAACAGGTCGAGATCGGAGCCGGGCGCGAGCGTCCCGCGTCCGTACCCACCCAGCGCCACGAGCGCGACGTCCTCCGGCATCCCGGCGGCGGCCGCGAGATCGCGGAGGCAGGCATCGACGAGCTCGGCGCGGCGGCGCCCCGACCAGCGACCGTGGTGGCCCGTCGAGTACGCGCGGTCGAGCGAGCGGAGATCCTCGAGGAGCCGGCCGACCGGCGCGGGCCGCTCGCTCACGCTAGAGGGCGTCGGGACCCATCTCGCCGGTCCGGATCCGCAGGACCTGCTCGACGGGCATCACCCAGATCTTGCCGTCGCCGATCTTGCCGGTGCGAGCGGCCTTGGCGAGCGCGTCGACGACGCCGCTCACCTGCTCGTCCTCGCACAGCACCTCGACCTTGATCTTGGGGACGAAGTCGACCTGGTACTCGGCGCCCCTGTAGATCTCGGTGTGCCCGCGCTGGCGGCCGAACCCCTCGACGTCGGTGGTGGTGAGCCCGTGCACGCCGAGGTCCTGGAGCGCCTCCTTCACTTCGTCGAGCCGGTGCGGTTTGACGATCGCGACGACGAGCTTCACGGCGCTCCCGAGGGCCTGGACGGCCAGCCTAGCCCGCGAGCCGCGGGCGCGTGCCGATCCCGCTCACTCGCCGGAGGCCTTCTTGCGCGGCGCGGCCTTCTTCGTCGCGGTCGCGCGCTTGGCCGTGGTCTTCTTGGCCGCCGGCCGCTTCGCGCCGCTCCGCTTGGCGCCGCCCGCCGACGACGGCGTCTTGTCCTTGGCCGCCGCGACCGAGGCCTTCAGGGCCTCCATCAGGTCGACGACGCGCGCGGGAGCCTCTTCGGTGGGCGCCTCGATCGGCTCGCCGGCGAGCTTCTTCTCGACGATCTCGAGCATCGCCTCGCGGTACGCGTCGGTGAAGGCCTCGGGGTTCCACGGCTCGGTGAGGCTCTCGATCAGCGAACGCGCCATGTCGACCTCGTTCTCGCGCACCTTCTCGTCGGCGGGCACGGTGTCGAACTCGGCCGCGCGAACCTCGTCCGGCCAGTACATCGTCTCCAGGACGAACACGTCGTCCTTGAACCGGAGCGCGGACAGGTGCTCCTTGTCGCGGAAGCTGACCTTCGCGATCCCGACCTTGCGCTCGTCCGAGAGCGCCTTGCGCAGCAGCGCGTAGGCCTTGGCCCCGGTCTCGTCCGGGACCAGGTAGTAGGACTTCTTGAACAGGATCGGGTCGATCTCCTCGAGGTCGACGAACTGCTGGATGTCGATCGCGCGGCTGGACTCCACCGGCACGGCGTCGAAGTCCTCGTCGGTCAGGACCACGTACTTGTCCTTCTCGATCTCGAACCCCTTGACGATGTGGTCGAACTCGACCTCCTCGCCGTCGACCGAGCACACGCGCTTGTACCGGATCCGGCCCATGTCCTCGTCGTGGAGCTGGTTGAACTTCAGCGACTTCTCCTCGGTGGCCGGGTAGACGGCGACCGGGATCGTGACGAGGCCGAACGAGATGGCCCCTTTCCACATCGCTCTGGGTGGCATGCGCGCTCCTCGGTGTCTGGACGGCAGGAGCCACGGATTCTAGTCGGCGGGAGCGACAAATCCTTCCCGCCGGCAGGGTTGACCCCTCTGGCGCCCCCGCGGTATACGAAATCGCGTGCGTCGCGCTCGCGCCCTCGCCGCCGCCCCCGTGTTCGCGATCGTGCTGTTCGCGGCGTGCTCGACCGGCGAGACGCAGGTCCAGGGGGGCGGCACCTCGCCCACCGGCCCGACCGAGACGGGCCCCACCGCCACCGGCCCAACCGGCACCACCGCCGAGGGTGGGTTGAGCGGGGCGGTGCAGCTCGACCTCTCCCAGGTGGACAACTCGACGGGCGCCACGATGTTCTCGTGCGACGGCGTCGAGGGCACCTGGACCTACGACCCGGGCAAGCTCGACATCGAGGGGGTCGAGATCACGATGGAGCCGGCCCAGGTGGACATGTCCGGCGGGACGGGGACCCTGGTCATCTCGGGGCAGGTCCAGCTCCCGGGCGCGGGCGGCGCCGGCTTCACCGACACGGTGAAGCTGCGCATCACCGGCACCGCGGACGCGCCCACGTTGGAGGCCGCCGGTGTCCACGTCGAGGCGACCGGGGCCTTGCAGGGCGTTCCGATCGACCTCGCCCAGTTCTTCCCCGAGAAGGTGGCCATACCGATCGTGGCCGGCGCCCCCCAGTGCTGAGCACCGTCTGACCGCTACGCTTTTCGGATGTCCCCGCGCAAGAAAGCCCCAGGCGGCCGCGCGTTCACGGTCGAGTTCCCGACACCGCTCCCCGTCGAGCAACGTGGCGACGCGTGGTGGATGGAGGCCGAGGGGCGCGAGCTCCGCCTGTCGAACCTCGACAAGGTCTTCTGGCCCGTCGAGGGCTACACGAAGGGCGACCTCCTCGCCTACTACTTCAACGTCGCCGAGCTGATCCTGCCGTACCTGCGCGAGCGCCCGCTCACGATGAAGCGGATGCCCGACGGGATGGCGGGACCGTTCTTCTACGAGAAGACGGCGCCGTCGCACACGCCGGACTGGATCGCACGCTGCCCCGTGCTCTCCGACGACAGCAGGGACGGCGTGATCGGCTACCTGATGGTGAACGACCTTTCCACGCTCCTGTTCGTCGCGAACCTCGGCTGCATCGAGATGCACCCGCTCCACTCGCGGTGCGCGACGATCGACACGCCCGACTACTTCTTCTTCGACCTCGACCCGATGGGCGCGAGCTTCGAGGACGTCCTGATCGTCTCGCGCCACGTCCGGGCCGCGCTCGGGGCGCTCGGGCTGACGGGGTACCCGAAGACCTCGGGCGCGACCGGGATCCAGATCTACGTGCCGGTCGAACCCGGCTGGTCCTACGACCAGGTGCGCGACTTCGTCGGCACGCTCGGCCGGACGATCGAACGAGCCGACCGCGAGCACGTGACGATGGCGTGGCAGATCGACAAGCGCACCGGCAAGGTCTTCATCGATCACAACATGAACCGGCGGGGCGCGAACATCTCCGCCGTCTACTCCCTGCGTCCCGAGGCGGGCGCGACGGTCTCGACGCCGCTGCGGTGGGAGGAGGTCGACGAGGGCGTCACGCCCCAGGACTTCCGGATCGACAACGTCTTCGAGCGCTTCGAGAAGCTGGGCGACCGGTTCGAGGCCGTGCGGACCTCGCCGCAGGAGCTCGGGCCCGCGCTCGAGGCGGTGGGGCTGCCGTCGACGAAGGCGATCGAGGTGGGCCGGACGCGGCGCCGGACCTCCGAGGAGGTGATCGCCGCCTCCAAGGACCCCGACCTGGCCGAATACCTGCGCAAGCGGTCGTTCGGACCCGAGGGCACGACCGAGCCGCCACCGGGCGGCGCCGAGGGCGAGGGCAACTCGTTCGTGATCCACAAGCACCGCGCGACGCGCCTGCACTACGACGTCCGGCTCGAACGTGACGGCGCGCTCCCCTCGTGGGCGGTGCCGAGGGGACTGCCGACCCAACCGGGCGACAAACGCCTGGCCGTGCGCACCGAGGACCACCCGCTCGAGTACGGGTCGTTCCAGGGCACGATCCCCGGGGGCCACTACGGCGCGGGCGAGGTGCGGATCTTCGACGACGGCTGGTACGAGCCGGTCGAGTGGACCGACTCGAAGGTGAGCTTCCGGCTGCACGGCCGCCGGTACCCGGGGCTCGAGTTCCATTTCGTCAAGACGCGGACCGACTGGCTCGCCTTCCTCGCCTCCCACCAGGAGGCCCCGCTGATCCCCTCGCCGGCCGCGTTCCCGCCGATGCTGGCCGAGGGTGGGTGGAAGGCCTTCGACGACGACGCGTGGTGGTTCGAGCCCAAGTTCGACGGGATCCGCTCGATCACACCGATCGCGACCGACGCCACGCACCTGGTGACGCGCAACGGCCGCGACGTGACCGACAAGTACCCGGAGCTGAAGATGATCCATGAGCTCGTCGACCAGGTGAACGCGGTGCTCGATGCCGAGATCGTGGCGTTCGACGAGGACGGGAAGAACTCGTTCGAGGCGCTCCAGCAGCGGATGAACCTGTCGAACGAGCGCGAGATCAAACGGATCTCGAGCAAGATCCCGGTCGCGCTGGTCGCGTTCGATCTCCTGTGGCTCGACGGGAACGACCTGACCGGCCTGGCGCTGGAGGAACGGCGCGAGCTGCTCGAGACGATCGTCGAGCAGGACCACCGGCTCCAGGTGGTCACCCACGTCGAGGGCGGCGGGAAGGCATTCGCCGAGGTCGCCCGCGAGCTCGGGCTCGAGGGCGTGGTCGCCAAGCGCACCGGTTCGAAGTACCAGACCGGCCGGCGCTCGCCGGACTGGCGCAAGATCAAGCTCACCAACACGCAGGACTGCGTGATCCTGGGCTGGACGCCGGGTCAGGGCGGCAGGTCGGGGACGTTCGGCGCGCTGCTGGTGGGCGCCTACGACGACGGCGAGCTGATCTGGATCGGGCAGGTCGGCACGGGGTTCACGCGCGACGACGCTGGACCGCATCCTCGAGGCGCTCGAACCGCTCGAGCGTCCGACGCCGCCGATCGACGATCCCGAGCTCGCCAAGGTCAAGGGCGCGACGTTCGTCGAGCCCGAGCTCGTCTGCGAGGTCGAGTACCTGGAGATCACCAGGAGCACGAAGAAGATGCGCGCGCCCTCGTTCAAGGGGCTCCGCGACGACAAGTCGCCCGACGAGTGCGTCCTGGAGCGTCCCCGAGGGCGTTGAGCCAGGTCAGGGTCAGAAGGGTTCGAACCCCGCGCGCACGAGCATCGCGCGGACCTCGCGCTCGTCCAGACCGCGGTCGACGAGCTCCTTGTAGACGCGCACCGCCGCGAACGACCGTCCGCACTTCGGGCAGAACTGGAAGTGAGCATCGGCCGGCGTCTCGCACCAGGGACACCGCGTGACCTCGACGCGGTTGTCGGGCTCGAGCCCCGTGTCCGCGAGCGCGTCCACGTAGCCCTTGCCGTAGTCCCACTGGATGTACTCCTCCTCGCGGACCTCGAACGCGGGCTCGTGCATCTGGGACTCGCCGGTCTGGAGCATGTGCTCGAGGTTCTCGAGCAGCAGGTCCCACTCGTAGTAGTGGTTCTCCTCGCAGCGCTCGCAGACGATCACCACGCCCTTGACGCCCTGGGCCTGGAACGTGCGCCGCATCCCCTCGAGGTCCTCGAGGTCGGCGCGGATGTTCTGCGCCTCCTCGGGTTCGAGCCCGAAGGTCTCGCGTTCGTCGTCGTCGAGCGGCTCTTCCATCACACCGGCTCCGTCATCGCGGGCTCAACGACCCTCGTCCTCGTCACGAAGGTCGAACGTCTTGAACCCCTCCGCGTACTCGAACCCACCCTCCTCGCCGAGCTCTCGGGCGCGTTCGCGCACCCAGTCGAGCGCGTCCGCCGTGCCCTGCGACGCGTGCGCCCGGAGCGACTCGAGCTTGGTCTCGAGCGTCTTGGAGATGTCGACGTAGGTATCGGCATCCTCGGAGGCGAGCCATAGGTAGGGGATCTCGAAGGGCTCCAGCCCCTCGTCGAGGAGCTCGGGGAACTGCGGGCGGCTCGGCGCGTCCGGCATCACGGCGCACAGCGCCAGCGACCCCGCCTGCTTGTGGTCCCAGTGGTTGATGTACCGGTTCCCGAACCACAGCCGCGAGGGGTCGGGCGCGACGATCACCTCCGGCCGGACACGGCGCACGACCCGGGTGACGGCCCTGCGCGTCTCCAGGTCGACCTGCAGCTCTCCGTCCACGAATCCGAGGAACGACACGCTCCGAACCCCGAGCACCTCCGCCGCCGCCCGCTGCTCGCGCTCGCGGATCGGCCTGATCGCCTCCCGCGTCATGCCCGGCTCGTTCGAGCCGGCCGAGCCGTCGGTGACCACGCAGTAGTGGACGTCGGTGCCTTCGTTCACCCAGGCCGCGACGGTCCCGCCGCACATGAACTCGGCATCGTCGGGGTGGGCGAAGATCACGAGCGCGCTGGCGAACCCCACTCGGGACAGCGTACCGGCTGCCATCGCGGATGCGAGGCGCTTGCGGGTGCGGTGGGCGGCGGGGTTCGATAGCGGTCGTGGACCAGCCGCCCGAACGCGACCGCCGGATCCGCGAGCTCGAACGCCGCTTCCGGAGCGCGGGGCTGCCCCTGCTGGCCGAGGACTACTCGGCCACCGAGGACGTCTTCAACCGGGCGATCCCGCTGCTCGCGGTGGTGTTCGTGCTCGAGATCCTCGGCGCGATCAACCTGGACTGGCCGCCGGCCCTGAACGTCCTCGCGCTGCTCGGCGGTGTCGCCCTGGTGCTCGTGGCGTTCGGGCTGCTGAACGTCTCGCGCGGCCGCAGGTTCTTCTCGGTCCCGCACAAGCTCGGCGTCCCCGAGCTGACGGCGTTCGTCCTGCTCCCGGTGGTGCTCCCGCTCGTGTTCGGCGGGCAGCTCACGAGCGCGCTCGTCACCGGGCTCGGCAACCTGCTGCTGCTCGGCGTGATCTGGCTCGTCGTCGGGTTCGGGGTGTTCTCGATCCTGCGGTGGATCGCCGCGCGGTTCGTCCAGCTGCTCGGGCGCGTCGCTCACGCTTGCTGGTCCGCGCGCTCCCGCTCCTGCTGTTCTTCTCGCTCGTGACGTTCTTCACCAACGAGTACTGGCAGCTGTTCGGCGAGGCGAGCAACGTGACGTTCTACGCCGGCGCCGGGCTCTTCGCGCTGATCACCGCGATCTTCCTGATCGTCCGGCTCCCGGGGAGCGTCCGCGAGCTCGAGCGCGGCAGCTCGCTCGCGGTCCCGCTCCGCCGGCGGCAGCGCGTGAACGTCGGGCTCGTGATCTTCCTCGCGCAAGGACTGCAGATCCTGTTCGTCGGCGTCGCGATCTGGGTGTTCTTCATGGTGTTCGGCGCGCTGCTCGTCACGCCGGCGATCCGCGTGAGCTGGATCGGCACCGAGGGCCAGCGTCCTGTTCACCCTGCCGTTCTTCGGCGAGCAGCTCCAGATCACCAAGCAGCTCGTCCGGACGGCGGCCGGGGTCGCCTCGTTCTCGGCGCTGTACTACGCGGTGGCGTCGGCCGTGGACTCGACCTACCGGGACGAGTTCATCGAACGCCTCACGCAGCAGCTGCAGGAGACGTTCCGCGAGCGGGGCGAGTACCTCGAGCTGATCGCCGCCCGAGACCGGGCCGTCCCGGTGGGCTAGGACCCGCCGGTCCGTCTGTCGGTCCGTCTGGGGAGCGCGAGCATCGGCAGCCCTCCGCGCGGACGCAGGGTGATGACGGCCTGCAGGTCCGGCTCACGGTCGTTCCGGCTCGCGAACCGCCATCGGCGCGCGATCGTCGCGAGGAGCATCGCCGCCTCCAGCCTCGCGAACGGCTCCCCGATGCACACGCGCGGACCGCCGCCGAACGGGATGAACGCGTACCGCGGTCGCTCGGGATCGTCGGCGAGCCAGCGCTCGGGACGGAACGCCTCGGGATCGGGCCACCAACGGGGATCGTGGTGCAGGAGCCACGGCGAGACCACGACGGTCGAACCCTCGGCGATCGGGTAGCCGTTCGCCCGATGGCCGGCGACGGCGGTCCTGCCCATCGCCCAGGCTGGTGGGCGGAGCCGGATCGACTCCGAGATCACCGCCTGCGTGTACGGGAGGTTCGGCAGATCCTCGACCGACGGCTCGCGGTCCGGGAGCGTCGTGTCGAGCTCGGCGTGCAGGCGCGTCTCCGCGTCGGGGTTCCGGGCGAGGAGCCACCACGTCCAGGTGAGCGCGATCGCCGTGGTCTCGTGACCGGCGAGGAACAGCGTGAGCGCCTCGTCCCGCACCTGCTCGTCGGTCATGCCGGCCCCGTCCTCGCGCGCGCGCAGGAGCAGCGAGAGGAGGTCGTCGCCGGTGGCGCCCGCCGGCGCGGCGCTCGGCGATCATCTCGGCGATCACGCGGTTCAGGTCGGATTCGACGCGGTGGTAGCGGCGCATCGTGGGCGAAGGCAGCCGCACGAGCAGGCGGAACAGCGGCGAGTACACGCGGTCGAACATCCCCAGCGTGTCGGTCAGGGCCCGCCGGACCGTCGTGCTCCGCTCCGCGTCGACGTCGGTCCCGAACAGCGTCTCGCTCACCACGGCGAGCGTGAGCGCCGACATCTCGGCCTGCACGTCGAGCTCGTCGCCGTCGCTCCAACGCTCGGCGGCCCGCTCGGCGGACCGGACCATCGACGCCGCGTACGTGGCGATCCGCTCGTGGTGGAACATCGGCTGGATCAGCCGCCGCTGACGCAGGTGGGTCTCGTCCTCGCTCGTGAGGAGCGACTCGCCGAGCAGCATCTTCGCGGCCCGGATCGTCGGGCCCTTGTGGAACGAGCGATGGTCGGTGACGAGCACGTCCTTGACGAGGTCGGGATGGTTCAGCAGGAACGCGGCCGAACCCGGGACGTCGACGCGGACCACGTCGCCGTACGTGGCCAGCCGCTCGAGGAGCGCGATCGGATCGTTCCGGAACGCCCGGAGCGCCGCGAGCTTGGACAGGTCCGGACCCGGCGGCCGCGTCCCCGTCTCCATGGAGGCATCATCGGCGACCGCGGCCCGACCGCAACCCGTAGGCTCCCCGGATGCGCTCGCTCCCCGACGGCTATGCGATCCGGCCCGCGCCTCCATCGACGACCTCGACGGCGTCGCCGAGATGCTGCTGGCCGACGACCTCGCCGACACGGGCCAGTCCGATTTCGACGCCGACTTCCTCCGCGACCAGTGGTCCTCACCGGGGCTCGACCTGTCGGTGGACGCGTGGGTCGTGACGGACCCGAGGTCGACGATCGTCGGCCACGCCAACGTCGCCCCCGAGGGCGACGGCAAGCTCAAGTCGTGGGGACTCGTGCATCCGGACCACCGTGGCCGCGGGCTCGGTTCGGTGCTGCTCGACAGGATCGAGAGGCGCGCGGCCGAGCGGATCGAGCCGGGGTCCGGGTCGGTCTTCACGGCGGTCACCGACGTCGACGCGGCGGGAGCCGCGTTGGTCGGCTCCCGCGGGTTCGAACGCGTGCGGTCGTTCCGACACCTCCAGCTCGACCTGGACGGACCGTCGCCCGAATCCGGCGAGTCCCCACCGGGCATCGAGATCAGCGGCATCGAACCCGAGCGCGACCTGGCGCGGGTCCACGCGATCTTCGTCGAGGCGTTCCGCGAGGAGTGGGGCTACCGCGTGATCCCGTTCGAGGAGTGGTCGAGCCTGGAGGTCGAGACGACCAGCTACGACCCGAGCCTGTGGCTCCTCGCCACCGACGGGGACGAGGCGGTCGGGGCGCTCTCGGGCGTCGTGTGGGGCGACCGGGGCTGGGTCGGCGAGCTCGGCGTGCGGAAGCCCTGGCGTGGGCGCGGGATCGCGTCGGCGCTGCTGCGGCGCGCGTTCGCGACGTTCGCCGCGCGCGAACTGCCCCGGGTGATGCTCAACGTCGACGCCGCGAACCCGACCGGAGCGGTCCGCCTCTACGAACGGCTCGGCATGCGCACGGTCCGAGGTTGGGACGTGTACGAGAAGCGCGTGGGCTGAAACCGCCGGGCCGTCGACTCAGGAGGGCCGGTCGAACCGCAGGGATGCGAGCTGCGCGGTCGCGCGTTCGATCGCCTCGACCAGCCAGGTGCCGTCCTGCGGTCCGCGGGTGTCCTCGCGCGGGAACATGAACTGGTTGAGCGTCTCGTCCGAGCCGAACTGGATCCCCTTGGTCCGCAGGTACTCGCCGACCGCGAACTCCCACGAGAACAACGCGGTCCCGTCCTCGAGCTTCTGCACCGTGTACGTCAGGAACGGGTTCGGCTCGGCGGTGAGCACCTGCACGCCCTTGGGCGTCCGGCCCGATGCGGGGTGGAAACCCAGCGTCGCGAGCGTCTCCTCGAACTCCATCGCGCCGCAGCGTACCCGCGCGTGCTACGGGACGGCCTTCAGGACACCCTCGATGAGCTCGGGGTCCGGCTCGGCCGCAACGGCCGCCGCCGTTCGACCACGGGCGATCGAGCCGCGCGCCTTGCCGAGACCCGAGCGGAGCTCGTCGACGCCGTTCGAGACCATCGTGGCCGCGCGCGCGACCTTGTTCTCCAGGACGAGCTGCATCGCATCGAGCACCGACACGACCTCCTCGAGCGCCGAACGCGCGTCGTCCGCGTCGCCGAAGCGATGCGCGAGGCTGTAGAGGAACAGGAGCACCGGCAGCGCGGTCGAGTACGGCACGATCACGACGCCGCGCGAGAACGCGTCCGCGTGCGCCCGTCGCAGCACCTCGTACGCGGCATCGGGAACCGCGGCGACCGCGACCGGAGCGGTGAGCGATGGGTCGAGGTACTGCGCCACCTCGCGCGCCCGGAGCGCGACCTGGCGTTCGACCTCGCGCGCGAGCGTCTCGCGCTCGATCGGGTCCTCGGCGGCCTCGAGCGCCTCGAGCTCGGCCACCGCGGACCACTTCGAGTCCACGGGCAGGCGCCGGCCGTCCGGCAACAGCAGACCGAACTCCACCACGCGGCCGTTCACGCGCAGGTCGGTGACGAGCATCCCGGGCGGGAGCTGGGCGAGATGCTCGCGAAGCACGTTCTCGCCGGCCCGGCCCTTCGAGGCGCTCCCGACCAGGACCGTCGAGAGCCGGCGGACGATCTCCCAGGATTCGGCGTCGCGGACGCGTCGTTCGTCCTCGCGCAGCGCGAGGGACTCCAGCACCCGTCGGGCGCCCGCGAACTCCGAGCGCAGGTGCTCGGCCGAGCCCTCGCGCGCGGCCGACGCGTCGGCGAGACGCCGCAGCTCCGCCGCCTGCACCTCGAGCCGAGCCTCCACCCGGGTCGAGGGCGTCGCGGCCGAGCGCCGCCACGTCCCGAACGCCACCGCCCCGAGCGCCGCGCCGAGCACGAGTCCGAGCACCACGTAGCCGAGCTGGGTCATCCGCTCCTCCTTGGTTCCGAGCAGCGTAGGGACCGGGAGTGACAGAACCTGTGGCGACGACCCGGAGCGTGCCTAGGCGGCCGCGCCGGCCACGATCTCGCCGCGCTTGAGCACGATGGCGGGTTCGAGCACCGCCTCGATGTCCTCGAGCGGGTTCGAGCCGAACAGCACCAGATCCGCGGCCGCGCCCTCGGCGACAACGCCGACGCCGTCGAGCCGTAGCAGTGCGGCCGCGCTCGACGTGGCCGATCGCATCGCCTGCAGCGGCGTCATCCCCCACTCGACCATGCGGACGATCTCGAACAGCGTGTTGCCGTGCGGGTTGAACGGCGTCCCGGCGTCGGTCCCGCACGCGATCCGCACGCCGCCGCGGAGCGAACGCCGGAACCCCTCGCGCGCGAGCTCGACGAGCGCCGTCGCCTTCTCGACCGCGTACGCCGGAACCTCGTCGGCGTGGTCGATGATGCCGCGGATCGCCGAGATCGTCGGCACATGGAACGCGCCGCGCTCCTTCATCAGCCGGGCTCCCTCGGCCGAGAGCATCGAGCCGTGCTCGATCGAGTCGACCCCGGCGCGGACCGCCCGGATGATCCCCTCGGGTCCGATCGCGTGCGCGCCCACGACGCGACCCCACGAATGCGCCTCGTCCACCGCGGCGTCGAGCTCCTCCTGCGTGAACGCCGTGAAGTCGTGGGTGATGCCGGGCGTCAGCACGCCGCCGGTCGCGACCAGCTTGATCGCCGTCGCGCCGGCGCGGATCTCCTCGCGCACCGCGCGCCGGAGCGCGTCGGGTCCGTCGACCTCGCGCGCGAATCCCACACTGTGGCCGTGGCCGCCCGTGATCGTGAGCGCGTGGCCGGCCGCGAGGATCCTGGGTCCGGCGATGAGACCTCGCTCGACGCCGACGGCCACCTGGATCACCGAGTCGCCGCGTCCGCCCAGGTCCCGCACCGTGGTCACGCCGTACTCGAGCGTTCGCGCGGCGTTGCGCACGGCCTTGACCGTGGCGACGGCGTCCGTCGTCATCTCGCGCGACTCGCCGGCGAAGTCGGCGCCCCCGTCGAAGCACAGGTGCACGTGGCAGTCGATCAGCCCCGGCGTCAGGGTCCTGCCGCGTCCGTCGATCTCGTCGGCATCGCGCGCCGAACGCGGGGCTCGGGCATGCGCGCCGACCCACGCGACGCGACCCTCGTCGACGAGCACGCCGGCCCGCTGCTTGACGGTCCGGCCGTCGAACAGCGTGACGTTCGAGACGTAGGTCGGCACCGTCACGAGGCGCTCCAGGGTCGAGCCGCTGGAGCTGTCCTCGAACCTCGAGAGCGGCATGGATCGATCCCCTGCATCTGCGGGTCGGCGCATCTTAGTCATGCGGCGACCCGCACCGTCCCGCACCCGATAGAACGGGCGCGAAGTCGCCCCCTCCGCGCGGAGTCAGCGCTCGAGCTCTGCAAGGAAGCCCTTCGCCCGGCCGGCCTCGACGATGTTCTCCTTCTGCTCGTAGAGGCCGAATGCCTCGCGCGCCGCATCCGCGGCCTCATCTCGCTTGCCGGCAGCACGCAGGACCTCGGCCAGGTCCAGCAGGCATTCCCCGTGGTCGATGAGGGCGTCGGTTCCCTCGAACAACGCCTCGGCCTCGTGCGCCACATGCACCGCCTCACCGTGCTCGCCTCGAGCCGAGAGCGCCCTGGCACGGACCCGACGCCAGACGTTCTGCCCGGTGACGTCCTCGCGACCCGAACACCTTCCGTTCCGTCACACGGCCGAGCGCGTCGGCCTCCTCGAACCGTTCTTGTGCGCAGAGCGCGAGTGCGAGCATGTCCCGCGTGATGTCCTGGAGGGGGAGCGAGTCTGCCTCCACGTGCCGACCGTATTCGGTTCGTGTGAGCTCCTCGGCCCGGCGGAAGTCTCGAGCGATCATCTCGATATACCAGCCCTCCTGGACCGCGAAGGCGCTCACCACCGGCCGAGCGAGCTCGTCGAGGATCGCCTTCCCGTCCGAGTAGCGCGCCCGCGCCTGGGCGAAGTCCCCCCGCATCGCCTCGAACGCCGCCTGGGTCCTCGCCACGTCCGCCTCGAACTCCCGGCTGCCCCCGCCCCGCGCGAGTACTTCCTCGCACCGGGCAAGCCCCTCGGTCACGGACACGGGGCCCCAGATGCTTGCACACCACATGCCGAGAAGTTCCGCCCGTAGCCTCCGGTCCCCCGCCGCCTCGGCGTGGTCGAGCGCCCGCAGCAGCGGCGCGATCCTTCTCCGCGTAGTGACAACCGCACGTTGTGATCCCATGCCAGCAGGTACCACGCGCGCGCGAGTCCGGCTTCGTCGCCGGCCGGCTCGAAGACCTCGATCGCGCGTTCGGCCTCCGGCCTCCATCGCACCCAGGCGCTTGCCTCGCGCCACGATCCGATCTCGGTCAGGGCGAGCGACGGCGTGCATCTGGAGGCCGAGGTCCCCGATGGCGGCCGCGGCCGCATCCGCATCGGCGAGGACCTCGAGGGCTCTCACCTCTCGCCCGCCCCACGCGAGGCTGATCCCGAGCTCGATCCCATACCGAACACGATCCGGATCGGTGACCGGCAGGAGATCTACCGCTCGTGCGAACAGGGCGATCGCGCCGACGGTGTCGCCGCGCGCGTAGCTCCTCCGGCCCGCGGCGGCGAGGTGATCCGCTGCCGCCCTCGCCAGCGCGGGTCCGCGGTCATCCTTCGCGCCGATCTCCACGCGCAGCCGATACGCCTGCTCGAGGTGGTACCCGAGGATCTCCTCCTGCTCGGCCACGCGCTCGCCGGCGACGCGCTCGAGCCAGCGCGCGAACGCCTCGTGGAGGTCCGCCCGCTCGCGTTTGGGGATCGCGTCGTACGCGGCGTCGCGGATCAGCAGGTGGCGGAACCGGTACGCGTCCTCGCCCGGCGAGCAGCGAGCGGCCCGGCGTGACGAGCTCCTTGCGACCAGTGGACGAGGCTGCGCAGGTGCACGTCCAGGTCGCCGCGGGCGTCGGGCGAGAGCTCGACGAGGGCGCCGCGATGGAACTCCTTGCCGCACGACGGCCGCGCGCCTCGATGAGCGTCCGCTCCGTGCTCCGACAGCCGGTCGAGGCGGGCCGACAGCAGCGCCGAGATCGTCGGCGGCACCGGACACGTCGCGCGAGGTCGTCCGGCGGGCACCCACCGCTCGCCGTCGCGCGACGAGCAGGCCGTCGTCGATCAGCATGCGGAGCATCTCCTCGACGAACAGCGGGTTGCCCTCGGCGACGCCGGTGATCCGCGTCGCGGACCTCGTGCGGCAGGCCGGACGAGCCCAGCAGGTGCTCGATCAGCTCGGCGCACTCGGTCTCCGAGAGGGGCGCGAGCGAGATCGTCGTCGCGTTCGTCTTCCCGCCGGCCCAGCCCGGCCGGTACGTCGAGCAGCTCGGGCCGCGCCATGCACAGCAGCAGGATCGGCGGCGTCCCTCGACCAGTCGGCGATGTGCTCGACGAGGTCGAGGAAGGTCGGCTCGCCCCAGTGGATGTCGTCGAACACCACGACGACCGGTCGGTCGCGTCCTCGCGCCTCGAGGAAGCGTCGGATCGCCCAGAAGGTCTCCTCCGGGCGCCCCGCCCTCACCGGCGCCGAGCAGCTTGGACGAGGTTCGCCGCGATCGTGTCGGCGTGGTCCTGGCCGGCGACGCGCGGCGTGGATCCGCTCGCCGACCGACGACTCGTCGTCGAAGTCGGCGATCCCGAGGGCCTCCTTCATCGCCTCGACCACCGGGAAGTAGGTGATGCCCTCTCCGTACGGGAGGCATCGGCCGCGCAGGACCACGGCCTTCGGCGAGCCCCGAGAGGAACTCCTCGACCAGACGGGACTTGCCGGCGCCGGCGCGACCCGAGCACCGTGAACAGCTGGCAGTCGCGATCGGACACGGCGCGTTCGAACGCCTGCTCGAGCAGCGACGCGCTCGCGGTCCGCGCCCGACCATCGGCGCATCCAGGTGGCGGGTGCGCATCGGCGAGAGCGATGCGACCTGGAGCAGCCGGTACGCCGGCACCGGTTCGGCCTTGCCCTTGAGCGCGAGCGGCTCGACCGGCTCGGCGACGCACGGCGTCCTGGACGAGACGGAAGGTCGGCGTCCCCGATGAGGATCTCGCCGGGCGCGGCCGCCGGCTGCAGCCGGGCGGCGGTGTTCATCGTGTCGCCCGAACGAGGGGCTGGCCGCTCGACGGGTCGCCGACGAGCGACCTCGCCGGTGGTCACGCCGATGCGGACGGCGAGGTCGACGCCGCGATCGCGCTCGAGCTCCTCGTTCGAGCGCCGCGAGGCGCTCCCGCATCTCGACTGCGGCGCGAACCGCGCGCAGCGCATCGTCCTCGTGCAGCCTGCGGGATCCCGAAGACCGCCACGACCGCGTCGCCGATGAACTTCTCCACGAGGCCGCCGTGGCGTTCGACGGCGGCCCGCATCGCCTCGAAGTAGCGCTGGCAGCACCGGCTGGAGCGACCTCGGGGTCGTGTCGCTCGGCGAGGGTGGTCGAGCCGACGAGGTCGCAGAACACGCACGGTCACGGTCTTGCGGACCTCGCGAGCGGGCGTCGCCGGCGTGAGCGCGGTCGCGCACGCCATGCAGAACGCAGCATCGTCGGGGTTCTCCCGACCGCAGTTCGAGCAGGCGAGCATCGAGCGAAGCCTAGGCCCAGGCTCGGAGCGAAGCCACACCCTCAATGCCGTCCGCGAGGTCCTCCGGTAGGCTGTCCGGCGGCCGTCGGTCACCTTTCCTGGGAAGGGTCCAACGAGTGCTCGACGTCGCGAAACAGGCCGTCGAGGCGGCCAGAGCCGCCGGCGCCGACTATGCCGACGGTCGCGTCGTGGCCGACGACTCCGAGTCGATCACCGTCCGGAACCAGGAGATGGAGGGGATCGACCGCTCCACCTCCGAGGGCCTGGGGATCCGGGTGCTCGTGAACGGGTACTGGGGGTTCGCCGCCACCGCCCGCCAGGAGCCTGAGGAGATCGAGCGCACCGCCAAGCTCGCGGTCGAGATCGCGAAGGCCGCCGCCCGCCTGCCGATGGAACCCGTCGTCCTGGCCCCGGTCGAACCCGTGACCGGCACCTGGCACTCGCCGATGCAGGTGGACCCGTTCAACGTCCCGCTCGAGGAGAAGGTCGCGATGCTGATGGAGGCGACGCGGCGGATGCAGTCGATCGACGGGCTGGCGTTCGGCGAGGGCGGGATCGACCTGTTCCGCCGTCGCACGTTCCTCGCTACGAGCGAGGGCACGTCGATCGAGCAGACCACGGTCCAGTCCGGCGCGGGGATCGAGGCCACGGCGCTCGGCGACGGCGAGCTCCAGCGCCGCTCGTTCCCGAACTCGTTCCGCGGCCACATCTCGGCCGCCGGCTGGGAGCACATCCAGAAGCTCGGCCTGATCGAGGAGGCCGAGCGGACCGCCACCGAGGCGGTCGAGCTCCTCTCGGCGAAGGAGTGCCCGAGCGAGGTCACGACGCTCGTGCTCGACTCGGGACAGGTGGAGCTCCAGATCCACGAGTCGATCGGGCACCCGGTCGAGCTCGACCGGGTGCTCGGGATGGAGGAGGCGTACGCGGGCTCCTCGTTCGTCCGACCCGAGGACCGCGGCTCCCTCCGCTACGCGAGCCCGCTGGTCTCGATCACGGCGGACGCGTCGCTCGCCGGTGGGCTCGGGTCGTTCGGGTGGGACGACGAGGGCGTCCCGGCGCAGCGCGTACCGATCCTGGTCGACGGGGTGTTCGAGAACTTCATCTCGAGCCGCGAGACGGCGAGCGTCCTCGGGCTCACGTCGTCCGGGGCGATGCGCGCGGACGGGTGGGCGCACTACCCGCTGATCCGCATGACGAACATCTCGATCGAGCCGCGCGAGGGCTCGCTCGCCGACATCATCGGCGACACCGACGACGGGGTGTTCATGTCGACCAACACGTCGTGGTCGATCGACGACCACCGCGTGAACTTCCAGTTCGGGTGCGAGATCGCGTGGCGGATCGAGAAGGGCCGGCTGACGACGATGTACCGGAACCCGAACTACACGGGCATCACCACCGAGTTCTGGGGTTCGTGCGACGCCGTCGGCGGTCGCGAGGACTGGACCCTGTGGGGCACGCCGAACTGCGGCAAGGGCCAGCCGGGCCAGGTCGCGCGCGTCGGCCACGGCGCGTCGCCCTCGAGGTTCCGGAACGTGCAGCTCGGGGTGCGCGGCTGATGCGGGCGGGCCGGATGAAGGCAGGCGGGGTGGGGCGATGACGGGGCTCATCGGGCCGGACGAGGTCCGCCGCGTCGCGGATGCGGCCCTGAGCCTTCCACGCGCGGACGGCGTCGAGGTCCTGTTCATGCACGAGTGGGGTGGGCTCACGCGGTTCGCCTCGAGCTCGATCCACCAGAGCACCCACCGCGAGGACACGGGGATCCGTGTCCGCGTCGTCTCCGAGGGCCGCATCGGCGTCGCGGCGTCGAACGACTTCTCCCTCGAGGGCGCGCGGCGGGCGGCAGAGAGCGCGCTCGAGATGGCGACCGTCGTCGCGCCCGACCCGCTGTTCCCGGGGCTCGCGCCGCCGGTGCCGACGCCCGAGCACCACGCGTTCGACGAGGCGGCGGCCGAGACCACGCCCTCCGAACGCGCCGAGTCCGTCGCGCAACTCGTCGAGATGTGCCCGGAGGGTTTCACCGCCGCCGGCGCGTACGAGACGCTCGCGAGCGAGGTCGCGATCGCCAACACCGATGGACAGTTCTGCTGGGCGCCGTCCTCGCAGGCCTCCGTGACGACGGTCGTGACCGGCCCGGACGGTGGGAGCGGCTTCGCGGAGGTGTTCGCGGCCGGACGGGACGAGCTGGACCCCGCGGCCGTCGGCAAGCGGGCCGCCGACAAGGCGGTCGCCTCGCGATCGCCGCGCGACATCGACCCCGGCCGCTACACGGTCGTCCTGGAGCCGGCGGCGGTCTCGACGCTCGTCGGGTTCCTGGCGTGGGTCGGGTTCGGCGGGCGCTCCCTGCACGAGGGACGCTCGTGCTTCTCCGGCAAGCAGGGGCAGCAGGTGGCGGCCCCGATCGTCACGATCTACGACGACGCCCTGTCCGAGGGGACGCTCGGTCTGCCGTTCGACTTCGAGGGCGTGCCGCGATCACGCGTGGACCTGATCGGCGACGGGGTGTTCCTCTCCGGCGTGTACGACCTGCGCACGGCCAAGCAGGCCGGCACCACGACGACCGGCCACGCCCTCCCGCCGCCGAACCCCGAGGGCCCGTTCCCCCTCAACCTGTTCATGGCGCCGGGCGAGGCCGGCCTGCAGGACATGATCGCGTCGACCGAACGCGGGCTGCTCGTGACGCGGTTCCACTACACGAACATCGTCCACCCGGTCGAGTCGACGATCACCGGCATGACGCGGGACGGCACGTTCCTGATCGAGGACGGCGAGATCGCCCACCCGGTCAAGAACCTGCGGTTCACCCAGTCGATCATCGAGGCGCTCCAGGGCACCGAGATGGTGGGGCGCGACACCGAGCTCGCGAGCGAGTTCTTCTTCTCCGCCAGCCGCGTCCCCGCCCTCAAGGTCTCCTCGTTCAACTTCAGCGGGCGTTCGGACCACTGACGGCCTGACCGGCGGTCCGGGGTGGCTGGCCGGTTCGAACGGGCACGCGCTAGGCTGTGTTCCCCCAACCGGAGGTAGCCGCCATGCAGGTCCGCGACATCATGCACACCGATGTGAAGACGACCTCGCCCTCGGACACGTTCGAGCAGGTGGCCACCGTGCTCCGCGAGCACGGGATCTCCTCGGTCATCGTCATGGAGGGCGACACCCTCGCCGGCATCGTGACCGAACGCGACCTGGTCAACCTGGTGGCCGAAGGTGGCGACCCGAAGGCGACCACGGTGTCCGAACGCATGTCGACCGACCTGGACACCGTCGACCCGAAGACGGACATCGCCGAGGCCGCCGACCACATGGCCCGGCTGAAGATCCGGCACCTCCCCGTCGTGCAGGACGGCGAGCTCGCGGGGATCATCTCGATCCGCGACCTGACCAATTGGGCCGTGCACGAGCTCACCTCGGGTCACGAGCTCCCCGACCTCGAGCGGAGCCACTCGGCGCTCTCGGCCGCCGCCGAGGTCAATCGCGTCGGTCCGTAGGACCCGTTCCCGCCGCGCGCTCGAACGGCTCGCGCGGGTGCTGCAGCGAGCCGAGCTGCGCGAGGTCGCGGGGGAACAGCAGCGCGACCGTCCAGTCGGTGGCGATCTTGACCTTGCGGCCGAGCGTCGGCATCGCGTACAGGTGGTACGAGCGGTGCGCGAACCACGCCGCGAACCCCCGCAGCCGGACGCCCCGGATGATCGCCACCCCCTTGTACCGTCCGAGCGAGGCGACCGCCCCGATCGCCCGGTACTCGAACGGTTCGGGCCGGCGGCCCTCCAGGACGGCCAGGACGTTGTCCCCCAGGCGCTTGCCCTGCCGCATCCCGTGCTGCGCCGTCGGGGGCATCACGCCGCCCACGAGGAGATCGGGCACCGCGGCCGCGTCGCCGGCCGCCCAGGCGTCCTCGAGGCCCTCGACCCGGAGGCAGGCATCGGTCCGGATCCGACCCGCGTCGTCGACCGGGAACCCGGACTCGCCCGCGAGCGGTGACGGCTTCACGCCGGCGGTCCACACGAGCGTCTCGGCCGGGAACACCTGGCCGTCGGACAAGCGGAGCACGCCGCCCTCCGCCGACTCGAGCCGCGTGTTCAGCAGGACCTCGATCCGGCGTTCGCGCAGACGTTCGATCGCGTAGTCGGCCAGGTCGGAACCGATCTCGGGCAGGATCGAGCCGGCCGCCTCGACCAGGATCCACCGCATCTGTTCGGGTCGGAGGTTCGGGTAGCTCCGCATCGCGTCGCGGGCCAGGTCCTCGAGCTCGCCGAGCGCCTCCACCCCCGCGTACCCGCCCCCGACGAACGCGAACGTGAGCGCGGCCCGGCGTCGTTCGGGGTCGTCGGTGACGGCGGCGACGTCGAGCCGCGACAACACGTGGTTGCGCAGCCAGATCGCCTCCTGCACGGTCTTGAACCCGACGCCGCCCTGGGCGAGGCCGGGGATCGGCAGCACGCGCGCCCACGAGCCGGGCGCGAGGACGACCGCGTCGTAGCCCATCACGGTCTCGCGTCCGTCCGCGAGGCGGACGTGCGCGCTGCGCTCGCCGTGGTCGACGCGTTCGACCTCGCCGATCACGACGTCGCAGTGACGCACGGCGCGTCTGAGCGGGACGACCACGGCGCGAGGGTCGATCGTCCCGGACGCGACCTCGGGCAGGAACGGGTGGTACAGCATGAAGTTCTCGGCGTTGACGACCGTCACACGGTGACCGAGCTCGACCGCCCGGCGCAGCCGCATCGCCGCGTAGAGCCCGGCGAACCCGGCGCCGACGACGAGGATCCGCTTGCCGGCCACGCGCCGATGCTACGGGGTGGGCGCCGCCGGCGATCCACGGAGCGCCGCGGCGCGCAGCGCGACGAACGCGTCCGGGTCGCAGAGCGAGCTCCCCAGACGGACGGGGTCGTATCGGGTCCCGTGGCAATCCGAGCCGCCGGTCGCGATCAGGCCGAGTCGTTCGGCGAGCGCCCGGTAGCGTTCGCGAGCCCCGGGGGTGTGGTCGGGATGGTCGACCTCGAGACCCCGCATGCCGGCGGCCGCCATGCGTTCGATCAGCTCGTCCGGGACCGAGCTCTGGTCGCCCCACATCCCCGGGTGCGCGAGCGCGCACACGCCACCCGCACCCTCGATCAACGCGACGGCGTCGATCGGATCGAGCGCGTGCTTGGCGACGTGCGCCGGCCCGCCGTCGCCGATGTAGCGCTCGAACGCCTCCTTCTCGGTGGCGACGACACCGGCCTCGACCATCGCCTGCGCGATGTGCGGACGGACGATCGTGGCGTCGCCGGCGATCTCGCGGACGCGTTCGAACGAGACCGGCAGGCCGAGGGCGCCGAGCCTCTCGACCATCAGCTCGCCGCGGCGGTAGCGATCCTCGCGCAGCCGCCGGAGCTCGAGCTGCAGGGCGGCGTCCTCCACGTCCATCCAGTAGCACAGGACGTGCACGCTCGTGCCGAGGTACTCGGCCGAGAACTCGACCCCGGGGACGACCTCGACGCCGGCCTCGAGCCCGGTCGCGAGCGCCTCGGGCAGGCCGTCCGTCGTGTCGTGGTCGGTCAGCGCGACGACGTCCAGGTCGCGTTCGGCGGCGAGGCGGATCACCTCGGCCGGGGTGAAGGTCCCGTCGGAGCGGTTCGAATGCGTGTGCAGGTCGATGCGCGGCATGCGGACGCTCATGCTGGCAGACGACGGCGAACGCCGTCACGCACGCTCGACGTGGGCCGCGGTGATGTCCCCGACCGACCGCGTGCCGGCCAGCACCATCGTGTTCTCGAGCTCCGCCCGCAGGATGCGGAGCACGTCCACCACGCCCTCCTCGCCCGCGGCCGCGAGCCCCCAGCAGGCGGGGCGCCCCACCAGCACCGCGGCGGCGCCGAGCGCGAGCGCCTTGAAGACGTCCGTCCCCCGGCGGAACCCCCCGTCGACGAGCACCGGGACCCGTCCCTCGACGGCCTCCACGATCTCGGGCAGGACCGTGATCGGCGCGTGGACCGAATCGAGCTGCCGCCCGCCGTGGTTCGAGACGACGATCGCGTCGACGCCGGCCTCGACGGCGAGCCGCGCGTCCTCGGCGGTCATGAGGCCCTTGACGAGCAACGGCACGGGGGCGGCCTCGCGGATCCACGCGAGGTCGTCCCACGTGAGGTCGGGCGCGAACGTCGTGCTCGTCCGACCGCAGGCCGATCGGGATCTGGAAGCCGCTGCGCGTGTCGCGATGGCGTAAGCCGCTGTCGGGGAAGTCCACGGTGAGGCAGACCGCGCCGAACCCCGCGGCATGGACCCGGTGCAGCATGTCGACGGTGAGCTCGCGGTCGGTGAACACGTACAGCTGCCACCATTTCGTCGCGTCGGAGGCGGCCGCCACGTCCTCCAGGTACTCGAATGCGGTGCTCGAGACCACCATGACGGTCCCGGCGCGAGCGGCGGCGCGCGCGGTGGCGAGCTCACCATCGGGATGCGCGCGCTTCTGGTACGCCCATGGCGCCACCAGCACGGGGAACGCGATCGTCGTTGCCGAGGACCGAGGTCGACGGGTCGACGGGCCAGGCGCCGGTCAGCATCCGCGGGCGGATCACCCAGTCCTCGAACGCGCGGCGGTTCTCCGCCAGGGTCCACTCGTCCCCCGCCCCGCCCGCGTAGTAGTCGAAGACGTCGGCGGGCAGGACCTCCCGCGCCAGCGGCTCGTAGTCGTCGACCGTGATGATCTTCGGCCTATCCACGGTGCGCAGCCTAGTCAGGTCAGAGCTCCGAGGGCGGGACCGCGGTGATGACCACGGTCTCCGAATCGACTACCCGGAAGAACGAGTCCACGAACGCGATCGACTGTCGGAGGTAGCTCGCGGGACAGCAGACGGGTTCGCCGTTGGGGTACTGCGCCGAGTACTCCTGGATCGTTCCCCCGGACACGATCACCGAGCCCTTGGGCGCGGGATCGGGATGGGCGAGCACTTCGGGCACGGCGATCTCGGAATAGCCGACGATGTCGTACTCGAGCGTCTGGTCCTCGCCGATCGAACGGAACCCCACCAGCAGCTCCTGGACGCCGTCCCCCGTCAGGTCCGCCGCGAGCACGTTCACGTCCGACCAGCGTTCGCCGGCGGGGTCGGACGCCTGGAGCCACCCGACCCACCCGTTCTCGTCCGGGACGAAGGTCGAGATCCGGACCGAGAACGCCGGCGCCCCCGTCGCGGTGGCGGCCTGTTCCACCACCCACACGACGCGTTGGTCGGCGACGATCACCTCGCCGCAGTCGCCGAGCGTCCCCGGCGTGATCAGCGCGGCGCACGTCGCGCTGGTGGGAGCGGCGATCACGTCCCGGTCGCCTTCGCGCAGCACCTGCCCCCGGCTCGAGATCGCGGGCGCCTCACCCGGCGCCGGCGTGACCACCTCGGTGGGTGGCGTCACGGTCGTGGTGATCCCCGGGCTCGGCGTCGGGATCGCGAGCTCCTCGTCGTTGCCCGATCGTCCCAGCAGGAACCCGAACAGCACCCCGACCACGAACAGCACCGCCGCACCCACGATCAGCGTCGTCCTCGTCGGTCGGTCCACACGCCGACGCTACACCGAGGACCGCCGGCGCCGCGGCCGTTCACCACCAGGCGCGCTGCTACGATGCCGACGAGCCGTGACCACCCCCGCCGACCTCCGTGCCGCAGCGTTCCTCAAGGTCGTGACGTGGGCTCGCGTGGCGCTCGTCCCGGTGATCCTGGCGCTGATCCTCGCCGGACCCGACAACGACACGGCCTTCACGATCGCCGCGGTGCTGTTCGCGGTCGCCGCGCTCACCGACTTCTTCGACGGGCTGCTCGCCCGCCGCTGGGCGCAGACGAGCGTGTTCGGCAACTTCCTGGACACGACGGCCGACAAGCTGCTCGTGGCGGGCGCCCTGATCGGCCTGCTGGTCGTCGGACGGGTCTCGCCCTGGATCGCCGTGATCATCATCGGCCGCGAGATCTTGATCATCGGCCTGAAGGGCGCGGTCGCCTCGACCGGTGACCTCGTGCAACCGTCCGTCTGGGGCAAGGCGAAGGCCAACGTGCAGTTCCTCGCGATCTTCCTCGCGATCCTGCGTCCCGGCGAGCCGATCGGACCGCTGTACCTGGATCAGTGGGCGATGATCGCGGCCGCCGTGATCACCGTGCTCTCCGGGCTCGAGTACGTCCTGCGGTTCCGCGGCGCGATCACGACCGGCCGCGACCCGGCCGCGTGACCCAACCGGTCCTTGTCACCGGCGGGACCGGCGTCGTCGGCGGGGCCGTCCTCCGACGCCTCGTCGCCGACGGCCGCGCGGTGCGAGCTCTGGCTCGATCCAAGGGCTCCGAGGACGCGGTCACCGCGCTCGGGGCGGAGGCGATCCGGGGCGACGCGCTGGACCTCGGGTCGCTGACCGAGGCGATGCGCGGCTGCTCCAGCGTCTTCCACGTCGCCGGCGTCAACGCCATGTGCCTGCGCGATCCGAGCGACATGCTCCGCACCAACGTCGAGGGCTCGTCGAACGTGGTCCGCGCCGCCGCCGACGCCGGGGTCGGACGCGTCGTCTACACCTCGTCCTCGTCGGCGGTCGGCGAGCCACAGCACACGATCGGACGGGAGGACTCGCCGCACCGAGGCTCGTACCTGTCCGCCTACGAGCGCTCCAAGCACCTGGCCGAACGGCGGGTGTTCGAGCTCTCGAGGACCCTGGGCGTCGACGTCGTGTCGGTGAACCCCTCCTCGGTGCAGGGACCGGGGCGGGCGACCGGCTCGGCGCGGCTCCTTCTCGAGGTCGTGAACGGGCGGCTCCCGGTCCTGGTGGACACGACGATCTCGCTGATCGACATCGAGGACTGCGCGAAGGGCCACGTCCTGGCCGAGACCCACGGGACGCCGGGCGAACGGTACCTGCTCTCGGGCGCGAGCCTGACCACGCGCGAGGCGGTCGAGCTGCTCGACCGGATCTGGGGGCTGCCGCGCCGGGTGCGGTTCGCACCGAGCTGGGTCGCGACCGCCGGCGGCGCCCTTGCCGGGGCCGTCGCGAGGCTGCTCCGTCGCGACGCGACCCTGTGCCCCGAGGCCGTACGGACGCTGCTCCACGGTCACCGGTACGACGGCTCGAAGGCGGCCCGGGAGCTCGGCCTGCGCTACGCGACGGTGGAGACGACGCTCCGCCGAACGCTCGAGTGGTGTGAGGAACGCGGCCTGGTCCCGCCCGCGCGCGAGCGCCGGACGCGCACGTAGGATGTCCGGCAGGCCCCCAGAGCACCGACCAGGGCACCCAACCGAAGACCGCACGGATCGAGAGGATCGCGCGATGGAGGAGCGTCCGGACCGCAACATCGCGCTCGAGCTCGTCCGGGTCACCGAGGCCGCCGCGCTCGCCGCGGGCCGATGGGTGGGGCGGGGCGACAAGGTGGCGGCCGATCAGGCCGCCGTCGACGCGATGCGCCTGATGATCGACTCGGTCTCGATGGACGGCGTCGTCGTGATCGGCGAGGGCGAGAAGGACGAGGCCCCGATGCTCTACAACGGCGAGTCGGTCGGGACCGGCGAGGGCCCCGCGTGCGACGTCGCCGTCGACCCGATCGACGGGACCCGCCTGACCGCCCTGGGACAGCCGAACGCGCTCTCGGTGATCGCGCTCGCCGAACGCGGCTCGATGTTCTTCCCGGGCGCGGCCGTGTACATGGAGAAGGTCGCGACCGGTCCGGAGGCGGCGGACGCGATCGACATCACCGCCTCGCCCGAGGAGAACGTGCGCCTGGTCGCCAAGGCCAAGGGCATCAAGCCGGAAGAGATCGGCGTCGTGATCTTGGACCGCGAGCGCCATGCCGACATGATCGGGCGCGTCCGCGAGGTCGGCGCGCGCGTCCACCTGATCACCGACGGGGACGTCGCGGGCGCGATCGCGGCCGCCACCACCCGCACCTCTGGGCTCGACCTCCTCCTGGGGATCGGCGGGACGCCCGAGGGTGTCGTGGCCGCCGCCGCGCTGAAGTGCCTCGGCGGCGCGATGCAGGGCCGCCTGTTCCCGCGCGACGACGGCGAACGGCAGCAGCTGCTCGACGCGGGCTACGACATCGAACGCGTCCTGACCACCGACGACCTGGTCGCCGGGCAGGACGTGTTCTTCGCGGCCACCGGGATCACGGACGGCTCCCTGCTGCGCGGCGTGAAGTACTGGCCCGACGGCGCGACGACGTTCTCGATGGTGATGCGCAACCGGTCGGGCACGGTTCGGCAGATCGAGGCCGAGCACCGGTTCGAGAAGCTCGAACGGTTCTCGCGGATCGCCTACCGGCGCTGATCGACTGGGGTCTCCCGATCAGGTCTTCCGGCGCAGGGTCCGCCATGCGAGCGGCAGGAGCCCGGCCGCCGCGAGCAGCTTGAGCGTGTCCCCGACGACGAACGGCGCGAGCCCGAGCTCGAGCGCCCGCCCCAGCGAGACGTCGAGCGCCTGCATCAGCCACGGGATCGCGACCGCGTACAGGACCACCTCGCCGAGGAACATCTCGCCGATCGAGCTGCGGATCGACCGGTCCCACTTCCACCCGGCGAGCGCGCCGACCACGGCGGCCGACAGCACGAACCCCCACAGGTACCCCCCGGTGACCGAGGACAACGTCAGGAAGTCCGTCCCCGAGCCGCCGCCGGAGAAGAACGGCAACCCGACGGCGCCCTGCAGCAGGTACAGCGCCATCGACACGGCGCCCAACCCGGCCCCGAGCGACGCGCCGACGAGCAGGACGCCGAGCGTCTGGCCGGTGATCGGCACGGGGGTGAAGGGCAGACGGATCTCGATCTGCGCGAGCGCGGCGACCATCCAGCTCCCGGCGAACGCGAGCAGGACGCGCCACGCGACCCGCGACCGGACGCCCGGGGGCGACGCGGCGAGCGCGAGCGTCGTCGAGCTCATCGGTCGGGGGTGGCGGCCGCGTACACGCCGGTCCCCTGCTTCTCGAGCACGCCCGATCGTACGCCGTCGGCTAGCGCGGCAAGCAGCGCCTTGCGCACGTCGGCGATCTCGAACGGGTCCAGGTAGCCGCGGCGCAGCGCCAGGTCCTGGATCTTCGTCCAGTGCAGGGGCTGGTCTTCTTCCCTGAGCACCGCGAGCGCCGCCTCGAGCGGCTCCATCAGAGTTCCTTCGCGGCCGGAAGGACGCGTTCGGCGAACAGATCGAGCATCGAGGGATCGGGCAGCGCGAACCACACCGGCGCCGGGGCCACGACGAGCTCGCCCACGCCGAGCTCGGCGAACCGTTCGAGCCGTTCGAGCACGTCGTCGGGGGTGCCGACCAGCCCGTCCCGGCGCAGCCCCTCGAGCGGCGCGGCGTCGACGACACCCGCCGGCAGCCGTTCGCGCATCAGCTCGTAGCGACGGACAAGGTCCGCCTCGTCCTCGCCCAGGACCGTGAACAGGCCGAGCGAGAGCCGGAGGGTCGCGGGATCGCGGCCCACGCGCTCGCAGGCCTCGCGCGCGGCCGCCGCCCGGTCCGCGTACGCCTCCGGCGTCCACCGCCAGACCGTGTTCCAGCCGTCAGCGAACCGCGCCGCGAGCCGCAGCAGCCGCGGGCCGCCCTTGCCGCCCACGAGCAGCGGCGGCCGCGGCTCCTGCACCGGCCGCGGTTGGTTGTGGGCCTCGCGCAGCGCGAACCGACGCCCCTCGAACGACGCCGGCTCGTCCCCGAACAATGCGTCGAGGTACCCCATCGTCTCCTCGAGCAGCGCGAACCGCTCCCCGACCGAGCCGAACCCGTAGCCGAACGCCTCGTACTCGTCGGCGAACCAGCCCGCCCCGAGCCCGAGCTCGACGCGACCGTTCGACAGGCGGTCGATCGCCGTCACGGTCTTCGCGACGATCGCGGGGTGGCGGAACGCCCACCGAGAGCACGAGCGTTCCGAGCCGGACCCGTTCCGTCAGCGGCGCCAGCGCCGCGAGCGTCGACAGCGGTTCGAGCGACCCGTACCGCTCGTCGCCGCCGCCGTAGCGGCCGAGCGTCGCGAACAGGTGATCGGACATCCAGACGCTGTCGAACCCGAGCCGCTCGGCGCGCACCGCCACCTCAGCCAGCGCCTCGAACCGGATCGGCGACACCCCGGGGATCGAGAAGTCGTAGTGCGGGAGCGCCAGGCCGATCCGCATCGTCAGGCCCGCACCGCTACAGGTGGTTGAGCACGTCCGCGGGCCCGGCGAGCTCGGTGCCGGCGGGGACGCTGATCCCGAACGGGAGCCGCAGCCGCGGGTAGACGGCCACGTCGTCCGCCAGATGCACACCGGGGTAGACGATGACCTCGTCACCGAGCGCCACGAAGCGCTCGATCGACGTGGGGTTGAAGGGTTCGGACCGGACCTCCGACATGGAGCCGACGACCGCCTCGAACAGGCGGGCGGAGGGACCGATCACCGCCCCGTCGCGGATCTGCGAACGCTCGATCGACGCGTCGCGCTGCACCTCGATGTCGTCGTCGAGGTTCGACTCGCGGATCCGGACGCCGGGGTGGATCTCGCAGAACCTGCCGATCCGAACCGCCGGACCGATCTGCACGGCACCGCTCGCGATCTTCTCGGCCAGCGTCGTGCCGCTCGTCGAGTCGCGCATCGCGAGCGATTCCGGCGCGATCCAGACGTTGCGCTCGGCGTCGAACGGCGGCCCCAGGAGCCGGTCGACCGCCTTGAACTCCCCCCGGAGCACGTCGATCATCGTCTCGAGGAAGTCCCGCACGTTCCCCAGATCGCCGATCCGGCGCACCGGGAACGCGTAGACCGGGTACCCGTTGCCGACGAGCCAGGGCAACAGGTCCTTGCCGAAGTCGAGCCGCGTCGCGCGGAGCCGTTCGATCTCCGCGTTGCCGGTCAGGCCTCTGATCACCTCGGTGTCCAGCAGATAGAACCCCGCGTTGGTCATCAGCGGCAGCTGTCGGAAGTCGTCGTCGGTCTCCGCGTGGAAGTGTTCACGCAGCTCGCCCAGCGTGGGCTTCTCGACGAACTCGGTGACGCGACCGTCGCCGTCGGTGAGCATGACGCCGTACTTCTCCGCCACCTCGTCCGGCTCCCGCATCATCGCCGCGATCGTGGCCACGGCGCCGCGACCGATATGCGTCTCCACCATCGGCGCGAGGTCGAAGTCGATCACGGAATCGGTCGGGAACACCAGCGCGGGCTGCGAGATGTCCCAGTACTCCATCAGCCGGAGCGCCGAGTCGGCGCTGCCGGTCGACAGGGCGTCGTACTTGACCGGCGAGTACTTGACGTCGACGCCGAACCCTTCCCCGTACCCGATCATCACCTTGATCTGGTAGCGGTTCTCCTTCCCGTGCGCGATGACGTAGTAGTCCTTGATGCCCTCGCTCGACAGGATCGTCATCACCCAACGGATCAGACGGCGTCCCAGGAACGACATCGCCGCCTTCGAACGCAGGTACCCGGGGGCCTTCAGCGTCAGCGGGCGGGCGCGCATCCCCTGCCCACCCGCGAGGCCGATCCCGACGACGTCGGACACCTCGGGCATGTGCGGCCATGATAGGAGGGTTCCGTTGCCCGCACACCCGAGACGAAGGAGCCGAGACGTGCAACCGTGGAGCCGCGAGTTCACCGGCAGGATCGACGAGCTGCAGATCGAGAGCGAGGCCCTGCGGGGCAACGCGCTGGGCGACCCGAACGACCGGCCGCTGTGGGTCTACGTGCCGCCCGGGTACGACGACGACCCCGATCGCCGGTTCCCCTGCGTGTACGTGATCCAGGGTCTGACCGGCCAGCTCGACATGTGGGGGAACCGGGAGGCGTTCCGCCCCACCTACCCGGAGAACGTCGATGCGTTGTTCGCGTCGGGCGAGGCGCCGCCGACGCTGGTCGCGTTCGTCGACTGCTGGACCTCGCTCGGCGGTAGCCAGTTCCTCAACTCGCCGGCGACCGGGCGCTACCAGGACTTCCTGTGCGACGAGGTGGTGGCGTTCGTGGACGCCCGGTACCGGACGATCCCCGACCGCGACCACCGCGGCATCCAGGGCAAGTCGAGCGGAGGCTACGGCGCGCTGGTGACGCCGATGCTGCGACCCGACGTGTTCTCGGCCCTGGCGTCGCACGCCGGCGATGCCTTGTTCGAGGCCTGCTACCTCCCCGAGTTCCGCGAGACGGTTCGGACGCTCCGCGACACGTACGAGGGTTCGTACGACCGCTTCTGGGAGGACTTCCGGTCGCGGCCGGCCATGACGAAGAAGGAGGACGGCGTACTCCTCAACAGCTGGTGCATGGCCGCGTGCTACTCCGCCGACGAGGACGGGACCGTCCGGCTGCCGTTCGACGTCGCCACGGGCAGGCTGATCGACGACGTGTGGCAGCGGTGGCTGGACAAGGACCCCGTCAGGATGATCCCGAAGCACGCGGACGAGCTGCGCTCGATGCGCGCGATCTGGGTGGACGGCGGCATCCACGACGAGTGGTTCCTGGACAACGGCGCGGTCGCGGTCTCGAAGGAGCTCGAGGCGATCGGGGTGGAGCACACGCTGGAGCTGTTCGACGCCGGACACATGGGGATCGGCTACCGCTACCCGCGGTCGCTCGCGTTCCTGGCGACGGCGCTCGCCGAGTGAACCGGTCCCGTGTGGGAGGATGGGAGAACCATCTCCCGCGCAGGAAGGAACCCCCGATGAGCCAGGCCGCACCCCCGCTGGTCCCGATGCCCGCTCCGCCGGCCGAGCCCGAACCGGAGCCACCCAAGCGCCGCCGAGGCGTGATCGCCGCGGCGATCGCCGTCGTGCTGATCATCGTCGCCGGCCTGGCCGCGTTCGCGATCACCCGCAGCGACACGGCGGAGGCGCAGCCACTCGCGTTGTCGTTCACGAAGGGCGAGGAGAAGACCTACGACGTCCACCAGACGATGGACGCGAAGGTCTCCTCGCCGCTGTTCGGCGACGAGCCCTTGACGATGGACGTCTCGCAGGTGGTCGGCTGGAAGGTGGTCTCGGTGGACGACGCCGGGACCGCCACGATCGAGGTCACGGTCTCGGACATGAGCGGGACGCTGAACGGGAGCGAGGTGCCATCCACGCCGGCCCCCCCGGTCGAGATCCAGATCGCGTCCGACGGCCGGGTGCTCTCCGCAGGCGGCCTGTCGCTCGGCGGCGCGGCCGAGACCCAGGGGTTCGGGTTCCCCGGCATGGGGCAGCTCACGCCGATCCTGCCGGACGACGGCGACGCGGTCTCGGTGGGTGACACGTGGGACAAGGAGTTCTCGCAGGACTTCCCCTTCGGCGACGGGACGATCGACTTCTCGGCCACGAGCACGTACGTCCGCAACGAGACCGTGAACGGCCGCGAGGCCGCCGTGATCCAGACGCAGATGACCGTGCCGATCGACGTGACGCTGGACCTCGCCAAGCTCCTCGACGCGCTCGGCCCCGAGATCACGGGCGCGACGGGCGCCTCCGGGCTCGACGCGCTGGGCGGGGGCTCGATCGCCTACGTTGGGCAGGGCACGTTCACCCAGACCAGCTTCGTCGACCTCGCGGCCTCCGAGATGCTGAAGACGCAGAGCGACGGCGACTTCGACATCTCGATGCGCTTCGAGGGGATCCCGGGCCTGGCCGACGCGCCGGTGGAGATGAGCTTCACGGGCTCGTTCAGCCAGGGACTCGAGCTCCGCTGATCGCGGGCGGCTAGCTCGACTGGTCGACCGTGCCGGTGAGGACCGGCCGGCCGGCCGGGTCCACCACGTTGACGGTGGTGAAGCCGCCGAGCCCCTGCGTCCGGAACTGGTGGTAGACCTCGGCGCCGCCGTTCGCGTCGAGCGCGTCGATGCGCCCGGCACGCAGGACCCTGCCCCGGTCGTTCACGAGCTGCACGCGCAGCGGCAGCACGGACGGGTCGTCGAGCCCGTTCACGATCACCATCACGAAGTCCAAGATCCGCGGCGACACGAGCTGCAGGGCGAACCCACCGCCCGTCCCCGCGGCGACCGGGGCGAGCTGTCCGATGTGCGTCTCGTTGTCGGGCAGGGACCCCCCCGGGATCACGTTGCCGAGCACCTGCTGGAAGTGCTCGATCGCGATCGCCTGCTCGCGTTGGGCTTGCGCGGCCCGGTCGGCGAACCGTTCGGCGCGGCCCGCCATCACGGCGCCCCAGCCCAGGCTCCCGAACACGAGCGCGGCGGCGACCAGGGCGACCGTCGCCGTCCGGGCTCGGCGCCGGGTGCCGGGCGGCGCGCCGGCCGCGCGTCGAACCCGCGCGACGACCCGATCGCCCAAGCCTTCGGGCACCGGGACCGGCGCGAGCGCGAACGCCAGCGTCGAGGCCGCCTGCCCCAGGTCTCCCGCCTCCTTGCGGCATCCTGCGCACGTTTGCAGGTGGCGCTGGATGCGCTCGTGCTCGAGCTCGCCGAGCACGCCGATCGCGTGTTCGGGCAGGAGCTCGCGCACCTCGAGACAGGTCACGGCCGCTCCTTGTCCTGGTTCGCACGCCGGACCTTGATGAGCGCCGTCCGCAGACGCGTCTTGACCGTGCCGAGCGGGATCCCGTCCGCCTCGGCGATCTCGCGCGCCGTGAGGCCGCCGAAGTACGCGCGCGCGAGGAGCCGCTTCTCGGCGTCCGAGAGCGACTCGAGGGCGCGGATCGCCGCGTCGCGTTCGATCAGCGGCTCCTCCTCGTCCACCCACTCGAGCTCGGGGACCTCGTCGACCAGGACCAGGTGCGGGCGGGTGACGCCGGTCTCGCGCCGCAGCCGGTCGACCGCGAGGTTGTGGGCGATCGTCATGAGCCACGTCGACAGGCGCCCGCGAGCGGGGTCGAAACGCGCGGCCTTGCGCCACGCCGCGAGGAAGACGTCCTGCGTCAACTCCTCGGCCGCCTCCGCGCTCCCGAGCAGCCGCAGCCCGAGCGTGAAGATCGGACGTCCGTACCGCGCGTAGAGCGCACGCACCGCGTCCTCGTTCCCCCCAAGGAGTCCCTCCACGAGTTGTTGCTCCTCACGGGCGAGGAGCGGACCGTCGGGCCGAGTGCTCACCCGAACTCCTTCCAGGTATACGCCCGCCGCACCGTCGCGAGCTTGACGGTGGGTCTTCGTCATCATGCCATGCGAGGTGGCATTCGACGCCGGGTGGCCCTCGGCTCGTTCGGGCCGACCGAGCTGGTCCCCCGTCGGACCTACGTCACCATCCGTCCGCGCCGGTGCGATGATGAAGGCGGTGACGTGATGATCCTCCGACGCGCAGCGGCGCTCGCCTGCCTGGCGGCGGCGTGCCTATCGCTCGGAGCCCACGGCGCGCTCGCCCAGTCCGCCTCCCCCCAGGTCGTCGAGCTGCGGATCGACGGCGTCGTCGACCCCTTCGTGGCCGACCACGTGGAGGGCGGCATCGCCGACGCCGCCGACGCGGGCGCCGCGGCCGTGCTGCTGACGATCGATACGCCCGGTGGGCTCGACTCGTCGATGCGGCAGATCACACAGGCGATCTTGAACGCGAAGGTCCCGGTGATCGGGTACGTCTCGCCGTCGGGGGCCCGAGCGGCCTCCGCCGGCACGTTCATCCTGCTGTCGACCAACGTCGCGGCGATGGCGCCGGCCACCAACGTCGGTGCGGCGCAGCCGGTCGGGCTGTCCGGCGCCGTCGCCTCCGAGAAGGCCGTGAACGACGCGGCGGAGTACATGGTGAGCATCGCCGAGACTCGAGACAGGAACGCCGTCTGGGCGGAATCGGCGGTCCGGGATGCCGAGAGCGCCTCGGCCGAGGAGGCGCTGCAGCTCGGGGTGATCGACCTGATCGCCCCGGACGTGCCAACGCTCCTCGCGGACGTGAACGGGATGACCGTCCAGGTATCGGGCGAGCCCGTCACGCTCGACGTGGCGGGCGCCACCGTGACCGAGGACACGATGGGCTTCTTCGCCAACTTCTTCCACTCGCTCCTGGACCCCAACCTCGCCTTCGTATTCTTCTGGCTCGGCCTGGCGTTCATCGTGGCCGAGTTCTTCATCCCCGGCGGGATCGTCGGGACGCTCGGCGTCCTGATGTTCGTCGCCTCGCTGGTCGCGCTCGGGATGCTGCCGGTCCAGATCATCGGTGTGGTCCTGCTCGTCGCCTCGGTCGTGTTCTTCGTGCTCGAGCTGTTGCATCCGGGCGTCGGCCTGCCGGCGATCGCGGGCGTCGTGTGCCTGGTGCTCGGCGGGCTCTACCTGTTCGACACGTCGGTGCCGGGCGTCGCGGTCTCGCCGTTCGTGATCGTCCCGGTCGCGGTCTTCGCCGCCCTGTTCTTCCTGATCGTGGTCCGCGCCGCGATGCGGCTACGCCATCGGGGCTCGACCACGCGGGACCAGGAGCTCGTCGGGCTCGAGGGCGTCGTGCTGAGCGACCTCAACCCCAAGGGGGTCGTCCAGGTCGCCTCGGAGAACTGGACGGCGGAGTCCGTCCGCGGCACCCCCCGCAAGGGCGCCCACGTCCGGGTCGTCGAGATGGAAGGATTGAAGCTCAAGGTCGAACCCACGGAGGCGCCGGCCACGGCGTCGACCGAAGGGCAACGAGGAGGGAGCCAACCGTGATCCCCTTGGCGATCGGCGTCGGGGTCGTCCTGCTGCTGCTCATCCTGATCGTCCCCTTAGGCGATCAAGATCGTCCGCGAGTACCAGCGGCTGATGGTGTTCCGTCTGGGGCGCGCGATCGGCGCGAAGGGACCCGGGCTCGTCCTGCTGATCCCGTTCGTGGACAAGGGCGTCTGGGTCGACCTCCGCGAGCTCTACCTGGAGATCCCGCACCAGGCCGCGATCACCGAGGACAACGCGACGATCTCGATCGACTTCATCGTCTTCTACCGGGTCGTGGACGCTCGGATGTCGGTGATCGAGGTGGGCAACTTCGCCGGCGCTGCCCAGAACATCGCCGCCACGACGCTGCGATCGGTGGTCGGCGACATGTCGCTGGACGACGTCCTGGCCAAGCGCGAGGCGATGAACGAGATCCTGCGCAACAAGCTCGACGAGGTGACCGAGCGCTGGGGCGTCAAGGTCACCAACGTCGAGATCCGCGAGATCATCCCGCCGCCGCAGGTCCAGGACGCGATGACGCGTCAGATGTCGGCGGAGCGCACCCGTCGCGCCGTCGTGACCGAGGCCGAGGGGGCCAAGCAGGCCGCGATCACCGTGGCCGAAGGCAACAAGCAGTCGGCGATCCTGAACGCCGAGGGCGACCGCCAGGCGGCGATCCTGCGCGCCGAGGGGTTCTCGCTCGCGCTGACGAGGATCTTCGAATCGGCGCGGGGCGTCGATTCGAAGACGATGAGCCTGCAGTACCTGGAGACCCTCAAGCAGATCGGTCAGTCGCCCTCGACGAAGTTCGTGATCCCGATGGAGTTCACGAACCTGCTCTCGGGGATCACGGACTACGCCGAGCAGACGTTCGGCAACGGGAAGGCCGGCGCGTAGCGGCGCCATCCGCGGAACCGGCGGCATCCCCCCGGTGTAGAGCGGGATGACCGACCGAGTGGAGGGCCGTCCACTGGAGGACGTCGAGCTCGCACGGCTCGCGCGCGACGGTGACGTTCAGGCCTACGGCGAGCTCGTGGAGCGATACCGGGAGGTGGCGTTCCGCACCGCATGGCTGATCACGCGCAGCTCCGCCGAGGCCGAGGACGCGGCACAGGAGGCCTTCGTGAAGGCCTTCTACGCGCTCGACCGCTTCCGGGCCGGCGAGGCGTTCCGCCCGTGGGTCCTCCGGATCGTGTCGAACGAGGCGAAGAACCGGCGGCGGTCGGTGGGCCGGCGCGAGCGGCTCACCGTGCGACTCGCGCAGGACCGCGGCTCGGGGGGCGCGGCCCCGTCCCCCGAGGCCGCGGCCCTGGGGCGCGAGGAACGCGAGGCGTTGCTCGGGGCGCTCGAACATCTCTCCGAGCCAGAGCGGCTGGTCGTGACCTACCGGTACCTGCTCGAGCTCTCGGAGGCCGAGACGGCCCGGGCCCTGGCGATCCGCCCGGGGACCGTGAAGTCGCGGCTGTCGCGAGGCCTGAGCAAGCTGCGCGATCGGTTGGAGGGGTCACGGGATGGGTGAGCGACGGATGACCAACGAGCAGGTGGCGGCGGCGCTGACGGCGCTCGGGCCCGAGCTCGCGTTCCCCCCGACCCCGTCGCTGCGGGGCGCCGTCCTCGCGCGGCTCGAGACCGAGCGCGCGACCGGCACCCGCCCGGTGCTCCCGCGGCGCGCGCTGTGGAGCCGCCGGCGGGTGCTCGTGCTCGCGACGGTCGGCCTGCTCGCGGCGCTCGCGCTCGCCGCCGCGGCCCGGTTCGCGATCGGCTCGATCGAGATCCGCGTCCAGCCCGGCGTCACACCCTCGGCCACGCTGCCGCCGGTGACGCCCGGCGCACTCGGCGAGCCGGTGCCGGCGGAGGAGGCCGTCGCGCTCGCGGGGTTCGAGCCGTCCCTGCCCTCGGGACCGCCACCCGACGAGGTGTACGTCGTCGACAGCCCGTTCGGCGACCCGGGGCTCGTGTACGCCTGGCGGCCGAGCGCGACCTACCCGGCCCTGCCGGGGACCGAGTGGGGGCTCGTCCTGATCGCGTTCCAGGGCGACGACGAGACCGTGGTCAAGAGCGTCCAGGCGTTCGAGGACGTGCATGCTGCCTCGGTGGACGGTGCCACAGCAGTGTGGATCCCGGTTCCTCACGTGCTCATGATCGAGACGGAGCGCGGCACGGAGACCTTCTCGGTCCGAGGCAACGTCCTGATCTGGGAGGTGGACGGCATCACCTACCGGCTCGAGACCTCGCTCGACCGGGCGTCGGCGCTCGAGGTCGCCCGATCGATCGCCTGAGGACGCCGTCGAGCGGAACCGGACCGCGCATCCGCGGTGTAGACGGTTCCGAGACCTTCGCGAGAGGAGATGCCCATGGCTCGCCGCAGCGCGATCGTGATCGCCGCCGCGTTCCTCACCGTCCTGATCGTCCCCGCGATCCCCGCCGCCGCCGGCGGCGGCTGCCACACCGGCGCGACGCAGGGCAAGGGAGACACCGTCGAGCTCGTCGACGCCTGCCCGACACCCACGATCCTGACGATCGACACCGGCGGCACGGTGACCTTCGTGAACGAGGATCCGTTCGCGCACAACGTCATCGGTAGTTCTTGGGGTCATCCCGAGGATCTCAACCAGGATGAGGCCTTCACGGCGAGGTTCGCCGAGCCCGGCGTCTATCCCTGGGCATGCTGGTACCACCCCGGGATGACGGGTGCGATCGTCGTGGGCGACGGGACCGGCGTCGGGAACGGGGCGGCCGTGGACGTCTCCTCGTTCTCGCAGCCCGAACCCTCGCCGGTGGTCGAGGTCCGTACCGTCACGCCGGCGAGCTCCGCGCCCGCCGTTGCGGGATGGGTGATCGGACCCCTGCTCGGCATCGGGATCGGCCTGGGGATCGCCGCGCTGATCCGCCGGCGGCCCCGCCCGGCCGCCTGAGGGGGTTCGCTCGGCAGCTCGATCCTGGCCTGTTGGAGCTGCAGCGTGAAGTCGTGGGGGTTGGAGGATGCGTTCAGCGCGGCCTCGACCGTGACCTTCTCGTCCTTGACCAGCTGGACCTCCTGAAGGTGGGCGGGCATAGTCCTTTCGGACTATCGGTCGGTGTCGGCCGGTGTCGGCCGTCCCCTGAGCCCTTGGGCCTAAGGTCGCGGTTCCCGTACCTCCACCCGGCAGATCGCGCGCTCGGTGAGCGGCGTGAACGCCTCCAGGGACAGCGGCGGCTCGAGCGCCCCGAGCATCCCCTCCACCAACCCCTGGTGGATCGAGCACACGAGGTCGCGGTGGTCGTCCAGCAGCTCCCGGAAGGGGCAGTCGCGCAGGGTGACCTCGACGGTCCCGTCGCTCGCCCTTCGGAACCGCGGGTCGAACCCGGCCGAGGCCATCGCCTCCTGCAGGACGGCGAGGTTATGGCGGGCCGCCGAGCGAGTGCCCGGTTTCGGGACGCCGCGTGCCGCGAGGTAACGGCCCCACTCGCGGGCGCGCTCGGTGGCGCGGGTCCGGGCCCGGGTGCCCGAGGCGAGACCGGCCAGGATCTCGGCGAGGAGCCGGAAATCGCGGTTCTCGCCCTCGATCTGCTCGATCGCGACGTACATCGTCTGCGGGCGTCCCACGGTCGCGCCCTTGCGGATCTCGCGGCGGACCAGGCCGGCCTCCTCGAGCCGGCGCAGGTGCGGCCGGAGCGTGTTCGGGTGCAGGGACAGGCGGGTCGAGAGCTCGCGGATCGAGACCGGCCTGCCCGAGAGCCCCAGGTACCGGTACAGGCGGAAGCGCGTGTCGTCGGCGAGCGCCTTGTGGATCTCGAGCGGAGTGGGCTCACGGGCGGGCACGGGTCGCTCCTCGCGATCGACGGGACCGGCGCGCGTCGACGCCCGCGAGCGCCGGACGTACCATGGGAGAAAGCACGGTTCGCACCGTGCCGACCAGGATAATCCGAGCCCGATCCATCGGAGCACGGACGCACGACAGACGGTCCGAGTCAGCGAACCAGCCAGCGAACCAGCCAACGAACCAGGAGGTCACCCCGTGGTCACGCAGGACCAGGTCCGAGAGGCGCTCCGGAGCGTCAACGACCCCGAGATCGGCCGTCCGATCGAGGACATCGGCATGCTCCGGGACATCGAGGTGCTGGACGGCGGCCTGGTCCGCGTCCACGTCCTGATCACGATCGAGGGCTGCCCGCTCAAGGACCGGATCACCAGTGACGTGACCGAGGCGCTCGCGCCGCTCGAGGGCGTGGACCGCGTGGAGGTGTCCTTGTCCCCGATGAGCGAGGAGCAACGCGCCTCGCTCGTCTCCACCCTGCGAGGCGGCGCGGCCCCCCAGCAGCAGCAGCCGACCTTCTTCGCGGGCTCCGACACCACGGTGATCGCCGTGGCGTCGGGCAAGGGCGGCGTCGGCAAGTCCAGCGTCACCGTGAACCTCGCTTGCGCCCTGGCGGCCGAGGGGCACCGCGTCGGCATCCTCGACGCCGACGTCTGGGGGTTCAGCGTGCCCCGCATGATGGGCGTGACCGGCAAGCCCGTCGGGTTCAACGACATGATCCTGCCGATGGAGTCCTACGGCGTGAAGGTGATCTCGATGGGCTTCTTCGTGCCCGAGGAGACGCCGGTGATCTGGCGGGGCCCGATGCTGCACAAGGCGATCGAGCAGTTCCTGGGCGACGTGTACTGGGGCGACCTCGACTTCCTGCTGTGCGACCTGCCGCCGGGGACCGGCGACGTGTCGATCAGCCTCGCGTCATTCCTGCCCGGCGCGTCGATGCTCGTCGTGACCACGCCGCAGGAGGCCGCGCGCAAGGTCGCGGAGCGGGCGGGCAAGATGGCGGAGCGGACCAACCTGCGACCGATCGGCGTGATCGAGAACATGTCGTGGTTCGTCTGCCCGCACTGCGGCGAGCCCACGCCGATCTTCGGTCAGGGCGGAGGCAACGAGGCCGCCGAGACCCTGGGCGTCCCGCTGTTCGCGCAGGTGCCGCTCGAACCCGCGCTGCGCGAGGGCGGCGACGACGGGACGCCGATCGTCGTGACCGACCCGGACTCACCGGCGGGCGAGGCGCTGCGGCGCGCGGCTCGGGAGCTCGCCCACACCACCCGCTCCAAGGTCGGCAAGCCGCTCCCGATCATGGCTGTCCCCGGCGCCGCCGTGACGGCCGGGGGCCATCACGGCCACGCGCATTAGCTCGTCAGGGCACCGTTCGGTCCGCCTGGTCCTCGTCTCCGCTGGTCGTTCGATCGTCCCCTGGCGGTGACGAACGCGCGCCGACGGCCCACGAGATCAACGTGACGATGCAGACGATCGAGACCGTGAGCCCGGTCCACTGGCTGCCGGTCATGCCGAACACCCGCTTGTCGACACGCAGGAAGTCCTCGAGCACCCGCGTCGCCCCGTAGACCGCGCCGAACACGAGCGTGAGCACCCCGAGGCGCCGGGGTGCCCGGGAGAGCCCGTACAGCACGAGGAACAGACACGTCGCGAAGAACATGTCGTACAGGGCCGTCTGATGGACCCCGACGCCCTCGGCGAGGAGCCGCCCGGCCGGTGTGGTGAGCCGGGCCGCCTCGTGGGTGATCGTGAGTACCTGCCCGCCTTCGAGTGTGGTCCGGCACGTGCCCGCCGCACACGTGAACCCCGAGAGGTTGCCGCCCTCGTACTGGAACGCGAGCAGCCAGCTGGTCGGCTTGCCGAGGTGGTCGCCGATGATCAGGTCGCCGATCCGGCCGAACGCGATCCCGAACGCGAGCCCGATCACCGCGCCATCCATCACCTGGAAGAACGAGTAGTGGTACTTGCGGAACAAGGGGATGTTGATGAGGATCGCGCCCGCGATCCCGCCGAGCAGGGTGAGGCCCCCGTTCCACAGCGCGAGCATGTCGCCCACGCCGTCGAACTCGGAGAAGTGGCCGATCACGAAGAAGAGCCGAGCGCCGATGATCGTGCCGATCAACGCCCAGAACACCATCGTGTTGATGTGCTCGACGGTCACCCCGCGCTTGGGACCCTCGTGCTGCAGGATCCACGCGCCGAACAGGAACCCCACGGCGATCCCGATGCCGTGCGGGCTGATGGCGAAGTCGCCGAACAGGTGGATGCGATCGAGGACCGGCCAGCCGATCGAGGCGAGCACGTGGCGAGTCTATCGGCGGTCGTCGTCGAACGCGGCGGCCACGCTCTTGCCGAGCAGGATCCCGCCGGCAACGTCCGACGGGAAGTGGACGCCCACGTACACCCGCGAGGTCCCGATCGTGGCCGCCAGCCCGTCCAGCGCCGCCCGCGCGATCGGGCCGGCGCCTAGGTCCTTCGACGTCACGGTGAGGAACGAGAGCAGGACGGCGGGATGGCTGCTCGGCCACGAGGTGCCGTTCGGGCGTTCGATGCGCAGGTGCATCCCGTCGAGGCCGGCGTCGTAGGGGCGAGGACGGCCGAACGCGCGCTTCAGCCCCTGCCCGGCGACCCAGGTGATCGAGGCGGCGGCCAGCCCTCTGGCGGCCGCCCGGCGGTGGCCGGTCGCCGCCAGCACCGCGGCAGCGCCCACCGAGGCCCAGATCGAGCCGAGCTCGGTCACGCCGCGGAAGAACCGGTCCGCGCCGGGACCCCGGTCGCGGTTGCCCTCGCGGAACGCCGCGAGATCGCGCTCGCGGCCGGGACCCGACGAGCTCCACGCCCCGACGGCCAGCGCGGCGCCACCCAGGGCCGCGGCTCGAAGGACCGAACGTGCTCTCACGGGCAGGATGATGGAGGATGACCGGCAACGCCGTCACGGAGGGTCAGGTGCGACGAGAAGGCGACGACTACGGCCCGCCGAACGATCCCGGCGGCGGTCGGAGCGAGCCGTCGCCGCCCCCGCGCTCGGGGATCTCGTTCCGCCAGGTGGTCATCGCGATCGTCGCGGTCATCCTGATCGCGTTCGGGGTCGCGAACTTCGACAAGGTGCGGGTCAACTTCCTCCTGTTCGACTCGCAGGCGCGGCTCGTCACGGTGATCGTGGTCGCGGCGGGGTTGGGATTCGTGATCGGGTACTTCGTGGGGCGGCCGGGGCGGTTGCAGCGCAAGTACCTGAAGCAGCTCGGCGACGATCGCGACTAGTCGCCCTCGATCGCCCTGTTCTCCTGGAAGCGGCGCTCGATGTCCCGGACCTGCGAGAGCGTCCCGTGCCGGAGCGCGAGGTGCGCTCCCCCCACGCGTGCGAGGCTCCTCGCCGCGACCTCGCCCAGCGGGCCGCCCCGGAACCGGTAGTCGACGATGTGTTCGAGCAGGCTCCGGTCGCCCGCGAGCGGCTCGATCGTCGAGGTGACCGTGGCATCCAGCAGTCCCGTGAGCCGGATCGTCGAACGGTGCGGCGGGTCCCATTCGAGGACCCGGCCGTCGATCGTGCTGCGGAAGGCGAAGAACCGCATCTCGGTCGTGTAGCGCATCCCCTCGCGGAGACCGTCCGCCGGGATCCCGTCGACGCGGACGATGTGCCGGTCCCAGTGGGGCAGCCGCCGCGGATCCGAGACCACCTCCCAGACCGCCTCGGGCGGGGCCTCCACGACGACGTCGAACTCGACCTTCGTCACGCTGGGGTCACCGACCCCGAGGTCCACCCGCGCCACCACACGACGGTCGCGGGTCGGATCCCGATCAGGGCGGCGTCCGAGGGTTCGACGCCCGCCAGCTCCGCGATGCGGGTGACCGAACCGGCCCCCGAGGTGAGCGCGGCCACCACCGCGACCTGGCCGTGTCCCCGGATCATGGCGCCCATCATCGCCCGGGCGCGCCACGACGACGGGCAGGTCGACCTGCAACGCGACGGCCGGAGCCCGGGACGGCGCGGCGAGGGCGAGCGTCTCCGACAGCACCACGGCATAGGCTCGTCCGCCGTCCTCCGCCCACCGCACCGGCAGCACGATCGGTCCCTCATCGGTCCCGAGCGCGAGCGCGCCGTCACCGCTCGAACCGAGGCCGTCGCGGATCCGCTCGGGCAGCCCGGCCAACGGCGACGCGCCGGCGTTCGAGGCTCGGAAGCGATCCACGCCCTCCAGGGTGTCGCCCCAGTCCCCCCACGCGCTCGTCAGTCGTCCCGACTCCACGATCGCCGAGCGTTCGAGCCGCATCTCGGCGAACACGCGCCCCGGCGGCGTCCACGCGAGCGGGACCTGGTGCGCGTCCACCGCGTAGCCGGCGAAGAACTTGGCGTTCTTCTGCGTGAAACGGAACCCAGCGAGCGCGAGCACCGGACCCTGCGAGAGCGAGCGACCCCACGTGTCCGTGTCGAGCAGGTCGTACGTCGTCACGGTCCCGGTGAACGCCGCGGCCCGATCGCCGGATCGGACCAGCCCCGCCACGCGCGGATCGCGCCGCCACGCGCGCGCCTTCACCGAACCCCTCGACGTGGTCACCCACACGCGACCGGCGGCCGAGGCGAACACCATCGGGGTCACGTGCGGACCGGTCGGCGTGAGCGAGGCGACGTGGCAGAACGCTCCCTCCTCGAGGATCCGGCGGACGGGCGCGGGGACGACGTCGCTCACGTCGTCGGTTCGGCGGGCGCGTGCAGCACCGGGAACGCGACCATCATCCCCGTCCACACGATGTGGCAGGCGAGGCTCGCGAGCACCCCGCCGGTCCACCACGCCAGCGCGACCCAGACCGCGCCGCCGACCACGGCCCGGCCGCGATCGCGAGGTTCGCGCTGGGGAGGTTCGCGAGCACGAACGCGACCCAGGCGAGCACCGCCGCGAGCGCGGTGCGGCCCTCGAGCGAGGACGCGAGCTGGCCCTGGAAGAACCCGCGCCAGAACAGCTCCTCGCCCGGCACGGACAGCGCGATCGACAGGAGCAGCGCGATCCCCAGCGAGAGCCCGCCCTGCTTGCGGTACATCTCGAGCGCGTGCCGCCGGAAGGTGCCCCACCGCGCCATGATCACGATCGCGATGCGCGTGGCCACGTACAACAGGACGCCGATCACGAGCCCGACCGTGAGGGAGACCCCGGGCGCCACGTCGGGCGACCACGCGATCGGACCGATCACCAGCGCGACCACGCCCATCGTGGCGAGCACCGGGGTCATCGTGGTCCACACGTTCCGCCCGCGGGCGACGAGCGACCAGGCGATGACCTCCGCGACGAACCCGAGGACCATCACGGCGACATCCATGGCTACGGGAGGAACGTTACCTTGGCGGCGAACTCCGCGGTGAGCGCGGTGATCACGGCGAGGTAGAAGAAGCCGGTCGCGGACTGCACGGCCGAGGACCTCGTGCCCTTCAGCGTCGCCCGGATCATCACCGCGATCAGCCCGGTCGCCGCGACCATCCCGAGCGCGATCCACGAGGCCAGGCCCGCCGACGTGAGGAGCGGATTGAACTCGGACGAGGCCTCGGTCGGTCCGAACCCTCCTAGCAGTAGGGCCACCGCCTCGAGCCCCACCCCGACGAACAACAGGACGGTCATCCGGTTGATCGGCTTGCGGGTGAGGCCGCGATCGGTCAGGTACCAGTGCCCGAGCAAGAGCCCGTCGATCACCGCGCCGAGGAACGCCGCGCCGGCCAGCAGCTGGAGGAACGCCACGGCCCAGGTCCCCTCCGCCGTGCCGGCCATCGCGCCCAGCACGGCGATCGACAACGGGACGGAGACGATCCCGATCACGCGAGCCGCCGCGTGACGCTTCGCGTACATCAGGCCGACCCAGACGAGGTTCACGAACGCGAGCACGGCCGACAGCCGCACCGACCAGACGCCGGCCTCGCTCCCCGGTACCCGGCCGGCCGCCGCCGCTCCCCAGGTCGCGAACGACAGCACCAGGAGCACACTCCCGGTCAACGTGAAGAAGCCCCGCTTGACCTCGCCCCACAGCGGCGTGAGGAACAGCAGGACGAGCCCGCCCGCGACGGTCTCGGCCAGGACGAGCGCGGTGACACCCGCGGGCCCGGACACGGCGAGAGCCTACCCGGGGGACGGACGTCCCCCGATGCCCGCCGAACGCGGAGAACGCCGGTAGGCTGGACCGCCATGGACGACTGGCGCTCCTACGACAGCGTCGCCGAGACGTATGCGCGTATCCACGCGCCGCGCCTGGCCGAGCCCGCTCGCGATCTCGTCCAGCTCACGGGGATCGAGGCCGGGTGGCGCGTGCTCGACGTCGGCACGGGGACCGGCGTCGCGGCGTTCGCCGCGGCCGGGACGGGCGCGAACGTGGTCGGGATCGACGAGGCCCCGGGGATGCTCCGGGTCGCTCGTTCGGCCAACGGCTCGCTCCCGGTGGCGACCGCGATCGCGATCGATCTCCCGTTCCGCAACGGCGCGTTCGACGCCCTGCTCGCGAACTTCGTGCTCGCGCACTTCACCAAGTACAAGACGGCGCTGTTCGACATGAAGCGCGTGCTTCGCCCCGGCGGACGTCTGGGTCTCACGGCGTGGGCCGACGCCCAGGACGACCTGGCCAGGACCTGGCTGGAGCTCGTCGGCTCGGTCGTCCCGCAGGAGGTCGTGCAGGCGGCGATGGACGAACGCCTGCCGTGGCGCGAACGCTTCCGGCAGCGGCTTCCGCTCGAGGAGGCGCTGATGGAGTCGGGCATCCGCCACGTCCGGACCGAGGTCCGCCGCTACCGCTTCCAGTACTCGCTCGACGAGTACGTGGAGGGACTGTCGACGTGGGCGACCGGACGGTTCGTCCGCTCGATGCTGGGCGACGCCGCGTTCGCGGAGTTCCTGCAGCGAGCCCGGGCGGAGTTCGGCGAGCGCTTCGCGGACCCGGTCAACGACTTCCGCGAGGTTCTGTTCGCGACGGGGACCAAACCCTGAGGCGCGACCGCGGCCAGCCGCGGTTCCCACTCCCTCTTCGCGCCGCTTACGCCTTCGAGAGGACGTAGCGCACGAGCGCGCGGACCGGGCTGCCGGTGGCGCCCTTGGGCCAGTAGTCGCCCTGGCGTTCGGAGAACGCGGGGCCGGCGATGTCCAGGTGCACCCACGGCACGTCGCCGACGAACTCGCGCAGGAACATCGCCGCGGTGATCGCGCCGCCGTAGCGCTTGCCGATGTTCTTGATGTCCGCGATGTCCGAGTCGATCAGCTTGCGGTACGGCTCGTGCATCGGCAGCTCCCACCCGGGCTCGCCGGCGGCGGCGCCCGCGGCCAGCACGTCGCGGATCAGGTCGCGGTCGTTGCCCATCGCGCCCCACAGGTCGGTCCCGAGCGCGATCATGCACGCGCCGGTGAGCGTCGCGGTGTCGATGATCACCCGCGGCTTCTTCTCGGCCAGGAACGCGAGCGAGTCGGCCAGGACCAGCCGGCCCTCGGCGTCGGTGTTCAGCACCTCGGACGTGGTTCCACCGCGGTGCTTGAGCACGTCGCCGGGCCGGATCGCGGAGCCGCTCGGCATGTTCTCGGCCGAGGGGATCGCGGCGATCACGTTGACCTTCGGCTTGAGCAGCGCGATCGCGCGCATCGTCGCGAGGATCGAGGCGGCGCCGCCCATGTCGGACTTCATCCACTCCATCCCGGTCGCGTCCTTGATCGACAGGCCGCCCGAGTCGAACGCGATGCCCTTGCCGGTCAGCGCGATCGGGGAACCCTTGCCGCCGCCGGAGTACTTGAGCTCGATCAGCCGTGGCGGCCGAACGCTGCCCTGCCCCACCCCGAGCACGCCGCCGAACCCGCCCTTCTTGAGCTCGGCCTCGGTCCAGACCTTGCAGGTGAGCCCGACCTCCTTGGCCATCGCCTGCGCTTCCTTCGCGAGCCCGGCCGGCGGGAGGTCGAGCGCGGGCGTATTCACGAGGTCGCGGGCCCACATCTGCGACTCGGCGATCACCTCGCCGCGGCGGATCGAGTCCTTCGCTGCCTTCGCGTCGGTCTTGCCGCCACCGAGGATCGCGACCTTGGCCAGCCGCTGGGCCGCCCCGTCCGACTTCGACTTGTAACGGTCGAACCGGTACGAGCCGAGCAGCACGCCCTCCACCGTGGCCTGGACGGCCTCGAGCTGGTCCTTCGCGCCGACGATCTGCGGGAGCGTGGTCGCGACCGTCTTGCGCCGTCCGAGCTGTCTCGCGACCCGGCCGATCGCCCGCCGGCAGGCGTCGGGGCTCGCCGCGGCCTTCGGGCCGACGCCGACCAGCAGGACCGCCTTGGCCGCGAGCGCCTGGTCCCCGGTGTTCGGCACCAGGAGGGACTCGCCGCGCTTGCCCGTGGCGCCCGAGGCCGCGAACTGCTCGAGGAGGTCGACCCCCTTCACGTCCTTCACGCCGGGTCCGGCCTCGGGACCCTCGAAGACGGGCAGGACCAGGACGTCGACGGCCTGATCCGTGGGGCGGTCGGTCGAGAAGGCGAACGTCGGCACGATGGGCTCCTTGACGGGTCGGGGACGAACAGCGCGAAGTCTACCGATGGCGGCCGGGCCGCGGCCCGGCCGACCCGGAGCGCGGCGGTGTCGGAGCGCGGCCGATAGGCTGGGCCGCCGTGGACGCCAAGGACCTTCGAGATCTGGTGCGGTTCGACGAGGACGGGCCGCGTCACGAGGAGCTGTTCGAGTCCGAGCACCTGTGGTCCGAGATCGTCTGCCTCGAACGCAACCAGGCGCTCGGGACGATCGAGGACCGGGACTCGGACGCGCTCGTGCTGGTGGTGACCGGACGCGTCATCGTGCAGGTGAACCGGGGCCGCAAACGGCTCGGGCAGTGGGAGACGACGCTGGTCCCGGCCGGGTCCGAGCTCACGATCACGAACGCCACCGGCGACCCCGCCGTGGTCCTGCTCGTCGCCGCACCCCCGCCGCCGAAACGCGCGGTCAGCGAGTAGCCCGCCGCGGCAAGAGCAGCGTCAGCGCGAAGGCGACCACGAAGCTGGGGATGCTCGCGCCCAGCGCCGAACCGAACAACGGGAACGGAAGCCCCACCGCGTCGAACACCCGGCCAACCGCGTCGATCCACCCCTGGGGCCCGGTGGGCACGCACCACTGGTAGACCACGAACCCGGCGGCCCAGGGCACGAACGCGAGCCACCGGACGCCGCTCGGCTCGAACACCTCCGCCTCCCCGTACCGCCCACGGCTCCGAACGAAGTAGTCCGCGAGGAAGACAGCGGTGAGCGGCACGAAGATCGAGCCGATCAGGAACAGGAACTGCTCGTAGCGTTCGGCGGTGAACGCGAGCGCGAGCAGGAACCCGAGCGCACCCACCGCGACCGCGAGCCCCCGCTGCGACACCTCGCTCGCCACGTTCTGCGTCGACACCGCGGCGGAGTAGATGTCGGCGAACGCGTTGTCGCTCTCCCCCACGAGCAGCGCCACCAGCACGACGCCGCCGCCGGCGACGCCCACGATCGCCGAGCCGATCCCGAGCGCGTCCGCGCTCGCCCCGGTCGCGAGCACCAGCAGCACGCCGAGCGCGTAGAACCACGCGTTGCCGGCCGCGTACCCGGCGTACGTGCCGAGGGTCGCGCGCGAACCGGGTCGCGCGAAGCGGTTGTAGTCGGCGGCGAGCGGGAGCCACGAGACCGGCATCACGATCACCAGGTCGACGGCCAGCCAGAAGGGGAGCCCGCCGCTCCCCGCCGAGCCCCAGATGCCACCGGAGCCACGGAGGACCTCGACCGTGATCCACAGGCCGGTGCCGAGCAACACGTAGATCCCGAAGCGCTCGAGCCACCGCCGAACGACAAGCACCGGGCCCCCCACCGCGAGCGCCGTGCACACGATCGCGACGACCGCGAGCCAGAACACCGGCGACTCGAACCCGAACAGCCGCGCCGACGCGACGTTAGCGACCTCGCCCATCGCCCAGAACTCGACGGCGGCCCACCCGACGAGCTGCACGACGTTCAGCGCCGAGGGCAGGAACGAGCCTCGGGCGCCGAGCACGGGGCGGAGCAGCACCATCGTGGGGACGCCCTCGCGTTCGCCCGCGAGCGCCACGAGCGCGAGCGGGACGCATCCGATCAACGTGCCGATCCCGATCGCGAGGAACGCGCGCCCCGTCCCGAGCGCTGGGACGAGCAGCGCCCCCGTCACCATCACGAGCAGCCCGACCGACAGGTCGAACCACAGGACGGCGACGTCGAGCCCGCCCAGATCCCGGCGTTCGGGCGGGACAGGGCGGATGCCCCACGCGGGGGTCTCGCGCTGCAGGATCTTCTCGAGGCGTTCGGCGACGCGCGCCACGTTCGCTCCCTCCGCCGGTGTGACCCGGATCAGGTTCCAAGGGTCGCCGGCGGCGGTCCGCGTTGCGAACCCGAGCCGGCCTCTCAGCCCGGTTCCCCGGACTCCCCTGCCCTCGGTTCGATGCTACCCGCCCGGTAGGATGCGCGCGTGATCCCACGCGACGAGGCCGCCCGGCTCCTGGAGGAGCAGCACGCCGAGGTGGCGGCGCTGTTCGCCGAGCTCGACGAGGACGCGTTCACGCTCCGCGGGACGATGGGCGGCGGCGAGTGGTCGGCCAAGGACCTCGCCGCGCACCTGGGGCTCTGGGAGGAGTTCGCGCTCGAGACGATCGACGAGTTCGGGCGTGGCGAGCGCCCCTCGATGGAGCGGCGCTACGAGTCCCAGACGGGTGATCAGCTGAACGACGAGGGTGTCGAGCGGTTCCTCCACGCGTCGACGCCGGACGTGATGACGCGCTTCGACGACCTGCACCGACGCCTGGTCTCCGCGATCGGATCGACGAGCGACGACGCGTGGAGCGCCGAGTACCCGTTCGACCCGGACGACGCGACGCTCGGCGAGCGGATCGGCTCACTGCTCGGTTCGGACGAGGGCGGCGGTTTCACGCACGCGTCCGCCCACCTGGACGACCTGCGCGCCTACGTCGCGACCACGCGCTGAAGGTTCGCCAGGCTGCCGCGCATCAGGCGGCGCATGAACGGCCGGTACACCAGCAGGGCGAGCTCGCCGAGCAGCGGGATCGGCAGCGAGAGCACCTCGGTCCACGTGAACCGCGTCGACCCGTCCACGGGTTCGAGCGACCAGGTCCCGATGCCGCGGACGAAGCTCCGGTGCGCCATCACCATCCGGCGCGGCGGCTCCCACCCGACGACCTCGAGCTGCTCGGTGAACAGCGGCACGTGCAGGACGCGGTTCAGGACCTTGACCCGAGTGCCGATCCCGGCGCGTTCGGGCGTGAGGACGCGCACCCATACGGCGTCGCGGATCCACCGCGACTGGTCCTCCCAGCGTTCGAGCGACGACCAGACGCGATCGGGCGGCGCGGGCAGGTCCCGGGACGCCTCGACGCGCATCGCTAGAGCCCCGTCCCCTCGCTCGGCCGCCGCGCGTGCATCGTCTCGCGGATCGAGAGCACGAGCCCGAGCGCGACGACCGCGGGGATAGCGTTGATCAGGAACGACGCGCGGAACCCGAACGCCTGCGCCGACCACCCGGCGACCAGGGGCCCGATCACGAACCCGAGGTCGCCGACGAACCGGAACACCGCGACCGCCGACCCCTTGAGCTCCTCCGGCGTCACGTCCGAGAGCATCGGCGCGGGAGGAACGCCCGCGTACCCGCTCGCGACGCCGAGGAGCGCCATCGCGACCATGAAGCCGATCGACGAGGTGACGAACCCGAACGCGGCCGTGATCAGCGCGAGGCCGGCGAGCGCCGGGATCAGCACTGCCCGGCGGCCGCGCCGGTCGGTCGCGTGGCCCGCGGGGTACAGCACGGCGAGCTCGGTCGCCGTGGCGATCGCGAGCCCGATCCCCACGCCGCCGATCGTGAGCCCGACCAGATCGCTCGTCCCGAACAGCGGGACCAGCGTGCTGAAGATCGCGCCGATCATCCACAGGTAGACGCCGTTCACGACGAGCACGGTCACGAACGCGCGGTTCCACGGCAGCCGGCGGATGCCGCCGCGTCGGACCTCGGACTCGTGGCGTTCGGGGTTGCGGATCGTCCGCCAGAACAGCACGGCCGCGACGAAGCACGCGCCCGCGTAGATGTAGAGCGGGCTCGCCAGGCCGAACCACTTCGCCATCAGCCCGCCGAGCGGGCCGCCCGCGATGAAGCCGATGTTGAACGACGCGTAGTACACGCTCATCACGCGTCCGGTCTGTCGTGACGGGATCGACCGCAGCAGGAACGAGAGCAGCGACGCGAAGAACAGCGCCGAGCCCACGCCGCCGAGCGCTCGGAACAGCACGAGCAGCGGGAACGTGGGGGCGAACGCCGCCGCGAACGACGACACACCGACCCACACGGCGCCGAGCGTCGACATCGCGCGTTCGCCGTAGCGGTCGATGTAGCGGCCGACGAACGGATCGGATAGCAGCCGCGCGAACGCGAACGACGAGATCAGCAGACCGATCGAGTCGTAGCCGACGCCGAAGCTCCGGGCGTAGTTCGGCAGGACCGGCGAGAGGATGCCGTACCCGAGCATGACCACGAACGTCCCGAGCATCGCGGCTCGGATCTCGGGGATCCGGAGCACGTCCTGGATGCGGAATCGCTCCGCCTCGCTCATGGCGGCACAGTCTACGGACGCGTTTGCGCAGCACCCGTCGCTGCTCTTTCATGGCCGTCATGGCTCCCACCGCACGAGGCGCGATCGCCGCGACCAGCCTCGCCATGCCGTCGGCGGACCACGCGATGGTCCGCGGCGACGGAGCGTGGCCGAAGGAGTCCGCCGAACAGGCGGTGGCCTGGGAGGACGGCGTCATCACGTACGTCGGTCCGGCAGACGGACTCACGGACGTCGAGCCCGAGTGGTTCGAAGGCTGCACGATCGCGCCGGGGTTCGTCGACTGCCACACGCACCTGCCGTTCGCCGGGTGGCGCGCGGACGAGTTCGAGGCGCGTCTGTCGGGGGTCTCGTACCGCGAGCTGCACGGCGAGGGCGGGATCTACCGGAGCGCGCGGATGCTCGCCGAGGCGAACGACGACGAGGTGCTCGCGTTCTCCCGTTCGCTCGTGCAGGAGATGGCCGAGCACGGCACGACGGCCCTCGAGCTCAAGACCGGCTACGGCCTCTCCGTCGAGGCCGAGCTCCGTCAGGCTCGCCTCGCCCGCCGGCTCGCGCAGGAGGCGCCGCAGACCTGTTCGGTCACGCTGCTCGCGTGCCACGCGGTGCCCGAGGGGATGCAGCGCGCCGACTGGGTCCGAACGGTGTGCGACGAGCTGATCCCGGCCGCGGCGAGCGAGGGCCTGGTCGACGCGGTCGACGTCTACGTGGAGGACATCGCGTTCACGGTCGACGACCTCGCCGAGGTCGCGCGGTCCGCCTCGGAGGCCGGACTGCCGCTCCACTGCCACGCCGACCAGCTGGGGCCCTCGGGCGCCGCCGAGGCCGCGGTCGCGCTCGGGGCGCGGAGCGCGGACCACCTGAACCACGTCTCGGCGACCGGGATCGCGGCGCTCGGCGGTGCGCCTGCGACCGTCGCCGTGCTGCTGCCGACCTCGACGCTGTTCCTGGGCTCCTCGCCGCCGGACGCCCGCGGACTGCTCGACGCCGGCGCGGCGGTGGCGATCGCCAGCGACTTCAACCCGGGGACCTCGCCGGTGGTCTCGATGCCCCAGGTGATCGCGACCGCGTGTTCGCTCTACGGGCTCCGGCCGCTCGAGGCGCTCGCGGCGGCGACCGTGAACGCGGCGGCGGCGCTCGGTCTCGCCGGGCGCGGTACCCTGGCGCCCGGCAGGCCCGCCGACCTCGTGGTCCTCGATGGCGACGCCTTCCGGATGGTGCCGTACCGGCCCGGACACAACCCGGTCGTGCGGACGTTCGTCGACGGCGAAAGGGTGGGAGGACGTTGAAGAGGTTCGCCGCGCTGCTTGCCGTGGTTGCCGTCGTGCTGCTCCTCGCGGCTCCGGCGTCCGCGCAGACGACGCTGACGCTATCGGCCGACGCCGGGAAGATCGAGTTCGGTCAAGGGGTTTCGCTCTCCGGAACCGCGTCCGCCGCCGGGGCGGGCACGACGATCGACATCAGGAACGGCGCGGGTGCCTCGATCGCCTCAGCCACGACCGACGCGGCCGGTGCGTTCTCGGCCGAGATCCACCCCCAGGGATCCGACACCTACGTCGCGGTGCTCGGCGACGCGTCGAGCGAACCCGTGACGGTCCAGGTCCGCGCCGTGCTTTCGGCTCGGATGGGGCAGGTCCGGCTGTTCGATCACGTCGTGGTCCGCGGCACCGTCGGTCCCGCGCGTCCTGGTTCGAGCGTCGTGGTCGAGCTGATCAAGGCCGGCAAGACCGTCCAACAGCACCACGCGACGATGGGCGCCGCCGGCGGGTTCCGCGAGCGGTTCACGATCGAGACACCCGGCACCTACCGGGCGCACGCCTCATTCTCCGCGTCGGACCTGCTCGAAGGCGATGCGAAGACCGGCGCCGGCGCCACGCCGCTCCCCCATCTGTCGTCGGGTTCGACAGGTGGGTTCGTCAAGCTGCTCGAGGGCCGGCTCGTCGACCTCCATTACCGGCTCGCCGGGACGAAGGACGGCCGGTACGACTTCCGAACCGCCGACGCGGTCGTCGCGTTCCACAAGGTGCAGGGGATGACGCGTTCGTACTCGGTGAGCGAGGCCACGTGGCGCAGGCTCGCCCACCCGAGGATGCCGCACGCCGTGCACGACTGGCACGGCTTCCACTTCGAGGTGGACCAGACGCGGCAGGTCCTGTACACCGTCGAGGACGGCGACATCACGAACGTCCTCCACGTCTCGACGGGCGCCGGCGGGGCGACGCACGACGGCACCTTCCGCGTGTTCAGCAAGCTCGCAGGCTTCAGCCCGCACCACCTGTACTACCCGAGCTTCTTCGACGGCGAGCGGGCGCTCCACGGCTGGACCGAGATCCCGACCTACGCGGCGAGCCATGGCTGCGTTCGGATCCCGTACTGGAACGCCAAGTGGGTCTACGCGCTCGCCGACTACGGCGTGCGCGTCGTGATCTATCACTGAGCGCCCCGAACGCGGTCAGATCAGCGAGCGCTGGGACCCTTCCACCGACTCGAGCAACGCACCACTGCGAACGAGCTCGACGGTCGCGGCGATGTCCGGCCCGAGCTCCCGATCAGCGTTGAGGAACGCCACTCGCGCTCGGATCGCGTCGCGAGCCGCACCCGTCCCCGCCGCCGGTTCGAGCGGTGCGCGGAGGTCGAGCGCCTGAGCCGCGACGAGCGCCTCGAGCGCGATCACGACCTCGGCGTTCGAGACCACCTCGCGCGCGTGGCGCGCCGCCGTCATCCCCATGCTCACGTGGTCTTCCTGCCCCGCGCTCGAACCGATCGAGTCCACCGAGGCGGGGTGCGCGAGCGACTTGCATTCGGACACGAGGCTCGCCGCCGTGTACTGCACGAGCATGAAGCCCGAGTTCAGGCCGCTGTCGGCAACCAGGAACGCCGGTAGCCCGTTGTTGCGCGTGGGGTCGAGCAGCCGGTAGAGCCGGCGCTCGGCGATGCTCGCCAGCGGCACCAGCGCCGTCGCGAGCGCGTCGAGCGCGACCGCGACCGGCTGGCCGTGGAAGTTCCCGCCCGAGAGCACCTCGTCGTCGTCGGGGAACACGATCGGGTTGTCCGAGACCGCGTTCGCCTCGACCTCGAGGACGCCGCGGACGAACCGAAGCACCTCGCGGGTCGCGCCGTTCACCTGCGGCGAGCAGCGGAGCGAGTACGCGTCCTGCACGAGGTGGGTGCTGTCGCGGTGCGAGGCGACGATCGGGCTTCCCTCGAGCAGCCGCACGAGGTTCGACGCGGAGGCGACCACGCCCGGGTGGGGTCGCAACGCCGTGAGCCGCTGGTCGAACACGCGATCCGAGCCGAGCGCGGCCTCGACGCTCATCGCGGCCGTGACGTCGGCGGTCCGGACGAGTCGTTCGGCGCGCGAGAGAGCGAGGATCCCGATCGCGAGCATCCCCTGCGTCCCGTTGACGAGCGCGAGCCCCTCCTTCGCCTTGAGCTCGAGCGGCTCGAGCCCGGCCGAGCGCAGGACGTCACCCGCGGGCCGAGCCTCGCCATCCACCAGCAGCTCGCCGCGGCCGACGAGCGGGAGCGCGAGGTTCGCGAGCGGCGCCAGGTCGCCGGACGCGCCGAGCGAGCCCTGTTCGGGCACGACGGGGATCAGGCCCCGGTTCAGCATCTCGATCATCCGCTCGACGAGTTCGGCTCGAACACCCGAATGTCCGAGCGCGAGCACGTGCGCGCGGAGCAGCAGCATCGCGCGAGCCTCCTCGCGCGAGAGCGGCGGTCCGACGGCCGTCGCATGCGAGCGCACGATCCCGAGCTGGAGGGCGTCGGCCTGGTCGGGTTCGATGCGCTGGTTCGCGAGCGAGCCGAACCCGGTCGTCACGCCGTAGACGGTCTCGTTGGACGCTACGGCGCGTTCGATCACGTCGCGCGCGGCGCCGATCCTGCCCGAGGCGGCCGAACCGAGCTCGACCTCGGCGCCGAGGGCCACCTCGACGACGTCCTCGAGCGCGAGCGGCTCCCCGACCCGGATCGGCACGGCGCAAGGCTACGGAGGGCGCCCACCGGCGGCAAGCCGCGACCCGGTCGTACGCTGGGCACAGAATGTCGAGCCCGTGGGACGACCTCGAACCGAGCGCGACGCAGGGGCGCGCCGAGCCCCCGCCGGGCCACCCCGCCCCGGAGCACCGGACGCCGAGCGGGGTGACCGTCTTCCTGCGTGGAGCCACCAAGCGCTGTCCCCGGTGCGGCGCGCGGAAGCTGTTCAAGAGCTGGTTCAAGATCCGCGAGCGGTGCCCCCGGTGTGGCCTGCGACTCGAACGCGAGGAGGGCGGGTTCCTCGGCGCGATGACGCTGAACTACCTGTTCACGGCGGTCGTCTGGCTCGTCGTGCTCGTGGTGTGGCTCGCGATGGACCTCCCCGACCTGCACGTACCGGCGCTCACGATCACCTCGATCGCGATCGCGGCCCTCGTGCCCCTGTTGTTCTGGCCGTTCTCGAAGACGATCTGGGCGAGCGTCGACTTCCTGATCTACCGGACGAGCCCCGACTACGGATCACGGGAGGCCGCCGACCGCTCGAGCGGCAACGGCGGCCGTCACTGACCTACTCGCGCCAGGGCAGCCGGATGCCGCGATCGGAAGCGACCGCGAGCGCCTCCTCGTAGCCCGCGTCGGCGTGCCGCATCACGCCGGTCCCGGGGTCGGTCGTCAGGACGCGTTCGAGCCGCGCTGCGGCGTTCTCGCTGCCGTCGGCGACCACGACCATCCCGGCGTGGATCGAGTACCCGATCCCGACGCCGCCGCCGTGGTGCACGCTGACCCAGTGCGCGCCGGCCGCGGTGTTCACGAGGGCGTTCAGGATCGGCCAGTCCGCGATCGCGTCCGAACCGTCCTTCATCGCCTCGGTCTCGCGGTACGGGCTCGCGACGCTGCCGCTGTCGAGATGGTCGCGTCCGATCACGATCGGCGCCGAGAGCTCGCCTGACGCCACCATCTCGTTGAAGCGCAAGCCGGCCTTCGCGCGCTGGCCGTAGCCGAGCCAGCAGATCCGCGCCGGCAGCCCCTGGAACGCGACGCGCTCCTCGGCCATCTCGAGCCAACGGTGGAGCCGTTCGTCGTCGGGGAAGAGCTCGGCGACCGCGCGGTCGGTCTTCGCGATGTCCTCGGGGTCGCCCGAGAGCGCGGCCCAGCGGAACGGGCCCTTGCCCTCGCAGAACATCGGGCGCACGAACGCCGGCACGAACCCCGGATACGCGTACGCGCGCTCGTGGGCGAGCCCACCGGTCTCGGCGCCGGCCCGCAGGTTGTTGCCGTAGTCGAACACCACCGAGCCGCCGTCCAGGAACCCCACCATCGCCTCGACGTGCCGCGCCATCGACGCGAACGAACGCCGTTCGTACTCGGCGGGATCGTCCTCCCGCAGCCGAGCGGCCTCCTCGACCGTCAGCCCGGCCGGCACGTACCCACCGAGCGGGTCGTGCGCGCTCGTCTGATCGGTCACGAGTTCGGGCGCGAACCCGCGCGCGAGCAGCTCGGGCAGGACCTCGGCGCAATTGCCGACGAGCCCGATCGAGACCGCCTCGCGGGACGAACGCGCCTCGTCCACCCACCGCAGCGCCTCCTCGAGATCGTCGCTCTCGCGATCGAGGTACCGCGTCTTGATGCGCCGTTCGATGCGCGCCGGGTCGATCTCGACGCACAGGGCGACGCCCCCGTTCATCGTCACGGCGAGCGGTTGCGCGCCGCCCATCCCGCCGAGACCGCCGGTGAGCGTCACGGTCCCGGCGAGCGACCCGCCGAACCGCTGCGTCGCGGCCTCGGCGAAGGTCTCGTACGTCCCCTGCAGGATCCCCTGGGTCCCGATGTAGATCCACGAGCCCGCGGTCATCTGGCCGTACATCGTGAGTCCGGCGTGCTCGAGCTCGCGGAACGTGTCCCACGTCGCCCACTTCGGCACGAGCATCGAGTTCGAGATCAAGACGCGCGGCGCCATCTCGTGGGTCCGGAACACGCCGACCGGCTTGCCCGACTGCACGAGCATCGTCTCGTCGTCGCCGAGGGTTCGGAGCGTCCGCACGATCGCGTCGTACGCGTCCCACGACCGCGCCGCCTTCCCCGTCCCGCCGTACACGACGAGGTCCTGGGGGCGTTCGGCGACGTCGGGGTCGAGGTTGTTCATGAGCATCCGCAACGCGGCCTCCTGGGGCCACGACCGGCACGAGAGCTCGGTGCCGCGGGGTGCCCGGATCTCGCGCGCGCTCACGCTCGCGATGATAGGACGGGACGTGCGAGGTGGCTCAGGCCGGCTGCTTGGTGGTCCGCGGCCTCGCCAGGAGCCCGCCGATGCGCGCGACGAGGTCGGGCGTGTCGAACGGCTTGATCACGTAGTCGTCGGCGCCGACCGCGAAGCCCTCGAGCCGGTCGGCCGACAGCCCCCGGGCGGTCAGCAGGATCACCTTGGTGCCGGCGGTGCGCTCATCCATCCGCAACTGCCTCGTGAGCTCGAAGCCGTCCATGTTCGGCATCATCACGTCGGCCAGGATCAGATCCGGGCAGCGCTCGAAGGCGAGTTCGAGCGCCCGGTCGCCGCTCCCGGCCGTGCGTACGTCGTAGCCGGCCGCCGAGAGCTCGATCTCGAGCAGGCGGGCGATGAACGCGTCGTCGTCCACGACGAGCAGGGAGATCCCCGCCGGCGCGCGGAACGGTGCCTGGAGCGCCTCGGTCGACATCATTCAGGAATCGACACGTCGGGCGTCCGGGTGAAGGTCCCATCGGGTCTTTCGGGGCGGCGCCTCGGGAGAACGGGTGGGGCCGTTCGTGGGAGGATGAGGCGACCCGACCCCTCGGAGGGTGAGTGGACGTACTCGACACGGTGCTCGACGCGGTCGGCGACACGCCGCTCGTCCGGCTCGACAAGGTCGCCCGGAGCGTCGAGCCGACCGTCCTCGCCAAGCTCGAGATGCTCAACCCGGGCGGCAGCGTCAAGGATCGCATCGGCCTTCGGATGATCCAGGCGGCCGAACGCGAGGGCCGCCTGAAGCCCGGCGGCACGATCGTCGAACCGACCTCCGGCAACACGGGACACGGTCTCGCGATCGCGGCGGCGATCCGCGGGTACCGCTGCATCTTCGTGATGCCGGACAAGATGAGCCAGGAGAAGATCTCGCTCCTGCGGGCCTACGGCGCGGAGGTCGTCATCTGCCCCACCGCCGTCCCGCCCGAGTCCCCCGAGTCCTACTACCGCGTCGCGGACCGCCTGGCCGAGGAGATCCCGGGCGCCTACCAACCGAACCAGTATTTCAACGCCGAGAACCCGGCCGCCCACTACGAGACCACCGGCCCCGAGATCTGGCGACAGACCGATGGCTCGATCGACGTCCTGGTGGCCGGGGTGGGCACCGGAGGGACGGTCACCGGCACCGCTCGGTACCTGAAGGAGCAGAAACCGGACCTGCTCGTGGTCGGTGCGGACCCCGAGGGATCGATCTACTCGGGCGACGTCCACCCGTACCTGACCGAGGGCATCGGCGAGGACTTCTGGCCCACGACGTTCGACCCGTCGCTGGTCGACCGCTACGTGCGGGTCTCGGACCGCGACGCGTTCCGCATGGCGCGCAGGATCACGCGCGAAGAGGGGATCCTGGTCGGCTCGTCCTCGGGGACCGCGGTCGTCGCCGCGCTCACGGTGGCCGCCGAGCTCCCCGGCGGGACGACGATGGTGGTGATCCTTCCCGACACCGGCCGCAACTACCTCTCGAAGGCGTACTCGGACACCTGGCTGCTGCAGTACGGCCTGATGGAACGTCCCGAGATCGTCCGCGTCGAGGAGGTCCTGTCCGCCAAGCACGGGCACGTCCCGCCGCTCGTCACGGTCAACGCACACGCGAAGGTCCGCCAGGCGATCGACGTCCTGCACGAGTTCAACATCTCGCAGGCGCCGGTCGTCCGGGAGGAAGGGGTCGACGTCGCGCAGTTCGTCGGGGGTGTCCACGAGACCTCGCTCCTGGACCGGATCTTCCGCGACCCGGACGCACTGCAGGCCGACGTCGCGGAAGTCATGGGGCCGCCGATCGGCCTGGTCGAGTTCGACGCGCCGATCGAGCTCGCGTTCGAGACCCTCCAGCACGGTCCCGCCGTCCTGGTCGAGAAGGCGGGGCAGGTGCTCGGCGTCCTGACCCGCAGCGACCTCCTCGAGTTCCTGGCGCACCGCTCCCGCGTCTGACGTGCGCGCCCTGGGGATCGACGTCGGGGTTCGCAAAGGACTGGACCTCGTGCTGCTCGACGGCGACCGGGCGGTCCTGGACACCGCGCGGCACGTCAACGTCGACGACCTGCACAAGCTCGTGCCCGATTTCGGCCCCGACGTCGTGGCGATCGACGCGCCTCCGACGTGGGCCTCGTCGGGCCGCTCCCGCCTGACCGAACGCGAGCTGCGGTGGTTCGGGATCCAGTGCTTCAACACGCCGTCGGATCCGAAGATGGCCGAGCATCCCTTCTACGAGTGGATGACGATCGGGTTCCAGGCGTTCCGCTCGATCGAGGACGCGTTCCCGCGGTACCGCAGCGGGTCCGTGAAGGGCTCGGCGATCGAGGTGTTCCCGCACGCGACCGCGGTGGTGCTGTCGGGGTTCTTGCCGCCCAAGAGCATGAGCCCGCACGCGTGGCGGCGGACGATCCTGCTCGCGCAGTCGGTCGACGCCGGCACCCTCCGTTCGTCCGACCAGGTGGACGCCGCGCTCGCGGCGCTCACGGGCCTGTTCGCCCTCGAACGCCGGTTCAGCGCGCCCGGCGACCCGAAGGAGGGCAAGATCGTCCTGCCGGCCGCGACGCTCCCCGCCCATCCGTATCGCCGGGCCACCGCCCCCACCCGCGAGCGCGACCAGCCCTCGCTCCCAGGGCTCGCGGCGTGCGCCTGCGGGGACCCCGGGTGCACGGCGCTCACCGGTCGCGAGTTCGCGCCCGGGCACGACGCCAAGCGCAAGTCGGCGCTGTGGGCCCGCGCCCGCCTGGGGCAGGACGCGGTCGACGAGCTGCAACGGCGGAAGTGGGCGATCCCACCGGAGATGCGATGAGCGAGGACCCGATGCGGTTCGAGACGCGGGCGATCCACGTCGGCCAGGACCCCGACGCCGAGTTCGGCTCGGTCAACGTCCCGATCTACCAGACCTCGACGTACGCGCAGCCGGCGGTCGGCAAGCCGAAGGCGTGGGACTACGCGCGCGCCGGCAACCCGACGCGCGAGGCGCTTGCAGCAGGTGCTCGCCTCGCTCGAGGGCGGCTCGAAGGGCCTCTGCTTCTCGAGCGGCCTGGGGGCGACGACGACGCTGCTGCTGACGCTGAAGCCGGGCGATCACGTGCTGATCTCGGACGACGTGTACGGCGGGACGTACCGGTTGCTCGCCCGGGTCATGGACCGGTGGGGTCTCGAGTTCGACACGGTGGACATGACCGACCTCGTCACCTGCCGCTCCGTCGTACGGGAGAACACCGCGCTCGTGTGGGTCGAGTCCCCCACCAACCCCTTCCTGAAGGTGATCGACATCGCCGCGGTCGCCGACCTCGCGCACAAGGCGGGCGCGCGGTGCGTCGTGGACAACACGTTCGCGACGCCGTACCTGCAGCGACCGCTCGAGCTCGGCGCCGACGTCGTGTTGCACTCGATGACGAAGTACCTCGGCGGGCACTCGGACCTGATCGGCGGCGCGCTCGTGACGAGCGACGACGAGCTCACCGAGCGCCTGTCGTTCCTCGTGAACGCGGCGGGCGCCGTCCCCGGCCCGATGGACTGCTACCTCGCGCTCCGCGGCGTGAAGACGCTCGCCCTGCGGATGGAGGCGCACTGCCGGGGCGCGAGGCGGATCGCCGAGTTCCTCCAGGGTCACCCGAGGGTCACGCGCGTCCACTACCCCGGGCTGCCCGGCCACCCGGGCTTCGAGGTCGCGGTTCGGCAGATGCGGGACTTCGGCGGCATGGTGAGCTTCGAGGTCGAGACACGCGACGAGGCCATCCGAGTGGCGGAGTCCACGAAGCTGTTCTTCCTCGCCGAGTCGCTGGGCGGCGTCGAGTCGCTGATCGAGCTCCCCGGCCCGATGACCCACGCGAGCGTCACCGGATCGCCGATCGAGGTCCCCGACACGCTGATCCGGCTCTCGGTGGGGATCGAGCACCCGGAGGATCTGGTGGGCGATCTCGAGCACGCGCTCGGCTAGGAGAGCGGCCCGTCCTTCGCCGACGCACGCCTCGAGGTGCAGGTCCTGTCAGGAACGCTGGACGGACACGTGCGCAGCCGATCGCGGACGGCGATGACGTCGAAGCCGCGACCGGCCGCTGGAACCCCTTGAGCGTGAACTCGCCGACCGGTTCCACTTCGACGTCGCTCTCGACCTCCGCGTAGGAGACGCTGCGCGATCAGGATCTGGCCGGCCGTCGCTTCGTCGGCGAGCCGGGACGCGAGGTTCGTCACCGCTCCGATCGCCGCGTAGTCGGAGCGGCCCTCGAACCCGACCTCGCCGCAGGTCGCGTAGCCGAGCGCGATGCCGGCGCCGAAGCCGAGCTCGTACCCGCGCTTGCGCCACGCGCGGCGTCAGCTCCGCCATCTCCTCGCGGAGCGCGCACCCCAGTCGCACCGCTCGCAGCGCGGCGTCGGGGACCTCGTGGGGTCGTTGAAGAAGAGCTGGACGCCGTCGCCCTCGAGGAACCCGACGGTCGCGTCGAACTCGCCGCACGAGATCGCCGATCGTCGCGTGGAACTCGCCGAGCACCTGCATCAGCTCCTCGGGTTCGACCGCGTCGACGAAGCTCGTCCATCCGCGGAGGTCGGCGAAGACCATCGCGACCTTCCGGCGGTGGCTGCGGAGGATCGAGTCGTCACCCGACGAGACGATCGCGTCGGCGAGCTGCGGAGAGAGGAACCGCCGCAGCTTCCGCACCCGCTCGAGCTCCACGACCTGGGTCTCGCACGCGCTCTTCGAGCGTTCGGTTCAGCTCGGTGAGCTCCGCGGCCTGCGCCTTGATCGTGTCGTGGTAGCGCTTGATCCGAAGGAGCGAACGGACCCGCGTGAGCAACTCGTCGTGGTCGAACGGCTTCGCGATGAGATCGTCCGCGCCGGCCTCGATCGCCTCGGTCTTCTCCGCCGCGCTCGCCGTGACCATGATCACCGGCAGCACGGCGGTCTCGTCGCGCTCGCGGAGTCGCCGGCAGACCGCGTAGCCGTCCGGCTGCGGCATCACGACGTCGAGCAGCACCAGGTCCGGCTTCGCCGACTCCGACGAGCTCGAGCGCGCGCCGCGCCGTCGGTCGCCGAGACGACGTCGTAGCCGCGCGGCGTCGAGGACGGCCTCGAGCAGCCGCACGTTCTGCGGGAACGTCGTCCACGACGAGGATCCTGGCGTCGCCGCTCATCCGGCGCGTCCCTCGCAGTGCTGCCGCACGGTGCCGATGAGCTCCCGATGTTCACCGGCTTCGAGACGTAACCGTCGAAGCCCGCCGCCAGGAACCGCTCGCGGTCCCCCTGCATCGCCTGGGCGGTCACGCGCGAGCACCGGGATCGATGGCCGTGCGCTCGTCCGCCCGGAGCCGGCGGAGCGCCTCGACGCCGTCGAGGTCCGGGAGCTGGATGTCCATGAGCACGAGATCGGGCGCGTGCTCGGTCGCCAGCTCGACCGCCTCCCCGCCGGTCGTCGCCTCGAGCGTCCGATAGCCCGTCGCGACGCAGGACGTCGCGGAACAGCTTCATGTTCATCTCGTTGTCCTCGACGACGAGGATCCGCTCGCCGGCCATGGCTACGCCGACCCCACGGGCAGCGTGAAGACGAACGTGCTGCCCTTGCCGAGCTCGCTCTCGACCCAGATCCGGCCGCCGTGCAGCTCGACGAGCCGCTTCGAGAGCGCGAGCCCGAGCCGGTCCCCTCGCGCTGCTCGACCCCCGCCTCGGTCTGCTGGAACTCTTCGAAGATCCGCTCGTGATCCTCGGGCGCGATGCCCGGGACCGGTGTCGGCGACCGAGACCCTCACCTCGCCGTTGACCCGCGCGGCGCTCACGTCGACCGCCCCGCCCGCCGGCGTGAACTTCACCGCGTTCGAGAGCAGGTTGAAGATCACCTGCCTGATCCGGCGCTCGTCGCCGTCGACGACGTCGACCTCCGGGTCGCGCCGCGAGCGTCGACCCGGACGCCGTCCTTCGTCGCCCGCTCGCGCACCATCACGACGCCGCGCTCGAGCGCCTCCCGCAGCGAGAACGGCGCCGACCTCGAGCTCGACCTGGCCGGCCTCGACCTTGGACAGGTCGAGGACGTCGTTGATCAGCGAGAGCAGGTGGTTGCCCGACGAGAGGATGTCGTCGAGGTACTCCGCCTGCTTCTCGTTGACCTCGCCGAACATCTCCTCGCGCAGCACCTGCGAGAAGCCGATGATCGCGTTCAGCGGCGTCCGCAGCTCGTGCGACATGTTGGCCAGGAACTCCGACTTGTGCCGGCTGGTCGTCCTCGAGCTCCGTGTACAGGCGCCTGAGCTCGTCGTTCATCCGGTTCACGTTGGCCGCCAGCGCACCGAGCTCGTCGCGGTTCTCGACGTCGACGTGCCCGGAGAAGTCGCCCGACGGCGATCGCGGCCAGGCGGGCGTCGATCCGCTGGATCGGCCCGATCAGCGACCAGGAGAGGACGAACCCCAGCAGCAGCGCGAGGACGATCGCGCCCGCCGCGACGCCGATGAAGAGGTTCCGCGAGCTCGCGTACGAGCTCGCGTTCTGGGCGATCAGGTCGTCGGTCTGCGCCGTCGTCGGCATTGGCGAGCTCGGTGGCGAGCTGGTTGAGGTCGATCGCGAGCCGCTCGGCCCTGCTGACGGAGGCGCGATCGCTCTCGCCGAGCGGCTCGCGCCTCGTCGAGCCGATGATCTCCTGCATCAGCGCCGAGAGCCGCCCGCTCTTCGCGCGGATCTGAGCGAAGGATGCTCTCGTCCTCGGCGGGAGGCACGAACCCGAGGCTGTCGACGCGGGTCGCCGGCCCGATCCGCGCGAGCGGCGTTCGCGATCGCCAGGTCGATCGCGACGCGGCTCGTTCCGCGATCGGTCGGAACTGCCGTCGGGCCGTTGACCTTGTAGAAGTCGCGCGCCGACGTTCTCCGCGAGGAGCAGCGCGAACATGCGACGGCGTCGCTCTGGAGCTTGCCGTAGGCGGAGGCTCGTTCCTGGAGCGCTCCGAGCGCTCCCGACCCGGTCGTTCGACTGCCCGAGGACGCGCAGCCCGAGCAGCGCCGACCGCGACGAGCAGCACGGCGGTGCCCACGAACGCGATGAGCAGCTTGGTGTGGACCTTGGCCGGCAGGCGGCCGACCGCGCGGACGAGCGGATCGTCGCCCCGGCTCATCGGCTGCCGCTTCTCGACGACGGCCTGCTCGCTGCCTCGCTGCCTGAGCGTCCGACAAGGGCTCAGGGGCTCAGCGTCGGTCGATCCCGCCGACCAAGTTCGTGATCAGCCAGCGTCCGTCGATCCGCGCGACGTCCATGATCGGCGACCGTGACCGACGCCACCTTGTCCGTCTTCGTAGTCGACGTAGTGGCACTCGAAGTGCAGCGTGCCCCGGTCGCCGTTGACCGTGATCTCGAGCTTGTACGCGGGGTGGTCCGAGACCAGTGGTCTCGGGCTCGAACGCCTTCGACTTCGTCGAGCCAGAACTGCCGGATCTCCTCCGTCCCGGTCGCGGTCTCCCCGGGACCGACGGTGAAGGTCGCGTTCGGCGCCCACAGGCTCATCATCAGGTCGATGTCCTGCTTCGTCGTCGCCTGGTGGAAGTTCTTCTCGATCTGGTCGATCTCCCAGTAGATCGGCCTGCCGTTGCAGTGCCTGCTCGGACGCCGAGCTCGTGCTCGAGCCTCCGCAGGCCGCGAGCGAGACGACGATGACCGCCGAGGCACCGCCGATCAAGAGCGTCCGCATGTCGGAGCCTCCTTCCGTTCGGGCTCGCCTGGCGACCGGCTCGTGACGATGTTCACATGCCGGCGCTGATCCGTCCAGCGCCAGCACGGCTGAGCTAGAGGAGCGTCCGCGCGTGCCAACCGTGCCCGCCTGCCGTCGACGGGGTGCTAGCACGGCGGTCGCGCGCAGCGCGCGACTCGGTCACCCGCCGCGCTCGCGCAGTAGCGGCGCACCTGCTCCGGGAACGTCGCCGACGCTGATCGGCTTCTCGAGCCAGCCGGCGAACCCGGCCGCTTCGAGCCAGTCGTCGCTTCCCTCGAGCGGCAGCGCGCTCAGCGCGACGACCGGGATCGACGCCGTCCGCGCTCGTCCTCGCGAGCCGCCGCGCCGCCTCCGCCGTCCATGTCCGGGAGCCGGAGGTCCATCAGGATCACGTCCGGCAGGTGCTCGCCCGCGAGCGCGATCCCCTCGGCGCCGCGTCGCCGCCTCGAGCGTCCGGAACCCGGCCGCGCCGCAGCACGTCCCGGGCGAGCTTCCGGTTCTTCTCGTTGTCGTCGACGATCAGGACGAGCGACGCTCGTCCGGCCACCGGGCGTCTGGAGTCGGCTCGCCGTATCCTCGCCCATGCCGATCCGGCTCGTGCTCGCCGAGGATCACTACCTCGTCCGCGAGGGCGTCCGGCGGCTGCTCGAGACGCAGCCCGACCTCGAGGTCGCGGCCGTGTGCGGCGACCTCGACTCGCTGCTCGCCGCGGTCGGACGCCGAGCGGCCGGACGTCGTCGTCACCGACATCCGCATGCCGCCGGGCAACACCGACGAGGGGATCCAGGCCGCCGACGCGGCTGCGCGAGACGAATCCCGAGGTCGGCGTCGTCGTGCTCAGCCAGTACGCGAACCCGAGCTACGCGCTCGCGCTCCTGGAGGGCGGCAGCGCGCGGCGCGCCTACCTCCTGAAGGAGCGCGTCAAGGATCTCGACAGCTCGTCGCGGCGATCCGCGCCGTCGCGGACGGCGGCTCGGTGATCGACCCGAAGGTCGTCGAGGCGCTGGTGGCGGAGAACGCCCGCGGCGAGGGTCGCCGCTCAACGAGCTGACGCCGCGCGAGCGCGACGTCCTGCGCGAGATGGCGGAGGGGAAGAACAACGCGGCGATCGCGGAGGCGCTCTTCCTGACCGAGAGATCGGTCGAGAAGGTGATCCACTCGATCTTCCTCAAGCTCGGGCTCACGTGGGAGACGGCGGTCCACAAGCGCGTCAAGGCCGTGATCCTCTACCTGGCGGAGAGCGACTAGCGTCATCGCGAGAGCGGGAGCGAGCCGAGACGCGGGTGCCGCGGCCGGGCTCCGACCGATCGTGCAGCCGGCCGCCGAGCGCCTCGACGCGGTCGCGCGAGGAGCGAGTCGGTCCGCGTCGGAGGTCGCCGTCCACGACGACCTCGAAGGCGAGCGCTCCGTCCTCTTCCTCCGCACCGTGATCGTCACCGTCGCGCCCGCGCCGGCGTGCTCGAGCACCTCGAGGCAGCAGAAGTAGACCGCCCCCGCGACCTCGGGCGGATAGCGCGCGTCCGCGGTGCGACCTCGATCCGGGCCGGGATCTCCGCGCTCGCCGCCGCCGAGCGCAGCGCCGCGGCGAGGCCGCCCGCCTCGAGCAGCGGCGGGTAGATCCGGTGCGCAAGCTCGCGCCGTCTCGTCCAGCGCCTGCTGGACGTCGCGCCCCATCTCTCGAGGAGCGCCTTCGCCGCCGCGGGATCGGCGTCCACCGAACGCGCCGCGAGCTGCAGGTTGACCGCGAGCGCGACCAGGTGCTGCTGCAGGCCGTCGTGCAACCCGCTCGATCCCGCGGCGGTCGTCGTCGGCGGCCAGGACGAGCCGCTCCCGGGACGCGCGCAGCTCGTCGGCCTCGACCGCAACCGATCGAGGCTCGCACGTCGTCGGCTGCCGGTCCCCCTGGGCCATCGACTCCCTCCGTATCGATCAGCGGCCGTATCGATCACCGGCAGTTGACCGTTATCGCTCCGTTCGCGTCAAGCGGCAGCACCGTGGTGGCACGACGGGGCGCACCTCGCGGAGTTGCCCGGGCTCCACCGTAGAGCCGACCTCGAGCCACCTCCTAGCGTCGCTGCACACGACCAACGGGGCATCGCGCAAGGGGAAGGGAGGGATCTCTGCAGAAGGACAGTGCCGCGGACGACGTTGCGAAGGAGGAGAATCCATGATCCGGAGAACCATGTTGGTGGCGATCGTAGGACTCGTAGCGTTGGGAGTCGGGCTGATCGGAAATGCCCTGGCCACGACGCCCAGCGGATTTACCGCAGAGACGGCCCGGGGACCTCTGGTCGACCGGCCACTCGACGTGAACTGGAAGTTCGCACCCGAGAGCAAAGTCAAGCTCCAGACACAGGGCCCGATCGAGGTCGCGGTTCAGCGGGTCGTGATCGCCCCGGGCGGAACCCTTGGTTGGCACAGTAACCCGGGCCCAACCTTGGTCACGATCCTTCGGGGAACCATGAACTTCTACCACGCCGTGGACTGCACCATGGAGATCGAGTACAGAGCGGGACAGTCCTTCTCGAACCTGCCCGACGAGATCCACATGGCCAGGAACGAGGGAACCGAGGACCTGGTGGTGTACGCGTCCTACTTCGTGCCGGTAGGCACGCCACCGGTCGCCCTTCGGATCGACCAGCCGTCACCGGGCCCCGGTTGTCCACAGTAGGAAGGTCACGGACGGAGAGTGGGGCGCCGATCGGCGACCCACTCGGTCCCTTCAGCCTTCTTCCGCACGGTGGTCTCGAACCGTCGTCAGGAAGGTCTGTGAAAGGAGCATTCCTGTGAGCGCGATCGCACGCACCAGCGCCGACCCGATGAGCGCGATCGAACAGCCCGAACGCGGACCCGAGTATCTCGGTGGCTCAGGCCTCGCTCGCCGCGCTTTCGATGGCCGCGGCGGCGATCCACTTCGCCGTCATGGGGAACACTTCGCCGAGTACGTGGCGTTCGGGGTGTTCTTCTCCGTCGTCGCCTGGTTGCAGGCCATATGGGCGGTCGGCGTGACCGTCCTGCCGTCGAAACGCCTCCTGCTTGTGGGGCTCGTCGGCAACGCCCTGGTCATCCTGGTGTGGCTCACCTCTCGGACGACCGGACTGCCGATCGGCCCCGAGTCGGGCGCTCCCGAGCCCGCCGCGTTCGTCGACGTCCTCTCGACGATCCTCGAGGTGGCGATCGTTGTGGGGACGGCCACGCTCCTGCTCCGCGGGCGACCAACGCCTTCGGTGCGCGGCCTCCCGGTCTGGCTCGGCCTCGCCGGCCTTGTCGTTGTGCTGGCGATGCTGACCACGTGGTCCGTGGCGGCCGGCGCGAACCCCGAAGGCGAGCATGGCATGGATCACGGTGTGGACGACGGGGCGGCGATCGCCCAAGGGTCCGGGTTCGCCCGCGTGAACCTCGGGAACGGTGGGTGGTCCGTGCAGGTGCTCGTCGACGCCTCGGATGCCTTCGACTAGGTCATCTGTCGCAACGGCGATCAGCATCGCTCCTGCCGGGTTTCGGCGAACGCGAGGCTCTCGTTCGCTCTACTCGATCACGAGCTCGCCGTGGGCGGTCGAGACCGCGACCCGGTGGATGCCCGGCTCGTCCTCGATCACCCGGATCGGCAGCTCCTCGCTACCGAGCCACTCGCGGAGCCGTTCCGCGTCGCCGCCGACCTCGACCCACGCGACCCCATCGGTGCGAACGCCGTGGCCGGCCCGGGCGCGACCCGGGTGCAGCTCGTCCGGGACGTCCCAGGCAAGGAAGAAGGGCATCCACTGCTCGCGGCGAGGGTCGTCGAGCCCGGCCATCCTCCAGCGAACGACCTCGCCGTCCGGCCGGGTCCTCGAGCCCGAGCCCACCTCCAGCCCGAGCCGTTCGGCCACACCGTCGAGGTCGTCCGTCGCGACGGCGAGCGTCATCCACCCGCCGCCCGCCCCGGCCCGGTCTATCACCGCCCGACCGAACCCACTGCCCGCCGCCGACTCGCGGTCGACCGCCGCCACGAGCTCCACGTACTGGTCGCCGAGGGGCACGATCCGGTTCGCGGTTCCCCAGCGCTCGTGCCGACCGCCTTCGGTCGAGTCCAGCCCGAACCTCTCGCGGAACCGGACCGCGGCCTCGTCCAGATCGGGGACGGCGAACACGACGTGGTCGAGCCGCAGCATGCGGCCACCCTAGCCGAAGGTCCCACCTACACTCGGGATGTGATCCGCAGGCTGCTGCCGCTGGTCGTCCTCGTCGTCGCGCTCGTCCCGTCGACCGCCCACGCGCAGGAGGTGCGGGGGACGACCGGCCTCGCCGGGACCATCGCGTCCGCGTACGAGATGGTCCCGAGCGCGCTGCACGGGCGGGCGGGCCAGATCGAGAGCGTCTCCCCCTCGCCCTCCGTGCGGCCGAAGGAGGAGGAGCCGCAGGGCGGGATCGTGACGATCGGCGGGATCCTGATCGCCGGCGTGCTGATCGGCGGGCTCCTGCTGATGCGGAGCCGCCTGCTCCGGCGCTAGGCCTTCGGGCGCTTCATGTACGCGACGAGCGACTGACCACCCATCGGGTTCTGGATCTGCGCCACCGACACGAGCTCCCACCCGTCGTCGCCGAACGTGTTCAAGATCTCGCCCGGGTTGTGTTCGAGCAGCGGCGCCACGAAGTACTCCCACTTCTGCATCACGAACCCCTCTCGAGTCTCTGCTCCTGCTTCTTGATGCAAACGCCCATGACGACCGTCAGGCCGGCGTCCTCGCCGATCCTGCGCGCGTCGTCGTTCGCGATGCCCTCCTGCAACCACAGCACCTTCGCGCCGCGCGCCACCGCCTGCTCGGCGACCTCGGGTGTGTGCTCCGCACGGCGGAACACGTCGACGACGTCGATCGCGATCTCCTCGGGTACCTCGAGCAGCGACGCGTACGCGCGCTCGCCGAGCACCTCGGTCGCGTTCGGGTTGACCGGCACGATCCGGTAACCCTTCGACTGCAGGAACTCGGCGACCTCGTACGACGGTCGCTCGGGGTTCGTGGACAGCCCGATCACGGCGATGGTCCGCGCGTCGCCCAGGATCGAACGGAGCTCCTGGTCGCTCGGCACGTAGGTGTCATCGGCGGTCACGTTCGGCTCCCGAGCCGTTCGAGCAGCTGGTGCAGGATCCCGGCCGTCGCGCCCCAGACCGTGTTCCCGTCGCTCATCGGGTACGCGAACCCACGGTACACGTGCCCGTCCTTCGGCCACTCCACCGTGGTCTCGGCCGCCGTGAGCTCGTCGAGCGGGTAGGCGAGGACCTCCGCGATCTCGGCCTCGCTGGGCGCGAACACCGGGTCTCCCGAGACCAACCCGACGAACGGCACGATCAGGATCGAGGACACGAACGTGTGGACCGGCGCGAGCGCCCCAAGCATCTCGACCTCCTCGGGCGGGAGCCCGAGCTCCTCCTGCGTCTCGCGCAGGGCCGTCGCCGCCAGGTCCGCGTCCTCGTCCTGCGTGAGACCACCCGGGAACGAGATCTCGCCCGGGTGCCGCGACAGGTGTTCGGTTCGGCGCGTCAGGACGAGGCGGTCCTCGACGAGCGGGAGCAGCACCGCGGCAAGACGGTTGCCCGGGCCCGCCGTCGGTGACGGACTGGGGTCCAGGCTCCCCTCGAGGCGCGTGCGCACGTCGCTCCGGTACATTCGCCGCCATGGTAGAGGAGGCGGTCGTTTCCGCCGTCGTCGAGCAGGTGGACCCGGGCGAGGTGCTCGGGTTCGCGCGCAGGCTCATCACGACGCCGAGCGAGAACCCCGGCGGCACCGAGGACGCCGTCGCCGAGGTGGCGATGGAGATCCTCGAGGGGCTCGGCGGCGCCCCCGAGATCGTCCGTGGCGATGAGGGACGCCCGAGCGTCGTCGCGCGGTTCGGCAACGGCGACCGGCCGGCGCTCGCGTGGAACGGCCACCTCGACGTCGTCCCCGCCGGAGACCTCTCGGCGTGGCGGCATCCACCGTTCGGCGCCGAGGTCGTCGACGGCGCGCTGATCGGGCGGGGGGCGGCGGACATGAAGGGCGGCATCGCGAGCGCGCTTGCCGCGGTCTCGGCGATCCGTCGCTCGGGCGTCGAGCTCGCCGGCCGGCTCGATCTCCACCTCGCGGCCGACGAGGAGCTCGCCGGCCTGCACGGGACCAAGGTCCTGTTCGAACGCGGCTACCTCGACCAGGACGCGGCCATCGTCGGCGAGGCGACGAACCTGAACCTCGCCCTGGCCGAACGGGGCGGCGCGTGGATCACCGCCACCGCTCGCGGCAAGGCGGCGCACGGCTCCACGCCGCACTTCGGCGTGAGCGCGATCACCTCGATGGCGCGGTTCCTGCTCCGGATCGAGGAGGTCCTGCCCGACCTCGAGCATCCGCTCGTCGGGCGACCGACCGTGAACGCGGCGATCATCCAGGGCGGGAGCGCTCCCAACGTGGTGGCCGACCGCTGCGTCGTCGAGATCGACCGCCGGATCATCCCGGGCGAGACGGAGCCCGAGAAGGTGCTCGAGCCGTTCGAACGGCTCGCGGATTCGATCCGCTCCGAGCATCCGGAGGTGGACCTGTCGTTCGCGATCGGGCAGTGGACCGAGGCGGCCGAGGTCAGCGGGGACCCGGCGATCGCCGAGCTCTGCCGAACCGCCGTGCGGGAGGAGACCGGGCGCGAGCCGCTCGACACCGGGTTCACCGGCATCACCGACGCCCGCTTCTACCTGAACGAGCGGAGCATCCCGACGATCATCCTCGGACCCGGCTCCCTCGGCGTGGCCCACATGGCGAACGAGTCGGTCGAGATCGCCCAGCTCGTGGCCGCGGCCCGCATCTACGCGCGGGTGTTCACGCGGTTCCTCGACGGTTCGTGATGGAGCGGTTCGACGTCTTCGTGATCGGCGGCGGCGGGACCGGTTCCGAGGTCGCCTTCCAGCTCGCGCAGCGATCGGACCTCCGCATCGCGATCGCCGAGCGCGACAAGCTCGGCGGCGAATGCAGCCACTACGGCTGCGTCCCGACCAAGGTGATGCTCCGCAGCGCCAAGATCGCCCGGCTCTCGAGGGACGCCTCGAGGTTCGGGCTGCGGATCCCCTCGGTCGAGGTCGACCTGCCGGCGATCCAGCGCCGCGCCCACGAGGTGATCGACGCCGGCTCCGGCGAGGGCGCGAAGCCCTTCGAGGACGCGGGGATCTCGGTGTTCCTCCAGCAGGCGCACCTGACCGGCGAGCACCGGATCGAGCTCGAGGACGGGACGGAGCTCGAGGCCGACCGGGTCGTGTTCACGACCGGCACCGAGACCGCCGTGCCGCCCGATCCCGGGGCTGGCCGACGGCCCGTACTGGACGAACCGGGAGGCGATCTGGGGACCGGACGCCCCGCCGGCCTCGCTCGCGGTGATCGGCACCGGCGCGATCGGCATCGAGTTCGCGCAGATCTACGCGCGGTTCGGCACGGCGGTCACCGCGATCGAGGTGCTGCCTCAGGTCCTGCCCCACGAGGACGAGGACGCCGCCGCGGCGCTCGTCCCCGCGTTCGAGGAGGAGGGGATCCTGCTCCTGCCGGGCAGCACGATCGAACGCGCCGAGCACGACGGCCGCGGATGGACGATCTCGCTCGCCGGTGGCAGGACCCTGCAGACGGAGGCGCTCCTGGTCGCCGCGGGCCGGCGGCCGGTGTTCGACGGCCACGAGCTCGATGCGGTCGGCATAGAGCTCGACGATCACGGGCGGCCCGTGCTCTCCGAGACGCTCCGCACCACGGCCCCGAACGTGTGGGCGGCGGGCGACGCGACCGGCGAACTCCTGTTCACGCACGTCGGCTCGTACGAGGCCGAGATCGTGATCGACGACATCCTGGGCGCGCCCCGCGCGCGCGACTACCGCGTGGTCCCGCGCGTGACGTTCTGCGATCCGGAGGTCGCGAGCGTCGGGTTGACCGAGCGCGCCGCGCGCGACGCCGGCCGCGAGGTCCGCACCGCGATCCGAAGGCTCGACGACAACGAGCGCTCGGACATCGACGGGAGCCCGTTCGGGCTGGTGAAGCTGGTGGCGGACGCGCGCTCGGGCGAGCTCCTGGGCGGTCACATCGTGGGCGAGGAGGCCGGGGCCATGATCCACGAGGTCGTCGCGGCGATGTCCGGCCGGGTGCCCGCATCGGCGATCGGGGACGCGATCCACGCGTACCCCACGCTGTCCGAGAGCGTGAAGGGTGCCTTCCATGGACCTCGCCGAGCGTCCGTGACCGGGGCGCGGGGTATCCTGGAGGGCATGGAGCAGACCGCCACGGTGATCACGGTGACGGATCGGGCCGCCGGCAAGATCCGGCAGCTCGCCGCCAAGGAGGGACGCACGGACCCGGTGCTCCGCGTCCGGGTGGTCGCCGGTGGGTGCTCCGGCTTCTCCTACGAGCTGTCCTTCGCGGACGCCCCCGAGGGAGAGGACCACGTGATCCCCGCGGCGGACGGCGTCCGGGTGCTGGTGGACCGCCGGAGCGCGCCGATCGTCGAGGGTTCGACCCTCGAGTTCAACGACGCGCTCCTCGGTGGCGGCCTCAAGATGCTGAACCCCCGCGCGACGCACGAGTGCGCGTGCGGCGACTCGTTCTCCGTCTAGCTCCGTCTGACGCGATCCCGCTACGAGACCTCGATCTGTCCCGTCATCTGCGGGTGGATGTTGCAATGGAAGCCCGTAGAGGCCGAGACGTCCACGGTGACGGTCTCGGTCGCGCCGGGATCCATCGTTTGGTCAACGCTGCCGTCGTCCAGCGTGAACGTGTGGGTGGTGCTGTCGTTGTTGGTGATCGTGACCTCGGTCGGACCCGACACCGTGATCGTGCTCGGGTCGAACGCGAACCCGGCGATCGTGATGGTCGTCCCGCCGCCGCCGCCCGTCGCCGCGGTGCTGCCGGTGCTGCCGGTCGCGCCTCCGGTCGTCGCGGTCGTGCCGCCTCCGTTGTCGTCGCTGCTGCACGCGGCTACGACCAGCGAGAGCACGAAGAGCCCGGCCACCAGCCGGACCCACTTCGCCTTCGTCATCCTCCACCTCCGTCCTCGAAGTCGATCCGGCCAGCCTAGCCCACACGGCCACGAAGGGAGTCCGGCCCGGGATCGACCGGTTCCGGGACGACTGCTCCTATACTTCGCCCGGATGCCGAGCAGCGCCGACAAGACCCAGTGGCGTCACCTCTACGACGAGGTCGTCCTCACGGGGCTGTGCACCGGATGCACCGCGTGCATCGTGGCGTGTCCGTTCCACGTCCTCGGCTACGAGGACGACGTCCCCGTCCAGCTCCAGGAGGACGGTCCGGACGCGTGCGCCCACGGCGACCGAGGGTGTTCGCTCTGCACCCTGGCGTGCCCCCGCTTCCGCGAATGGGAGTCCGAGATCGACCAGCTCCTGTTCGGCCAGACCCGCAAGCCGGAGGACGTGATCGGCCAGTACCAGGACATCGTCCTGGCGCGCGGCACGCTGCCCGAGGCACTCATGCACGGCCAGGACGGCGGCGTCGTCTCGGCGCTGCTGATCTGGGGCCTGCGCACCGGCGAGATCGACGGCGCCCTCACCTCGAAGCTCTCGGACGAACGTGAGTGGGACGCCGAGCCCACGGTCGTCACGGACGCCGAGGGAGTGCTCGCGACGGCCGGGTCCCGCTACACCTACTCGGCGAACCCGCTCGCCCTCATCAAGGCCGCCGAGATGGGGCTCTCGAAGGTGGCGCTCGTGGGGATGTCGTGCCAGGCGAGCGTGACGGGCTCGATGACTGCCCGCCGGGTCAACAAGTGGGCGAAGAAGATCAACTGGACGTTCGGGCTCCTGTGCTCGAAGAGCTTCACCTACGACGGCCTGATGGTCGAGATCGCGCAGAACCGGCTGGGGCTCGACCTCGACGACCTCGTCCGGGTGAACGTGAAGGGCAAGCTGCTCTTCTACACGCAGGACGGCGAGGAGGTCACCTACTCGCTGAAGCAGGCCCACGAGTTCACGCGCCCGGGGTGCCTGCGGTGCCCGGACTTCGCCGCCGAGCACGCGGACATCTCGTTCGGCGGGCTCGGGCAGAGCGACGGCTGGACGCTGACGATCATCCGCACCGACAAGGGCCGCGACCTGTGGGATCGGGCCGTGGCGGACGGCGTGGTCGAGTGGCGGCCGGGGTCGGAGGATCCCGCCGCGATCTCCCTGATGTCGAAGCTGGCCGCGAAGTCACGGGCTCGTTGGGGCGAAACCCCCTGGGGTGCCCCGGGCGAGATCCCCGCCCCCGAACCCGCCTCCGAGAGCACGTAGGCACCCCCGATCCGGCGGTTCCTCAACGCCGAGCCGTTGCGCGACCGATGATCGGATCAGGCGGCGGCGACCCGGCGCGCCGGGGACGCCTCGGTTCCGGAGCGAGCGGGTGCATCCCGATGGACCGGGACCGCGTCTTCGCGGTCGACCAGGAAACCAACGCACGGGGAGCCCCTACGTCGCGGAGTAGCGGTTCCTCAAGGCCGACGGCACCTACCTCTGGGTCCACGACGAGTCCACCCTCGTCCGGCGGCCCGACGGCTCGGGCTTCCGGCAGGGGTCGTGCTCGACATCCCGAACGAAGGAGGCGGAGAACCGCCTCGCCGAGACCGAGCAGCGCTACCGCCTGCTGGTCGAACGCATCCCGCTCCTGATCTACGTCCAGGAGATCGACCCGGACACGGGCGGGTCGGTGACTACGTACCTTCCCCCGCCAACGACGCCCTGATCGGCTACACCGCCGAGGAGGTCCAGGCGGACCCCGCCTTGTGGACGCGCCTGATCCACCCAGACGACCGTGACCGGGTGCGTGGGGCCGATCGGGCCACCAACGTGAGCGGCGACGACTTCTCGCTCGAGTCCCGGATGCTCCATCGGGACGGCCGGACGGTCTGGGTGCAGGACGTCGCGACGCTGGTCGAGTCCGAGGACCGTCGCTACTGGCAGGGCTTCATGCTGGACATCACCGAACGCAAGGAGGCCGAGCAGAAGGTGCGCGTCCGCGTCTACCTCACGGTCGAACGCGAGCCACCCGCCGAGCTCGGGACCGCGGTCGACAGCGAGCCTCGGGTTCGGTCAGCCGACGGCGGGCCAGGCGGCGACCACCGGATGGTCCACGCTGCTCGGGCCGACCTGGGCGGCTCCGCCCGGCGATCCGATGCCGCTGATGGTGTCGTTGAACCACTCGGCGTTGATCGGGGTGAACTGCTTCCACTCCGCCGGCACGTCGTCCTCGTAGAAGATCGCCGTCACGGGACACACCGGCTCGCACGCGCCGCAGTCCACGCACTCGTCCGGGTGGATGTAGAGCATCCGAGGCCCCTCGTAGATGCAGTCGACCGGGCACTCGTCGACGCAGGCCTTGTCCTTGATGTCGATGCACGACTCGCAGATCGTGTAGGTCATCGCCTGGTCCCCTCTCCGCGCTCCGTTCTCTGAGCTTGCCGGTTTTCCCCGTTTCCACGGTGCCGACCTTGTAAACCCTAGTCTACGGCCCCCGGGCTCGTGCGCAAGTCGTGCGTGGGATCTCGACCCGGGGCGAGCGCCCGCAGCGTGGTCTCGATCGAGGCGGCAGGGTCCGCGGTCGCCACCGGGTACACGATCGGCAGGTCGGCCCCCGCCTCGCGGAACGCCTCGACACGATCCCGCGCCTCACCCCCCACCGCGCAGACGGCCCGAACGAGGACCTCGGGCACGTCTCCCGGGCGCCCGGCACGGTGCGCCTGCCCCGCGACCGCGGCCTGCGGCCCCAGCCCCACCTCGTCGAACTGGCGCCGGTACGCCCGGTACGACGCGTACTGGCCCGCCATCGCCCGGAGCGCGGACATCGCCTCGGTCTCGTCCGGACCGACCCACGCCCGCACGTACACCGCGACCATCACGGAGGCCGGATCGCGCTCGGCCGCCTCGGCGCCCTCGGCGATCCGCGCGCGCGCGAACGGCACCCGTTCCGGCGGACACCAGTTGAGGATGACGCCGTCGGCGATCTCGCCCGCGAGCCGCATCGCCTTGGGTCCCAGCGCGGAGACCCAGATCGGGACGTCGCGACCCGGCGGCAGCGAGAGGCTCGTCGAGTGGCCCTGGTCCTCCTCCAGCGTCTCGCCCCGGAGCAGGACCCGCACGCGCCGCACCGTCTCGCGGAGCTCGTCGAGCGCGCCCGTTCCGACGTCCCCCGTTCCCAGACCCAGGATCAGGCGGCCACCCGAGCGCTCGTGCACCGCCGCCGCGCCCATCGCGGTCAGCAGCGGGGTCCGCGAGCGCATCGGGAGCACGCCGGTGCCCAGCAGCAGGCGGCGCGTCTCGCCGGCGAACATCCCCAACGTGACGAGCGCGTCTCGGCCCGTGATCTCGGGCAGGAACACCGCGGTGTAACCCGCGGGTTCGGCGGCGCGCACGATCGGGGAGAGGTCCGTCCAGGGCAACGCGTACCGCACGGCGAAGCCGGTTCCGCTCGGTTGTCGGCGCGTCGTCACGCCTGGCATCGTCCCACGCATGGAACCAGTGCGGTTCGGGACCGAGGACGGCGTGTCGCTCGAGGGCGAGTTACGACGCCCCGAGACGCCATCCGTCGGCTCGGCCGTGATCTGCCACGCGCACCCGCGTCACGGCGGGAGCAAGGACCATCCCATCCTGTGGGCGCTCCGCAACGAGCTCGCCTCACGCGGGTTCGTCGTGCTCGCGTTCAACTTCCGCGGGACGATGCGCAGCGCCGGCACCTACGGAGCCGGTCACGCCGAGACCAAGGACGTCCGAGCCGCGATCGGGCGCGTCCGAGAGGAAGCCGAAGGACCCACGATCGTCTGCGGGTGGTCGTTCGGGGCGAACGTGGCGCTGCGCGAGGCGCTGACCGACGAGCGGGTGGGCGCGCTCGCGCTCATCGGGCTGCCGCTCGAACCCGCCGACATCGAGATCCCGCCGACGCCGAGGCCGTCGGAGCTGCGCACCTTCGCGAGCCCCACCCTGCTGGTCGCCGGCGAGGGCGACGTCTACTGCCCGCGACCACCGCTGGAGGCGCTCGGCGCGGCGATGTCGAAGGCGGAGGTGGTCGTCGTGCCGGGCACCGACCACTACCTGTGGCGCCGCGAGAAGGAGGTCGCCGAGACGGTGGGTTCGTTCGCCGAACGCGTGCTGTGTCGAGGGATCTGACGCCGACTAGTCCGCCGGTCCCGCCGGTCCCGCCGGTCCCGGCGCCCCCGCCCGGCACTGCGCATCACCAGGAACGGGAAGAACACGAACGTGAACCCGAGCAACCGGGGGAACGCGAACACCCCGAGGAGCACGAACACCATCGAGAGACCGATCCACGTGCCCGGCATCCCCCACCACGGCCGCTCGGGCTCGAGGGTCCGTTGCCGCCGGTAGGTCAGCACGATCGCGACCACCGCCACGAACGCGAACGCGGGGAGCAGGATCAACGCGAGGGTGCCCATCGACACCCAGGGTACGGCTCGGCCGCGTCAGGCGAGCAGCTCGCCCGAGAACCCGACGCCCTCGCGCTCGAGATCCGCGACGAACGCCGCCGGGTCGAACGCCGTCTCGGGCGGGTGCACGCCCGCCGGCACGCGGCCCTCCGCCAGCCAGCGCACGGTGGTCGCGATCGGGATCGCGGTCCCGAACGCGCCCGCCGACAGGCCTTCGGGGGACGGCTCGAGGCTCGCGAGCGAGCGGTACGTCGCCGGGGCGCCGGCCGAGGTGCCCGCGACCCGTACGTCGATCACCTCGCGGTCCGACGGCTCACCGTCGGCGGCCGAGAGCCGGTTCAGAACCGCGGCGAGCGTCTCGCGCGGGACGACCGGTCCGCTCGAGGTCATCACCGGGTCGCGCGACGCGAGCCCCGCCCGCACGAGGAAGACGAACCCCTCGTGGACCGGTCTCGGCAGCGCGAGCCGCCACCGAACGTCGCGCACGCCGGGGATCGTTCGGGGCAACGTGGCGGGCTCCGAGTGCAGCGTGTACATCGCCGGCTGCGTGCCGATCGGCTCGGGGAACGCCCAGTCGATCACACCCGACCCGGCCTCCACCTCGCGCAGCTCGCCGTCCTCGAACACGACCGCGGGCAGGGTGAATTCGTCCAGGATGGTCTCGGCCGAGTACGGCACGCCGAACGCGCCGCCGCCGTCGGACAGGTCGACCGCCCCGTCCACCAGGTCGATCGACCGGACCGAACCCTCGTCGAGCCGGTCGGCGCCCAGGCGCGCGAGGACGTTCGTGATGCCGGGGGCCGAGCCGATCCCCATCACCGCGGACAGGCCCGCCTCGCGGAACCGGGGGTCGAGCTCCCACTGCTTGAGGGTGACGTGGTACAGGCCCCCGAGGTCCGCGTAATGGCACCCTGCCGCGAGCGCGGCCTCCATGACCTCGAGGTTGAGCCGGTAGGGCAGACACGCGGCGACGGCCGAGACGCCCTCCAGGGCCGATGCGAGCTCGCCGCCGTGGGCGTCGAACCCGCGACCCTCGGCGCCCGCCCGCTCCGCGACCCGCGCGGCGCGTCCGGCGTCGACGTCGAGCACGAGCAGGTCGACGTCGTCGTGACGGGCGAGCAGCGTCGCGGCGGCACTGCCCATCGCACCCGCGCCGAGGACCGCGATCCGGCTCAACCGGTCACGCTCAAAGCGGGATGTGCGACAGGACCATGATCCGCGGTTCGGTCATCTCCTCCATCGCGTACCGCAGCCCCTCGCGCCCGAACCCGGAGTCCTTCGAACCTCCGTACGGCATCTGGTCGGCTCGGAACGCCGAGACGTCGTTGACGATCACACCGCCGACGTCGATGTCGCGATGGGCCTGGAATGCCCGGTTGATGTCGTTGGTGAAGACGCCCGCCTGGAGCCCGTAGCGCGAGTCGTTGACGACGGCGATCGCGTCCTCGAACGTCTGGTACGGGCTGATCGTCACCACCGGGCCGAAGATCTCCTCGCGGCAGACCTTCATCTCGGGCCGGACGTCCCCGATCAGCGTGGGGTAGTAGAAGGGCTCCTCCGCCTTCCCGCCGGTCAGGATGGTTGCCCCCTGCGTGACCGCCTCCTGCACCCACTCGTCGATCCGCCCGACCTCGCTCCTCTGGATCACGGGGCCGACGTCGACCGTCGGGTCCATCGGGTCGCCGACCTTCAGGCTCTCGACCTGCTTCACCAGGCGCGCCGCGAAGTCCTCGTAGACCTCGGACTGGACCATCACACGCTGCACGCTGATGCAGCTCTGCCCCGCCTGGTAGTAGCCGCCGAACGCGACCCGCTGCGCCGCCAGGTCCAGGTCCGCGTCCGAATGCACGATCACGCCCGCGTTCCCGCCGAGCTCGAGCGTGACGCGCTTCTTCGGGTCCAGACCCTTCAGGTACCAGCCGATGTCGCTCGAGCCCGTGAAGGAGATCTTGCGGAACCGCTCGTCCCGGGCCATCCCGTCCGCGACCTTGGAGGAGACCGGCAGCACCTGGAACATCCCGTGCGGCAGGTCTGTCTCGTCGAACAGCTCCGCCAGGCGGAGCGACCCGAGCGGGGTCGCCGACGCCGGCTTGACGACGATGGGCGCGCCGACCGCGAGCGAGGGCGCCACCTTGTGCGCCACCAGGTTCAGCGGGAAGTTGAACGGGGTGATCCCGAGCACGGGCCCGTAGGGGAACCGCCGGATCAGCCCGACGCGCGAGCCGAGCGAGGCCTCGGTGTCCAGACGGATCAGCTCGTCGTCCCCGCGCCGCAGGATCTCGCTGGCCCAGCGGAACGTCGAGACCGCCCGGGTCGCCTCCACCTTCGCCCACTTGAGCGGCTTCCCGCCCTCCTGGGCGATCAGCTCGGCGTTCTGGTCGATCGACTCGCCCAGGCGGCGCGAGATGTGGTCGAGCGCGTCGGCACGGGCGTGCACCGGGAGGTTCCTCGACACCTCGAACGTCTCGGCGGCCGTCGCGACCGCCTCCTCCACGTCCTCGGCCGTCGGCACGCCGATCTCGGCGACCACGGCGTCGTCGTAGGGACTGTGGACCTCGAACGTCCCCTCGCCGGTCCGCCACTCCCCGTTCACCAGGAACGGTCGAACGCTCATCGTCGGCTCACTTCCTTCCCTGTCTTCGCAGCGGCGTCCTAGTCGAGGGACGCCATCACGTGCTTGAGGTTCGTGTACTCCTCGATCGAGTAGATCGACATGTCTTTGCCGTACCCGCTCTGCTTGTAGCCGCCGTGCGGCATCTCGGGCGTGAGCGGGATGTGGGTGTTGATCCACACCGTGCCGAACTGCAGCTTGCGCGACATCCGCAGCGCCCGGCCGACGTCCCGCGTCCAGACCGATGCCGCGAGGCCGTAGTCGACGCCGTTGGCCCACTCGAGCGCGACGTCCTCGTCCGAGAACCGCTGCACGGTCACGACCGGACCGAACACCTCGTTCTGGATGATCTCCGAGTCCTGCGCGACGTCGGTCACGACCGTGGGCGCGTACCAGGAGCCCGGCTGGTCGATCACCTCGCCGCCGATGTTGATCGTGGCGCCACCTTCGCGCGCGCGGTCGACGAACCCGCGGATCCGGTCGAGCTGCACATCGGAGACCACCGAGCCCATCGCGGCCTCGTCGTCGAAGATGTCGCCGACCTTCATCTCCGAGACCTTCGACACGACCTCGGACACCAGGTTCTCGTACACCTTGGGTCCCGCGATCACGCGGGTCGCAGCCGTGCAGTCCTGCCCCGAGTTGAAGTAGCCCGCGATCTGGATCCACTCGGCCGCCGCCGAGACGTCCGCGTCGTCGAACACGATCACCGGCGCCTTGCCGCCGAGCTCGAGGTGGACGCGCTTGAGCGTGTCGGCCGCGTTCTTGGCGATCAGCTTGCCGGTCGAGCTCTCCCCCGTGAGCGAGACGATCCCGACGTCCTTGTTCTTGACGATCGCGTCGCCCGCGGGGAGGCCGTCCCCCGTCACGACGTTGAACACGCCGGGCGGGAAGATCTCGGCCTCGGCGATCAGCTGCGCGAACCGCAGCAGGGTGAGCGGCGTGTTCTCGGCCGGCTTGATCACCACGGTGTTGCCGGCGGCGAGCGCGGGTCCGAGCTTCCACGCGGACATGTACAAGGGGTAGTTCCATGGGGCGATCAGGCCGGCGACGCCGATCGGCTCGCGGCGCAGGATGCTCGTGAACCCCTTCATGTACTCGCCGGCGGCGAGCCCGCTGAGGACCCGGGCACCCGCGGCGAAGAACCGGAACTGGTCGGCGATGACCGGGATCTCCTCGGACATCGTGAGCGCGAGGACCTTGCCCACGTTCTCCGACTCGAGGCGCCCGAGCTCGTCGGCGTTCTCCTCGACCAGGTCGGCCATCCGCAGCAGGGCTCGGCTCCGCTCCCCGGGCGTGGCGTCGGACCAGGTCTCGTCGTAGGTCTTCCTGGCGGCGGCGACCGCTCGGTCGACGTCGGCCGCGGACGCCTCCGGGACCTCGGCGATCACGTCGCCGTTGGCGGGGCTGACGATCTTGCGGGTCTGGCCGTCCGTGGCGTCCGCCCACTCGCCGCCGATGTACATCTTGTAGGTCTTCGCGTCGCCCATCCGGACCTCACCTTCCTGCGCCGGGACCCTCGCGGGTCGAACACTGCCGGCCAAAGTATGCCGAAAATCGGCCCGACGCAGGGCCCGCGCCGCACCGTGAGGGCCGGTTCCGCTTCGGAGCATCCGCGCGTAGCATGGGCGTACGGAGGTGGTGCCGATGCGCCGCTACCTGATCGTGGCCAACCAGACCCTGGCCGCCGAACCCCTCGTCTCGCGGATGCGTGAGCTCGCCCGCGCCGCTCCGAGCAGCTTCCTCGTCGTGGTCCCCGCGACGCCGCCGCGCGACCATCTCTGGACCGAAGGCGAGGCCCGGGCAACCGCCCGCTCGCGCTTGGACGCGGCCCTGGCCCGGTTCGCCGAGCTCGGAGCCGAGGTCGAAGGGGAGGTCGGTGACGGGAACCCGATGCTCGCGATCGGGGACGCGCTGCGCGACCACGGGCCGTTCGACGAGATCGTGATCTCGACGCTTCCGAAGGGGCTCTCGAAGTGGCTCAAGGTCGACCTCCCCCATCGGGCGGAAGCGTCGTTCGGGCTCAGGGTCACGCACGTGGTCGAGGAGCCGGCGAGACCAACGTCCGGACGCCGCGCCTCCTAGCGCCGATGTGCCGGCACGTCGCCGAGACCCTCGGCGTGCGAGACTGAGCCTTCCACCGGAAAGGGGTTCGAGCGTGGACATCCCGCAGGAGCGCAAGGTCGTCACCGAGATCCCGGGCCCGAGGTCGCGCGAGTGGTTCGAGCGCCGCGCCACGGCCGTCCCACAGGGCGTGTTCAACACTCACCCGATCGTCACCGCGCGGGCGTCCGGCGCGATCATCGAAGACGTCGATGGCAACCGGCTGATCGACTTCGCAACCGGCATCTCCGTCCTGAACGTCGGCCACACGTCCCCTGCGGTCGTGGCGGCCGCGCAGCGCCAGCTCGAGCTCGACACCCACACGTGCTTCCACGTGACCGCGAACGAGCCCTACATCGAGCTCGCCGAACGGCTGAACGCGCTCGCGCCCGGCGACGCTCCGAAGAAGACGATGTTCGCGAACTCGGGAGCCGAGGCCGTCGAGAACGCCGTGAAGATCGCGCGCAAGGCGACGGGCCGCCAGGCGATCGTGACGTTCGACCACGCGTTCCACGGCCGGACGCTGCTCGCGATGTCGCTCACCGCCAAGGTCATGCCCTACAAGCAGGGCATGGGCCCGTTCGCGCCCGAGATCTACCGCCTCCCGTTCGCCTACCCGTACCGCTGGCCGGGCGGCGCTGAGCGCTGCGCCGAGGAGGCGCTCGACTACGCGCGCGAGGAGATCCACAAGCACATCGGCGAGGAGAACGTCGCCGCGGTGATCCTCGAGCCGATCCAGGGCGAGGGCGGCTTCATCGTCCCGGCGGAGGGATTCGTGAAGGGCCTGGCCGAGTTCTGCGCGGAGCACGGGATCGTCTTCATCGCCGACGAGGTCCAGAGCGGCATGGGCCGCGCCGGCCGCTGGTTCGCGATCGAGGACGAAGGCGTCGTGCCGGACCTGATCACGAGCGCGAAGTCGCTCGGCGGCGGCCTGCCGATCAGCGCCGTGACGGGCCGCGCGGACGTCATGGACTCGGTGCACGTCGGCGGTCTCGGCGGCACGTACGGCGGCAACCCGGTCGCCGCGGCGGCGGCGCTCGCGGTGCTCGACCAGATCGAGAAGGAGGGCCTGCTCGAACGCTCGCGCACGCTCGGCGAGAAGATCACCGGGCGGCTGCGCGAGATGCAGGATCGGCACCAGGCGATCGGTGACGTTCGAGGCCGCGGGATGATGAACGCGATCGAGCTGGTGACGGACCGCGGAACGAAGGAACCGCTCGACGGGCAGAGCGGGAACGCGATCGTGAAGCGGTGTCTCGAGGAGGGCGTCGTGATCCTCAAGGCCGGGACGTTCGACAACGTGATCCGGCTGCTGCCGCCGCTCACGATCGACGAGACGCTGCTCGAGGACGGGCTCGGCATCCTGGACGAAGCGATCGGCGCCGGCACCGGGTAACGCCGGATCGGCCGGCCGGCTCCGTTGCTACCTTCGACCGCATGAGCGACGAGCCGGACCCAAGGACGTCGCGGATCGGGGGGTTCGCCCGGCGGATCGCGGTCGACGTCACCCCGCTACGGACGTCGCGCGACTTCCGGCGGCTGTGGCTCGGGCTGGCGGCGTCGACGTTCGGGTCGCAGTTCACGATCGTCGCGACGTTCCTGCAGGTGTACAGCCTGACCGAGTCGACGGTCGCCGTTGGGTTGATCGGCCTGGTCGGGTTCCTCGCGCTCGTGGTGGGAACGCTGGCGGGCGGGACGTTCCTGGACGCGTTCGACCGACGGAAGATCCTGATCAGCGCGCAGGTCGGATACCTCGCGTCCTCGGGCCTGCTGTTCGCGGGGGCCGTCCACGGCGATCCGCCGCTCGCCCTGATCTACGTGGCCGTGGCCGGCATCGCCGCGACGAGCGCGATCGACAGCCCCACCCGCAGCGCGATGACCCCCCGCCTGCTCGACAAGACCCAGCTGCCCGCGGCCGCCGCGCTCAACCAGATCATCTGGAACGGCGCCGGCCTGATCGGGCCCGCGCTCGCGGGGATCGTCGTCGCGGGCTTCGGGTTCTCGTGGGCGTACGCGATCGACCTGATCTCGATCGGCCTGTTGCTGCTCGCCTCGATCTCGATCCGCCCGATGCCGCCTTCGGAGGGCGAACGAGCGGCGGTGGGGTGGCGCGCCGTGAAGGAGGGGTTCGCGTTCCTACGAGGCCGCCAGGTGCTGCAGTCGACGTTCGTGATCGACATCATCGCGATGGTATTCGGCATGCCCCGGGCGCTGTTCCCGGTGCTCGCGATCACGCAGTTCCATCGCGGCGCGGCCGTGGTCGGGCTCCTGTTCGCGGCGCCCGCCGTGGGCGCGTTCGTCGGCGCGGCGACGAGCGGCTGGGTCGGCCGGATCCGCCACCAGGGTCTCGCGGTGATCTGGGCGGTCGTCGTCTGGGGCGCGGGCATCGCGGCGTTCGGGCTGGTGGGTGCCCACCTGTGGCTCGGCTTCCTGTTCCTCGCGATCGCGGGGGCGGCCGACGTGATCTCGGCCGTGTTCCGCAACACGATCCTGCAGGTCACCGTCCCCGAACATCTCCGCGGCCGGCTGTTCGGCATCCACATCCTGGTGGTGACCGGCGGGCCGAGGCTCGGCGACCTGGAGGCCGGGCTGGTCGCTGCGGCCTTCTCGCCGATGGCGTCGGTGGTCTCGGGCGGGCTCCTGTGCATCGCCGGGGCCGCGACCGTCGCGTGGCGAGCCCCCGCGTTCCGCCGGTATCACGCGGGCGACCCGGGCTGACTAAGCTCGCGCCGTGGTCCCACCGCGCGCCGACCTCGTCGAGCTCCGCGTGCTCGACGGTCCGAACCTGTACTTCCCGCGGCCCGCGGTGAAGCTCACGATCGCGGTCGGGGGTTGGGTCGAGGTCCCCGAGGAACGCCTGGCGTCGGCGCTCGAACGCGCGGGCGCGACCGGACGCCCCGGTCGTCCCGGATCGGACCAGCGGCGGCGAACCGTGGCGCGGCTGGCCGCTCGGCTCACGTGGCGGCTCGCGACCGCGAGCCGCGTTCGGCTCGCGGTCCGGAGCCGCCCGGGTCCCGAACCCGACCAGGTCGTCGTCGCGTTCCCGTGGCGGCGGCGCGGTGCGGCCGAGGCGCTCGGGCTCGAGGTGGCGCCGCTCCTGCACGAGGTGGGCGGTCGTCGTTCGGTCGACCGGCTGATCGCTGAGGCGGCCGCCCGGGTCGCGGAGGTCGAGCCGGGCGAGGAGCCCGAGGTCACCGACCCGGCGATCCCGGTCGTCTCGATCACTGGGACCAACGGCAAGACGACCACCGTTCGGCTGTTGGCCCACATCGTCCGGTCGGCCGGCCAGACCGTCGCGTACTCCTCCACGGATGGGGTCTATCGCGGCGACGGCGAGCTGATCGAGGAGGGCGACTACTCGGGGTTCGGCGGCGCGGCCCGGGCGCTCGCCGAACGCCCCGACGTCGCCGTCCTGGAGACCGCGCGCGGCGGCATCCTGCTCCGCGGGATCGGCGTGCTCCACAACGACGTCGCGGTCGTGACCAACGTGTCCGAGGACCACCTGGGCCTGCACGGGATCGAGACGATCGACCAGCTCGCGGAGGTGAAGGCGACGGTCACGCGGATCACGCGGCCGGACGGGTGGGACGTGCTGAACGCCGACGACCCGCGGGTCCTCTCGATGCGCCGGCTCGCGACGGGCCGGCCCTGGCTCTGCTCGCTCGACCCCGGGCACCCGGCGATCCGCGACACCCTGGCCGACGGAGGCCGCGCGACCGTGCCGCTGGACGGCTGGCTCACGGTGCTCGACGGGTCGTCGTCGCGAGCGTTGCTCGAGCTGATCGACATCCCCGTCACGATCGCCGGCGTCTCGCGCCACAACGTGATGAACGCGATGCAGGCCGCGTCCGCCGCGCTCGCGATCGGGCTGCCCGAGCGCGCGGTCGTGAAGGGGCTGACGACGTTCGTCACCGATCCCGAGCGCAACCCGGGCCGAGCGAACCTGTTCGGGCTCGACGGGCGGGTGATCGTGATCGACTACGCGCACAACGAGGCCGGGATGCGGGGGTTCACGGAGATGTGCAACGGCCTGCGCAAGCCCGGCCGCGAGATCTGGCTGGTGATCTGCACCGCCGGGGACCGGACCGACCAGATCCTGCACGGGTTCGCCTACGCGGCCGCTCGGGGCGCCGACCACGTCGCGGCCGCCGAGCTCCTGCGGTACCTGCGCGGCCGCGACCGCCTCGACGTGATCGAGCGCCTCATCGCGGGCGCGCGGGACGGCGGCGCCTCCGAGGTGGACGCCTACGCGGACGAGCTCGCGGGGCTGCGCGGGCGTGTTCGGACGTTCCCAGCGCGGCGACGTCATCGGCGTGACCGCGCTCGGCATGAGGAACGAAGTGTTCGGATGGCTCGAGGCTGCCGGGGCGAAGCGGCTCACACCCGCTGACGTGAAACGGCTCGTCAAGCGGGCGGCCTCCTAGAGTCCGAGGCGCTCCTCGGCGAGCTTCGTCCCCTCGATCCGCGCGCGGATCTTCTCGAACGCGACGTCGCGCGACGTCGAGTCGTCGTCGCCGAACGGCGAGAAGCCGCAGTCGTCCGTCGTGCCGAGCCGGTCCTGCGGCAGGCGATCCGCCGCCTCGAGCACGCGGTCGCGCACCTGTTCCCGCGACTCGACGGCCGCGTCGATCGGATCGATCACGCCGACGAAGACCCGTTGATCGGGCCGCAGGTTCTCCGCGATGATGTCGAGGACCCGACCCGGGTCCTGCTCGCCCGCCATCTCGACGTACACGTTGCCGACGTTGAGCTGGAACAGGTCGGGCAGCAGCTGGGCGTAGTCGACGTCGGCGCTGTGCGTCGAGTCCATGTCCCCGCCCGGGCACGTGTGGACGCCGATCCGGGACCGGTCCTCGACCGAGAACCTGTCGAGTACCCGGTTGTTGAGCGCCACGAAGTCCCGGAGGAGTCCGCCCGACGGATCGAACTTGCACGCGAGCCGGCCTTCGGTGAAGTCGATCTGGACCTTGTGGGCGCCGGCCTCCAGCGATCCGCGGATGTCCTTCTCGCACTCGGCGACGAGGTCCTCCACGAACGCATCGCGGGAGTACCCCTCGATCCCGTCCTGCGGGTAGAGGAGGCTCAGGACCGACGCGGCGATCACGGCCTGCTTGACCGGCACGTGCGCCTGCTTCTTCGCCTCCTGCAGGTAGCTCGCCGCGTAGGTCCCGAACCGGAACGGTCCCGACGCGAGGATCGGCAGCTGCCGGGTATGGCCGTCCGCGAACGGGATCACGAAGCCGTCGGCCGCGAGGTTCGTCACGCCGTCGAGCGGATAGGTCACGAAGCTCGACTTGGTCTGCTCGCCGTCCGAGATCACGGGCGAGCCCGTCTCCTCGAAGCGCTGGATCGTATCCGAGAGCGCCTCGTCCTGCAGCGCGCGGAGCTCCTCGGGCGAGATCGTTCCCTCCGCGAACGCAGTCTGTCCGTCGATCAGGGTCTTCGGTCTCGGGATGCTGCCGATGGGCTCGGTGGGGATCATCCGCGCTCCTTCGCTTGGGTCAGGTGGACTCGGGCGAGCGCGTACGATACCCCTTCCTGTCGAACCCGCGCTGGGGGACGTCCTGAACGAGCCGCATCGACCGATCACGCAGGCGTCTGCACGGTCGGTCACGGACGCCCCGGCGACCCCCGAGGTGGCGCCGGGACCCGCGGCGCCCGAACCGCCCGCGAAGCCGGCCGGCCGCACGGTGCGGATCTTCGGGCGCAGCTACCCGTTCGTCGCGCCGAACATCCGCGACCCTCGGCTCCACCTCGCGGCGGTGATCATCTCGATCCATTTCTTGGGCCAGATCGCGCTCGGCTTCCGAGTGTCGGTCCCGCAGATCCTGGTGGCGATCCTGGTCTGCGCCGTCATCGAGGTCGGGTGGACCCTCCACGAGACGGGCACACTGGTCTGGCCGGCGAGCGCGATGCTGACCGGCAGCGGCGTCGCGCTGATCCTGCGTCTGAGCGACATGCAGAGCAACGACCACTGGACCTGGCGGGGCTGGTACGTGTTCGCGCTCGTCGCGGGGCTGTCGCTGCTCACGAAGTACGTGATCCGCTACCGGGGCTCGCACATCTTCAACCCGTCGAACGTGGGTCTGGTCGCGGCCTTCCTGCTGCTCGGCAGCACCCGGATCGAACCGCTCGACTTCTGGTGGGCGCCGTTCGACGGCTGGATGGTCGCGGCCTATCTGATCATCCTCGTGGGCGGTCTGCTGATCACGGCCCGCCTGCACCTGCTCGGGATGTCGGCGGCGTTCTGGCTCACGCTCGCGGTCGGCATCGGCGTGTTGGCCGCGTCGGGCCACTGCATGACGGCCCGGTGGTCGTTCGAGCCCGTGTGCGGGGCGCACTTCTGGTGGGTGATCGTGTTCTCGCCCGAGATCTTGATCTTCCTGTTCTTCATGATCACCGACCCGAAGACCTCACCGGCCGGGCGGGTCGCGCGGGTCGCGTTCGGGATCGGCGTCGCGATGGTGTGCACGTTGTTGATCGCGCCGCAGACGACCGAGTTCGGCGCCAAGGTGGCGCTGCTGTCGGGTCTGGTCGTGCTGTGCGTGGCGCGCCTGTTCCTCGAGCGTTTCCTGCCCGCTGCGGGCTCCGAGCGCGATCGGCTCGGCGCGTTCGTCGCCCGGCCAGGCAGGCCCGGCGACGGAGACCTCGCGCCCCGCCGCGCGCTCGCGCGAGGGGCGATCGCCGGCGCGGCGGTCGTGCTCCTGAGCACCGCGGTCGTCGTGGCGGGGACGCCGGCACGGGAGGCGTTCGTTTCGGCGAGCGCCTCGGCGGCGGCAGGTCCGAGCACACAGCCAGCGCTCGATGTCCACGTCGATCCCTCCACGCTCCCCAGGGTCAGCGTCGACTTCGACGTCACGGAGCGCGGCGACCTGTCGCAGGCCGACGCCCAGGACGTCGCGCTCACGCTCGCCGAGAACCTGGAGGTCGAGGCGCAGGCGCTCCGGCGAGGCGAGCAGAGCCTCCTTGCCTCCGTGGACGTCGGCGCCCGGCTGGCCGCGCTGCACAAGCAGGTCGAGGACGTGATCCAGACGGGGCAGGCGGTCGTCCCGCACTACACCTTCGAGTCGATCCAGGTCGTCCTCGTCCACACACAGGGCCAGTCGGGGCTGAGCCTCGGCCTGCAGTCCAGCGGGACGGTCGAGCGGGTCACGTACGGGGTGGACGGGACCGAGCGTTCGCGGGAGACCTCACCGTTCGCCCGCACCTTCGTGCTGAGTCGGCCGACCGGCGCTCGCTGGCTCACGGTGGACACGCAGCCGAACGACTGATCGGCGCGGTCAGGCTCGGTGGAGCGCAGCCGGCCTCTGTGGAGGTCGGCCGGGTTCAGTGCAGCTCGGCCAGGTCCTTCTGCGTCACCTCGCCGGGCCGCTTGCCCAGGATGATCATGGCCAGGACCTCGTCGGTCGTGACGTCGGTCCTTCTCGACCGTGCCGACCAGCTTGCCCTGGAGCATCACGCTGATCCGGTCGGACAGGTCGTACACGTCGTGGATGTCGTGGCTGATCAGGAAGATCCCGAGGCCCTCCTCGCGGAGCTGCTTGATCAGGTCGCCGACCTGCTTGGTCTCGGCCGGGCCGAGCGCGGCGGTGGGCTCGTCCATGATCAGGATCCGCGCGTTGAAGTGCACCGCGCGCGCGATCGCGACCGACTGGCGCTGTCCGCCGGAGAGCGAGGCGACCGGCACCACGAAGTTCTGGAACTTCGGGTTCAGCCGGCCCATCAGCTTGCGGGTGGCGTCCTCCATCGCGCTGTCGTCGAGGTTGCCGAACCGCGTCGTGAGCTCGCGTCCGAGGAACACGTTCGCCGGGCGCGTCGATGTTGTCCGCGAGCGCGAGCGTCTGATAGATCGTCTCGACGCCCAGCGCCTTGGCGTCGCGCGGGCTGCGAGATCGTCACCGGCTCGCCGTCGATCAGGATCTGTGCCCGAGTCGGCAGGGTGCGCGCCCGACAGCGTTCGGATCAGCGTGGTCTTGCCCGCGCCGTTGCCGCCGACCAGGCCGACCACCTCGCCGGGATACAGGTCGACGGTCACGTCGTCGACCGCGTGGACGCCTCCGAACGCGACGCGGATGTCGCGCAGCTCGACCAGCGGCGAACCCGACCGCGTCCGTCACTTGGCCGCCCTCCGCCGGACGATCGTGTCGAGGGTCACGGCGAGGACCAGGACGATGCCCACGACGATGTCCTGCAGCGGGCGCCTCGATCCCCATCAGGACCATGCCCGAGACGAGCGACTGCATGACGAGCGCGCCGAGCACCGCCCCGGCGATCGTGCCGACGCCGCCGGCTGAACGACGTCCCGCCGATCACCGCGGCGGCGATCACGTTCAGCTCCATGCCCGGTGCCCAGGCTGCTCACCGCGGCGTTCAGCCGGGCGATCTGCACCGCGGCGGCGAGCCCGACCAGCAGGCCCATCAGCGCGAACGTCTTGACGATCGTCCGCTTGGTCTTGATGCCGGCGAGCTCGGCCGCCTCGGGGTTGCCGCCGATCGCCGTAGACGTAGCGCCCGAACCGGCGGCGGGTCGCGATGAACGTCATCACGATCGCCGACGCCGATCGCGATCAGGACCGGGATAGGCCAGGCCGAGCGGGATGTTCTGCCCGGCGGCTCGCCGCGCTGCGCGCGAGGCCGGCGGGCAGGTAGTAGCGGTTCAGGAACCCGATCGCCAGCAGCACCGCGCCGCACGCGATCACGCGCCGAGCGCGACCTCGGCCCACATCGGACGCAGCCGGAACCCGTACCGGCCTGCGCTGCCGTCGCTGGTGAACTGCAGCAGCACGATCCCCACGCACGCGCGCGATGGCCGAGCGATCCAGCTCCAGGTCCCGCCGATCGGTCCCCGTCGGAGCCGCCGCCGAGGCTGCGGAAGAGCGTGTCCATCGGCGCGATCGTCTGGCCGCTGGCCATCCACCACGCGACGCCCGCGCCACACGAGGAAGCCGCCGAGGGTCACGATGAACGACGGCACGCCGACGTAGGCGACGATCGTCCCCTGGAACGCGCCGATCGCCGCCCCCAGGACCAGGCCCGACCGCGACCGCGATGACCCACGTCAGCGGGTGGTCGAATCCGATCCACTTGCGGCAGCCAGTCGTGCTGGACGACCGCCATGGCCATGCCCGACCGCCGCCATCACCGCGCCGACCGACAGGTCGATGTTGCGGGTGACGATGATCAGGACCATCCCCGTCGCCATGATCGCGACGACCGCGGTCTGGACCGACAGGTTCCAGAGGTTCCGCGGCGTGAGGAACGTGTGGTCCGGGGTGATGATGTGGAAGACGATCCAGATGATCGCCAGGGCCAGGAGCATCCCGGCGAGCCGGGCGTCGATCTCGGCCGACCGCATGCGATCGCCGAGCGAACGCGGAGCGAGCCTTTCCCTCGCTCGCTCGGGCGACGCCGCCTGCGCCTCGGGCTCTCGTTCGGCCGCGGAAACCTTGGTCTCAGCCACCGCTCCGAATCCTATGCCACAGGGCGCCCGCCTCGCACCGGCTCCCGGGCGAGGCGGGCGCCTCGCGCTTGCGTGCCTCGTTCAGGCGTCGTTCGGCTAGCCGCACGCCGTCCACCGTGCCGGGCTTCACGCCCTGGCACAGGTCTGCCTGGGAGATCCAGCCGGCGTCGAGCACGACGTTGAGGTTGTCCTGCGTGATCGCATGGGCGTCAGGAAGATCGAGGTCATCGAGTTCCCGCCCGGCGAGTCGAACGGCTGCGTCGTTGGAGACGTCCGCGAGCGCCGTGCCCTGCGCGAGCGCGCACGCCGACTCGCCCGCGGCCTTGCCGAGCTCCCGCGCGTCCTTCCAGACGTCCACGGTCTGCGTGCCGAGGGCAACGCGGTTCAGCGCCGGCCGCGTCGCCGTCCTGACCGGACACCGCCACCGAGCCGGCGAGGCCCTGGGCCTCCAGCGCCGCCACGACGCCGCCGGCCATGCCGTCGTTCTCCGCGAGGACGGCGTCGACGTTGTTGTTGTTGTCCGTCAGGAACTGCTCCATGTTCGGTCTGCGCGATGGCCGGGTCCCAGTTGTCCGTGTAGGACTCGCCGACGTTCTTGATGTCACCCGAGTCGATCGCGTCCTTGAGGACCTCCTGCTGGCCCGAACGAAGGAAGTCGGCGTTCGCGTCGGCCGAGTTCCCCTTGATGAAGACGTAGTTCCCCTTGGGGACCTGCGCCTGAGACGGCCTCCGCCTGCAGACGCCCGACCTCGACGTTGTCGAACGTGACGTACAGCGAGCCCGGGTTCTCGATCAGCCGGTCGTACGCGATCGACCGGGATGCCCTGGTCGAGCGCGCTCTGCACGGCCGGCAGGATCGCCTCACCGTCCTGCGCCAGGATGATGAGCGCGTTCGGCGCCCTGCGAGATCAGGTTCTCGACGTCGGTCAGCTGCTGCTCGGCGGACGACCCGGCGTCGGTGGAGATGTACTTCGCGCCGCAGGCCTGCAGGGCCTCCTGGATCGCGGGCTCGTCCCACTTGGCCCAGCGCTCCTCGTTGTAGTTGTTCCAGGAAACCCCGACGGTGAGGTTGCCGCCGCCGTGAGGCTCCTCCTGTCGCTCCCGTCGTTCCCGTCGTACCGCCGCCGTTGTCGCTCGAACACGCGGCGAGCAGCAATGACCGACAGAGCGAGCACCGCCAAAAGCCGTCGCTTCAACGCACTCCCCCCCTTCTGGACGGTACGTCCCTGTGACGAACCAGCCCTCTCGTTCTACGAACCGGACGGCCCCCGCGGCTTCGCGGGTACGCGTGACCGCCGTCCTGTCGAGGGGTCGGGCGCACTCGGTCCGCCGTGCCTGGGCCGCGCGCCAACATGTCATATCCGGGCAGAGCGCGCAATCCGTTCGTCGTGCTACGGCCCCTCGCGCATACGGCCTGTTGCGCCCGTTCCGGGCCCTCGATAGCCTGCGTCCCCGCGCGACGCCCGCATCGAGCGCAGGATCCGGAAGTCGATCGCGGCCATCACTCACGGGACAGGGACGGATGCAGAAGGTTGGTTCCGCGACCGAGACGGGCGAAGGTCCCGGCGGCGGCGGGCCTCCCGAGCCGAGACCGAAGGCGGGGCGACCCGACCGAGGCCGGCGGACGGCGTTGTGGCTCGCGCTGGGCGCGATCGGCGGGGCGTCTGGCCGCGCTCGCCGTGGTAGGCCTCGGGCTGGCGCTGACCGGGGCCGGCGAGCCGGCGGCCGAGACCCCCCGCTTCGTCGAGGAGTCCGCCGCCGCCGGCGTCCACCACGTCTACGACGGCGAGTTCCCGTTCTTCGTGGGCGGGGGCGTGGCGACGTTCGACTGCGACGACGACCGGCAGGCCCGACCTCTACCTCGCCGGCGGCACCGAACCCGGCCGCGCTCTACCGCAACGAGAGCCCGGTCGGGGGCGCGCTGCGGTTCGTCCAAGGTCTCCGACCCGGTCACCGACCTCACGAGCGTCACCGGCGCCTACCCGATCGACGTCGACGGCGACGGCCTGACCGACCTCGCGGTCCTGCGGAACGGCGGGAACGTGCTCCTGCGCGGCCTCGGCGACTGCCGGTTCGAGCGCGCGAACGAGACCTGGGGGTACGACGGCGGCGACGCCTGGACGGCCGCGTTCAGCGCGACGTGGGAGGGTTCGGCCGCGCTGCCGACGCTCGCGTTCGGCAACTACCTCGACCTCGCGAAGGCCCCGGACCGGTCCGACGTGCGCCGACAGCGAGCTCGTGCGGCCGGCGACCGGCGCCGAGACCTACGCGGCGCCGGTCCCGCTCGCGCCCGGCTACTGCACGCTGTCCGTCCTGTTCAGCGACTGGGACCGCTCGGGCCACACCGACCTCCGCATGGCCAACGACCGCCACTACTACCTCGACGGCGAGGAGCAGCTGTGGCGCATCGAGCCCGGCGAGCCTCCGCGCCTGTACACCCGCGACGACGGATGGCAGCCGACTGCGTGATCTGGGGCATGGGCATCGCCAGCTACGACGTCACCGGCGACGGCCTGCCCGAGGTGTACCTGACGAGCCAGGGCGACAACAAGCTCCAGACGCTGGCGAACGCGACCGGCCGGCCGACCTACCGGGACATCGCGATCGAGGAGGGCGTGACCGCGACGCGTCCGTACACGGGCGGCGACCCGCTGCCCTCGACGGCATGGCATCCCGAGTTCCAGGACGTGAACAACGACGGGCTCGTCGACCTGTTCGTCTCCAAGGGCAACGTCGAGGCCCAGCCGGACTTCGCGGCGAAGGACCCGAGCGACCTGCTGATCGGGCAGGCCGACGGGACGTTCGTCGAGGAGGGCGTCGCCGCGGGCATCGCGAGCTTCGTCAAGGGACGCGGCGCGGCCGTCGTCGACCTCAACCTCGACGGCATGCTCGACATCGTCGCAGGTGAACCGCCGCGTGAACGTGAGCCTGTTCCGCAACGTGGGTTCGGGCACCGCCGCCGAACCCGCACCGATGGGCAACTGGATCGCGGTGCGCCCCGAGCAGACCGGCCCGAACCGCGACGCGATCGGCTCGTGGATCCAGGTGCGGTTCGGCGACCGAACGGTCGAGCGGGAGCTCACGATCGGCGGGGGCCACGCGAGCGGCGAGCTCGGGTGGGTCCACGTCGGGCTCGGCGACGCCGGCTCGGCCGAGGTCCGGGTCCGGTGGCCCGACGGCGAGGTCGGCCCCTGGCAGGAGGTCGCCGCGAACGCGTTCGTCACGATCCCGCGCGACGGCGAACCGACGGAGTGGAGCCCGTCCGGAGCGGCGTCGACGCGATGACCGGCGCGCGGCTCACCGAGATCGACCTGCCCGAGTTCGGCATGTCCGAGGCCGTGCCCGAGATCCCGCCGGCCGTCTACGCCGACCGGCTCGAACGCCTCCGGGCCCGCGCGGCCGAGGACGGGTACGACACTCTCGTCGATCTACGCCGATCGCGAGCACAGCGCGAACCTCGCCTACCTGACGGGGTTCGATCCACGGTTCGAGGAGGCGATGCTCGTCATCGGTTCCACCGGCGAGCCGGCCGTCCTGGTGGGCAACGAGTGCCATCGGCGTCGCCGGGGCGGCGCCGCTGCCGATGCGCCGGCACCTCTTCCAGGACTTCAGCCTGCCGAGCCAGCCGCGCGACCGCTCGCGCGCGCTCTCCGAGATCCTGGCCGAGGAGGGCATCGGCGCCGACACCCGGGTCGGCGTGATCGGCTGGAAGACGTTCGCCGACCGCAGCACGCTCGAGGTGCCCGCCTACATCGTGGACGAGCTCCGCCGCATGACGCCCGTCGGGGTCGGTCGAGAACGCCGGGCACCTGCTCATCGACGCCGCCGACGGCCTGCGCGTGCTCAACGAGGTCGAGCAGCTGGCGGCGTTCGAGGACGCGGCGTGCCGGACCTCGAGCGGCGTCCGCCGGCTCCTCCACGGGCTGCGGCCGGGGATGCGCGAAGACGACGCCGTCGCGCTCCTCGGGTGGAACGGCAGCCCGCTCTCGTGCCACCTGATGCTCTCGAGCGGCGACCGGGCGACCTTCGGCCTGCTCAGCCCGACCGACCGGCAGATCGAGCGCGGCGACCGGTTCACGGTAGCGTTCGGGATCTGGGGCGCCCTGAACTGCCGCGCGGGGTTCGTCGTCGAGGACGCGGCCGAGCTCCCGGCGACGATCCGCGACTACGTCGAGCAAGCTGGTCGGGCCCTACTTCGAGGCGATCGCCGAGTGGTACGGGGCCCTCCGGATCGGCCAGACGGGCGGCGTGTTGCACGAGATCGTGCAGCGGCGGCTCGGCGACCCGTTCTTCGGCATCTTCCTGAACCCAGGACACCAGATCCACCTGGACGAGTGGGTCAACTCGCCGATCACGCCGGGATCGACGATCGAGCTGCGTTCGGGCATGGCGTTCCAGGTCGACGTGATCCCCGCGACGGGGACCGAGTACTTCACGACGAACATCGAGGACGGCCTCGCGCTCGCCGACGAGTCGCTGCGGTCCGAGTTCGCGACGCGGTACCCCGACGCGTGGTCGCGGATCCGAGCCCGGCGGGCCTTCATGGCCGAGGCGCTCGGGATCGAGCTGCATCCCGACGTGCTGCCGTTCTCGAACATCCCCGCGTGGCTCCCGCCCTTCCTCCTGCGGCCGGAGCGGGTCATGACCCTGGCCGGCTAGGAACGCCTGCTCGCGGCGGAGTAGCCTGACCCCAGAACCCTCGAGGGAGGTCACGAGATGGCGTACGAACCCAGACCGGAGCACCGCTTCTCGTTCGGGCTGTGGACCGTCGGCAACATCGGCATCGACCCGTTCGGCGAGCCCGTCCGGGAAGTGCTGTCCCCGGTCCAGCTCGTCGAGCTGCTGGCGGAGGTCGGGGCGTGGGGCGTGAACCTGCACGACAACGACCTGGTGCCGATCGACGCGAGCGCGCACGAGCGCGACCAGATCGTCTCGGACTTCCGCAAGGCGCTCGACGCCACGGGCCTGATCGTGCCGATGGCGACGACGAACCTGTTCCGGGACCCGATCTTCCGCGACGGCGCGTTCACGGCCAACGATCCGCGGGTCCGCGCGTACGCTCTGCAGAAGACGATGCGCGCGATCGACCTGGGTGTGGAGCTCGGCGCCACGACCTACGTTTTCTGGGGTGGCCGCGAGGGCGTGGAGACCGACTCCTCCAAGGACCCGGTGGTCTCGTTCAAGCGCTACAAGGAGTCGATGGACTTCCTCTGCGCCTACGTCAAGGACCAGGGTTACGACCTGCGCTTCGCGCTCGAGTCCAAGCCGAACGAACCTCGCGGCGACATCTACCTGTCCACCACCGGCGCGATGCTCGCCTTCATCCAGACGCTCGAGCACTCGGAGATGGTCGGCGTGAACCCGGAGGTCGCGCACGAGCACATGGCGGGGCTGAACTTCACCCACCACGTCGCCCAGGCCTGGTCGATGGGCAAGCTGTTCCACATCGACCTCAACGACCAGATCCCCGGGCGCTACGACCAGGACCTGCGGTTCGGCTCGGCCAACCCGAAGGCGGCGTTCTTCCTCGTGAAGCTGCTCGAGGACGTGGGCTACGAGGGCAGCCGTCACTTCGACGCCCATGCCTACCGGACGTCGGACTACGAGGACGTGAAGGCGTTCGCGCGGGGATGCATGCGCACGTACCTGATCCTGCGGGAGAAGGCCGAGCGCTGGAACGCCGACCCGGAGATCCAGGGTCTGGTCGAGCAGATCAACGCGGACGACGGCACGGTGACACCGCACCTCGGGCCGTACACGCGGGAACGCGCCGAGGGGCTCAAGGGCCTCGACATCGACCGCCGGGCGGTCGCCGCGCGCGGTCAGCCCTACGAGCGGCTCGACCAGCTGACGGTCGACCTCCTGCTCGGCGCTCGGTGATCCGGGGGAGCGCCTCGGACTCGGGACGACGAGGGTGACCCTCCGTAGGGGGTCGTCGTGAGCCTCGTGCTGGGGCTGGACGTGTCCACCACCGCCACCAAGGCGGTCCTCCAGGACGCCGAAGGCATCGTGCGGGCGGTCGGAACGTCCGCGTACGACTACGAGACGCCGCACCCCCTGTGGAGCGAGCAGGACCCCGGCCTGTGGTGGGACGCGACCCGGATCGCGGTGGGGTCGGCGCTCGACACGGCGGGCGCCGACGCCTCGGACGTGCAGGCCGTCGGTCTGACAGGCCAGATGCACGGACTGGTCGCGCTCGACGACCGAGACGAGATCCTGCGTCCGGCGATCCTGTGGAACGACCAGCGCACCGCGGCCGAGTGCGACGCGATCCGCGCAGATCGTCGGTCGTGAGCGCCTGATCGCGATCACCGGCAACGACGCGCTGCCCGGGTTCACGGCTCCCAAGCTGCTGTGGCTGCGAGGCAACGAGCCCGAGGTCTGGGCCGCGATCGCGCACGTGCTCCTGCCCAAGGACTTCGTGCGGCTCCGACTCACCGGCGAGCACGCCGTGGACCGGGCCGACGGCTCCGGGACGATGCTGTTCGACCTCGCGGCGCGGGACTGGTCCCCCGAGATCCTCGACGCGCTCGGTGTCGAGCCCCGGTGGTTGCCGCCGACCTACGAGGGACCGAGCGTGACGGGAGCGATCACGGAGACAGCGGCCTCGGCGACCGGGCTGCGAGCGGGGACGCCGGTGATCGCCGGCGGAGGCGACCAGGCGGCCGCCGCGGTCGGCGTCGGCTCGGTCGTGCCGGGCGTCTCATCGCTGTCGCTCGGCACCTCCGGCGTGCTGTTCACGACGACCGAGGGGCCCGCGATCGAGCCCGAGGGCCGACTCCACGCCTTCTGCCACGCGCTCCCCGACCGGTGGCACCTCATGGGCGTGATGCTCTCCGCGGCCGGCAGCCTTCGTTGGTACCGGGACGCGCTCGCCCCCGGCGTCGCGTTCGAGGAGCTCGTGGAGGAGGCGGCCTCGGTCCCCGCCGGGAGCGATGGCCTCCTGTTCCTTCCCTACCTCACCGGGGAGCGCACCCCGTACGCCGATCCCCTCGCCCGCGGCGCGTTCGTGGGGCTGACGGTCCACCACGGCCGGGCCCATCTGACGCGGGCGGTGCTGGAAGGGGTGGCGTTCGGCCTGCGGGACTCGCTCGAACTGATGCGCGCGGCCGGCGTCCCACCCGCGAGCCAGATCAGGGCGACGGGCGGGGGGAGCAGGAGCGACCTGTGGCGACGGATCCTCGCCGACGTGCTGGGCGCGGCGATCGTCACGACCTCCACAGCCGAGGGCGCCGCGCAGGGCGCCGCGACCCTCGCCGCCGTGGGAGCCGGGTGGTTCGACACGGTGCAGGACGCGTGTACGAGGCTCGTCCGGGTCGGCGAGCCCACCGAGCCGTCGGGAGAGGCGGACGCCTACGCCGACGCGTACGCGCGGTACCGCGACCTGTACCCGGCGCTCGCTCCAACCTTCCACGCGATGGGCTGAGCCGCTCCCGGAGGTCAGCCGGAACGGAACAGCTCCTCGATCACCCGAAGGTTGCCCACGGCGTCCGAAGGTGGGATCGGCACCTGTCCGCCGTCCAGGACCGCCGCCGCGAACCGCTCCGCCTGGATCGTGTACTCGTTGGCCGGGTCGAACGTGAGCACCTCGGTCTCGGGTCGGACCGGTGGGTCTCCGCCGGCGGTGACGAACACCCGCGTCGGCCGATCCGGCGGGATGTTGAACGGGATCTCTATCGAGATCCGGCCATCGGTGCCGTAGATGTGGACGCGCTGATCGGGTTCGGCACGGGTCGAGCACGTGAAGGTCGCCACGCCGTCGCCGAAGTCCAGGATCGCCGACGTCAGGACGTCGATCCCCATGACGGGGTCGCGCAGCACCGACCCCCGGACCCGTTCGGGCTCGGCGCCGAACAGCATCCGGGACAGGTTCACGCAGTAGCAGCCGATGTCGTACAGGGCGCCGCCCCCCGTCTCGACGAGGTTGCGGATGTCGCCCGGGTCGTCGTTGAAGTACGAGAACCAGCTCTGCACGGTCCTCAGCTCGCCGATGCGGCCCGAGGCCACGAGGCTCCTCACGGCCTCCCAGGTCGGATGGAGCCGGTACATGAACGCCTCCATCAGCAGCACGCCCTCCGCCTCGCAGGCCTGGATCATCCGTTCGGCATCCGCCGCGGTCGTCGCCAGGGGCTTCTCGCACAGGACGTGCTTGCCGGCCCGGGCCGCCGCGATCGTCCACTCGGCGTGCAGGTGGTTGGGCAGCGGGTTGTAGACGGCGTCCACGTCCGGATCGGCCAGCAGGTCCTCGTACGAACCGAACGCCGCGCGCGATGCCGAGCTCGGACGCGGCGGCCCGGGCGCGGCCCAGGTCGCGCGAGGCGATCGCGACGACCTCGCACCGCTCGGCCACGGCCGTGGCCGGGATCACCTTGTCGATCCCGATCTTCGCGGTCGACAGGACGCCCCACCGCACCACGTCGCCGCTCATCCCCACGAGTCCTCCGTCACCGGCCGGAACGCCATCTCCAAGATCCGGTGGTTGCGTGGACGCGTCAGCACGAACAGCACGGCCTCGGCGACGTCCTCCGCGGACATCATCCCGGCGAGCTCGGGCATCTCGGGCGTTCGACCCCGGCCCATCGCGAACTCGGTCGCCACACCTCCGGGGCACACGTTCGCGCATCGGATGCCTTGCGGCCGGAGCTCGTGGTCCAGGGCGCGCGTGAACCCGACCTGCGCGAACTTCGACGCGCAGTAGACCGCCTCGAACGGAAGGCCGCGGCGTCCCGCCTCGGACGCGACCGTGACGATGTCCGCTCCGTCGCTCTCCAGCAGGTGCGGCAGCGCCGCGCGGATCGTGTAGATCGTCCCCTTCACGTTGGTGTCGATCATCTCCTCGAGATGAGTCGGGTCGAGCTCGAGGAACGGGCCGTACGCCCCGACGCCCGCGTTGGCGATCACGAGGTCGAGCTGCCCGAACGCGTCGACGACGCGCTCGACGAACGCCCCGATCGACGCCGGGTCGCGAACGTCGCACGGGGCGGCGATCGACCCCTCGATCGACAGGTCGGCGCCGCTCCGCGACGCGAGTCCCAGCCGAACACCCTGATCCGCGAGCGATCTCGCCACCGCGGCACCGATCCCACCGCTCGCCCCCGTCACGAGCGCGACCCTTCCGCTCAGTCCGTTCATCCCGCCGCCCCTTCCCGCCGTTCGATCGCCACGCATCCTCCGTCGACGCGTCAACGTACCGGAGCCGTCGAGGCGGCGTGACGGACGATCCCGTGGCAAGCTCCGCGGATGAGGGCCGTTCGGATCGATGGTCCGCGCAGGGTCGCCACGCTCGACGTGCCCGAGCCCGAGGCGGCGCCCGGCAGAGGTGACCGTTCGGGTCCGCGCGGCCGCGATCTGCGCGACCGACCGGCGGTTGGCGAACGCGGGGACGCCGGAACCGAGGATCCCGGGTCACGAGGTGGCCGGCGTGCTCGAGGACGGGACCGCGGTCGGCGTGCAACCGAACGTGGGCTGCGGCCGGTGCACGTCGTGCGCGCTCGGCCTCGAGAACCGATGCCCCGACCACGTCGACATCGGGATCCAGCGCGACGGCGGCCTGGCGGAGTTGATCGTGGTGCCCGACGGTCACGTCGTCCCGCTCGACGGGTTCCCGTTCGAGCTCGCGCCCTCGATCGAGCCGCTCGCGTGCTGCCTGCACGCCGTCGGGATGCTCGACGTGGCCGAGGGCGACCTCGCCGTCGTGGTGGGCGCGGGCACCCTCGGGATCATCGGGATGTGGGCGCTGCAAGCGGCGGGTGCGCGCGTGGCGGTCGTGCAACGGTCCGAAGCTCGACGACGCCTCGCGGCCGAGCTCGGCGCCGACGCGGTGCTCGAACCCGCGAGACGACGTCGTCGCGGCGCTCGGAGCCCTCCCCGCCGCTGCGCTCGTGACCGCCCCGGGGATCGAGGCGCTCTCGTGGGCGATCGACCACGTCGACGTCGGGGGCCGGGTCCACGCGTTCGCGGGCACGCCCGGCGGCGCGCCTGTCGACGCCAACACCGTGCACTACCGCCACCTGCGGCTGGTGGGGAGCACGGGCTCTACGGTCGAGGACTACCGCCGCGCGCGCGACCTCGCGCGTTCGGGAGCGGTCCCGCTCGACCGGATGCCGTCGCGGACGGTGGCGCTCGACGAGGTGCCCGAGATCCTGTTGGACCGCGATCCCGATCCCCGGATGCTCCGGGTCGTGGTGAAACCGTAGGCTCGCGCGAACGATGGTTCGTCGGGCGAGTGGGCGCCGTGGCTGAGCATCCGGACGACCCGATCCGGGTCGCGCTGATCGGCTACGGCCTGGCCGGCGCCGTCTTCCACGGTCCCCTGATCTCGTCGACCCCGGGCATGTCGCTCGCAACGATCGTGTCCCGCGATCCGGGGCGGCGGGCGCGCGCGAGCTCGGAGCATCCGGAGGCCGTCCTGCTCGACGACGTCGAGGCGCTGTGGGATCGAGCCGACCATGACCTCGTCGTCGTGGCCACCCCCAATCGGTTCCACGTGCCGCTCGGGCTCGCGGCGCTCGAGGCCGGGCTGCCGGTCGTGATCGACAAGCCGATGGCGCCGACGGCCGACGGGGGCCGGCGGTTGGTGACCGAGGCAGCCGAACGCGACCTGCTCCTCACGGTCTTCCAGAACCGCCGATGGGACGGGGACTACCTCACCGTCCGCAGGCTGCTCGCCGAGGACGCGCTCGGCCCGATCGTCCGGTTCGAGTCGCGGTTCGAGCGGTGGCGTCCCGAGGTCCGCCCCGAGGCGTGGCGCGAACGCGGCGACCCCGAGGAGGCCGGCGGGCTCCTGTTCGACCTCGGGGCCCATCTGATCGATCAGGCGGTCGGTCTGTTCGGCCCGCCCCGCACCGTCTACGCGGAGGTCGACCGCCGGCGGCCCGACGTCGAGATCGACGATGACGTCTTCGTGGCGCTCGAGCACGGCGAGGGTATCCGCAGCCACCTGTGGATGAGCGTCCTCGCGGCGATCCCGGGACCGCGGATGCGGGTGCTCGGGCAGCGCGCGGCGTTCGAGAAGTTCGGGCTGGACGTCCAGGAGCAGGCGCTGAGCGAGGGCGCGCGCCCGGGCGATGCGGCCTGGGGCCGCGAGCCGCCCGAGCGGTGGGGGCGCCTGTCCAGCGGGGACGACGAACGCACCGTCGAGACGGAACCGGGCGCCTACGAGGAGTTCTACCGAGGGGTCGCGGCGTCGCTCCGGGAGGGCGCGCCGCCGCCGGTGGATCCGAACGACTCGGTGATGGGGCTCGAGATCATCGAGGCCGCCCAGGAGAGCGCCCGCACCGAAGGCGTGATCACCCTCGGCTGACGGTTCGACCCTCAGCGAGACCCGCCGGCGTGGTCGATGCAGCGCACGGCCCAGGGGATCGCCTCGAGGCGCTCGGCTCCGATCGCCGAGCCGCACACGTCGCAGGACCCGTACGTCCCCTCGTCCAGCTTCTCGAGCGCCCGCTCCACGTCCCCGAGCTTCGCGTCGAGGTTCTTCGCGGCGTCCACCTGCGCGATGCGTTCGACGGCCTGCGACGTCCCCTCACCCACGCGCTTGCCGAACGACACGGCGCCCATCGGGTCGCGGGGCGCGGCCGTGAGCGTCGCGAGCTCGGCCCGGAGCTCGTCGCGGGTGCGTTCGAGCACCTCCCGAACACGAGCGGGCTCCATCCGCGTCAGACGCCGAGCATGTCGGGGTCGCCGCCGGACTCCTCGACGTGGCCGTTGCCCTCGGTCGAGGCGAAGATCGTCGGGGCGGCGAGCGACCGGCGGGACTCGAGCTCCTTGAAGACGTCCGTGGCGTGGTCGACGCACAGCACGACCAGGTCCCCCGGGCGGGAACGGTCGAGCGCCTTGCGGGCGGCCTCCATCTCGTCGAGCACGATCTCGGCGTTGCCCGCGCGCGCGCCCGTCGCGATCGCCTCGCGAACGCCCTCGAGGATCAGGGCGGCGGTCTCGCCCTTCTTGCGCCCCCGCGGGTTCCGATCCTCGCGGATGATCACGTCGTCGAAGTAGCGCGCGGCGACGCGCCCGAGCTGACGCATGTCCTCGTCGCGCCGGTCCCCCGCCGTCGCGACCACCGCGACACGCAGGTTCGCGCTCCACGACGCCTGGCCCGGCCTGCCGCCGTTCGGCGTGTCGGTGGTGAGCCGTTCCACGAAGTCGCCGAGCGTCTCGAGCCCCGCGGCGTTGTGCGCGTAGTCGATCAGCACCTTGACGCCGTCGAGATCGAACACGTTCAGCCGCCCCGGCGCCTGGTAGATCGAGGTCGTGAACGAACGAAGCCCCTGACGGATGTCGTGCAGGTGGGCGCCGGCCGCATGCGCCGCGGCCGCGGCCGCCATCGCGTTCTGCACCATCATCCGGGCGCGGCCCTCGAAGGTCGCCGGCAGCGTGTGCACCCAGGCGATCGGCATCGTCCGGCGCCCCTCCCGGATCACCATCATCTCGCCGCGCGGACCCTTCTCGAGCACGACCGCCTTGCCCCCGCGCCGCACCCAGCGGTCGACGAGGTCGTTCTCCTGCATCGAGAACAGGATCACCGAACCGCTGCAGGCCTTGCGCATCCCCGCGACGAGCTCATCGTCGGCGTTCAGGACGGCCCAGCCGGTCTTCGGGACGGCCTCGACGACCACCTGCTTGACCGCCGCGAGCTGCTCGAGGGAGTCGATCCCCTTCAGCCCCAGGTGGTCGCCGGTGACGTTCAGGACGACCGCGACGTCGTTCTTGCCGTACCCGAGCCCCTCGCGCAGGATCCCGCCCCGCGCCGTCTCGAACACCGCGAAGTCGATCCGCGGGTTCTGCAGGACCATCTGCGCGGACTTCGGCCCGCTCGCGTCCGCGCGTTTGACCAGCCGCTCGTCGATGTAGATGCCGTCGGTCGTCGTCATGCCGACCGAGCGCCCCATCCCCTTGAAGATGTGCGCGATCATCCGCGTGGTCGTGGTCTTGCCGTTGGAGCCGGTGACCGCGACGATCGGGATCCGCGACGGCGTTCCGGCCGGGAACAACAGGTCGACGACGTCCTTCGCGACGAACTGCGCCTCGCCCTCGGTGGGGTTCGTGTGCATCCGGAACCCGGGCGCGGCGTTCACCTCGACGATCGCGCCGCCGGTCTCGCGGACGGGCTGCGTGATGTCGGGGGCGAGGAAGTCGATGCCGGCCACGTCGAGCCCGACGACGCGCGCGGCCTCCTCGGCGATCTCGACGTTCTCCTCGTGGGCCTCCCACGTCCGGTCGATCGAGTTGCCGCCGGTCGACATGTTGCCGGTCGCCGCGAGCTTGACGAACGCCTCGGCCGGGGGCACGTCGTCCAGGCCGTACCCCTGCTTGCGGAGCAGCTCGATCGCGGCCTCGTCGACCTTGATCCTCGTGAGCACCTTCTCGTGCCCGATGCCTCGGCGCGGGTCCGAGTTCGCGATCTCGACCAGGTCGGTGACCGTGTGGGTGCCGTCGCCGATGACGTGGGCCGGCACGCGTTCGGCCACCGCGACCATGCGACCGCCCACCACGAGCACGCGGTAGTCGTTGCCGGCGACGAAGCTCTCCACGACGACCTGCCCGCGACGGGCCTCGGGCAGCGCCCGCCGGAAGCCCGTCCGGACGTCGTCCTCGGTCCCGAGGTCGAGCCCGACGCCGCGCCCGTGGTTGCCGTCGAGCGGCTTGGTGACGACCGGGAACCCGATCGCACTGGCCGCGGCGACGGCCTCGTCCTCGCTCTGCACGATCTCGCCCCGCGGAACGGGCAGCCCGGCCGAAGCGAGCAGCCGGCGCGTCACGTGCTTGTCGCCGGCGATATCGACCGCGAGCGCGCTCGTCTTGGACGTCATCGTCGCGCGGATCCGTTGCTGGTACCTGCCCCATCCGAGCTGGACCAGCGAGGCTTCGTTCAGCCGGATCCAGGGGATGTCGCGGCTCGCCGCCTCGTCGATGATCGCCTGGGTCGACGGGCCGAACGCACGGCGTTCCGCGAGCAGGATCAGGCGCTCGAGCTCGGCCAGGAAGTCGAAGTCCTCGTCCGGCTGGACGAGCTGGTTCACCAGGCGGACCGCGAGCTCGCCCGCCGCCAGGCCCACCCGCTCCTCCCAGTACCCGTAGATCACGTTGTAGCGCCCGGCCTCGCCCGCGCTCCGGGTCTTGCCCCGGTACACGTGCGCGCCCGACTCGCGCTGGAGCTCGAGCGCGATGTGCTCGGCGACGTGCCCGAGCCAGGTCCCCTCCCTCAGCCGCTCGCCGAAGCCCCCGCGACGGCCGAGCGAGCACGAGTGCTCGGCGATCCCCGGGAGCATCTCGATCAGGCCGTCGACGAAGCCCGGGATCGTGTTCGACGGCCAGTCCTCCAGCGCGCCGAGATCGACGAGCAACCGGACCGCGGGGTCGTACGACCAGTAGTTCGGACCCCGGAACACCTGGGTCTCGACCACCTTCAGATCGGGCGCGAGCGGACGCTTGTCCGCGGGCGGCTCCTCCTTCGCCCGCCGGCGGTCCGCTCGCGAGCGGGTCCGGCTGTCGCTCACTCCGAGGCCTCTCGTTCCATGCCGGGCGCCCCGGCCAGCAGCGTCCGCGCGCGGAGGTCGAACCAGGAGCCGTCGGGCAGCGAGTGCACCACGGCCCCCGAGATCATGATCGGCCGGTGGCCCTTGGCCTGGTGGGCGTCGGTCTGCACGCGGGAGCCGTCGAGGACCGTCACCGCCCCCTTGCCGACGACCTCCATCGAGCGGTCGGCGTAGACGATCGCGCTCGTGTCCTCGTCCAGGCCGATCCCGAGCAGCGACGGCGACTGCGCGATCACGGCGAGCAGCCGCCCGAACCGCCCACGCTGCTCGAAGTGCTGGTCGACCACGACGCCCTGCAGGATGCCGAGCCCGGCCGCGAGCTGCGCCATCCGCTGCTTGGGCGTCTCCCCCGCGCGACCGAACGCCATCATGTGCGTCGCCATCGCGCTCGCGCCGGCGGAGGTGCCGGCGAGCACGGCGCCGCGGTCGTGAGCTCGGTGGATCGCGTCGGCCAGACGTGTGCCGGCGACGACCGAGGACAAGCGGAGCTGGTTCCCGCCGGTGAGGAACACCGCGGTCGCATCGCTCAGGGCGGCGGCCGTCTCGAGATCCTCGGCCTCGGATCGCTCCTCCGGACGAAGCCCGGTCACCCGTCCGATCCCCAGACCCTCGAACAGCTCGCGGTAGCGCTCGTTGGCGATCTCGCCGAGCGAGGAGGCGGTCGCGATCACCACGACGTGGCCCTCGGGGCCGCCGGCGAAGGTCGCGAACCGCGACAGGATCAGCTTGTCCCGGACCTTGTCCTCGGCGCCGCCGATCAGCATGACCGGGCCCGCGCCACCCAGGGCGCGACCGAGGTCGCGGAGCGGGTGTCCGGGTTCGGGATCGGAGGTCACGGTGCGAAGAAGTGTAGCCCCCGGCGTGCGTGACTCAGCGCCTCTGGAGCGGTTCGTCGTCGGATCGTCGCGTCAGTGCGGTGACCGAACGCTGCGTTCGGGGTCCCCGGGTGGGCGAAGGATCAGCCGGTCGTGGGGCTCGACGACGTCGACGGTGCCCCCGACCCCGGGCGCGACCCACAGCTCGAACCCGTGCTCGGCCACCATCTCGTCGCCGTCCTCACGCTCGTCGGTGAGGTCGAACGCCACGCCGTCGCCCGTCCGATGGATCCGGACCGTCGCGGCCGGGTTGAACCTGCGGGCGGCCTCGTGCGTCCGCCGAAGGATGTCGATGGCCCAGTCGGTGAACTCGAGCGTCACGCGACCATCGTACGAGGCAGCAACCGGCCCCCGGCTAGAGCCGCAGGGACCGGTCGCGCCGGTCGGGGCCGAAGCGCCGCTCGGAGCCCTCGCGGGAGTCGCGGCCGAACGCGACCGCGGCCACCCAGAGCAAGACCACGACCAGGACCGTGAGCGCGAGCCCGATCGAGCCCATCAGGCCGCCCCGCGCAGCAGGCGGAACCCGGCGCTCACGAGCCGAGCGCCGACGGCATGCCGGATCGCGTCCCGGCGGCGCCGCCCCGGTCGCCGGGCGCGCCCACCGGCGGCATCGTCGCGCAGGGACGCGGCTCGGATCTGCCCCATCTCGCTGAAGTTCGACGGTGTGAGCATCCGTGCACCTCCCGTTCTCCATCCGGCTCGCGGCCGGTCCGTGGGAACTCCCGCACGTTCCTGTTGACGTAACCTTCTTTGCAACCTACATTGGTTAGCGTAACTTGTCAACCGATTTCGACGGTGTACGCTGGGAGGGTCATGGCCACGTACGACTTCTCGCCGCACGGGGACACCCCCTCGGCCCCGGGAGACCTCGAGCTGCTCCAGCGGTTCCTCAACCTGCACGTCCACGACGCCGAGGGGACGCACCTCGAGCCTCCCGCCGAGCAGATCCGCGGCTTCCTGATGGAGCGGCACCTCCTCTCGGAACAGGAACGCTTCACCGACGCCGACCGTGAGACCTACCTCGGGCTCCGGGACGCGATCCGCAACCTGATCCTGGCCGGCGACGACGAGGCGGTCTCCCCCACCGACGCCGGGGTGCTCGACCGGATCGGGCTCGCGGCGGGGCTGCACCCGCACTTCCACGCCGCGCACGCCCCCACCCTGGAGCCGAAGGAGGGCACCGGTGTGGCGGCCGCCTACGGCGCGATCGTCGCGATCGCGTTCGTGAGCGCGTTCGACGGGAGCTTCGACCACCTCAAGCTCTGCGCCGACGAGACCTGCCGCTCGGTCTTCTACGACCGCTCGAAGAACCGCTCGGGGCGATGGTGCTCGATGTCGACCTGCGGCAACCGGGCCAAGGTGCGCGCCTGGCGGGAGCGCCAGCGAGCGGACGCGTGACCACCGTCGACCTGCGCCTGCGCGGTCCCGGCGGCGAACCCGTCGACCTCGTCCGGACGCTGAACTCCCACGGGTTCGTGGACCTGCCGCCGATGCGGCCGTCACCCGACTACCGCTCGGTCGAACTCACCCTGCGCGTCGGTCGCGGACGCCCGCGGACGGTCCGGGTCGAGTCGGGGCGCAAGGGTCACGCGAAGGTCTCGATCCTCGGCCCGCCGGCGTCCGAACGCGCCACGGCCGAGCTCACCGCGACTGTCCGTCACGTCCTGCGGCTCGACGCCGACCTCTCCGCGTTCTACGAGGCCGCGTCCGCCGATCCCGACCTGTCGTGGGTGGCCGCCGGGGCCGGGCGCATGGTCCAGAGCCCGACGGTGTTCGAGGATGTGATCAAGACGATCTGCACGACCAACTGCGCGTGGTCGGCCACCATCCGGATGGTGCACGCGATCGTCGAGCACCTCGGCGAGCGGGCGGCCGGCGCCGACCCGGACGGCCCCTGGGGCCGGGCCTTCCCCACGCCCGCGGCCATGGCCGAGGCCGGCGAGTCCTTCTACAAGGACGTCGCCCGCACCGGGTATCGCGGCGCGTACCTGCTGCAGCTCGCGCGCTCGGTCGCCGGGGGCGAGCTCGACCTGGAGGCGTTCGCGACGGCGTCAACGCAGGAGCTGCCGGACCAGGAGCTCGAGGAGCGACTGCTCGCGCTGCCCGGTGTCGGGCCCTACGCGGCCGCGCACATCATGATGACCCTCGGCCGGTACCACCGGCTGATCCTGGACTCGTGGACGCGGCCGACCTACGCGAAGAAGGTCCGGCGCGCGAAGGTCAGCGACGCCGCGATCGAGCGCCGCTTCCGTCGGTACGGGCCCTACGCGGGCCTCGCGTTCTGGCTGTACCTGACACGCGACTGGGTCGACTGACCCCACGCCGTCGGTCGCGCGGAGGGGTTGTCCCGCAGGCACGCCGAGCGCATACTGCCTCGGGCTGAAGGAGCTCCCCGCTCCGTGACCGACCCGAGAAGCCGAGGCCGCGAAGCCGAGGCCGAGAGGCAGACCCGATGAGCGAACCGTTATGGCGCTTCCACGTCGTGCGCGGCGTCTGTGGGCCTATTGGCGCGCAGAGCAACGGACCCTGCGACAGGGTCTGGTCGCGCTCGCCCTCAGCACGCTGGCGGGGTTCGTCGCCGGGCTCACGCTCGCGCACATCACCGGGACCCTCCAGGAGCTGCCCGGCCTGATCGTCCTGATCCCGGCCGCGGTCGGGATGAAGGGGACGATCTTCGGGGCGATCGGCGCGCGGCTCGGCACCGCGAACGTCACCGGTCTGCTCGAACCGACCCTTCGGCCCGGCAGCGTCCTGCAGCGCAACGTCTACGTCGCGGTCGTCACGACCTTCTCGTCCGCCCTGTGGCTGGCGGTCCTGTCGGTCCTTGCCTCGGCCGCGTTCGGCCAGCCGTCGATCTCGCTGTGGCGGCTGGCCACGGTCTCGATCGTCGGCGGCGCGATCGGGTCGGCACTGGTCCTGATGATCACCCTCACGTTGTCGGTGCTGTCCTACCGTCGCGGCTGGGACCTCGATTCCGTGTCGACCCCGATGGTCACGGCGCTCGGCGACATGACGACGCTGCCGAGCCTGTTCCTCGCGACCTTCCTGTTGCGCTCGGACCTGATCGCGATCCCCGCCGCGGTGATCTCGATCGCGGTGGCGGTGTATGCGGCGGTCCGTTCCTACACGGTCGCCGACCGCGTGATCCGCCGGATCGTCGTGGAGATGACCGCGGTGATCCTGCTCACGCCGATCCTCGACGTCCTGGCGGGCACGCTGCTGCGGGCCCGTCAGGGGCAGCTGATCGCCGTGCCGGTGCTCCTGGCGCTGATCCCGCCATTCGTGTCGCAGGCCGGCGCGCTCGGCGGCATCTTCACGTCGCGCACTGCATCCAAGCTTCAGATCGGTGTCATCACGCCCCGCGGGCTCCCCGAGATCCCGGCGCTGGTCGACGCCTCGATCGTGTCCGCGCTGTCGATCGCCGTCTTCACGATGGTGGGGATCGTGGCGTACGTGCTCGGGGTGGCGACCGACCTCGTGGGGATGCCCTCGTTCCCAACCCTGGTCGCCGGGACGATCCTGTCGGGGCTCATCGTGACCCCCGTCACGCTTGTCGCCGGCTACTACCTGGCGATCGGGACGTTCCGGTTCGGCCTGGACCCCGATAACCAGGGCGTGCCGATCATCACGAGCGTGATGGATCTCACCGGCGTGGCCGTCGTTCTGTTCGTCATGACATCATTGGGGGTGCTCCCGAATGGATGACCAACCGAAGAGCGTGAAGGACCTGCTCGTCGAGGCGAAGGACGCCTCCGAGCTCATGGTCGACCTCGCGTACGCGGCCGTGTTCTTCAACGAGGACAAGCTCGCCAGCGAGGTGGAGCGTCTCGAGGAGCGGATGACCGGCCACCTGCGCCGCCTGCGCGAGGTGGCGATGCTCGCAGCGCGGAGCCCCGAGGACGCGGAGGGGATGGCCGGCGTCCTGTGGATCGCGAGCGCGATCGAGAAGATCGGGGACGCCGCCTCCGACATCGCACGGGTCGTCGAGGCTCGGCTCGGGATCCCCGACGGGCTCCGGCGCGACCTCCGCCACGCGGACGAGATGACGGCTCGGGTCAAGGTCGGCGGCGAGCGCGCAGGTGATCGGCCGCGCGCTCCGCGAGCTCTCGCTGCCCACCGAGACGGGGATGTGGGTCATGGCGATCCGCAGCGGGATCGAGTGGCAGTTCGACCCCGGCCCCGACGATGTGCTCTCCGAGGGCGACGTCCTGCTCGTGCGCGGGCCCGAGGAGGGCGTGACACTGCTCCGCGAGCTCGCGGGCGCACCTGGGCGGCCCGAACCCGACGACGACGACGCGCCGCCGCTGTCCGAGCTCGACCGCGCCGTCGACATCCTGGTGGAACTCAAGGACCTCTCCGAGGCGGCGGTCGGCCTCGCCTACTCCTCGATCCTATTCAACAACCGCGCGCTGGCGGCCGAGGTCGGCGCGCTCGAGGCTCGAAGCGACACGCTGCACGACGAGCTCGAGTCCTGGGTGCTCCGCGCGGCGCCGGAGGCGCGGAACCCGGACGAGCTGCGCGGCCTGCTGCGCCTCGGCAGCGCGAGCGAATCGATGTGCGACGCGGCGCGCGACCTCACCTGGTACGTCGAGCACGGCGAACCGCTCCACCCCGTCATCCAGATCGCGCTCGAGGAGGCCGAGGAGATCTCGGCGGAGACCGTGGTCGAACCCGGGACGCCCGCCGACGGCAAGAGCCTGAAGGAGCTGCAGCTCGAGACCGAGACCGGGATGTTCGTCCTCGCGGTCCAACGGGGCGCCCGGTGGATCTACCGGCCGCGCGGACCCTACGTGCTGCGGGCCGGCGACCGGCTGATCGCCGTCGGACCCGAGGAGGGCGCCGAGGCGCTCGACGCGTTGTGCCGTGTCTCCGCTCCCGCGGCCTCCTGAGGCGCGACCGGTCCTTGCCCTGTTCGGATCGCCGACCTAGCCTGCCAGCGTGGATGCGTTCGTCTACCTGCGGGTTCGGCCGGGCAAGGTCGAGGAGGTGGTCGTTCAGCTCGAGAACGTCGGCGGCGTGCGAGCGGCGGTCGCGGTCGTGGGCGCATGGGACGTCCTCGTGGCCGTCCAGGGTCCAGACCTGCTCGGCATCTCGGAGGAGGTCATCCGGGGGATCCACCGGATCGAGGGCGTCGAGCGGACGATGACCGCGCCGGTCGTCCCGGGCGACGTGTACGCGCTGTCGGGCGAGGGGACCAAGACGCCGATCCCGATGCAGGAACCGGGGCCGGCGTGCTTCGTCCACGTCAAGGCCTCGCCCGGTTCGGCGTCACGACTCGCCGACACGATCGCCGAGGTCGAGGAGGTCTCGGCCGTCGCGATGATCGCGGGCGACCACGACCTGATCGTCGAGATCCCGTTCCCGTGGGAGCAGGCGGCGCCGGTCATCGAGAACCGGATCCTGCCGATCGAGGGCGTCCAGGAGACGCGGACCCTGGTCGCGATCTTGTTCCCCGGACCCGACGAGGAGGATCGCGACCAGTTCTCGGCCTGGAGCTGAGAGGCCCGGTTCGACCGGGTCAGCGTCGGATCAGACGCGCACGTCGGAGAAGCGCAGGTGCTCCTCGGTGAGGCGGAGCTCCTCGACCTCGGTCGCACCCTGCCCTGCCAGCCACGCGAGGAGTCGGTCTACGAGGCGCTCGGGCGCCGACGCCCCGCTCGTCAGGCCGACCACCTCGGCGCCCTCGATCCACGCCGGGTCGACCTCGGTCTCGTCGTCGACCAGGTACGCCGGGGTGCCGAGATCGCGGGCGACCTCGGCGAGGCGTTTGGAGTTCGACGAGTTGTCCGAACCGATGACGAGTACGACGTCGGAGCGGCGCGCGACCTCCTTGATCGCGTCCTGGCGGTTCTGGGTCGCGTAGCAGATGTCCTCGCGCGGCGGTCCCTGGATCGAGGGGAACCGTTCGCGGAGCGCCTCGACGATCGCGTTGGTCTCGTCGACCGACAGCGTGGTCTGCGTGAGGTACGACAGGTTCTCGGGATCGAGCACCTGGACCGAGCGCGCCTCGTCGATGTTCTGGACCAGGATCGTCCCGGTCGGGGCCTGGCCGGTGGTGCCGACGACCTCCTCGTGACCGGCGTGGCCGATCAGCACGATCGTCCGCCCGTGGTCGGCGAACCGCCTCGCCTCCAGATGCACCTTCGTAACGAGTGGGCAGGTCGCGTCCAGGACCGTGAGCCCCCGGCGTTCGGCGTTGGCGTACACCTGCGGCGCGACCCCGTGGGCCGACAGGACGACGACGGCGCCCTCGGGCACCTCGGTCTCCTCCTCGACGAAGACCGCGCCCTTGGCCTCGAGATCGCGGACCACGTGGGCGTTGTGCACGATCTGCTTGCGGACGTAGACGGGCCGGCCGTGGGTCTCGAGCGCGCGCTCGACCGCCTCGACGGCTCGCTCGACCCCCGCGCAGTACCCACGGGGAGCGGCGAGCAGGACCTTGGTCGGCACGCCCCCCATGCTACGGGACGGACCTCGGACGAGCCGATGTGACCCCTGGTCACATTGTTGTCGGAGGCCGCTGGGTACGGTCGTTCGGACACAAACGGACGTTCCAGTCCGCCCTCTCGACGCGATCTTGGAGGCGTTCGGCGATGCGGGCGACGTGGTCGTCCTGTCGGGGGACGTGCACATCGGCCTGGCGATGGACCTGCCGCGCGATCGCCACGACGACCGGGCGGTCGCGGTCGAGCTCGTCACGACGAGCCTCACCTCACAGAACGTCGACGACAAGATGGGGTGGGAGCCCCGCACCGGCAGCGTGCCGATGGAGCGCGCGTGGGTGGAAGCCATCCCGTACGTGAAGTTCGCGGACTTCGACGACCACGGGTATGTGATCGTCGACGTGACGCCCGAACGCGTTCGAGGCGAGTGGTGGTTCATCGACGCCGTGCGCGAACCCACGACCGGCCAGCATCTGGGCGCGGCCTGGGAGGTCCACCGAGGCGAGGCCCGGCTGGTCCCCGGCGCCTAGGCGAGGACCGGGCCGCCGGGGCCATCCGACGGCTTGACGGCCGCGCGGACCTGATCGAGCGAGGCGACCGCCACCGCGCCGGGGCTCTCGCGGTCCGAGACGACGCGCAGGAACGGGTAGGCCTCCAGCGCGCGTTCGACCAGGCCGGGGAAGGAGCCGAACGCCACCAGGACGTGTGGACGCTCCGCGTGGAGCTGGCGGATCGCCTCCTCTTCGGTGGTCGCGCCGGGAGCGAGCTCCCACTCGGCCGAGACCGTCGCACGTTTCAGCTCGGCGAGCGCGGTCGGGTCCTCGGCGACGCACAGGACCTTCAGGGCTCGGCACACGTCAGAGCCACTCGCGCTTGCGGAAGCTCCGGTACAGCAGGTACGCGGTCACGCCCATCAGCGCGAGCGCGAACGGGTAGCCGAACGCCCAGTCGAGCTCGGGCATGTGGCGGAAGTTCATCCCGTAGATGCCGGCGATCAGGGTGGGGATCAGGATGATCGCCGCCCATGCGGTGAGCTGCTTCATCACGACGTTCTGCCGGTTGGCGACCTGGGCGAGCTGCAGCTCACGCGCCGAGGTGAGCAGGTCTCGGATGTTGTCGTTCAGCTCGGTGGTCCTGATGACGTGATCCATGATGTCGCGGAAGTACGGCGTGAGCGGCGCGGTCACGATCGTCGGCGTCTCGATCAGGAGGTCGATGACCTCGCGCATCGGGGCCGCCAGTCGGCGGAACCGCACGACCTGCTGGCGGAGCCGGAAGATCCGTTGCGCGAGCGAGCGCATGGTTTCGCCCTCGGCCCCGTCCTCCTCGGTCGCCACGGCGTCCTCGATGTCGTCGGCCGCGTCCTCGAATCGATCGATCACATCGAGGTAGCCATCGACGATCTCGTCGAGCATCAGGTACAGGAGGAAGCCGATCCCCTCCTTGGACAGGTCGGGTGCGCTCTCGAGCCGTGCCGCCACCTTGGCGAAATCGAACCTCGGCTCACGACGGACCGTGGCGACGAAGAGCCCCTCGCCCGCGAACAGATGCACCTCGCGATCGACGAGCTCGCCCTGCTCGTCCTGATCGATCCCGTGCGCGACCAGGAACAGATGCTTGGGGTAGAAGTCGACCTTGGCCCGTTGGCCCCACCGGCGGCTGTCCTCGATCGCGAGCTCGTGGAGGCCGAGCTTGGCCTGGAGCTCGGTGAGCTCGTCGTCGGTGGGGTCGACGACGTCGATCCAGACGCGCTGGTCGCTCGCACGCGCCTCGTCGACGGTCCGAGCGTCGAACGGCTTCTCGACCTTCAGCGAGCCATCGTGGTAGACGCGACAGGTGATCACGGCGGGCCGAGCCTATCGCAGCCCCTGCGCCGCACGAGCGCCCGAGGACGACTCGATCCGTCCGGCCCGCCGCGGCTGCGAAGATGAGGGCGTGGCCGATCTCGAACCGCTCCTGCGCTTCTGGCGCGCGCACGACGACCTGTTCGAACGGACCGAGGCCCGTTGGTGGGGCGCGGTCGTCTCGGACGCGCGGTTCCCGGCGATCCAGGAGCCGAACTACGCGCGGGTCGAGACCCGGCAGCTCGTCCGGCTCGAGGAGATCGAGGACGCGCTCGTCCCCGCGATGCGAGCGAGCGGCAGCGAGCGCTCCCACGTCGTGATCTTCCACCCCGAGGATCAGACCGAGCTGGTCACGGCGGCGAGCACGCGCGGCGATCGGATCGCGTGGGACCTGGTCATGGTGGCGGCCGGTCGGGAGGTCGAGTCCCCGGGTGAGGTCGAGGAGGTCTCGGCGTTCGACGGCGCGTTCTGGTCCGTGCACCGGGACTCGGCGCGGCTTTTCGACGTCACGGACGACGGCACGCTCGACCAACTGCAGGCGATGGAGCGCGACGTCATGGTCCCCGCGGGCCGTCGCTGGTTCTCCGTGCGCGACGGAGGACGGAGTGTCGCGCTGGCGGCGCTCCTGGTGCTCGAACGCACGGGGTTCATCGACCACGTGGTCACGTTCCCCGACGCCCGGCGTCGCGGCCACGCGAGGGCGCTCACGCGCCGGCTCGTCTCGGAGGCCGCGGCGATGGGCGCGGAGCGCACGTACCTGCTCGCCGAACCCGAAGGCGACGCGGTTCGCGTCTACGACCGGATCGGGTTCGAGCGCGTCACGCACCTCGCGAGCTGGCTGGCGCCGCGGGACCGCTGACGCGACCCACGGTCGGGCTCAGCGCCGACCTGCGATCCCGACCCCGATCTCGATCGGGTGCCCGAGCGTCCGACCGAGCAGGTCCGCCGCCGAGCGCGCCTCCGCGACCGCGGCGTCCGGGTTGTCCGAACCGGAGATCACCACGTGGAGCGCGCCGTCGCGCGAGGCGGTCGCGATCTCGAGCCGGTCGCCCTCGGGTCCGCGGGCGATCGCGTGCGCGATCCGCAGCAGGCCGACCAGGACCACGACGGTCTCGCGTTCGTCGTCAGACAGCGCCTCGAACGGCGGGTACACGGGCCTCGGGTCCTTGCCTCGGTGGAACCGGACGAGCGAGGCGATCGCCGCGATCTCGTCGGGGGTGAACCCGCGCAGACCGGCGTTCTCGACCAGGTAGGCCCCGTGCTTGTGCAACCGGGCGGGCGAGATCCGCGAGCCGATCTCGTGCAGCCGCGCGGCGTGGCCGAGCAGCTCGCGTTCGGGCGCCCCGAGACCGTGGAGCTCCGTGGTGTCGTCGAACAGCCGCTGGGCGATCCGGGCGACCACCTCCACATGGCCACGATCCTCGCCCCAGGCTCGGACCAGCCGGTCGACCGAACGGCGCCGGAGCTCGTCGGGCGTCGGCGTGGGACGGTCTGCGAGCCCCAGGGCGTCGAGCACCGCGCCCTCGCGCAGCCCCCACTCCGAGTGCACCAGGCGCTTGGCGCCGAGCGCGCCGGCCGCGCTCGTCAGGATCCAACCCCCCGCCGGCAGGAGCTCGGCCCGTCGTTCGTCCACCCCCGGCACTCGCAGGCGGTCGGCGAGCGACAGCGACGCGAGCTCGCGGGTCAGGTCGCGGAGCTCGGACACCGTGACCTCGTACTGGTTGAGCGAGGAGGGCGGCGTCCCCCATCGGCGCGCGGCGAGAACGCGCGCCAGGGCTCCGGCCGTCCCGCCGCTCGCCACGCAGCGCGCCGGTTCGGCCTCGGCGACGTCCTGCACGAGCGGGGCCACCGCCTCCTCGACCGCGGCCCGCACCGCCTTGCGTTCGTCTCGTGTCGGCGGGTCGTGGGTGACGAGCAGGCCGGTCATCCGCCCGGCGCCGATCGGCAGGCTGCGCCCCCACCGGAGCCCCTCGGGACCCGCGAGCGCGACCTCGAGGCTCCCGCCGCCGAGGTCGAGGAGCAGCGTCGGACCCTGCCCGAGCGCGACGCTCGCCGTCACCCCCGCGAACGTGAGGCGAGCCTCCTCGCGGCCGTCGATGAACCGCACCTCGGTCCCGATCGCGCCCTCGAACAGCGACGCCAACGCCTCGCGATCGGGGCTGTCGCGCAGGGCGCTCGTCGCGAGCGGGACGACGTGATCCGCCCCCATGCGCGCCGAGAGATCCTTCAGGCGCCGCGCGGTCTCGGCGGCGCGTCCCGCGACGTCGTCGGGGATCCGGCCTTCGCCGGCGAGCACCCGGCCGAGGTTCAGCACGACGCGGTCGCGCAGCACGGGGGTGAGGGATCCCTCGGCATCCGCGTCCGCGACGAGCAGCTGGAAGGTGGTGCTGCCGAGGTCGAGCACCGCGAACCGCGTATCGGAAGCCATGGGTTAGCCAGGCGGAGCCGGCAGGTAGTGCGCGGCCACGACCCGTTCGCCGTCCCGGTCGAGCACCCAGACCGAACCCTTCGCGATCCCGCGGGCGCCCTCGATCGTCGCGCCGTCGCGCTCGAGCTGGTCGATCATCGACTCGATCTCCCTGCCGTGGCCGCAGACGACGGTGGGGCGATCGCTGAAGGACTCGATGGCCTGCAGGAGCTCGTCGACGTTCGCGCCCTCGCGCAACTCCGTGGCCGCCTCGACCGGGAGACCTCGAGCCTCGGCGAGGGGCTCGACCGTCTGGACGCAGCGCAGGAACGGGCTCGAGACGATGCGCTCGAACTCCAGGCCTTGGAACCGCTCGACCAGACGGCGGGCCTGTTTCCGCCCGCGCCTGGTGAGCGGGCGCTCCTGGTCCGGAGCCGTCCAGGCCGCGCGGATCCCGGCCTTAGCGTGCCGGACGAGGAAGAGCGGGTACGCGGGCGCGCCACCCAGGACGCGCCGCAACAGCCTGCGATCGTGGGCGTAGCTCAGCAACCGCGCCGCGTCCTCGACCGGCACCCAGCGGAGCTCGTCGACCTCGGGGTTGGGTGCGAACGCGCCGCCGTCCGCATCCATCTGGAAGTACCGAACGACCTTGGGCCGGCCTCGCCGGTCCCGGTACGTCACCGTCCCGACGACCGGCCCGAGGCGGCACCGCAGGCCCGTCTCCTCCTCGACCTCGCGGAGCGCCGCGGTCGCATCGTCCTCGCCGTCGTCGAGCTTGCCCTTGGGGAAGGACCAGTCGTCGTACCGCGGGCGATGGACGAGGGCCACCGATCGGTCGGCCTCCTCACCCCGCAGGACGATGCCCCCGGCAGCGCGGACGGGCTGGCTCACGCCCAGAAGCGTAGCCGCTTGCGAGAGAGCGTCTTCCAGGCCTTCGGCCACGCGGCTCGTGCGGCCGCCGCGGCCTGCGCCTCGATCGCGGAGAGCTCGCCCGCGACGAACGCATCCCCCCCGCTCGCGGCCGCCTGCCGCAGCCACGCCCTCGCCACGACCGAATCCTGGTGGGCCCCCAGCACGTCCTGGAGGCTGCCGCGGCCTCCGCGAACGCCTCGGCACGCTTGCCGAAGACCGGGGACACGGCCTCGGCCGCGTACCGGGCCCGCTTCGCCCGGATGCGCACGCCGTGCAGCGAAGCGTCGGACCCGTCGTCGCGAGCCTGCTCGACGGCGCGTTCGAGGTGGCTCCACGGCCGCGCGATGCAGGGTCGCAGCGCGGTCGCCGCGGGCGAGGCGGCCGCCTCCTCGAGGACCCGTGGTTCGTTAGCCGCGTCGACCAGCTCGTCGAGCAGCGCCACGTACGCCGGCTCGCGGATCGCCACCAACAGCCGCTCGCGCATCTCGTCGCGCGTCATCTCCACCATCGTCACGAGCTCCTCGAGGCCCTTGCGGTCGCTCTCGGGCAGCATCGGCTCCCTCGAACGGAACGTGTCGCGCAGGACCTCGGTGTCGCGCACGTCACCGAGCGCGTCGGCCAACGACCGAAGCCGGTCGCGCAGCGAGGCCGCCCACCCCGGCTCGAGCACGTCGCGGAACGTCCGGAGCGCGGAGCGCACGCGCCTGGTGGCCACCCTCGCCTGATGCAGCTCTTCGGGATCCTCCCCCAGCCGCACCCCGGCATCGTGGCGGAACAGCCGCACCACCGACGTCGCGAGCTCCCGTCGGACGACGTCGCTCACGCCGGCGTGCTCATCGAGCTCCGGGACCTCGAGATCGGGCGGGGCCTCGGCGCGCGGGCCGAGCGCGCGAACCAGCTTGGGGACGTTGTCGACGGGACCCGCGCCGGCCTCCCTGAGGCGCCCGACGAGGACGTCCGAGAGCGCCGCATCGGCGGCGGGGTCGAGCTCGACCTCCAGCTCGCGGAACCTGCTGGCGACGCGCCGCCCTTCCATCACCGACACCTCGTCGTCGGTCACCACCGCCAACGGGGTCCCGGCGTCGTCGGAGATCCGGACGCCGCGACGGACGGTCTGCAACCGAGCGACCGGGGCGAGCTCCTCGCCGCGGACGAAGGCGCGAACCAGATCCGCGGCCGCCGTCGGCAGCTTCCTCGCGTCGGCGCCCTCGAAGTTCACCTCGGTGCGGACGAGCTGCGAACCGTTGCCCGAGGACGGGAGCTTGACGGTCCATACCTTCTCCGCGCCCTCGCCCTGCCGGTGCCGCAGGCTGCTCCCCCAGCGAACGATCCGGAGGTCGGGGGTGTCCACGTAGACCGTGACGAGCCGCTGCGGCTCCACCTCGGTGGCGACCAGCCCGTCGCCGCCGAGCTCGGGGATCCGGAAGCCCGCGGGTGCCTCGAGCTTGGTCTCACGCTCGAGGTTCGTCGATGCGGCCGTCTTGCTCACGCCTCGCGCGACCCCGCGCGTTCGACCGCCAGCTCCTGGAGACGCTGCTGCGCGTCGATCCCGCGCTCGCCGCGCACCTTGGTCCACGTTCCGTCCGCGCCGAGCGTCCACGAGAGCATGTCGTCCTGCATCAGGACGTCGAGGACCTCGTCGAGCCTCGCGGCCAGCGAGGGATCGGCCACCGGGACGAGCGCCTCCACCCGGCGGTCGAGGTTCCGCTGCATCAGGTCGGCGGAACCGATGTAGTGGGTGGCCTCCGCACGCTCGCCGAACCGGAAGATCCGTCGAGTGCTCCAGGTACCGGCCGACCAGCGAGCGGACGGTGATCCGCTCGGAGAGGCCCGGGATCCCCGGGCGCAGGCAGCAGATGCCTCGGACGATCAGGTCGATCTCGGCACCCGCCTGGGACGCCTCGTACAGCGCGTCCACCATGTCGGGGTCGACGAGCGCGTTCATCTTCAGCGACGATCCGACCGCCCTCCCGCGCCTGACCGCGGATCAGTTCCAGCATCTCCGGACGGAGGTACTCCGGGGCCACCAGCAGCCGGCGATACTCGCGTTGCCGGCTGTACCCCGTCAGCAGGTTGAACAGGTCGGTGAGGTCGGCCCCGATCTCGGGATCGGCCGTCAGCAGCCCCATGTCCTCGTACAGACGGGCGGTGACCGGGTTGTAGTTGCCGGTGCCGACGTGGGCGTACCGGCGGACGCCAGCGGCCTCGCGTCGCACGACGAGCGAGATCTTCGCGTGCGTCTTCAGCCCGACGACCCCGTGCACGACGTGCACGCCCGCCTGCTCGAGCTCGCGGGCGTACGTGATGTTGGCCTCCTCGTCGAACCGGGCCTTGAGCTCGACCAGCGCCACCACCTGCTTGCCGAGCTCCGCGGCGCGGATCAACGCGCGGATGATCGGGCTCTCCTGCGTCGAGGTGCGGTACATCGTCTGCTTGATCGCGAGGACCGCGGGATCGCGGGCGGCCTGCTCGACGAAGGCCTCGACCGAGGAGGAGAACGAGTCGTAGGGGTGGTGGACGAGGACGTCGCCGGCCCGGAGCACCTCGAACAGGTCGGGCGCCGCCTCGCCGTCCGTCAGGCGCGGCTGCGTCACCGGGACCCAGGGCTCGTGCTTGAGCTCGGGACGGTCCAGCGCGACCAACGACCACAGGGCGCTCAGGTCCAGCAGGCCGGGCGTCACGACGACCTCCTGCTCCTCGAGGTCGAGCTCGCGTCGCAGGAGCTCGAGGACCTCGTGGCTCATCGTCTCGTCCACCTCGAGCCGTACCGGGTTCGCGCCGCGCCGGCGGCGGCGGAGCACGCTCTGGATCGCCTCGAGCAGGTCCTCCGCCTCGTCCTCTTCGACCTCGAGGTCGGCGTCGCGCGTGAGGCGGAACGTGTGGTGCCCGACGAGCTCCATGCCCGGGAACAACCGGTCCAGGTGCGCAGCGATCACGGTCTCGAGCGGGACGAACCGCTCGCCGTCGGGGAGCGGGACGAACCGCGGGAGCAGCGGCGGTACCTTCACGCGCGCGAACCTGCGCACCCCGTCATCGGGTCGCGCACCATCGCCGCCAGGTTGAGGGACAGGTTCGAGATGTACGGGAACGGGTGCGCGGGGTCGACCGATAGCGGGGTGAGCACCGGGAAGATGCGCTCGTCGAACTCCTGCTCGAGGAACGCGAGGTCCGCGCGGTCCAGCGCCTCGATCGAGCGCACGATCCGGATCCGCTCCTTCTCGAGCGCCGGCACGAGCTCGGTGGCGAAGACGTTCGCCGCGCGGGTGGACAACTCCTGCGCTCGCTCCCGGATCCCCTCGAGCTGCTCCGCGGGCGTCCTGCCGTCGGGCGACCGCTTGACCACGCCGGCCTCGACCTGCTCCTGCAGGCCGGAGACGCGGACCTGGAAGAACTCGTCGAGGTTGTTCGCGAAGATCGCGACGAACTTCAGCCGTTCGAGCAGGGGCAGCGAGGCGTCCTCGGCCAGCGCGAGCACGCGGGCGTTGAACTCGAGCCACGACAGCTCCCGGTTGAGGTACCGAGCGTCGTCGGCGAGGTCGGCGGTGGGGGAAGCGTCCGTCTCCAGGCTCCTTGGGCGTGGGGGAAGGGATTATCCCTCAGGGCAACCGAGAGGCCAAGGGTGCGGGGTTCAGTCTACGAACTTGTACCCGAGCCCACGCACCGTGAGCAGGTGCTCGGGCTCGTGGGGGTCGTCCTCGAGCTTGCGCCGAAGGCGCTTCACGTGCACGTCGAGGGTGCGGGTGTCGCCGAAGTAGTCGGGTCCCCAGACCTCCTCGATCAGGAAGTCGCGCGTGAGCAACCGCCCCTTGCGGCGCAGGAAGGCCTCGAGCAGCTCGAACTCCTTCGGAGGGAGCGAGACCGAGTCGTCCCCCACCGCCACCTCGTGGCGCGCCACGTCCATCCGGACCGGGCCCCCTTCGAGGACCTCGTCCACGGGGGACGGGGCCGCGTGGGGCCTGGTCCGGCGCAGGTTGGCGCGGACGCGCGAGACGAGCTCGCGCATCGAGAACGGCTTGGTGACGTAGTCGTCGGCCCCGAGCTCGAGCCCGGTGACCTTGTCGGCCTCCGAGTCCTTCGCGGTGACCATGATGATCGGGACGTCGGACTCGGTCCGGATCGTCCGGCACACGTCGAGGCCCGAGACCTCCGGGAGCATCAGGTCCAAGATCACCAGCGAGGGCGGTTCGGTGCGGAAGCGTTCGAGCGCCCGGCGTCCGTCGGTGGCCACGGAGACCGCGTACCCCTCGCGCTCGAGGTTGTAGCGGACCGAGTCCGCGAGGGACTCCTCGTCCTCCACCACGAGGATCCGCGCGCCGTCAGCCTGCATCGGGTTCGGCGCCCCCGGAATGGGAGGCGTCCGTGAACTCGCGGAACTCACCCGAGACCAGGAACGCGACCTGCTCCCCGATGTCGACGGCGTTGTCGCCCACCCGCTCGAGCGCGCGGGCAGCGAGGTTCATGTGCATGCCCCACTCGAGCGCCTTCGGGTCGTCGGCCAACTTGGCGACCTCGAAGTGCATGTTGCGGTTGAGCCGGTCGACCGGATCGTCCATCTTGGGCAGCGTCAGGCAGAGCTCCAGGTCCCGCCGGCGGAGGGCGTCCATCGCGACCCGCACCATCTCGACCACGATGTGGCCCATCTCGCCGATCTGCTGGACGATCGTGGGGTTGCCCGGCAGGTCCCCGGTCACCTGGTACATCTTCGCGACGTTCACGGCCTGATCGCCGATGCGTTCGAGGTGCAGGCTCGAGTGCATGATCACCGAGACGAGCCGCAGGTCCGCGGCGACCGGGGCCTGCAGGGCCAGGAGCGGCAGCATCCCCTGGTCGAGCTCGAAGTAGATCGCGTCGATCTCGTCGTCGCCGACCACGACGGCCTCGGCGGCGTCATCGTCGTGCTGCATGACGGCCTCGACCGCGCGCTGCACGGCGTTGCCGGCCAGCTCGCCGAGCGTCAGCAACCGGAGCTCCATCTTCTCGAGCTCCTCGTGGAAGTGCGGTCGGGTCATCCGAACCTCCCCGTGACGTAGTCCTCGGTCCGAGGATCCGTCGGATTCGTGAAGATCGTCTCGGTCTGGTCGTACTCGACGATCGTGCCGGTGCGGTGCCCGGTCTCCTCGAGCACCTCGACCGTGAAGAAGGCCGTGCGATCGGACACGCGGGCGGCCTGCTGCATGTTGTGGGTGACGATCACGATCGTGTACTCGGACAGCAGCTCCTGCATCAGGTCCTCGATCCGCTGCGTCGCGATCGGGTCCAGGGCCGAACACGGCTCGTCCATGAGGATCACGTCCGGCCGCGTGGCGATCGCCCGCGCGATGCACAGCCGCTGCTGCTGCCCGCCCGAGAGCGCGAGCCCGGACTCCTTGAGCTTGTCCTTGACCTCGTCCCACAGCGCCGCCCGCCGGAGCGACTCCTCGACGAGCTCGTCCATGTTGCCCTTGAACCCGGCGATCTTCGGGCCGAAGGCGATGTTGTCGTAGATCGACTTGGGGAACGGGTTCGGCTTCTGGAACACCATGCCGATGCGACGGCGCACCTCCACCGGGTCGACGGACGGGTCGTACAGGTCGACGCCGTGATAGAGGAGGGTTCCCTCCACGCGGGCGCGTCTCGATCAGGTCGTTCATCCGGTTGAGGCAGCGGATGAAGGTCGTCTTGCCGCAACCCGAGGGACCGATGAGCGCCGTGATCTCGTTGCGGTAGATCGGCAGGGTCACCTTGTGGACCGCTACGACGCCGCCGTAGGAGACGGCGAGGTCGCGCACGTCGAACACGATGTCCTCGGCGGTCTCCTCCACCTTGCGGGGCTCGCGGTCGAACCGCACCGCGACCGGCGCGCTCTCCTCCGGGGACGTCGTCGGCCCCTTCGGGTCCTCCGGTCCGGGTCGGTGGGTCAGGTCGGTCGTCTCCATCTGATCACCAGGTTCGCTCATAGCGGTTCCTCAACAAGATGGCGAGGAAATTCACGACCAGGATCGCCACCAGCAACACGATGATGGCGGCGGCCGTGTTCGCTTGCCAATCGTTCGCCGGAAGCCTGGCCCAGGCGAAGATCTGGGTCGGCAGCGCCGTGTACGGACCCTGCAGGACCTCAACAGGCGTCCGCCCGGACGCGGACGAGAAGTAGCCGGTCACCGCGCCGACCAGCAGGAGCGGCGCGGTCTCGCCGAACGCGCGGGCGAGAGCGAGGATCGCGCCGGTGAAGATCCCCGGGGCGGCGTTCGGGAGCACGTGCGACCGCACGACCTCCCACCGAGTGGCGCCCACGCCGTAGGCGCCCTCGCGGATGTTCGCCGGCACGGCCCGCAGCGCTTCCATCGTGATCAGGATCACGATGGGCATGACCAGGACGGCCAGCGTGAGCCCGCCGGAGATGTAGCTCCGGCCCGAGCTCTCGGGCCCCGTGATCGCGCGAAGCGCCTTCACGAACACGACCAGGCCGAGGATGCCGTAGACGACCGAAGGAACGCCGGCGAGGTTACGGATGTTCGCGATCAGGATGCGGCTGATCCTGCGTGTCGCGGGTGTACTCCTGCAGGTAGATCGCGGCTGCGATCCCGATCGGGAGGGCGATCAGCGGCGACGAAGCCGACAAGGATCAGCGACCCGACCAGTCCCTGCCACACGCCCGCGCGTTCGGGCAGGCTGGACACGTCGCTCCTGACGAAGTCCATCCCCCGGCTGCGTCAGGACCGGCCAGGCCTCGATGAGCGTGCTCACCAGCAGGACCAGCAGGATCGCGAGCGCGAGCAGCAGCGTCGCCAGCAGGCCGAAGCGGAAGAGCATCCCGCCGAGATCCCGCCTGCGCCCGCGCAGGGCGACGTTCGACGGCGGTTCGGGTGTCGGCCTCGGCGACCAGCGACATCAGTACTTGCTCCTCACGCGGCGGACGAATCGCTCGGAGATCACGTTGAGCACGAACGTGAGCACGAAGAGCATCAGCCCGACGAAGAACAGCGCCTCGAACGCGAAGCCGGAGCCCCGGACCTGGTCCGACCCGATCGCCAGCGACGAGATCGCGCCCGTCATCGTCTGCCCGCCCTCGAGCGGGTTCAAGGTCCGCGAGGCGCCCCCCGTCGCGCCGGCCGCGATCGCGACCACCATCGTCTCGCCGAGGGCTCGCGAGAACCCCAGGATCAGCGAGGCCACGATCCCGGATACCGCAGCCGGGAACACGACCCGTAGGGTGACCGTCTTGCGGCGGGCGCCGATGCCGTATGCCGCCTCGCGGAGCGCGCTCGGGACCGCATGCATCGCGTCCTCGGCCACAGAGGCGACCAGCGGGATCGTGAGGATCCCGACCGCCAGACCGGCCGCGAGGAAGTTGAAGGTGCCGGCCGACGCGAAGAGCTTCCTCACCAGGTCCGGGTTGATCACCTGGAGCGCGAAGTAGCCCAAGACCACGCTGGGGATGCTTGCCAGCGTCTCCAGGATCGGCTTGAGCGTTCGTCGTGTTCGCGGGGTTGCGTACTCGGACAGGTAGGCCGCCGCGCCAAGGCCGAGCGGTGTGGCCACGAGCATCGCGATCACGGCGACCATCACGGTCCCGACGAAGATCGTCAGCAGGTCGAACTCGTTGGCTCGCGGGAACCACCCCTCGGTCCAGAGCCACCCGAGATGGATGTCGAACAGCCACGCGATCGCGTTTTCCAGCAGCGCCAGCACGATCGCGATGCTGATCACCAGGCCGAGGAGCGCGGCGCTCATGAAGGAGATCCGGACCAGCCGCTCCTTGTGATGGCGGCGCGTGCTTCCTCGCATGAGCTCAAGCGTGATCGGCTGCCTCGTCGCGGTCGCGCTCATGGCCCGGTGAGACTACCCCTCTCGTGCTCGATCAGAGAACGGAACCGGGGGCCGAGCCCGGCACCCGGTCCCGTTCTCGACGGTGTGGCTACGACGTGCCCGTTCCGCCGGTGGCGCCGGAGCCTCCCGCGGACTCGGAGGTCCAGGTCGAGCGCGTGGCATCGATCTGGTCGCTGGGCAGGTCGACGTAGCCGGTCTGCTGGACCGCGTCGACGATGCCCGCGTCGGTGAGGTAGTAGTCGACGAAGGCCTTCACGGCGGGGTTCTCCGTGATCTTGGCCTTGTTCACGTAGACGTAGAGCGTGCGGGACAGCGGGTACGACGCGTCGGCGATCGTGTCGCGCGTCGGCTCCACGCATCCGTCACCGCCGTCGACCTGGATGATCTTCACCTGGTCGCCCGCATTCTCGGCGTAGGCGAACCCGACGAAACCGAGCGGGGTGTCCGAGCCCTCCATCGCTGTGATGATGACGTTGTCGTCTGGCGAGGATTGATAGTCGGTCCGCAGCGCGGCCGCCTTGTTCGCCGGCACGCCCTGCGAGAGCGCCGTGTCCTCGATGCCGGCGAGCTCGATGAACGCGTCGTAGGTGCCGGACTCCTCGCCGGGAGCTGTGATCTCGAGCGGCGCGCTCGGGAAGTTGTCGGTGCCGCCCACCTGCTGGGCGAGGGAATCGGCTCCGTCCCACGTATCGATGCCGTCGGACTCGGGGCCGAACAGCGAGTACAGGTCGCCCTTGTTCAGGCACGTGACGTCGCCGTTGGCCGGGTTGGTCATGACGGTGATGCCGTCGAACGCGATCGCGAGCTCGACGTACTCGATGCCGTTCTTGCGCGCAGACCGGCGCTTCCTCCTTCGGGTCGATCGGCCGCGAGGCGTCGCTGATGTCGGTCTCGCCGTCGCAGAACAGGACGAACCCGTCACCGGTGCCCGGGCCGTCCACCGTGATCGAGACGTCGGAGGACACGTCCTCGTTGAAGAGCTCGGCGACCAGGCTCGTGATCGGCAGCACCGTCGAGGAGCCCGAGATCGTGATGGTCCCGCTCAGGTCCTGGGCCGTCGAGCCGCTCGCGCCCCCGGTACTGCCGGTCCCGCCGCCGTTGTCATCGCTGCTGCAGGCGGCCGCGACGAGCGACAGCGATGCCATCGCGGCGAGCAGCACCAGCCATTTCCTCCGGTTCCGCATCCAACTCCTCCTTCGTAGGCCGATCGGGCCTGTCGTCGCGGGGACGCTACCGACCCTCGGTGAACGAGTCCGGGCGACGGCATGAACGCGAGGTGAACGGGCACCGGCCGGTGAACAACGCGTGACCGGCCCCCTTCGGGCGCTTCTACACTCCGCATCGATGGACGCTCTCCCCATCGCCGTGACGGCAGGCTCGGTCGCGATCGCGGTCGCCGCCCTTATCGCGCTCGCCCGGGAGCGGCGCACCGCGGACGCCGCGGGCACGGCCAAGGACGAGGAGGTCGCAGACCTGCGCGGCCGTCTCGAGGCTTCCGAGGCCGAACGGGACTCGGAGTCCACGATCCTCGCCTCGATGGAAGAGGGCGTGCTCCTGTTCGGGCCCGACGGCCTCACCCGGTTGTCGAACCAGGCCGCCGAGCTCCACCTGGGCGGCCGAACCTCCTCGGTCGACGCCCTCCTGCCGCTGGGGCTCCAACGCATCGCCCGGCGCGCGGCCGAAGATCGCACCACGATGGTGACCGAGGCCGAGACCGGGGCACCCTCACGCGTGCTCCGCGGGTTCGCGGCTCCGACGGACGACGGCTCGGTCGTGCTGGTGATCCGCGACATCACGGAGACCCGACGGCTGGACCAGGTCCGGCGCGACTTCGTCGCGAACGCGTCGCACGAGCTGAAGACCCCGGCGGCCTCGATCCAGGCCGCCGCCGAGACGATCCGGACGGCGGCCGGCGAGGACCCCTCGGTGATCCCCCGGTTCGCCTCGCAGCTCGAACGCGAGGCGGCGCGCCTGTCCCGGATCGTCTCGGACCTGCTCGACCTGTCCAGGCTCGAATCCGGGAGCGCCGCTCGACGAGTCGGTCGCGCTCGACGCGATCGTCCGCGACGAGGGCGAGCGGTTCGAGGAGCCCGCCGCGGAGGCCGGGGTCGGGCTCTCGGTGCGGGCGGGAGGCATCCCGCGCGTGCGCGGCTCCTCACGCGACCTCGCGCTGCTCGTGCGGAACCTGGTCGACAACGCGATCCGCTACACGCGGCCGGGCGGCCAGGTCGAGGTCGATCTCACCGCCGACGACGGCGAGGTCGTCCTCGCGATCGTCGACACCGGCCTCGGGATCCCGAGCCGCGACCTCCCCCGGATCTTCGAACGCTTCTACCGGGTCGACCGCGCCCGGTCGCGCGAGACCGGCGGGACCGGGCTCGGCCTGTCGATCGTCAAGCACGTCGCTGAGAACCACGGCGGACGGGTCGTCGTGACGAGTGAGTTGGGGCAGGGGACGCGGTTCGAGGTGCGGCTGCCGGCCTCGGGCTGAGGCGTTTCCGAGCGCCGAACACGCCGCGGGTACGCTACGCCGCATGGCGACGCTGCTGCTGATCCGGCACGGTCACACCGACGCGGCCGGCAAGCGCCTAACCGGCTGGCAGCCCGGCGTGCACCTGAACGATCGGGGCAGGGCCGAGGCCGGATCGACTCGTCGAGCGACTCGACGGGGTGCGCGTCGAGGCCATCTACTCCAGCCCCCTCGAGCGCTGCCGCGAGACCGCCGCTCCGCTCGCGAAGGCCCGCCGGCTGAGCGTGCACATCCGGCGCCGGCTCATCGACACCGGGTACGGGGAGTGGACCGGGCGGTCGATCGCGCAGGTCCGGAAGACCAAGCTCTGGCGAACCGTCGAGGGGGTCCCCTCGGCGATGCGCTTCCCCGGGGGCGAGAGCCTGCTCGAGGTACAGGCGCGGGCGGTCGACGAGGTGAACCGGATCGCGCACGACCACCGCAAGGGGATCGTCGTGGTGGTGTCGCACGCGCGATCCGATCCGCTTGGTGATCGCGCAGGTGGCCGGCGCGCACGTCGACCACCTGCATCGTCTGGTCGTGGACCCCGGCTCGATCACGGTCGTCGCGCTCGGCGATGGCGTGCCCCGGCTCCTCAGGGTGAACGACACGGGCGACCTCGCCGGCCTCCGGTCGGGCTCGAGGAAGGTGGGAGGATAGGTCCGTGGATCTCGAACGCGTCGACCGGATCACGGCGGGCGCCGTCGGCGAGCCGGGCGAGCGCACGTTCTTCCTGCAGGCTCGCGAGGGCGACCGGACGGTCACGATCCTGGTCGAGAAGGAGCAGGTCGAGCTCCTGGGGACCTCGATCCTGGAGATCCTCGCCACCGTCGGACGCGAGACCGGCGAGGGTCCGCCGAGCGACGAGCTCGGCCTGGAGCCGCCGCTCGAACCGCTCTGGCGCGCGGGACGCCTGTCGATCGGGTACGCGGAGGAGCGCGACCTGATGCTGCTCGAGATCGAGGAGCTCGTCGAGTCGGACGAGCCGGAGGACGAGCCAGAGGACGAGGAAGACGACGAGCCGGAAGGCGAGGGCTCGGCCGTGGACGAGGGCCCCGAACCCGGACGCATCCGGCTCTGGGCGACCCGCGAGCAGATGCTGGCGCTCGCGCGGCACGGCGCCGCGGTCGCGGAGCGCGGCCGGCCGAAGTGCCGCTACTGCGGCAACCCGATCGGTCCGCAGGGGCACATGTGTCCGGCGATGAACGGTCATCGGGAGAGCGCGGGCCGGTGACCCCGGGCGAGCCCGAGCGGCAGCCGTCGGAGCGGCGGACCGAGGACGCCGACGCCCAGCGGGACCGCGACGACGCGGCGGCGATCGCGCTCCTGGAGCGGGGCTCGCTCGAGATCCTCGGCCTGCTCCCCCGCGCCTCGAACTCCACCTTCCTCGCCCGCGTGCGCGACGACCAGGATCAGATGCTCGCGGTCTACAAGCCCCGGTCGGGCGAGGCGCCGCTGTGGGACTTCGAGGAGGGGACGCTCGCCGCGCGGGAGGTCGCCGCGTACGTGGTCGCGGACGGGCTCGGATGGCCGTGGGTCCCCCCGACCGTCCTGCGCGAGGGGCCGCAGGGACCGGGTTCGGTGCAGCGGTTCGTGGCCTTCGACCCGAGCCAGCACTACCTCACGATGCAGCGCGACCGCGCGGACGAGTTCCGCAGGATCGCGCTGTTCGACGTCGTCGCGAACAACGCCGACCGCAAGTCCGGCCACTGCCTGCTCGCCGAGGACGGGCGGATCTTCGTCGTCGACCACGGCGTGACCTTCCACGCCGAGCCCAAGCTCCGGACGGTGATCTGGGACTTCGTGGACGAGCCGATCCCCGAACCGCTGCTCGAGGACCTGCGCGGGCTCGAGCCGAACCTGGCGGCCGGGCCGTTCCGCGAGCGGCTCCAGACCCTGCTCGACGCCCGCCGAGATCGACGCCACCGCTCGGCGCGTGGGCGACCTCCTGCGCTCGGGCAGGTTCCCCGAACCCGGTCCCGGGCGCCCGTACCCGTGGCCGGTCGTGTGAGGCTCCGGGCGGTTCGCGTCTCACGAGGTCGGCGCCCCGTCCGTTGTTCGCCGGGATGACGCTGCCACCGTTCCAGCGACTGCTCGACGAGCACCGCACCGACGTCTACCGGTTCCTGGTGGCCGCCGTCGGCCGTCAGGCCGCGGACGACTGCTTCCAGGAGACGTTCCTGTCGGCGCTGCGCGCGTACCCGGGCCTGCGCGACGCGAGCAACCTCCGCGGATGGCTGTTCACGATCGCGACCCGCAAGACGTTGGATCACTGGCGGGGCGAGCGACGACGACCGATCCCCGTCGAGCGGCTGCCCGAACGGGCCGCGCCCGAACCGCCCGACGGCGACCCGGAGCTCTGGGCGGCGGTCGGCACGCTGCCGCCGATGCAGCGGGCGGCGGTGATCCATCGGTACGTGCTCGACCTCTCGTACGCCGAGATCGCGGACGCGCTCGGGATCTCCGAGGACGCCGCGAGGGCCAACGCGTACGAGGGCCGAAGGAAGCTCCGATCGACGCAGGAGGTCACCGCATGAAGCCACAGACGGGATGGGACGAGGGGTTCGAGGAGGCGTCGCGCCGGGCGGCCGCGACCACCCTGGAGGTGGCTCGGCGGCGCGGGCTCGTCGACATCGGGTACACGACCGTCGACACGCCGGTCGGCACGTTGTTCGTGGCGAGCACGGGCAAGGGACTGGTCCGGCTCGCGTTCCCGGAGGAGCCGTTCGACCACGTGCTGGAGGAGCTCGCCGAGACGCTGTCCCCCAGGCTGCTCGAGGACCCCAAGCGCACGGACGCCGCCCGGCGGCAGCTCGAGGCGTACTTCGAGGGGCGGGTCCACCGGTTCCGGACCCCGCTCGACTGGTCGCTCACGCCCCCGGGGTTCTCCAAGCGCGTGCTCGAGGCCACGGCGGCGATCCCGTTCGGCTCGGTCTCGACGTACGGGGACGTGGCCAAGCGGGCGGGGAGCCCCCGCGCGGCCCGGGCGGCGGGCAACGCGCTGCACGACAACCCGATCCCGATCGTCGTGCCGTGCCACCGCGTGGTGCCCTCGGGGGGCGGGGTCGGCAAGTACGGCGGGCAGGAGTGGCGCAAGGAGTTCCTGCTGGACCTGGAGGGCGCGCTCTCGCCGGCCTAGGTCCTTTTGCGAGGCCCCGGAGGCGCCGATACTCCTCCGGTGAGCCCCCTATTCGAACGTTCGGCCGAGACACTGGATCGCGCCAGGACCGGGGGCGCGTTCGGTCCCACGGCGGGGGCCGAGCCCGAGCCCGAACCCACGGCGCTGGCCGCGATCGCGCTGGACGACGACGCCGCGCGCCGCTGGCTGGCCGGGGCGCAGCGCTCGGACGGTTCCTTCGGCCTGACCGCGGGGCCGGTCGAGAACGACGCCGCGACCGGGCTCGCCGCGCTCGCCCTGCCACCCGGCGCCGAACGCGAGCGCGCGCTCGACCACCTCGTTGCCACACCGGCGCGGACGCTGCCCCCCGACCCCGTGGTCCCGCACGACCCGAACGTCCCGGGCTGGGGCTGGGCGCTCGGGACCGCAGGGTGGGTGGAACCGACGTCACGAGCCCTGCTCGCGTTCCGGCAGGCTGCGCCCGGGCGCGACGAGCCAGATCGACGGCGCCGTCGGGTTCCTCGCGGACCGCGAGTGCGTCGGCGGCGGGTGGAACTTCGGCAACCGATCCGTCTACTACGTCGACCTCCCGCCGTTCGGGCAGACGACCGCCGCCGGGCTGATCGGGCTGCACGCCTTCGAGTCGGGCTACGGACTCGTCCTGGGAGGGGTGGATGCGCTCCGGCGCCTGTGGCCGGTGGAGGGCGGTCCTCTCACCCTCGCGATGTCCTTGGCCGCGTTCCGCCTCCTCGGGCTCTCCGATGCCGACGAGGTCGAGGCGGCCCTCGAACGCACGTTGGACGGGCCGGCGCCGGACGTGATCGCGCTCGCGTGGACCGCCCTGGCCTCGGGGCCCGGGCTCTCGGAGCTGGCGGTGCCGCCGTGACGCCGATGGACCGCCGCACGTTCCTCCGACGGGCCGGCATCGTCGCCGCCGGGTCGGCCGCCGTGGGCCTGGGTGCCGGCGCCGCGATCCCGGGGCTTCTCCGCCGGCTCGACCGTCCCTGGGACGACGATGCCTTCGCGCCGCCCGGCCGGCCGAAGGTCCTCGTCGCGCGGGTCGACTCGTACGACGGCGACCTGGAAACCACGGTCGAGGATGGTCTGCGCGAGGTGGGCGCGTCCCTGGCCGGCCGCTCGGTGCTGCTCAAGCCCAACCTGGTCGAGTACGACCCGGGCACCGTCATCAACACCGACCCGAGGCTCGTCGCGGCAACCGTGCTGGCCGTGCGACGACTCGGCGCGTCCTCGGTGCTCGTGGCCGAGGGACCGGGGCACCGGCGCGACACCCCGTTCGTGGTCTCGGCGTCCGGTCTGGGCGAGCGACTGGGCGAGGTCGGTGCGCGGTTCGTCGACCTGAACCTCGCGCCCGTGACCCGCGTGCCGCTGCACTCGCGGTTCACCGAGCTCGGTGAGCTGTGGCTGCCCGCGCCGGTCGTCGAGGCCGACGTCGTGATCTCGATGCCGAAGATGAAGACGCACCACTGGGCGGGCGCCACGCTCTCGATGAAGAACTGCTTCGGCTGCGTGCCCGGCCGCGTCTACGGCTGGCCGAAGAACGTGCTGCACTGGGCGGGTCTGCAGGAGGCGATCGTCGACGTGGCCTCGGCCGTGCGTCCCGAGCTGCAGATCGTCGACGGGATCGTCGGGATGGAGGGCAACGGCCCGATCGACGGGACCCCAGTGCAAGCCAGCGTGCTGGTCTTCGGGACCGATCCGGTGGCGACCGACTCGACCGCGGCGCTCGTGATGGGCCTGGATCCCGCAGGGATCTGGCACGTGAACGAGGCAGGGCGGTTCCTCGGCCAGTCCGACCCTGAGCAGATCGTGCAGATCGGCGAGGACCCCGAGCGCTCGATGACGTCGTTCGACGTCCTGCCGGTGTTCCAGGACCTCAAGACCGGCTCCGACGGCGCCCACGCCGGCCTCGGCGACGCGAACGCCTGACGCTACCGGCGATCGCGGGGGAAGATGGTCCGCGTGGCACCGACCCGAACCCTCGCCGCCCTGCTCTCGCTCGGCCTGCTGAGCCGCGGCCTGCTCCTCCGACGACCCGCCGCCGCCGACCGGCCCGACCGGGAACAGCTCGGGCATGGTCGCCGTCGCGGCGAGCGTCGACCTGTACACGAAGGACCCGCAGCGGGTGGACCTGGGGCTCGTGATGCCCGACAACAGCTTCGTGAGCTTCGGGACCGTGGACGTCGCGTTCTCGCTCGTGGGTGATGCCGCGCATCCTGGCCCGACGGCCACCGCGACCTTCGTCCCGACGTTCGGGACGCCCGAGCGCTCGGACGGTCCCGTCGTGACCCAGCCCAACGAGGGCCGCGGCGTCTACGAGGCGACCGATGTGGTGTTCGACACCCCGGGCGTCTGGGTGGCGGAGGTCACCGCCGACGTGAAGGGGCTCGGGCCGCAGACGGCGCAGGCGTCGTTCGCGGTGCAGGAGCATCCGTCGCTGCCGGCCCCGGGCGACCGGGCGCAGCCGACGGAGAACCTCACGGTGGATTCGAAGGGCGTCCCGCTCGCGGCGATCGACTCGCGCGCGGCGACCACGGGCACGATCCCCGATCCCGAGCTCCACGAGTGGACGATCGCCCGGGCGATCGCGGAGGGGCGGCCGGCGCTCGTGGTGTTCGCGACGCCAGTGTTCTGCGTCAGCCGCTTCTGCGGCCCGGTCACCGAGATGGTCGAGGATCTCTCCCCCAGGTACGCCGACCGGGCCGTGTTCATCCACATCGAGATCTGGAAGGACTACGACCAGCAGGTCCTGAACCAGGCCGCGCTGGACTGGCTGCAGATGCCGAACGGCGACCTCACCGAGCCGTGGCTGTTCCTGATCGGCGCCGACGGCAGGATCGCGGACCGCTGGAGCTCGATGTGGAGCGAGGCGGAGGTCCAGACCGAGCTCGAGGCGCTCCCGCCGATGCGCGGGTAGCCGCGCGCGATCTTCGAACCCGAACGGCCGTACGGGCGAAGCACCCGTAGGATGAGTGCCATGGCCGAGGACCACCTGCCCTCCCCTCCCGCGCCCACGATCGAGGTGTGCTACCGGCACCCCAACGTGCCGACGCGCGTGCACTGCACCCGGTGCGAGCGCCCGATCTGCCCGGACTGCATGATCCCCGCGCCGGTCGGGTTCCAGTGCCCCGAGTGCGTAGAGGAGGCCCGTCGCGAGTTCCGCAAGGGCCCGGGACGGCCGCTGCGGGGTGGGATCAGCGTCACCAAGGCCCTGCTCGTCGCGATCGCGATCCCGTTCGTGATCGAGGTCGTCCTCGGCGGGCCGCAGGCGTTGTTCAACCCGAGCGGGAAGCTCCTGTTCGACCTGGGGGCGATGCAGCCGATCGCGGTCGCCGGCGGGCAGTTCTGGCGGCTGTTCACGGCGATGTTCCTCCACGCCGGCCTGCTGCACGTGGCCCTGAACGCCTACTTCTTCTTCCTGTTCGGCCGCATGGTCGAGTCGGTCTACGGGAAGACGTGGATGCTGCTGATCTACCTGGTGGGGGGGTTCCTCGCGAGCGTCGCCTCGTACGCGTTCGGGCCGGTCACGACGCTCGCGGTCGGGGCGTCCGGGGCGATCGCGGCGGTGTTCGGCGCCTTCATCGCCTACAACTACCGGCGCAGGAACAGCGCCGCGAACGCGGCCAACCTGCGGATGGCGCTGACCGTGATCGTGCTGAACGCGGTGATCGCCGTGGCCTACAGCTCGATCGACTGGCGCGCCCACGTGGGCGGCCTGGTGGCCGGTATCGCGCTGGGCACCTTGGCGGACAGCTCGGGTCCCGCGCGGCAGCGCGCGATCGTGCGGTTCGCCGGCGTCGCCACGCTCGCCGCGGTCGGGGTGGCCATCGTCGTGTGGAGGACCGCCGATCTGCGGGCGATGCCGGGCTTCGATCGAGCCGTCGCGCAGGTGTTCGCCTTCTTCAACTGACCGAACCGCTCAGCCCTCGCGGTCCGCGATGCCGTAGACCCCACCGCCCCGCGTCCCGACCCAGATCATGTCCTCGAGCACCGAGGGCGTCGATTCGATGCACGAGCCGAGCGAGAGCGACCAGAGCTCGGGCGGTTCGCGGAGAGGTTCCGAGATGTCGAACGCATGCAGGGTCCCCCCGCAGTCGCCCTGCAACAACACGTCGTCGATCGGGACCGGCGAAGACCACGTCGGGCCCGCGAGGTGGATCCGCCAGCGTTCTTCACCCGTCCGGCGTTCGAGCCCGATCAGGTCCCCGTGGTTGGTGGCGACGTAGATCATCCTGCCGTACAGCGCCGGGGTGGCCCACACCCCGCCGGCGCCCTCGGCTCCGAGCTCGGGGATCGCGAACGACCACACGAGGGGATCGTTCGGGTGCCGGGGGTCGAGCTTCATCAGCTGGCCCACCTCGCGGGCCCGGGCCGTGAACCGCTCGAGCTCGCTCGCCACGTACAGGAACCCGCTCTGGTCGATCACGACGCTCGCGTCCGTGTCCTCGCCGGTCCAGAACCGGAAGACCCGCTCCGCCCTGGATCCGCCGCGGAGGACGCGGGAGATGTCCCACCCCTGGACGAGCCCACCCGAGTTCGCGAAGTACACGATCCCGTCGCGGAACGCGACCGAGTTCTCGATCGAGACGTTCGAGTCGGGAAGGGCCGCGAGCAGCTCGTCGTCGAACCCCGGCACGGTCAGGACGACCTTCGGGCGGACCGTGACCATGCCCCGGTCGTCGTAGCCGCGGTGCAGCCTGATCACGTAGAACCAGGAGTTCTCGCCCCCTTCGAGCAGGTAGTCGCCGACCACCAGCGGGGCGCCGTCCCAGTCGTCGTTCCAGATCGGGTTCGGGACGCTCGTCTCGGCGTTCAGGTCCCACAGGACCGTGGGCTCGGGTCGATCGAGCGCGATCACCCGGAACAGGTTGTCGCGCGACCCCGCGTGCGGCGGCCAGGACGAACGGGATGCGCGGACGGGCCGCGTGCCGAGCCCGACGGCGCTGGGACATCCGGCGCATCATCCCACGCAGCGGATCGGGTCTAGACCGGCCCCTTGGAGGCGGGGTACGAACCCAGCACCTTCAGCATCGACGTGTGGACCTTCACCTCGTCGAGCGCCGCCGCGACGTGCTCGTCCTCCACGGAGCCGTCGAGGTCGATGTAGAAGACGTACTCGAACGGCGCGCCGCGCCGGGGACGCGACTCGAGCTTGGTGAGGTTCACGCCCCGGTCGGCGAGCGGCTGGAGCGAGCGGAACAGCGAGCCGGGACGGTCGTCGCCCGCCATCACCAGCGAGGTCTTGTTCGCAGGACCCAGTCCGGCGTCGCGGGTCCCGATCACGCCGAACTTCGTGAAGTTGTCCGGGTAGGTCTGGATGTGCTCGGCGAGGACGATCAGGCCGAGGTTCGCGCCGGCATCCACGCTCGCGATCGCGGCCTCGTCGAGGCTCCCGCGCTCGGCCACCAGCCGGGCGCCCCCCGCGGTGTCGTGGACCGGGACCGGGTCGATGTGGTGCGTCGTCAGGAACTCCTCGCACTGCGCGAGCGCCTGCCAGTGCGAGTACGCCCGCCGGACACCCTCGAGCCGCGCCCCCGTCGGACCGAGCAGGGCGTGATCCACGCGCAGGACCACCTCCCCCACCACCTTGACCAGGCTCGAACGCAGGAGCAGGTCGTAGCTCTCGTTCACCGAGCCCGCCTGTGAGTTCTCGACCGGGACGACGCCGAAGTCCGCCTCGCCGCTCGTCACGCGCGAGAACGTGAGCCGGATCGTCTCGCAGGCCAGCGGCTCCGCATCGGAGAACAACACCTTGACCGCGCGTTCGCTATACGCGCCGGGCTCTCCCTGATAGGCGACCTTCGGCATGCGCGAAGCCTAGCAGTGGGCCTGCTGCAGCCCGACTCAGCTACGAGAAGTCCGCACCTCAGCCGATCCGGATCAGCCCCAGCCCGGATGCACGGGCCAGCGCCTGGACGCGGTTGCTGACGCCGAGCTTGCGGTAGGCGTTGCCGAGATGCGTCTCGACCGTCCTCGGCGAGAGCACGAGGCGCCTCGCGATCTGGCCGACCGTGAAGCCGCCAGCCGCCTGCTCGAGGACCTCGATCTCTCGCGCCGACAGGTTCGCTGGTGCCCCGTCCTGCTCACGCGCCTGCCTCGCTCGGCGGCTGAGCTCGGCGACGGCTCCTCGCATCTGGGCCTGCGTGAAGACGCGCTCGCCCCCGGCGACCCGGCTCAGAGCGTCGGCGATCACCCGAACCCCGGAGGCTTTCTCGAGGTACCCCTCCACGCCGACGAGGACGCTCTCGAAGAGAGCCTCCTCGTCGGTTCGAGCCGTCAGGACCAGGATCCGGACGGGGAGGCCCTCCTCGCGGATGGCGCGGGCCAGATCGAGGCCCTGGAGCTCGCCCGGGAGCGAGAGATCCAGCAGGATCACGTCCGGCGCGAGCTCCCTGCACGCCTCGAGCGCGGACGACCCGTCCTCCATCTCGGCCACCATCTCCAGGCCGGGCGTCTGCTCACAGGCGATCCTGATGATGCTGCGGAGCAACGGGTGATCCTCGACGACGAGGACACGGGCCGGCGCGCCCGTGGAGGTCGGGTTCGGGCGTTCGACGGGCGAAGGTACCGTGGCCATCGAACCGGGGCGGTTGGTCGGTGCGAGGCCGTGACGCCACGCCAGCGTGACGGCCTCGATCGTCGAATGCACTCCGAGCTTGACGAGGATGCTCTTGACGTGGCTGTGGACGGTGAACGTGCTGATGCCGAGTGACTCGGCGATGCGCGCGGCGGTCTCGCCGGCCGCGAGGGCCTGAAGCACCTGCGTCTCTCGCGGCGTCAGGCGAGCAAGCCGGTGCCCACCCAGGCTCCCCCCGAGTTGTCCCAGGAAGGACGCCAGATCGCTCGCGGGCATGACGATCTCGCCGGCGGCCGCTCGCCGGACGACATCCAGTACCTCGTCCACCGCTCGCGATTTCGGCACGTAGCCGCAGGCACCGGCCGACAGCGCCTCCGCGATCGCGTCGGGGCGTTCGACGCCGGTGAGCAGCACCACCTTCGCGTCCGGCGCGGCGTCCAGGATCCGGCGAGTGGCCTCGATCCCGTCGATCCCTGGCATGTCGAGATCCATCAGCACGACGTTCGGCTCCTCCCCGAGGAGCGCCATCGCCTCATCGGCATCGCGCGCCGAACCCACCAGCCGGACGTCGGGCTGGCGCCCAAGGAACAACTCGAGCGCTTCCGAGAAGACCTCGTGGTCGTCGACCACGAGGACACGGGTGATCTGCGGGCGCTTGTCCATGTGCCTCGCGCTATCCATCGGCCGCAAGGCGCCGCGGTTTGAGCATCAACCGGCTATGGCCGCAGGCGCGGTCCGACCTCCGCGAAGCGAAACCGGTGACCTCTGCCTGCTCACGGGGGAGAGCCTCCTTCCACGACGACGCTGGTGGGAACTACTCCTCGCTCGCGTGTGTCTCCTCCACGTTCTCGCCGTCCTCCGCGCGGTCGGCCGCCTGACCGGCGGTCTGCGTGGCGCCCGCCGTCACGTCCGGCAGGAACACGCGGAACGAGGCGCCACCACCCTCACGCTCCTCGACCCAGGCCCTGCCGGCGTGGACCTCCGCAAGCCTTTGCAGAACCGCCAGGCCGGTCGACGTCCCGCCCCGGCCGGCACCGTCCATCTGCTCTTCTGATGAGGACGTCGGTGCGATGCGCCGCTCCTCGGGAACGTCGGCGCCGGTGTCGTCGACGGCGATGACGGCACCCTCGGGGTCGCTCGACACCGAGATCCACACGGGACTGCCCGACGACGTTCGCCCGTTCGCGTTGTTCAGGAGGGTGTCGACCATCTCCTCGACCATGAACGGGTCGACCGGCACCACGACCTTCTCGGCCTCCACGTGGACGCTCCGGTTCGCCAGATCCGGCGAGTCCTCGACCACCCGGCGCACCAGGGCCTGGAGGTCGGTGCGGCGGCGATTCAGCCTCAGGGTCCCGTCGGCGAGCCTGTCGATCTCCAGGAGGACGCCGACCATGCGATCGAGCTTGCGTGCATTGGCACCGAGCTGTCGCACCAACTCCCGGCCGTCACCGGACTCGGGATCGTTGTGCTGAAGCGCCAGGCTGACACCGAGGATCGACGTCAGCGGCCGGCGCACCTGCGTCGCCAACCCATCCTTGAGGGCGCTTCGCTCCTTGTCTGCGACAGCGCCGATCGGCAGGTCGGTCTTCGCCACCGTGAGTCGCACCTTCAGCTCCTTGAGCTGCCCTTCCACGACCTCGACCCGCTCGCTGGCAGCCCGGAACCGTTCGTCGCTCAGGCGCGCTCGTTCCTCGGCACCAACCAACTCCCCTCGTGTTTGTTGCAGCTGCTCGAGAAGCTCCGCGTTCTTCGCGGCGGTCTGGGCCGACCCATCCTCCACCGCTTGCGAGCGCATCTCGCACTGCTTGACCTTGGTCTCGGCGACCAGCGCCGCGGCCGTTGCCTGGTTGGCCTCTTCCTCCGCGACCCGCATGCGCCTGGTGGCCTCCCCGGCCTTCTCCTCGGCATCCCGCTTCCGGAGGTCCGCCTGCTGCGCATCGGTCTGCGCGGTCTGCAGGCGTGCAGTGGCCTCGGCGAGTCGCTCCTCCGCGGCGTGGAGGCGCGGGGTGAGCTTTCCGACCTGCTCCTCCGCGGCCTGTGCACGGATCTCGGTCTGTTTGCCCTCGGTCTCGACCGCGAGGAGCCGCGCAGCGGTGGCGGTCGCCTCCTCCTCCTCGACCTCGAGGCGTTGGCTGAGTTGTGAGACATCATCCTCCGCGGCCCGGAGCCGCTCGGTGAGCTGTTCGATCTGGTCGGCGGCAGTCCCCGCCCGCTCGTCGGCCCTCCTGGCCTGGTCCTCGGCGACCTCGATGAGCTGGTTGGCCTGCAGGGCCTGGTCGTCGGCGGCCTGGCTGAGCCGATCGACCTCTTCCTCCGCGGCCCGGAGCCGCTCGGTGGCCTGCGATGCCTCCGCCTGGGCGGCTTGCAGGCGCTCGTTGAGCGGTCCGATCTGCTCCTCCGCGTCCCGGGAGCGCTCGTCGGCCTTCCTGGCCTGGTCCTCGGCGACCTGGATGAGCTCGCTCGCCTGAAGGGATTGCTCGTTCGCGGCCTCGACGAGCTGGGTGAACTGTGCGACATCTTCCTCCGCGGCCCGGAGCCGCTCGCTGAGCTGTTCGATCTGCTCCTCGGCGGCCCGGGTGCGCTCGTCGGCCTTGCTGGCCTGGTCCTCGGCGATCTGGATGAGCTGGTTGGCCTGCAGGGCCTGCTCGTTCGCGGCCTCGACGAGCTCGGTGAGCTGTCCGATCTGCTCCTCGGCGTCCCGCGTGCGCTCGTCGGCCTTGCGTGCCTGGTCCTCGGCGATCTGGATGAGCTCGTTGGCCTGCAGCGCCTGCTCGTCGGCGGCCTGGGTGAGCTGTCCGATCTGCTCCTCGGCGTGCCGGGTGCGCTCGTCGGCCTTGCGTGGCCTGGTCCTCGGCGAGCTGGATGAGCTCGTTGGCCTGCATGGCCTGCTCGTCGGCCGCCTGGGTGAGCCGAGCGACCTCTTCCTCCTCGGCCCGCAGCCGCTCGGTGACCTGCGAGGTCTCCGCCTGCGCGGTTTGCAGCCGCTCGGTGAGCGATCCGATCTGCTCCTCGGCGTCCCGGGTGCGCTCGTCCGCGTTCCTGGCCTGGTCCTCGGCGAGCTGGATGAGCTCGTTGGCCTGCATGCGCCTGCTCGTCGGCGGCCTGGGTGAGCCGAGCGACCTCTTCCTCCTCGGCCCGCAGCCGCTCGGTGACCTGCGAGGTCTCCGCCTGCGCGGTTTGCAGGCGCTCGGTGAGCGATCCGATCTGCTCCTCCGCGTCCCGCGTGCGCTCGTCGGCCTTGCGTGCCTGGTCCTCGGCGATCTGGATGAGCTCGTTGGCCTGCAGCGCCTGCTCGTCGGCGGCCTGAAGGCGCTCGGTGAGCTGTCCGATCTGCTCCTCGGCGTGCCGGGTGCGCTCGTCGGCCTTGCTGGCCTGGTCCTCGGCGAGCTGGATGAGCTCGTTGGCCTGCATGGCCTGCTCGTCGGCCGCCTGGGTGAGCCGAGCGACCTCTTCCTCCTCGGCCCGCAGCCGCTCGGTGACCTGCGAGGTCTCCGCCTGCGCGGTTTGCAGCCGCTCGGTGAGCGATCCGATCTGCTCCTCGCGTCCCGCGTGCGCTCGTCCGCGTTCCTGGCCTGGTCCTCGGCGAGCTGGATGAGCTCGTTGGCCTGCATCGCCTGCTCGTCGGCCGCCTGGGTGAGCCGAGCGACCTCTTCCTCCTCGGCCCGCAGCCGCTCGGTGACCTGCGAGGTCTCCGCCTGCGCGGTTTGCAGGCGCTCGGTGAGCGATCCGATCTGCTCCTCCGCGTCCCGCGTGCGCTCGTCGGCCTTGCGCGCCTGGTCCTCGGCGACCTGGATGAGCTCGCTGGCCTCCTTGACGTGCTCGTCGGCGGCCTGAAGGCGCTCGGTCAGCTGCCTGATCTGCTCCTCGGCGTGCCGGGTGCGATCGTCGGCCTTCCTGATCTGGCCCTCGGCGGCCTGGATGAGCTCGTTGGCCTGAAGGGTTTGCTCCTCCGCCTGTGTCGCTCGAAGCTCTGCCTGCCTGACTCGCTCCCTGGCTCCGCTCGCGTCATCCTCCGCCGCCTCGAGAAGCTCGGCGGCCTCCGTCGCTTGTGCGAGAGCTGCCTGGGTGCGCACCTCGGCCTGCCTCGCCTGTTCCTCGGCGGCCCGGGCCCGCCCCTCGGCCTTGTTGGCCTGGTCCTCGGCGACCTGGACGAGCCCGTTAGCCTGCAGGGCTTGCTCCTCGGCGGCCTGGGCGCGATGGGCGAGCTGTCCCGCCTGCTCCTCGGCGGTCTGGGCGCGATGGGTGAGGTGTCCCACCTGCTCCTCGGCGGCCCGGGCACGCTCGTCCGCCTTCCCTGCCTGGTCCTCGGCGACCTGCATGAGCTCGCTGGCCTGCAGGATCTGCTCGTCCAACCCCTGAGCGTGAAGCTCGGCCTTGCTCGCCCGATCCTCGGCGGTCTGCGCCCGGTTCTCGGCCTGGCCGGCCTGCTCCGTGGCTCGTCGCTCGGCGTGTCTGAGCTCCTCTGCCTGCTGATGCGCTGCCTCCAGACGCCCGACCGCCTCTCGGGCCTGGTCCTCCGCGGTCTGCGCGCGGACCTCGGCCACCCTCATCCGGTCCTCGGCGAGCTTGGACTTTTCCTCCGCGGCCTTGATCAGCTTGGCGGTCTCCCTTACCTGGTCCTCAGCCGTCATCGCTCGGAGCTCGGCCTGCCTGGCCCGCTCCACCGCCTCCCGTGCGCGGAGCTCCGCTTGCTTGGCCTGTTCGTCCTCACGAGCCAACAGCCGCTCGGCGGCTCGCTTCAACTCCCCGGCGGCGTGTGAAACTGCGGCACCGGCGGGCACGGTGGGAGCGTCCGTCTGACCTTCGGTCTCGATCTCAGTCATGTCGCCCATCGTCTCCTCGCCTATCGCTCTGCACTCGGGGCGGAGGGAGCCTCGTGAAGCTCGGCCTCCTGCTTCTTGAGCCGAAGCTCGGCCTGCTTGGCCCTGTTCTTGAACTCCTCACGCCGCTGCCGCATCTCCTGCGTCTGGGCATCGCCCCCGCGGGCCATGTCTCGGACCATGTCTCGGAACTCCTCGGGCCACTGCCCCATCGACTCCTGGGACTCGCCATAGGCCTCGAGGGCCTCGACCCGATCCACGGCTTCGTCATCCACCGCTTCGTCCGCTTGCTCATCGACCGCTTCGTCGAGATCAGCATCGAGAGCCTGGAGATCCTCTTCCGAGGTGAGAGCGCGTTCCTCCGCCGGCAACGGTTCCGCCGACGGTTGCGCTTCGGCCTCGATCTCCGCCTCTTCCTGGACCGGCCGGTCCCGGCCTTCGGGGGCGCTGGTCTGACTTCCCGCGTCCCGGTCGGACTCCTGACCGAAGACCTCTGCATAGGTGGGAACACGCTTCTCGGTGGGCGGCTGTTCCGCCGGCTGTTGCCCTTGGGCCTTCATCTCCGCGCCTTCGTCGTTCTCCTGCGGCTCATCGATCGGTGTCCGTGCAGCGTCTTCTTGCGCGCGCACGGGCCACTTCGATGAGACGAACGTGAGGCCGAGGAGCAACAGAGAGACCAGCAGTCCGACGGCCGACACCAGACGAAGCGTGCTCCAGAGGTCGCTGGTCTGAGCCACCACGACGGCGAAAGGCTGGTCGACCTCCACGATCGCGACCGCGCCGTCGGCGCCCTTGGAGACCGGTGTAAACGTCTGCACGGTGCCGCCGAGGACGCGCGTCGAGCCCGATCCCTCTGCGATCCCCGTGATCAGGGACCGCATCTCCGGCAGGGGTGCTGCCTACGAGCGACTTCTTCAACGAAAAGAGGATCCGACCGCGTGAGGACCAGATCGTCACGCCGGCGACGGATCCCTCCGACGAGTCGGACCTACGGATCTTGCCGGCGACTTTGTCGTAGCTCGAACCCGTGATCGGTTTGGTCAGTTGCTTGCCGGTCAGGCCGGCCGTCGCGAGGTGCGATTCCTCGCGCGCCCGCTCGGCCACGCTGTCGAGGGCCGCGTTCCGTTCGGAGTGCGCCATGATCGCGGACACGGCGAAGCCGAGGGCGAACAGCAACGACAGGATCGCCCACAGCGACCGTCGCCTACGCCCGACAACGGATCCGAACATCGCTCCCTCCGAACCACTTCCTCGGTTGGCGACCGTCTGATCGCCGATGTCTTCGGTTGGCTCCGAGTCCCGCATCCCCCGCATGCCTATCGCTGCGGATCCGGGGCGGACGCGGCCTCGTGGAGCTCGGCCTCCCGCTGCTTGACCCGGAGCGCGGCCTCCTCGGCCCTGGCCTTGAACTCCTCGCGGATCCGCCGGAGGTGCTCCTGGGAATCGCCATCGGCGTCGAGGGGATCGACCTGATCGACCGCCTCGTCGACGTCAGCATCGAGATCCTGAACATCCTCTTCAGGCGCGCGGGGAAGACTTCCCTCGTCGAGATCGAGTTCGAGACCGAAGACCTCTTCATAGGTGGGAGCGTGTTCCTCGCCTGGCGGCTGCTCCGCCGGCTGGTGCCCATCGGCCTCACTCTTCGAACCTTCGTCGCCCTCAGCCCGCCGATGGCGTCGGGACGAGATGAACATGAGGACGAGAAGCAACAGAGCGATGCCTGCTCCAACCGCCGATACGATCAGGAGGACGCTCCAGATGCCGCCGACCTGGTCGCCCGTGAAGGCGAACGACCAGACGAAGGCCAGCGAAAACAGGGTGAACAGGATCGCCCATGGCCACCGTCGATGACGCCCAACGTTTCCCAACATCGTTCCCCCCAATAGGTTGGGTTCGATGGTGATATCGGCGCGAGGATGGGGTGTGCGTATCCGCCCTAAGGACTATTTATCCGTCCAAATGAGTCCGTCGGACCGGCCGGCGCAGTCACCTGGTCGGCCTACAGAGCGGACGTCAGATCAACCGCCGCGTGCGACGGGGATGACTGCGCCGCATCACTGATCGCGCTGATCCTACCCGTGCCAAACCCAGCGGACGGATGGGAAAAGAGCCTTCTCGAGTCAGGTTGGACGGACTTCGAGCCGAGAGTAATACAGGTCTGTGCAGTCGAGAGGAACAGGGAGGGACACCCGGTGAGCTTGCGGTTGGACAACGCGACGATCGCCAAGATAGAGGCCGATCGGATCTACGACCTGATACTCCCGGAGACGGCGGGCAAGGGCAAAGACACGGTCACCGTGCCCCTCTCGTTCCTCCAGAACGTGCTGACGACCGGGAGCAAGCTGGAACGTCTCGCACCGGCCTATGTCACCAGAGCGCTGGAGAAGCTCTCGGCGACGGCGGAGGTCCACCGGTTCAGGAGAAAGGCAGTGATCCCGAAGGAGAGTCTCGCATTCGTCGCGGCCGCGTTTCGGAAGGCCGCGGAGGCGGCGGAGAGGGGGCCATCGTGAGTGCGACGCAGGCGCCATCATCACCGGGTCCAGCTGAGGGGCCCGGGCCAAGTTCGAGTGACGAAGAGCGCGAGCTCGAGGTTCGGCCGGACCCCGACCGAGATCGTCCAGACGGCGGAGACAGCCCCGTCGTGAACGAGACCCCGGCGCAGACACCCGCCCGGTCCGAGGTCACCGCCTGGCCGGTCCGGGGGTCGTCGCGGATCGCCATCCTCACGCAGGGGTGGGGCACCGGGCTGGCCCGGGGTGCGCTGGCCTTCGTAGCGATGGCCGCCCTCGGGCAGGTGGTGGCGTTCGCCGCGAACCTCGCCCGGTCGCCCGGTGAGTCGGCCGCGACGGCCGCCAAGCTGGGCTGGCTCTACTTCGGGTGGTTCCACCACGCCGCCGTCACGACTCGCGTGACCTCGGTCGAAGGGGTGCGGGTGGGCGGCGAAGCCGGCCTCACGGCGAACGTCGGGCTCGCGATGATGCTGGGCACGTTCCTCGCGATCGCGATCCTGTACAAGGGTGGCCGTGCCGTGGCGGACGGGGCAGGCGGCAGTGGGGTCGTCGCTCGAGTCCTCCACGGGATGAAGGTGGCGCCCGCGTACGCGATCCCTCCATTCCTTGTGTCACGGCTCGTGACCATCGACATCCCCATCCCGCACAACGGGCTGGTGGCGGGGAGCCTCCAGATGCCATCGGGGGGCCTCTCGTGGTTCATGCTCCCCTTGCTGATCGCGGTCGCGGCGGGGGCCGCCGGCGGCCTGCGCTCGGGCCGGTACGAGTTGGTCTCGCACGATCCGTGGGGGCGCCGGGCCTCCGGGGTCATGGCCGGGGGGCTGCGGATGTTCGTCCTCGGCCTGGTGCTCTCGTTCGGCGGGCTCCTGGTGCTGGCGGCGATCCGGCCCGGCGCGACCACGACCTACTTCGAGACGGTCTCCGGGCCACCCTCGGACCAGACGACCATGAACATCGCGCACCACGTGTTGCTGCTGCCGAACCAGTCGATGTGGGTGCTGGTCCCGGCGATGGGTGGCTGCGACGGCCTCTCCGGAGGAGGCGTCTCGGCAACCTTCCTCTGCTACTCGAAGGTCCCGACGACGGTATCGGTGACGCCCGAGGGACTGAACTCCGACACGCCGGCCGTCCAGGCCGACTTCGCGAAGGCGCCATCCGGCTATCTGCTGTTCCTCCTGGTGCCCGCGGTGTCGGTGGTCCTGGGAGGCCGATACGCCGCCAGGAAGCGCGCCCGACTCAAGTGGGAGGCCATCGCCATGGGAGCCGCGTCCGGCGTCGTCTTCGCGGTGCTGGTGGCGCTGGGCTCGTGGCTGGCCTCGATATCGGCGGGGCTCTCCTCGCCCACGGGGGGTATCTCCGCGAACGCCTCGGTCCTGATCGGACCCGCCGTGGCGGCCGCCGGGCTCCTGGCGCTCGCATGGGGGGTCGTCGGCGGTGCACTCGGGGGATGGCTGGGAGGCAGGGAGTTCCCAGCCAGGGCGATACCCCTCTCCGCGCCCTCGAGCCTCCTCACCCGGTGGGGCGCGGATGCAGCCCAACCGGGATCGGGTCCCGGCTAGGCAGGGGATGGCCAAGACCGCGGGATCCTCGAAGGCCGAGAGCCCGGGCCACGTGCGACCGCGTCTGGGTGTGGTGGTCGTTGATCCGCTCGCCGTCGTGCGCGCCGGCCTAGGGATGCTGATCGGCGACCAGCCGGATATGCAGGTCCTCGCCGAGACGGGCACAGCCGACGAGTGCCTCGCGGCCGTGAGGCGGATCCGGCGCTCCCAGCTGGTCGTCCTCGTTGGGCTGGATCTCCCCGGGGAGCGCGATTCGCTGTGGCTGATCGGGACCCTGCGTGAGCGCTACCCGCATGCCACGATCCTGGCGTCGGGGGCCGGGGCCGATGCCACGACCATCTCGCGCGGGCTGTTCCTGGGGGCCGATGGGTACCTGGACAAGGATGTCGATCCCGTCGAGTTCCTCCAGGCGATCCGCCAGGCCGCTCGGGGCGAGGCCGTTCTGGCCGGCGCCCCGGTCGACTGGGTGCGCTCCCTCGCCGACGGCTATCGACAGGAGGCGGCACATCGAGTCCCGGCTGACTCGACGCGAGCAAGAGGTGTTGAAGGTGGCAGCCGAGGGTCTGACGGCGCGGGAGATCGCACGTCATCTCGGCGTTCGTGAGAGGACCGTGACGACGCACCTGGGCCGCATCTACGGCAAGCTCGGCGTCAACAGTCGGGTGGGCGCGGTGATCGAGGCGGCGCGATCAGGTCTCGTCACGGTTGGCTCCTCGGAGAGCGAGTGAAGATCCCGATCGAGCCTGCCCAGGGTTGCGGGTGGGTAGCGTTTTTCGTGTAGGCGCATCTCCCGACCCCTCAGATCGCAACCTTCGCGCTTGGGAGTCGTTCTCTATCTTGGGAGTCGTTCTCTATGTGGAGTACCACCACCATGAAATGGAGGTGAGGGTCTCTAGGGAGGGAGGCTCCGGAAGTAGCCCGGGGAAGTTTGACTCGTTAGGAGCTGGAGTGTACGGTCTGGCCACTTCCCCACCTCTTGAGGGGCTTGTTCTGTGCGCCCAGGGAAGAGGATGAGTTAGGAAGGAGGGAGAACGGAGAGATCATTTCGGTCGAGAAGGCAGAGTAGGGAAATGTCGATGCGGAAAGAGAGGACGATGCTATGAGTTTGGCTAAACACATCAGTCGACGCGCAGCCGGAGTTGGGGTTGCGGTGGCCTTGATGACGGTCGGCCTCGCGGCGCCGGCGCAAGCGGCCGTGACCATCACGGCGCTTTCCCCGACCAGTGGGCCGGCTGGCTGCGTCGTGGTTGCCACCGGAACGGGCTTCCACGATTTCCCAGCGGTCGACACCACTGTCGCATTCGTGAACGGAGCGACCAGCTTGAACGCTCCGAATTTCTTCGCGTTTAGCGATGGCCTCACCCTTTGGGTCGAGGCGCCGGCCACCTTGGTGCCGGGGACGAGCTACAACCTCCGCGTCGATAACCCCGGCACGGCCGACCCCGGCATCACCAGCACGGCAACCTTCCTCTCGACAACAGGGGTGGGGGGATGCGCGCCGACCATCACCTCGTTCGCACCGACGTGTGCATCGGCGGGCGACACCGTGACGATCACGGGAACGAACCTGCAGGACACCAATTTCGACGGCGGGGCCGTGTTCTTCAGCCCGTACATCACTGCAAGCGACGCCTGTCGTCCCCGACGTCTCTGATGTGACGTCACTCACTGTGGTCGTGCCAACGGGTGCCGCGGACGGACCCATCAAGGTCGTCACCGACATCGCCACCGGGGGGACGGTCTTCAGTACGGCCAACTTCCTGGTGCCGCCGCCGGACTGCGTGGCGGAAACTGGGCACACGAGGGCCATCACGCTGAAGCTCAAGAAGAGCGGTAAGGCCAGTGGGGTCGTTTCCTCGACCGAGGCCACTCCCTTCACTGCGTGCGTGAATGCCGTGCCCGTCAAGATCCAGAAGAAGAAGAACGGCGGCGGCTGGAAGACGGCGGCGAGCACGACCACGAGCGACACAGGGTCGTACTCGGCGAAGACCAAGGGCAAGCCGGGCAAGTACCGGGCCCTTGCGCCCGCGACTACCGTGGGGACCCCTGCTGCCGATTGTCTGAAGGCCAAGTCAGCGACTCGGAAGATCTAGTCCCCCGTTCTGAGAAGCTCGATAAGGAGAACCGGCCCCCAAATCGGGGGCCGGTTCTTCATTAGGCCCTCGGGAAAGAGCAGGTCCAGGTGAGTGCGAGACTCTCGAGGCCATCTCTCGTCCTTGCCGTCGAGCGGTCAATCCGAAGGTGCGCGCCTCGAGCATCGCAGGCCCTACGGAAATAAGGTCGTGCGCACGAGGTTCCGGGTTCGTCTGTTATCAAATGGCCTGTTCGCCAGAAGGAGGCCAAGCGCGTGGTCTCGTCCCTCACTCTCGGTCGGGCACTTGTCTCCACGGCCTCTAGGCTCCGCAACCTTGCCCTCTCGTACCCGTTATCAAGGGTAAGGAAGGGCAGGGCCGAGAGAGCTCCTCCGGGCTCACGGCGAGGAGAAGGGATCTGGGAGTGGTGGGCCCAGAAAGTGTTTGACTCACAAAGGCCCGGAGGTTACAGTCCGCTCGACTTCCCCCTCTTCGGCGGCTTGCGCTGGGCTTCTTGGAGAGCGAGACAAGGGGAGGAGCAGTGCATGCAGAACCTCGTTCGAGGTGGAATACGCGGCCTGGCGACGAATCAGATACGCAGCGTGAAATTCCGGGAAACGCCTGGCGGTGCAACCAGAGCCGGAAGGATGTCGATCGGAAAGTGAGGACGGAGCCATGACCATCTTCAAACGGCACATGGGCCGGCAGGCGGCTGCGGTCGGCGTTGCGGTGGCCCTGCTCGTACTCGGCCTTGCGACGCCCGCGTACGCGGTGGCACCCGGCGTCACGTCCGTGACGCCGACCGCCGCCTCAGACACGTGCGAGGTCACAATCATCGGAACGAACTTCCAAACGGGACCTACTACTCAGGTCGAATTCAATAGCAATCCCGGGACGGGCGAGCAAGTCGATTCAAGCACCCAGATGGAGGTCACGATCCCGAACCTCGGCACGGGTCCTCAGACCGCCACCGTCGTCGCGAGCAACGGCGTCGATAACTCCACACCGTTCCCGTACTCGACGGGGTTGGACGCCACGTGTCCGGGCGTCCCGACCTTCTCGCCCGCGAGCGGCATCGTGGGCTCCACGGTCACGCTCAGCGGAACGTTCAATTCGATCGTGACTGGGGTGCGTTTCAACACCTCCAGTCTCGTTACCCCCACGAACCCAAGCACGACCGGCGCCACCGCGGTCGTTCCGGCGGGGGCGACGACCGGACCGATCCATGTCTACACGGCCGCTGGGCAAAAGACCAGCGCAACCAGCTTCACCGTGACACCGGTGCCGGCTCCCACGATCACCTCATTCACGCCCACCTTCGGACCCACCGGGACGTCGGTGAAGATCACGGGGACGAACTTCAGCGGAACGGTCAGCGGGGCGAGCTTCACCACGACCGGGGTGACCTTCAATAGTGTGACGGCCACGTTCGCCGTGAACTCGGCGACCCAGATCACGGCCACCGTGCCTACGACTGCCACCACCGGTACGATCAAGGTCACGACCCCGGGTGGGACGGCGACCAGCGCGACCAGCTTCACGGTGAGCAAAACGCATTCGAGGAGCATCACGTTCAAGCTGAAGAAGAGCGGTAAGGCCAGTGGGGCCGTCAGCGTGGGCGATGGGTTCACCGCATGTACTGCGAGTGTTCCCGTCAAGATCCAGCGCAAGAGCAATGGGAACTGGAAGAACGCGGGAACCACGACCACCACCGCCACCGGGTCCTACTCGAAGAAGACCAAGGGCAAGCCCGGCAAGTACCGGGCGATTGCCCCGAAGGTTGCCTTGAACAACGGGGTCGACGTCTGTCTGAAGGACAAGTCACCGACTCAGACGATCAAGTAGTAGGCCCTCGTTCTGAGTGGCTCGATAAGAAGAACCGGCCCCCGATAGGGGGCCGGTTCTTCTGTGTACGTGATTGGCTAAAGCCCACACGGGCAAAGAGCAAGAGCCCCGCCGCGCCGAAGGGCCCGGGAGATCAGCCCGCGGCCCTTCGGGGGATCCCAGATCCCTCGGTGTCGGCGTGTCGGCGTCGGGAGCGTCCGGCTCCCGCGCACCGTTGTGATCCGGCTCCTCCTCCGGTCCATACAGGGTCGCCCTGTACCACTCGGCGGCCCGGCGTACCGATTCGTCATAGCCCATCTCCAGCTCGTCCTCCTTATACGAAATATAAGCAAACCCGTCCGCCTCACCTGGGGCGTCCTGGAGGTCGATGCTCGCTTGGCCTGAGAACAAGGCCCCCTCTCTCACGACCAGGGCCTTGAATCGGATCGTGCCCTCCGCCCGGCCGCCCTCGGCCACCTCGGTCATGGTCCGGGCGGTGATGCTGCCCTTGAACTTCCCCCCCGTCACCACGTTCTGGGCCTGGATGTCGGCTTCGACGTGGCTGTGAGACGAGAGGGTCACGTCGCCTCGTGCGGCGATTTTCCCCTTGGCCTGGCCGTCGATTCGGATCGATTCGACCGATACCAGCGTTCCCTCTAGCTGAGCACCACGACCCACGACGGTCATCTCCGGGCCAACGGTCTCCTTGATCCCAGGTTCGTTGGGCTGGTCCGGGCCTCGGCCGCCCTCACGGTGTCGTCGCCTCACCATCCCTGTCCCTCCCCGCGTCTCTTGCCGCATCGGCATCGCTCGTCGTCTTCGGTGGCATCGTCATCCGGGCGCGCGGCTGAGCAGGAGGTGGCCGGGCGATGCTCCTGAGGTGCGCAGAGATCGCCCAACCTGCACGACGGTCTAAAGGTTCGCGTCGCCTGGTCCGATGGCTCTACCAGGCGGGGACTGCCGTCTACGCGGTCGCGAGGAGAGGGGCGCGGATGGATCCAGCTGATCTGCATGAGGTGCCGGAGCCGGACAGCAAGACGCACGGGCTCAACCTCACGCCCCGCCTGAACTTCGTCCCCCCGCCCGAGGTCCCAACCCCCGAAAGCGCGAGCATCCAAGCCCGGGCGAAAGCCCTTGGCATCGATGCCCTCGTCTGGCTTGCCGCATTCGTTCCGCTGGCGGTCATCTATGGAGGCATCAGCTCGTCGAACGGGCTCTTCCGGATCAAGATCAGCGGCCCTCCGTTGCTCATGGCGGCGGTCCTGTGGCTGGCGTACATGACCTGGATGGAAGCGAAGCACGGGGCTTCGATCGGCAAGCGTGCCAGGGGGCTCCGCGTCGTCATGGAAGACGGGGAGCCGGTGGACCCCGAGGCCGCGCTGACCCGCAACGTGATGAGGTTCGTGGACGCGTTTCCCTACGTGGTCCCCTATCTCCTCGGAGCCTACGCCGTCTCGAACTCACCCAAGATGCAGCGATTCGGTGACCGGGTCGCCGAGACCATGGTCGTGGTCTCCTCGCCGGCAGGCGCCGATCCCGGGCACGCAGGCCTCCCGCCGCTCCTCCCACCACTCGGATCGAACCCACGGGCGGAGTCCTCGACCCGCCGCAAGCGCCGCCTGCTGGCGGTGGTGGCCGTGACGGTGCTCGTGCTCGTGGCCGCCTTCATCCTGATGCGGGGTGCGAGCTAGCCGCTCCTCCTGATCACGAGATGTGCAGAGGCCTCGGGGAGACCCCGGGGCCTTGACTTCGTTTGGGGGCGCCCTTCGGGCTCCCACCGCCCCCGTCGAAAGACCTAGCCCGCCGCCTAAAGCCAGTCCCCCCGTCGGGGGAAATGGACCATCGGCCGATTGTCGGGGCCTGGCCCCGGTTGGAGGATGTGCGGTAGGTCCAGCCGAGAGGCTGGTGGGCCGGGCAGGTGAGGAGGAGGCATGACCAGCCGGGACGCCGTGTTCGTGGAGTCGGTCTCGGCCATGTTGAAGTTGGCGCAGACCGACCCCGAAAGGGCCCGAGTGGCGATGGTGGCCCGCGGAGATCAGGTACTCGCGGCCCTGCGCGATTCGTTGCTGCCCGCGGCCAGAGAGTCGGAGCGGATCGTGGCCCTGATCGACCTCTACGTGCAGGCGACTTTCGAGATGCTTGTCAAGGCGGCACGTTCGGACGATCGGATCGAGTTCGGCGAGGCCGAGATCAAGGCCTGGGCGGTGGCCGAGGCGCTGGACCGGGGCGCCGAGGGCGCGCAGATAGGGGATCGTGATGCGATGAGGGCCTCGATGCGCGCGGCCGAGGCGATCCTGGGTCTCGACTTCATGTCGACCTAGCCCTCGGCCGACTCCGGATCGGCTACCAGTCCGAGGAGTCGCGGCTGGCGGGGTGCTCCTCGGGGAGCTCCATCACGTTGTCGGCCTCCGATGGAGCCGCTGCCTCGGTAGCGACGTCCAAGGGTGCTCGAGCGAGGTTGTCCAGGGACGCGAGCTGCGAGTTGAGGGCCGTCACGGCGGTCGATGCCGGGCGGAGGGCCTCGATGACGCGGCGGCCGATCTCCGCCCCCTGAATCTGGATCTCGTGCATGGCGGCCTGCAGCGACGCGATCATCGGCGCGGCTCGATCTCGCCACGCCGTCATCGTTTCGACGTCCCGCCTGATCCGTTCTCTCTCTGCGTCGACGGCTCGGAGCTCCTCGTCGGCGCGGACCCGGGTGGACTCCATGATGCTCGCGACCGCCTGTTCCGCGACCTCGATCACGGCGGCCAGCTCGCTCGCGGTCGAGGGGCCGGCGCGCGTCTCCTGCGCGTCGCTCGGTTCGACCGATGGCGCCTCCGCGCTCCCGCCCTCGATCAGCTCCCGATAACCCTCGACGAGCTCCTCGAGCTCGATCACACGCGCCTGCTGGGCGCTCATCGCCGCCTCGGACCCGGCCGACTCCTCGAGCGCCCGCAGCTGCTCCCGACTCTCCGCGGCCTCGGCCGTCGCCTGCCGCAAGTGTTCGGCCTGCTGCCGCAGGAGTTCCTCGAGACTCGCGGATCCGGCTCGGGCCGCGCGGAGCTGCTCGTCCCGCCCGAGGATGGCTTCCTTGGCGTCGCGCAGCTCGGTGTGCACCTCCTCGAGCTCGCGGCGCAGGGGGATGAGCTCCGCCTCCATCGACCCGCGCTGAGCGACCGCTCGCTCGAGATCCGCGGTCAGCGTCTCGCGGAGTTTCTCCGCGGTCTCGAGCTGTTCCTCGAGCCCCGCCAGCCGGCCCTGCGTCTCGGAGAGCTCGGAGGAGAGGCGTTCGGCGCGCTGCTCCGCCGCACTCGCGTTCTTCGAGGTCCTGTCGAGCACGGCGTCCCGCTCGGTGAGCGCGGAACGAACGCTCGCCGAGCTGTATCCGAAGAGCCTGCGCTTCAAGTCGGCCATGGATGGAGTCCCCTCCGCAGGGCGGTGGCTTGCGTGGTGCGAGGATTATGTGCGCGGCCTCGAGGCGGTTCAAACATCTCGCACCGGTTCTGGCTACGGCCTCGCCGCCACGGGCCCTCGACCGATCTGGGTCGGGCGGGCCTTCGTCGGGGCCGGCTCCGAACAGGAGCGGATCAGCCGGAGGGTCGTTCGGCGCTCAGCGGGCGTGCTTGATCAACCAGGGGTGGCGCGGGGAGGACGATCCATTCGGCGGCCGGTCCCGGCGCCTCTTCGGTGGGGGGTTCCTGGCTCGTGCGAGCTCCAACTCCGCCGGGGGGATCCGGTTGACCCGGTGCGCCATCCTGTGCCTCGAGCTCGACGAGGTTGAGCGAACGTTCGGATGCAGGCGCCCGGGCGTCCTCGCCGGGGAGTGCGGCAAGCTCGGCGAACGCCGCCAGCCGAACACTCAACTCTTCGATGGCGTCGGTGAGGGGGGCGACGGCCTCGTCGACCCGGTCGCCGATACCAGCAGCCCGTTCCCCCGCGTCCTCGATCGTGGACCGGACCACGCCGACGAGGGAAGCCAGGCGATCGCGGCACGCCGCCAGCCGCTCGATCTCCGCCAGGGTCTCGCGGCGGGCCCGCTCCGCCTCCCGAAGCTCCTCCCCCGCATGGGTCCCGGCACCGTTCATCCCGGCACCGTTCATCCCGGCACCGTTCATCCCGGCACCGTTCATCGGCGCCGTGGTCCATCCGCGGTCTCCAGGACGACCGACGTTCCCTCAGCCGTGACCGAGGGATCCGGCGCCGGACGCGCCGCGACCTCGTCCACGGCCGCGCGCGCTGCCTCGAGATCGGCTACGGCGGCGCTGAGCCCGGCCTCGAGCTCTGGGCGCAGCGACCGGACCTCGGTCTCCAGTACCTCGATCCTGGCCTCGGCGCTCTCGATCTGCTGACCCTGGATCAGGAAGTGCCGGCGCGCCGACCTCAACTCCTCCCGGATGAACGCGATCTCGCCGCTCCGCTCCTCCGCGGCTCGGAGTGGCTCGTCGTCCGGGTCCGGTCCGCCTCCGGCGGCCTCGCTCCCGAGTTGGATGGATCCTTGGCCGTGCTGGACGGTCTCCAACTGACCTCTGGCGGCGGTCAGCTCGAGCTGCAGGCGCGCCGCGTCCGCGATCGCCCCCTCGAGCTCCCGGCGAGCGGCGTCTCGGTCGATCCTCAGCTCGGCAGCCTCGGCCCCCAGGGCACCTAGTTGCTCGGCCTGTTCGGGGAGCTGCGTCTTCAACGTCTCGGCCTCGGACCGCACGTCGAGCACCTGGGCTTCGGCCGCCCCGGCTCGCTCTGAGGCCTCCGCGAGCAGCCCGTCGCGATCGGCAAGGACCAGACGTACGCTCCTGAACGTGTAGCCGAATGGGCCTCGCCTGAGTTTCGGTGCCTCCATGGGGATCCCCCTTGGCGCTCGGGAGCCGCCCCGCGATTCTCGCGCCCAGGGTGTGGCGGTTCAATCACCCGAGCGGTGCTCCTGTTGGAC
>CAWGKU010000007.1:0-159672 GCA_963823255.1 uncultured Actinomycetes bacterium
CACGTCTCGAGCCCCTGTCACTTCCACCTGTGAGAACGGGCAGAAAGCGTCAGGGTTGCGCCGCAAGGCTATCCGGCGGACTCGACGAATGCCATCCCGGTCCGATAGAGGGACGTTCCGTCGGCCCAGAAAGACAGATCGAGCGTGATAATCCCGTCGTGCGGCATGCCGGCTTCGGCGGCGGCCGGAGCCGTGGTGAGTGCGTACGAGCCTGTGAACCCGTAGACGGCGCTCCCGTCCTGAGCAGGGGTGACTGAGGCGAGTGAGGCTGTCGCTTGATACTCGTACCTTCCCGCCGGCGTGTCCAGGAACAACGCGAAGAACTCCGCCTTCCCCGCCTTGCCTTCGCCTGACACTGACCCCCAATACTCGAGATAGATACGAGTGACCGCATCTTCGGCCCATCCAGCGATCCCGTCACAGTTTGGGAGAACCGGACAGCCTTGCCCACCTTGCCCTGGACCTTCGAGCTCCAAGCCGAGACGGACGATGTCTCACCGAGAAGATCGGACGCGAAGCTCATCGTCCACTCGGGCGCCGGCGTAGGCGGCGTCACCGTGGGTTCGGGAGAGGGGCTGACCTCCGGCGATGGCGACGGCTCGACGCTCGGGCTGGGCTCGACGACTCGGGCTGGGCTCGACAAGCGGGCTCGGCTTCGGCTCCTCGACGATCGGCGGCTCTGCTCGGATCTCACCGGCGTCACCGGTTCTCCCCGCATCGAAGGCCGGATGGACGACATGCGAACCCGCCACGCGGACCTTCGGGGTATCGGGCGTTTCTACCGCCGCTGCGGCAACGGCGTGCGCCGGTGCCTCGTTCCGGTTCCTATCCTTCACGATCTTGGCCGCACCTACGGTCACGCCGCCGGCCAAGAGCAACGTCATCCCCGCCGCGACCACGCGCTCGCCCACTCCGCTCGACACGACCGGCGCAGCCGTCGTTCCGACCGTCGAGCTGACCGCCTCCGGTACCGCGACCTGCGCCACCTGTGCCGAGTGGCCGAGACGGTCGCCGACCCTACGCAAGCCATCCGCGATCCGAAGGAGCCAGACGAGCGGTAGGAGACCGATCCCCATGAAGCCACCCCGTTCGGCCACCTTCTCGAGCCACCGCTTGCGGAAGCTCATCTTCGCCCGATGGATCAGCGCCTTGGCCTGCGCCTGTGGAGACCTCCATCTCCTGCGCGATCTCGCGATGCGACCGTCCATCCATCTCGCGCAGCATCAGCGCGCGTCGGTGCGTCTCGGGCAGGTCGGAGAGGACGGCCAGCACGGTGTCGTGCTGAACCAGCCGGTCCACGATCTGCTCCGCCTCGTCGTCCGGACCCGCCAGGTCCTCGGTCGGTGACGCCCAGGCGTCGTCCTGGGGGCGTCTCGCACGACCACGGAGGATGTCGAGGGAGACGTTCTTGGCGATCCGGGCGACCCAGGGCTGCAACGCGTAGCGGCCGTTGAACCTGTAGAGGCCCTGATAGACCCGGATCATCGTCTCTTGGAAGGCCTCGTCGACGTCCTGGGGAGTCGGGAGGAACCGCCCGCACACCCGCCGAGCGAGTGGCCCATAGCGATGATGGATCTCGACGAAGGCCTGAGGATTCCCGGCCTGGAAGTCCAGGACCAGGAGACGGTCATCGAGGACGGCGTAGCCGCCCAGGGTGTTGCGCTCTTCGGGAACCCGGATGACCATAGTTATCCTGACAACTTAAAACGTCGACAGCACCCTAGGGTTGCTCGAGCCACTGTATCCCGGCCCGGATGCAGGACTGTAGCACGCGGCGTGGGCACCTTGAGAGGCCGAACGGCCCCCCTCAGGGCGTGGGATCGAGGATGAGCGGCGGCTGCGGCTGCTGCCCGAAGTCGAACTCCAGGGCGAGGTCACCGAGGATCGCCACCTGCTCCCTCACGGTCGGGCGGGGGTCCGGCCTCCCGTCCGTCGCCGGGTCCAGACGTTGCCCGCCGAGGAACCGATCCTCGATCAGCTTGAGGTACGCATCGAACGAGAGCGTCTGATGATCGATCGTTCCGGCGCGAGCGTAGGGACTGATGAGGAGTCCTGGCACGCGGAGGCCGTACCCGTTCTCGTCCACGAACGGAGGCTTGACGTGATCGTAGAAGCCGCCCCAGTCATCCCAGGTGAGGAAGATCGCCGAGGAGGCCCACAGCGGGCCCTTCATGACCGCGTTCACGATCCGCGTGACGTGTGCCATGCCGGCACGGATCCCGCGCGTGGATCCGGGATGCTCGCTGTTCCCCTTTCCCGGAACCACCCACGAGACCGAGGGCAGCGTCCCCGCCGAGGCGGCCCCTATGAAGTCGTCGTGGTCCAGGATGCTGCCCTGCTGTCCGGTCTCGTAGATCGTGGTGAAGCCGGGGAGCGGGTTCTTCCCGGAGGCGGTGTGGCCTGCAGACCCTGGCTCCGAGCATGGGGGGAACGAGCACGTCCCGGGCGCGACGTAGTAGCCCCACGACACGCCGTGTTGGTTCAGCAGCCACGTGATGTCCGTCCACGCGTAGATCGGGTCCTGCCCGTACGCCCAGCGCTCGTTCGGCCCTCTGAGGCTCACGTTCGAGACGCAGGACATCGGATCGGTGGGTTTGCGGCAGGAGGCCGACCAACCCGAGACGAGGAACAGGTGTGCGGGCAGGGTCCACCCATCCGTCGGCGCGAACATCCGATCCTGGAGGACGTACGCGTCGGCGTACGCCCAGTAGTTCGGGATCTGCTGACGGGTCACGAAGCTCATGACGTCGGGCTGGTGCGCGGGTCCGATGTAGCCGCGACACTCGGCCGACGTTCGGTCGGCGCACCACCGGTCCTTCCGATCGAGGACGCGGATGAAACCGTTCATCGCTCCTCCCGCGATATCCGTGATGGAAGCGGCTCGGTTGTGGGGTCCACCCTTGTACAGATCGCGGGTGGAGTGATACCCGCAGGACATCCGGCCAAGGATCGGGTCCGGAACGCAGTTGGCCGGCTTGCCGTTCTTGAAGTCGATCCCGTCGGCGCCCGGATAGGTGCCGAAGTAGTGATCGAACGAGCGGTTCTCCTGAACGATGAAGATGAGATGGTCGAGCTTGAAGATCCCCTCTGGCCCGGACGGCGCCCCTACGGGGTCGCCCTCACCCGCGACGACGGCCGGAGCGCGAGGCGCCACCAAGGAGACCAGGACGAGGGGGACCGCCATGGCGAGCACGATCGCGCCGGCTCGCACCGGGCCGTCGAGTCGAGGAAGAGGGCGCCTCATCGGTGTCGGAGTCTAGACGCGTACCTGGTGGAAACATCGGAACCACACGGGTTGCGGTAGTCCCCGGGTTCTCGTAGCGTCCCCAGGTTCATGAGGATCGTCCGGCGAGCGCTCGGCCTGCTTCTTCCCCTGGCACTCCTCGCCCCCGCCCCCGCCGAGGGCGCGTCGAGGATCGGCCAGTTCGTGTTGCGCTGCACGTACTCGCACACACTGGCGGACGATCCCATCGTGTTCCCGAATCAGCCGGGTGCCTCGCACCTCCACGACTTCTTCGGGAACAAGACCGTCGACGCCTTCTCCACCGTGAACTCGCTCCTCAAGGGGGACACGACCTGCCGCATCCCGAGCGACACCGCCGGCTACTGGGCGCCGACGCCGTCCCTGAGCGGGAAGCAGCTCCGGCCGCCGGTGATGCGGATCTACTACTTGGGCGACCCGTCCGGGCAGGTCGAGACGATCCCGCCCGGACTCCAGATGATCGGTGGGAACAAGGAGGCCACGTCGCCTGCCGAGAACCCCCACGTGCGGTGGTACTGCGGCCAGATCAAGGGTCAACGGACGCCGCTCATGGATACGCCCTACGACTGCTGGCCGTGGAAGAAGTTCGGGTTCGTCGACGGTGTCATCGCACTGATCGAGATGCCCAGCTGCTGGAACGGGGTCGGACTCACGCCGGAGGATGTCTCCTACCCCATCGATCGCCAATGCCCACCGGAGTTCCCCCATGTGCTGCCTCGACTCAGTGAACGCATACATATGGGGATCATGAACCCACGGAACGCCGATGGAACGGTGGCGCTCACGCTCTCGAGCGGTGCCTTCTACACGATGCACGCCGACTTCTGGAACACCTGGCAACAGGAACGGCTGGATCGGCTGGTGGAGGAGTGCTTGGCAGCGGCGGTCCATTGCGGGTCGGTGGACGAGACCCGCTCGATCGATTGGACCAACCAGTTCGGAACCCAGCGGTACGACCTGGGGTACGCGACGGCGGCCGCCGATGACGGCGTGTACGTCGCCGGATTCACCAACTACGCCCTGCCGGGACAGCCGTACCACCATGGGTATGACGCGTTCGTCCGCAAGTACAACGCCGCGGGCACCGAACTCTGGACCCGGCAGTTCGGAACATCGGGGACGGACCAGGCGTTGGCGCTTGCCGTCGACGATTCCGGCGTCTACGTGGCGGGGTCGACGGATGGGCGCTTCCCGAAGCAGGCGTCGGCAGGAGGACTGGATGCGTTCGTCGCCAAGTTCGGTCCCAACGGGCGACAGATGTGGCTCGAGCAATTCGGAACACGAAGAACGGACGAGGCAGTCTCGATCGTGGCGGCAGGGACGGGACTCTTCATCTCCGGCTCGACGGACGGGAGGCTCGGGCCGTCGCGCCTGGGTGGCACCGACGCGTTCGTCGGAGCGTTCAGCCTGGAGGGCGAGGTTCGCTGGATCCAGCAATTCGGGTCAACGGGAACGGACAGGGCCCGTGGCCTCAGCGTCGGATCGGGCTCGGTGCGCGTCGTCGGTTCCACCGACGGGGCGTTTCCAGGCAAGAGATCGGTCGGTGGTGACGACGCGTTCATCCAGACGTACACCACGGAGGGGAGGAGAGGCTGGGCCCGCCAACTCGGATCCGCCGGAGCGGATGTGGCGACCTCGGTCCTGGCTCTAAGCGGAGCGACGTACATGACCGGCCTGACCGATGGAGCGCTCCAGGGTCAGGCATCGTTCGGCGGCTCGGACGCGTTCTTGTTGAGGCTCAACGCACGTGGTCAGCCGATGTGGATACGTCAGTTCGGTACGGACGCATCCGATGATGCCGTCGCCGTTGGGGGGATCGCCGATGCCGTGTACGTGGTCGGCTCGACCACAGGAGCGCTTCCAGACCAGGAGCTCCTCGGTGAGACCGACGCGTTCATCCGCAGATACGAGCCCAAGGGGACGGAGGTGTGGACGCTGCAGTTCGGCACCTCCGACTTCGATCAGGCGTACGGCTTCGCCCTGGGACCGCGGGCGGCCTATGTCGCCGGAACGACGCACGGGGCTTTCGAGGGTCACGTCAACGCGGGTGACCGAGACGTCTTCCTCACCCGGGTCGCTCTGGCATAGGTGCCTGCACGCCGTGTTCACCGAGGACGGGTCGCCTGAGGAGTGGGATCCAGGATCAGCGGCGCCCTCGGCTTCCGGTCGAAGTCGAACGCCAGCGAGAGGTCCCCGAGGAGCGGCAGAGTCTCGCGCACGACCGGGCGCGCGTCGGGACGCCCGTCGGTGGACGGATCCAGGCGCTGACCGTCCAGGAACCGATCCTCGATCAGCTTCAGGTACGCGTCGAACGTGAGCGTCTGGTGGTCGACGAACCCGCGCCGGGCGTACGGGCTCACGAGGAGCCCAGGGACCCGCAACCCGTAGCCGTTCTCGTCCGCGAGCGGCGGCACCACGTGGTCGTAGAAGCCGCCCCAGTCGTCCCAGGTGATGAAGATCGCCGAGCTCTCCCAGTCCGGCCCGCGCATCACCGAGTTCACGATCCGGGTCACGTGCGCCATGCCGGCGGCGACGCCGCGGCTCGACTGGGGATGCTCGCTCACGCCGTCGCCCGGCACCACCCACGAGACCGACGGCAACGTCCCGCGGGCAGCGGATCGCTCGAAGCTCCGGTGGTCGAGGATGTGGTCCTGCTGACCGGTCTCGTGCAGGTCCGAGAACCCGGGGAGGGGGTTCCTCGTCGCCGTGGTCGCCCCCTCGGGGCCGTCGAGCGCCTGGCCGTGGCACGGCGGGAACGAACAGGTCCCAGGAGCGACGTAGTAGCCCCACGAGACGCCTTCGCGATCGAGCAGCCAGGTGACGTCCGTCCACGCGTAGATCGGGTCCTGGCCGTACTCGAACCGCTGGCTCTCCTCCTTGAGGTCCACGTTCGAGATGCACGACATCGGGTCGTTCGAGTCGTAGCAGTACGCGGACCAGCCCGAAACCAGGAACAGGTGCGCCGGCAGGGTCCAGCCGTCGGTCGGCGCGAACATCCGATCCTGCAGGACGAACTCGTCGGCGTACGCCCAGTAGTTCGGGATGTCCTGCCGGGTGAGGTAGCTCATCACGTCCGGTTGGCCCTCGGGCCCCAGGAACCGGTCGCATTCGGACGCGGCGCGATCCACGCACCACCGCGGGGTGGGCGGGAGGGCATCGATGAACCCGTTCATGGACCCACCGTTGATGTCGGCCATCGCCGCGGGACGGCTGTGCGGACCACCGTTGAACTCGTCCATCGACGTGTGGTACACGCAAGACTCCCCACCCAGGACCGGATCGGGGACGCAGTTGGTCGGTTCCCCCCCGACCATCTGGAAACCGTCGGCGCCCGGATACGTCCCGAAGTAGTGATCGAACGAGCGGTTCTCCTGGACGATGAAGATCAGGTGGTCCAGCTTGAAGATCCCCTGTGGCCCCTCGGGCGCGTTCGGGGAAGTGGCGGATGAAGGGGCGGCGGCCCGAGCCTCCCCCTGTCGGTCCCGGTTGAGCCCGGACATCGCCAGGGTCGCGGCGGGGAACAGCACGACCAGCGCGACGAGCGAGCCCGTGCGGACACGGCCACCCGAGAAGAGGCGAAGACGGGGAAGGCGCCCCATGGGGAGGTGGAGTCTAGCCTTCGCCCTGCGCCAGACAAGCATGTCGGGCGGTGTGGGCCGAGCCGAACCCCGGATGGGGTCGGCGTGCTCGGGCGCGGCCTACGCCCTAGTGCCGTTGTCGTGGGCGTACGCACAGGTACGTTCGATCTACCGAGATGTCCAGCCCGCGCTCCTCTCGAACCGGCGCTTCGCGCGCCCGCCGCATCGTGGCCGTTTCCGTCGCCGCGTTGGTCCTGGCGTGCCTGTCGGGGGTCGCCTCTTCGGGTTCGGCATCCGCGGATGACCAGCTCAAGCAGTCCAAGCAGGAGCTGCACGCGACCAAGGACAAGGTCCGGGCGCAGCTGACGAAGATCCGGAAGCTCCAGCGGCGGATGAACGGCCTGGCCACCCGGATCTCCAAGAACCAGTCGGACATCGTCGCCGCGGAGGAGCGCATCGACAAGCTCGAGCGCGAGATGACGATCCTGCGGGTCCGCGCCTCCCTGCTGCAGGCCAAGCTCGACGAGCGCAACCGCGAGGCGTACATGTTCGGCGGCGCGCCGGTCCTGTACCTGCTGACGGCCACGTCGGCGGCCGAGGCGGCGTCGCGGATGTCGTTCCTGACCGAGATGAACCGCCGGGACGCGATCCTGGCGGCCAAGGTGCACGAGACCTCCGACCGCCTTGCGCGCAGCGAGGGCGAGGTGGTCCGCGCCCGCATGATGATCGAGCTCACCAAGCGGCGCCTCGAGCTCGACCAGAGGGATCTGCGCCGGACCATGGCCCAGTCCAATCGGCTCGTCGCCGGGCTGCGCGATCGTGTCGAGCAGATCCAGTACGAGATCTCGAAGATCCGGCCCCTCTCGGTGTGCCCGGTGGTCGGTCCGGTTGCGATCGCCGACGACTTCGGCATCATGGTCCACCATCCTCCGAAGGAGGGCGGCGACCACATCCATCAGGGCAACGACATGCTCGCGCCCATGGGTGCGTCGATCGTCGCGCCGTTCGACGGCGTGGCCGTCACCGCGACGAACCACATCGGCGGCCTCGCCGTCGAGGTGTTCGGCGACTTCGGCTACGTGTACAACGCGCACCTGTCGGCGTTCGGGCAGCTCGGACCGGTGCAGGCGGGCGACGTGATCGGCTACGTGGGCGCAACGGGCAACGCGGGCGGCCCGCACGACCATTTCGAGTGGCATCCGGACAACGGTCCGGCGGTCGACCCGCACGAGTTCCTGCTGATGGTCTGCGACTCCGGCGCCCTTCCTTACTGAGCTCGGTCAGCCCGAGGCACCGCTCCGGGCTCGGCGCCACCAGCTACGTCTGGTCGCCGGAGCCGGCTCCGGCGGAGGCGACTCCGACGGTCGCTCCATCCGCAGACGCTCCAGCTGATCCGTGAGGAGGTCGTGCACCTCCGCCAAGCGGTCGGCACCGGCCGAACGGATCCGCTCGAGCTCCACGTCGTTCGCGCTCCAGACCCGGTCGAGCTGACCTTCCAGCACGCTGCACAGGCGTTCGATGCCCTCGTCGATCGCGCGCCGGATGCGTTCGAGCTCCTGGGTGTCGGCGGCGCGGATCCGGACGAGGGCCTCGCCGTTCGTGCTGCGGAGGCGCTTGGCCTCCTCGCGGTTCGCGGTCCGGAGTGCCTCGATCTCCCGTTCGAACGTCCCCTCCATCCGCGCGAGCGCCGCGTCGACCCGCCGCCCGAGCTCCAGGGTCAACGCGACGCGCACGATCTCGAACCGTTCGTCGAGGTCGCGGACGTCCCGGGGCGCCGTTCCCGCGTCGTGGGGCACCGGCGCGATCGCGCGGTCGGGCGCGAGCTCGCGGGCACGCTCCTCGGACTCCTCGCGCCAGCGGTCCCGAACCGTTGGGTGTTGTCCGGTATCGGGGCTCCTCTGGGACGCGGCATCGACCGCGCCGACGGCGTCGTCGGCATCCTCGGAGGGTGAGGTGACGACAGAGGCTGGTGGCGTCGAGACCTCGGCCCGCGGCCGGCGACGGGGACCGTCGATCCCGTACCACGTGCGATCGGCCCTGTTCTCGATGGGCTCGACGACCTCGGGGCGGTCCACCTGGATCTCGATCGCCTCCCGCACGTGCGCGCTCGGTGACGTTCCGATCGGCACCGACCGTAGGACAGACGGTCGCCCGATTCAACGACCTGCACTACGATGGCTCGGCGCAGGCCAGCGCGCGCGCCGACGCGAAAGGAGCCTACTGATGCGTGCCGCGATCCGATGCTTCGTCCTCGCGCTCGCCCTCGTCGTGCTCGCACCGGCGGTCGGCGCGCACGAGCGGGGAGGCGGACCCAGCGCGGCGACTCAGGTCGTCCGCGTGCGGATCATCGACTTCGCGTTCCGTCCGCGGAACCTCACGATCGCTCGGGGCACCGTCGTCCGGTGGGTGAACCGCGGGGGCCGGACCCACACGACGACGTCGAACACGAGCCTGTGGGACCACACCCTGGCGCCCGGCGAGACCTTCCGACGACGCTTCCGCAGGATGGGGACGTTCGCCTACCACTGTTCGATCCACCCGCAGATGACGGCGACGATCACCGTCACGTAGCGGAAGGGGTCGGCCCAGGCGGCTCGGTCGCACCGGACGCGTCCATGCCGCTGGGGTAGGGTGCGGCGCATCATGGCGAGCGACCGGCACACGATCGTGTTCATGCCCGAAAGTGCCTACGGGCCGACGAACAACTGCATCGGCATCGGCAAGGCGCTCGAACGGCGGGGGCACCGCGTCGTGTTCGCGGCGGAGGCGTCGTGGAAGGGGAAGCTCGAGCCCCTTGGGTTCGAGGAGGACCTGGTCGACCTGTCGCCGCCGGCCGAGGGCGACCAGGACGCGGGCCAGTTCTGGATCGACTTCGTCGCCGAGACGGCGCCGGAGTTCCGCAAGCCGACGATCGAGCAGCTCGCGACGTTCATCGAACCCGTCTGGTCCTCCCTGATCGACGGGGCGGTGTACTGCCACGAACAGCTCCAGGCGATCCTGGATCGGGCCGAGCCGGACATCATCGTCGAGGACAACGTCAACAGCTTCCCTGCACTGCTCACCCACGGCGCGCCGTGGGTGAGGATCATGTCGTGCAACCCGCTCGAGCTGAAGGATCCCGCACTCCCACCGACGTTCAGCGGCTACGCCACGGACGACCGGACGGGATGGGACGAGTTCGGCGCCGAGGTCGAACGCACCCACCGCGACACCTGGGAGCGGTTCAACGCGTTCATGGTGGACAGCGGGGCACCGCCGCTCCCCGACCTCGAGTTCATCCACGAGTCGGAGCACCTCAACCTCTACGTCTTCCCGGAGGCCGCCGACTACCCGCGGTCGCGTACGCCCGCCCCCACGTGGCATCGGCTGGAGTCCTCCGTCCGGCAGACCGAGGAGGCCTGGGACGTCCCCGAGGGGCTCGCGGGTGAGGGCGCGCTCGTGTACCTCTCGCTCGGGTCGCTCGGCTCCGCGGACGTGGAGCTGATGCGGCGGCTCGTCGCGGTGCTCGCGGACACCCCCACCGTTACGTCGTGTCGAAAGGTCCACGCGCCGACGAGTTCGAGCTGCCCGACAACATGTGGGGCGAGGCGCGCGTGCCCCAGACCAACGTGATCCCCCACTGCGACCTCGTGATCACGCACGGGGGCAACAACACGACGACCGAGGCGTTCCACTTCGGCAAGCCGATGATCGTGCTGCCGCTGTTCTGGGATCAGTACGACAACGCCCAGCGCGTCGACGAGCTCGGCCTGGGGGTCAGGCTCGACACGTACGCGTTCGAGGACGACGAGCTCCGGGGCTCTGTCGACCGACTGATCGGCGACCGAGACCTGCGTTCACGGACGGAGGCGCTCGGGGACGCGATCCGCTCGGCCGACGGGATCTCGCGCGCCGCGGACCTGATCGAGGCCGTGGCGCGCAACGGCTCGGGCCGCTGACCGGTCGTCCGTTCTGGCAGCGAGGCGGCGCTCGGCGTCAGAACACGCGTCGGTACCGTCGCACCGCGAGCGGCGCGGCGACCGCGATGATCGCGGCGATCCAGGCCACGATCCATGTATGGACATCCGCACCACGGGCACGAGCAAGCGAACCCTCGCCAAAGAGGCCTGGAAGCCGCTCGCCCGCTTCTTCTTCGAGACGGCGAAGCACCGCCAACGCGTGTTCGCCGACAGCGGGTTGACGCCCAACGACGCGCGGGCGCTCTTCGTCCTCGACCGCACGCGCGGCCGTTCGATGAGCGAGCTCGCGGACGAGTGGCTGTGCGACGCGTCGAACGCGACGTGGATCGTCGACCGGCTCGAGGAGCGAGGCCTCGCGGAACGAAGGACGATCCCCACCGACCGACGGGTCAAGCTCGTGGTCCTCACCGCGAAAGGGGACAGGACCCGGCACGAGATGATCCGGTCCCCGTACGAGCCGCCGCCCGAGCTGCTCGAGCTCGATCTCGAAGAGCTCGAGGCGCTCCGCGACGCCGTCGCCAAGCTCCCCCTCCACGGGACCTCCTGACCGGCGGATCGCCGGGAGCTATCGAGCGTTTCCTCTGCCGCCGTGGTCGGGTTCGTCGCGCGGTCTGAACGGTGACTTCCACAGCAGGCCGATCAGCACGAGCGACTCGTGCCTCGGCGGAGTTGCAAGGGCTCGCCCTTGGGATGGGCCACCACCGCGGGCTGGCCACGGGCCAGGAACCAAACCGGAAGGAAGAGACACACTCCGTTCCTCGCCAGCAGCATGGCCGCCCCGAGTCCACCCAGGCTGTCGGCGTGCTGCCAGAGCGCGACGGTTACTCCCGCGGTGAGCACGACGATCGTCCACGCCGAGGCGATCGGGATGCGGCGCGAGTCACGACTCGCGATCGCCGCCCACGGAGTCAACCATCCGGCGTATTGGAGGGAGAAAACGGGGGAACAGGCAAGCAACGCGCACACCGCGACGAGCGACGGGACCCCGACGAGGTCCTCCCTTCCCGACCTGAGTGCCTTCCACCAGACGGCGCCCAGGAGGACCACGAGCACCACCGCCGGTATCCACGTGAGGCCCTCCGACGAACCGACACGAAGCGCCCCCGCTTCCCATCTAGGTTCGCCTCCGCCGAACAGCCAGACGATGCTGCCGATGGTGCTCTCGATCTCCCAGCCCGTCGCCGACCGAAACGTCAGCACCTGTCGAACGCCGCCGATGCCTCCCAGAAGCAGCCAACCGATGCCACCGACAACGCCGGCGACGACGAACACGAAGGACCGACGACGCGCCTCGGCGAGGAAGGCGGGAGCCAGGGCGATGGGCCAGAGCTTGGCGAACACGGCGAGCGTGGCTACGACGCCAGCAGGTTTGGGTCGACCCTTCCGCAGGAGCGCGAACCCCCATACCGAGAGGGCGACCGGGAGGTACCAAAGCCTGACATATCTCAGGACGAGCATGGGAACCCCGAGCCAGAGGTAGGTGATCGCGGTGCGACGGCCCCAGCCACTCCACATCCCGGCGAAGGCGACGAGATCGAGGAGGAAACACAAGATGACGAGCCGGGTGGCGGTTGCGCGGGTGTCGCTGCTGCCGATCATCCGGATGACGCCTAGCTCGACCGGTGCGTACTCGACGGCATGGTCCCGGTACGGAGTGCCGGCTGCGACCGACAGCGCCGAGAAGCGCTGAACGTCGGCGTCGTAAAAGGGCCCCGCCCACAGCGAGGACAGGGTGGCGATGACGACGGCGGCTCGAATGGCGATGTTCGTGCCGATCGCGAGCGCGGCCCACGGAGCCGGCGCTGCTCGATCAAGCGACCGTTCGAGAGGCCTCAACCCGACCGTCAACCAATCCATCGCGAGTGACATCGGTAGGTCGCGAATCGAACTTGATGACCGCAAGAGGAGGCGCAGCCCTTTCACCGGACGACTAGGGTCGGAGCGGCCCCGACACGTCGCGTGCTCGTGCCCGGGGCCGGAACCTGCCTATCTAGGACGCGACTTCGAATCCCCCGAATCGGTGTTCGTGCGGGCTCTGGACGTGGATGCCTGACTGGAAGTGGCCGTCTGGCTGCAAGAGTTCAAGATCTCGAAGCTCGGCTCCGCGATTCCTCCCCGGCCCCGACGATCTGAGTCCCGTCGAAAAGGTCGAGTCGTGTACTGCCAGGCTGGGGCAGCTCGAAGAGACCCCTGGGATCCCGTGGTGGTGAGTAACGGATCGATGAGTTTGATGCAGACACATCCGCGGGCCGCGGGGCGGACCGCGAAAGACCGTCGGACCAGCTCTTCCTGTGCCCGGGGTCTCGGATGACTTCCGGTCGTTTCCCTGTCCGTCGCGGGGCAGATCTTCGCTCATTCCAATGAGAAGAGGGTCGTTGCGACTCTCATGGGCGCCCCACATAGTGGGTTCACCCTCTCGGTGTGTCGACCTAGATTCGCATCACCGCGCAGACAGAAATCGCGGCGCGTGTCGCAGGTTCGATTCCTGCCGGGGGCACTCGGGGAGAAGAATCGTGGAGTTGGTCCCAGCTCCCCGTCTCGTCCTCCTCGTCCACCCCGCTCGTTGGGGAATCAGCGACCCAAGCCAAGGACTCGCTCGCGCGGTTGGACGGCACAAGTGCGGCCTTACGTAGTGAGGAGGGCAGCCGCAGCGTAGAGGTCGGCAACCGCCCGGAACGACTGCTTCGGCTCCCAAGGCATGTCGGGGTACGTCGTTCCCGTCCGGGTCGTATCCCACGGCGCGTTCGGGAAGGCAGCGGCGAGGTCTCCGAGGCGGTTGCCGTAGCTCTTCACGAGGCTGTAGCTCGCCATGTCGAGGTCGTGCTTCGGATCGTTGCTCGCGGGGGAGGTCGGCGCGACAACGTGAACACGAACGCGCCATCGACACCCGAGTCCTCGAAGGTCGTGAGCAAGTCGGTCAGCTCCCGCCCTGTTCCGCCTCGTCGCGGACGTACTCGCCATTCAGCTCCAAGCCTCTTGCCGTACTCGGCGATGTCGACGACGACGTCGCCCAGCCCATCCCGCCGGCATCGGCGGCTCCCCGGTAGCTGCAGCAACCGAACTCGGTGATGACGACCAAGCGGCCGTGGCCGAAGAAGCCCCGGAGCAGGTCGGTGAACCGGTCCCTGATCCGAACGTCCGGGTGCAGGTCGACGGACACGAAGTCGAAGCGAGACCAATCCACGATCTCGAGCGGCACCGACGCGTAGGTGACACTGCCCTTGAAACTTGGCGCACCCATGGTTGGCCTTCCTCAAGAACGCATCGAGCAGCGCGTTGTGGGCACCGGACCGGATCCGCTCTCCGAAGGCTGGGTGGTGGAGCCGCTCGAGGAGGGTGTCGCCCTCGAGGATGCCTCGCATGAACAGCGTGGGCTCGGAGCCCACGCTGAAGACGACCTTGTCGGGTTGATGCTCGCAGCGCCTCGGCTCCCCTCGCCGGCACACCTTCTGAACCCCCACCGGGACGCCCCTGGTCGCGTCACCGCATTCAGGCTGGCCTTTGTTGGTGCCGATAACTACCTCAGGGGCGTGGTGGCCTAGCCGTGGACGCCGTGCTCATGCATCTTGGTTCTTGTGGGTGTGGGGGTGGTTAGCGAGCGAAGGGAAAGAGGACACGATGAAGAAGGCACTAGCAGCGATGGTCGTTGCGGTACTGCTGGCGATTTCAGCATCGTCAGCACTCGCGGGCGGCGGCGGATGGGCCGTTCGTGTCAAGGGCGGCGGCCGTGCACTGGTCACCTGGGGGACCTGGAGCGGCACGAGCACAGTCCACGTAGACCTTCCGTGGCGGCACAGCGTTCGTGTCAGCGGGTTCGCGGTGGTGACCATCGCCGGTCAGCGCGAGAGCGGCGGACCCGGCAAGATTGTGTGCACGGTGCTACACGGCGGGGTCGTCGTGGCGCGTACCGTCGGGAGTGGACCCTACGCGACCTGCCAGACCTCTGCGGGGACGAGCTAGAAGACGTGGCATGGGTCGGGTCGTGCGTCCCGCGAGCGTCGGGCGGGGCCGTCGCGCGTACCACGGCAAGAACTGCGGCCGTCCTTCCAATGCATCGAGCAGCTCGGGGATGGAAAACGACGGGTCTGCCTGGCCTGAGAAACGAAGCTCGGTCGAACGTGTAGCGAGGTTGATCGCGTAGGACAGGAGCGCTGCCAGGACGTGAGCAAGGGTCGTACGACAGGACCTTCAAGGTCACTCGCCAATCCCAGGTCCCGCATCCGCGAAGGGCAAGAGCACCCCGTGGCACGCCGACGCTGTTGCGCGGACGTCCTCGGCCGTGACGATCGCGACCGGCGGATGCGCCAAGCTGCGCCCACTCCGAGGATGGCCTGGGCGCCGTTGCGATCACGCTGATCGCGACCGACGCGAGTCCTTCGGGAGGGATCAATTCCTTCATGAGGCGGCATCGCTCGTCAGCAGCTCGCTCGGAAGCTCCTCGTCGACCGTGAGGTCGGCGACGGAGAGGCGGCCATTAGGCCGGAGGACACGACGGATCTCGGCCAGGACTCGAAGATTCCGAGGTATGGGAATCTCCTACCGGCACTCGAGCCCGTATCACCCCAGACCTTGCGGCAAGGTCGAGCGATTCCACCAGACCCTCAAGCGGTGGCTCGCCAGGCAGGAGGCGGCGGCGGGCGTCCGCGAGCTCCAGGTGAAGCTCGACCGCTTCGGGAGCTACCACAACGAGGTCCGGCCGCACCGGGCGATCGGCCGGCGTACCCGCGCCGAGGCGTTCACAACTCGGCCGAAGGGGCGCCACGGCTGCCGGGGTTCGCAGTCCCGACCACTTCCGGGTCCGACGGGACAAGGTCGACATCACCGGCACGATCACGCTTCGCCACAACTCGCGGCCTCACCACATCGGGCTGGGACGTCGGCTCATCGGCACCCGGGTGCTCGTGCTCGTGGCCGACCGCGACGTCCGGGTGCTGAGCGAAGACGGGGAGCTGATCCGTAGGCTCACCCTCGATCCGGCTCGGGACTACCAGCCCCACGGGGGATCGTGAGGTGGAAGGACGTCCCGAGACATATCGGCACGATGTCTCGAGACAACACAACAGTGCCCGGGGTGGGATTCGAACCCACACGTCCCTTTCGGGACCAGCGCTTTTAAGGCGCATCCGTCTGCCAGTTCCGGCACCCGGGCGACCGGCAGCCTACCCCTTAGCCGCCCTCGTGGATCGTGACCTTCTCGATGTAGACGGACTGCTTCGGCTGCTGGCCCGAGATGCCCGCGGAGGGGTCCTGGATCGGTAGTTGCTGGATCTGCTTGGCGACATCGAGCCCCTCGGTGACCATCCCGAAGATCGTGTAGGCGGGGTTCGCGTCGAGGTTGTGGCCGGCGTCGCCCGTGATGAGGAAGAACTGGCTGCCGCCGGTGTCGGGGCCGGCGTTGGCCATCGCGAGGGTGCCGGGCCCGTAGGACTCGTTGCCGGTGAGCTCGTCGGGGATCGAGTAGCCCGGGCCGCCCGAGCCGGTTCCGGTCGGATCGCCCCCCTGGATCACGTCGATCGACGTGTCGAGCCGGTGGAACCGTTGCCCGTCGAAGTAGCCCTGCTGCGCGAGGAACACGAACGAGTTCACCGTCTGCGGCGCCTGGTCGGCGAGGAGCTCGATCACGATCGTGCCGCACGAGGTCTGCACCTCCGCCGTGTAGGTCTTCCCCGGCTTCACGACCTGCTTCGGCGCAGAGAACTGCGGCTTCGGCTCGGTGGCCGCCTTGGGTTCGGTGCCGCCGCAGGCGACCTCGGCGGGTCCGGGTGTGGGCTTGACCGTCTTCGGGCTCGACGTCGGACCCGTCGGCTCGCCCGTGGACCCGGTCGCCCCAGAGGCCCCCGCCTGGGTATCGTCGCCACCAGCCAAGGCGAAGTAGGCGATGCCACCAGCCACGAGCGCGATCACGAGGACGACCACGGCCCTCGTCGTCTGGCGCTTGCGCTGCTGCTGCAGGCGCTCGGCCTGGCGACGTTCGTGCTGCCTGGCGAGCTGTCGGTCGCGGGTCCTCTTCGGCACGGCGGCACAGGTTACCGAACGACCCGCGATCGTACCGAGGGCGCGTTCGGGCCTCGATCACAGATCCGGTCTCGGAACCTCCGGAAGGTCAGCCGGTGTGAGCTCCGCGGCGTCGTCGGATGCCAGCTCGGCGGCATCGTCCCGTGCGGGCTCGTCGACGATCACCAGCCGATCGGACGTGGCTCCGCTCTCGATCACGGCCTCGACCTCGCCCAACGCGGTGATCGTCCGCTCGCGGATGTCCCCGAACGTCTCGAGCATCCGCCCCCGCACTGTCGCGAGATGGCTCTCGGCTCGGTCGGCCTCCTCCTGAGCCTCGAGGACCCGTCGTCCGGCACGGATCTGGGATTCCTGCTCCAGCATCCGCGCATCCATCCGGATCCGGTCGGCTTCGGCGTCCGCCTCCGCGAGGACGCGCTTGGCCTCCTCCCTCGCCTGCGCGAGGATCCGCCCCGCCTCCATCCGCACGTCGGACTGGACGCGCTCGGCCTCGACCTCGGCGTCGCGGAGCAGCCCGCTCACCTCATGGTCGAACGTCTGAACCAGCGCGGTCACTCGGTTCGAGGCGTCATCGTTCGGATCTCGGGCGGCCGAGGCCTCGAGCGCAGCTCGCGCGCCGTCGCGTTCCCGCTTCGTCTCGAGGAGCTCGGACGTCGTCTCGCTGAGCTGCGCCTCGAGGCTCAGCACAAGCGCTGCCACGCGCTGCAGGTACTCGGCGACCTGATCGGGGGCGTATCCACGCCGGACCGTGTCGAACTCCGACGCAGGCAGACCTGCGTCCTCGGATCGACCTGCGCCGTCGTCTTCACGCTGCGGCGAGGGACCAGGCTCGCCGATGGCCATCCGACCTCACCTCCTGCTGCGGCACCGGGCGCCCAGCGGCACGCAGCGCCCCAAGGAGCTCTTCCTCGGCCCTCACCGTAGGCCGACCTGGGTCACCCTGCCACGGCCGAAAGTCGGTATTTCGGGCGCCCCAGGCACGGAACCTGTCCCGCACCCGACACGTCCACGATCGAACGGACATCAGGCGAGCTCGAGCATCTCGAGCACGAGCCCGTCGAGGATGTCGGTCTCGGACACGATCGCCTCGCCGAACCCGAACCGCTCCATGACGGCGACGAGGATCACCGAGCCCGCCACGATCACGTCGGCGCGCCCGGGAGCCATCACCGGGAGTGCCGCGCGTTCGCCGGTCGTCATCCCGGCCAGCCTCGAGGACACCCTCGCGGCGTCGGCCCGCGATAAGCGGGTGCGGTGGATCCGTTCGGGGTCGTAGAACCCGAGCCCGAGCGCGATCGCCTGCACGGTCGTGGACGTCCCGGCCACCGCGACGAACGTTCGCGCATCGGCGACCGGGATCGCGCGCTCGACGTCGTCCAGCAACTCGCCGACGGCCGCTCGCATCCGGTCCAGGTCGGCCGCCGCCGGCGGGTCGCCGCGGACGAAGCGCTCGGTCAGGCGGACGCTCCCCATCTGCGTCGAAGTCGCGGCGGTCGGGCGCTCCGACCCCAGGACGAACTCGGTCGAGCCGCCCCCGATGTCGAGAACCAGGAAGGGCGCGGGCGCCTCCAGGCCCCGGGTGGCGCCGAGGAAGGACAATCGCGCCTCCTCGTCCCCGCTGACGATCTCGGGCGCGGATCCGGCGAGCTCGCGCACCGGGCGTTCGAACCCGTCGGCGTTCGAGGCATCCCGCACCGCGGCCGTCGCGCCGACGCGGATCCGCTCGACGTGGAGCGCCCGCGCCCGCCGCACGTACCGGGCGATCACCTCGAGCGTGCGCTCGAGCGCGTCGGGGGCGAGCCTGCCGGTCGCGTCGACGCCCTGACCGAGCCGGGTGATGATCATGTCGCGCGCGAGCTCCTCGAAGCCACCGCCCTCCTCTGGCTCGGCGACCAGCAGGCGGGTCGAGTTCGTGCCCTGGTCCACCGCGGCCACGCGTCCGGGCCGCTCATCGTGGATGGGCTCGACCGTCGTCGCCACCCAGGCGCCGACCACGTCGTCGCCGCCGGCCAGGTGGTGGGCGTAGTGCGCGTGGAGGCACTTCAGACCGCGCCGGGTTCCGCCGACCCCGCCGTGCCGCTCGGCGTCGGGGTCGTCGTGGGCCCGTTCGCGCGCGTACTCGGCGTGGGCGCGCGAGACCGCCTCGGCGAACCCCGGATCGTGCTCGATCCGCTCGTTCAGTCTCGAGATCCAACCCTCCGCCTCCACCCGCGAGACCGCTCGAACCGCGTCGGGGCAGGTCAGCCAGAACGTCGTGGGGAACGGATCGCCGTGCTCGTCCACGGGAGCGTTGCGGATCACGAGCGGATGCCCGCCCGGGCACCGCGCGACGACGGTGAACGCGACGGTGGGTGGGCGGCCGAGCTGTTCGGCGACGATCCGAAGGTCGCTCCCGCGGAGCTCGCCCACGGCGGGGCGCTACTTGCGCTTGTGCTCGACGGAGCGCTTGAAGTCCACCTGGCGCTCCTCGCTCTGGCGCATGAACTTCTTCAGGCGGGCCTCGAAGTCCGGGTCCGACCCGCGCCGCTGACGCGTGGGCGCGGGGTCCTGCAGCGCCTTGATCGAGAGGTCGATCTTGCCGTCTTCCTTGATCGCGATGACCTTGGCCTGGACCACGTCGTTCTCGCGGAGGTGCTCGTGAACGTCCTTGACGTAGTTCCTGTCGATCTCGGAGATGTGGACGAGTCCCATCTTCCCGCCCTCCAGGGTCAGGAAGGCGCCGTACGGGGTGATGCGGCTGACGGTCCCGTCGATGACCGCGCCGACCTCGAGATCTTCTGCCAGGACTCCTCCGTTCGGTCCGTGCTCCGCTGGTCGTTCCCCTCCGGCGCATCGCCGGTTCGCCAGTGTCCCATCGGCTCGTTTGGGCCGTCAATACGACCCTTGGGAGGGTCTGCGCCACTTAGGACCCGGGTTCGCGGCCGAACGCGCGGAACGACTCCGGCTCGTACTCGCTCACGATTCTTCCACCGCCCCCAAACGCCCAGGAACCCGGCCCGGGATCGAGGCACGCGTGCTCAAGAGGACGACCTCGCCTCAAGTGAACCCGCGGAGGTGTCGAAAGGCCAGGAGCGCGCCCGCTTCACTTACGTGGAATGACGAAAGCCATCGGGGGCCGCGTAAGGAGCACACGTGGAAGGGAGCACGGTCTCGGCCGACCGGCGGCGATTGTTCCTGGCCAGCTTCCTGATGCTGTTCGTGGAGTTGGTCCTGATCCGGTGGCTCGGAGCGCACATCGCCTACCTCTCATTCTTCTCGAACTTCGTGCTCCTCGGCTCGTTCCTCGGCATCGGTATCGGGTTCCTCGCGGTCGGCCGATCGGACTGGTTTCGCAGGGCCCCCATGTTGCTCGGGGCCCTCGTCTTCATGTCGGCCGTGTTTCCGGTCACGATCGACCGCAGTGGCAGCAGCCTCATCTTCTTCGGCGGGTTCCAGACTCGTGGGCTTCCGATCTGGATCTCGTTGCCGATCATCTTCGCGGCGGTCGCGGCGACCATGGCGGCCATCGCGCAGGGCGTCGCGCGTCTGTTCCAGCGATTCCCGCCGCTTGAGGCCTATCGACTGGATGTGCTGGGCAGCGTGACCGGCATCGCTGCGTTCGCCACTCTGTCGCTCATCGGAGCCCCGCCGGTCGTCTGGGGGACCGTCATCGTCGGGCTGTTCGTATTTCTGCTCAGACCATCCCTCAGGATCGAACACGCCGTGGCGATCGGCCTCCTCGTCGGCGCTTTCGCTATGGAGGCGCTCGCCGACTCTGTGGTGTGGTCTCCCTACTACCGGATCAGCTGGATGCAGACCGACGAGGGCGCGGATGTGGTCGTCAACGGGATCCCCCATCAGGCCATCACAACGACCGAAGCACGTCGGACCGCGGAGCCCACGTATTTCCTGCCCTACGAGCGGGCGGTTGTGCCTCCGGAGCGCGTGCTCGTCATCGGTGCTGGAACCGGCGCCGACGTAGCTATCGCGCTTGCCGAGGGCGCGGGGCAGGTCGATGCGGTCGAGATCGACCCGGAACTGTATGAGCTAGGACGGAGGCTGAACCCGGAGCGGCCATACGAGGATCCGCGCGTTCGGGTGATCATCGACGACGGCCGTGCTTTCCTCGAACGGTCGGACGATCGTTACGACCTGATCCTCTTTGCGCTGCCCGACTCCCTCACGCTCGTCTCAGGGCAGTCATCGCTCCGGCTGGAGAGCTACCTGTTCACTCGGGAGGCCATGGAGGTGGCCCGCGATCACTTGACCGCCGATGGCGTCTTCGCCATGTACAACTACTACCGTTACGCGTGGCTCGCGGACCGCCTCGCGAACACATTGGACGAGGTTTATGGGCATCCTCCGTGCTTCGACTCCACGCGGCGGATCGGCTACCTGGCCTTGATCACGATCGGTCGCGATCCGAGTTCAGTCAACTGCGCCGAGGTCTGGGCCCCGACAGCGGGTTCGCCCGTCGCCCCAGCCACCGACGACCACCCGTTCGTCTATCTGCGCGAGGCCAGCATCCCAAGCCTGTATCTGGTGTCCATCGCGCTGATCCTGATGGCCTCGGCGCTCGCCGTGAGGGCGGTCTCGGGTCCGTTCCGTGCGATGCGGTCCTCGCTCGACCTCTTCTTCATGGGCGCGGCCTTCCTGCTGCTCGAGACGAAAAGCGTCGTCCAGTTCGCGCTGCTGTTTGGGACGACGTGGTTCGTGAACGCCCTTGTGTTCGCCGGGATCCTGCTCTCGGTCCTGCTCGCGATCGAAGTCGCGAAACGCACCAAGCCAAACCCCAGGGTCCTGTACGGGGTACTCGCGGTCACCATCGCCATCGCCTTCGTAGTTCCCGAGAGCGCCCTTCTGCAACTCGCCGTGGTTCCGAGGTTCATCGTGGCTGTGGCCATCGCGTTCGGACCCGTGTTCTGCGCCAACCTCGTGTTCGCCGAGCGGTTCGAGATGGTCGAGCGGCCCACGGTGGCGTTCGGCGCGAACCTCTTGGGAGCGATGATCGGCGGGACGCTCGAGTACGCCTCGCTCGTCACCGGGTACCGAGCACTCCTCATCGTCGCGGCGCTTCTGTACGGACTGGCGTTCCTCTCGGGACGTCGGTACCTGGTCGAGCGCTCGACCGTGAGCACGCGGGTCGCCGTGAGGGTCTAAGCGGCGTGTAAGAAGCTTCTCGCCTCGACCGATCAGCAGTCGGATGGGTCGGCGGTCCGACCGGGCATGACGAACGCGACCTCGCCCGGCCCCACCATCCCCAGGCATGAGCGGGCTAGCTCCTCGAGCTCCGCGGGGTCGTGGAGCCGCGAGATCTCGACGCGCAGGTCGGCGTTCTGCGACTCGAGGTCCGCCGATCGGCGCTCGATGTCCGCGATGGCGGAGCGCTGGTCGAGGAAGCGGCCGATCGGCACGATCGCCATCACGACCAGGATCGCGACCGCGACGAGCAACGCGGCGGCGCGGCCGGTGAGCCGGGGCCGGTCGCGTTCGAGCCTCGGGCGCGGTGCCGGCCGGCTCCGCGTCGTCGTCGCGCTCACGTTCGGTCCCCTCCGGAGGCGACGCTCACGTCGCGCTCCGCCGGATCGCCGCGCCGCCCGGGTACCGGGCCTGCTCGCCGAGCTCCTCCTCGATCCGAAGCAGCCGGTTGTACTTGGCGGTGCGCTCGCCGCGCGTGGGCGCGCCGGTCTTGATCTGGCCGGCGTTGGTCGCCACGGCGATGTCGGCGATCGTCGTGTCCTCGGTCTCGCCCGAACGGTGGCTCACGACCTGGCCGTAGCCGCTGCGGACCGCGAGCTCGATCGTGTCGAGCGTCTCGGTCAGCGTGCCGATCTGGTTGGGCTTGATCAGGATCGCGGTCGCCACGCGCTCGCGGATCCCGCGCGCGAGCCGGTCGGGGTTCGTCACGAAGATGTCGTCGCCCACGAGCTGGCAGCGGGCGCCCACCTCGGCCGTCAGGTCCGCCCACCCCTGCCAGTCGTCCTGCGCGAGACCGTCCTCGATCGACACGATCGGGAACGCGTCGAGCAGGCCGCTCCAGAACGCGATCATGTCGTCGGAGCTACGTTCGGCGCCCTCGAGGTGGTACGCCCCGTCGCGGTAGACCTCGGAGCAGGCCGGGTCCATCGCGAGCGCGACCTCGTCGCCGGGTTCGAGCCCCGCGGCGCCGATCGCCGCGACCAGCAGCTCGAGCGCCTCGGCCGCCGTCCCGAGCTCGGGGGCGAACCCGCCCTCGTCGCCGACGCCGGTGGCCAGGCCCTTCGAACGCAGGTCGGCCTTGAGCGCCTGGTAGATCTCGGAGCACCAGCGGACGGCCTCGGAGAACGAGGCGGCCCCGACCGGCGCGAGCATGAACTCCTGCAGCTCGAGCTCGTTGTCGGCGTGCGCGCCGCCGTTGATCACGTTCATGAGTGGGAGCGGGAGGACGTGGGCGTTCGGCCCGCCGAGCGCGCGATACAGCGGGAGCCCCAGCGAGTCCGCCGCCGCGTGGGCCAGCGCGAGCGAGACGCCGAGGACCGCGTTCGCGCCGAGGTTCGACTTGTCGGCGGTGCCGTCGAGCTCGAGGAGCGTGCGGTCGAGCTCGCGCTGGTCGTACGCGTCGATCCCGTCGAGGGCCGGCGCGATCACCTCGTTCACGTTCGTCACGGCCCGGAGCACGCCCTTGCCGCCGAAGCGTTTGGGGTCCCCGTCCCGGAGCTCGAGCGCCTCGTGCTCGCCCGTCGAGGCGCCGCTCGGCACCGCGGCGCGGCCGAAGGCGCCGTCGACCAGGATCGCGTCGACCTCGACGGTGGGGTTCCCGCGCGAATCGAGCACCTCGCGCGCCAGGACGGCTTCGATCAGGGACATGGGGGTCCATATCCTACGGCCGCGGTGCCGGTGCTTCCGGTGATTTGGCGGGTCCGTTACGGTGGCCTCCCATGGACGAGCCAAGGGACGAAAGGACGAGCCCGAACCCGAACGCTGCTGCTTCGACGACTGGGTCGACTCCTGGTCGGACAAGGCGACGAAGAAGCCCACCGCGGCCAAGGTGACGGCGTCCCTGCTCGACGCCATCACGGAGACTGGGGTCGACCGACCGCACGATCCTCGACGTCGGCTGCGGCATCGGCGACCTGGCGATCGAGGTGGTGACCCGGGGCGCCGCGAGCGGAACCGGGTACGACCTGTCGTCGAAGGCGATCGAGGAGGCCCGCAAGCTGGCGGCGGCACGCGGGGTGGGCGACCGGATGCGCTTCGAGGTCGGCGACGGCGCGAAGCTGGATCTGCCCGCCGCGGACATCGTGGTGATCAACCGGGTCGTGTGCTGCTACCCCGACACCGACAACCTGCTCGAGCACACGCTGGGCGCGGCGAGGAGTGTCTTCGCGATGACGGCCCCGGTCTCGAAGGGCGCGATGGGTATGGATCAACCGGCTGTGGAGCACGTTCGAGAACGTCGGCTACCGGTTGCGTCCGAAGAAGTACGGCGGGTTCCGTGTGTTCATCCACGACCTCGACCGCATCGACGAGCGGATCCGCGCGGCCGGATTCCGACGGGTTGCGGCGCGAGCAGCGTCGCGTCGTGTGGGACCTCGCGGTCTACACCCGCTGACGCGTCACGAACGCGCGCTGCGGAACAGCGCGCGGACCTCTTCTTCCGGCAGGTCGTCGAGCTCCAGGCCGCGCTCCTCGAGCAGCTCGTTGAACCGCTCGTAGCGCTCGGCGAAGCCGCGGATCGTCCGGCGTAGCGCGGTCTCGGGGTCGACCCCGAGCTTGCGCGCGACCGCGACCGTCGCGAACAGCACGTCGCCGATCTCCTCCTCGGCGTTGTCGGCGTCCGTGTGCGACTCGAGCTCGCCGACCTCCTCCTTGAGCGCCTCGATCGCCGAACCGGGCGACCGCCACTCGAACCCCCACCCCGCGGCCCGGCGCTGCACCTTCGAAGCGCGCGCGAGCGCGGGCAGGGTCGGCGGGATGTCGTCCTCGAGCGGCTTCTCGCCCTTCTCCTGCGCCTTGATCCGCTCCCAGTTCACGAGCACCTCGTCGGCGCCCGCGACCTCCACGTCGCCGAACACGTGCGGGTGGCGGCGGATCAGCTTCTCGACGATCCCCTGCGCGACGTCGTCGACGTCCCACGCTCCCTCGTCGGCGGCGAGCTGCGCGTGGAACGCGACCTGCAGCAGCACATCGCCGAGCTCCTCGCGCAAGCGTTCTCGATCGTCGGCGTCGATCGCGTCGAGGACCTCGTGCGTCTCCTCGAGCAGATGGCGCGCGAGCGAGGCGTGCGTCTGCTCCCGGTCCCAGGGACACCCGTCGGGCGCCCGCAAACGCGCCATCACGCGCACCAGATCCAAGAGGCGGGCGCCGTCCTGCGACGAGGGCACCGGGCCGGTCGGAACGTGGGACAGGAGGTCGTCGCGCTCGGTCACGAGCCGGCGTTCGAGCCCGTGGATCCGGTGGCGCCGGTGGAGCCCGACCCGCCCGCCGGCTCCTGGGCGGTGCTCCGGATCGGCAGCACCTGGCCGGTGTCGTGGTCGAAGCGTCCGAACCGCGGGTTCACGTCGACGCTGGTCGTCCCGAGCTGCTCGATGAACCAGTCGTCGAACACCGTGCTGGCCTGGTTCGCCTCGAGCTGGGGCCGGACGTCCTCGAACGGCGCGACGTCGCGCCGCACGAGACGGATCACGTGCCAGCCGGCCTGCGTCTTGACCGGCCCCGAGATCTCGCCCGGCTGCAGGGCCATGGTGGCCGCCACGAAGTCCGGGTCGAACTGCGTCTGGAACTGGGCCAGGGAGGTCGGCCCCCCGAGGCTGCCGCCCTGCGGGGCCGAACCCGGATCGATCGACTCCTTCTTGGCCGTCTCGGCGAACGTCGCGGGCGTGACCTCGGCGGCGATCCGTTCCGCGTCCGCCTTGTCGGCAACCAGGATGTGCTCCACCTCCACGGTGGTGAGCTGCGCCAGGTTCGCCTGGTAGGCGTCGTGGAGCGCCGCCTCGTCCACCCGGTCCTTCGCGACGGCCTTCTGTACCTCGCTCACCAGGAGCAGCCGCGCGGCGAACGCCTCGACCTGCGCGCGGGTGACCCCCGCGTCCGACAGCTGCGCCTTGAGCGCGTCGGCGCCCCCGACACCGTCCTCGAGCCGGGCGAGGGCGTCCGTGACGGCGGCGGGATCGACCTTCACGTCGTTCTCGCTCGCGTAGGCCTTGGCGACCTCCTCGTGGATGTCGTTCGCGAGCGCGAATCGCGCGCACGCCGACTCCTGGGTCTCGTTCCCGACCGGCGTGCCGCACGGGACGCTGGAGAGCTTGGCGAGGAAGCCGTACAGCGCGACGTCCGCGTGCAGCTGGTCGATCGAGATCTCGCCGGTCTCCCCCACGGTGGCCGCCGACGACGGATCGTTCGAGCAGGCGGCGAACAGCACCACGACACACAGGGTTGCGAGCACGCGAAGGAGACGCGGGACGGGGATCACGGGTCCATCGTAGCAACGGACTCGGTTTCACCCATGGCCCGCAGCAGGCCGCCCTCCACGAGCGCCGGGAGCTCCGAGCCGGGTACGCGGCCGGGGTCGAGGTTCAGGGTGGCGGTCGTGCGCAGGTAGCGAGCCCCGGGGACGCGCTCGGCCAGATCGTGCTCGAGCGCCTCGGGGAGCTCGAGCGGCTTGATCCGGACCTGCTGCCGGTACGTCGACACCTCGCCCACGCCGAGGCGCGCGCAGGTGATCCGCAGCGACGCGACGGCGAACAGCGTCTCGACCTCCGGCGGCAGCTGGCCGTAGCGGTCGATCGTCTCGTTGCGGACGCGTTCGAGGAGCTCGTGGTCGCCGGCCGAGGAGATCTTCCGGTACAGGTCGAGCCGCAGCGCCTCCTGTTCGAGCCACCCGGGCGGGATGAACGCCCGCACCGGCAGATCGATCCGGATCTCCTTCTCCTGCGGCGAGCGGCTCGCCCTTCATCTCGGCCACCGACTCCTGGAGCAGTCGCGCGTACGTGTCGAACCCGACCGCCGCGATGTGGCCGTGCTGTTCGGCGCCGAGGACGTTGCCGGCGCCGCGGATCTCCAGGTCGCGGAGCGCGATCTGGAACCCGCTGCCGAGCGCCTGGTGCCGCGCGATCGTCGTGAGCCGCTCGTGCGCCTCCTCGGTCAGCTCGCGTTGCGGCGGGAAGAAGAAGTACGCGAACGCCCGCTCGTGGCTCCGTCCGACGCGCCCGCGCAGCTGGTACATCTGCGACAGCCCGAGCAGGTTCGCGGCGTCGACGACGAGGGTGTTGGCGTTCGGGACGTCCAGGCCGGACTCGATGATCACGGTCGACATCAGGATGTCGGCCTCGCGGTCCCAGAACCGGATCATGCGCCGTTCGAGCATGTCCTCGTCCATCTGCCCGTGCGCCACCACGATCCGCGCGTCGGGGACCTGTTCGTGCAACCACGCGGCCTGACGCTCGATCGTCGCGACACGGTTGTGGACCCAGAAGATCTGCCCCTCGCGCAGCAGCTCGCGCCGAACGGCGCCGAGGGCGAGCCCTTCGTCGTACTGGCCGACGTACGTGAGGACCGGCTGCCGGTCCTCCGGCGGCGTGTCGACGGTCGACATGTCGCGGATGCCGGCCAGCGCCATCTCGAGCGTCCGCGGGATCGGCGTCGCCGACATGGTGAGGACGTCGACCTGCGCGCGGAGCTTCTTCAGCCGTTCCTTGTGCGCCACGCCGAATCGCTGCTCCTCGTCGACCACGACGAGCCCCAGGTCCTTGAACCCGATGTCGGCCGAGAGCAGGCGGTGCGTGCCGATCACGACGTCGATCGCGCCGCGCCGCAGGTCCTCGACGACGCGCTCCTGGTCGGCCTTCGAGACGAAGCGCGAGAGCATCGCCACCTTGACCGGGAACGGCGCGTAGCGCTCGCCGAACGTGATCAGGTGCTGCTCGGCGAGCAGGGTCGTCGGCACGAGCACGGCCACCTGCTTGCCCTCCATCACGACCTTGAACGCGGCCCGCACCGCGATCTCGGTCTTGCCGAACCCCACGTCGCCGCAGATCAGCCGGTCCATCGGACGCGGCCGCAGCAGGTCCGCCTTGACCTCCTCGATCGCCGTGACCTGGTCCCCCGTCTCCTCGTGCGGGAACGCGTCCTCGAGCTCCATCTGCCACGGCGTGTCGGGTCCGTACGGCGGGCGTTCGATCGACATCCGCACCGAGTACAGCCGCACGAGCTCGCCGGCCATGTCCTTGACGGCGCGCTTGACGCGGCCGGTGGTCCTCGCCCAGTCGCTCGTCCCCAGACGAGACAGCCGCGGGGTCTCGCCGCCGACGTACTTCGCGACCATCCCGACCTGGTCGGTCGGGACCGAGAGCCGGTCGCCCGACGCGTACTCGAGCACCATGTAGTCGCGTTCGGAACCGGCGATCTCGCGCCGTTGCACGCCGACGTAGCGCGCGACGCCGTGCACGCGGTGCACCGCGAAGTCGCCGACCTCGAGCTCCTCCGCGATCGCGTCGCTGCGCCGCGACGTGAACCGCGGGGCCTCGCGCGTGTGCCGGCGCGAACCGAACAGGTCCTCCTCGGTCGCGACGGCGAGCTTGCCCGCGGGGAAGACGAAGCCGGCCTGGAGCTCCGCCTCGATCGACTCGGCGCCGGGCAACGCGACGAACTCGCGGACGCGTTCGAGCGACCCGTGGCCCCGCGCCGTCAGCAGTACCCGGTACCCGCGCTCGGCGAGCTCCGAGGCCCGGCGGGCGAGCTCGGCGGGATTGCCCTGCGCCGACCCCCATCCCTCCAGGCCCGTGTCGATGCCCTCGGTGAACCCACTGAGCCGCAGCTGGACGCGGCCCTCGAGCGCCTCGTCGAGATCGTGGACGGCTCGGGGGCCGGGCCAGTTGGAGGCCTCAGCGAGGGCCTCGGCGTCGTCGAACGTCCGGCGCGCCCGGTCGAACGTGCGACGGGCCTCCGAGACCACCACCCACGAGCCCTCAGGCAACAGCTCGGCCGGGACCGGCATCCGGTCGAACAGCAGCGGCGCGAGGGACTCGAACCCCTCGGCGTGCAGCCCCTCCGCGAGCCGCTCGAGCCCGTCGCGGAACCGGTCGAGGTGGCGGGGGGCGCGCGCGCGGGCGCGTTCGGCCAGCGCGTCGTCGGGGACCAGCTCGCGCACCGGCGCGACCTCGACACGGGCGAGCGGCCCGGTCGACAGCTGCGAGGACGGCACGAACTCGCGGAGCGACTCGATCTCGTCGCCCCAGTACTCGAGCCGCACGGGGCGCCGCGAGGTCCCGGGGAACACGTCGAGCACGCCGCCGCGCACCGCGAACTCGCCGCGGTGCTCGACCACGTCCGTGCGCGTGTAGCCGAGCGCGACCAGCCGCTCGGCCAGCTCGTCCGGCGCGAGCTCGATCCCCTTGACGAGCTCGACCGGCGGGATCTCGCCGAGGGTGGGGACGAGCCCCTGCATCGCGGCGAGCGCGGGAGCGACCAGGACGAACGCCCCCTTGGCGGCCCGGAGCCGGCGCACCGCCTCGGCCCTGCGCGCCGAGACTTCCGGCGATGGGCTGATCCCCTCGTACGGCAACGCCTCCCACGAAGGCAGGAGCGCGGCCCCGTCCTCCCCCAGCCACGCCTGCGCCCCGCGCGAGAGCCGTTCGGCCTCGCGGGGCCCGGGGGCGACGAGCAGGACCGGGGCGCCGAGCGACCGGGCGAGTGCCGCGACCAGGGCGTCTTCCCCCGCGTCCGCGCGAGCCACGAGCGGGCGTGCGCGCTCGAGCAGGAGGCGTTCGAACGCCTCCGAGCCGATCAGCGCGTCGAGCGCCTGCTCCAGGCTCACCGGCCCTCCTCCGTCTCGTTCCTTGGCTCGTTCCCCGTCGGCATCGTCACCGGACAGCACGAACAGGCCTCGTTCGGTGAACGAGGCCTTGCCACGCGATCGTCTTCGGGCGCCTCGCTACGGTTCGCGCGGCGCGGAACGATTGTATCGGTCCTGCGTCGCGAGCAGGCCGTCGCCGATCAGCGAGAGGACGGCATCCGCGCCGTCGTCGACCAGGATCGTCACGTCGGGCTCCTCGCGCTTGGCGAACGTGTCGAGCACCCAGTCCGCCGCCTGCTTGCGCCCGGTCGGACGGCCGACGCCGAGCCTGATCCGGAAGAAATCGGGCGTTCGGAGCGCCTGCTGCAGCGAACGCAGCCCGTTGTGACCCGCCGTCGAGCCGCCGAACTTCACCCGGAGCGCGCCGAAGGGCAGGTCGATCTCGTCGTGCACCGCGATCACGTGGTCGGGCTCGACGTCGTTCTTGCGGGCGACCGAGGAGATCGCCGGTCCGCTCTCGTTCATGAACGCGCGCGACTTGGCGAGCAGGACGCGTTCGGTCCCCACGCGGATCTCCGCGACGTCCGCTCCGACGAAGCGGGCCTTTCGGAACCGTTCGCTCTCGCGCGCGGCGAGCTCGTCGACGACGCGGTAGCCGAGGTTGTGTCGGGTCTTCGCGTAGGGCTCGCCGGGGTTGCCGAGCCCCGCGACGAGCCAGGTCATGGCGGCGAGGGCGTCTAGCCCTCGGACCGCTCGTCGGAGCCTTCGGCCCCTTCGCGGCCGCCTTCGCCTTCCGCGGCCTCGCCCTCGGCACCCTCGCCCTCGGCGGCCTCGAGCGCCTCCGCTGCGGCGAGCGCCTCCTCCTCCTCCAGCTCGACGGCCATCTGCGGCTGCTGCACCGCGACGACCGACTCCTCGGGGTCGGTCAGGATCGTCGCGCCCTTGGGCGCGACGAGATCGCTCACGCGCAGCGACATCCCGATCTCGAGGTTGGAGATGTCGGCATCGATCGCCTCGGGCACGTCACCCGGCAGGGACTCGACCTCGAGCTCCCACAGATGGTGCTCGACGACGCCGCCGGCCTTGACGCCGACGGACTCGCCGACGATCCGGACCGGGATCGACAGCTGCAGCTTCTCGTCGCGCCGGACCGCGAGGAAGTCGACGTGGATGAAGCGCCCGTGGATGTGATCGCGCTGGACGTCGCGCGGGATGATCAGGTGATCGGAGCCATCCACGACCAGGTCGACGAGGACGTTGGTCCCGGCCCCGGTATGGAGGACGTGGTACAGGTCCCTGGCGTCCACGGACAGCGCGGTCGAGTCCACCCCTTGGCCGTACAGCACCGCGGGCACGCGGCCGGCGGCCCGAAGCTTGCGGGCGACGCCCTTGCCGGTGCCCTCCCGGGGCTCGGCGACGAGCTTGACTTCGGCCATGTTCGGATCCTTCGGGCGTGAGGGGTCTCGGGCGGGCATGGTACCAACACGCTGCCGCTATGAGACCGCGGGCTCGCGCGTCTGAAGGGTGATGAGCCAGGACACCGGTATCGTCCGCACCGTCGTGGAGGATCGGACCGACCTCGAGGACCTCTACGTGAGGCACCTGCCGGGCGCCGTCCGTGTCGCCTCCCTCATCACGGGCGACGCCGACCTGGCCCAGGACATCGCGCACGACGCCTTCCTGCGGTCGGTGGGCCGCTTCCGGCATCTCCGGCAGCCCGAGGCGTTCGAGGCGTACCTGCGCCGCGCGGTCGTGAACGCCTGCACGTCGCACTTCCGCCGCCGCAAGGTCGAGACCGCGTACCTGCGCGGCGAGGCTCGAGGCGCGGCGCCGGCCGAGGGGCCGGACCACGGCCGCCGCGACGAGCTCCGGGTCGCGCTCTCGGCCCTGCCGGCGCGGCAGCGAGCCGCGGTCGTGCTCCGCTACTACGCCGATCTGTCCGAACACCAGGCGGGCGAGGCCCTGGGATGTTCCGAGGCCGCGGTTCGGTCGATGGTCGCCCGCGCGATGGAGACGCTTCGCGAACGCATCCCGAGGAGTGAGGACACGTGAACGATCTCGAACGCGACCTGCGAGACGTGCTCGGCGAGGATGCCCGGCGCGTTCCGACGCCCACCTCGGCGCCCGAGGGACTCCGTCGTTCGGTCCGTCGTCGACAGGCGGTGTTCGGGGGTCTGGTCACGCTGGCGGCGAGTCGCGATCGTCGCGGGAGTCGTGGCGGGAGCGACGATGCTGCTCCCGGTCCAAAGCGACCGTCCGGCCGACGTGGGGCCGGCGACGACCAACGGGACCCTCAACGGGATCACGATCACGTACCCGCAAACCTGGCACCTGATCGACCCGGACACGGTCGGTCTCAACGGGTCACCCACGATGGGCGAGTCACCGCTCCCCCGCATCGTCCTCGCGCTCGCGCCGATGGAGGCGCCCGAAACCTTCGGGTGCCCCGGTCGGGCCGGGGGCGATGCCGCTCCGTTGCTGATGACCGTTCAGGAGGAGCCACCCACGCTCGGCGACCTCACGAGCACGTGGCCGGTCGAGCTCGGGCCGATGTCGGTCGATGCGTCCGAGTCGGCCTGCTACCCGGACTGGGAGTTCCTGCGCGCCCGATGGATCGCCGCGGGACGGGCGTTCGAGGCTCGGGTCGGATTGTCGCCGGACGCCAGCGACGAGGAGCGCAACGCCCTGTTCGCGGCGTTCGCCTCGATGACGTTCGAGCCGTCCGACGGCGGCGCCACCTCGGTCGCCCTGGCGCAGGGGACCTCCGGGGGAGAAGACTGGCAGCTGGTCGCTTCGCGCGCCAAGGGCGGCCTCAGCATCGAGATCGTCGGGGGCACGACCGGGACGGGGATCGGCGCGCCCGATGACGCGTCGACGGATCTCCAAGCGACCGAAGCGGTCTTCGGGAGCGGCTCACAGGCCGAACGCATCGTCTTCGGCGTCGTTCCCGAAGGGGTGGTTCGGGTGGAAGCCTCGGCCGCCGGCGGCTCCACCGTCTCGGCGGACGTCCTCGACGTGCCGAGCGAGATCGCCCAGCACCTGAACGCGTTCGTGCTGGCGGTCGATCCGAGCGGCCCCGTGCAGCTGACCGGATCCGATGCGTCGGGGCAGGTCGTCGCGACCGGCTCGGTCGGCGGCGCGGTGTCCGCCCCGTCGCCAGCGGATGCGGCGCTCGAGGACGGGCGCCACTTCGGCTACGTGCGTTCGGTCGACCCGGAGGCCGGAACGATCGAGTTCGACCTCGCGTACTACCTCTCCGGCAAGGAGGCCGACCAGGCCTACCAGGAGGCCACCGGCGACACCGGCCACGTGCCGAACGACCACTTCGTCGTCAACGACAACCCGCTGCTCCGAACGCTCACGCTCGCGCCCGACGCTCGGCTGCGGCTGCTCGACTGGAACCACTGCTGCGAGACCTTCTTCGACGGGGACCTCTCGTTGTTCGCCCAGGCGATCGAACAGCAGACGGACGTGGCCGATGGCGACCTGATCTACCGCGGGCAGAGCCAGTGGTGGGTCACCGTCGAGAACGGGGTGGTGACCGAGATCGAGGAGCAGTACTCGCCGTAGCGTCGGCGGAACGCTTACTGGTTCTCGCCGTGGAAGATCTCGGAGACGCTGCTCTCCTCGAACACGGCCCGGAGCGCGTCGGCGATCAGCGGGTGCGATCGACAGCACCTTCAGCTTGCCGAACTTCTTCTCCTCCGGGATCGGCATCGTGTTCGTGACGACGACCTCGGAGATCGGCGCCTCCTCGAGGTTCTGCACGGCCTTGCCGGAGAGCACCGGGTGGGTCGCGGCGGCGTAGATCGGTCCGGCGCCCTGCTGCGCGAGCGCCACCGCGCCCTTGGCGACCGTCCCCGCGGTGTCGATCATGTCGTCCACGAGGATGCACGGGCGGCCGTTGACCTCGCCGACCACCGCCATCTCCTCGATCTTGTGCGCCTCCTTGCGTGACCGGCGCTTGTAGAGGAAGGCCAGGTCCGCGTGCAGGTACTCGCGGAGGCGCTCGGCCGTCTTGATGCGACCGGCATCGGGCGAGACGATCACGAGGTCGTCCCCGTGCAGCCCGAGCTCGTTCTGCAGGTAGCCCGAGAGCACCGGCAGCGCCGTGAGATGGTCGAACGGGAAGTCGAAGTACCCCTGGATCTGGCCCGCGTGCAGGTCGACCGACACGACCCGGTCCGTGCCCGCGGCCGTCAGCAGGTCGGCCAGGAGCTTGGCGCTGATCGGCTCGCGCGCGAGCACCTTCTTGTCCTGCCGCGCGTAGCCGTAGTACGGGACTACGGCCGTGATCCGCTTGGCGGACGCGCGTTTCATCGCGTCGATCAGGATCAGCTGCTCCATGATCGACTCGTTCACGGGGTCGGCGTGCGTCTGGATCACGAACACGTCGGCGCCCCGCACCGATTCCTCGGGGCGGATGTAGATCTCGCCCGAACCGAACCGGCGGATCACGCAGGGCGCGATCGGGATGCCGAGATGTTCGGCGATCTCCTCGGACAGTGCGGGATGCGTCGTGCCCCCGAACAGCATCATCCGCTTCTTGGTGACGATCTCCACCTCAGTGCGCCCCCTTGCCTTTCGCCCGCGCTTCGGTGTCGCGTTGCTTCTTGCCGGTTTCCGCCTCGGCGTCACGCCGCTTGCGGTAGCCCTTGACCACGCGTTGCTCCGAACGCTCCACCGCGAGCGCACCCGCGGGGACGTCCGCCGTGATCACCGATCCCGCGCCCGTCACCGCCCCCTTGCCGAGCTTCACCGGCGCCACGAGCATCGTATCCGAACCCACCCGTGCATCGTCCCCGATCCGCGTCCGATGCTTCGCGTACCCGTCGTAGTTGACCGTCACCGTCCCGGCCCCGATGTTGGCCCGCCGGCCGACCTTCGCGTCCCCGACGTAGGTCAGGTGCGGCACCTTCCCGCCCTCGCCAACCTCGGACGCCTTGATCTCGACGAAGGCGCCGACCTTCGTGTCCGGCCCGAGCCTGGTCCCGGGACGCACGTGCGCGTAGGGGCCGACCTGCGCCCGGGCCCCGATCCGCGAAGAGCTCACGACCGAGAACTGGACGGACGCGCCCTCGGCGACCGAGGTGTCGACGACCCGCGTCGCCGGTCCGATCTCGCAGCCCCTCGCGATCCGCGTCTCGCCCGACAGGAACGTCATCGGGTGGATCACGGTGTCGCGGCCGATCCGGACGCCCTCGTCGATGTAGGTCGTCTCGGGATCCTCGAGGGTCACGCCGTTCGCGAGATGCCGCGCGTTGATCCGTTCGCGGAGGACGCGCGCGGTCTTGGCCAGGTCGGCGCGCGAGTTGATCCCCATCGCCCCGCCGGTGTCGACCAGCAGGACCGACACGCGTTCGCCCTTCTCGATCAGGATCGGGAAGACGTCGTTCAGGTAGTGCTCGCCCTGCGAGTTCTCGCGGCCGACGAGCGGGAGCGCGCGGAACAGGTCCTCGCGACGGAAGACGATCCAGTTGGTCCCCACCTCGCGGATCGAACGCATCGAGGCCGGCGCGTCGCTCCCCTCGACGATCGAGACGAGCCGGTCGCCGTCGCGGACGATGCGCGAGTAGCTGCCGGGACGCTCCACCTCGGTGGTGATCATCGTGGCGGCGGCCTTGGTCCGCCGGTGGACGCGGATCAGCGTGCGGACGTCCTCGGGTGCGACGGGGTCGAAGTCCCCGTTCGCGATCAGCACCTCGGACGCGCGACCGACCGCCTTCTCGGCCGCGAGGACCGCGTGACCGGTCCCGAGCGCCTCGCCCTGCTCCAGGAACACAGGCTCGGGGACGACCCCCCACGTGCGGACGGCCTCGCGGACCTCGTCGGCGCCGTGGTGCACGACGATCACGATCTTCGAGGGCCGCGCGGCGCGAACGTCCTGGAGCACCCACCACAGGGCCGGCCGGCCGCAGAGCGGATGCAGCACCTTGGGCACGGCCGACTTCAGGCGCTTGCCCTTGCCTGCGGCGAGCACCACCGCAACGAGCGAGTTCGTCGGGGGCACGGGTTCCTCTCGGTGGGCGGACACCTTTGTACCGGCGTACGGCGTCACCTGGCAAGACGGCCGTTCAGGCGAGCACCTCGGCCACGTCGGGGCGCGCGCGGAACCCGTCGGCGAGATCCCCCGTCGCGTTGGCCGCGAGCTCCTGGACGGTCGCGCGCGCCTGCGCGCGGAACCGTTCGGCCTCGGCCGGTTCGCCGAGCTCGACCGCCGCGCGCCAGGCGACCCGTGCCGCCCGCCAGATCACACGGTGATCGCCGAACCTTGCCCCCATCTCGAGCGCGGTCCTCGCGTCGCGGGACGCGTCGGCGTGACGGCCGCGGTGCGAGGCCGAGAGGGCGCGAGCGTACGGACCCCACATCCCCCAGTAGGTGCTGCTCGGCAGCACGTCGCGTTCGATCCGGTCGGCGATCTCGGCGAGCGCGTCGGCGTCGCCCGCCCACTCCTGGATGAGGACCTCGATGCGGTTCATCCAGGCTCGGTGCAGGAACACGTCGGCGATGGCCCGCGCCTGGGTCAGATGCTGCTCCGCCTCACCGACCTTCCCATCGGCCAGCAGGGTCCACGCGCGGTACGCGAGGGTGGGCGCCCGCATGAACGTCCCGCCGAGCGCATCGGAGAGCTCGAGCGCGTCCGAGGCCGGTTCGCGCATCCGCTCGAACGCCCACGCTTCCCCAGCAACGCTGCTCTGGATGATCTCGCCGATGATCACGCCGCGGACCACGCCGAGGTCCCGGAGCATCGCGGTGCCGCGGACGCCGTCGGCGAGCGCCGCATCCAGACGCCCTGCCGACAGGTACAGCTCCGCCCGATCGTGCAACCCGAACCCCTCTTCCCGGACGTTGCCGATCTCGTGCGAGGTCTCGATCGAGGCGTTCGCCTGCGCCATCGCCTCCTCGCGCCGGCCGACGAAGCCGAGCAGCCACGCGAGCATGTAGCCGTTGTGCGCCACCATCGATCGCTGGCCGAGCTCCCGGAACTGCGCGTCGGCCAGCAGGCCGTGTTCGAGACCGTCCTCGAGCGGCCCCACGAAGAAGTACGTCTCGCACAGGCCGTGGTGCGCGAGCGCCTGGCCCTCCACGTCCTCGCCCCGCAGGGCGGTCGACAGCGCCTGACCGTGCAGGTCCAGGGCCTCGCCGAACTCACCACGCCCGAACCGCATCGTCCCGGCCGTGTACAGGAGCCGGGCCTCCACGTCGCCGAGTCCGACCGCGCGAGCCCGCTCGAGGGCCTCGGGCAGGAGCGCGCCGCCCTCGTCGTAGCGATCGAGGAGCCACAGCGTGTGCGCCATCGCCGCGAGGGCCCGCGCCTCGCCCTCGGCGTCCCCAGCCTCCCGAGCATCGACCAGGGCGCCCTCGTAGTCACTGATCGCGTCGTCGAACCTCCCGAGCTGCTCCTTCGCCAGCCCTCGCGCCAACCTGACCTGCGACCGCAGGCGGGGGTCCGACGGCCCGGCGTCCATCGCCCGGTCGAACCACGCGATGGCCTCCTCGGCGGCGAACACGCGGAGCAGGCGCTGCCCGGCGAGCAGGGCGTACCGCCCCGACCTCTCGCGATCGCCGGCCAGCGAGAAGTGGTGGGCCAAGATCTCGGCGAACTCCTCTGCCCGTCCCGCCGTGCCCTCTTCCAACCACGCGCCGACGATGCCGTGCGCCGTCGCCCTCCGCGCCTTCGGGATGCTCCCGTACGCGACATCACGGGTGAGGACGTGGTTGAACAGGAACTCGCGTTCGAGCGCGATCGTCGACGTGTCGCGTTCGACGACGAGGCCCTTGGCGGCCAAACCCTCGATCGCGCGCTCGGCGCCGGCCGACGTCAGGCGGGCGACCGCGCCCGGCCAGAAGCTCCGCCCGATCACCGACGCGTCCTGGATCGCGCGCTTCTCCTCGGGCGCCAGCAGGTCGATGCGCGACGCGATGACGCCCTGCACGGTGTCGGGCAGGTGCGAGGGCAGCTCCCGGACGAGCTCCCAGCGGCCGTCGCGGCGTGCGATCGTCGAGTCTTCGATCATCATCCGGAGCAGCTCCGCCGCGAAGAACGGGTTGCCCTCGGATCGACGATGGATCAGGTCGACGACCTCGGTCGGCGCGTGACCGCCCAGGAGATGCTCGATCAGCTGCGAGCCGTCCCCGGGCGAGAGCGCGGACAGGGAGATCGTCGTCGCGTTCGAGAGCCCTCCGCCCCACCCGGCCCGGCGTTCGAACAGATCGGGTCGCGCCATGCACAGGACGAGGATCGCGCCGCTCGCCCGCGCGACGACGGACTCGAGGAGCTCGAGCAGGCTCGGGTCCGCCCAGTGCACGTCGTCGATCAGCGCGACGAGCGGCGCTCCCTCCGCCAGCGACTCGAGGTACCGCTGCCACGACCGCGCGATCAGCCGCTGCGCGGCCTCGCGTTCGGCACCCGCGAGCGGATCGGTGGCAAGCTCGACGCCGATGGAGGACAGCAGGACGCTCGCGACGCCGATCCCCTCCTCGCCGGGGAACCTCGGGTCGAGACGCTCGCGCGCCCTCGCGATCGTCTCCTCGGCGGGGTCGCTGTCCAAGATCCCGGCGTCGGCCCGCAGGATCTCGGCCAGGGGCCAGTAGGTCAGCCCGTCGCCGTACGGCAGGCATCGCCCGCGGACGACACGCGCCCCCTCGTCCTCGAACGCCAGTGCCGCCTCGTCGCAGAGCCGGCTCTTGCCGATGCCGGGCGGTCCGACGATCGTGATCAGGTTGGGGTTGGACTGAGCCACGGTCCGCCGGAACTGCAGCCGCAGCAGCTCCATCTCCGGGTCGCGACCTACGAGCGGTGCCGTCGCGCGCTCGCGGCCTTCGTCCGTGCCGGCCGCCTCGCGTTCGACTTCGTAGACCCGCAGGGGCCGTTCGATCCCCTTGACCGACACGTCACCCAGATCCGCGAACGCGAACGCCTCCTGCGCGTCCCGATAGGTGCGTTCGCCGACGACGACGCGACCCGGTACGGCGAGCGACTGGAGTCGTGCCGCGATGTTCACGGCCTCGCCGGTCACGATCCCCTCCTCGATCGAGTGGGCGAGGACCTCGCCGGTGTTGATCCCGATCCGCATCGCGAGGTCGCTGCCGGCGAGCTCGGCCACCTCGGTGTTGAGCTCCGCGAGGCGGCGCTGCATCGCGAGTCCGCACCGGATCGCACGTTCGGGATCGTCCTCGTGGGCGACCGGCGCCCCGAACGCCGCGACGACGGCGTCGCCGATGAACTTCTCGACGGTGCCGCCGTACCGACCGATCTCGTCCGCCATCGCGTCGAAGAACGGCCGTAGGACCGAACGCAGGTCCTCGGGATCCAGACGTGAGGACATCTCGGTGGAGGCGGTGAGGTCGGCGAAGAGCATCGTGACGACCTTGCGCTCCTCCAGGTTCGGTGCCCGCTCCGAGGGACGCTCCTGGACCGGCACGAGCGCGGTCCCGCAGGAACCGCAGAAGCGGTTCGCGAGCGGGTTGGCCGTGCCGCACGAAGGACAGGTCCGCTCCAGCGTCTCGCCACACGACCCGCAGAACCGAGCGGTCTCGGGGTTCGAGGTGCCGCAAAAGGGGCAGGCGATCTCGGCCACGCGTTCGGATCCCTTCCGGCCAGGTGGTTCGGGCGCCAGGTTGTTCCGGGCGCCAGGTTGTTCCGGGGGCCAGGCAGTTCCGGGGGGAGGAATCGAACCTCCATCGAAGGCTCCAAAGGCCCGCGTCTTGCCGTTAGACGACCCCGGACCGGCTCCCGATTATGCCGTGTCCGGCGGCGGACCCACGACGGGCTCCGCGCCCTCGAACCCGGCCGACAGCGTTCGGGCGTGCGCCTCGTCGCGCGCCAGGCCGATCACGGACGAGCCGCTCCCGCTCATCACGGCGCCGAGCGCGCCGGCCTGGAGCAGACGCCGCTTCGCCTCGCCGACCTCGGGGTGGCGGGCGGCGACGGGCGTCTCGAGGTCGTTGAACAGGAGGGGCCCGAGCGCCTCGGCATCCCCCGCGGTCGCGGCGGCGAGCAGGTGGTCGGGGTCCGGGCCGGTGCCCGTCCCATCCTCGTCCCACCACCGGTAGGCGTCGGGCGATCGGACGCCGAACCCGAACCGCACCAGCACCCAGTGGAGCGGCGGGATCTCGGCGGGCGCGAGCCGTTCGCCGCGCCCGGTCATCAGGACCGCCTCGCCCGACAGCATCGCGGGCACGTCCGACCCGATCCGCTCGCCGATCTCCTCGAGGGCGGCCGCGTCCACGTCGCAGCCCCAGAGCTCGTTCAGCGCGAGCAACGTGGCGGCCGCGTCGGCGCTCCCGCCCCCGAGGCCTCCCGCGACCGGGATCCGCTTCTCGATCTCGACGAGGGCGCCGCCGGCGTCGGGACACGCATCGGCGAGCGCGAGCGCGGCGACCAGCGCGAGGTTGAGCCCGCCCGACGGGAACGCGGGGGCGCCCGCGACCTCGACCCGGAGCTCCTCGGCCGGCCGGACGACGATCCGGTCGGCGAGCGAGATCGGGACGGCCAGGCTCTCGATCTCGTGGTAGCCGTCCTCCCGCATCGAGAGCACCCGCAGGAACAGGTTGATCTTGGCCTTCGCGTCGCGCCGGATCGTCCCGCGGGTCACGGCGTCCAGCCCCGCTCGAGCATCGCCCCCGCGATCCGCGCGAACTCGTCCAGGCCGAGCCGCTCGGCGCGGACGCCCGGGTCCAGGTCGATCGATCGGAGGATCTCGGCCGCGTCCGCCGCGTCGCGGCCGAGCCGCTTCAGCGCGTTCGCCATCGTCTTTCGGCGCTCGGCGAAGCCCTCGTCGACCACGGCGAACAGGGCTCCGGGATCCACGGCGACCGTCGGCGGCCGGAGGTCGAGCCTGACCAGCACCGAGTCGACCTTCGGGCGGGGCCAGAACACGTCGGCCGGAACCCTGCGCAGCATGCGGGCGTCCGCCCGGTACGCGACCCGAACGCTCACCGCGCCGTACGCCTCCTCGCCCGGACCCGTCACGAGCCGATCCCCCACCTCCCGCTGCACCATCACGACGTACCGGTCGATCGGCGCGGTCTCCAACTGGTCGAGCAGCAGCGGGACCGAGACGTTGTACGGCAGGTTCGAGACCATCGACCAGCGTTCGGCGCCGAGCGCGGTGGCCCAGTCGGTGCGCATCGCATCGGAGACGTCGATCCGCACGTTCGGGTAGGAGCCGACGACCTCGCCGAGGGCCCTGGACAGCCCGCGGTCCACCTCGATCGCGAGGACCTCGGCCCCGGTCTCGGCGAGCGGGATCGTCAGGGACCCGAGCCCGGCGCCCACCTCCACGACGCGGTCCCCCTCGCGGATCCCGGCGTCCGCCACGATCGCGCGCGCCAGGTTGGGGTCGGCGAGGAAGTGCTGGCCCCGGATCTTGGTCGGCCGGATCCCGTGGCGGGCTGCGAGGTCCTTCAGCTCGGAGCGGCCGAGGCCGCCCGAACGATCACCAGCTGAGGTGGACCTGACAGACGCCTTGGGAGAGCGGGGCGATCCGGGCGAACGCCTCGTCGGAGAGGTCGATGATCCGTCCGCCGAAGGGTCCCCGATCGTTGATCACCACCTGAACGGTCTTGCCGTTCGCGAGGTTCGTGACGGTGACCACCGTACCGAACGGGAGCCACGGATGGGCCGCGGTCAGCCCGCCGCCCGGGGCGAACGAGTACCAGCTGGCCTCGCCGCTCTGGGAGCCGTGCGAGCCGTTCTCGCGCCCGACCACGCGCCGGGCCGCGATCGCCTCCTGCAGGACGGTCCTCGAGAGCACCTGGGTGGTGACGGCCCTCCCGTTCACGAACTTGACCCGGGTCCGCTCCACCATGACCCCGTCGACGCCCGCGCGATCCACGCGGACCGCGCCGGGGTTCAGCGTGTCCGAGTACCGCGTGTAGGTGGTGTACGGGATCGGGACGCGGACGTCGCGGGTCCGGAACGCGATCGCGTCGTAGCGGACGCGCATGCCTTCTGAGATGGGGGTGCTGGGTGACGGAAGGACGCGGTCGTCGCGGTCGGATGTGATCCCCATGGCCGAGAGGAGCTCGCGAACGGTACCGGCGTTGGTGATGACGTCGTGGTCCTTCCCCTTCACCACGACGTTCGCCGATACCACCTGCGACCACCCGGCCGGATCTCCCGCGGAGAGCCAGTCCTCGCCTGACCGCGCCGCGAGCATCAGATGCGGCGCGGTCGCTCCCTCCATCACCCAGACCCCCACATCGTCGGGCCCGGGAGCTGTGATGCCGTCGAGCCAACCCCGCTCCACGATGACGGTCATCCCGTCCGCGAGCGACGTCGGCGTCGGCGGCGTCACCAGATCGCCGTACCCAACGAGGATCCCTTGCGCGTCGAGGAGCTCCCCGACGCTCGCGCTCATCGTTCGAACGGCCTCGGGTCGCCCCTGGTCCACCACGAGCGTCACGGTCTTCTGGATCGCGACGTACGTGAGGCCTCCCACGAGCAAGACGCTCGCGAGCAGCGCGTTCCCCATCGCCTTGCGTGCCCGCAACCGGCGGACCCGCGTCGGACGAACCGGCATCCTTCCTCCTATTGGAAGAAGGCTCCGGGGGGAAGCGGCCGAGGCCGGACCGAAGCCTTTCAACGACGTGCGAGAGGACCGTATCAAACCCTCAACTCTTACTGCAAACTTCAATCTCGGCGGTTCCGAGGGCCTACTGAAGCCTGGGGAAGGCCGTTCTGGCGTTCTCGGCGGTGATCTTCCTCACGATTTCCACAGGTTCTTCCCGAGTGGTCGCGATCGCCTCGATCACGTCGACGACGTTCGACGGCGCGTTGTCGCGGCCACGCAGCCGCTGTGGCGCCAGGAACGGGCTGTCGGTCTCGACGAGGACCCGGTCGAGCGGCACCGCCGCGGCCGCCGCGCGCAGGTGCCCGTTCTTCGGGTAGGTGACGTTCCCCGCGAACGAGAGGAACCAGCCGCGCTCCGCGCAACCCGCCGCGATCTCGGCATCGCCGCTGAAGCAGTGGAGGACCACCCGTTCGGCGGAACCCTCATCGAGCACTCGAAGGATCTCGGGCCAGGCGTCGCGAACGTGGATCACGAGTGGAAGGTCGTACGCCCTCGCGAGCGCGACCTGCGCGCGGAGCGCGCGCTCCTGATCCGGGCGGGGGGACCGCATGCGGAAGAAGTCCAGACCGCACTCGCCGACCGCGACCACGAGCGGGTTCGCGAGCAGCCGCTCTATCTCGGCTTCGGCCTCGGCGTCGAAGGCGCTCGCGTCATGGGGGTGCATGCCGGCGGTCGCGGCGACACCGGGGAGCGACGTCGCGAGCTCGATCGAGCGACGGCTCGACCCTGGGTCGATACCGACGCAGACGAGGGTGTCCACCCCCGCGTTCCGAGCGTTTTCAACCGCCTCGGCGGGGTCGCCGTCGAGTAGGAACAGGTGGCAGTGGGTGTCGACGGCACCGCTCTGCATCGGCGGTTCAGGGTTCGGGTCGTTCACGCGGCGGACACCTTAGCCGTCGCGACCGATCCTCGACCCCGGCTCGAAGATCTCGAGCGGCCGAGCCCGCGCGTCGTCGACCGCTCTCGATCGGAAGTTGAGGAGGTGAGTACCACGTGAAACGTGACGGCGGGAACCCTCACTCAGGAGTCGAGCCGAGGGAACAGGGCGTCGCCCTTCGCGGTCTTGGTCCCCGGCCGCAGACCGCCCCAGGCGGCAGCCTGCGGCAGCCGCTGCGCGTCGAGCGGCTCCTCGATCCCGAGCTGTTCCCACAGCCGCGCCGCGGCGCCGGGCATGATCGGGCGGATCAGGACCGCGAGGATCCGGAGGGTCTCGGCCGACGCGTACAGGATGCCGGCGAGCTCGTCCCGGCGGGCCTCGTCCTCGACCAGCGTCCACGGCTGGCGCTCGACCAGGTAGCCGTTCGCTCGGCCGACGATCTCCCATACGACCGCCAGCGCCTGGGTGAGCGCGAGCCCGGTCATGTGGTCGTCGTACCGGCGGACGACGTCCGCGGTCAACACGGGGAGGTCGTCCTCGACACCCTCGGCGGCCGGTTCGGGCACCACCCCGTCGAACGAGGTCCCGAGCATCGCGAGGATCCGGCTCACGAGGTTCCCCAGACCGTTCGCCAGATCGGCGTTGTGCCGCTCGACCATCGACTCCCACGAGAAGCTCCCGTCCTGTCCGAACTGGATCTCCCGCAGGAAGAAGTAACGATACGAGTCCACGCCGAAGTGGTCCGAGAGCTCGAACGGGTGGATGCCCGTCGCATTGGTCTTCGACATCTTCTCACCGCCGACGTTGAGGAAGCCGTGGCCGAACACTGCCTCGGGCGGCTCGACCCCGGCCGCCATGAGCATCGCCGGCCAGATAGACGGCGTGGAACCGCAGTGATGTCCTTGCCGATCAGGTGGCGTTCGGCCGGCCAGACGCTCGTCGAACAACGGGCCTCGTCCGTCCCGAACCCGGCCGCGGTGATGTAGTTCAGGTCAGCGCGTCGAACCAGACGTAGACACGTGGCGGCGTCCCACGGGAGCGGGATCCCCCAGTCGGAAGGTCGTCCGGCTGATCGAGAGGTCCTGGAGCCCGCCCCGGATCAGCGAGAGGACCTCGTTGCGCCGGGTCTCGGGCATGCACGAAGTCCGGGGTGCCGCTCGTAGTAGCTCGAGCAGCCGCTCCTGGTACTCCGAGAGCCGGAAGAAGTAGTTCTCCTCCTCCAGCGTACTCGACCGGCGATCCCGTGGATCGGGCAGTTCCCGTCCATCAGCTCCTTCTCGTGCTTGAACTCCTCGCAGGAGGCGCAGTACAGGCCCCTCGTAGGTCCCGAGATAGACCTCGCCCCGGCCGTCGCGGAGGCGCTCGACGAACCGCTGGACGGCTCTGCGTGACGTTGCTCCGAGTCGTGCGGATGAAGTCGTCGTTGGCGATCTCGAGCCGGCGCCACACCTCCAGCCATTTCGGCACCATCTGGTCGACCCATTCCTGCGGGCGAGATGGCCTGCTCGGCCGAGGCGCGCGCGACGTTGAGGCTGTGCTCGTCGGTTCCCGTGAGGAGGTGCACCGCCTGCCCCTGGAGCGCTGGTCCCGGGCGACGAAGTCGCAGGCGATCGATCTCGTAGGCCGTCCCGACGTGTGGTTCCGCGTTCACGTACGGGATGGCCGAGGTGACGTAGAAGACGTCCTTGCCCATGGTCGAGCCATGGTAGCCGAGGCCTTCGAACTACCCGCCGCCCTCCGGGTCGACGAGGGCGCCGTAGATCTCGTTGGCCGACCCGCCGCCGCGTCGGGCGACCGCCGCCGCCGCCTCGCGCTTGCGCATGCCGTCCGCGACGAGACGGCGCGCCTCCTCCACCATCTCGTCCAGGTCCGGCGCGACCGCCTCCGCCCCCTCGATCACGACCACGAGCTCGCCGCGCGGCTCCGAGTCGAGCAGGGAGGCGATCACCTCGGAGACGCGACCCCGGACGACCTCCTCGTGGAGTTTCGTGAGCTCTCGGGCCACGGCGGCGCGGCGATCGCCGAGCTCCACCAGGACGTCGCGCAGGAGCGTGATCACGCGCAGCGGGGACTCGAACAGGACCACGGTCCGCGGATCGTGCGCGAGCGCCCGCAGACGTTCGCGGCGCTCGCTCGGACGACGCGGCAGGAAGCCCTCGAACACCCAGCGGTCGGTCGGCAGGCCCGAGACGACGAGCGCCGCGGTGACCGCCGAAGGGCCCGGGACCACGCTGATCTCGACCCCCGCATCGACCGCCGCCCGCAGGAGGCGGAACCCGGGATCGGAGACCGCGGGCATGCCGGCGTCGGAGACGAGCGCCACCCGCTCGCCCTCGCGCAGGCGATCCAGCAGCTCGTCGATGCGCTGCCGCTCGTTGCCCTCGAAGAACGAGAGCATGCGCACCTTCAGGCCGAGGTGCGCGAGCAGCCGCCCCGTCCGCCGCGTGTCCTCGGCCGCGACCAGATCGACGGAGCCGAGCGTCTCCCGGGCGCGTTGCGACAGGTCGGCGAGGTTGCCGATCGGCGTGCCCACGACGTACAGGTGGCCGGTCATGTCTCGATGGTCCCACGCGATCCGCGAGGCGGAACCGCCGAACGACGTAGCCCGCCGTCGGGCGCGGCTACAGTGCCGAACGTGACGCCGTCGGGACACAAGGACTACTCGTCGACGCCGCTCCCCCGCAAGCTCGGGATCCGCGAGGGTTCGCGCGTCCTGATCGTGGGCGCGCCGAGCGGCTTCTCCCTCGGTCCGGTCCCGAGCGGCACGTCGTTCGCCCGCAGCGCGCGGGGCCCGCTCGACGTGGTGCTGCTCTTCACGATGACGCGGGCCGACCTCCGGCGCCGCTTCCCCACCGCCGTTCGGGCGCTGGATGAGGCGGGCCGTCTCTGGGTGGCCTGGCCCAAGAAGGCGGCCGAGATCGACACGGACCTGTCCTTCGAGGTCGTCCAGCGCACGGGACTGGACGCCGGCCTGGTCGACAACAAGTCGGCCTCGATCGACGAGGTCTACCAGGGGCTCCAGTTCGTGGTTCGGCTGAAAGACCGGATCAAACGCGCGGCCGAACGCCCCTCCTGAACGGCATCCCTGCCGTACCATCGGTCGGATGTCCACGCTCACCCGGCCCGCACCGCCGTTCGTGCAGCGCCCCTCGAGCCCATCGCTGCGCATGCACGCCTGGATCAAGCGGTTCAACCGACCGGTCGTCGCGGTCCTGGCCGTCGGGCTGATCGCGGGCTACCTCCGGTTCGTGCACCTCGCGTACCCGGAGCACCGCGTGTTCGACGAGTACTACTACACGAAGTCCGCGTGCATCCTGCTCGGCTACTCGAACCAGCGCTGCGACATCAACAGCGCGGACGAGCGCTTCTGGCGTGACAACGAATGGGACACGGGGGCGTGGGTCCACCCACCGCTCGGCAAGTGGATGATCGCGGTCGGAGAGCTGGCGTTCGGGACCGAATCGATGGGGTGGCGCGCCGGCGCGGCGGTGACAGGGACCGCGACCGTGATGCTGCTCGCCGTCATCATCCAGTTGTTATGGGCGAGCCCGCTGTGGACGTTCACGGGCGGCCTGCTGTTAGCCACCGAGGGGTTGAACCTCGTCCAATCGAGGACGGGGACGCTCGACATCTTCGTCGCGTTCTGGGTCGTATTGGTCTTCGTCTTCCTCTTACTCGACCGACGGTGGATCGAACGACGGACGCCGCCACCGACCATCGAGACGTCCCCGGGGGGCGACGGCGAGGCCGCCGCCAGGCCGAAGCGACGACTGCCGGCGCCGTTGTGGCGGCCGTATCGGTTCGCCGCGGGGGCGGCCGGCGGCGCCGCGATGGCCACCAAGTGGTCGGGGTTGACCGCGGTCGTCACGGCGATCGCCCTGGGGTTCATGTGGGAAGTGATGCGGCGCAAGCGGTTCGGCGTGTCGAAACCGATCATGAAGACGATCACGACCGAGGGGTTCGGGTTCGTCCTCGCGCTGCTCGTCACGCCGTGCATCGTGTACGTCGCGAGCTACATCCCCTGGTTCCTGCATTTCGGGTGGGATCTCCAGCGGTGGGCCGAGATGCAGGGCAAGGCCGCTAAGTTCCACGCCGACCTGAAGGCGGTGAACGATCAGGGGCAGCCCTGGCACGCGTACTTCGCCCCGGCATGGAAGTGGATCGTGCTGGCCCGGCCCACGTACTACTACGGGGCGTTCGCCTCCGACGGGGTGCGCCAGGTGATCTACGCGCAGGGGAACCCGGCGATCTTCTGGGGCAGCCTCCTCGCGATCCCGTACGTCGCGTACGCCTGGTGGCACAAGCACGATTGGAGGGCGGGGTTCATCGTCGTCGCGATCGCGGGCCTGTACCTGCCCTGGTTCCTGGTCTCGCGCCCGCAGTTCTTCTTCTACGCGACGCCGCTCACGCCGTTCTTCGTCCTCGCCGTCGTGTACGCGCTCCGCGACCTGTCCGCGCTGCACGTCGCGGGTTCGCGTTCGCGCCCGTTCCTGCCGTTCGTCGTGGGGTTCGTCGCCGCGTCGGTGATCCTGTTCATCTGGTTCTGGCCGATCCTGACGGCCGCGCCGATCACCGACGCCGCCTTCAAGCTGCGTTACTGGTTCACCTCCTGGGCGTAGCACGCCGGGCGTGAAGCGCGAACCTCGCCCGCCCGGGCGCTAGCATCCTGCGCCATGGCTCGGACCGAGGACGTCTGGATCGGGATGCGCGACGGGGCCCGCCTCGCGGCCACCCTGTACCTGCCGCCGGAGGACGACCCCGAGCTTCCCGAGCCTCGCGCCGCGCTGCTCGAGGCGCTCCCCTATCGCAAGGACGACCTGACCGCGCACTACCGGCCCGAGTACCACCGCTTCGCGGACGAGTTCGGGTACGCCGTGTGCCGGGTGGACATCCGCGGGACGGGCTCCTCCGAAGGGAGCGCGACGGGCGAGTACACGGCGGAGGAGCTCGAGGACCTGACCGAGGTGATCGCCTGGCTCGCCGACCGCCCCTGGTCCAACGGCAACGTCGGGATGTTCGGGACGTCGTGGTCGGGGTTCAACTCACTGCAGGTCGCGATGCTCCGCCCTCCGGCGTTGAAGGCGATCTGCTCGATCTTCGCCTCCGACGACCGGTACGCGGACGACGTCCACTACTACGGCGGCGCGCTGAAACAGCTCGACCTGGCCGACTGGCCGACCTACATGGACGCGATCAACGTGCTGCCGCCGGACCCGCGGGTTTGCGGCGAGGGTTGGCGCGACGCGTGGGAACGCCGGGTTGCCGAGTACGAGCCGTGGCTGTTCGGCTGGCTCGAGCACCAGCGGTACGACGCGTTCTGGAAGCACGGGTCGCTGCGCGAGGACTACGGCGCGATCGAAGCGGCGACGATGCTCGTGACCGGATGGGCCGACGGCTACACGAACATCGCCCTGCGCGGCATGGCGAACCTCAACTGCCCGAAACGCCTCCTGGCCGGTCCCTGGTCGCACGCCGACGTCGAGACCTCGCGCCCCGGCCCCAACCTCGACCTCGACCGCGAGATGGCGCGCTGGTGGGACCGATGGCTGAGGGGTGAGGACAACGGCGTCGACCGCGAGCCGCCGATCGTCGCGTTCGTGCGGCGTCCGGTGACACCGGCTGCCGACCTCGAGGCCTATCCGGGCACGTGGCGGTTCGAGAGCGGGTGGCCGCTCGACAGGGGCCGCGAACGCAGGTTCGCACTCGCCGAGGCCGAGGCGGCCCAGGCCGGCGACGGCCCCGACCGGCTCGAGGTCCGCGGCGACGTCGGGTGGACCGGGTGGCTGAGCTGCGCCGGGCTGCCGCCCTGGGGGCAGGCGGTCGACCAGCGGCCGGACGAGGCGTTCTCGCTCGTCTACGACTGGCCGCTCGAGGGGGAGCTCGAGATCCTCGGCGCCCCCGTCCTGCGAGCGCGGGTGGCTTCCTCCGCACCCGTGGCGTACCTGTCCGCCCGGCTGTGCGACGTCCACCCCGACGGCACCTCGCAGCTGGTCACGCGTGGTCTGCTCAACCTCACGCATCGCGACTCCAGGGAGGAGCCGTCACCGCTCGAACCCGGACGGGCGTACGACGTTTCGTTCGAGCTGGACGTCACCTCGTGGGTGTTCGAGCCCGGCCACGGCGTGCGCGTGGATCTCGCGGGGACCGACTGGCCGAACTGCTGGCCGCCGCCGGCGCCGCTCACGCTCACGATCGAGCGCGAGGGCTCGCAGCTCGTCCTGCCCATCGTCGACGGCCCCCCACCGATCGCCGAGCGCCCCGACCTCCCTGCGTCCCGCCGACCGCAGGCTTGGGACACCGACGGCGTGACGTGGAAGGTCGAACGGGACCTCATCGGGAACGAGACCCGGGCGGTCGTCGGCTACCACAACCGGAGCGAGGCCGACGAGGTGGCACCCGCGATCGCCGAGCGCGTCGGCGGCGTGGTGGGCGTCTCGATCGACGATCCCGGACGCGCGTGGGTCTCGGCGACGGCGCGCTACGAGCTCACGTGGCCCGGGACGGTCGTCGCCACGGAGGTACGCAGCCGCATCGAGAGCGACGCGGAGGGATACCAGGTGCACCTGGAGATCGATGCCGAGGAGGACGGCAGCGTGCGGTGGTCGCGTCGCTTCGATCGGCGCTTCGCCCGCGACCTCCAGTGATCAGGGCCGATCGACCCGCATGCGGAGTGCGAGCGAGCACCGTGTCCCGCGCGGCGGGCCGTGCACCGCGTGGTACGGGCGGCCGTCGCGGACGCCGGCGAGACCCGGCGCCCGCATCAACGTGACCGAGCCGGCGCGGGCCTCCCAGCGTTCGAGCAGGTCGCCCTCGCGCGACGAACGCACCTCGAACCGCGCCGAGCCCTCCACGGTGAAGACCGCGACGAGCCGCCGGTACCAGCGGCCGTCCAGGTGCGAGGTGACGCCGACCGAATCCGACCGGTAGACGGCGACCCCCGCCTCGTTGGGGCGCCAGGTCCGCAGGCCACGGATCTGGGCGCCGTCCGAGCGGACGCGCGCCGTGAACGAGCCCGCGAGCTCCGTCAGGGCCGGGAAGCCCTCGAACGGCGCCTCGAGGTCGTAGCCGTCGATCTCCATGCGGACGCCAGCCGCACCGAACGAACCCTCCATCCTGCGCAGCGGACCGCCCTCGACCTCGCGCCGGAGGTCGCGCAGGAAGGCCTCGCCCACCAGCCCGTCGACGTGCGCGAACCCTCGCGCCGCCACCTGCCGGAGCGCCGCCGACAGCGACCGCCGAGCGAGCGGCGTGCTCATCCGAACCCGGGCAGGTGCTTGCGGAACAGGATGAACCCGATGCCCGCCGCGGTGTCGAGCAGGAAATGCGCGATCACGATCGGCCACGCGCGCTTGGTCCGAGTGAACACGAACCCGAACAGTAGGCCCATCGCCACGTTGCCGAGGAACCCGCCCCACCCCTGGTACAGGTGGTAGCTGCCGCGCAGCAACGCGCTCGCGCCCACGGCCGCGATCTCGGTCAGGCCGAGCTGCCGCAGCCGCGTGATCAGGTAGGCGACGACCACGACCTCCTCGAGCAGGGCCGCCTCGGCCGCGTTCAGCAGGAGCACCGGCACCGTCCACCAGTGCCCGAGCGGCGGCACCGGCACGACGAACCGGTTGACGCCGAGCGCCACGGCCGCCAGGTACAGGCCGATGCCCGCCGCCCCCACGACCAGGAACAGGAGCACCCCGCGTCCGATGTCCTGCCGGGGACGGTCCCACCGCATGCCGATCCCCTCGAGCCCCTCGCCGCTGCGACGGACCAGGTAGACCACCAGCCACACCGGCGCGAGCGAGAACAGCGTTCCGAAGATCTGCCGCGCGAGCTGGGTGCTCTGCGACACCGAGGCCACAGTGACGCCGCGCAGCGGCGCCTCGAGCAGGCTGAGGATCGCGAAGACCGCGCTCGCGAGCAGCGACAGCGACAGGACGATCAGGGTCTCCTCGGCGAGGAGCCGCCGCGGCAGCGGCGCCGACGCCTCGGGTCCCGAGCGCCCGGGTGACGGGCCGGCGGGCGGGCGTTCGGGTCGGGACATCCGGCAAGCGTACGGCCGCCGCGTACGATGCGCGACGATGGGGTTCAGCTTCGAGCACGTGAACGCGACCGACTACGACGAGCTGCGCCCGACCTACGCGCCCGAGTCCGTCCGGTGGGTAGCCGAGCGCGCCCGCCTCGAACCCGGGTCGCTCGTGGTCGACCTCGCGGCCGGGACCGGACAGCTCTCGCGCCGTTTCGCATCGCTCGGCGCGCAGGGTGGTCGCCGTCGAACCCGCCGACAACATGCGCGCGGTCCTCACGACGAACCTGCCCGAGGTGCACGCCGTCCCGGGGACGGCGGAGGCCATCCCGTTCGGGGATCGCGAGGCCGACGCCGTCGTCGTCGGCAACGCCTTCCACCACTTCGACGCCGAGGCCGCGTTCGCCGAGATCCGGCGCGTGCTCCGTCCCGGGGGCGCGCTCGCGCTGTTCTGGGCACGAACGGATGAGGACACCGACACGATGCAGCTCGGCATCCGCGAGATCGACGAGGTCGTCGAACGCGAACGCGCGTCCTCACCGATCGTGGAGTCGTACTTCTCGTGGTTCGAGCCGCCCGAGTACCTCGGCGGGTTCACGACGCTGGAACGGCGTTCGTTCCCGACCACGCGAACGATGGCGTCGGCGCGGCTCGCGGACCTGTTCGCGACGTCGAGCGACATCGCCTCGCTGCCCGAGCCGCAGCGGTCGCGGCTCCTGGCTCGGATCGGCGAGCTCGCGGCCGAGCTCCCCGAGACGCTCGAGCTCGCGGAGCGGAGCGACGTGCACCTGTGGTTCCGGGACGGTTCGGGGGGTTAGACCCAGCCGCCCTGGCACTCGGCGGGCGTCGTGGCGTTCGTCCGCCCCATCGTCACGGTGTCGCCCATCTCGGCGGCGCACAGGTAGCCGCCGTTCAGCTCGACGACGGTGACGAGCACGACCGCCGTCAGCGAAACCGTCATCGACACCATGCCGGAGGCGGCGCCGCCCTGCGTGTACACGATCGAGGGGTCGTACGCCGCGGCAGCATCGGGACCGAACCCGTCGAACGAACCTGTTCGGCGTAGTAGACCTGCGCGGCCCGGATCGCCTCGTTCAACAGCGCCTGGGCCTGCACGTCGTCGGCCTTAGGGATCGGGTCGGAGACGGGGTCGCTCGCGGGACTCACCGCGGCCGTCGCGCCGGCGGGCTCGCCGGTCCCGGTCGGGCCTACGGCCGTCGGGCCGGCGGACGTCGGCGGGATGCGTCGCGTCGCTCTGCAGGAGCGTCAACGGCACGGCCCACACGGCCGCGACCACCAGGCCGAGCAGGACGAGCAGCCGCACCGATACGAAGCCGCGTTCCGAACCCACGCCACCACCTCCGGACGTGGTATCCGCGCGCGAGGGAGCGCCCCGAAGAACGCCGCGAGGCAGCCTTGGTGCCGGGGGTTCCGGGGACGGCTAGAGCGAGAGCACCGGGCAGGTCAGGGTGCGCGTGACACCCTCGACGGACTGGATCGGCATCACGATCGCCTTGGCGAGCTCGTCGAGGTCGGCGGCCTCGCCGCGGGCGATGACGTCGTAGGGACCGGTCACGGGGTCGACGGACACGATGCCCTTCACGCCGCTGATCTCGCGGGTCACGTTGCTGGCCCTTCCCACCTCGGTCTGGATCAGGATGAACGCGCTGACCACATCGACCTCCTCGTCAGGGTCTCGGGGCATCGTACGTCAAGCCCCCGACGCGGCGCGAACCGCCCCGGACGGCGCTCAGAGCACGGGTTCGACGTCCGGTGCGGGGCGGGACAGCGCGGGCGTCGACAGCGCGATCCACGCCACCGCCCCTCCGGCGAGCGTGAGCAGCGATGCCCCGACGTAGAGCGTCTCCGGACCGTAGCGATCGAACACCAGGCCGCCGAGGCCGGCGCCGATGATCGGCGCGATCCCGAACCCCATCGTCGCGGCGAGCGACTGGCCGGTCGAGTACAGGCTCGACGGCAGCATGCGGCCGATCACGACCACCATCGTGGTGAACAGCAACGCGAACCCCGCGCCCTCGAACACGGTGAGGACGGACAGGACCGTCGGGTCCTCGACCAGACCCCACAGCAGGAAGCCGGTCGCGTACACGATGCATCCGGCCACGTACACCGCCCGCAGTCCGAACCGCTTGGAGAACCGCGACGAGAGCCGCATCACGGGCACCTCGACCAGCCCGCCGAGCGCCGTCCCGATCCCCACCAGCAGCGCGCCGCCGCCGGCACGCTCGATCTTCAGGCCGATGAAGTTCCACGCGGCGTTGAACCCCGTCCACACGAGGAGCAGGGCGAGCAGGAACATCCAGAACCTCGGGGCGGCCCGGAACACCGCGCCCACCGCGCCGAGCCGGCCGTGGCGGATCGACCGGGCCGGCCGGTCGGGTTCGATCGCGACGATCGCCCAGACGAAGATCGCGAGCGCCGCGAAGGCGACGACGGGCATCGCCCAGCGGATGCCCACCTGCTGCAGGAGCACGCCGACCAGCAGGCAGGTCGTCGCGTACGCGAGGCTCTCCCAGCCGCGGATGCGTCCGTACTCGGTCATCCGGTCGTCGCCCAGGAACTCCAGGGCGATCGCGTCGACGTTCGGCGCGACGGTGGCGCTCAGACCGGCGAACACGAACGCGGTCGCCACGATCGCCGGATAGGTCTCGGCCCCGAACAGCGCCAACGCGCCGATCGCGCCGCCGAGCGCCCCGATCTGCAGCGCGCGGCGACGGCCGAGCGAGGTGTCGGCCAGGTGACCCCAGAGAGGGCTCAGGAGCACGCGCGCGATCGCCATCACGGCGATCACCGCGCCGATCTCGCCCGCGGTCAGGCCCTTGCCGTCCAGGAACAGGGACAGGAACGGGAACGAGGCCGCGATGAAGACGCCGAAGAGCACGAACAGCGTCTGCACGGCGACCGCGGGTCGGATCCGTGGAGCCCCGGCCGCCCGCATCCGAACCACGCTAGCAGGGCCCCTCGGGCGGCCCGATCCGGGAGACGCCGCTCAGAGCTCGCGGCGCAGGATGCGGACGCGCAGCTCGCTCCCCTCCCGCAGCGGCTCGCGCTCGCCGGTGTCCACGAAGCCGAGATGCTCGTAGAAGGCGGCGGCGCCGTCGTTGCTCTCCGTGACCGCGAGGATCACCGAACGCGCGTCCCAGGTGCGCGCCCACGCGAGGACCTGTTCGACCAACCGCGCCCCGATCCCCGTTCGCGCGCCACGAGGGTTCCACCCACATCCCGTACAGGTGCGCGTCGGCTTCGTCGCCGGCACGCGAGCCGACGGCCATCCCCACCCAGTCCTCACCGCGCTCGGCGACGAACAGGGCGTTCGTCGCCCCCTCCCACCCCTCGATCCAGCCGATCCACTCGGTCTCGCCGTGGGCGCGCTCCCGCTCGAGCGTGGAACCGAACGCATCGGGCGCGTCGGCGAGCGCGCGCAGCCGGAGCTCGCGCACGCGCTCCCACTCCTCGCGCGTGACGGTTCGGACGTCCGACATCCACCCTCATGCAGGGTAGTGGGGCGGGACCGCCGGCCGGGATACTTGGGCGATGACGAACGACGATGCCGTCTGGTGGCGCGAGGGCGTCCTGTACCAGATCTACGTGCGTTCCTTCGCGGACGCCGACGGCGACGGCACCGGCGACCTCCAGGGCGTGATCGACCACCTCGACCATCTCGAATGGCTGGGCGTGGACGGCATCTGGCTCTCCCCCATCACGCCCTCGCCGGACCGGGACTGGGGGTACGACGTCTCGGGCTACCGCGACGTCCATCCGGAGCTCGGCGACCTGGCGACCCTCGATCGTCTGGTCGCGGACGCGGCGTCCCGAGGCATCCGGGTGATCCTCGACCTCGTGCCGAACCACACCAGCGACGTCCACCCGTGGTTCGTCGACGCCCGGTCGTCCCGGGACGCCGAGCACCGGGGATGGTACGTGTGGCGCGACCCGCGGCCCGACGGCTCGCCGCCCAACAACTGGCGCTCGGTCTTCGGCGGGCTGGCGTGGGAGCTCGATGAGCCGACCGGCCAGTACTACCTGCACAACTTCCTGGTGGAGCAGCCGGATCTGGACTGGTGGAACGAGGACGTGCGCCGCGAGTTCGAGGAGATCCTCCGGTTCTGGTTCGATCGGGGGATCGCGGGGTTCCGCGTCGACGTGGCGAACGGTCTCATCAAGGACCGCGAGTTGCGCGACAACCCCGCTGCGACGGACGACGATCCCGAGGACGTCCGCCGCCGCGGCCAGCGCCAGGTGCACAACATGAACCGCCCCGAGGTGCACGAGATCTACCGCGACTGGCGAGGGATCGCCGACGCGTCCGATCCTCCTCGGGTCCTGGTCGGCGAGACCTGGATCTTCGACCTCCGGGAGGTCGCCCGCTTCTACGGTGCGACCGGCGACGAGCTCAACCTGTGCTTCAACTTCCCGTTCGTCTTCGCCGACCTGGACGCCGAGACCCTGCGCCGGATCGTGGAGACGACCGAGGACGCGCTCGAGCCGTTCGCCCAACCGGCGTGGGCCGGCTCGAACCACGACGTCGGGCGGTTCGCGACGAGGTGGTGCGGCGGCCGTCCCGACGCCACCCGGTGCGCCCTCCTGATGCTGTTGACGCTCCGTGGGACGCCGTTCCTCTACTTCGGCGACGAGATCGGGATGGTCGAGGTCCCGGTCACCGGCGACGACGTGCGCGACCCGGCGAGCTCGGCACCGCTCAGCCCGGACGCGACCCCGGCCGGACGCCGATGCAGTGGAACGCCGGGCCGGGGGCCGGGTTCACCGGCGAAGGCGTTCGGCCGTGGCTCCCGATCGGGAACGCCCGTGCGAACAACGTCGAGGACCAGCGCCGGGACCCGGGCTCGGTCCTGCGCCTGTGCCGCGACCTGATCGCCCTGCGTCGCGAGACGTCGGACCTGCGTTCGGGCGCCTACGCGTCGCTCCCCTCGCCGCCCGGCGCTTGGAGCTGGCGACGCGGGCCCTCGACGATCGTCGCCGTGAATCTCTCGGACGGGCGGGTCGCGGTGCCGGTGGGTCCGGGGACCATCGCGATCGGCACCCGTCACGCGACGGCGAGACGGTCGACGGGGAGCTCAGCCTCGGCCCGTGGGAGGGAGCAGTGCTGCGCGTCGCTCCCGCCTGAGGAGGACCAGGTGGTCGGCGAGGCCCACGCTCGTGAACGGCAGGATCGGCGCCAGCAGGACGGCGGCCTCCGGCACCACCCGAACGGTGACGAACGCCCAGACCGTGGCGACGAGCACGGCGAGCATCCTCGCCTTCCACGGGCGATCGACGTCCGCGCGGAGGGCGACGACGCCGCCCGCGGCGATCCCCGCGACGAACCCGGTGGCGGCGTCGGCGGCGAGCGCCGAGACCGGGATGCCGATCACCAGCGTCAATCCCATCGCCTTGGCCACCGCACCGGGCGCGCGCGGATGCTGCGGAGGCGAACGCGAGGACGACGAACACGAACGGCACCAGCATGAGCCCGAACGCGATCCACAGACCCGGGCTCGCGACGCCCCCCGCTCGTGTCGATGCGACGGAGACCACGCCGATCAGGAGCGCCCAGTACGCCGGCACGAGCACCAACGTCGCCAGCAGGATCGCTCGCCACATCCGGCGCGGGACCCTCGGGTCCACGGCGGTTCCTACGTGCGGTGGGGTCCGGCCATCGACTCAGCCCTTGACGGAACCGGCCGTCAGACCGCGCACGAAGTACTTCTGCAGCGAGAAGAACACGATGAGCGGAAGGATCATCGAGATGAACGCCGCCGCCGTGAGCAGGTGCCACGTCTCTCCCCGCTCACCCACTAGCCCGGCGAGCGCGATGGGCAGGACCATGGTCTGCCGCGTGCCGCCCAGGAACACGTAGGCGACCAGGAGGTCGTTCCACACCCACAGGAACTGGAAGATCGCGAACGCGGCGAGCGCCGGCACCGAGAGCGGGACGACCAGCCTCCAGAAGATCGTGAAGTGGTCGGCGCCGTCGATCTTCGCCGACTCGATGATGGAGGACGGCAGCGACCCGATGTAGCTCCGTAACAGGTAGATGGCCAGCGGCAGGCCGAACCCGGCGTGGGCGAGCCAGATCCCCATGAACGTGCCGTTCAGATCCAGGTCGGGAAAGACGATGAGGCGGCCGATGGTCGCGCCGTTGGCGAACAGACGGAGGAGGGGATCAGCGTCATCTGGATGGGCACCACCATCAGGCCGACGACCACGACGAACAGCACGTACCGGCCCCTGAACTCCATCCACGAGAAGGCATAGGCGGCGAAGGCGGCGATCGTGATGGGGATCACCTGGAAGGGATCGTGACGGCGAGGCTGTTCAGGAACGCGTTGCCCAGCCCGCCCCGGTCCAGCGCCAGCCGGTAGTTCTCAGCGTCCACTCCGCCGCGCGGAACGGGTGCGCGACGCCGTCCACCACCCCGTGGTGTTCACCAGGTTCTCGGGCCGGAAGGACGTGATCAGGACGCCCAACGTCGGGATCAGCCACAGCAGGACGATAACCACGATCGTGATCCGGACGAACCATCCCCGCGCCGAGCGCCCGGAGCTCGTCCGTCGCCCGGGTGGTTTGGCCCCGGGCCTGGGTGATCTCGGGGGCCGGGATCGGGGGGCGCTGACATGGGATACGCCTGCTCTCGGAAGTCGCTTCATGTCCAGACCATGACGGGATGATGGCACGAACAGGACGCCGCGATCGCCGCGCCGCGTCCGCTGTTGTTGAGGATGAAGAACCAACGGATCATCCGCTCGGCGATCACCTCGGTCTTGTTGGTCTCCGCACCGCCTATGACGAACACGATGTCGAAGACCTTCAGGGCGTTGATGACCATGTAGGTGGCCACGACGGCGATGGTGGGCGCGATGCTCGGCACGATGATGCGGCGGAAGACCTGGAACTCGGAGGCGCCATCGATCCGCGCCGCCTCGACGATTCATCGGGGATCGCCTTGATCGCGGCCGACAGAACCACCATGGCGAACCCCGTCTGCATCCAGACCATGATCACCATCAGCAGGAGGTTGTTCCACGGGGCCTCCTGGAGCCACGCCACCGGCTGGTTGCCCAGGCCCTGCCGGCGGCGTTCAGCAGGCCGATGTTCGAGCCGAATCCCTCCGGGCGGAAGTCGTAGATCAGTCGCCAGGTGATCGCTGCACCGGCGAACGAGATCGCCATCGGCATGAAGATCAGCGACTTGGCGACCGCCTCGCCGCGCCGCAGGCGATCGACCAAGGTGGCGAACGCGAGGCCGATGCTCACGGCCACTACCGGCACGACCAGCGTCCACCCCAGCGTGTTGCGGATCCGCGCAGCATACTCTCGTCGGTGAAGACGAACTTGAAGTTGTCCAGCCCGACGAAGCTGTTGCCCGTCGGGTCCTTGACGCTGATCAGCAGCGTGTTGATCACCGGGTAGACGAGGAAGACACCCAGGATCACGAGTGCGGGGCCGACGAACACGTAGGGCCGGACCCCTTCCCGATACCGCTCGGGGAGCAGGTCCACGATCCGGTTCATCGCCCAGTACAGGAAGAAGACACCGCCCACCCCCACGACGACCGCGACGCCCACGACGAACAGACGAATGGCGGCTTCATCTGCATATAGTCGAACGTCCGCCACAGGACCGCGAAGGCGGCCACCGGGATCGCCAGGGCGACGAGCAGACGCAGGATGAACACGCCCAGCGCCCGAGGCCTGGAGGGCGGCGCCGTCAGGGTCGCGGCCTCGCTCGAACCCCCGGATGCGCTCATCGCCTGATCGCTTTCATCCGGGAGGACGATGCCTCCTCGCGGTCGTTCGTGCAAACGAGGAGGGGACGGCCGCGTGGCCGTCCCCTCCCGCACGGACCGATCCGGGTCATCACGCTACCCGGACGGCCAGCTGTCCTCGATGTTCTGCAGGACCGTGTCGAGCGAGTCCGGCCCGTCCTGCATGTATTTCACCATGCCGGTCCAGAACGAGCCCGAACCGACCTCCGGCGGCATCTGGTCCGAGGCGTCGAAACCCCCTGCACGCCGTTGGCGCCGCCAGTGCATTCGTGAGCAACACCGACGCGTCGGCCAGGACCGGGTTGGCGTAGCAATCCTGCCCGACGTTGACGTTCGGCGAGAGCCTCGACAGGCCCGGGTCGCCGCCCATCGGCACTGGAACTCTTCCCCGCTGAACTTGTCGAGGAAGTCCTTGATCTCTGGCGAGTGCGGTACGCGACCGCGATCTCCGCCGCGAACAGACCGCCCTGCTGGTCGATCGGGGGAACGGGAACGCGCTGTAGTCTTCGCCGAACTTCGCGCCTTCCGGGAAGAAGGCGAGATGAACGTGGCCTGGCGGTGCAGGCAGCAGCCCGGCGGAATGTCGAAGAACGGTGCGGCGCATCACGGAACGCGGTCGAAGGAGCTGCTCGCCGCCATCGAGCACTTATCGGTGGTGGAACATCACGTCGGCGAAGATCTGCACCGCGTCTTGACGGCCGGATCGTTGAACGGGATCTCGTTCTTGGTCCACTTGCGTAGACGTGTCCGGGCCCTGGGTGGCGCAGCATGATGTCCTCGACCCAGTCGGTCGCCGGCCAGCCGGTGGCCGCCCGATCCGAGGCCGATGCACCACGGCGTGCCGCCGTCGGCGATGATCTGGTCGGACAGGGCCATCAGGTCGTCCCAAGTGGTCGGGATCGTATAGCCCGCCTTGTCGAAATCGTCCTCAGGGTGCCCGGCTCAGGCTCTTCTCGTTCTAGTTGGTCGGCAGGCCGTAGTGCTCGCCCTGGTATTCGCCCAGCGACACGAAGTACTCGCCGAAGGTCGCGTTGAGGTCGTCGATGTTGTACCCGAGGTCCTCGAGCGACAGCGCGTTGCCCCGAGGCCGCCTGCGCCTTCACCGCGCCCGGCTGTGGCAGCAGGATCGTGTCCAAGGTCCCCGCCTGGGACCGGACGCTGCAGCTGCTCCTCGAACTGCTTCGACCCCTGGGACTGGACCTGGTAGTCGACGCTGGAGCCGTGTGTTGTTGTCCAGGGTTACGGTTCTGGAGGGTGTCGGCCTCCTCCGCCGCTAACGCGCTCAAGACGTTGACCGTCCCGGTGTTCGGCTCCTGGGCGGCGCCGGTGGTGCCACCACCAGTCGCGCCACCTCCACGGTTCTGGTTTCCGTGCACGCCGCCGCGACCAACACGAATTACGGCGAACAGCACGATCATCTTCTATAACCTCATGCCTGATGCCCCCTTTCACTCCAGCTGCAATTTCACCCCACACGTGACAGTACGGTCAAACCCACCCCCTCTGGGTCACCCTGGAGGCCCTCCCGGATGGCGCGAGGGACCCGTGAGCCCGTCCTGGGCAATACTGGCGATACCACCGAGCGCTTCCCTTTCGGTATACGCGCCTGCGTCGTGAAATCGACGTCGACCAGGCCCGAAGCGCTTCAGTACCCCTCCGCCCACTCGAAGTTGGCGAGCAGCGACCACACGAAGAAGCCCTTGAGCAGGAACACCCGCCTCCCTGGCCCTCAGCGCGGCTCCGACGTGGATCTGACGGAGGAAGGCGATCCGTCCCGCATCGTGGATCTCGCCGTGCGGACCGACGACGTCGTCGAAGGCGGCGCCGCTCTCAGGGATCGGACGGCGGGGTGGCGAATACTCGCGATGCACGCGCAGCAACAGCTCCGGTCAGCGCGTCCGGCTGCATTCGGCCACCCCATCTCGGTCACGGGGATGTCGGGCGGGACGGTCGAGCCCGCGCGCCGAGCGAACCCGGTAGCGCCTCCGCGCCACGGATCCTCAGATCCACAGTGACCGTGAACCGTCGGTAGTAGTTCACGCCGAGGACATCGCACGGACGAGCGATGGTCTCGAGGTCACCGGCGCGAACGAAGGCCATGTCGGTGACCAACAGGTAGTGCTCGACCAACTCGACCGGGTAGCCGCGGCCGAAGATCAAGGTCCAGGTAGAGCGCGTTCATGTGGAGGTCGGCCCGGCGCGCGGCCTCGACGTCGGCCTCGTCGTCGGAGGCGGGCGTGGCCGGCTGGATGTTGAGCGTGGGCAGTAGGCCGGCGCCATCGCCTCCCATGGCGTCCACGGCCAGTCCGTGACCGAGGAGGAGGTGGTGGGAGGCGGCGAGCACAACCGCGTCGTCGGTCGTCCCTGGGGCGTGGACGCCGGTTCCGTAGCCGAGCCACGCGGAACCCAGGGCTCGTCGCCGTGATCTTCCAGACCGGCACCTCGTTCGCGAACACCTCGTGGACGAGCGACCACGTACTCCAGAACCACGACGCGGTGTACCGGTTCGCCCATCCCCCGGCGTCCTCGAGCGCCCTCTGGCGAGTTCCAGTGGTAGAGCGTGACCAGCAGCTGGATCCCGTGCCGGTTGAGCGAATCGACCAGCCGGTGGTGGGGATCGAGCCCTGCGCTCGTTGCACCCGCGCCGCGGGCCTGCAGAACGGTGGGGGCCACGCCACCGAGAACCGGTAGGCGCCGATTTCCAGCTCGGCCATCAGCGCCACGTCCTGCTCGAACCGGTGGTACTGATCGCACGCGACGTCACCGGTGTCGCCGTTCCGAACCTTGCCCGGCTTGCGGCAGAACGTGTCCCAGATGGAGGCCCCCCGGCCGTCCTCGTGGACGGCCCCCTCCACCTGATAGGCGGATGTCGCCACCCCCCACAGGAAGCCGGTGGTGCGTCCCGCCTCCTGCTCGCGCGCCGATGCCTCGCGGGTCGTCATGTGGTTCGGTTGCCTCCCACCAGGTCGAGAACCGAACCACCAGCTCGGTGTGGCAAGAGCTCGCGGCGCGGGCCCGCCAGCGGGTCCTGCAGCAACTGGAACAACACATGGGCCGCCTCGGTCCCCTGCTGCTGGACCCCCTGCAAGATGGTCGTCAGGGGCGGATACAGGCGGGCCGCGAACTCGAGGTCGTCGAACCCCGCGAGCGCGACGTCCTGTGGGACGCGCAGGCCGCGCGAGCGGATCGACCCGGAGCCAGCCGCAGCCATGGCGGCGTTTCTGGCGCTGAAGTACGACATCGACGTCGCGGTCGAGCGGGTTCGATGGCTCCCCGAGGCGCCCGAGCCCCCGCCGAAGTTCCCTTCGACGAATTGAATCCATCGGTCACGAGGCCTCGTCGCTCCATCGCTCGCCGATACCCCGCGATGCGGTAGCCGCCAGCGACGGTCCCCCGCCGACCGGTGACGTGGGCGATCCGGCGCCGCCCGAGATCGATGAGATGGGTGGTGACGACCTCGGCCGCGTGGACATGGTCGACGTCGACGTAGCTCGCCGACCGGTCGGCCCGACGGTGACCGACCAGCACGGTGGGCAGGTCCGAAGCGAGCAGACCGTCCACGAGCGGGTCCTCGAGGTTGTCCGCCGTGACGATGACGCCGTCGAGCGACCCCGGCCACAGGATCCGATCCAGGGTCTCCTCCTTGGATCGGTTCCCGAGCCAGAGCATCATCCCCGCGGCCTGCTCGGAGAGCGCGTCGCTCATCCCATGCAGGAGCTGCGCGAAGTACGGGTCGCCGAACACCTCGGGCGGCGCGTCGTGCATCACGACACCGATCACGCCGGAGCGGCCCGATGCGAGCGTCCGTGCGGCGGCGTTCGGCCGCAGGTTCGTCGCCTCGATCACCGCGAGGACGCGCTCCCTCGTGGCCCGGGAGACGGATCCGCCGTTGATGACCCGAGACACGGTCGCCCTGGAGACGCCGCTCAACGCGGCGAGCTCATCGAGCGTCCCGGCCATCGGTCCACGTCCCCCCTGGGTCGATGGAAGCGCTCTCATCCTAAACCCACCCCGCGAGCGGTCAAACCGACGCTGGGATAGGCACGGTTCTGGAACCGCTTCCAGGCAGAACGCGACCCGGGTCGTCTCGGGGGACGCCCGGACGGGCCTACGAGCCGTCGTCGTAGATGCTGAGTCCGGTCGCCGGGTCGAAGAAGTGCAGGCGAGCGGTGTCGACCGCGAGCTCGAGCTTCTGTCGCTCGGCGGCCCGCGTTCGCGGGTCCAGGCGCGCGACGAACGTCGACGTCCCGATCTCGGCCGCCTTCTCCAGCTCCTGGACGGCGACGCTGGCCCCGGCCGTGGGTCCGCTCTGCTCGCCCACCAGTTCGCGCGTGTCCTCCGTCAATACGGGCGGCGCGTCCACCGAGAAGTGAACCAGCACCTCCGAACCGAGCGCTTCGCGGAGGACGATGTCGACCGTCATCCGCCGGTCCGGCGGGATGACGGCATGAGCGAGGAGTCTTCCATGTTCTCGGGCCGGACCCCGACGATCGCCCGACGGCCCTCGAACGCCCGGATCCCCGGACGCTTGGCGAGCACCTCGTCATCGACTCGGAGCGTCGTACCGCCGAACGTGACGAACAGCCCGCCGTCCTGACGCACGAGATCTGCCTCGACCATGTTCATCGCCGGAGAGCCGATGAATCCCGCCACGAACAGGTTCTCCGGATGGTCGTACAGGGTCTGGGGAGCATCGACCTGCTGGAGCTGGCCCTTCTTGATCACGGCCACGCGGTCGCCCATCGTCATCGCCTCGACCTGATCGTGCGTGACGTAGATCGTGGTGACCCCGAGTTCGCTCTGCAGGCGCGAGACCTCCGCGCGCATCTGGACCCGCAGCTTGGCGTCGAGGTTCGACAGCGGCTCGTCCATCAGGAAGGCCTGCGGCTCGCGGACGATCGCCCGGCCCATCGCCACCCGCTGCCGCTGCCCGCCCGACAGCGCCTTCGGCTTGCGTTCGAGGAACTCCTGGAGCCCGAGGATGTCCGCGGCCTCCCGGACCCGGCGATCGATCTCCTCCTTGGACAGCTTCCGCAGCTTGAGGCCGAACGCCATGTTGTCGTAGACGCTCATGTGCGGGTACAGGGCGTAGTTCTGGAAGACCATCGCGATGTCCCGCTCCTTGGGCGGGACGGTCATTCACGACCTGGTCGCCGATCGCGATCGTCCCCTCGCTGATGCTCTCGAGCCCGGCGACCATCCGGAGCGCGGTGGTCTTGCCGCAGCCGGAAGGGCCGACCAGCACGAGGAACTCCTCGTCCTTGATGTCGAGCGAGAGATCGGAGACCGCCGTGGTGCCGTCCGAGTACACCTTGGACACGCCGTCCAGCACGATCCCGGCCATCTCGCTCATCCTCCCGTGGGAAGCCGACGGCCACATTCAACCCCAGGGCGCGGGTCCCGGTCGAGTCGCCCAAGCCCGCCTGGTGCCAGACGGCGCGGACCTCAGCCCCTCGAGACCGCCGGCAGCACCTCGCGTTCGCGGCCACGGGACACCTCGACCCGAGCTCGCGCTCGCGTTCGTCCCGGGCGGTCCGGTACGCGGCGAGCGCGGCCTCGATCGAGTCGGGCGCGCGGTCCATCCCGAGTGGCCGGAGCAGGTGCTCGCTCAGCTTCACCAGCTCGCGCCGCACGAGCTCGTCTTGTCCCTTCTCGCGCTTGGAGGCGAGCCAAAGGATCCAGTCCCAGAAGTGCTGGTCGATCCCTTCGAGCGTCTCCTCGGTCACCCTCCAGGGAGGGAGGGACTCGTAAGGCTCGTCGGGGAAGATGATGTCCACCTTGACGGGTCCGGCCAGCATGAGCATGTAGCACGGGTACGCGCTGATCCGGTCCCACTGTTGCCCCAGCGGCTCCAGCGATGTCACGAGCTCGGGCAGCGCCCGGGCGACGGCGTCGAAGTCGTCCGTGTCCACCGCGAAGTCCCAGTCCGACAGCCGGGTCGGTCTCCCGCTCGCCCGCGATCCGACGAGCGTCACCGCTCGGACGTTCGGGTGCGGGAGCAGGACGTCCCTCACCGCCGCGGCGATATCGCGATCCTCCATGCGCTCGACCACAACCTACGATGTCGTCGTGCCGGAGAACGTGCCGCAGAACGTGCCGCAGAACGTGCCGCAGAAGTGCCGGACATCGTGCTCGTCGAGGGCGACATCACGACCCAGGAGGTCGACGCGATCGTGAACGCGGCGAACTCGACCTGCTGGGCGGCGGCGGCGTCGACGGCGCGATCCACCGGGCGCGGCGGGCCCTCGATCCTGGCCGAGTGCCGCGAGCTCCGCCGGACCACGTTCCCGGACGGGCTGCCGACCGGGCAGGCGGTGGCGACGGGCGGCGGGCGCTGCCGGCGCGGTGGGTGATCCACACCGTCGGGCCCGTGTACTCGGCGTCCGAGGATCGCGCCGGCCTGCTCGCCTCCTGCCACGCCGAGTCGCTCCGCGTGGCCGACGAGCTCGGCGCCGCGACGGTCGCGTTCCCCGCGATCTCGACCGGCGTCTACGGGTACCCGATCGACGAGGCGGCGGTGCGTCGCGATCGGCGCCGTCGCGCGAGCGCCGGACCGCGGTGAAGGAGGTCCGGTTCGTCCTGTTCGATCGCCCGGCGTTCGAAGCGTTCGAGCGGGCGCTCGCGGGCTGAGCCCTTCCGTGGTTCCGCACCCCGCTGCTAGGATTCGCATCTGCATGAGCGACGTGACGACCGACCTGACGACCTCGAGCGGCCTGGCCGAGCACCTGGACGACGTGCAGGTGGTCGACTGCCGCGAGCCGTACGAATGGCAGGCAGGTCGGATCGAGGGCTCGATCCACATCCCTTTGAACACCATCCTCGCGGGCGCGACCGGCCAGCTCGACGCCGAGAAGACCACGGTCGTGGTCTGCCGCTCGGGCAACCGCAGCGAGCTCGCGACCCTGATGCTGCGGGCGCGCGGGTTCGACGCGTACAACCTCGCGCACGGTCTGGAGGAGTGGGCCGACGAGGGTCGCCCGCTCACGACGCCCGACGGCGCCGCCGGGCACGTCGCCTGAGGACCGGCACCTCCCCGCGAACCTCGCGCTAGCCTGGGCCGCTGATGGCCGACGTCGACGCCGCCCGACGAGCGCTCGAGGACGCGCTCGGCGCGGGCGAAGTGCTCTCGGACCCCCTGGCGCTCCGCCTGTACGCGCGCGACGCCTCGATGGTCGAGGGCGGCTGCGCGCTCGTCGCCTTCCCGCGGACGCGCGACGACATCGTCACGTGCGTCCGGGTTGCGGCCGAGAACGGCCTGCCGATCGTCCCTCGAGGTTCGGGGACCGGGCTCGTCGGAGGCTCCACGCCGATCGGCGACGCTCTGGTCGTCGTGACGACCAAGATGACCGGCATCCTCGAGATCCGGCCGCAGGACCGGCTCGCCTGGGTCGAACCCGGGGTCCCGAACCTCGATCTCGCGAACGCGCTGCGCCCGCACGGGTTCACGTTCGCACCCGACCCGTCGTCGCAACAGACCTCGTCGATCGGCGGCAACGTCAGCACCAACGCCGGCGGCCCGCACTGCCTCGCCTACGGCGTGACGTCGAACCACGTGCTGGCGCTCGACGTCGTCCTCGCGGACGGGACCCTCGCGCGTCTGGGCTCCGAGGCTCCCGAGGCGGCGGGCTACGACCTGCGCGCCGTCGTGGTCGGGAGCGAGGGGACGCTCGGGATCGTCGCCGCGGTGTGCGTTCGGCTGACGCCCTTGCCGCCGGCCGTTCGGACGATGCTGTTCGACTTCGCGACGGTCGAAGACTGCGCGGCCACCGTGAGCGGGATCATCGCGAGCGGCGTGGTCCCCGCCGCCGTCGAGATGATGGACCGCGGCATCGTGGTCGCGGCCGAGGGGTTCGCGCACGCGGGGTACCCGACCGACGCCGCGGCGATCCTGATCGTCGAGGTCGACGGGACGGCGGCCGCCGTCGAGGCCCAGGCCGAGGCGGTCGAGGTGGCCGCGCGCGCGAACCTCACCCGCAGCGTGCGGATCGCCGCCGACGCCGCCGAACGCGCGCTGATCTGGAAGGGGCGCAAGAACGCGTTCGGCGCGGTGGCGACGATCGCGCCGCACTACCACCTGCACGATTGCGTCGTGCCCCGGACCAAGCTCGTGGACGTCCTCACCGGCGTGTACGAGATCGCCGAGCGCCACGAGCTGATCGTCACGAACGTGTTCCACGCCGGCGACGGGAACCTGCACCCGCTCCTGTCGTTCGACCGCGGCGAGCCCGGGACGCTCGAACGCGTCCTGCGCGCGAGCGAGGAGATCGTCCGCCTCTGCGTCGAGGCGGGCGGGGCGCTCTCGGGCGAGCACGGGATCGGGCTCGAGAAGCGCGACTTCATGCCGCTGGTGTTCTCGGCCGAGGACCTATCGGCGCAGGCATGCGTGCGGTCGGCGTTCGACGCCGAGGGGCGGATGAACCCGCAGAAGGTGCTGCCGGACGGGGCTCGGTGCGGCGACTTCGCGATGGCGCGGGGCTCGGACGCGGCGTCGGTCGCCGCGGACCTCCCGGAGGGCTCGTGGATCTGATCCATCCCACTTCGAAGGCCGACGTCGTGGACGCGATCCGCCAGGCGAACGCGACCACGCATCGCATGCTGGTCGTCGGCGGACGGCGGCATCTCGACAAGGGCAACCCCACCGAGATCGACGCCGAGCTGTGGACCACCCAGCTCGACCGGCTGGTCGCGTACGAGCCTGCCGAGATGATCGCGGTGGTCGAGGCCGGCATGCGGGTCGGCGAGCTCGAACGGATCCTGGCGGAGGGCGGCCAGGAGTGGCCGAGCGACGCACCCGTGGATGCGACGGTCGGCGGCGTGATCGCGAGCGGCGCGTCGAGCCCGCGACGGCTGAGGTTCGGCGCGCTCCGCGACACCGTCCTGGAGGCCGAGATCGTCACCGGCGCCGGGCGTCTGGTGCGCAGCGGGGCTCGGACCGTGAAGAACGTGACCGGGTACGACCTCCACAAGCTCGTCGCCGGATCGCTCGGGACGCTGGGCGTGATCGTGCAGGTCGCGCTGAAGGTGCGCCCGCTCCCCCACGCCCGTCGGACGTTGCGGTTCGAGGGCGACCTCGCGCTCGCGCGCGAGCTCGTGGACGCGGTGCACGGTTCGACCTCGGTCCTCGCGACGCCGGGGGCGGTCGAGCTCCGGCTCGAGGGCTGGCCCGAGGAGGTCGAGGAGCAGACGTCGATCGCTCGGCGGGTCGCGGCCGCGACCGTCACCGAGGACGCGCCGTTCCCGCTCGAGCGACCGTGGGAGGCGATGCCGATCGTCGCCGAGGCGGCGGTCCCGCCCTCGAGGCTCGACGCGGCGGTCGTCGGGGAGGCGTGGGGTGCGCTCGCCGGCATCGGGCTCGCATGGGTGGGGCTCGGGTCATCGAACGACGAGCTCGGCGAGCTCCGCGACCGCGTTCGGGCGGCGGGTGGGATCGCGCCGGTCGTCCGAGGTCCCGGTGGTCTGGGGGACGCAGCCGTCGCCGCGCCGCAGGTGCAGCGACGCCTGAAGGAGGCGTTCGATCCGAACGGGGTACTCGCGCCGGGCCGAGGCTGGGTGAGGCGCCGAGGCCTAGGCGAAGACCTTGCGGAGCCGGGCCCCGGCCTCCTCGAGCGTCTCGACCTTCTTGCAGAACGCGAACCGCACGAGGTGCGTCCCGAGCTCCGGCCGGGAGAAGAACGACGAGCCCGGCACCACGGCGACGCCGACGTCCTTCGTCAGCCGGTTCGGCGACCTCGACGTCGTCCCCCATCCCGAGGTGCGAGACGTCGGCCATGACGTAGTACGCGCCGCGGGTCGGGTTGGACTCGAACCCTGTCTCCTCCAGGATCCGGAGCAGCGTGTCGCGCCGCTCGAGGTACTCGAGCGCGAGTTGCTCGTAGAACGACTCGGGCATGCCGAGCGCGACCACCCCCGCCTCCTGCAGCGGCGCGGGCGCGGCCACCGTCAGGAAGTCGTGCACCGTGCGGATCCCGCCGCTGAGCGTCTCGGGCGCCACGATCCAGCCGACGCGCCAGCCGGTCACGGCGTAGGTCTTCGACAGTGCGCTGATCGTGACGGTGCGGTCCTCGAGCCCGGGCACCGAGCCGGGCGGCACGTGCGCGGAACCCGTCGTAGATGATGTGCTCGTAGATCTCGTCGGTGAACACGATCGCGTCCCAGCGCTGGCAGAGCTCGGCGATCACCTCGAGCTCCTCGCGCGAGAACACCTTGCCGGTCGGGTTGTTCGGCGTGTTGATCGACGATGCCGCGCGTGCGCGTCGTTGAACGCGCGCCGCGAGCTCACCCTCGTCGAACGTCCAGTCCGGCGGCGAGAGCGTCACGTAGCGCGGCACGGCGCCCGCGAGGATCGCGTCGGGCCCGTAGTTCTCGTAGAACGGCTCGAACACGACGACCTCGTCGCCGGGGTCGAGCACGCCGAGCATCGCCGCGATCATCGCCTCGGTCGAGCCGCAGGTGACCGTCACGTCGCGTTCGGGCTCGACCCACGACATGCCGTAGCGCGTTCGGTACTTCTCGGCGATCGCGGCGCGGAACGGCTCGGCGCCCCAGGTGATCGGGTACTGGTTGACGTCGTCGGCGATCGCCTGGCGAGCGCGGCCTCCTTGATCTCCTCGGGCGCGGGGAAGTCGGGGAAGCCCTGCGACAGGTTGATGGCGCCGTGCGCGATCGCGAGCCGCGTCATCTCGCGGATCACGGATTCGGTGAACGAGGAAGCACGACGCGAAGCTCGGATCATGCGCGTATGGTACCCGTCCGACCTACGTCGCCGGTTACGCAGGTCGGGCGTCGATAGTTGCGAGGAACTGGCCGGGTCGCGCGAGCTACCAGCCCGACGTACGTCGAATGACTGAGGCAGGTCACCCATCCAAGTGGAAGAATCTGCGCAGGGGCCGACTCGTTCGGGTTTGGGATGCGCGCGAGGAGAGGGACCCGCGAGGAGGCGAGCATGGTCAGTCAGACGTCGCATCGGTCGTTCCCCCGAGGAGCGATCCTTCCCCTTTCCGTGATCTTCGTGCTGTTCGTGAGCCTGTTGTCGACGACGCAGGCTCGGGGGGCATCGCCGAACCTCGTGGCCGCCTACTCGTTCGACGAGGGCGCCGGCACGACGGTCGCCGACGCCTCGGGCAGCGGCAACACCGGCACGCTCGCGGGAGCCACGTGGACCGGCTCGGGCAAGATCAACGGCGCGCTGTCGTTCAACGGCACCTCGTCGCGCGTGGACGTGCCAACGCAGCGTCCCTGCAGCTGTCCACGGCGATGACGCTGGAGGCATGGGTGAACCCCACCACCATCACGAGCAAGTGGCGCGACGTGATCTACAAGGGCAGGGACAACTACTTCCTGGAGGCGAGCTCCGACCAACGCCGGCAAGCCGGTGGGCGCGGGGATCATCGGAGGCGTCAGCACGAAGGCTTTCGGTACGGCGCCGCTCGCGACCAACACCTGGACGCATCTCGCGACACCTACGACGGGGCGGCGCTCAAGCTCTACGTGAACGGGAATCTCGTAAGGACCACGGCCGTCACCGGGACGCTCGCGACCTCGGCCAACCCCTGCAGATCGGCGGCGACAGCATCTTCGGCCAGTACTTCGCGGGCACGATCGACGAGGTCCGCATCTACAACACCGCCCTCATCCAGACGCAGATCCAAACCGACATGACCACGGCGATCGGAACCGTTCCCGACACAGGGCCGTCCGCACCGGGCAACCTCGTCGCTTCGGCCGTGAGCAGCACCGAGGTCGACCTCACGTGGACCGCCTCGACCAGCAACGTCGGGGTCGCGAACTACCTGGTCGAACGCTGTCAGGGCACAGGGTGCGCTGCGACTCCCACCAACTTCTCCCAGATCGCGAGCACCAACGCGCAGACCCTGGCGTTCGAAGACACGGGTCTCGCGGCCAACGGCTCGTACAGCTACCGGGTCCGCGCGCGAGACAACGGCAACACCTCAGGACCGTACTCGAACGTCGCGACCGCCTCGACATCGACCTTCACGAATGAGGTCGTGGTGCAGAACCTCAATCTCGTGACGAGCATGGTCTTCCTCCCGGACGGAAGCATGCTGATGGGCCAGGTCAACGGGACGATCAGGGTCGTCCAGCCGGGCGCCATCCAGCCGGACTCGACGCCCTTCAACGCGATCCGAACGCGGTGGCTCAGGGCGATGCGGGGTTGCACGGCCTCACGCTCGACCCCAACTTCTCCACCAACAACTTCTACTACGTCTTCTACGCGCACGCCCAAGGCGCCGAGTATCGCGATCGGGTCTCGAGGTTCACGGCCGCATCCGACTGGAACAGCACGATCCCCGGCAGCGAATTGGTCCTCTGGGAAGATGACGTCAACAACACCGATTCTCACCACGGTGCATCGGTCGTCTTCGGTCCGGACGGCAAGCTGTACGTCTCCATCGGCGACAACGGCCAAGCGTCAGATTCCCAGTCCCTCTCCAGCTACCATGGCAAGATCCTCCGGATCAACCGGGACGGGAGCATCCCGTCCGACAATCCGTTCGTGGACGGGCCGGGGGGCAACAAGGATGAGATCTGGGCGTACGGGCTGCGCAACCCCTATCGGTTCTCGTTCGACGCCGTGACGGGCAACCTCTACTTGGGTGATGTCGGGGGGAATGATGTGCACACCGCGGTGGAAGAAGTCGACCTGATCGTGCGAGGCGCCAACTACGGCTGGCCCTTGTGCGAGGGCCCCTGCGGGATCGCCGGGATCACGAATCCGATCTACTCCTACCCTCACTCGGGACTCAATGCGGCGATCATGGGGGGCTTCGTCTATCGAGGGACCCAGTTCCCGAGCGAGTATCGCGGCAGCTACTTCTTCGCGGACTACACGCAACATTGGATCAAGAGGCTGACGTTGAACCCCGCGGGTACCACCGTGACGGGTGTCTTCAACTTCGAGCCGCTCAGCGGGGCGCTCGGTGATCCGGCAGTCGGGGATCCGATCCAGCTCCAGATGGGCCTCGACGGCGCCCTCTACTATCTCGATTTCAGCTTCACGGAGCGTCCCGTACAGCCCGGGACGGGTGGGGGAGGAAGCTTCAACGCGGGGACCCTTCGGCGGATGAGGTTCCTCGGGACCGGCAATCAGCCACCCGTGGCCGTCGGATCTGCGACCCCGGACCACGGGTCGCCGCCGCTGGACGTGACCTTCTCGAGTGGCGGGTCGTTCGATCCTGAAGGAGAGACGCTGACCTACGGCTGGGACTTCGGTGACGGCGCCACTTCCACGCAGGCGGGGCCGGTTCACCGCTACACGTCGATCGGGCGATACCAGGCCACGCTGACGGTTTCTGACGGCACGGATTCGGCCTTCACGTCGATGCTCATCGTCGTGGGAGACCCCCCCACCGGCGTCATCCAGTCTCCAGCCGACGGAGCGCTGTTCAAGGCGGGCGATCAGATCCTCATCAGCGGTGACGGAACCGATGCTCATGGAAACGTCCTGCCCGACAGTGCCTTCTCATGGACGATCGTCTTCCACCACGACAACCACCTCCACCCAGGGATCGGTCCCGTGAACGGCGTGAGGGATCTCACGTTCGACATCCCCGTCTCGGGACACGATTTCACCGGGAACACCCGATACGAGGTGATCCTGACCGTCACCGACGCCGACGGCTTGCAGCAGAGCTCCTCCGTCACGATCTGGCCGGACAAGGTCAACCTGAACGTCGACTCGGCCCCCACCGGGCTGACCGTGACGCTCGACGGGATCAGCAAGACCACGCCCTTCGTGGTCGATTCGCTGAAGGGCTTCCAACACGCGCTCGGAGCCCCGGATCAGGTGCAGGGCTCGACGAGTTACGTATTCGCTTCATGGAGCGACCTGGGTGCCCGGACCCACACCATCACGACGCCAGACCAAGCTGCTTCCTACGTGGCCACGTTCACCGCGAGCTCCCTCGCGAACCTCGTGGCCGCCTACTCGTTCGACGAGGGCGCCGGCACGACGGTCGCCGACGCCTCGGGCAGCGGCAACACCGGCACGCTCGCGGGAGCCACGTGGACCGGCTCGGGCAAGATCAACGGCGCGCTGTCGTTCAACGGCACCTCGTCGCGCGTGGACGTGCCCAACGCAGCGTCCCTGCAGCTGTCCACGGCGATGACGCTGGAGGCATGGGTGAACCCCACCACCATCACGAGCAAGTGGCGCGACGTGATCTACAAGGGCAGGGACAACTACTTCCTGGAGGCGAGCTCCACCAACGCCGGCAAGCCGGTGGGCGCGGGGATCATCGGAGGCGTCAGCACGAAGGCTTTCGGTACGGCGCCGCTCGCGACCAACACCTGGACGCATCTCGCGACCACCTACGACGGGGCGGCGCTCAAGCTCTACGTGAACGGGAATCTCGTAAGGACCACGGCCGTCACCGGGACGCTCGCGACCTCGGCCAACCCCCTGCAGATCGGCGGCGACAGCATCTTCGGCCAGTACTTCGCGGGCACGATCGACGAGGTCCGCATCTACAACACCGCCCTCACCCAGACGCAGATCCAGACCGACATGACCACGGCGATCGGGTAGTCAGTCAGCGTGACGTGAGGCCAGGCGGTGAGGATGGCGCCACTTCTCCGCCCACGACCAAGGATCGCAGGTCGGATCCTCAGCTCCAGCCGTGCTCGGCGAGGACCGCGGTCTAACATCGGTGGCGTGCGCACCGGAGGCGACCAGGCGGACGGCGGCGTTCCGCTCGGCGGCGAGATGCCCGACGGGGTGCGGTTCGTCGGACCGATGCCCGACCTCGGACCGAGGTGGCGGTTCCCGCTCGACGCGCCGGCCGACGCGGACCTGGCGGCCTGCGTGGCGTGCGGGCTGTGCCTGCCGCACTGCCCCACCTACCGCGTCACCGGCGAGGAGTCGGCGTCGCCCCGTGGCCGGATCACGGCGATGCGTTCGGTGGCCGAGGGCCGGTCCGAACCCGACGAGACGTTCGCGCGCTTCATGGATCTGTGCCTCGCGTGCCGGGCCTGCGAGGACGTCTGTCCCTCGCACGTGCCGTTCGGACGGATGGTCGAGCGGGCGCGCGTCCAGGTGGAGCCGCTGAGGTCGCGGCGATCGAGGTTCCTCCGGTGGCTGGGGCTCGACGTCGCGCTCCCTCGGAAGAAGCTGCTGTGGCTCACCGCGGCGGTGCAGCCGCTCGCGCGCCTCGCGCTCCCGAAACGCATCCGCGCGCTCACCCCCAAACGTTCCGCGCTATTCCGCCGCCTCCCCCGCGAGACGCCGCCCGCCGGCCAGGAGCGCGGGACGGTCGCGCTGCTGAGCGGCTGCGTGCAGGATCGATGGTTCCGCGGCGTGAACCTCGCGACGATCCGGGTGCTGGCGAGGAACGGGTGGCGCGTGGTGGTCCCCCGAGCGCAGGTCTGCTGCGGGGCCCTCGCCGCCCACAACGGGCGGCTCGACACCGCGCGCGAGCTCGCCGAACGCAACCTGCGCGCGTTCGCCGGCGTCGACGTCGTGGTGACGAACGCGGCAGGCTGCGGCGCGCACCTGCAGCAGCTCGGCGACCTGATCCCGAGCGACGCGGCGCGCGCCCTCTCGACGAAGGTCCGCGACGTGATGGAACTCCTCTACGACGAAGGGCTCTCGGACCCTCCGGGGGGCCGACCCGGGTTCGAGCGCGTCGCGTACCACGATGCGTGTCACGCGCTCCGCGTCCAGCACCTCCGGGAGCAGCCGCGCGCGCTGCTCCGCACGATCGAGGGCGTGCAGGTGCTCGACGTGCCCGGCGGAGATATGTGCTGCGGCGCAGCCGGCCTCTACAACGTCCTCGAGCCAGAGATGTCGTCCGAGCTCCGTCGCCGCAAGGCCGAGGCCGTCGCGTCGACCGGCGCCGAGGTCGTGGCGAGCGCGAACACCGGCTGCACGATGCAGATCGCGGCCGGCCTCCGCGAGCTCGGGTCACCGATGCGGGTGCTGCACCCGGTCGAGATCCTCGACCTCGCGTACGCGGCCGAGCCGTCGGAGGCGGCCCCGGCCGCCCCCGGCCAGCTACCTCACGTGCCGAGCGCCTGACGCGCCTTCGCGTTGTCGCTCGTGACCAGCACCGCGCGGTTCTTGGTCGCCAGATACGCGACCTGGACGTTGACGCCGGCATCGGCCATCGCCCGGGCCATGGCACCCACGGCGCCGGGCCGGTCGACCTGATCCATGGGGAGATCGGAGACCAGCGGTTCGGCCTCCCCCTCGACCTTGATGCCGGCGCCTTCGAGCGCGCTCCGCGCCGCGTCCGCATCCGCCACGAGCAGGTGGATGATGCCGCGTCCCTCGCTCGTGACGGCGCACATGCCCTCGATGTTGATCCCGGCCTTGCCGAGCGCCTCGCCGAGATCGGCGAACGTCCCGGGCCGGTCCTCGAGGGAGACGGTGAGGTCCTTCATCGGCTCCTCCTTAGGGGTCCGTCGCGCGTCGGTCTACGCCCACCGCCGCTCGGCGTCAAACCCGCGTGCTCGGCCTCAGGCGCCGAGCGCCGACCGAAGCGCCGCCGGGTCGTCCGAGGAGAACACCACCCGCGAACGCGACGCCACGTAGCAGGCGGCGAGGTTCACCCCGGCGTCCGCGATCGCCTGCGTCACCTCGCCCAGCTTGCCGGGACGGTCCTCGCTCGAGACGTCGACGACCACGGCCTCGCGCTCGCCCTCGATCGTGACCCCCGCGCCCTCGAGCGCGCTCCGAGCGGCACCGCCGTCCTCGACCAGCATGTGGACGTGGCCGTGGCCGCCGCCCCCCAGACCCGCGATGCCCTCGACGTTCACCCCGGCCGCCCCGAGCGCCTTCGCGGCCTTCGCGAGACCGCCCGGCTCGTCGGGGAGCGAGATCGACAGATCCGTCGCCATCCCAGCCTCCTTCCGTCGGTGGGGACCGGTCGTATCCCGGCAGGGACCGTCGCGTCAAGCCGCTAGCATCGCGCGCGTGCGTGTGGCCGAGCGATGGTTCGAGCACGAGACCGTCGACGACGGCGTCCTGCGGATCCGCGAGAAGCACGTCGACCCTTTCCTGCAGGCGAACCTGTTCCTGGTCCGGGGACGCGACCGGGACGTCCTGGTCGACACGGGACTCGGGATCGGGTCCCTTCGCCGTGAGCTCGCCGACCTGTTCGAACGCCCCATGGTCGCCGTGGCGACGCACCGGCACTTCGACCACACCGGCGGGCTGCACGAGTTCGAGGAAGTCGTCGTGCACCGCGACGACGCGGAGGCGGTCGCGAACGCGGACGGGTTCGCCTCGCTCCGGATCGAGGAGTACCCGCCCGAGGAGCTCTCGGGGTACGACCCGCCGGCGTCGCTGCTCGACCGCGCTGCCGCACGAGGGGTTCGAGCTCGGCGCCTACGCCGTCGCGCCCGTGGCGCCGACGCGCATCGTCGACGAGGGCGACGAGATCGATCTCGGCGACCGGCGGCTCACGGTCCTGCACCTCCCGGGTCACACGCCGGGCGAGATCGGCCTGTGGGAGGAGGCGACGCGGACGCTCTTCTCCGGCGACTGCGTCTACGAGAGCGGCGTCCTGCTGGACGAGCTCCCCGAGTCGAACATCGCCGACTACGTCCGGAGCATGGAGCGGTTGCGCGAGATCCCCGTCCGGATCGTGCACGGCGGGCACGACGACTCGTTCGGCCGGCCGCGACTGCTCGAGCTGATCGACGGCTACGTCCGGGCCCGAACATGAAGCCCGTCTTCTTCGCGACCGGGAAGGAGTTCCGCGCCTGGCTCGAGGAGCACCACACGACGGCGACCGAGCTGTGGATGGGGCTCTACAAGAAGGGTTCGAGCCGGCCGAGCATCACCTGGCCGGAGGCGGTGGACGAGGCGCTGTGCTTCGGCTGGATCGACGGCATACGGCAGCGCATCGACGACGAGAGCTACATGAACCGGTTCACGCCGAGGAAGCCGACCAGCAACTGGAGCGCGGTGAACATCCGCCGCGTCGAGGAGCTGACGAAACGGCGACGCATGCGCGCCGCCGGGCTGAAGGCGTTCCGCGAGCGGCGCGAGGGGACCGCGCCCTACTCGTACGAGCAGCGCCACCTGGCGAAGCTCGACCCGGCCCAGGAGCGGAGGTTCCGGACCAAGAAAGAGGCCTGGGCGTGGTTCCAGACGCAGCCGAAGGGCTACCGGACCACCGCCGTGTACTGGGTGGCCAGCGCCAAGAAGCCCGAGACCAGGGAGCGGCGTCTCGACACGCTGATCGAGGACTCGGCGCAGGGACGGCGGGTCCCGCCGCTCCGACCTCGCACCGGGGAGCGGTAGACGGCTAGAGGTGCGAGCGCAGACCCCACAGCTCCGGGAAGAAGCGCTTGCTCAGCGTCGAGCGCAGGTACTCCACGCCGGACGAACCGCCGGTGCCCGACTTGGCGCCGATCTCTCGCTCGACCATCAGCACATGGTGGTACCGCCACTGCGCGAACCCCTCGTCGTGATCGACGAGCCGTTCCGCCGCGGCGAACAGCGAGGCGTGCTCGGCCTCGCGGGCCATCCGCAGCAGGCTCTCGCGACGCGCGTCCTCGTCGTCCTCGGGCATCGGGAGCCCGTGGCGTTCGAGCAGGGCGACGAACCCGTCCCAGACCGTCGGCTCGTCGAGCCGGCGCGCGAGCCGTTCGAGCTCGGCGGGTGAGGCCGCGAGATCGCGGAGGTACCCGGGCTGCTTGAGGCCGGAGAGGAACTCGACCTCCCGGAACTGGGCCGACTGGAACCCCGAGGCCGGCGTGAGCAGCGAGCGGAACTCGAGGAAGTCCTGGGGGCTCATCGTCTCGAGCACCTGGATGTGGTCGATCAGGATGCGTTCGATCGCGTGGACCCGCGTGAGGTAGTGACGAGCGCGTTCGGCGTCGCCCTCGAACAGCCGATCGCGGACCGACTCGAGCTCGAAGATCAACTGCTTGAACCACAGCTCGTACGCCTGATGGACGACGATGAACAGGAGCTCGTCGTGCACCGGCGGATCCGAACGCAGCCGCTGGAGCCCGATCAGCTCGGGCACGGCGAGGTACTCGCCGTAGGTGAGGAGACCCTCCTCGGCCGGCTCGGTCAGCCGACCCATCCGCCGGACGCGTCCCTTCGGTTCGTCGGCCGGCTCGGTCATGCCTCCATCCTAGAGGCGCCCCTCAGTCGGAACGCAGGAACGCCAGCACGGCGAGGACCCGACGGTTCTCGTCCGGGGCCGGCAGGAGCCCGAGCTTCGTGAAGATCCCGCGCACGTGCGCCTCGACGGTCTTCTCGCTGAGCGACAGGTTGGCGCCGATCGCCCGGTTGGAGCAGCCCTGCGCCATGAGCCCGAGGACCTCGCGTTCGCGTTCGGTGAGCTCGGCGATCGGATCGACGGCGCGACGACGGTGCACGAGCTGCGCGATCACCTCGGGATCGACGGCGGAACCGCCCTCCCCCACGCGCCGAACGGCATCGCGGAACCCGTCGAGGTCCGACACGCGATCCTTCAGCAGGTACCCGGTCCCGCCGGTCCCGTCCCCCAGGAGGTCCATCGCGTGCTCGGTCTCGAGGTACTGGGACAGGACGAGGACACCGACCTCCGGATGCTCGGCTCGGATCGTCTTGGCGGCGACGAGGCCTTCGGTGGTGTGCGAGGGAGGCATCCGGATGTCCACGACCGCCACCTCGGGGAGCCGGCTCGGCGGCGCCTCGCGGACGATCGCGAGGAGTTCGTCCGCGTCGGCGGCCTGACCGACCACCTCGAACCCCGCCTCCGTCAGCAACCGCGCGACGCCCTCCCGGAACAGCACGGCGTCGTCGGCCACTGCTACGCGCACGGGATCTCCGCGCGCACGACGGTGCCCTCCCCGGGATCGCTCCGAACGTCGACGCGACCACCGACCGCTTCCACGCGGTCCGCGAGACCCCGTAGACCGGAGCCGCCGTTCAGGGCGGCGCCGCCGACGCCGTCGTCGCGGACCTCGATCGTGAGCCGTTCGCCACCGTCCTCCGCGGCGATCCACGCGCGCGAGGCCTCGGCGTGCTTCGTCACGTTGGCGAGCGCTTCGGAGACGAAGAAGTAGGCGGTCGCCTCGATCTCGGGTGGGAGGCGTCGTTCGGGGGCCGACCGCAGCTCGACGGGGACGGCGGACCGCTCCGCGAGCGACCGGAGCGCGGCGCCCAACCCGTTCTGCGTGAGGATCGCCGGGTGGATCCCGCGCGCGAGCTCGCGGAGCTCGGCCAGCGACCGCGCGAGCTCCTGCTCGGCCGCGTCGAGCCTCGTCGTGAGCTCGACGTCGCCGCTCGCATCGGCGCGCGCGCGAGCCATCCGCAGGTCCAGGGACAGCGTCACCAACCGCTGCTGCGCGCCGTCGTGCAGGTCGCGTTCGAGCCGCCGTCGCGTCTCGTCCTGCGAGGTGACGAGACGCTGGCGCGACCGTTGCAGCTCTTCGACGAGCGCGACGTTGCGCAGCACGAGCCCCGCCTGTGACGACAGGTCGTCCAACAGGCGCTCGGTCGCCGGGGTCAGCGGTTCCCTCGGCGGCATCGTCACCGTGATCGCGCCGAGCAGCTCTCCCCCGTGGCGGACCGCGAACGCGGGGTCGTGCATGCTCGGCAGCTCGCCGTCGGCGATCTGCTTCGCCACCGGCAGCGCCGTCCCGGACGGCCAGGCAGCCGCCGCTCGCAGCTCGGTGCCGGTGCGGAGCCAGATCAGGACCCTCTCCGCACCCGTCCCCTCGGCGACCAGGGCGGTCATGCGCGGCAGAACCTCCGGGAGCGACGCCTCGTCGAGGCGTTCGGTGAACGTCGCCAGGAGCTGGTACGGCGAGGCACGATCCCCGTAGATCAGCCGGTCGGCGAATCGGTGAGCACGCCGGCGGGCCGGCTGGAACACGACCGCCGCCACCGCCGTCGCGGCCACCGCAGCGAACACGTTCGCTCGATCTCCACCGCCCACGACGCCGCCGACCCCCGCCACGACCACCCCGTAGATCGCCGTGATCGTGGCTGCGAGGCTCGCGTAGACGAGGGAGCGGTTCGCCACGACCTCGATACCGCGGAGGTGATGCCCGAGCAGCGCGACCGCCGCGGAGGAGGGGAGGCCGAGCACCACCACGAGCAGGAACGCGACCCCGAACGGATCACCGATCCGGTCGAACCCGAGCGCGCCGGCCGCGATCGCCACCACGAGGAGAGCGGCGGCGAGGACCCCGACGACCGCCAGCCACCGCAAAGCCTGCCGGTCGGACGAGGAGGCGCGCCGGAACCGCACGACGACCGAGACGACGACGACGATCGCGGCCGCGGCGAAGGCCAGCGAGATCGCCACGAACAACGTGTCGGCGACCGACGAGACGCCCGGGATCGAGACGGGGTTGGTGATCGGTTCGCCCTCCCACGGCTGCGCCATGTGCGCGACGGCGCCCAGGACCGAAAGGGCGAGCATCCCGATCACGAACGGCCGCCACCGCCGTGACGGCAGGAGTCCGGAGGGGAACACGAGCAGGTACAGGACGATCCCCGGCCATACCGTCACGACCAGGAGCCACGAGTTCAGCCACAGGGTCCAGGTCGCGAGCTCCGTGCGACCCTCTCGGAGGGCGACCGTCGTGGCCACATCGGTGCCGGTCGTCACCACGAGCCCGAGACCGATCAGCAGCAGCAGCCACCCGCAGGCGTTCCGCGGGAGCCGCGACGCGATCAGACCGCCGACCACCGCGTAACAGGCCACCGCCACGAGGAAGAGCACGTTCGAGACCGGGTCCGAGCCGATCGCGCCGTCGAACGTGAACAGCACCGCCGTCGCGACCACCAGGAGCAGTGTCAGCACGGCGACCGCGAACGCGATCCTCCCCGCCCTGTCCATCACGTCCTCTCTCTTCCCGGCCGCCTCGCACCCGGCGTCGCGGCGGCGGCCCATGGTGACACCTCCACGGTCGGCGGTCATCAGGGGTATCCCTGCTCCGGAACGCGGGCTGTCATCGATGTGCCGCCTCGGGCCCGTCGCTACGGTCGGCTCGTCACCGGAGCGAAGGAGGATCGTCATGCGGAACGTCAGGAAGTCGGTTCGGTCGCAGCGTGCGCTCACCGCCTTGGGAGCGCTGCTCCTCGTCGTCGGCACTGCCCTCCCTGCACGGGCGGCCGTCGAGAAGGCACCAACACGCCGGGTCGCCACCCGACCGGGTGTACCTCGCGCTCGGAGACTCGTTGGCGGCGAGCTTCCAGCCGACAGGCGACACGCACGACGGCTACGCGGAACAGGTCTCTCAGCTCGAGCAAGCGCAGATCCCGGACCTGCGACTCGTCAAGCTCGGCTGTCCCGGCGAGCGGACGAACACGATCGACCGGCCGAGGCGCCTGTGTCCGTACCCCGAAGGCACGCAGCTCGACCAGGCGGTCGCGGTGCTCCAGAGCGGGGACGTCGCGTTCGTCACGCTCCAGATCGGCTCGAACGATTCGTTCCGATGCTTCCGGTTCGGAGCCCTGAAGTTCGATCAGGCGTGCATCGACGAGCTGCTCCCGAAGATCTCGGCCCGCCTGACGACCATCGTCGAGACGTTGCGGGCGGCCGATCCCGACGTGCCGATCGTGGGCTCGAACTACCCCGATCCACTCCTCGCACTGTGGACCGCCTCGGGCGTTCCCCACGACGTCGTGATGGCCATCGCGGACGTGTGGACCTCGGTCAACGACACGCTCGAGCAGACGTACGCGGCGCTCGACGTGCCGGTGGCCGACATCGAGCAGGCGTTCTCGACCACGGACTTCGACACGATCGTGCACACGCGCGCCGGCGATGTCCCGATCAACGTCGCGCGCGTGTGCCAGTGGACGTTCACCTGCATGGAGCGATTCGACCACGACTTCCACCCGACCACGTTCGGGTACGCGGTCATGACGCAAGCGTGGGAGGACGCACTCGCTACGGCGCTCGCGCCCTCGCCCTAGTCGGCGAGGGCGCGGGCGAGCTCCTCGAGGCTCTCGAGGTTGTGGCCGGGCAGGAACTCGTCGATCGAGGGGAGCGCCGCCGCCATGCCGCGCGCGAGCGGCTCGTAGTGCGGGCTCCCCTTGAGCGGGTTCACCCAGACGATCTTGTGGACCAGCCGCCGGAGCTTGGCCATCTGCTCGCGGAGCACGTCGGGCTCGCCGCGCTCGAGCCCGTCCGAGCAGATGACGGCGACCGAACCGCGGATCGACGCGCGCTGGCTCCAGCCGTCCACGAGCTCCTTGAGCGACGCGCCGATCCGCGTGCCGCCCTCCCAGTCCTCGACGAGGTGGCCGATCTCGCGCAGCGCCCGGTCGGGATCCTTCGTGCGGAGCGTTCGCGTGACGCGCGTGAGGCGCGTCCCGAAGCAGAAGACCTCGACGCGCCGGCCGGCGGCCATCGCCGCGAACGCGAACTGCATCAACGCGCGCGAGTACGGCGCCATCGAACCCGAGATGTCGAGGATCAACACGAGCGGTCGGGTGCGGCGTCCGCGTTCTCGCCACGCGCGGTGGAACGGTTCGCCCTGCGTCCGGAGCGAGCGGCGGAGCGTTCGGCGCACGTCGAACCGGGGACCCGAGGACGCGGCCCGGTACCGGCGGGTGTGCTGCATCGGGAGTTGGAGCGCGAGCTTTCGGATCAGATGCGTCACGCGCACCCGCTCCTCCTCGGTGAGGTCGCCGAACGACTTCTCGCGCAGCATCTCCGCGGCGCTCGCCACGATCCGGATCGACGCCTCGCCCTCGGTGAGCGCGTCCTCCTCCAACTCGTGCCATTCGCGAGCCAGCACGCGGTCGTCGAGCCCGTCGCCCTCGAGCTCGCGCTCGTCCTCGCCCGTGGCGTCGACGTCCGGCGGCGACCCGGGCATCGGCAGCTGCAGGCGGGATCCGGTCCCGAACCATGCGGCGAACGCCTCGTCGAACGCCTCGACGTCCTCGGGACGCGAGATCAGCGAGGACCGGCCCGCCCAGTACACGTCGTCGCGTTCGACGAGCCCGAGCGCCCCCGCCGCGCGGCAGAAGGTGACGATACGCCCGGTCCCGACCGCCAGACCCCGACGGCGCAGGTCGCGCCCGAACCCGATCAGGCGCTCGAGGACCCGGGGCTCAGGAGCGTTCGCGACCATCGACGACCTCGCCGAGCCGGTCGACCGCGAGCTGCTGATCGTCGTGGTCCTTCAGCACCGTCCCGAGCGTCGCCGCGGCGGTCTCCTCGTCCAGGTGCTCGGCGCCCAGGAACGAGACCGCGTTGGCCCAGTCGATCGTCTCGGCGACGCCGGGGCGCTTGGCGATGTCGAAACCGCGGAGCCGGCTCACCGCGGTCGCGACGTCGCGCGCGAGCGCCTCGGGGACCTCGGGCGCGCGGGCGCGGATGATCTCGATCTCGCGGTCGAGCGCCGGGTGGTCGATCCAGTGGTACAGGCAGCGCCGCTTGAGCGCGTCGTGGAGTTCGCGCGTGCGGTTCGAGGTCACGATGACCACCGGAGGCTCCTCCGCGGCCACGCGGCCGATCTCGGGGATCGTCACCGCGAACTCCGACAGGACCTCGAGCAGGAACGCCTCGAACTCGTCGTCGGCGCGGTCGAGCTCGTCGACCAGCAGGACGGCCTTCGAGCCGGCGCGGATCGCGGCGAGGAGCGGGCGTTCGACCAGGTACTCGGGGCCGAAAAGGTCCTCGACGCTGGCCTCGGCCGTCACGTCCTGCATCGCGCGGACCGCGATCAGCTGCTTGGAGTAGTTCCACTCGTACAGCGCCTGGCTCGCATCGATGCCCTCGTAGCACTGGAGGCGGATCAGCTCGCGGTCCAGGAGCGACGCGAGCACCTTCGCGACCTCGGTCTTGCCCACGCCGGCCTCGCCCTCGAGCAGGAGCGGCTTGTCGAGCGAGACGGCGAGGAAGATCGCCGTGGACAGGCCCCGGTCCGCGAGGTAGTGCTCGCGCGCGAGGCCCTCTTGGAGCGACTCGACCAGGCTGAACGGCATCCGACCCATCGTGCCGAAAGCCTACCGGCCGCCCGGCCCTAGGACGGTCAGGCGGGGCTCACGCTTCCGGCGCGGTCGGCGGCGGGGCGATCAGGACGGGAGCCCTGATCCCGCGTTCGGCCAGCCTCTGGGTGATGCGGGCCCGCAGGAGGCGTTCGACCTCGATCTTCCTGGCCGGCCGTGTCTCGGCGACGACACGGATCACGACATCGCGATCATTCGTCGTCTCGACGCCGAGCACGGAAGGCCCGTCCATCACCCACGCCTTCATCTCGGCGTCCTTCCGCAGTTCGTCCCGGAACTCGTCGAACAACTCGTCGAGGACACCGCGGACCTCCTCCGGGTCCTGGCCATAGGCGATGTGCGTGTCGACGATCGCCCGGGCCCACCCTCGCGACTTGTTGCTCACCAGCACGATGTTGCCGTTCGGCACGATGTGCAGGGTCCCGTCGTACGCACGGAGCGCGGTCGCTCGCAGGGTGAGCCACTCGACCCGCCCCAGGATCGGGTTCGCCGGCGTGCGGATCTCGACGGTGTCGGCGACGCCGAACTGGTTCTCGAGCAGGATGAAGAACCCGGTGAGCGTGTCCTTCACGATGCTCTGCGCGCCGAATCCCAGCGCCACCCCCACGATCCCGGCGCTCGCGATGAACGGCGCGAGCGGAACCTCGAGGTAGTTGAGGATCAGCATCCCGGCGACCACCCACACGACCACCACGAACGTGGCCGAGAGCGCGTGCGCCAGGGTCGCCGCGCGCTGCAGGTTGCCCGCCTCCGAGAGGTGCGGCGCCTGCTCGAGCTTGCGCTTGAACCGTCCGACGACGATCCGCAGGATCACCGTCGCGACGATGGCGGCGACGACCGTGAGCAGGATCGGTAGCCCGACGTCGCGCAGCCACGTGCCTTCGTCGAGGAACGCCAGCATGCCCACCATCTAGGCAGACCCACGAGGCGGCGTCAAAGACCGTGCGCCCGCTCGATCGCTACCTCGACTGCGCCTCCTCGAGCGCGCGACGAACGAGCACCTTCACGAGCTCCTGCCGGTACCCGGCGCTCGCGAACGCGTCGGTCGGCGGACTCGTGCCCTCGGCGGCACGCTGTGACGCCGCGGCGGGGTCGGCGCCGCCGGCGAGCTCCTCCTCGACGCCCGTCGCCCTGACCGGCCGGTCGGCCATGTTCGTGAGGGCGACCGCCGGCCCGCTCCCGTTCTGCGCGAGCGCGGCGACGCCGACGAGCGCCCAGTCCTGCGCCCGGCGGTGGAACTTCAGGTAGCTCCAGCCACGACCGGCGGTCTTCGGGACGCGGATCTCGGTGAGGACCTCGTCGGTCGCCAGATCGGGTTCGAACAGGCCCTTGAAGAACTCGCCCGCGGCGACGTTGCGAACGCCACCCGGCCCCCGAACCACCATCTCGGCGCCGAGCGCGACCAGGACCGTGGGCATGTCGGAGGCCGGGTCGGCGTGCGCCACCGAGCCGCCGATCGTCCCGACGTGACGGACCTGCGGGTCGCCGATCTCGCCCGCCGCGTAGGACACGATCGGGCACAGCTCTTGCAGGACCTCGCTGTTCGCGACGTCGTGGTGCCGCGTCAGCGCCCCGATCGCGACCGCATCCCCGTCCTCCTTGATGTACTTCTGGTCCGAGAGCCGGGAGATGTCCACGAGCAGCGACGGCCTCGCGAGGCGGAGCTTCATCAGCGGCACCAGCGAGTGCCCGCCCGCGAGGAGCTTCGCGTCCGGCTCACCGGAAAGCGCCTGGATCGCCTCGTCCACCGAGTCGGCGCGCTTGTACTCGAACGGCGCCGGGATCATGCGCCACCCCCTCGAGCCTCTCGGATCGCGTTCCAGACGCGTTCGGGCGTGGCCGGCTTCCCGACGTCGGTCACGCCGAGATGCGAGACCGCGTCCACGATCGCGTTGACCACCGCCGGCGGCGCCGCGATCGTCCCGGCCTCGCCGATCCCCTTGACGCCGAGCGGGTTCGTCGGCGACGGGGTCACGGTCCGGTCGAGCTCGAACGCCGGCATCTCCACGGCGGAGGGCACGAGGTACTGGGTCAGCGTCCCCGTCACGAGGTTGCCCGCCTCGTCGTACAGGATCTCCTCGTACAGCGCCTCGGCGATCCCGAACGCGACGCCCCCGTGTACCTGCCCGTCGACGATCGCCGGGTTCATCACCACCCCGCAGTCGTCGACCGCGACGTACCGGAGCAGATGGGTCGCCCCCGTCTCGGTGTCGACCTCGGCGACGCAGACGTGGGTGCCGAACGGCCAGGTGAAGTTCTTCGGGTCCCAGGTCGCGATCGCGGTGAGGTCGGGCTCGTAGCCGTCGGGCAGATCGTGCGCCGTCCAGGCCGACGCGGCCAGCTCGGGGATCGTCCGGACCTTCTCGGGCGCCCCCTGCACGCGGAAGGCACCGTCGCGGAACTCGAGATCGTCCTCCGCCACCTCGAGCTCGTGCGCCGCGAGCGTGCGCGCCCTGTCCTTGATCTTCTGGAGCGCCACCACGAGGGCCGCGCCGCCGATCGAGATCGAGCGCGACCCGTACGTGTCCATCCCGAGCGGCGAGATCGACGTATCGCCGTGCAGCACCTCGACATCGTCGGGGTGCACGCCGAGCTCGTCGGCGGCGATCTGCGACCAGACGGTGTCGTGCCCCTGGCCGTGCGGCGAGGTCCCGATGTTGAGCGTCACCTTGCCGGATGGTTGGCACCGGACCTGCGCGGCCTCCCAGCCGCCGGCCGCGTACCGGAGCGCGCCCAGGATGTTCGAGGGGGCCAGCCCGGACATCTCGATGTAGCTCGAGAGCCCGATCCCGATCTGCTTGACCTCACCGCTCTCGCGGCGGGCCCCCTGCTCCTTGCGATACTGGTCGTAGTCCGCGAGCTCGAGCGCGCGCTCGAACGCCGGCAGGTAGTCGGCCGAATCGATCTGCAGCCCCATCAGCGACGGCTTCGCCTCGGCGTGGCTCGGCGCGAAGCTGATGCGCCGGACCTCGGCCGGATCCTTGCCGACGTGCCGCGCGAGCGCGTCGACGGCTCGCTCGACGACGTACGTCGCCTCGGGACGTCCGGCCCCGCGGACCGCGTCGGTCGGCGCCTTGTTGGTCATGACGCCCGTGAACTCGTACCAGTAGCCCTGCGTGTCGTAGGGGCCCATGTAGACCCAGCCCCCGAGCTCGGGGATCCCCGGCGTGAGGAGCTGGAAGTACGCCCCCATGTCGGCCAGCTCCTTCACCCGGAACCCCAGGAGCTTCCCCTCTTCGGTGGCCGCCACCTCGACGTCGTGGATCACGCCGCGACCCTGCGCCGTGACCGCGTAGCTCACCGAACGCTCCTCGATCCACTTGATCGCTCGCCCGGTCCTTCGGGCGAGCGCGAGGCAGAGCGCCTCCTCCGCGTAGACGTTGAGCTTGGCGCCGAACGCCCCACCGACGTCGGGGGCGACGATCCGGAGCTTGTGCTCGGGGATCCCCGTGGTGCCCGACAAGGTGACCCGGGCGATGTGCGGGATCTGCGTCGAGGTCCACAGGGTGAACTCGCCCATCGCGGGCACCACGGAGGCGAGCGCGCCCCGCGGCTCGATCGGGCTCGGCGTGATCCTCGGCGCCTCGTAGCGGAGCCGGAGCTGCACGGGCGCGTTGTCGAACACACCCTGGTCGCCGCCGCCGCCGTGGCTCCAGTGCACCACGGCATTGGTCCCGAGCTCGTCGTGCACGAGAGGGGAACCATCCTTGGCCCCTTCCTCGAGATCGAGGACGGGGGTGAGCTGCTCGTACTCGACCGCGACGACCTCGGCCGCGTCGTCGGCGATCCCGCGTGACTCGGCCACGACGACCGCCACGCCGTCGCCCTGGAACCGCGCCTTGTCCTTCGTGATGGGCCAGTGATCGGAGGTCTTGATGTCCTCGGTGATCGGCCAGACCATCGGCAGAGGGCCGGCCCACTCGCCCGCGAGCTCCTCGCCGCTCCAGGCCCCGACCACGCCCGGCATCTCGCGCGCCTTGGAGACGTCGACCTTCACGATGCGTGCGTGCGCGAACGGGCTCCGGACAACCGCCAGGTAGAGCATGCCGGGGAGCGTCAGGTTGTCGACGAAGCTCCCCTGCCCCGTCAGGAGCGAGGCGTCCTCCTTGCGCAGGACCGACTGTCCGACGAACTTCTCGGTGATCGCCATCTCGACCCCCTCAGGCCTTCGCGCCGGACATCGTCCCGGCGGCGTCGAGGATCGACTTCACGATGTTCTGGTAGCCGGTGCAGCGGCAGAGGTTGCCCTCGAGCGACTCGCGCACCTGTTCGTCGGTCGGGTCGGGGGTCTCCTTCAGGAAGCTCGCGGCCGCCATGATCATGCCCGGTGTGCAGTAGCCGCACTGGAGGCCGTGGTTGCGGTGGAACGCGTCCTGGATCGGATGCATCTCCCCGTCGGTGGCCAGCCCTTCGATCGTCGTGACCTCGCGACCCTCCGCCTGGACGGCGAGGAGCGTGCACGATTTCACGGATTCGCCGTCGAGCAGCACCGTGCACGCACCGCACGACGAGGTGTCGCAGCCGACGTTGGTCCCGGTGAGCCCGAGGGTCTCCCGGAGGAAGTACACGAGGAGCGTGCGCGGTTCGACCTCCGCCTCGCGCGCGTTCCCGTTGACGGTGACCGATACGCGTGCCACGGGTCCCCCTTTTCCACGGGTGGAACCCCCGATGCTAGCCCTGGGCGTTCGTTCGCGCGATTCCGCGTCCGGGCAACCTCGGCTCGCGGTCGGGGCTCCTAGGGCTCGGGCCAGCTCCCCGGTCGAGCGAGGCTCGCCTCATCGGCGGAGCAGTCCGTCCCGGTGCCGTGAACGGTCCCGAAGGAGCCCCCGGCACCGGCGGCCACGCGGATCCAGAAGCACTCCCCCGTCTCGGCCCGGGCCGAACCCGTCCACGCCGAGTCGGTCGCGAGCACGCTGACCACCTCGGGATCGTTCGAGCTCTGGTCCGGGTCGATCAGCAGCAGGTCGTCCACCCCGCCCTCGGCGGCCAACGTCTCCCGGTCCGCGTCCGCGAGCGAGCCGTCCGTGGCCAGGTGCTCCGCCGCCTCGGCCGCCCGTCGGAGATTGGCCTGCGCGTAGGCGACCGCGCCCGTCCGCGCGACGGGCCGGAACACCAGCACGAGCACGACGAGCACGATCCCGCCGACGATGAGCGGGAGTACCACCTTCCAGAAACCTCGGTTGTGACCGGACACGGCCGGACGATACCCAGACCCCCGCACATTGACTTGACCGTTCGACGAGCGCGGAGGGATAGTCGTCGTACCGGTCGTTGCGGCGTATGACGTTGCGCGCCACCGGCTCCGAGCGAGGAGGTTCTCCATGCTGCCGTCGAGGTTCGAGTACCACCGGCCGGATTCGCTCGAGGAGGCCCTCCAGGTGCTCGCCGAACACGGCGACGAGGCGAAGGTGCTGGCCGGCGGGCAGAGCCTGATCCCGGTCATGAAGCTTCGGCTGGCGGCGCCCGCCCACCTGATCGACATCAGCCGGCTCGGCATGGACTCGATCGACGAGGCCGACGGCCACCTCGCGATCGGCGCACTCGCTCGCCACCGCGATCTCGAACGCTCCGACCTGCTCAAGGCCCGCTACCCCGTGATGGCCGCCGCCGCGCCGCAGATCTCCGACCCGATCGTGCGCAACCTCGGGACGATCGGCGGCTCGCTGTGTCACGCGGACCCGGCGGGCGACTGGGGTTCGGTGATGCTCGCGTTGCAGGCGTCGGTGGTACTCCGGAGCGGGCGCGGCGAACGCGAGCTGCCGATCTCCGAGTTCCTCGAGGACACGTTCACGACGGCGCTCGAGCCTGACGAGATCCTGACCGAGGTCCGGGTCCCGCAGCCGGCCGGCTCGTCCGGAGGTACCTACCTGAAGATGGAGCGGAAGGTCGGCGACTTCGCGACGGTCGCCGCGGCCCTCCACCTCTCGCTGTCGAACGGCACGATCGAGCGCGCGGGCATCGGCCTCACCGCCGTCGGCTCGAAGAACCTGCAGGCGACGGACGCGGAAGCGAGCCTCGCCGGCGCCGAACCGACCGAGGCGGCCTTCGCCGAGGCGGGGCGTCTGGCGGCTGAGGCATCCTCGCCCGTTACGGACGTGCGCGGTTCCGCCGAGTACAAGCGCCACATCGTCGACGTGTACGTGCGACGTGGACTCGCCACGGCGCTCGAGAAGGCTCGCGCGGCCTAGGCATCGAAAGGGGAACGATGGAGATCACGGTCAAGGTCAACGGCGCCGACCGCAGTGCCGACGTCGAGCCTCGGATGCTCCTCGCACACCTGATCCGGGAGGAGTTCGGGCTCACGGGCACGCACGTCGGTTGCGACACCACCAGCTGCGGCGCGTGCACGGTGCTGCTCGACGGCCGGCCGATCAAGTCCTGCACGATGTTCGGCGTGCAGGCCGACGGCCGCGAGGTGACGACGGTCGAGGGACTGTTCCAGGACGGACAGCTCCACGCGATCCAGGCGGCCTTCAAGGAGGAGCACGGGCTGCAGTGCGGATTCTGCACGCCGGGCATGATGCTGACCGGCTCGGCGCTGCTCGCCGAGAACCCCTCGCCGTCCGAGGACGAGGTGCGCTGGGCGATCTCGGGCAACATCTGCCGCTGCACCGGGTACATGAACATCGTCAAGGCGATCCAGGCGGCCGGGCGCGACCTGGCCGCGAACGCCGAAGCCGCGGACGCCGAAACCGCGGACGAGTCCGTGGCGAGCTAGGGGGATTTCGAACATGGCATCCGAGGTCGAGGAGATCCGAGGGATCGGTCACAGCGTCCGGCGCGTGGAGGACGACCGTTTCATCCGCGGCGCCGGCAACTACATCGACGACATCCATCTGCCCGGGATGCTGTACATGGCGATCCTGCGCAGCCCGTACGCCCACGCGAAGCTGAACGGGATCGACGCCTCGGCGGCCCAGGCGCTCGAGGGCGTGATCGCGGTCGTCACCGGCGAGCTGATGGCACAGCACAACCTGGCGTGGATGCCGACGCTTTCGGGGGACACGGAGGCGGTGCTCGTCACGGACAAGGTGCGGTTCCAGGGCCAGGAGGTCGCGGCGGTGATCGCGACCGACCCCTACATCGCCAAGGACGCGCTCGAGCTGATCGACGTCGACTACGAGCCACTCGGGGTCGTCGTGTCGCCGGACCAAGCCAAGGCGGCTGGCGCGCCCCTGATCCGCGACGAGAAGGAGGGGCAGACCGACAACCACATCTACCACTGGGAGTCGGGCGACCAGGAGGCGACGGACGCCGCGTTCGCGCAGGCCGACAAGATCGTCTCGCTCGACACGTGGTACCCGCGCTCGCACCCCTCGCCGCTCGAGACCTGCGGGTGCATCGCCGACGTGAACCCGGCCACCGGCCAGGCCACGATCTACATGACCTCCCAGGCCCCGCAACTGATCCGAACCGTGTTCGCGCTCGTCGCCGGCCTCCCGGAGGAGAAGATCCGGATCGTCTCGCCGGACATCGGCGGCGGGTTCGGCAACAAGGTGCCGGTGTACCCGGGGTACGTGGTCGCGACGGCCGCCTCGCTCCTGCTCGGGCATCCGGTCAAGTGGATCGAGGAGCGCAGCGAGAACCTGATCTCGACCGGGTTCGCGCGCGACTTCTGGATGCGCGGCGAGATGGCGCTCAAGGCCGACGGGACGATGACCGGCCTGCGGGTCTCGCTCGACGCGGACGAGGGCGCGTTCCACGCCGACGCCCAGCCGTCGAAGTTCAAGGTCGGGCTGTTCCACATCGTGAGCGGGTCCTACGACCTCCCCGCCGCGCACGTGACGGCCGACGGCTACTACACCAACAAGGCGCCGGGCGGTGTCGCGTACCGGTGCTCGTTCCGCGTGACCGAGGCCTCGTACATGATCGAGCGCCTCGTGCAGAACGCCGCCTACGAGATCGGCATGGATCCGGCCGAGCTCCGCAGGAAGAACTTCATCCAGAAGGACCAGTTCCCGTACAAGAGCGCGACGGGATTCGAGTACGACTCGGGCGACTACCAGGGCGCGATGGACCTGGCGCTCGAGAAGGTGGGCTACGAGCAGCTGCGCAAGGAGCAGGCCGAGGCGCGCGAGCAGGGCCGCCTGATCGGGATCGGGCTCGCGAGCTTCACCGAGGTCGTGGGCGCCGGCCCGCACAAGGACTACGACATCCTTGGGATCAAGATGAACGACGGAGCCGAGCTCCGCGTACACCCCACCGGCAAGGCGGTCCTGAAGATCAGCTCGCAGACCCAGGGTCAGGGACACGAGACGACGTTCGCCCAGATCGTGGCCTCCGAGCTCGGGATCCAGCCCGAGGACATCAAGGTGATGCACGGCGACTCGGACGACACGCCGTACGGCCTGGGGACCTACGCGTCGCGTTCGACGCCGACGGTCGGGGCAGCCACGGCGATGGTGGCTCGCAAGGTGCGGGACAAGGCGAGGAAGCTCGCGGCCCACCTGCTCGAGGTCTCCGAGGACGACGTCGAGTTCGAGGCGGGCCGGTTCACCGTCAAGGGGGCGCCCGACAAGGCGGTGACGATCCAGGACGCCGCGTTCGCGGCCTACACGAACTTCCCCGACGGGATGGAGGCGGGCCTGGAGGGCGTCACCTACTACGACCCGCCCAACCTCACGTTCCCGTTCGGCACGTACGCGGTGGTCGTCGAGGTCGACGCGGACACGGGCGTGTGGAAGGTCAACAAGATGGTCGCGGTCGACGACTGCGGGGTCCGCATCAACCCGATGATCGTCGAGGGCCAGATCCACGGCGGGCTGTGCGAGGGGTTCGGGATCGCCGCGATGGAGCAGATCACGTTCGACGAGGAGGGGAACTGCATCGGCGCCAACTTCCTCGACTACCTGCTGCCGACCGCGTGGGAGACGCCGCGGTTCGAGCTCGGCGAGACCGTGACGCCCTCGCCCCACCACCCGATCGGCGCCAAGGGCGTCGGGGAGTCGGCCACGGTGGGGTCGCCGGCCGCGTTCGTGAACGCCGTGATCGACGCGCTGTGGCCGCTCGGCGTGCGGAACATCGACATGCCGCTCACGAGCGCGAAGGTGTGGGACGCGATCCAGGCCGCGAAAGCGGGAGCGCCCAGCGGGTGAACGCCGACGTCCTCGCGCTCGCGAACGATCTGTCGCGCCGGGGACGGCCGTTCGTCCTCGCGACGGTGGTGTGGCGCCGAGCTCCGTCCTCGGGCAAGGAGGGGTCGACCGCGCTCATCACGGCCGATCGCCGCGTCCACGGCTGGCTCGGTGGCGCGTGCGCCGAACCGACCGTGATCGGCGAGGCGCTCCGGGCGCTCGAGGAGGGCACGCCGCGGCTGCTGTTCCTCGGCCCACCCGAGGAGCTCGCCGCTCGAGCGCGCGAGGGCGTCGTCACCGTGCCGATCGCCTGCCAGAGCGAGGGAGCCTTGGAGGTCTACGTGGAACCCGTCCTGCCCCAGCCGCACCTCGTCGTGATCGGCCGCTCTCCGGCCGTCGGCACGCTCGCCTCGATGGCCGGAGCCCTCGGGTGGCGGACGGTCGTGGTGGACGAGGGCGGGCTCGCCGAGGACTACCCGGGCGCGGATCGCGTGCTCACCTCGCTCGAGCTCGCCGACGCCGACGTGACCGACCGCTCGGTGATCGTCGTGGCCACGCAGGGGCACTACGACGAGGCTGCGCTCGAGGCCGCGCTCGCCACCCCGGCCGCGTACGTGGGCCTGGTCGCCTCGCGAAAGCGGGCGGACGCCGTGCTGGGGTACCTGCGCGACCGGGGTGCGTCCGATGCGCAGCTCGCCCGCGTCCACGCGCCGGCCGGTGTGGACCTGGGCAAGATCGCGCACGAGGAGATCGCCGTCGCGATCCTCGCCGAGCTCGTCCAGGAGCGGGCCGCCGGCAACCTGGCCGCGGCGACGCCGGCGGAGGTCCCGACCCACGAGGCGATCGACCCGGTGTGCGGCATGACGGTGGACGTCGCGTCGGCCGTGTACCGGTCGACCTTCGAGGACACGACCTACTACTTCTGTTCCGCGAGCTGCCTGACGCGGTTCGAGGAGGATCCGGCGCGGTTCGCGGCGGCCGTGCGGGGTACCTGAGGTGCGCGACACCCGCCGGGTGGATGCGATAGCGGACCGGAGGAGGGAGACGACCGATGGATGAGACAACGACCGACGGCCGAACGCTGTCCGACGACGACATCCTGACCGTGTCACCAGCTGCCAGCGCGGCCGAGACGGAGCAGCCGAAGAAGGACGACACCGACTCGCAGGATTCGGACGGCCGCGACGGCGACGCGACGGACCAGCAGGACGGCGACGCCAAGGATCAGCACGACGCGGACGGCACGGACAAGCACGATTCCGACACGAAGGACTCGAGGGACTCGGACGGGACCGACGCCCCGTCGTGACCTCGGTCGCCGAGCTCGAACGGGCGAGCGGCTCGCGGCGACCGCTCGCCCGATGCATCGGTGACACCGACGGCTTCCTGCGCGAGACGTGGGGCCGGCGCCCCGTGGTCCACGAGGGTGAGGACACGCTCGGGTTCGCCGACCTGCTGACGCTCGACGACGTCGATCGGATCCTGTCGACGACCTCGCTCCGAACGCCGGCGTTCCGCCTGGTCAAGGCGGGCGAGCAGATCGCCGAGGCCGCCTACACGCGTTCGGGCACGACGGGTTCGAAACCCGTGGCGGGGATGGCCGACCCGGCGCGGGTCTTCGAGCTGTTCGGGGACGGGGCGACGATCGTGTTCCAGGGGCTCCACCGCTACCACGAGCCCGTCACGCGGTTCTGCCGCGAGCTCGAGGTCGAGCTCGGCCATCCGTGCCAGGTGAACGCATACGTCACGCCGGCGGGCGCGCAGGGCCTCGAGCTCCACGACGACCCCCACGACGTGTTCGTGCTGCAGGCGTTCGGCCGCAAGTCGTGGGAGATCCACGCCGCGCCGGCCGAGGACGAACGCGGACCGATCCGGGCCCAGATCGCCCCGGGCGACTGCATCTACATGCCGACCGGCACGCCGCACGCGGCATCGACCCAGCGTTCGGTCTCGGGCCACCTCACGGTGGGCGTCCACGTCGTGGCGTGGCGCGAGCTCGTGCGCGCCGCGTTCGAGCGCGTCGCCTCGGACCCGTCCCTCGACGAGCCGATCCCGGCGGGGTGGCCGGCCGACCTCGACGGGCTCGAACGCTCGCTCCGCGACCGGCTCTGGGGCGCGGGCCTGTCGTTGGGCGCGCTCGATCCGCGCGAGATCGTCGACGCGCGCCTCGAACGCTTCCTCTCGACGCGGCTGCCGCTGATCCGGGGCGCGCTCGTCGACCGGGGGACGCTCGAGCAGATCTCGGACGGATCGCGGGTCGCCCGGCGGGACGGTTCGATCTGCGAGCTCCGGTCCCGCGGGGACCGTCTCGTCGTGCTGCTCGGCGACCGCCGCCTGGAGATGCCGGCCTGGCTCGAACCCGCGATGCGCCGGATCGCGACGACGCCCACGTTCGTGCTCGGCGATCTCGCCGACGTCCTCCCCGACCGCGACGCCCGGGCGGTGCTCGCACGCCGGCTCGTGCGAGAGGGACTCCTCAGGCCTCTACCCTGAGCGGGTGCTGACGCGCTCCGAACGGTGTTCGCAGGCGAGCGAGGCGCGCGATGAGCCGATGGCGGGCACCGCGTCGACGGTCCGCTCCTGGCTCCTGCTCGAGGACCCCGGACCCTGGGGCCGCGACGCGCTCCTGCACGCGCGGCTGCCCGAACACGTGGGTCTCGAGCTCCGACGGCAGTGCGCCGCCGCAGGGGTCCGCCCGCTCTTGATCCGCCGCACGTCCTCGAACCCCTCGACCGCGGAGGGCCTCACCTGTTTCGCGCTCCGCTCCGGACCCGAGCCGCCGTGGATCGAGCGCACGCGCCTGCCGAACGTCACCGAGGCGCTCGACCTCGACCTGTCCGCCCTCGGCCGGGGCGAGCGGCCGGGGTTCGAGCCGGTCGAGGGACCGCTCTTCCTCGTGTGCACGCATGGGCGTCGCGACGTCTGCTGCGCCGAACGCGGCCGGCCCCTAGCTCAGGCGCTCGCCGCCGCCTTCCCGGAGCCGACGTGGGAGAGCAGCCACGTCGGCGGCGACCGGTTCGCGGGCAACGTCGTCGCGTTCCCGCACGGGCTGTACCTCGGTCGCGTCCGACCCCACGAGGCGGCCCGGGTGGCTCGCGCGTACGCGGACGGGAGGGTCCCGCTCGAGCACCTCCGGGGTCGGTCGTGCTACCCGATGCCCGTCCAGGCGGCCGAGCTGGCCCTCCGTACCCAGGAGCGGCTCGTCGGCCTCGACGACGTCGAGCTCGAACGCACGGAGACACACGCAGGCGTCTCGACCTCGACCTTCGCCACGCCCACGGGCCGGGTCACGGTCTCCGTCGCGGTCGAGGAGACCCCTGCGAGCTTCCTCACGTGCCACAGCCCCGTGGCCGAACCCGCCCCCGCGTACCGCACGATCGCGATCGAGCGCCGGCCCGACCTCGACCGGGAGGCGCCGTGACCCACAGCGCGCGCCGACGTCCGAACCGCCCGGTGCGATTACCATCGGAGCCATGAGCGAGCTCACCGACGTCCTGTCGGCGATCGAGTCGCTCTCGGCGCGCGGGAGCAAGCTCGCGCTCGCGACGATCGTGGCCGTGAGCGGTTCGACCTACCGGCGCCCCGGGGCGCGGCTGCTCGTCCCCGAGGAGGGCGACCTCGTCGGGAACATCTCGGGCGGTTGCCTGGAGAACGACGTCGCCGACGTCGCGCGGATCGTGATGACCGAAGGGGTCGCGCGCATCGTGTCGTTCGACCTGACCGCCGACGACGACGCCGTGTGGGGTTGGGGACTGGGGTGCAACGGGGCGTTCGAGCTGTTCGTCGAGCCCGCCGACAAGGCTGCCGAGGTGGCGGGAGCCTTGCGGATGGCGCTGGAGGAAGAGCGGCCGATCTCGATGGTGACGGTGCTCGACGCCGACGTCCCGGGGGTGGAACAGGGCGACCGGATCCTGGTCAAACCGGACGGCACCACCCAACGATCGCTCGGCGACGGCGACCTCGACCGGGCCGCGCGCGCGGCGGCGCTCGAGCTCCTGGAGGCCGAACGCAGCGAGGTGCGCGCGCTCCCCGGCTCGACGGGCGAGGCGCGAGCGTTCGTCGAGGTCCTCGAACCACCGCTGCGGCTCCTGGTCTGCGGCGCCGGTCACGACGCCGCTCCCCTGGTCGAGGCGGCGGCGAACCTCGGCTGGAGCCCGATCGTCGTCGACGACCGGCCCGAGTTCCTCAACCGCGAGCGCTTCCCCGATGCCGCGGACTTCGTGCTCGTCGAACGCCCCGACAAGGTGGCCGAGGTCGCCCAGATCGACGCGCGCACGCACGTCGTCGTGATGAGCCACAACTTCCTGCGCGACAAGGACTACGTCCGCTCGCTGCTCACCTCGCCGGCACGTTTCATCGCGATGCTCGGGCCGGCCGTGCGCACCGAGCGACTGCTGACCGAGCTCCGCGACGAGGGCGTCGACATCTCGGACGCCGACCGCGCGCGGATCCGAGGCCCCGCCGGGCTCGACCTCGGCGCAGAGGGCGCGGAGGAGATCGCCGCCGCGATCGTGGCCGAGATCGTGGCCGTCAAACGCGGTCGGGGTGCCGGGTTCCTGAAGGACCGCCCTGGCCCGATCCACGAACGCCACGGGCGGTAGCGCGGGGGCGCGTGCGCCGGGGTACGCTCCCGGAAACCGGGAGGGGTAGATGGAGATCGAGAACGAGTTCACGGTGCCGGCGCCGATCGACCACGTGTGGGCCTACCTCCTGGACGTCGAGCGTGTGGCCCCGTGCATGCCCGGCGCCGAGCTCACCGAGGTCGTCGACGACACGACCTGGAAGGGCAAGGTGAACATGAAGCTCGGCCCCGTGTCGCTGTCGTTCGCCGGCACGGTCACGATGCAGGACCGCGACGACGTGGCCCACAAGATCGTGCTCGCCGCCAAGGGCATGGAGCAGAAAGGGAAGGGTGCCGCGAACGCCTCCGTCACCAGCTGGCTCGAGGACGGACAGGGCGAGACGCACGTGAAGATGCAGGCCGACATCCATCTGACCGGCACCGTCGCGCAGCTCAGTCGCGGCCTGCTCCCCGAGGTGAGCCGCAAGCTCACGCAGCAGTTCGCCGACTGCCTTGCGCGGAGCATGGGCGCGGCCGAGGTGGTCGCGACCGAGTCGGCCGACGTCGCCGACGAGGCGAGAGCCGAACAGGGCGCCGGTCAGGGCCAGGCCGATCGGAGGGTTCCGCCTCGGGCTCTCCGCCATCTGGGCCGGCATCAAGAAGTTCTTCCGGAAGCTGTTCGGCGGGAAGCGCGAGGGGTGATCTCGGCGCTGGTCCTGGCCGCGGGCGAGGGCACGCGGTTCGGCGGCACCAAGCAGCTCGAGATCCTCCGGGACAAGCCGCTCGTCCAGCACGCGGTCGACGCCGCGTCCGGAGGCGGCGTCGACGACATCGTCGTCGTCCTCGGCCACGACGCCCTGCGCGTCCGCGACGCCCTGGACCTGCCCGAGGGTGCGCGGTTCGTGGTCAACGAGCGGTACGCGGACGGCCAGTCGACATCGCTCGCCGCCGGGCTCCGGGCGCTCGACCCTCAGACCGAGGGCGCGGTCGTCCTGCTCGCCGACCAACCGGGCATCCACGCCCACCACGTCCGGTCGCTGGTGACCGCCTTCGAGACCGACCCCGCCGAGATCCTGCGGATCCGGTTCCGCAACGGCCCTGGCCCGGCGATCCTCGCGCGCTCGGTCTGGGACGAGGCGATGGCGCTGACCGGCGACGTCGGCGCCCGGGCCCTGATCGAGGCCGAACCCGACCGCTCGCGCTGGCTCGACGTCGACGAGGACGCGCCAGCCGACGTCGATCGCCGCGCCGACCTCGAACGCGCCTGAGGAACGCGGCGGAAGCCGCACGAAGTGAGGCGCCCCGGTCGCCTTCGCGGCCGGGGCGCCTCGTATCTACAGCTAGGTCGGGAGGGGCTAGCCGTAGAAGATGACGGTCACCCAGAGGTTCCCGTCTGACTCGACGACGCCGATCGCCACGTGGTCGAACTCCCTGTTCAGGATGTTCTGGCGGTGCGGCGTCGAAGCCATGAAGGCGGCTTCGAGGTCCGGGAGGTTCGATGCCATGCCGACGTTCTCGCCTCCGGCGGACCAGTCCTTGCCCTTCAGCTTGGCTGCGAGATCGTCCGTGTGGAAGATCCCCCCCGCGTCCGCCATGTCCTGCGAGTGCTTCCTGGCGTAGCGGGACAGCTGGAGGTCCAGCTCCAGCGCCGAACGGTCCTTGTCCGTCCGGTCGTCGTTCGTGAGCTGGACCATCTGGCCGCGCAGCCCGGTGCCAGCGTGAGCTGGGGTGATCGCGATCCCTGACGACACGAGGACGGCCGCGAGCAGGAACACGAGCGCCACCTGGCGCCGGTTCCGGCTGACCGACTTCGTCATGCCGCCTCCCTCGTCAGGGTCCCTGCAGGCTCGGGCTCCGGATGGAGACCGGTCCTTCGGCAGCTCGGCCGCCCGCGCTCCTTGTGAGCGGTGGGGCCCGGAGCTTTGCGTCCCGCCGTTCCCGGCGGTTTGCCCTTGTCGGGACCAACCCTTCGAGGGGTGTATCGGTGCGAGGGGGACCGAAACTTAGTCCGGACGGGTGGTTCGAGCCGGAAGCGCTAGCCCGGAGTGACTACGTGCCGGGCATCGGACCATCGTCCGAACGGCTGAGCGCGGCCCGAAAGGCTCAGCGGGTAGGCGGTCAACGGGTGGGGGTCAACAGGAAGGCTGCAGCCTACGATGGCCCAGGGAGGGCAGGATCTGCCGGACGTGCTCGACCTGTGCCAGATCCGGCTCGGCGAAGGTCACCCCCACCCCCTCGGGTGCCTCGGCGATCACGGTGCCCCACGGGTCGGCGACCAGGCTGTGACCGTAGTTCCGGCGCTCCCGGCCCGGGGGGCCCCAGGTCCCCCACTGCGCCGCGGCGACGACGAACGCCTGATCCTCGATCGCCCGGGCCCGCAGCAGCGGCTCCCAGTGGTCGACGCCGGTCTCGAACCGGAACGCGGCCGGCACGAACAGGATCGTCGCCCCCTGCACGGCGAGCGCGCGGTACAGCTCGGGGAACCGGACGTCGTAGCAGATCGACATCCCGACGCGGCCGAACTCGGTCTCGGACGTCACGATCTGATCGCCCGCCGAGAACACCGAGGACTCGCGGCTGGGGACCGCGCCGGGAGGGTCGGCGTCGAACAGATGGATCTTGCGGTACGTGGCGACGAGGTTGCCCTCACGGTCGAACAGCACGCTCGTGTTGAACACGCGCTCGCCGTCGCGTTCGAGCAGGCTCCCGCCGTGCACCCACATCCGGTGCCGCGCCGCGATCTCGCCGAGCCGCTCGGTCCGCGGGCCCGGGACGGGCTCGGCGCTCTCGCGGATCTGTTTGGCCGAGCCCTGCCGGGGCCAGACCTCAGGCAGCGCCGCCAGGTCCGCACCGCCCTCGGCGGCACGCTCGAGCAGGCCGATGACCTGCCGTTCGTTGGCGACGACGTCGTCGCCGGAGTTGGTCTGACATAGGGCGAGCCGCACGGGAGGGCATCCTACGCAGGAACGAACGAGGACCGGCGCGGGCCGGTCCTCGGACGCACGAACCCCAGCCGGACTACTCCTTCGGGTTGAGCTCCGTCTCGATCTCGATCTGGACCTTCTTGCTCACCAGGAAGCCGCCGGTCTCGACCGCGAGGTTCCAGGTCATGTCCCAGTCCTCGCGGTCGATCTCGGTCCTGGCCGAGAAGGCGGCCAGCGGCGGACGATCGGGGGTCATGCCGGGCCCCCAGCCGTTGAACCGGGCCTCGAGGACGACCTCGCGCGTGATCCCCTTGATCGTCAGATCGCCCACCAGGTCGAACGTGGTCTCACCGGTCGGGCGCAGCTCCTTGCTCCGGAACGTCATCGTCGGGTACTCGTCGACCTCCAGGAAGTCGTCGCTGCGCAGGTGGTCGTCCCGCATCCCCGTGTCGGTAGTGATGCTCCCGGTCTGCATCTCGACCTCGACGTGCGAGTCCTCGGGTCGCTCGGCGACCGTCACCGTCCCGTCGAACTCCGTGAACCGGCCACGCACCTTGGACAGCATGTGGCGGGCGACGAACTCGAGCCGGGTGTGGGCCTTGTCGAAGGTCCACGTCCCCGCGGGCGGCAACTTCGACTGGTCGATCATCCGATCCGTCTCCGTGGCCATGAGAACCCCCTTCTCCTCGTGGCTCTTCCACCTCTTGGGAAGAGACCGCTTCCGCACATCGTTGTCACTAACGAGATGAGAGTTCCTCCTATTCCCGTAGGTAGCGAGGTTTCCGGAGCGGAAGCCACTACGATACGGCTCGTGGACGAGACCGGGGCAACCGAGACCGAGGGGCAGGTCTGTGAGCACTTCCAGCGGGCGGCCGAGATGCTCGGCCGGCGGTGGAACCCGCAGGTGATCCGCGTGCTCCTGTACGGGCCCGCCCGGTTCGGGGAGCTCCGGGAGCGGGTCCCCGGGATCTCGGACAACCTACTCTCCGAACGCCTGAAGCAGCTCGAGGCCGAGGGCATCGTGGTCAGGACCGTCCACGGCGGGCGGCCCGTGCTGATCGAGTACTCGCTAACCGAGGCTGGGGCCGGGCTCTGCACGGCGATCGACGCGATGGGCGAGTGGGCCGAGAAGTACGCCCGCGCTGTCGCGCCCGCCTGACGCCGCGTCATCCGCGCTAGCCCGCCGGCGGGCGCTCGAGCACCCGGTCGCTCGGCGGCCCGAACCCGAACCGCTCGTACAGACCGTGGGCGTCCTTGGTGTGGAGCAGCCAACGCAGGTCGCGCTGCGGGCCCTCGTCGACGCAGGCGCGGACGAGCTCGACGCCGAGGCCGTGCCCGCGGTGGTCCTGCAGTACGTAGACGTCGGCGAGGTACGCGATCCGGCCATCGCTCACGATGCGCGCGAATCCCACCTGCCGTCCCTCGTGGTACAGACCGACCGTGCGCGCGGCCGCGCGCACCTGCCCCTCGACCGTCTCGCGCGAACGGTCGGTCCCCCAGTAGGCCTCGGTCGAGAGGAAGGCCCAGATCGCGTCGAGGTCCAGCCGCGACGGGTCGTCGTCGAGCTCGTAGCCATCGGGGAGCTGGCGGTTCACGGCCCTACATGGAGGTCGAGGCCTGCCTCGTCCTCCAGGAGCGTGACGAGCGCGGCGTAGTCGAGGTCGCCCCGGCCCGCGGGGAGCATCGCCTCGAGCCGTTCGGCGACGGCCCGGAACCCGGGGATCGGAGCCTCGAGCCCGTCGGCCGCCGAGACCACGATCCGGCCGTCCTTGGCCATCAGCGCCGAGCGGAACCCCGGCTCGAACGCGTGGTCCAGCATCCGCTGCCCGTGCAGGTCCAGGACCTTCGAGCTCGCGAACCCGCCCAGGAGCGCCTCGCGCACCTTGGCCGGGTCGACGCCGGCCTTGGCGGCGAGGACGAACGCCTCCCCCACCGCCTCGACCGCGGACGCGATCACGAGCTGGTTGCAGGCCTTCGTCACCTGACCCGCCCCGGACGAACCGACGTGCACGATCGTCGAGCCCATCGCCTCGAACAGCGGCCGCGCCCGCGCGAACGCCTCGTCGGGCCCGCCCACCATGATCGACAGGGTCCCGGCCTCGGCGCCCACCTGGCCGCCGGAGACCGGGGCGTCGAGCATCGCGATCTCGTTCGCGGCGAGCCGCTCGGCGAACGCTCGGGTGCGGATCGGGTCGATCGTGCTCATGTCGATCACGAGCGAGCCCGCCGTCGCGCCCTCGGCCACCCCGGCGTCTCCGAACAGCACGAGCTCGACGTCCGGCGTGTCGGGCACCATCGTGATGACGACGTCGGACGCGGATGCGACCTCGGCAGGGGTGGAGGCCCGCGTGGCACCCTCGGCGACGAGGGCGTCCACCGGCGTCGCCGAACGCGAATGCACGGTGAGCGGGTACCCGGCCGCGAGCAGGTGCCGTGCCATCGGCGCGCCCATCACGCCGAGCCCGATGAAGCCGACGCGTTCGGTCACGCGGCTAGACGACGGCGCGATCGGCGATCTCGAGGGCCTCGTCGATGATCCCGAACCCCTCCGCGAGCTGTTCCTCGGTGATCGGGAGCGGCGGGTTCGTCATGATCCCGTTCCACCGGACCATCGTGAACAGGCCGCGCTCGTCCAGGTGCTTGCCGATCGCCTTCATCTCGTCGCTCGCGCCGTTGAAGGGCGCCATCGGCTCCATCGTCTCGCGGTTGCGCACGAGCTCGACGATCCCGAACAGTCCGATGTTGCGGACCAGCCCGACCGAGGGATGCTTGTCGGCCAGCTCCTGGTGGTGACGCGCCATCACCTCGCCCATCTTCGCGCTGTGCTCGATCAGGCCGTCCTCCTCGTACACGCGGATCGTCGCGAGCGCCGCGGCCAGCCCGAGCGGGTGCGAGTTGTAGGTGAGGCCGCCGTAGAAAACGTGCTCATCGAAGTAGCGGTAGATCTTCGGCGACAGGCCGACCGCGCCGAGCGGCACCGCCGAGGAGGTCAGGCCCTTGGCCATCGTGATGATGTCCGGTACCACGCCCCAGTGGTTGACCGCGAACCACTCGCCGGTGCGCCCGAACCCTGACATCACCTCGTCGGCGATCAGCAGGATGCCGTGCCGGTCGCAGAGCTCGCGGACGCCCTGCAGGTAGCCGTCGGGCGGGATCAGGATCCCGTTCGTGCCCGTGACGGGCTCCAGGATGAACGCTGCGATCGTCTCGGGGCCCTCGAGCATGATCGTCTCCTCGAGGTACGCCAGCGCGGTCTGCGCGTCGTCGGTCCCGCGCTGCGTCCCGTGGTACGGGTCGAGCACGTGCACGACGCCCGGCATCCCGGGTTCGTTCGCCCACCGCCGCGGGTCGCCCGTGAGCGTGATCGTCGCGTACGTCGCACCGTGGTAGGACCGGTACCGCGCGAGGATCTTCTGCCGCCCGGTCATCGACTTCGCGATCCGGATCGCGTTCTCGTTGGCCTCCGCGCCTCCGAGCGTGAAGAAGACCTTGTCGAGGTCGCCCGGCATGAGCTCGGCGAGCTTGCGCCCGAGCTCGGCCCGGACCTCGGTCGCCATGAACGGGCTGATGTACGGCAGGACGCGAGCCTGCTCGGCGATCGCGTCGGCGACCCGCGGATCGGCGTGTCCGATGTTCACGCCCATCAGCTGGCTGTTGAAATCGAGGTAGCGCTTCCCGTCGACGGTGAAGAACTCGCAGCCGCGGGCCGACGCGACCGCGATCGGGCGCGTCGATCCCTGCTGTTGCCAGTCGTAGAGGGTGTGCTTCAGACACAGGTCGACGATCTCGTCGGCGGTCAGCTCGCTCATCCGATCCCCCTCGAAGTCGAGACCGGCAGTCTAGTCCGGTCGGGCCCCCGTGCCCCGGTCGCGTAGGAGCTCGACCACGCGGTCACGCGGCAGGGCGGGCGAACGATGCCCGCGGAAGCCGACCATCTCCTCGTTCGCGACGAGGGAGTTCAGCACGGCCTCCTCGGTCGCCTGGACGACCGCCTCGAAGAACGGATCGAGGTGGCCCCACGGCACGAACCGAAGGTCGTCGTACGAGCCGTATCCCTGCCCGAACAGCGTGTCGGCGCCCCGGCTGAACGCCCCGGGGTTCCCGATCGAGAACGCGACGAACAGGTCCCCCGAGAAGTGCGAGCCCGCGGTTCCCGTCCGCGCCAGGCCGAGCGTCACCCGGCGGGCGAGGGCGTCACACTGGTCCGGCAGCAGCGGCGCATCGGTCGCGACCACCGCGATGACGGAGCCGGCGCCCGGAGGCGCCGAGAAGTGCTCGGCGATCGGGTCGTCGTCCGCGAGCGCCTCGCCCATCGGCACGCCGGCGATCGTGAGCTCGCGACGCACGCCGAAGTTCGTCTGCACGAACACCCCGACGACGTGCCGCTCGTCGCCGTAGGCGAGCGTCCGCGATGCCGTCCCCGAGCCGCCCTTGTACGCGTAGCAGTTCATCCCGGTGCCACCGCCGACCGAACCCTCCTCGACCGCGCCGGTGCTCGCGGACTCGAGCGCCCGCACCGCCACCTCGACCGTGACGTGGCCGCCGTTGATGTCGTTCAGGTACCCGTCCCACGTCTCGGCCGCCACCGGCAGCAGCCAGGCATCGGCGACAGCCGGGTGGTGCTTCACGGTCCACGCGACGACCCCCGCGTGCGCGATCCCGACGGCGTGGGTGTTGGTGATCGCGATCGGACCGGCGGCCGTCCCCGACTCCTCGATCCACGAGACGCCCGTCATCTCGCCGTTGCCGTTCTGCGAGTGGAACCCGGCCGCGTAGGGGTCGCCGGGCTCGGCGCGCCCGCGAGGATGGATCGCCGTCACGCCGGTGCGGACGCTCTCGCCCGAGATCAGCGTCGCGAGACCCACCTCCACGCCGGGGACGTCGGTGATCGCGTTCCACGGACCGGGCTCACCGGCGAACGGGATCCCCAGCGCTCGGGCGCGCGGCTTGCCCGACGGCGTCGCGAGATGTGCGTCGCTCACGGGCCGATGCTAGCCCGTCGGCGGCGATCTTCGAAGGGGTACCATCGACCAGGCGTTGGTTGCGTTCGTCCCGGAAGGAGCCCACATGGAGCGCATCGGTCACTACATCGGCGGCAAGCACGTGCCCGGCGAATCGGGACGGCGAGGCCCCGTGTACGACCCCGCCACCGGCGAGCAGACGAACGAGGTGGACTTCGCGGACGTCGCCGAGCTGAACCAGGCGGTCGAGGCCGCCAAGGAGGCGCTCCCGGCCTGGCGCGCGACGTCGCTGTCCAAGCGGGCCGAGATCATGTTCCGGATCCGCGAGCTGCTCGACGCCCGCAAGACCGACGTCGCGACCGTCCTCACGTCGCAGCACGGCAAGGTGCTCTCGGACGCGATGGGCGAGGTGCAGCGCGGGCTCGAGAACGTCGAGTACGCGACGGCGATCCCGCACTTGCTGAAGGGTGGCTTCTCCGAACAGGTCTCGACCGGCGTCGACGTGTTCGAGATCCGGCAGCCGCTCGGCGTCGTGGCGGGCATCACCCCGTTCAACTTCCCCGCGATGGTCCCGATCTGGATGTGCGCCAACGCGATGGCCTGCGGGAACACCTTCATCCTCAAGCCCTCCGAGAAGGACCCGGGCGCGGCGCTCGTGCTCGCGGAGCTGTTCGCCGACGCCGGGCTGCCCGACGGCGTGTTCAACGTCGTCCAGGGCGACAAGGTCGCGGTCGACGGGATCCTGGAGCACCCCGACATCCGGGCGGTGAGCTTCGTGGGTTCGACCCCGATCGCGCGGTACATCTACACGAACGGCACGGCCAACGGGAAGCGCGTGCAAGCGCTCGGCGGCGCGAAGAACCACATGATCGTCCTGCCCGACGCCGACGTGGACATGGTGGCCGACGCCGCGGTCTCGGCCGGGTACGGCTCTGCGGGCGAGCGCTGCATGGCGATCTCGGTCCTGACCGGCGTGGGCAAGGTCACGGACACCGTGATCGACGCGATCGCCGACCGCCTGCCCAAGATCAAGGTCGGCCCGGGCCTGGACCCCGAGTCCGAGATGGGCCCGCTGATCACGCGTGAGCACCGCGACAAGGTCGCGTCCTACCTCGACAGCGGTTCGGCCCAGGGCGCGCGGATCGTGGCGGACGGTCGCGAGCACCAGCTGTACAAGGACAGCCCGGGGTTCTTCCTCGCGCCGTCGCTGATGGACAACGTGACGCCCGAGATGGACGCGTACAAGGACGAGATCTTCGGGCCCGTGCTCTCGGTGACGCGGGCCGAGACCTACGACCACGCCGTCGATCTCGTGAACCGCAACCCGTACGGCAACGGCGTCGCGCTGTTCACGCGCGACGGCGGGGCCGCGCGCCGGTTCACGTTCGAGGTCGAGGCGGGGATGGTCGGGATCAACGTGCCGATCCCGGTGCCGGTGGCGTACTACTCGTTCGGCGGGTGGAAGAACTCGCTGTTCGGCGACGCGCACATGTACGGCCCAGAGGGGATCCGGTTCTACACGCGCGGCAAGGTCGTCACACAGCGCTGGCCCGACCCGGCGAAGAGCACGGTGGACCTGGGCTTCCCGCGTACGCGGTGAACGAACGCTGGGACGGCGACCGGACGGGCGCCGGCGTCTCGGACGGCGAGGCGTTCGCGCCGCCGATCCGAACGCTGCTCGAGGAGATGGCTCGTCCCGACTGGAACACCGAGCAGCCCGAGGCGCACCTGCTGCCACACCTCGAACGCTGGTGCGCCCGCGAAGGATCACCGTTCGTGCTGCGTTCGGCCACCGAAGAGGACACGCTCTTCGTGGTGGATCTCGAACCGGCGGGCGGGGTGTCGCGCGAGGACGCCCACCAGCAGGTCTACGCGCTGATCTCGACGATCGCCGAGCCCACCACGGTCGTGGTCGAGACCCGCGAGGACGAGGTGGACATCTTCGACGTGACGCTCGCGCTCACGCCGCGGCAGTCGACGTTCCCGAAGGGCCACGGCCACCTCGTCCGGCTCCGCGTCCGCACGGCCTGACCGCGCTCAGACCCGCTCGGCGAACGCGACCGTGGCGGCCGGCGGACGCAGGCAGTGATCGAGGTGCATCGAATGCCCGTACGCGCCGACGAGGAGCAGCGCGAGGATGTCGCCCTCGGCGAGCTCGGGGAGCGGGACCTCCTCGCCCCACAGGTCGTCGCCCTCGTTGATGTTGCCGGCGACCGTGTAGGTGCGCGACGGTTCGGCGTCGACGGCTCGGGCGAGCACGATCGGGACGAGCGCGCCGTAGATGAAGGATTCGGGCGCGACGTTGAACCCGGCGTCAAGGCCCGCGAACGTAACGCCGTCGCGCTCGTCGAGCGTGACGACCTCGGCGAGCAGGACGCCCGACTCCTTCACGAGGAAGTCACCCGGCTCGCACGCCATCGTCACGCCGAGCGGGCCAAGGTGCTTCGTGAGCAGGTTCGCGTAGGCGTCGACGTCCAGCGGTTCGTCCTCGGGACGTTGCGGGACGCCGAGGCCGCCCCCGGCGTTGACCTCGCGGACCTCGTGGCCGGCGTCGAGCACGCGCCGGGTCATCTCGGCCACGCGCTCGATCGCAACCTCGAACCGCGGGAGCCCGTCGGTCAGGAACCCGTCGCCGACGTGGGCGTGCACGGTGTCGATCGCGAGCCCGTGTTCGGCGGCGAGGGCGAGCGCGTCGTCGAGCTGCTCGGGCAGGATGCCGAACTTCGTCGCCGTCGCCTTCGCGTACAGCGACTCCCCTTCCGCCGCGGACATGCCGCTCCACGAGGCGCCGGCGCGGGGGTTCACGCGGATCCCCACCGTGGTGCCCGGCGCGCGTCGCCCCCACCGTTCGAGCTGCGAACGCAGGTCGAGGTTCACGTGAACGCCGCTCTCGACCAGCGCGTCGACGTCGGATGCCGACAGGTTCGTCCCCGTGAAGGTGATCTCGTCCACCGACCAGCCGTTCGCGAGCGCGTGCCGAACCTCACCCGGCGAGCACGCGTCGATCCCCACCGAGCCCAGGCCCCGCACGAAGGCGAGCACCTCCGGCTCCCGCTGGGCCTTGAGCGCGAGCCGCAGCCGGAACGGCGCGCCCGCGCGTTCGAACGCCTCGATCAGCCCCCGCGCCTGCTCACCGATCCTTGGGAGGTCGTAGGCGATCGCGGGCGTGCCGCGCTCCCGCGCGATCGCCTCGGCGTCGCGTCCGGCCACCAGCAGCCGGCCCTCGCGCGTCTCGAGCCCCGGTCTGATCCACCACGGTTCCATGTCGGGGGCCGATGCTAGCGTTCGAGCGATGCCGAAGCGCTGCGCGTGGGTCCCGGCGGACCAGCCGCTCTACCTCGCGTACCACGACGAGGAATGGGGCGTGCCGGTCCACGACGACACCCACCTGTTCGAGATGCTGACGCTCGAGGGCGCCCAGGCGGGGCTCTCGTGGTCGACGATCCTCAACAAGCGCGAGGGCTACCGGCGTGCGTTCGAGCGGGTTCGAGCCGAAGAAGGTGGCGCGCTTCACGCCCGCGAAGGTCGAACGTCTGCTGCAGGACCCCGGGATCGTTCGGAACCGGATGAAGGTCGAGTCCTCCGTCAACAACGCCAAGCGGGTGCTCGAGGTGCAGCGCGAGCACGGCTCGCTCGACGCGTACCTCTGGTCGTTCGTCGGCGGCGAGCCGATGGTCGGCCGGTTCAAGGGTCTCGGCGACATCCCGGCCGACACCGCCGAGTCCAAGGGGATGAGCAAGGACCTGAAGTCGAAAGGGTTCCGCTTCGTCGGACCGACCGTGTGCTATGCGTTCATGCAGGCCTGCGGTCTCGTGAACGACCACGTCACTGTCGTGCTTCCGCTACGCGGAGCTCCGCGGCACGAGCTAGGCCGGCGGTCGTTCAGCTACGGCGGACGCCTGCCGACCCCGAGCTCGCGGTAGATCTCCCGGAAGAGCCGGCGCGAGCTGAGCCTGCGGTCGACCCAGGCGACCACCACCACGGCCGTCGGCGAACGCCACCACGTACACGACCAGGAGCAGGGCGCCCTCCGCCACGCTCCACGGCGTCGCGTTCGTCGTGTGGGGCGGGATCCCGATACCCGCCCCGATGAGGCTCAGCACCGTTGGGACACTTCCTCGGACTAGCTCGCCTTGCTCGCCGCCTCCTTGGCCTTCTCGACGCTCTCCTTGTCGATCTTGTCCTTGTCGATCTTCTCGGCCTTGGCGAGCGCCTTCTCCACCTGCTCCACCCAGACCTCGTCGAAGATCGCGATGATGCCGGAGGAGTCCGGAGGCAGGACGTCCTCGATCTCCTTCTTGATCTCGTGCTCGCGGTGGTGGGACATGAGACCGCCGATCCCCGCACCCGCCGCGCCGCCGACGACCGTGGCCGCGATGACACCCGCCGGGAAGATCAGCCCGAGCACGAGCCCGCCGAGCGCGCCCACCATGCCGCCCTTCGCGACCTCGTGGGCGTTCTCCTTCACCGTGAGCTTGCCCTCCGCGTCGCGGCTGACGAGCACGGCCACGTCCATGAAGATCACGCCATCCTTGACGAGCTCCTTCAGCGCGTCGAAGTCCTCCTGCGCGGCATCGGCATCGTCGTACGCGGCGATGTACAGGTCGACGGGGACATCCGAGTCCTTCGCCATGGGGATGCTCCTTCCGGGTCGGGGACGCTTCCGATCCCCGGAGTCTACGCAGGTGGGCGCCGGCCGGCCTCGGCGGATCGTGGACCGCGTTGCCTCGCTCCGTTCGGTGGATAATCCCGCCATGAGCTCGCGCGAGGAGCGGATGGCCCTGAACGAGGCCGCCTCCAGGAGGATCAACGAGGGGATCGAGCAGGCGCACCAGGGCGATCCGCCCGGTCGCCGGATGACCATCACGTGCGAGTGCGCCCTGAAGTCGTGCGACCGCCTCATCGAGATCACGACGCCCGAGTACCAGGAGGTCCGGAGCGACGCGACGCAGTTCGCGATCGTGCCCGAGCACCTCATCGGTGACATCGAGCGGATCGTGTTCGAGAACGACCGCTTCGTCGTCGTGGCCAAGCGGGCGGGCACCCCGGCCGACGTCGCGACCGAGACCGACCCGCGGAGCTAGCGGATCTGAACCCCACCTACGACGTCGCGGTGATCGGTGCCGGTGTGCACGGCGCGAGCGTGGCCTTCCACCTCGCGAGGCGCGGCGTCAACACCGTCGTGATCGAACGGACGTCGCCCGCGGGCGGGCCGACGGGCCGCTCGAGCGCGATCGTCCGCGCCTACTACACGAACGCGTTCCTGGCGGGCGTGGCGCGCGACTCGATCGCGATGTTCCGCGACTTCGAGCAGCACACCGGCCGGGACTCGGGCTTCCGCCAGACCGGGCTGCTGGTGCTGCATCCCCCCGAGGACGAGACCATGGTGCGCGAGGTCGTGCCGCGGCTGACCGAGCAGGGCATCCCGACCGACCTGCTCGAGCCGCAGCAGGTCATCGCCGAGTGGCCGGCGTTCGACCTGGACGGGATCGCGATCGCCGCGTTCGAACACGACGCGGGGTACGCCGACCCGGTGCTGACCACGCAGGGACTGCTCGAACGCGCCCGCGAGCTCGGCGCCCAGATCCGTCTGGGCCACGGCGTCACCGCGATCGAGCGCGAAGGCTCGGGCTGGACGGTCTCGACGGACGACGCCTCCGTGTCGGTCGAACGCGTCCTGATCGCCGCTGGACCGTGGACCGCGACGCTCGCGGCGATGGTCGGCGTCGATCTCCCGCTCACGGTCGAGCGCCACATCGTCGCGACCTTCGCGTGGGGCGACGACGCCCGCATCCCCGCCCACGGCGACCTGCCGAACGGCTACTACTTCCGCCCCGAGGGCGACGAGCTCTTCCTGATGGGCCCGCTCCATCCCGAGCCGACCGTCGATCCCGATGCGTTCGACGAGCGCGTGGGCGCCGACGAGACCGAACGGCTCGGGTCGGCGGCGATCCGGCGTGCGCCGGCGCTGCGCCACGCCACGTCGCGCGGCGGGTGGGCGAGCCTGTACGACGTGAGCCCGGACTGGCAGCCCGTGATCGGCGAGATCGCGCCCGGCATGTTCGTCGACGCCGGGACGAGCGGCCACGGCTTCAAGCTCGCGCCCGCGCTGGGCGGGCACATCGCCGACCTGATCATCGGCGCCGGCACGGACCCCGGTCTCGAGCAGTTCCACCCTCGACGGTTCGAGCGGGCCGGGGCGCTGGACGCCGGGTTCGGGGAGGCGCGGATCCTCGGCTGAGAGGTGCTAGCCCCGAGCGACGAGGTTCCGGAGCGCGAGCAGCGTGTTCTCGACGGGCTTCTCGGCGATCCGGCGCATGAACCACGGGTACCAATGCGACCCGTACGAGATCAACGAGCGCGCCCGGTAGCCCTCGGCTGCCATCCGCAGCAGCTCGGCCTGACGGATCCCGAACAGCATGTGCACCTCGAACCCCTCGTGCCCTCCGAGGTCGGTCTCGATCTGGCGGATCAGGCCGACGTCGTGGGTCCCGAGCGCGAGCCGCCCCACCGGTCCCTTCCTCGCGACGATCAGGAGCGCCAGCCGCCGGTACGCCTCGTCGATCACCTCGCGCGAGCCGAACACGAGCTCGCGCGGCTCGCGGTATGCGCCCTTGACCAGCCGGATCGTCGGGTCGAGCGGCATCAGCGAGTCCACGTCGCCCGCCGTGCGTTTCAGGTAGGCCTGGAGGCAGACGCCGGTGTTCGGATGCCGGGCCCGGAGCTCGCGGTACAGGTCGAGCGTCCCATCGACGTACGAGGCCGATTCCATGTCGAGCCACAACCAGTTGTCGTGCTCGGTCGCGACGGTCGCGAGCTCCTGGAGGTTGGCGAGCGCCACGGCTGGGTCCTGGTCGAGCCCGAGGTGGCTGGGCTTGACGGAGAACTCGGTCTCGAGACCTTCGGCGGCCACGCGGTCGTAGGCTCGTCGATAGCCCTCCACGACGCGACGGGCATCCGAAGGCTGGGTCACGTTCTCGCCCAGCGCCGTGAACATCGTCGGGAGCCCCCGGTCCTTCAGGCGCTTCGCGGCGGCGACCGCGTCGTCGAGCGTCTCCCCCGGCATGAACCGACGCACGCTCCTGCGAACGAAGCGGTACCTGGGAAGGTGCTCGCGGAGCCAGCGGTTGTCGGCCGCCCACAGCACGGCGTCGCGAGCGAGTGCCATGGGTGCAGCCTAGCGAACGAGCCCGGAGGTCCGGGTGTCGACGGTCGGGCGAACGGTGAGCCGGTTCTGATCGGCGTGAGATCGCGGCATCGAGAGGAATGATGAGGGCATGGCAGCGGAACGAGCTCCCGCCATCCCGAGAGGATCGGCGACGGACTGGGAGGCGGTGATCCTCGAAGTATGGCCGCAGCTGATCACGCCGGTGTGCCATGCTTCACGCGCACATCCTCAAAGGGGGATTCCGGATTGTTCGTGTCGATGCTGGGATACGTCCCCGGCACGCTGATCGCGCTCGGACTCGTCGTCATGGCCGTCGTGCTGCTCGGATACTTCGTCTACTTCTTCTTCATCAAGAAGTAGCACTGGTCCCGGCCGATGGGCTCATCGAGAGCCAACGCAACGGGAGCCTCGTCGCAAAGACTGACGGTCTGCCTGCGGGTTCTCTGCGTGGAGGTGAGGGGATTCGAACCCCTGACCCCTGCCGTGCGAAGGCATGTCCGGGGGTACGGACTACCTGCGCAAACGTACAGTGACCTGCGGAAACGGCTTCTCGCGACTTCCCCCGGATACCCCTGATTTCGTACCGGTATCCGGATGAAACGCGGATGGAAACCAAGCCACAGCGTCCAGAACAACCCCCTATCGGCCGAGCGCCGCGCGGCGCTTCTCCGCCACGCGGATCCACTCGGCGTGGTCGAGTCGGAGGTAGCCGTTCGCGATCACGGCGGCAGCCTCCGCGAGCTCATCCTCCGCGCGCAGGATCAGGGTGGTGGCGCGTCGGGTCGCAGCCCGCATCTGCGCCCGAGTTGGACCGAGCGCGGCGGTGCCGGTCGGGTCTACATCGGTGAAACCTCTGCCGCGACCGACGAACCGATCGCCCGAGGACTTTCGGGCGCCGGCGTCGGCGGCGTCCTCTAGGAGCGGAGCGAGCGTCTGGGCGAGCTCGGCGATGCGATCGAGCGAGGCGATAGGTGACCGGTGGCCGTTGGAGCGAGACACGCCGAGCAGTGTATGACGGCGTCAACAGGCAGGCCTCAGCCCGAACTCACCCTGCGTTGCCCAGTACCTCCGGCTGCGTTGCCGGTTCCTCCCGCTGCTGCATCAGCCAGCGAACATCAGATCTTTCGGCATGATCCGCGAGCAAGTGAACCATCAAGCCGTCGGGTCCCCAGATCAGGAACTCCTGGTCGCACACGGGACACCCTGCGAAGCTCTCCAACTCGGCCTCCCTCCCAGAACGAGCACGGATCTCCAACACTGAATCAGGGAGCCGACTAGCCGCGCAAGCCTGCTCGCGAAGCAACGATGCATCCGCCGAATCCGCACTACGTCCGAGCCGCGCATGCGTGTGAACCCGCCTCGGCTACACCAGCTCGAGCCGCTCGGTTCTCCTTGGGAGCAATGAGGGTCGGGACCCTTCGCACCGCGCCCCGCTCCCCGCGCCGAGCGCCACGATCGGGGGCGAGCACCATCGCGACGTTCTCGCCAGAGAATGTCGATGAGTTAGGTGGCAAATCGGCGGGCCTCGCTCCTCGCCACTCCTACCCTGGAATAACAGGTCCCTCGTCTGCGACAAGGTTCGTTGATGTCGCCTGAGCGTGCCTCCCCGCTACCGCTCGATCCAGCACAGGCAGAACGGATGCCCGGCCGGATCCGCGTAGACCTGGAAGTTGTCTGCGGAGGTCGCCTGTTCGGCAGGCTTCAGGACCCTTGCTCCCAGCGCCATGACTCGGTCGTGGGCCGATGGGAAGTCTTCGACCCATAGGTCGAGGTGCATCTGTTGGGGAGGTGTCCCGTTGGGCCAGTCCGGCGGGACGTGATTGGGGCGAGTTGAACGCCGATCCGAGGTGCGCCTTCGACGATGACCATGAGCCAGTCATATTCGGCATCCACTTCACCGTCGAGCACCCCAGCCCAGAAATCTGCTCTCGGCGGCGAGATCCGCGGCGTCGAACACGACCACCTGATGATCGATGCGCATAACGCGAGCCTAGCGAGCCCAGGAGCGGCGTGCCCGAGGAGGCCTCACTCGACGTCAACGGTGAGCATGGGCGCGTGAGGCGCTCACTATTCCAGAACGTACATGGGGGTGGTGCCTGCCAGAACTCCACTGAGGGTGGTGGAGGTGGAGGCTGGTCGCGTGTGGTGGTGCCCTCAACCTCCATCGAGGAAGCCCCGTAGTCGGCTCGCGGGCGTGCGCCCTGGCGCTGACCCAGACGACCACCGTGCCGATGATTGCTACACCCATGCTGGCGAGCAGTACCCAATACCCGACCTCATACGAGCCGAACGCCGTCTGGCCGATTAGGACCCCGATCCATGTGAGGGTCCAGGCCGCAGCGCCTGCGATCAGGGCGTGTGGTGTCCATGCTCGCCGACGACCGATCCCCAAGAGCGCAATCACGCCCACGGTTGCCGCCCCCGCGAACACCTGCAGCAGGACGCCCACCTGTTCAATTGGCTTTTCCGCGCCGAGCCAGATCAGTCGGAACAGCGAGACTGTGCCCTCGCCTGGAAGAAGGTTCCCGCTGAGATACGGAAGGAAGCATCCGACCACGAATCCAGCCACGCCGAGCAGAACGATCACGTAGCCGCTGGCCGATGGACCCGTGTCCGGGCGCGTCTCCACCCGGCCATCGTACGCACTTAGCAACCAAGGTTCTCCGCAGCCGTCCCAACTGCGGGTCGCCTGATCTGGGCGCGTGACGCCGCTCATCTTTCGAGAACGTACATGAGGGGTGCCGTCCGACGAGCCTCGCCGAGGAACCGGAGCTGCTCCTGGCCGGATCCCGACCGTGAGGAGCCGCCGAAGGCGTAAGCAGCGTCGCTGTCGGTCATCAGGTCACCTTGATTCCCTGGCCCGACCCTTTGCATTCATCACCAAGCGAGTCTTGGCGACCTTTCTTCAGTGAGACAACTTCCCGGGGCGAAACGGAGCATGCTGCTTATAGCCCTCAGGCAGGTTGAGGGCTCAAGGACCTTCGCCGAGCTCCTGATCGACTGCAAGGGGATCGGACGCTGCGGGTGGTACTTGTCGGGATGCTGCGGGAGGAACGGCGCATGTCCTTGGAACGTGGGCAGCGTCATCCTCAACTGCTCAGACAGTTGGCTGCGTTGGGGGGTAAGCGCAGATGAAATACGGCAAGCGTCGTATCTCAAGCGCTGTGCCTCAGAGGACAATCCAACTTCCATGAGCGAGCCTTATGCCAGGACCAGATGGCGGTGGTCCGTCTCGTGGGTACTCGTTGATGCAATCAAATTCCTCCCCCAGCTCGTAACGAAGCCGAGGGGACGACCCTGCGTCGTGTGCCGCACTCGCGTCAAGCGTGGCCTGGTCGAGTGTCCGAAGTGCGGACACAAGAACTGGCCCGCCAGGATTGGCCTTCTGCCTCCACTTCCCTAGCTCGCTCACCGGAGGGCCGTGGGCGCGCCATCAAACCAGGTATCGGTCATCCGGCTGACAGCACCGGCGGTATGTAAACGAGCTATGGCCACGAGTCATAGTCGATTCGTCGAGCTGGAGAAGATTATGACGATGCAACTGACCCGGGATGAACAACTAGAATACTCGGTCATCTCATCTCGGGCGAGAGCTCTGAGGAGATCGCAGCCACCCTCAACTGGCCTCTCCAGGCGGTTAGGAACTGCACGGACACGCTCATCACATGGGTGTTGGACGAACTCGGAGCAATTGGACGAACTCCAAGCGCGTACCTCCCAGCCCCTCCTCTCCAGTTCGGAAGCGAGGGACAGCGCCGGTTGTGGGGTCGCCGCGAGGTCAGGACGTGGGCCAGGCGTTGGCGCCGCGAAAGGCAGTGGCGCTAGCCCGGCGCACGGGGAGCCCGCGCCGCAAGGCGAGCCGGCGACCTGCGGGAACGTCAGTGGAGGTGAGGGGACTCGAACCCCTGACCCCTGCCGTGCGAAGGCAGATCCGACCTGTACCGCTACCTGCACGTTTGCACATCGGCCCAGGTCAGAGGCACAACAGGCGTCACGCTCTTACCGTCTAGTTCCGTCTGTCGCGAGGTCTTTTGCTGCCTTGCTGCTGCCACGGATCCCGGTCGCTGTCACGTCTTCCAGACCCACCAGCTTCCGTCGCCCCGGGCGACGCCCTCGATCTCTCGCCGGGTCCCCGTACTGCCTCCGTACGGCCTCACTACGTTCCCTGGACATCCCACCATCGGCCACTTGCGCGTCGGATGCTGCCAGACGGGATGGGTGTCCCCGCCCTGATGTGTTTGCCGTCGGTGGCGAGTGGGCATCCCTACTGGTGAGCCAGCAGGTGAGCAGGAGGGCGGGACATGTTGCTCACGATCATCCTGGTGTGGATCGCAGTCTCGCTCCCGTTGGGCATCATCGTCGGTCGGATCATCGATGCCGGTTCGAGACGGGAGCTGCAGGATGGCGTCCGGTTCAAACCTGATGCCGCCTGAGTCAGGGTCGCCCCACCCGCGAGGTCTAGCGACGGAATGGGCCTGGGGAGCCGCGCCAGTGATCGCACCCGGTTGCCACTTGGGCGACGTGCCAGATGGAGCTGGCCAGGCGGCGGTGACCTCATCGAAGCACTTCGGCTTCGGGGCCTTGACCTTCTACGTCTCGATCATCCGGTGTCCTCCGGTTTCCATCCGGTGTCTTCGGCTGGCTCTGCCTCGGCTTCGGCGAGCATCTCCGACAGTGGTCGTGCCCTCGCGACGTCCTGTCTGGCGCACTCGGCCCGAACAGCAGGCGGCTGCCGATCGTAGCCTCCGCCTCGGCGATCAGCCTTTCCTGCGTCGGTCCGACGCGCTGGGCGAGGCGATCATCGAACGAGGACCGCAGCGCCTCGGTGGCCTTGCCCCGTCTCCAATCCTCCAGCCCTGCCAGCGCGGCCTCGTCCTCGGCCCGGAGTTCACGCTCCGCGTGGACACGGGCTCGATGGAGGGCGAGTTCGGTGTTGGCCTGCTGCATCTCGCGGACGCTCAGTTCCTCCCGCAACCCGGCTTCCCGCATCGTGATGTCGTCGAGTTCCCGGGTCAGCTTGCGAGCCAGCGCCGAGTTCGGACCGCGGTTCGAGATCGCGGCGTCCAGTTCGAGCCGCTTGTCCTCACGCTCCAACTCGCCCGTATCGCGTTGGGCCTGCAGGGCCTCTGTGTCCTGTCCCGCGTACGGGGCTTGGCGCTCCATGTCGGCCAGCCGCGCTGAGACGAACGCATGCCGTTCTCGGAGCTTCACTTGATCGGTGGCGGCTCGGCCACCTTCGGCGATCGCCGACTCCAACTCGGCGAGTCCGTCGTCAGGTCCTTCACGTCGGTCATCGGTTCCCTCCGATCTGCCGGGTTGTTCCACTTGATCCGCCCGGCTTCGGCGAGCGCCCGAGCTCTGAGCGGGGTCTGTTTGGCGATCTCCTCCATCTCTGCCCGCGTGTAGGTCTTGGCGGCAGGGACGCGTCCCTCGTTGCTGACGGTGGTCGGGGTGTAGCCCACGGCTCGGGTGGGCATGACCTCGTACTCGGCGGCGAACGCCTTCACGTCCTCGGGTGTCGCTTCTCCGTCTGGGTTCAGCGCCCTGTAGAGCTTGGCGAGCTTGCGGGTGAACCCCTGCTTCTCGAACTGCTCGGCAACCTCAGACTGACGTTCGGGCTTGAAGGGCCAGAGCCTTGAACGCACGGAGGTCTTGGAGTTACTCGGCGTTCACCGGTTCGGGTTCGGGGGTGGGCTCGACCTGCTCGTCCTCCTCGTCGAAGTCGAACGGGTCCTCGATCTCCGTCTCCTTCTTCACCATCACTACCTCCCTACGCGGGGACGACTTCCTTCGGGATCTGGCGACAGGAGCCAGTCGGTCTCCAACCGCGACAGGACCGCGAACACGATCTCGGGCTTCGTACAGTGCTCGATCAAGGAGAAGCTCGGCGGAGTAGCCGCAGACCGTTGGTGCAGTTGGGACACCGCAAGGTGAAGTCCTCGCACCTCGCCCTGAGGGTTCCGGCACAGCAGACAACCGGCCCGGTGGGCTTGGGCTTCTCATCGAGGATGAGCTCGACGGCGAGGCCGAGCGACCACGGACGGGCTGGCGAGTACGAACCGAACCTCGAGACCGAACGGGGGATCTTCGTCGAGGGTGAAGTCGAGGGAGGTGTCGACGATCGGCCACTCGTCACCGAGCGCGAAGGACTTTCGCGACCTGGCCGTCCTGGAACACGACCGCCGATCCAGTCACCGGGCTCGAGCGGCGCGTCGAACAGTTCTTTGAACGTGTGGCACGACGCGGATGTGATCCGTTGGGTGTCCCGGTCGGGGCGATCGAGTGGGCTGCAGCACCAGCTCGTAGACATCGGTTCACGGCCCTGCACGGTTCGGTACTGCACCTCGACGGGCTCCGAGCGACGGTGGGCATGTCCTTCGCACTCGCTCAGCACGACTTTGGGATCACGAACTGTCCCGATGAGGACGATGGTCTCGATGACCGACCGGAGACAGGTCGCTGAGTCGGTTGCGGCTTCCCACGGGTACGCCGCTTGCTTTGGCGCTGCATGAGTTGGTTATCTGGTCTTGCAGTAGCTCTCTCGGTGATCGTTCTTCGCTGGCGTTGTGAGGGAACTCTGTGATGTGGAACACCTCCTGTGCACCGAATGCAGCTTCTCGTCGTTCGGACCTCGGGCTGCGGATCTGCGGAAGCCGCACTCGGGACAGATGGGACGCTGCTGCCAGGTGACAACCTTGGCGATCGGGTTCGACCACGGGACCCCGTGCCATCAGTTCAACTCCGTAGCGGTCCAACCCGGAGGAGGACCGTCCTCGGGATCGTCGTCGTCGAAGTGATCGTCTTTGGGCGTTTCCGCCAGCTCCAGCCGCCAGAGCGCGAAGTGGGTCGAGTCGATCTGGTCCTGGAACGCCTCGCAGGCTTTCTCGGTACGCCGATACGCCTTGCGCTCATCCGGCGTCCACCCGCTCATCGACTCACTGATCGGTGAAGACCTCGGAGACGAGCGACAGCGCCTCGCACATCGACAGGTCACCGCGGCGACGGATCACGTCGACGTACGCCTTCACGGCTGGCTCGGGCAAGAGTCTGGATCTGCGCCCGGATCTTCCGTTCTCGCTCCGCAGCTTCGCGGAGTTCACGGTTCTGGGCGGATACGACCCGGCGCAACTCACGATGGGCGGCACAGACGGCCTGGAAGCTCGAGGACTCCTCCGGTGCGCTCACGGGTCTCCCTCCCGACTCGGGGTCTTGGGGTGTCGGGCCGGAAGCCCAGGGGAGGACCGAACCCGGACCCGACACTCAGTGCGAGGCCATGATTGCACAACCGCACAAGCGGCGAACAGGGGTTCGGTGCACGAATGCACTTGCCAGGTCAGAGGCGATAAACAGCCCCGGGCTCGGGCCTGGTGTCAGAGGCGGGGGAAAGATGGGGGTCATGCGCTGCCAGCACGTGGACGACGACACCCAGTGCAGGATGGACGCCACGCGCCGCGTGCACGTCGCTAGTGACCAAATACGGTGATCAGCGGATGCATGGACTCTCCGGGGTGACTTACAGTCCGCGCATGACGCAGGTCGATCCCCTTCGACCTTCCCGCAGTGACTCCACGCAGCTCTACTGCGCTTCTTGTGGGCACTCGGAGGCCGTCCATTCGAATAGCGGCGATCGGCGATGCCTCCGCTCCGTTTGTTCCTGCAACAGATTCAACGTGGGTGCAGGACCGGACCTGTCGGCACAGGTTCTTTCCTCCTAACGCATGTCGCCGGAGGGTCCGGACGGCGGGAAGAACCGCGCCGCCAGAGAAGGCGGAGGTCCAGCCAAGACGATGAGTCCTGCGCGCGGCGGAATGACGTCTATCTGGGGATCGCCGCTCGTCGACGTTGGGATCTGGTTGATCGCCCTGGTCGCCACTGGCCTGACGGTCTGGTACTCGCTGGGGCCAAGGCCCCCAGACCAAGGCTCGGATTGGGAGTGGCATGCCCTGGCCTACTTCATCGACACATTGGCGATTCTGCTTGCCGTGGTCTGGCGGCCAGGGCGGGAGGCGCGCCGTTTCGACGCATGGGCTCTGCCCGTCGCACTCGCTGTGTTTCTCGTTGGAGGCCTGATTGAGATCGTGCAGGGCAGATTCGCATACCGAGATGCGCAGTTCCGCGACTGGATTGCTGATGCCGTGGGCATCGGGCTCGCGTTACTGCTGTTCACGGCGCTCCGGTGGGCTATCAGTAGGAAACGCGCGCGACGTCTCGAATGACGATCTGGCAAAGAGTGGCACGCTGGTGACGTTCGGGAAGCGTATGTGGGCTCGATGGATACTGCCGAGCTCCAGATCGACTGCGATGAGGACAAGGTTCTCCGAGCGGTGCTGGTGGGGATGCTGAGGGAGATGACCGAGAAGCCCAGGCGCTACCAAATGACCGCCTAACGGTATGCGCGCCGACTCGAGGCCCTGGCTTTGGTTTGCGGGAGCCATCGTTGTCGCCGGGGTCTTGATCTCTGCGACGGTCGTGTTCGTCAACCGCAGCTCCCAGCCCGACTGTTCGAAGTGGGACCGGGCGGTGGACAGCCGACGAGGTCTGGACCCGGTACATCGATGCACAGGTTGTCAAGTACGGCGTCATAGGGGACACCGATACTGTTGCTCTGTGGGAACAGAGCCGAGATGACATCCTGGCGCTCGCGGCTAAGACCGGCATAGTTCCGTCTTCACCCGACCCGATCAGGATGGAAACCGCCATCATCGCCAACGAGGCGGGGGGCGAGGATGGCTGGTTGCCGAAAGCTGGGCCGTTCTTGAATCGACCAGGCGGCTGCTGAGCCGCGTGGCGATGTGCTTCGCCAACTGGCTGATCGACTGCGAGGAGGACCGGACGCTGCGGGCGGTTCTCGTCGGGATGCTGCGTGAGGCCGATCGCTAGCTCGGAGATGTAGCACCGGGAGCCTGCCCGGTCACCGAGCAGGCGGCCACCGCGCGGGGAAACACGCAACGGATCGGCCCAACGCGGCCCAATGGTGCGTGCCTCGGCAGACGCCCTAGGGAAAAAGGTCGATGTTGCGTCTCGTTGCATCGGAGATGCTTCCGTCATGCGAGACGAGATGCGAAGGAGGGCCGCACACGCGATCACCAGCAGGCCGGGTCGACGGGTCGGAACGATCGCGTTGGCCGTCGTGCTTTCGCCACTCATCACGCCATCGCTGTCGGCTGCACAGACGACGCCGCACCTGAAGCGCGTTGGCATCATCCGCACGACGCCGTTCGTTCACACCGGGATCTCGATGCGCGACGGTGAGGGCAGCGCCTACGTTCGGAGGGACCACTCGCTCTGGCTGGCAGACGACAACACCGGTGCGATCTTCGAAGTCGCCCAGAGGACTGGGACGCTCAAACGAGTGATAGCGGAACAGGCTTTCCGATCCACGCGTCGATTCGGCGGCGGTCCTCGTGCCGGACGAAACCGGACCGATGACTTCGAGAGCATGGCGTACGACGCGGCAACGATGTTCTGTACGTCTTCTCTGGGAAATGCTGCACGGAAACGGTCCAACCGACGGTCTTCCGCCTGACGCGCCGCCACGGAGTGCTTGAGCTCGATTCGTGGCAGCCGTTGGGACGGACCAGCGATTTCACGGCCGCGGGATGGAACTCCGCCGATCATCGTCTGTACGTCGGCGTGGGATCGGATCTGCGGACCTACGATTACCCCAGCAACGCGATCGGCCAGCCCTTCCAGATCGCAGGTCTGACCGGCATCTTCGGCCTCAGCTTCTCTCGGGATGGATCGGAGATGTACGCCGTCACGAACGACGAGGTGCTGTATGCCGTCGATTGGCAGAGCCAGACGATCACCCCGGGGTGGTCGTTCGATCTGACGCCGTTCGGTGTGCTGGACAGTCGAGCCGTGGAGCGCATCGGAGGCCGGTTCTTCGTGTTAGACGGTGCTGATTGGCGTGGCGATGACCGCCTGAAGTACGCCGTGTTCAAATTCGACGTCGAGCGATGAACCGACACATCACATCCAGTGCCAGCCGTTCAGCGACATCGCGCCAGGAGCCCGCGCCGCACGGCGAGCCGACGCTTTGGGGCCGGCCCAACACGAGCGCTCCGGGGGTAGGAAAGTGAACCAACAACCCACGAGATTCTAGAAGCAGCGCCCGTCGTAATACCATTTGGCCGTGCGCACGAACCTCCAGCCGGAGACGTCGTAGGCACCGACGGTGTGGTTGTGGATGAGTTGGAAGCGGGAGACGGCGTAGTACCGGCCGACCGGAAGGTCCGGACCGCACGCTTGCCATCCACTGTCCACGTACGTCCAGGTCTCGGTGACGAGCAGGTTCTGGCCTGTGTTGTCCGCTACGACCAGGAGACCGGACCGATCAGGCAGCACCCGATACAGTCGGACGTAGTCGATCTGAATCTCGAAGTTAGCGGTGTTCGGGGCAGAGCGCTGGCGGAACTTCAGGATCCCCTGTAGATCGCCGTACAGGTTGTGCTGGTTGACCGCAGTCGTGGTGTAAACCTTGGTCCCGTCGTGCTCCCAGTTGGACGGCTTGGCCGCCTGCTCGTCCGCGACCGCAGGCGGGGCGCTTGCGGCCAGCAACCCCAACGCGAGAGCGATGACGAGAAGGAATCTCTTCATGCCCTGTACCCCTTTTTGAATCGGACGGTGCCCCGAACCATAGTTTGCGCCTGTGGCGTCCGCCTCAGCAAGAAGCGCTTGGGCCGCAACCACCCGGGGGCTTTCGGCGTTTGAATAGCTGTGATCGCGGTTAGCGGATGGATGTGGGTCGCGCTGATTATCGGGGTGCCCTGGCTCATGCTGATCGGGATCGGCCTGTGGTTCAGCGCGCGGGGTCCGCGCGGACACCGCGTGGTCTGCGATCCCACAGAGGGCTCAGCACCCTGACCGAGGAGAGCTCTAACTCAGGAACCAAGCCAGGAACCCCAATCGCCGCCCACCCGGATCGGACCACGAGCGGTACTCGGGCGAACTCAACGCCCGCAAGCTGTCCCAGGCCAAGCGGAAGGCCCAAGAGATGCGCGCCCTGACGGCGGACGAACTCCACCGGCTCGCGGACGAAGTCGGAGACCGCTACCGCGCCGTGATCCTGACCGGCGGCTACCTGGGCCTGCGGTGGGGCGAGTTGGCCGGGCTCCAGGTGTCGGCGGTCAACTTCCTCAAGCGCAAGGTGCATGTTCGATCGACCGTCCTGGACGTCAACGGCACGATGGTCGTCGGTCCCCCGAAGACGGGCGAGCGGGTGGTCAGCGTGCCGAGCTTCATCGCCGACGTGATGGCCGAGCAGATCGCCCGCTACCCCGACCCCGAGGGCTTCGTGTTCGGTGCTCCCGGTGGCGGTCCGCTGTGGAGGCGGTCCAACTTCAGCCGCCGAATCTTCGGACCGGCCGTTGGGCGAGCGGGACTGGAGCCGCTGAGGATCCACGACCTGCGGCACACCGCAGCCTCACTCGCGATCGAGGCCCGTGCTCACCCGAAGCAGATCCAGGCGCTCCTCGGTCACTCCTCGATCACGACCACTCTCGACCGATACGGCCACCTGCTACCCGGCATGGACGAAGCACTCGCCGAGAAGATGGATGGGGTTGGACGAGCAGCACTCGGAGGCGGCGCCGATCTATGAGACGCCTCATACCAGCGGCCTTCGTGGCACTCGTTGCCCTCACCGGCTGCTCATCCTCGGAACCGACGGAGACCGTACCGGCCCAGACCGGCCCCGCAGAGAACCCGACGGGAGCGACAGGGTCGGAGGCCATCGGGGAACCGGCCAACGTGACGCGCGTGATCGACGGCGACACGATCGAGGTCGCGCTCGACAACGAGATCGTCGCCGTTCGCTTGATCGGCATCGACACACCGGAGACTGTGGATCCGACGGAGCCGGTCGAGTGCTACGGACCGGCGGCCTCGAGGTTCACGACATATCAGCTCCAGGGGCGACCCGTGCGGCTGGAGTACGACGTCGAGCCGCTCGACCAGTACGGCCGCACGCTCGCGTACGTGTGGCTCGGCTCCGAGCTGTTCAACGAGACGCTCGTCGCTCGCGGCTTCGCCCAGGTGACCACGTATCCGCCGAACGTGAAGTACGTGGATCGCTTCATCGCTGCACAGCGGGACGCCCGGAGCCACGACCGTGGGCTCTGGGGAGCTGCCTGCAGCCTGTAGGCCCGTTCCGCCCGCGACGGTGAGCCTGTAGCGCCCGCCGAACGATCGACGTGTCATCCGGCCAGGAACCCGTCGGAGGAACGCGTCCGGGGGTTCTTCACGTCCTCCAACGCCAACCGCTGGCCGTTTGCTGCCCTGGTGCTGCCCTGGGGGCTCTTGCGGCCATCTGCAGCGAGTGCCCAACAGCCGGAATCTTGCCTTTGACCTGCGAGTTCGTGTCGTGGAGGTGAGGGGATTCGAACCCCTGACCCCTGCCGTGCGAAGGCAGTGCTCTACCGGACTGAGCTACACCCCCGGAACCGAGCCAGGGTAACAGAGGGTCCCGCGCGGACGGTTCAACCCTCCGTCGGCGGTGGAGGCGGCGGCGGCGCGGGTGGCGGCGGCGGTGCGGACGGGGCCTGACCAGCAACCTCCGGAACCGGACCGCCGGCCGCTCCGGAACCCAGGCGCGGACCGACGATCCGGTCGGCCAACATGTCGCCCATCGCCTTGAGCTCGGGGCGCCAGAACGCGTGGAAGTTCATACGGAGGTTCTGCTTGGTCGGGCTCGAGATCTTGCCCCAGTTCCACAGCTTGTTGTCCGTCTGCAGGTCGCTGATGGTGATCGAGTCGCGCGGGTCAGCCCACGCGAACCCCTTGGGGCGCGAGGTCCAGAACGAGGCGTTCAGGAAGATCAGCCGGCGGTCGGTGAGCGCCACGTAGTAGTAGCGCATGCCGAAGATCAGGAACCCGGCGAGCCCGAGCAGGCCCTGCGCCCACAAAGGGTTCGGCCCCGAGACGCCGTACGCGCCGCCCAGCACCTGCTCGCCCGGCTCGAGCACCGGTGGGAGCGCCTCGATGAACTGCTGCTTGATCGTGTCCTTGCGAACGGCCACGGATCAGTCCCCCTTCCCGAGCACCTCGCGGGCGTGGCGATCGAGCGCATCGTGAAGGTCCTGCGAAACGCGCGCAACCGCGAGGTCGCCTCGCGTCTTCTCGATCAGGCTGCGCGCGACGTCCGTCGAGCGTCGCAGGTTGCCCGTGATCGCGTCCGGGTAGTCCATCGTCACGAGCACCGCGTACAGGTCCTCCATCGCCGCCAGGACCGCGTCCCCCTCGTCGACGTTTCCGGCGCGCAGGAGGTCGAGCACCCGCCGACGCGCCTCGCCGATCGCCTCGGCCATCCCGTTGAGGTACGGCGCGTCCTCCACGCCGAGCGCGTCGGGCGTCGGGACCGGGTTCCCCCCACCGTGCACGACCACCTCGGTGAGCCGAGCTTCCGCGTACTCCTTCTGCGCGTCCTGCAGGTAGCCGGCGAACCGGATGTCGGGATGGTCGGCGACGGCGGCCAGGCCCTCGTCGATCGCAGCCCGCGCCTCGTCCATCAGCCGGTGCGCGAGCTCGAACTCGCCGCGGTGGATCGCGCGGATCGCGTTCGCGCACGAGCGGATCGCCTTGCGGGACGCGGGGAGCGCGCGCTCGCGCGCCTGGACGCGCGCGTCGAAGCGCCGTCGGAGCTCTTCGGAGACGCCGTCCAGGTCCACGCGACGGCGGTCAGATGCGAGCCGCGTCGACCTCGGCCGCGGGCTTGACGACGATGTTCACGAGGTCGTCGCCGAACGCCGGCAGGCCGTTGAACGACCGGCGTGCCGTGCGACCGCCGGCGTCGGCCGCGTAGCGCTGACGAGCCGGGCTCGGACGCGCGGGTGCGTTCGCGGCGGTCTCGCGCGGCTGGACCGGGTCCTGGGCGTCGGCCCTCGCCTTCATCGTGAGCAGCGCCCATACGTAGCCGCCGAGCATCACGAGCAGGATCGCGGTCGCGTACCACATCGCCCGCAGCGGCGGGACCAGGCCGATCAGCGCGGTGAGCACGATGCTCTCTATCAACACCATCAGCACGCGGCGACGGCGTTCGCGCGCGCGAGCCTGCGCACGTGCGCGCCGGCCCAGGAACGTCGTGCCCTTGCGGGGCGTGACGATCCACCGGCCCTGCGCTTCTGTCTCCGCCAGCATGTCCATGTTCCGCTCGAAGTCCCTCATGCTCTTGTCCGTCCAGGTTCCTGGGGAACCCCTCCACGAGGGGAAGAGGAACGCGGCCCACATGGTGACCAGAGCCACGAGCAACAACCAACCCACCTTGCCAACCCCCATGTGTTCGGATCCCCGGTCCGGCACAAGATGTTGGGCTGGGTTCGGAACCTAACACCGAGGCTAGGGGGCTACAAACATCTCGCGCAAGTTGTTTCGGAAGGTCATTGCATCGACACACAACGCGCGATCGTCGTCGCGCGCATCACTCCGCGACGTAGTGACCGCTCTTGCCGCCGCGCTTCTCGAGCAGACGCAACCCGTCGATCCGCGCCGCGCGATCGAACGCCTTCGCCGTGTCGTAGAGGCTGAGCGCCGCCACCGCGGCGGCGGTGAGCGCCTCCATCTCGACGCCGGTGCGATCGTGCGCTCGAACGGTCGTGCGGACGCGGATCGTCCCGGTCGTCTCGTCAGGCTCGACGAAGACCTCCGCGCCCGTCACCGCGAGCGGATGGCAGAACGGCAACAGGTCCGGCGTCCGCTTGACGCCCATCACGCCGGCGACCCGGGCCGCCTCGAGCGGGTTCCCCTTCGGCGTGCCGGCGACGAGTTGCGCGCAGGCCTGCGGCGTCATCGAGACGATGCACTCGGCCACCGCTTCGCGGTCGGTCATCTCCTTCGCGCCAACCTCGACGATCCGGGCTACGGCTTCACGCTCCGTTGACACCTCAGTCCTCCATCGAACGGAACAGGATGACCTTCACCTGGCTGCCGGTGCGCGCGGTCTCGGTCCCCGGCGGCACGATCGCGAGGCCGTTGGCCTTCGCGACGGTCGCGATCAGGTTCGAGCCGCGGCCGCCGGTGGGCGTGGCCATCCACCCGTCCTTGGTCCGGCGGACCCGGACCCGCGCGAACTGCGTTTTGCCGGCCGGACCCGTGACGTCCTCCTCCAACGTGGCGGTCACCTCTGGCCGGAAGAGCTGCCGTCGGCCCATCATCTTCATCAGCGCCGGCCGGATGAAGGTCTCGAAGCTCACGAACACGCTCACGGGGTTGCCCGGAAGGCCGAAGTACGGTTTGCCCTCGACCTCACCGAACCCCTGGGGCATCCCCGGCTGCATCGCGACCCGGTAGAAGTCGACCTCGCCGCGGCGGAAGAACGCCGCCTTGACCACATCCCGCTCCCCCACGGACACCCCGCCCGAGGAGATGAACGCATCGGCCTGCGTCAGGTGCGAGAACACGACCTCCTTGAACGCGTCGACGTCGTCGGGGACGATCCCGGCGAGCGTCGGCACCGCGCCCGCCTCCCGGACCGCGGCGAACAGCGTGTACGCGTTCGAGTCGCGGACCTGGCCGTAGTCGGGGTCCAGCGACGGCGGGATCAGCTCGTCGCCGGTCGAGAGCACGACGACGCGCGGACGCGGATGCACGAGCGGGTGCGCGAAGCCGGCGGTCGCGAGCAACCCGAGCTCGGGAGCCTGGAGCCGCCGCCCCGCCTGCACGAGCGTCTCGCCGGCCCGAACGTCCTCGCCGCTCGGACGGATGTGCTTGCCCTCGATCGACGGCGCCAAGATCCGAACGTTGCCACCCACGACCTCGCAGGTTTCGATCGGCGCGATCGTGTCGGCGCCCGCCGGGACGGGCGCGCCGGTCGCGATCGCGAAGGCCTCGCCGCCGCCCACCGTGCCCTCGGGACGCTCGCCGATCATCGCGCGACCGACGACGCGGAGCTCCACCGGCGAGGTGGTGGACGCCGAGGCGATCTCGGAGGAGCGCACCGCGAACCCGTCCATCGCGGATGACGCGAAACCGGGGATGTCGCGTTCGGCGACCAGGCTCTCGGCGAGCACGCAGCCGTACGACTCGGTCAGCGGGAGCGCGAGCGGCTGGAGCGGCTTGATGGTCGACAGCACGCGTTCGCGGGCCTCTTCGACCGAGAGGAGTCCCTCGCCGCTGTCGTGATCGTGAACGTGCCCGGGCGTCGCCATCGGGCCAGTCTATCGGCGGGCTCAGGATGGCAAGTCAGTGCCAGGTCAGGAGGCCGGGTCAGATCATCTTCTTGCGCTCGACGAAGTCGGCGAGCCAGTCGCGGAAGTCTTGGCCGATGTCCTCCCGGTCGATCGCGAGCTCGATCGTGGCCTTCAGGTAGTCGAGCTTGTTGCCGACGTCGAACCGCCCGCCCTCGAACACGTACGCGTAGACCGCCTGCTCCTGGGCGAGCAGGTTGATCGCGTCGGTGAGCTGGAGCTCGCCGCCGACGCCCGGCTGCGTCCGTCGGAGGCAATCGAAGATCTCGGGCGTCAAGACGTAGCGGCCGATCGCGGCCAGGTTCGACGGAGCCTCCTCGGGCGAGGGCTTCTCGACGATCGAGCGGACGCGCGCGAGGTGCTCGTTCTCGACCAGCTCGGGCTCGATGCAGCCGTACAGGGAGATGTCGTCGCGGCTGACCTCCATCGCGGCGAGGACGCTGCGCCCGTACTTCTCGTGCACGCCGAGCATCTCCTTCAGCAGATGCTTCTGCTCGACGATCAGGTCGTCGCCCAGCAGCACCGCGAACGGCTCGTCGCGGACGTGGCCCTCGGCCGCCGCAACCGCGTGCCCGAGCCCGAGCGGATCCCGCTGGCGGATGTAGTGGATCGCCGCCATGTCCGAGATCTCGCGGACCTCCTTCAGCTCGTCGTACTTGCCCTTGGCCTCCAGGAAGTGCTCGAGCTCGAAGGACCGGTCGAAGTGATCGACGATCGCGTGCTTGCCCCGGCCGATGATGATGATGATGTCGGTCAGCCCGGCCTGGACCGCCTCCTCCACCACGTACTGGATCGCCGGCTTGTCCAGGAGCGGCAGCATCTCCTTGGGCTGGGCCTTGGTCGCCGGAAGGAACCGGGTTCCGAGCCCGGCCGCCGGGATGACGGCTTTTCGGACCTTCGTCATCGCGCCTCCGCTGCGTGGAGCCGGAGTGTACCCCCAAGGGGCAACCCGCCGTCCAGGACGGCCCGCAGGGGATACCCGGATACACTTGCCTTAACCCATGCCGACCTACGAGTACGAATGCACCGTGTGCGGTCAGCACATCGAGGTCTTCCAGCGGTTCTCCGAGGATGCCCTGACGACCTGTGGGGTCTGCGGGGGCAAACTCCGCAAGGTCTTCCACCCGGCCGGAATCGTCTTCAAGGGCTCGGGGTTCTACGCGACGGACAACCGCTCGAAGAGCTCCTCCGGCGGCTCGTCCAAGAAGGACTCGGACGGCGGGTCGTCGTCCTCGTCCGATCCCTCCTCCTCAGGATCGTCCTCGGGCTCGTCCTCGGGCTCCGAGGGTGGTTCGGGCTCCAAGGGAGGCGACGGGAGCTCGTCCTCGAAGGACTCCAACGGGGGCTCGTCCTCGACGAGCGGCAGTAAGAAGGAACCCACGTCCTCGTGACGGAGGCGCAGATCGGGGTGTTCGGCGGCTCGGGGTTCTACTCGCTCCTCGACGACGCCGAGACCGTCGAGGTCGACACCCCGTACGGCGAGCCCTCCGCTCCGCCGGTGGTCGGCTCGATCGGGCCCTACCGGGTCGCGTTCATCCCCCGGCACGGCGTGAAGCACCAGTTCCCCCCGCACGCGATCAACTACCGCGCCAACCTGTGGGCGATGAAGGAGCTCGGCGTCCAGCGGATCGTCGGGCCGTGCGCGGCGGGATCGCTGCAGACCGGTGTGAAGATCGGCGACTTCGTGGTCTGCGACCAGATCGTCGACCGGACGCGGTCGCGCCCGCACACGTTCTACGACGGGCCGGTGACCACGCACATCTCGTTCGCCGACCCGTACTGCACGACGATGCGCCAGGTGATCGTGGACCGGGCGCGCGAGCTCGGCATCGGCGTGCACGACGGCGGAACGATGGTCGTGATCGAGGGCCCCAGGTTCTCGACCCGCGCCGAGTCCGCCTGGTTCAACTCGGAGGGCTGGCACACGATCAACATGACCGGCTACCCCGAGTGCCTGCTCGCCCGCGAGCTCGAGATCTGCTACGCGAACGTCTCGCTGATCACGGACTACGACGTGGGCGTCCCGGGCGCGCCCCCCGTGACGCACGAGGAGGTGGTTCGGGTGTTCGGCCAGAACAACGTGCGTCTGCGCGAGCTGCTGTTCGACCTGATCCCGGCGCTGCCGGCCGAGCGCGACTGCGAGTGCGCGACCGCGCTCGCCGGCGCGCGGTTCGAGGTGGAGTGAGATGACCGACAAGATCCTGGTGACCATCGAGATGCGGTTCACGTCCGACGAGGACCCCGACGCGCTCGGCGAGCGCATCCGCGAGGCGACCTCGCAGATCGTCGGTCGGCAGGCACTGGAGGACTTCCGCGTCCGCGTGCTGCCGCTCGCCCCACCGAAGGGTCCGCGACCGGTCTGATGCGACGGGTGTGACGGGCTTCACGGCGCGGCACGACCCCATCACGTAGCGTCACGAACCCGCATCCCGACAGGAGGCCGGCGTGTTCGTCCGACGGTGGTCGCTTCGCTCCAAGGTGATGGCGCTGCTCGCGGTGGTGGCCGGCGCGGCCTCGTTCACCCTGGTCCGCGGGTACGCCGCCGAGCTCGAGGCGTTGCGCCCGACCGCCGGCGACACCGTTCACGTCGTGGTCGCCGACCGGGACCTCGAACGTGGCTCGGTGATCGACGAAGGGTCCGTGCGCGTCGAACGCATGCCGTCCGCGTTCGCGCCGCCCGGGGCGCTGCGAACGACCGGCGACGCGATCGGACGGACGCTCGGCTCGGATCTGGCCGAAGGCGAGGCCGTGACCAGGACGCGGATCGGCGACGCCGGCGGCCCGGTGGCCTCCCTCGTCGCGGGAGGCCTGCGTGCCTTCGTCGTGGGTTCGGGACTCCCCACCGGTGTGCTCGAACCCGGCGACCGCGTCGACGTGATCGCGACGTTCGGGGGCCCGCACCCGTACACGGACACGGTCGGCAGCGGGCTCGAGATCCTGACGATCGTCGAGCAGGACGGGGAGACCTTCGAGGCCGGCGGCGCCACCGGTCCGTCCCTCGTCCTGCTCGTAAGCCCCGAGACCGCCGAGCAGCTCGCGCGCGCGACGGCCTTCGGTGACATCACCGTGACGATCGCGCCGATCGACGCCGTCTGATCGTCAGAACGCGCCGTGCGCGGCTAGGATGGGCCGCGTTCGCGTCCGCGTCACCCGAGGAGACCACCCCCTGAGCATCCTGCAGGCGATCGTGCTCGGCATCACCCAGGGCGTGACCGAGTTCGCGCCGGTCTCGAGCTCGGGCCACCTGATCATCGTGCCGTGGCTGTTCGACTGGCCGATCCTGGCCGATCCGAACCTGAACAAGACGTTCGACGTCGCCTTGCACCTCGGGACGCTCGTCGGCGCGCTCGTCTACTTCCGGCACGACGTGGCGCGCTACGCGCGGGCGGCGTTCCACTCGATCTCGACCCGCAGGATCGGCTCGACCGACGAACGCCTCGCCTGGGCGCTCGTCGTCGGGACGATCCCGGCGATCATCGTCGGGGCCACGCTCGAGAGCTTCATCCAGGAAGAGCTCGGGCAGCCGTGGCTGATCGCCGTGATGCTCGTGGTGTTCGGCGTGGTGCTCTATGCGGTGGACCGGATCGCGGCGTCTCGGCGGCACCTGGAGGACCTCGGCGTCCGTGACGGGCTCGTGCTCGGCGTCGCCCAGGCGATCGCGCTCCAACCGGGCGTCTCGCGTTCGGGGGTGACGATGACGGCCGCCCGCGTGCTCACGTTCGACCGGGAGACCGCGGCCCGGTTCTCGTTCCTGCTCTCGCTGCCGGTGATCGCCGGCGCGGTCCTCTACAAAGGGCTGGATCTGGCGGGCGAGGGGATCCCGCCCGGGATGGGCGGGCCGTTCGTCGCCGGGATCGTCGCCTCGGCGGTGAGCGGCTTCGTGGTGATCGCGTTCCTGCTGCGGTACCTGCGGGTCCACGACTTCGCGTTGTTCCTATGGATCCGCGTCGCGGTCGCCGCGCTGATCTTCGTGGTGATCGCGACCGGGGCTCGCCCCGCGACGATCTGAGCGGGACCGGAAACGGTCTCGTGCCTCATGCTGGGTAGGTGACCAGCAGGGATCTGTCCTCCGACCCGCCTCGGGCGGCCGACCCGATCACCGTGGAGGCTCGAGGCCCCGGGACGTCGGCCGGGCGACACCGAGGTCGTGCGGCGGCCGTCGGGGCGGCGGTCGGCCTGGTCGTGGGCGCGGTCGCCGTCGGGACGGCGCAGCTCGTCGCCGGCATCGTGAACCCGGCCGCGTCCCCGATCCTGACGGTCGGCGAGAGCGCGATCGACGCCGCACCGGGATGGTTGAGGGACGCAGCCATCCGAACGTTCGGGCCCAGCGACAAGTCCGTCTTGCTCGCCGGGATCGGCGTCGTCCTCGCGCTCGCCGCGATCGCCCTGGGGATCGCCTCCCTGCAACGTCTGTGGGTAGGCGTGGTCGGGCTGCTCGCGTTCGGCGCGATCGGGGTGGTGGCGGCGCTCACCCGGCCCGTGGCCAGGCCCGGAGACGCCCTGCCCGCGCTCGCCGCGACCGCCGCGGGTCTGGTCACCCTCGTAGCGTTGCGGAGCTGCGTGCGTTCGGATGCGTCGGCCAGCGCGACCGGGGCCGAGGGCCGCGAGGCCCCCTGGGTGATCGACCGGCGGCGGTTCCTGCTGACGGCGACGGCCGGTGTCGTCGGCGCCGTCGCGGCCGGCGGGGCGGGGAACTTCTTCGGGCGACGCTTCCGCGCGGACGCTTCGAGGGCGGCCGTGGGGATACCGACGCCGGCAAGCAGCGCCGCGGCGATCGACGGCGCCGAGCTCCACGTCCCGGGACTCGGACCGTTCCTCACCCCCAACGAACGCTTCTACCGGGTCGACACGGCCCTGTTCGCTCCCGCGGTGGCGGCCGAGGACTGGTCACTCCGTATCCACGGGATGGTCCGGCGAGAGATCACGTTGGACTACCAACGACTCCTGTCGCGTCCGCTCATCGAGCGTGACATCACGCTCACCTGCGTCTCGAACCTCGTCGGTGGCCCGTACGTTGGCAACGCCCGTTGGATCGGGGCGCCGCTGCGAGAGCTCCTCGAGGAGGCGGAGCCGCTGCCCGGTGCGGACCAGATCGTGGGCCGCTCGGTCGACGGGTTCACCGTCGGGACACCGACGGGGGTCGCGATGGACGGCCGCGACGCGATGCTCGCGGTCGCGATGAACGGTGAACCGCTCCCGATCGTCCACGGCTTCCCCGTCAGGATGATCGTGCCCGGCCTGTACGGGTACGTCTCCGCGACCAAGTGGGTCGTCGACCTCGAGCTCACGACGTTCGGCGCGTACGACCCCTACTGGGTCGAGCGCGGCTGGGCCGAGCGAGCGCCGATCAAGACGATGTCGAGGATCGACACGCCGCAGGCGAACCGGCAGCTCCGCGCCGGCGAGATCCCGATCGCCGGCGTCGCGTGGGCGCAGGACGTTGGGATCGACCGTGTCGACGTCGCGATCGACGACGGGCCATGGCTCCCGGCGGAGCTCGCCGCGGAGGACACCGTCGATACGTGGCGGCAGTGGGTCTACCGATGGGAGGCGGCACGCGGCGAGCATCTCCTGCGGGTTCGGGCGGTCGATCGTACCGGCACTCCCCAGACCCCGGTGCGTACCGACCCGTTCCCGGACGGGGCCACCGGGTACCACACGATCGCGGTGGTGGTGCGATAGAGGATCAGACGCCGGCGAGCGTCATCTCGCCCAGGAGCACGTGCGGCACCCCGATCGAGGAGAACCACCGGAGCTCGTTCCCGAGCGCGACCACGCTCCGGAGCATCTCGGGGATCGTGCTCGCGATCGTCATCTCGCGCACCGGCTCGCCGAGCGCGCCACCCGAGATCCGAAGGCCGGTCGCCCCCACCGAGAACTCGCCGCTGATCGGGTTCGCACCGGAGTGCACACCGCTCACGTCCTGCACGAGCACGCCGCCCTCCGCCTCCCGCAGGAGCTGTTCGAGCGAGCGATCGCCGGGCTCGACGAACAGGTTCGTGGTGCCGACGCCGGGCGAGGAGCGGTAGCCCCGCACCGCGTTACCGGTCGAACGCGTGCCGCCGCGCAAGGCCGTGTAGGTGTTGTGGAGGAACCCCTGCAGCACGCCGGTCGACACGAGCTCGGTCCGCCGGGTCGGCACCCCCTCGCCGTCGAACGGCGCCGCGCCGGGGCCGTCGAGCCACCGTCCGTCGTCCACGAGCGTGAGCACATCGGCCGCGACCGGTTCGCCCACGAGCGGGGCGAACAGCGAGCGCTGCTTCTGCACGGACTCGGCCGACAACCCGTCCGACAGGACGCCGAGGAACGACGACGCGGCGACGGGGTCGAGCAGGACCGGCACGCGGGCCGTGGCCGGCTTGGTCGCGCCGAGCATCCGCGCCGCGCGTTCGACGGCCTCAGCGACCACGCTCTCGTGATCGAGCTCCTCCACCGTCCGGGCGATCCGGTACGCGAACCCCGTCTGCGTGTCGCCGTCCTGCTCGGCGAGCGTGACCACGACGACCCAGCAGCCGGTCGCGCGGTACTCGACCCGTACGCCCTCGGTCGACGCGATCGCGGCGCCGCCCACCGCGTCGCCGTAGCGCACGGATTCGGTCTTGCCGACCCGCGGATCCATCGTGGTCGCCGCCCGCTCCATCTCGAGCGCGATCGGGACCTTCTGGTCGGTCGACATGCCGGCCAGGGCCTCGGAGAACAGGCCGTCGAGCGGCTCCATCGGTTCGGCGGCGGGGAGCGCGTTGAACGGATCGGGCGAGGCGACCGCCGCGTTCTCTCGGGCACGCACGACCGTCGCGCGCACCTCGTCGATCGACGGGTCGGCCGCGTGCGCGAACCCGAGCCGCCCGTCCGCGATCACGCGCACCCCCACGCCCCGGGACTCGGCGAACGTGAGCCCCTCGACCTCGCCGCGGTGCGCCTCCACCGACGTCGTCGAACGCTCCTCGCCGAACGCCTCGATGTGCTCGCCGCCCTCGGCGGCCTCGACGGCGGCGACGCACAACTCCAGCAGGTCAGGCACCGGTCCCCCCCACCGTGATCCGCGAGATCCGGAGCGTCGGCGAACCGCTCCCGACCGGGACGCCCTGGCCGTCCTTGCCGCAGATCCCCGGCCAGATGTCGAAGTCCGCGGCGATCGCGTCGACGTGGGACATCACCTCGATCGCGCGGCCGATCAGGTTCGCACCGCGGACCGGCGTGGTCGCCTCGCCCCGCTCGATCAGGTACGCCTCGGCGCATCCGAACACGAAGTCGCCGGTGGCGGGGTTCGTCTGACCGCCGGCGAGCGCCGTGACCAGGACCCCGCGCTCGGTGTCGGCCAGGATCGCCTCGGGCGTGGAGGAGCCGTTGAGGATGTAGGTGTTCGTCATGCGCGGGATCGGCGGGTGCGCGTAGGACTGCCGGCGACCGTTCCCGCTCGAGGGCACGCCGTCCTTCTCCGCCCGCAGCCGGTCGTAGAGCCATCCGCGGAGCACGCCGTCCTCGAACAGCACCGTCCGCTGCGCCGGCGCGCCCTCGTCGTCGAACGAGAACGAGCCCCAGGCGTTCGGCACGGTAGCGTCGTCGACGCCGCTCAGGATCTCGGCGGCGAGCCGCTCCCCGATCCGGCCGCGGTACACGCTGGCCTCCTTGTCCACGATGTCCGCCTCGAGCGGATGCCCCACGGCCTCGTGGAAGAGCACGCCGCCCATCCCCGGCGCGAGCACCACCGCGGTCTCGCCCGCAGGAGCCGGCACCGCGTCGAGCATCGTGATCGCGCGACGCGCGGCGACCTCGGCGGTCACAGAGGGCGGGTTGGCCTCGATGAACTCGGCGCCGGCCAGGCCCGCCGGCCCGTGGAACCCGGTCTGGATCGTGTCGTCGCGTCCGGCCACCGCGGACACCGAGAGCCGGACCCGCGGCCGGGTCTCCTCCACCCAGCGCCCATCGCTGGTCGCGATCAGCAGGCGCTGGACCGAATCCGAGTACGTCGCACTCACCTGGCGGATCTCGGGCCCGAGCCCGCGAGCCGTCTCGTCGGCCTCGCGGACCCAAGCGACCTTTCGTTCCGTCGGGACCGCGGAGGCATCGACGAGCGACGGATGCACGACGGGAGGCTCGAGGCTCCGGAGGTCGACGACCGAGCCCGGCCCGCCGTCGCTCACCGACGCGGCGGCCGCCTCGGCCGCGTGCAGGAGCGCGTCGCGGTCCAGACGGTTCGAGTACGCGTACCCGTAGGAGGTCCCGTGACCGACGCGGACGCCGGCGCCACGATCCAGACCGGTAGTGACCTCCTCGATCTTGCCGTCGTCCAGGCGCACCGAGATCCCGAGGCGTTCCTCGACGAACAGCTCCGCGAACGCGCCACCGCGGGCACGGGCGGCGCGCAGGACCTCCGCAGCGAGATCGCGGTCGAGCACGGCGCGATGCTAGCAGCGGCGGATCGACGGACGGGCCGTGATAGGTTCCGGCGACCGAGCCGGGTCGGCCTCGATCGCGCGGACGGACGGTGGTGGAAGGGACGGGATGAGGAACCGGCGAACGCTCATCGCTCCGATGGCGCTCCTGGTACCGCTCGCGTTCCTGGGCGCGTGCAGCAAGGACGAGCCCACCACCGTGGTCGAGCCGACGTCGGCGTTCCAGCCGACGGGCGCGACCGGGCCGACCGCCGAGACCGGCGGCGCGACGGGGACGACGAGCAGCCTCCCGACCACGACGGCCGGGGTGGCGACCGGCAAGGTCTCGAGCGGCCAGGCGGCGTTCACCCTGACCGGCGACATCCGCACGAGCAAGACGCTCGCGAACCTCGTGTCGACCGTCTACGCGCCGCCGCCGGGCGGGATGGCGCTCGTGTGGACGGCCGGCGGCAACGACGCGACCACGGTCGGGCTCGGCGGGATCAGCTTCACCGGGACGGAGCCGACCTCTCCCAGCCTCTCGCTCACGATCACCGTGCAGGACAAGGGGGCGATCACGGCCTTCATCTCCTCGGCCGGCGAGTGCACGGTGACCATCGGGCTCGCGTCCGGCAGCCAGATCTCGGGCGCGTTCAACTGCACGGGTCTGTCGGCCGGTTCGAACGTCGTGGTCGACGCGACCGGCTCGTTCAACGCGCAGGGGTAGCGTCACGGACGTGAGGGCGCGTCGAGGGGCGAGCCGAGGGGCGAACAGGACCGACACGTTCCTGATCTCGGGCCTCGCCCTCGTCCTGCTCACGTGGTTCCTCTGGCCGTTCGTCGCAAGGGGCGCGGCGTTCCCGGTGGGTCCGGACGCCCCGGTCTACCTGTGGTGGTCCCGGCTCGCCGGCGTCGAAGGGCTGTCCGCGATCGCGTATCGGCCCGGGGCGCCGGCGCTGTCGCTGGTCCTGGAGGGGACGCTGGGACTCTCGGTCGTGCAGGCGACCGCGGCCCTCGAGGTCGCGCTCGGGGTGGCGGTCGGTCTCGCGGCCGCGGCCCTCGTCCGCCGCCGAACGACCGCCGGCGGGTGGACGCTCGCGGGGCTGCTGGCGGGCACGTTCGCGGTCCACCTCGCGGCCGGGTACGTCGCGAACCTGATCACGGCGGCGGCGTTCCTCGCGGCGGGCGCGCTGCTGGACGATCCGAGACGCCGGGCGGCCGTCCTGGCTGTGTTCGTGCTCGCGGGGGGCGGCCTCGCGCATCCCCAGTTCCTCCTGCTCTGCCTCGCGATCCTGCTCGTCGCGGCCGCCCTCGCCTGGCGGCATGACCGGCGAGAGGCGTTCCGACTGGCCGCAGCCGCGCTCGGGGGCGGCGCCGTGCTCGGGATCGGGCTCCTGGCCGTTCGACCGGGGGCGCCGCCCCTGGAGGTCGACACGTCGAAGGACGCGTTCCTCCGACGGGCCGGTCTCACGTCCGAGCTGCGGAGCGCGTACCTCGACCGCTTCGTGCAACGCTGGACGCGGTACGTCCAGTGGGTCTCGGTGCCGCTCGCCGCTCTGGGCTTCACGTCGCCGAGCGGCAACGCCGGCCGGATCCTGCGCTCGTGGTTCGTGCTCACGTTCGTCGGTGTGGCGTTCGCGCTCGTCACGGGGTGGCTGCCCGCCGACCGGTTCGTGACGTTCGGGTTCGCGATCCCGATCCTCGCGGCGCTCGGGCTCGTCCGCGTGTGGCACCGGCTCGAGCGACGCCGAACGCTCGCTGTCGTCGTGACCTCGGCGCTAACGCTCGCGATGCTCGCCGGCTCGGCGATCGCGTGGAACCGCCAGGAACCGTTCCTCTCCGACGACGAGGTCCGCGCCGTCACGTTCGCCAACGACGACGTGTCACGCCTACGAGCGGGGACCCCTCTCGCCTTCTGGGTCAACGAACCCGATGACACCGTGAGCTTCCTCGCGACGCGCGCGGGCAACGTCATCCGGGCCGGTGTGCCGCCGGATCGGATCCGCGACGTCGTCGTCGTCGTGCCGCCGCTCGACGGCGAGACGACGAGCGGCGAGCGCGGCGCCCTCGAACGGCTGACCGCTCGAGACCTGGCCGCCGCCGAGGATCGGACGGGTCGGAGCGCCGCGGTATTCGTCTTGACGCCGTTCGACGAGGTGGACCGGCCGACGGACGCCGGCGTCATCGACCCCTCCGTTCCGAGGAAGGACTTCTACGCGATCGACCCACTCGAACCCTCCACGGCCGCCGGGATCGCGTTGGCGTCGATCGCGGGGCTGCTGCTGCTCACGGTGGTCGGCTACGGATGGTCGCGGGTCGGGCTCGCGGACGCGATCACCGCGGTCGCGGCCGCACCGGCGATCGGCGCCGCGGTGCTGATCCTCGTGGCGACGGCGCTCGACGCGCTCGGCGTCCCGCTCGGGACCAGCGCCGGGGCGCTCGTAGCCTCAGCGCTCGCCGGCGGCGGCGGGTACCTCGTCCACTTCGTCCTCGAGCGGCGCACCGGCACGGGTTCGGCGCCACAGGTCCAGGAGCAACCAGCCGAGTAGCCCGATCACGACCGGCGTGATGATGTAGTGCCCGACCAGCAGGTTCGCGTCGTAGGCCGAGGGGAACAGCGCCGGCTCCGACGTCCACTGCGACATGGTGAGCGCGAGACCCGTACCGATCAGCACGGTGCGCGGCACCCGCGGCAGGAGCCAACCGAGAGGCAGCGCCCAGGTCACGTACCACGGGAGCAGGACCGGTCCGAGCAGCATCAGGCACAGCAGGCCCCACCCCCACGACGCACCCACCAGCGCCGAGCCGATCGCGGGCCCCCGCCGCCAGACGGCCCTCGCCACCAGGAGGACCGCGACGAGCGCCACGAGCGCGAACGCGATCCGCGGCACGACCCCCAACACGTCGCCCGAGATCGCGTCGAACACGCGCCGGAAGAACCTCGACGGCGCGAGCCAGCCCTCGTGCGAGCCGAGCTCGACCGCGCCGAGCGTCGGATCGTGGGTATTCGCGAACGGCGCCGCCGCGACCAGCGCGAGCACCGCCGCCAGGACCACGTGCGGTACGAGGGTTCGAACGCGTTCGCCCCGGGGTCGCCGGGCCGCGACCGCGACCCACCACAGGAGGAGCGGCACCGCGGCCGTCACCTTGACGAGCGTCCCGAGCGCGAGCGCGGCGGTCGCCCACAGCTCGCGCCCCGAGAAGACCAGCGCGAGGGCGGCCGCGACCGCGAGCGCCACCAGCAGGTCGTTGTGCCCGCTGGCCGCGCTCTGGAACAGCACCAGCGGGTTCAGCCCGACGAGCGCGATCGCGAACGCCTCGCGTTCGGGGCGGACCCTGCGCACCAGCCCCGCCACGACGAACACGGTCGCGAGGCTCGCAGCGATCGCGATCACCCGGAACGTCGCGACGATCGTGCCGACGTCGTCGGTCGCGCGGGTCACGAGCGCCGAGATCTGGGTCCAGAGCGCACCGTAGACCGCCGGCGTGTCCACCCACTTGGGCCCGACGAAGGTCGCGAGGACGTCGTGCGGGAAGTCGGCCGGTGTCGCGATGTAGGGGTTCGCGTGGTACGTGGCGGCGATCTTCCCGTAGTACGCGTACGAATAGACGTCGCGAGAGAACAGGATCGGCAGGAAGAGCAAGGCGAGGTGGTACGCGATCGCGAGCCCGATCGCCGCTCGCGCCGAGATCGTCCCGCGCCGGCACTCGCGGATCACCAGGACGAAGGCCACCGCCGCGAACGACACCGCGACCACACCCATCGCCGCGAGCGCGCTCCCGTGCATGCCGTCGAGCCCGACGAGCTCGGCCAGCCAGCGGAACGGCCCCCCGGGTTCGGACGGGAGGATCGGCGTGAAGGGCGAATCCGGCGTGGCCGCGACGAGCGCCATGACCACGAACGATGCGACCGAGGCCCCGAGTGCGACGCGGGGCGCCGTCCGGTCGCCGCCCGTTCGCCGACGTTGCATCGGCCGAGCGTATCTCGCCGCCGGAGCCTCGGCCGCCTACAACCCGGGGCCGGTGAGCCGAACGTCCCCGTGCGTCGTGCGCACGAACACCTGCCAGTTGTAGTACGCGTAGAACAGCTCGGGGTCGCGCGTCATCGCGTTCGCGTAGCCGGTGACCGCGGCGACGTACGCCGGCACGGGGTTGTAATGGAACAGCGCCGCCCGGTCGTTGCCGGGGGCCCCGTTGGCATGGAGGTAGTTGGCCGCCCCGAGGACCGCGTCGTGCTCGTCGCGGATGTCGCCGCCCAGGCCGTACGCGGCCCACGTCGACGGGATGAACTGCATCGGCCCCTGGGCGCCGGCCGAGCTGCTCGAGGCGATCCGGCCCATCCGCGTCTCGATCAGCATCACGGCGGCGAGCGTCTGCCACGTCACCCCGAACCGCCGCTGTCCCTCCTCGAAGAAGCGGAGGAGACGGTCGGCGGGTTCGGGCGCCCGGGTCCGGAAGTCGGGCAGCGTCTTGACCGGAGAGAAGTGGTCGTAGAGGGCGCTGCCCGCCCGGACGTTCGACCTGGCCTCAGCGGCGAGACCACCGTCGAGCCGGCCGAGGACCGCGGCCGCGAGTCGATCGTTCGCCGCCAGCACCCGGTAGATCCGCTGCTCGTACAGCACGAGGAGCTCGACCTCCTCCGGCGGCGGCCACGCAGCCGGGTCGCCGGTCCGAACCCACCGACGGACGGCCTCGCGCCGAACCTCCCACACGGTCTCGAGCCGATCGGCGAGCGCGCCGACCCGGCGGGGGATCCGCGCGTCGGGTTCGGGGATCGTGGCCGCCTCGACGACCCCCGTCGACGCTCCGGTGGACCCTGTGGCCGGATCCGCGACCGCGCTCGGGGTCGCCCCCGAACCGATCGCGCCCGTGGCGGGATCGGCGGAGCCGCTGCAGGCGGGCAGCGCGATCGCCAGGGCGACCACGGCCACGAGCGCCCGCCTCATCCGACCGCGGCGACGTCCTCGTACGGCGACTCGAGCAGCTCGCGCACCGAACCGTCGCCGTCGAAGAACAGGAACCGGTCCATCAGCCGCATGAACCAGCGGTCGTGCGTCACGGCGATCACCGTCCCCTGGTACCGGTCCACGGCGTCCTGGAGCGCGTCGGCCGATGCCACGTCGAGGTTGTCCGTCGGCTCGTCCAGCAGCAGCATCGTCGGCGAGTCCACCTCCATCAGAAGGAGCTGGAACCTGGCCTGTTGCCCGCCGGAGAGGAGCTCGAACGGGTTCCGCCCGACCTGGTCGATCTCGTAGCGGCGGAGCGCCGCCATCGACTCGGTCATCGTCATCCCCCGCTTGCGCAGCACCTCGACGATCGGGAGGTCGGCCACGTCGGCTCGCTCGTGCAGCTGCGCGAACAGCGCCGGCTCTACGCGCGCACCGAGCTTCCACTCGCCCTCGTGCGCGATCTCCTCGCCCGCGAGCAGCCGCATGAAGTGCGTCTTGCCCGTGCCGTTCGGCCCGATCACCCCGATCCGCTCGCCGAACCAGATCTCGGCGTCGAACGGCCCGACGATCCCTGCGATCGAGAGCCCGCTCAGCCGGAGCGCCACCTTGCCGGTGCGCCCGCCCTCGATCCGCATCCGGACGTTCTGCACGTCGGCCTTGTCGGGCGGCTTCTCGCGCTCCTCGAACCGGTCGAGCCGGTGCTGCGCCGAACGCGCCTTGGAGGCCCAGTTGTCGTTGTACGCGGACTTGCGCCGCATCTCCTTGACCATCTCCGAGAGCCGACGATGCTCCGCCTCGTACCGGCGGTGGTCTTGGTCCAGCCGGTCGACACGAGCGTCGCGCGCCTCGGCGTAGCTCGAGAACCCGCCGTGATGCGTCCACGCCGCGTGCCCCTCGAGCGTGACGATCCGGGTCGCGGCGCGGTCCAGCACGGTCCGGTCGTGGCTCACGAACAGGACGGTCTTGGAGGTCGCGGCGATCGCGTCCTCGAGCCATCGCTTGCCCTCGATGTCGAGCGCGTTGTCGGGCTCGTCGAGCATCACGGTGTCGAACCGCGACCGCAGGATGACTTCGAGCGCGAGGCGCTTGCGCTCGCCGCCCGAGAGCGTCTCGATCTTGCGTTCGGCGCACTCGGGGTAGCCCTGTCCGAACGCGGCGTCCGTGCACTGGTCGAACACCACCTCGGTCTCGTAGCCGCCGGCCTCGCCCCAGTTCGCGAGCGCGTCCGCGTACCGCATCTGCGCGTCCTCGCCGGGGTGGTCGTGCATCCAGCGCTCGGCCTTGGCGACGCGGATCGCGGCCTCGGCGACCCGGGGCTCGGCGTACGCGAGGAGGAAGTCGCGGACCGTCGTGGGGCGCGCCTCGGAGCCGATGAACTGGCGCATCAACCCTACGCGCCCGTCGGTCTGGATCGAACCGGCGGTCGGGCGGTCGTCACCCACGATCAGACGGAGCAGGGTGGACTTGCCGATGCCGTTGGCGCCGACGAGGCCCGCGTGCTCGCCCTCGGGTACCCGGAAGCTCACGCCCTCGAACAGGGTCCAGCCGCCCGGCAGGGCGTACGCGACGTCGGCGAGCTCGATGAACCCCATGGGCGCCCCACGCTAGCAGCCGAGGTCCCGGCGTTCGGCGAGGCGGGCGCGCGAGCCTCGCGCGGTCAGCGCGCGGCGGCGCGCTCGTGCTCGAGCGAGAGCTGGCCGCACGCCGCGTCGATCTCGCGCCCGCGCGTGTCGCGGATCGTCACGGCGACGCCGGCATCGTCCAGGATCGCGGCGAACGCGCGGATCCTCGAGGCAGGGCTCGGCTTGGACGGCCACCCCGGCGTCGGGTTGAGCGGGATCAGGTTCACGTGCGCGCGGAGCCGGAGCGCGATCGGGGCGAGCCGCTCGGCCTGGTCGTCGGCGTCGTTGGTCCGGTCGATCATCGCCCACTCGATCGAGGGCCGGCGACGCGTGACGGCGCGCCAGGCCTCGATCGCGTCGATCAGCTCGTCGAGGGGCCACAGGCGGTTGACCGGCACGAGCTCGTTGCGCAGGCCGTCGTCGGCGGCGTGCAGGCTGACGGCGAGCCCGACCTGTGGGTACGCCTCGCCGAGCCGGCGGATCGCCGGCGCCACGCCGACGGTCGAGACCGTGACGTGCCGGTCCCCCATCCCCATCTCGCCGGTGAGCAGGTCGAGCGCGCCGAACGTGTGTCGCTCGTTCGACAGCGGTTCGCCCATGCCCATGAAGACGGCGTTCGACAGTCGCCGGGGGGTCGAGTCCGGCAACACGGCGGCCTCCCGCCGGGCCCACACCGCCTGCGCCGCGATCTCGCCGGCCGTGAGGTTGTTGCGGAGCCCCATCTGGCCGGTCGCGCAGAACCCGCAGCCCATCGCGCACCCGGTCTGCGTCGAGACGCACACCGTGACGCGGTCCGGATAACCCATCAGCACGGTCTCGATCACATGGCGGCCGCCGATCCGTAGTAGGGCCTTCCGGGTCGCGCCGCGGTCCGCCGTGCGCTCCTCGAGCACGTCGACCCCGATCGGGAGCTCGGCCTCGAGGCGTTCGCGCAGGCGCTTGGGGACGTCGGGCATCCGGTCGTACGTGGCCGCGCGGTGCCAGAGCTGCCGGTGGATCTGCTTGGCCCGGAACGGCGGCTCGCCCCAGTCGCCGAGGCGTTCGGTCAGCTGGTCGAGGGTGAGGTCGTAGACGGTCGCCACGCGACGAGCCTACGAGGTAGCTCCTACCAGTAGCGAGCCGTCGACATCGAGAACGCCGCGAGCGTGACCAGCGCAAGGTTGAGCTTGGCGTAGCTGCGGCCCTTGGCCTGGAGTGCGGCGAGCTCCTGCAGCAGGTCCGGCGGCGGCTGGTCGCCGGCCTGGGCGATCTGGGCGCCGATCGCGAGCGACCGATCGAGCGTCGGCTTGGTCAGGGCACCACCGATCGCGACCGCCACGATCGCCGCGAGCGCCCCGATCGTGAGCCAGAGCCCGAACGCGGTCCCGAGGAAGTCGCCGAGACCCCCGAAGAGCTGCATGTCGTGCCAATAGAGGAATCCCCCGGCCACGACCGCCCCGCCGGCGATCCGCAGGAGCCAGTCGGTGAGGTGCCGCACGGCCAGCAGCTCGCGCATGAAGGGACCGGCCGCGGGCCCGATCGTCTTGGCCGCCGGCTGCAGGAAGACCACCAGCAGGAACAACGCCCCGCCCCACGCGATCGCCAGCATCACGTGGATCACCCGGAACACGAGCATGTACACGCTGATCGCTCCGACCACGGCGGTCCTCCCCTCTCTATCGGTTCGGCATCCTCCGCCCCGCGCAGCCGACGGTCAACACCGCCGGACCCAGCCGAACCCGGGCCGTTCGGCCTGGCGCACCGACGAGGCGGTCCCGCATCATCGTGACCATGGCGATGCGACGGGCGTTCAGGCTCGGGCTCCTGTCCGTGATCGGCGCGTTCCTCCTGATCCAGCTCATCCCCTACGGGCACGACCATGCGAACCCACCCGTCGGTGCGGAACCGGCGTGGGATTCGCCGGCGACCCGCGAGCTCGCGGCGGCAGCCTGCTTCGACTGCCACAGCAACGAGACCACCTGGCCGTGGTACACGAGCGTGGCGCCGTTCTCCTGGCTCACGCAGCACGACGTCGAGGAGGGGAGAGCCACTCTCAACTTCTCCGAGTGGAACCGCCCACAGGAGACGGAGGTTGCCGAGGCGATCCGCGAGGGTTCGATGCCGCCGTGGTACTACCGGATCCTCCACTCGGGCTCACGCCTGTCCGACGCCGAGCTGGAACGGCTGATCGCCGGTCTCGAGGCGACCTTCCGCGCCTCGCCACCCGGCTGACGAGCGGGAGGGCGGCCGCGAGCCGCGGGTAGGCTGAGCCGATGCGGAACCCGTTCGATCGCATCCTGACCGAGGGCGTCGTGGTGCTCGACGGCGGGCTCGCGACCGAGCTCGAGCGTCGCGGGGCCGACCTGAAGGATCCGCTGTGGTCCGCGAAGGTCCTCGTCGAGGACCCCGACGCGATCCGCGGGGTGCACGAGGCGTACTTCGAGGCCGGGGCGGACGTCGCGATCTCGGCGAGCTACCAGGCGACGTTCGAGGGGCTCGCCGGCCGCGGCATCGAACGCGTCGACGCCGCCAGGCTGATGCGGCGGAGCGTCGAGCTCGCGCGGGAGGCCGCGAGCGGCGACCGGGTCGTCGCCGCGTCGGTCGGGCCGTACGGCGCGATGCTCGGCAACGGCGCCGAGTACACGGGCGACTACGACAAGGACGAGGACGAGCTCGTCGAGTTCCACGTGCCGCGGATCGAGGCGCTCGCCGAGGCCGGGCCCGACGTGTTCGCGGTCGAGACGATCCCCTCGTTCGTCGAGGCAGGCGCGCTCGTCCGCGCGCTCGAACAGGTTCCCGAGATCCCGGCGTGGGTGAGCTTCAGCTGCCGCGACGGCGGCCACGTGTGCGACGGCACCCCGATCGCCTCGGCCGTCGAGGTCGTCGCGGCCTCCTCGAGCGTGGTGGCCGTCGGCGTGAACTGCACGTCGCCCCTGCACGTCGAGCGGCTGGTCGAGACGATCTCGGCCACGACCGGCAAGCCGGTCGTGTGCTACCCGAACCGGGGCTCGTTCTGGGACCCGATGCGCAAGGCGTGGACCGACCCGCCGCGACAGGACGCCCGGCCGCCGCTGCGGCCGCTCGCCTGGAAGGAGGCCGGTGCCTCGATGATCGGCGGGTGCTGCGGGACGACCCCCGACGACATCGCCGCGATCGCCGCGGCCCTCGGCCGCGCCTGAGGGTTCGCTAGCGGGGCGTGTCCGCCCCCGGCTCGAACGGCGCCCCGTGGCCGGGGACGATCGTCCGCAGACCCGGCAGCGCGAGCACGCGGGCGCGGTTCTTGTGCACGAGCTCCGGGTCGGGCGCGTAGGGATCCTCGACCGGCTTCTCCGAGTTCCACCACAGGTGGGTGAACACGACCAGCCCTTCGGCGGTGTCCGCCAGCGTCGAGATGTCCTGCGGGGAGTGACCCGGCGTCTCGATCAGGCGGATCGACGGGGAGAGTTCGAAGCCCTCGGCGGGCCGGTCGATCCAGAGGTCGTCCCGGTACCACGCCCAGTGGTCGTGGACCCTCGCGTTCGCGAACAGCGCCGCGTTCAGCGTGTGATCGGGATGGTGGTGGGACAGGACCACGTCGGTGATCTGCTCGGGGACGATCCCCTTCTCGGCGAGCGGCCGCAGGATCGCGTCGCGCCCGGGAACCATCCCGGGATCCACCACGACCAGGACATCGTCGTCGCGGATGAACCCGACGGTCGACGCCGTTCGATCCTCGGCGTCGGGCCGGCTCAGGTAACCCTCGGACAAGATCTGAACCTGTGCGGTCATCGCCTCGCGAACTCCCTCGGTCGGTGCGGCCCTTTCAGACCGAGATCCGGCTCCTCGGCAGGAACCGCCCCTGACCGGGCTTACCGAAGAACGCCCCGTCCTGCACGAGCACCTGACCCCGCTGCAGCACGGTCTCGGGGAGTCCACGCACCTTCCGGCCCTCGTACGCGGAGTAGTCCACGTTCATGTGGTGGGTCTTCGCCGAGATCTCGCGTTCGACGCGCGGGTCGAACACCACGATGTCCGCGTCCGAACCCGGCGCGATCGTCCCTTTACGCGGGTACAGGCCGAACATCTTGGCCGGCGCCGTGGCCACGATCTCGACGAAACGGTTCAGCCCGATGTGCCCCGCCTCGACGCCCCCGTAGAGGAGCGTGAAGCGGTCCTCGACGGAGGGCAGGCCGTTCGGGATCTTCGAGAAGTCGTCCTTGCCCAGGTCCTTCTGTCCCACGAAGTTGAACGGCGCGTGATCGGTCGAGACGATCTGCAGGTCGTCGCCGCGCAGCCCCTTCCACAGCTCCTCCTGGTGCTCGGCGGGTCGCAGCGGGGGCGAGCACACGAACTTCGCGCCCTCGAACCCCGGCCCGGCCATGTCGTCGATCGACAGGTACAGGTACTGCGGACAGGTCTCCGCGAACGCGGGCATCCCGCGGTCGCGCGCCTCGCGCACGGCATCCAGCGCGTCGCGCGAGGATAGGTGCACGATGTATGCGGGGGTCTCCGCGAGCTCGGCGAGCTTGAACACGCGGTGAGACGGCCTCACCCTCCATCACCGACGGGCGTGTGAGCCCGTGGCTGAGCGGCTCGGTCTTGCCCTCGTCCAGGAACTGGCGCACGAGCACGTCGATCGGCCCGCCGTTCTCGGCGTGCATCATGATGAGCGCGCCCGAGGTGCCCGCCTGCCGCATCGCCCGGAAGATCGACGCGTCGTCGAGCATGAACACGCCCGGGTACGCCATGAAGAGCTTGAACGAGGTCACGCCCTCTCCGACCAGCTCGTCCATCTCCTTCAGCACCTGGTCGTTGACCTCGCGGATGATCATGTGGAACCCGTAGTCGGTGGTGGCCTTCTTCGCCTTCTCGTGCCAGCGGTCCAGACCTTGCCGCAGCCCCTCCCCGTAGTCCTGGAGGGCGAAGTCCACGATCGTCGTCGTCCCGCCGAACGCGGCCGCGCGCGTCCCGGTCTCGAAGTCGTCCGAGCAGAAGCTGCCGCCGAACGGCAGGTCCATGTGCGTGTGCACGTCGACGCCGCCGGGCATCACGTACCGGTCGGTCGCGTCGATCTCGATGTCGGCCTGGACCGGCATCCCCACGCCGATCGCCGCCACCTGCTCGTCCTCGATCACGACGTCGGCCTTCGTGGTCTCGGTCGCGGTGACGATCGTGCCGCCCTTGATGAGGGTCCTCATGCGTTCGAGCTCCTTCCCTGGCGTGCGTGCGTCCCGGCATCATCCGACGGCGGTCCGAGACCGGCAAACCGGGGGTCAACGGGGGCGCGCTATCCTCCACCGGTGAGCACCTCGGACTGGCACGTCGCTCAGGTCAACATCGCGCTGCTGCGGGCGCCGCTCGACTCACCCGAACTCCGGGACTTCGTCTCGATGCTCGAACCGATCAACGCGCTCGCGGACGAGAGCCCGGGCTTCGTGTGGAGGCTCCAGACCGAGAGCGGCGACGCCACCGGCATCCGCGCGTTCGACGACGATCGGATCATCGTGAACCTGTCGGTGTGGGAGACGATCGAGGCGCTCGGGCGGTTCGTCTTCGCCTCCCGACACAACGAGGTCCTGCGGCGCCGGCGCGATTGGTTCGAACGGATGGCCGAGGCCCACCTGGCGCTGTGGTGGATCCCCGCCGGGACGACCCCGACCGTCGAGGAGGCCGAGCGACGCCTCGCGACCTTGCGCGAACGCGGCCCGTCCTCGGATGCCTTCACGCTCCGAGAGCCGTTCCCCGCGCCCGGCTCGAACGTCCCCGTGCCCTCCCAGGACGCATGGCGCTACCCAACGACCTCGCTGCCCGCGTGAGGTCCCTTGCCCATCCTGCAGGGCGCCGGTAGGTTCGCCCTTCCGTATGAAGCGCTCGATCCCGTTCCTCACTCCGCTGCTGGTACTGCTGACGATGCTGCTCGGTCTGGGCGCTCCCCGGCGCAGGCGGCGCAGGACGGTCAGTTCGTACTGCGATGCGGGTATTCGCATCCGTTGACGGACGACCCGATCGTGTTCCCGGGCCAACCGGGAGCGTCCCACCTCCACGACTTCTTCGGCGATGTGGGCGCGATCGAGGGCCAGACGAACGCGGGCGACCGCCACGTCTTCCTCGTGAGGATCGCGTTCTCCTGACCTGGCTCCCCCGAAGGGGATTGGCACGCACGGCGATCTGGTGGAAGCTGGCCGCCTGATGACCTCCCCCGCCGGGATCCGAGGCGATCGACCCGGCATCGTGCCGCGGATCACGCGCGACGATCTCCTCGCGATCGTCGTGCTCGGGGTCCTGTACTACGCCGCCGCCAAGCTCGGCCTCCGGCTCGCGATCGTCGAGCGCAACATCACGCCCCTGTGGCCGCCGACCGGCCTGGCGCTGGTGGCATTCCTGCGGTACGGCCGGCGCCTGTGGCCGGGCGTCGCGATCGCGGCGCTCCTGGTCAACCTCCCGATCACGAACCTCCCGGCGGCGTTCCTGACCGCGGCGGGGAACACGCTCGCGCCGATGGTGGCGGCCTGGCTGCTCGAACGCGTCGGCTTCCGGCAGCAGATCGATCGCGTGCGCGACGTCGTGGCGCTCGTCGGTCTCGGCGCGCTGCTCAGCATGACGATCAGCGCGACGATCGGGAGCGCGGCGCTGGTGATGTCGTCGGGCATCCCTGCCGGCGGGTTCTGGAGTGCTTGGACCGTGTGGTGGACGGGCGACGCGATGGGGATCCTCGTCGTGGCGCCGTTCCTGTTGTGCATCCTGACGTGGAACGAGGTCCAGCCGAGGCTCGGGTTGCGCCGACTCCCCGAAGCGCTCGTGATGCTCGCGCTCCTGCTCGGCGCCTCCGTGTTCGCGATGTGGAACACGGGCCAGCTCCTGTTCCTGCTCCCGCCGCTCGTCGGGGTGATCGCGTGGCGGTTCCAGCTCCGCGGCGCGGCGCCGGCGGTGCTGCTCGTCTGCACCGTGGCCGCATGGGCCGCGAGCCGGATGGTCGGGTGGTTCGCCGACCTGTCGCTCACGGAGGAGATGCTCACGCTCCAGCTGTTCAACGCGACGATCGCGTTCACCGCGTTCTTCCTCTCGGCCCTGGTATCCGAACGCACCCGGGCGCGCGAACGCCTCCAGCGCGCCGCCGACGATCTCGACGTGCGCGTCCGCCAGCGGACGGCGCAGCTCGTCGAGGCCAACGAGCACCTCGGTCACGAGATCACCGAACGCCGCGACGCCGAGACCAAGCTGCGACGCAGCGAGCACGAGCTCGCGGAGGCGCAGGACCTCGCGCGTCTGGGCCGCTGGGAGTGGGATCTGGGGGCCGGGACGGTCTCGTGGTCCGACGACCTGTACCGGATCCACGGGTACGAGCCCGGGGCGTTCCCGATGACGTTCGAGAAAGCGGTCGAGCTCGTCCCCGAGGAGGACCGCCAGCGGATCGAACGCAACTTGGCGGCCGCGCTCGCGATGCGGCAGCGCGAGCTGCCCGAGATCGAGTACCGGATCGTCCGCCCCGACGGCGAGCTCCGAGCGCTACTCGGACGCGCGCGTCTGTTCTTCGACGAGACCGGCTCCCCCGTCCGGATGCTCGGGGTCGTCCAGGACGTCACCGAACGCGTCGACTACGACCGCCAGCACCGGATCGCCGAGACGCTCCAGCGCGCGCTGCTCCCCCAGGACCTCCCGTCCGTCGACGGGCTCGCGCTCGCCGCGCGGTACCTGCCCGCCGAGGTGGGGTTCAAGGCAGGCGGCGATTGGTACGACGTGATCCCGCTCGCCGGCGGGAAGGTCGGGCTCGTGATCGGCGACGTCGCCGGCCACGGGCTCGAGGCGGCGAGCGTGATGGGACAGCTCCGGATGGCGGTGCGCGCCTACGCGCTCGAGGGGCACCGACCGTCCGACGTCGTCGCGCACGCCGACTCGGTGCTGCGCGTGGTCGCGCCCGACGAGATCGCCACGATGGCGTACGCGGAGGTCGACCCCGCGTCGGGCGCCGTCCGCTTCGTCAGCGCCGGCCACCCGCCGCCGATCGCGATCGGCCCCGAGGGAGCCACGTACCTCGAGCTCCCGAAGCAACCGCCGATCGGCGTGGCCGCGAGCTGGGCGTACGAGGAGGTCGTCCTCGACGTCGATCCCGGCGCCAAGATCGTCCTGTATACCGACGGCCTCATCGACCGGCGCGACATCGCGCTCGAGGACGGGCTCGAGCGGCTGCTCGCCGCCGCCGGCAGGGACCCGGGCCGCCCGGTCGAGGCCGTGTGCCGCGAGCTGATCGCCGCGCTGGTCCCGAGCGAGGCTGCAGACGACATCGCCGTCCTCGCGATGGAACGGCTGCGTGTTCGCGACGAGGCGTTCCGGTTCCGGATGCCCGCGGAGCCCGCCGAGCTCGCGAGGATGCGACGCGCGCTCGGCGGCTGGCTTCGAGGTATCGGGGTCGAGCCCGAGGACGAGCACGACTTCGTGCTCGCCTGCGCCGAGGCGTGTTCGAACGCGATCCGCCACGCGTACGGCCCGAGCGCCGGCACGGTCGACGTCGAGGCGCGCCGGGAGAACGGCGCGGTCGAGGTCGTGGTCCGCGACTTCGGGCAGTGGCGGAACCGCCGCCGCCAGGAGGGCGGCCGAGGTTTGGCGCTGATCGAGGCGCTCGCGCCCTCGATGCGGATCGAACGAACGGATCGCGGCACCGTGGTGACGATGCGGAGGACCCTCCGAGGCTCGGTTTCGGTGTGACCGAGCTTCCGAACGTCACGATCGGCGTCGAGGACGGGATCGTGGTCGCGAGCCTGAAGGGTGAGATCGACCTGTCGAACGCGACCGAGATCACCGACGTGCTTCTCGGCAGCATCCCGAACGAGGCGCTCGGACTGGTGATCGACCTGTCGGACGTGTCCTACCTCGATAGCGCCGGCGTCCGCATGCTGGCCGAGCTCGACCACCGGCTCGGCTGGCGCGCGCAGGCCCTCCGCGTCGTCGCGCCGGAGGCATCGCGCTCTCGGCGGGTGCTGGCGATCGCGGGTCTCGAGCGAGTGCTCTCGCTCGAGACATCCATCGACGCCGCTCGAACGAGCATCGAGGGCTCGGACCAGGAACCCGAACTGACCGCCGAGTAGCCGGCTCCTCGATGGTTCCCCGGTCGTTCTAGACTCGACCCGAGCACGCCCTCGTAGCTCAGTGGAGAGAGCAGCGGTTTCCTAAACCGCGGGTCGCAGGTTCGATTCCTGCCGAGGGCACGCTCTGACCAGCGCAAACGCCCTCCCCGACGATCCGAGGAGGGCGTGGTTTGGGGCCACCTTGGGGCCAGTGCTACCCGAACAGCTAGATGAGCCGCGTCGGCGGCCGCTCGTCCCATCGACGGGATGACAGCCGCGTAGGTGTCCATCGTGAAGCTCGTGCTGGCTATAGACCGCTCACTCACGGCCTTTACGTGCACGCCGGTGGACAGCAGGCACGTGGCATGCGCGTGTCGCAGGTCGTGGAAGCGCGTCCTCGGGAGTCCGAGCTCGGCCACCACACGACGGAGGTCCGCGGACACCGTCCACGGCGACAGCGGCTGGCCGATGCGGTCATCGAGTACGACGTCGTGATCGCCCCAGACGTCTCGGAAGGCCAGCTTGCGCTCGCCCTGCTCCTTGCGGTGCCGGCGCAAGAACGCGACGACGGAGTCCGGAGATCGACGCTGCGCCGTGCACGGTTCGTCTTCGGCGCGCCGAACGTGAATTCGCCCCCGGCGACGGACGGCGTCGAGGCGACGCGGAGCACCTTGCGGTCGAGGTCGACGTTTGGCCATTGCAGCCCGACGATCTTGCCGAGACGCATCCCGGTCCCGATCCGTGAGCACGACCGGTCCCTCGACCTGACGGCCGCGAATGCGTTCCAAGATCGTGGCGCATGTCTCTGGTCGGGCACGTGGAGCTTCGGTCGAGGCGCACGCGGCGGGCGAATCGCGGCGGCCGGGTTCGTAGCGATCACGCCCCACCGGACGCCTTCGGCGAGCATCTCGGACAGTACCCGGTACGCGTTCACCGCCGTCCGTGGAGATCGGCGCGCGAGCACGCCGTCGATCGTGGCCTGGACGCCAGCCGGCCGAAGCTCGGTCATCCTGACCGGGCCGATGGTCGGGATCACTTGCCCCGCAAGGAGTTCGCGGTATCGCTTGAGCGTGATCGGTTTGACGCGGTGCGCGACGTGGTCGAGCCAGGTCTTGGAGAAGGTGGCGACCGTCGCCTCCCGGTCGGGGAGGATGCCGGTGACGTCGTGCTCGCGCAGCAGCTGCGTCAGTCGTTGCTCCGCGTCCACCTTCGACCCCCTGACTGTCTCTCGGACACGTATCGCTTCGCCGGTCGTCGAATCGGTGCCGGCGCGGAAACCGATCCGCCACGAGTTCCCGCGCCGCGTGATGCTTCCTCGAGTCGACCGACGGCGTGCCATCACTGCTCCTCCTTGGTGAGTTGACCCGGCTCGACAGTGATGACGACGGGCCAGCGGCCGCGCTCCTCACCCGACAGCAGGTCCAGCAGGTGGTCGGCGTCCTAGGGCTCCGGGAACCCGACGTCGACCGGATCGCCTCCGGCCATCGGCGGAATCGAGCAGTTCCTCGAAGGTCGATCCGAGGATGATGATCAGGCTGACGAGCTCGGACAGCGTCGGCTCGGCTCGCCGATTCTCGATCCGCGAGACGGTGCCGTGCGTCCATCCGTGGCCCCCGTAGGCGCATCGCGTCGGCGAGTTCGGCCTGCGTCCGCCTCCCCAGATCTGCTCGGCGTGCCCGAACCCGTGCGCCGAGGATGTCGGCCGGCGTGCGGTAGTCCGCCCCTCGACCTGACTCGCCATGCCCTCCACTCCACACCAACAGCCCTGAGCCGATGACTACCGCGCCGGCAACCAGCAGCGAGTAACCGAGCTTGTGCTGGTTGACGACGTCCTTTACCGCCTTGATGGCCCTCAGCAGGACGACTGCCCCACGGGTCGCCCGTAGGAAGCGCGAAGGCCCTCGCCGAGCGCAGGACTCGGAGCGGTCGAAGGAACGGAATCAGACGAAAAGCAGGTCGATGATGTTGTGGGAGACGAAGTAGCCCTTGCGGGGAGCCAGGTACAAGCGGATGCCATACTCGAGGACGAAGGCCGCCCAGATGAACCCAATCGAGTACGTAGAAGGCGGTCTCGACGCTGGGAGCCAGATCCCAGATCAGTGGGACGACGAGCAGTGGGATGATGGCGAGGGCGAGGATCATCATCGGCCATGCCGTCTGCCGCTCGAACCTATCGAGTGCTTCCTGGGGACCCGGCCATCCGAGTCCGTCCTGGTACGCCGTTCACGTGGTTCCCCTTCCTTGATGTCCTGCCTGCATCGCCCAACGCACCATTGGTGATGCGCTGGGAGGATGCAGGTCAGTTGCTTGGAAACGTGGTACTCCTTGCCGTGCCCCGACTTCCCGCAGTAAGGACATCTATCCCTTTGACAGGAACTCGGTTAGTGTCTGCGACCTGCGCGGTGGTGGTGCTGGTGGCTGGGCTGTTGCAGCTTGGAGCAGCGCCGTCTGCTCAGTTCAGCCAACTGCTTCTTCGCCCGCTTCGACGCCTCGGTTGGACCTACCGCACCTATCGGACCCAGGAGCGCGAACCCTGCTGCTCTACCTAACAGTCCCATCGGGGACCTCCTTTCCGATGATGTGCCGTCTCCTGCACATCTGGGAGCCACCCGGACCTTTTCTGCCGCTATTAGCGAAGCCGGGTGCCATGCCAGGTGCAGGATGCGACCCACTCATCTGAGTAGGCGGTCTCGTCCTCGTAGACGCTGACCGGCCCCACTACGAAGCTTTGGTCTGCGGACTGCTGTCCTGGTGCCACTGTGAAGCTGAACGTCTGAGAGTGGCGAGTCTACGTCGGGTCTGCCGACGCCATCCACGATGGAGTTCACGACGCACGAACCCGACACCTTCCTCGGTGTCAATGTTCTGCACGCGCGGAAAGAGACGGTGTAAGTGAGGGTGTCGTCCCATCCGTTCCCGTCCGCGTCTGCCCACTGATCGTTGTCGTACCAAACGCTGGTTCTGACCGCATGAGTCTTGTCCCACCGCCACGTGTCAACGGTTGTGGCGTCTGCGAGCGCAGTCCCGGCGAAGCCGACGACGCATATCGCTGCCACCATCCCTGCCGTTACGACCTTCCTGATCATCCCGTTCTCCTCTCCCGCGTTGCGCTCTGTAGCGCTTCACAACGGAGAGACTACCAGAGGTGTGGGAGGCAGTACAAAGGCTCTGCGACGGTGGTAGGGTGGTCTCATGGCAGACCAGGAGGAACGGCTCACGGAGCGGCTGATGGTCCAGCTGAGCCCCCGGGATCTACGCGCGCTCCAGGCGATCGCGGACGACATGGAGCGTCCCCTGGCATGGGTCGCCCGTCGGGGCATCCGGCTCTACATCTCCCAGATCCTCGAAGCGGAGGCGACGCTGGCCGGCGGTGACCACATCGTCGAGGAGATGCGGCGCGAGGCCCGCGAGCGCCGCAAGGCGGAGGAGCAAGAGGACGGACGTTGATCCCGCTGAACTGGATCGGCCGGCTCGCCGTGCGGTGCGGTCTCCCGGTGCGCCGAGCAGGCCTCTTCCTCAGGTCTACGCACAAGGAGCGTTGAGGGCCGTTCGAGAGGGTGGTTCCGCAGGCACGACTACCGTCGCTGGACGCGGCGGCAGGATGGACTGCTGGGGCTGGCGGCTAAGTCCTGGTCCCTAGATGTCACTTCCGTCTCAAAGCGACACCCGCTAATCGCCCCCAATCATCTTGCGGCGGGCTCCGGCGACGTGCTCGCCAACTAATTACTAGGACTCTCACTGCCAGCACGGCGAACGAACGGGGCGGCTCCGCTCTCGCAGTTGACTGTTCATCTTAGGATGCCGATGGCGGGAGGGGGTTCCACGCCACGGAGGTTGGACGGGGTGGCGAGAGCGTTCCTAGCGCCCGAACGTGTGTCCCGTCCAGATCCGCGACGTACAGCAAACCCTCGTCTCGACAAGTACGCGATGTGGGAGCCGTCCGGGGACCAAACGGGTTCGCGTCTCCAGGGAGGGCTAACTGCGAGCGTCCGGAGCCATCGGCGTTGATGATCCAGATCCCGCCTAAGAAGACTCGGAATGCGAGCTGCCGAACCGACGGCGACCACCGTCGGGTGACCACCGCACGTCCCCCTCTTGCGACACCTCCGTGAGTCCAGAGCCGTCGACGCCGACGATCCAGACATGCTCGATCCGGATGGGACCACCGCCCGCGGCGTTGAATGCAAGGAGCGAGCCGTCCGAGGACCAGGCGAGATCGTCGAAATGCCAGAACTCCTGGTCGAACATCACCCGAATGCCGCTCCCGTCCGCGTTGATGACCCGGAGAGTGTTGTCCCCATCCCCTCCGCCGTCGAAGTACGGCGATCTGCGCCCCGTCGGGGGAGAACGTCGGAGAGGCCACCGCCGTTGTGAACGGCCGTCCGGATAGTGCGAGGGCCGGAGGCAAGTAGGAGCGGGGCGAGCCGCTCGCCGCGCCCACCACGTAGATCGACGGACTGCCACATTCCCTCCAGGGAGGTCAGGCGCGGTAGACGACCTTGCGATCCATCGGGTGAGATCGAGCCGCTGGTCCCGCTCGATGGACCCTTCGTCAAGCGTGTCTCGGTGCCATCGGCGGAAAGGACGAAAGGTCGAGGTCGATGAGCGAGAAGCTGATCCGGAGTACACGCAGGTTCGGACGTGTTGGAGGTCTCACCAATAAGAGCAGCTTCGAGCCGTCACTCGACCACGCGACAGGTTCGCCCGGACGTTCGCTCAGCTGGATCCAGTCCGGACGGCGTACCTCCCAGCGTCAGGTTCACCGCCCAGGATCCCTTCGTCGTTCCCGTAAGTGATCCAGCCGCCGACATCTGACAAGATCCCGAGCTCGGCTGGCGTGGGGGTCGGCGTAGGGTCCTGGGCTTCAGCCTGGCCGCCCGGCGGCGAACTCGGAGACTCGGTTGAGCCCCACCGCCCTCACATGCAGCGAGAAGGGCGACAGATAGCGCCAGACCGATCCAGCGTTGCTTCATCACGGGGACTGTCTACCGCCGAGATTGCGGTTGTGGCTGTGTTGACCGTCACAACTCGGCGCGTGATGCCTCCTGCGCCTATTCCTAGGTCTACACATAAGGAGCGTTGAGGGCCGGATCAAGACGGGTCGGTAGCGGAGGCACGAAAAGCGTCGCTGGACGCGTCGGCTTGACGACTCTTCGACCCCATTGAGGGGTGGTATCCGCCGAGGTCACCCTGGCGTGGCCGAGTGTTCGGGAATGTCCCCCGAGGGTGAGACGCGCACGGTCTGAAGAAGTACAAGGTAGGCGATGGAGGCCGCGTACCTCGCCGCCGTGACGTTCCCGGGTTGGCTCCCCGAAGCGCCGACCTCATCATTCCGTCGCACTTACGATCCGACGGTCGACCTTATCGACCCCCACATCACGCTCGTCTTCCCCATCCCAACGTCAGAGATAGACCGTGATGCGTTCCGAGACGCATGTCGGGACCGTGGTGTCCCGAGCGCCTTCGTTCGAAATCTGTCTGAACGCCCTTGAGAAGGCGTGGGATCAGTGGCTGTTCCTCGTCGCTACAGAAGGGCGCGACCAGGTGATCGAGCTGCACGATGAGCTGTACACCGGCATCCTGCGCCCTTTTCTGTACGGAGCAGCCGTTTTAGCCCCACATTGGACTCGGGCTCTTCGACGAGGTGAGTCGAGATCAGGACTACACGTAGCTCGACCACGCACGCTGGATCGTGCCCGGTTCGAGGGGGTCTCGGCGAGGCCCGGCCCTCGACCTTGACTTCACGGGCCCGTTCGAGACCGTGCATATCATCGAACTGGACCAGGAGCTCACCTATGTGACCCGGTTGGAAGAGGTCCGCCTGAGACCAGGTGACGCCCTCACTTGCCGCATCGTGTGACGGACTGCGTGATGCCCGAGCGTCCTCTTCCTGATCCATCGGTGTACGCACAAGGAGCGTGGAAGGGGCCGATCAAAGAGGGTAGGTAGCGCAGGCACGGAAACCGTGGCTGGACGCGACGGCGGGATGGACTGCTCGGGCTCGGGCCACGGCCGCCGAGGAAACGAGGTCTTGGTATCGAGCGGCTTATCCGGGGCTGACGTGCTCGACGATGAGCGTGTGGTCGTCGAGCCAATCGGCCACAGTCCCCTCGGCCACGAAGGGGTCTCGCCGGTGGCGACGTCCACCATGAAGATCTTGTGTTGCCGGGCTGGCGTTGGCGTTGGTGTAGGCGATCCGCGTGCCGTCGGGCGACCAGTCGGTCCAGCAAACGAAGGACTGGCTGACCAACACGCGCAGGTTCGTCCCGTCGGCGTGCGCGATGCAGATCCCCTGCAGCCGGCCCACGCAGACGCGGCGAGCGTCGACCCATCGGGCGAGAGCGTCCCCAGCCCCGCCTCAACGTCGTTCTTGCCGCCGCCGACGAGCAGGACGCTCTTCCCGCCTCTGACGGCAGGATCAGCCATATCGAAGCCGTCGCCGCGATTGACTTCGTAGATGATGGACGTGCCGTCCGGGGAGAACTGGGGAAGGAGGCACCGAGCCCAAGGCAAACGCTGAGGTTCGTCTCGGTCGTCGGCTTCTCGTTGGTGACCTGCGAGGTCTTGCCCGTGCCAGGTCGAGCACGAAGATGTTACCGATGTCCTCGTCCCGTGACGTGTACGCGATCGCCTCGCCGTCGGGTGACCAGGCGGGCGCCCCCCGCGCTGGATGCGTCACTTGCTGGACATTCTTGTGCCGTCCAGGCTGGCGATGAAGACGTGGGCGTCCCCTCATCGTCTCCAGAGATGTACGCCACCATCGTGCCATCCGGTGAGACCGCGAACCCGAAGCTGCGATGCTCCGGATGCCGTGGGGAGTTGAGTCATCTCGCCGGTGTTGAGGTCGATCAGGTAACCGGTCGGCTCGGGGGCGAGTCCCGCGTGTGGGTCGCTGCGTCGGTCCGGTCTCCGTGTAGCGGGTAACGACACAGTCGACACCGCCGGTCCAGTCTCGGCCGGTCCCGGAACGGCCGGCGTCTCCGAGCGGTCCAGCGACCCCGGTGGTCACGATCCAACCGCCGCCACGAAGACCGCTATCCCGACGACACCCGCCGTGATGCGCTGGTTCCGGCGCTTACGG
>CAWGKU010000008.1:0-144851 GCA_963823255.1 uncultured Actinomycetes bacterium
GCGGATCTCGGCGTTGACGAAGCCGTCGAGCGAGCCGAGCCACTCCTGGAAGACCGGGACGTCCTTCTGGATCACCGCGGCCACCTCGACGGACGGGGGCGGCGGCGGGGCGGCGGCTTCCTTCTTGTCGCACCCCGCCGCGAGGAGAAGCGCTATCGCGGCCGGTGCGGCAACCGCGAGAGCCCAGACAGGTTGGCGGCGTTTGCTTTTCGACTGCTCATTGTGCGAGAACCTCCACAACCTACCGGGTTTCGAGCCTGGGACGCAGCCCATAAGGGGACGCGGGCGGGTGGTCGGGAGCCTCAATGCTTTCACTCAAACGCCATGAAACGCAATGGTTAAATGGCTAAGACGCCAACCCCTCTCAATCTCATGCCTCCAATTCAGGTCGAGCCCGAACGCGCGAGCAGGGCCCCCGTCAGGAAGTCGTACTCGTCGAAGTACTTCTGGATCGGCTTGACGTCCTTCGTCTTCGTGAGCGCGCTGCAGGAGGACCCGCGCCTTCTGCGGATTCAGTTCATCGCGGCGACGAACCCGAGCTTGTCGTCGTCCACTCGACGTTGCGGCGCGACGATGCCGAGCCGACGCGCGAGCTGCGCACGACCACCAGCCCTTCTTCGCGGCCGCGGCCAGCGCGTCGATCGAGCGCCTCGGTGCCGTTGCCGTCGCCGACGCCGGCGAGCACGATCCCTTCGCGCCCGCGGCGACCGCCGCTTCACGATCGGTCCCGCCACGTCTCGCGTGGGCGTAGACGATGTCCACGCGCGGCAGCGCGTCCGGCATCGGCGACCGGCGAACTCGCTCTTCGTCGGTGTGCTTCCAGGTCGGCGGCGATGAAGCAGCGCGGCTTGCCGTAGTAGCACGACGCCGAGCGGGCCGCGGTTGGGCGAGACGAACGTCTGGAGCGCGGTCGTGTTCGTCTTCGTGGACGTCGCGGCGCGTAGTGGATCTCGTCGTTGAGCGACGACGAGCGCGCCGCGGCCTCGCGCGTCCGGGTCGGCGGCGACGGCCGACCGCGTTGTAGAGGTTCATCGGGCCGTCGGCGCTCGTGCGCGGTCGCGGGGCGCATCGAGCCGACCAGCACGACCGGCTTGTCGCTCTTCGATGACGAGGTCGAGGAAGTAGCCGGTCTCCTCCATCGTGTCGGTGCCGTGGGTGACGACGACGCCGTCGACGTCGGGCTTCGGCGAGCAGCTCGTTCGCGCGCGTCGGCGAGCTTGAGCCAGACCTCGTCGTTCATGTCCTGGCTGCCGATGTTCGCGATCTGCTCGCCGTCGAGCTGCGCGATCTTCTCGATGCCGGGCGCGGCCTTGATGAGGGATACGCGGGTGACCGGCGCCGCGGATCGGATCACCGAACGGGTCGCGACCGTCGTCTACGTCGACAGCGGGCCGGCACTCGACGGGAACGCGTACATCGACACGTTGCCTCCCGCGGTCAGGGAGGCGACCGAGCGGCACGTCGCCGAGGAGGGCGACGGCTGGCGCCTGCCGATGCCGTCATGGGAAGAGCTCGAGACGCTGAACGGCGCAGGCCTTCAGGGGCTCGATGAGGAGACGCGGCGGCGCGTGCGCGAGCGAGCGACCGACCACCCCTTCAGGACCTACACGCAGCCGATCGCGCTGAAGAACCCGGCCAGGACGAGCCTTCCGCACGTGCTGATCTCGTGCAGCTTCCCGCTCGAGCAGGTCAGGGAGTTCATCGAGAGCGGCCACCCGTGGTTCGCGGAGCTCGGCGGGCCGCAGTGGTCGTTCGTGGAGATGCCGACCAGTCATTGGCCGATGTTCTCGGCGCCGGACGAGCTTGCTCAAGCTCTTGAAGGGGTCGGGTCTGCCTGAAGCTCAGCCGGGAGGAAGAATGCGTCCATAGGTCGCGGGTCGGACCGGAGAGCAAGCGTCGCGCTACGTAGATCAACCCCGGAATCGGTATCCGGCTCCACGGACCGTTTCCACGACATCCTTCTTGAGCTTCTTTCGCAGATACCCGACGTAGACCTCGACGACATTGGACGTCGGGTCCCGGTCGTATCCCCAGACCTGATCGAGGAGCTGGGGCTGCGACAGGACCTGGCCCGCGTGATGCATCAGCGTCTCGAGCAATGCGAACTCCCGCGGTGTGAGCTCGACCGACCGTCCACCGATATGAGCTTCCCTGGTGGTCAGGTCGATCGTGACGCGCCCGCACGAGACCGTGGTTGAAGCCGTCTGGTCCGCGGTGCGCAGCCGCGCCCGGATCCGGGCGAGCAGCTCCTCGAAGCTGTACGGCTTCGTGACGAAGTCGTCGGCGCCGGCGTTCAGCGTATCCACGCGATCGGAGATCGCATCCTGCGTCGTGAGCACGATCACGGGAACCGATGAGCCGGTGGCACGCAGCCTCGAGAGGATCTCGTCTCCCGTCACGGTGGGGAGGACGAGATCGAGCACGATGAGATCGAAGTCGAGCGACTTCGACATCGCCAGGCCGTCGGCACCGTCACACGCGGTTCGAACGGCGAACCCTTCGGCCTCCAGCCCCCGCTTGATGAAGGACGCGACGGAGGCTTCGTCCTGAACGACCAGCACGTTCACGGGCATCCCTCCGGCCGGACACCTCCGATCCGTGTGTGCCCTCGTCCGCCCTCCATGGTGTACCCGACGATGCGTAGGCGGCAAACGACCAGGACGCTCCGCACGAGCGAGGCCCGATAAGCGATCTCTCAGCGAGGTCTCAGCTCGACTTCAGGCTCCGTTGGCATCGTGGGTGGAGAGGTTGAGGAAGGAGGTGTGCAGCATGCAGAAGACTCCATGGCTCGTCGTCGAAGCGGACGACACGACGGCCATCCAGCGGCAGTTCGGCCAGGGCGAGATCGTGGACCAGTTCCCATCGAAGGACCACGCCATCTTCCTGGTCCAGAGCCCGAAGGTGCCGCCGCTCCCCAACACGGTTCTCCAGGGGCCCATCTACGGTGTCGGCATCTTCCGAGATGAGCGGAGGGCGCGCACGCTCGCCAAGCATCTCGCCGAGGCTTAGGAAAACGCTTCGAGATCCGTGAGGTGCGGGCAGGGTCCGGGACGACGCACTTGCGTCCTCCCGGGCCCGTCCGCTGTACGATCCGCCGACCCCCCCACCGTTCGACCGCCTGGTTTCCTTCGGAAGGACGTGGCACCATGCCGCAATGTCGAGCTCGACCGAAGACCGCGCAGGCCAGGTGAACTCGCCTCGCCTCCGGCTGCTCGCCCGCCTCATCTTCGGTCTGACGATCCTGGGCATCGCGGGCGGCATCTGGTTCTCGATCCTCGATACCGGGAAGACCGAGACCGACTTCGCCTTCCTCCTCAGCTTCTGCCTCTTCCCGATCATCGGGTACATCCTGGCGATCCGCCGGCCGGACAACGCGATCAGCTGGCTGATGCTGGGCATCGGCGCCGCCTTCGGCCTGAGCGCGTTGGTGGGGTCCTACGCGAGCTACGCGATCGACGGCGGCGTCGGCGGGGAACACCTGGGCGCGATCGCGCTCGCGTTCGACCAGCCGATGTGGGTGCCGATCGTCGGTCTGCCGGCGACGTTCCTGATCCTGCTCTTCCCCGATGGGCATCTGCCGTCGCCGCGCTGGCGGTGGTTCGCCTGGGTCCTGGGCATCAGCATGGTGATCACCTTCCTGGCGATCCTGTTCGGCCCGGGACGGTTCACGGAGAGCGCGTTCCCGAACGTGGTGAACCCGCTCGGCTCCGAGGCGCTGCGGCCGGTGCTGGCGGTCGCCACAGGCGCCATCATCATGCTGCCGATCGGCGTGATCGGCTCGCTGGTGAGCCTCGTCCAGCGGTTCCGCCGGTCCACGGGGATCGAACGGCTCCAGCTGCGGTGGCTCGTGACCGCGGCGGGCGCCGTGGCGATCCTCTACGCCTCCGCGCTCGTCTTCTCGTTCAACAGCGCCTGGGGGACCGACGCCATCCCCGGATGGCTCGCGGTCATCCAGACGCTCGCCATCGCGTCCTTCGGCCTGATCCCGATCGCGATCGGGGTCTCGGTGCTCCGGTACCACCTGTTCGACATCGACCTCGTGATCAACCGGGCGCTGCTGCTCGCGGCGATGGTGGTCTTCATCACCATCGTGTACGTGGGGATCGTCGTCGGCGTCGGGGCGCTCGTCGGGAGTCAGTCGACCCCCGTCCTGTCCGCGGTGGCCGCCGCGGTCGTCGCCCTCGCGTTCCAACCGGCGCGGAGGCGTGCGCAGCGGTTCGCCGACCGCCTCGTCTACGGGAAGCGGGCGACGCCCTACGAGGTGCTCTCGCAGTTCTCCGACCGGCTCGGGAACGCGTACGCGAACGAGGAGCTACTACCGAGGATGGCGCGGGCGTTGGCCGAGGGTACGGGTGCATCCCGCGCCGACGTGTGGGTCCGCGTCGGCGACGAGCTCCGAGCCGAGGCCGTGTGGCCGACGGACGCCGACCGGCCCGAACCCCTCGACGCCTCCGTCGAACGCTGAAGGAACGCTCACCTCGTCGTCGATGCGCGAGCCCGTCCGCCACCAGGGCGAACTCCTCGGGGCGCTCTCGATCACGAAGAAGCCGGGCGAGTCGATCACCGCGACCGAGGAGAAGCTCGTCCGCGATCTGGCCGCCCAGGCGGGTCTGGTGATGCGCAACGTCGCGCTCGCGGAGCAGCTGATGGACACGATCGAGGAGCTCCGCGCGTCGCGCCAGCGCCTGGTGACCGCGCAGGACGAACGCGCCAAGAAGCTCGAACGCAACCTGCACGACGGCGCGCAGCAGCAGATCGTCGCGCTCACGGTGAAGCTGCGACTGCTCGGCCAGCTGATGGATCGCGACGTGGACAAGGCCAAGTCGATGGCGTCGGATCTCCAGGCGGACGCGACCGACGCGCTGGAGCAGCTCCGAGACCTCGCGCGCGGCATCTACCCGCCGCTGCTGGCGGACCAGGGCCTCGTCGCCGCACTCGAGGCGCAGGCGCGCAAGGCCTCGGTCCCGACCGAGGTTCGATCCGACGGGATCGGCCGCTACCCGCAGGACATCGAGTCGGCCGTCTACTTCTGCGTCCTCGAGGCCCTGAACAACGTGGCCAAGTACGCCGAGGCGACCCGGGCGGAGGTGAGCCTGGCGCAGGACGACGGACATCTCCGGTTCGCCGTCGTCGACGACGGGGCGGGGTTCGACACGGCCGTCACGAGCTACGGGACGGGGGTCCAGGGGATGGCCGACCGCCTGGACGCGATCGGCGGCGACCTCCAGGTGAGCTCTCGGAAGGGCGAAGGCACGACCATCGAAGGCCGGATCCCGACGCCCATCGCCTGAGGCTCACTCCTGAACTGGATGCGGCACCGCCGCTCTCAGACACCCACGCCGAGACCTTCGAGGAGGGTCGTCGCGCGATCACGCGGCTCGCGGGCGCCGGTCAGACGAGCCTGGCCGAGGAGCGCCGTCGCCTGCTCGAACGGGTCGCCATAGTCGTGGAGCCGCTCGGCGACCTTCGCGTACGCCTCGGACGCGTCGGGATCGCCATGAGCCTCGGCGAGCATCGCGACCGCCGCCTCGTGATGCATCCGATCCCGGAGCACGAGCGGATCGCTGGACGCAACGAGTCGCTCGGCGATGTCCACCCGCCCCGCCGCGAGTGACAACCGCACCGCCCGAACCAACTCGAGCGCGCGATATTCGGCCGCCACTCCCTCGGTGACCGACGCGAATGCCTCGAGCCGCCCGATGGCCGCCTCGGCCTCCCCGTCCGCGAGCGCGATCGCGGCGGCGGCGGCGAGCGCCGGTGCTCTGGCGGCGAGCTCCTGCGTCCGTTCGGCGACGTCGAGGAGCTCGGTGGGGTCGACGACGTCCGAGCGGCGGCCGCGCGCGAGCAGGACGTGGGCACGTGTGACCATCGCGGTGACCCACACGGCGGGATCGAGACGGCCGGGCGAAAGGGCGAGCAGATCGTCGCTCCACGCGAGCACGCGGTCCCACTCGCCGGCCTCGAGCAGCGCCCACAGCGCCGCGCCCTTGGTGTAGATGGCCTGGGAGTGCACGTTGCGGTGCTCGGCGAGCTCGAGCGCCCGCTCCCACTCCGCCAGGCCGGCGGCGGGACCCTCGGTCGCCCAGCGCCACTCGGCCAGGTAGTTCCGCGACGAAACGACGTCGGCCACGCGACCGCTCTCCTCGGCGCGGCGGAGCGCCTCCTCGAGATCGGCGATGCCGGCGTCGAGATCCCTCATCGAGCAGCGGGCGTCGCCGCGGATGTGCAACGCCATCACCGCGATCTCGTTGCCGTGGTCCTCCAAGATCTCGAGCGCGCGGTCGGCGAACGCGGCCGCGTCCGCCGTATCGCCGGTGAACAGCTCCTCCTCGGCCCGGAACGCGTACGCCCGGGCGAGCGCCAGGCCGGGAGGGTGTCGCTCGAGGGTCTCGATCGATTCGGCGAACGCCTCGCGCGAACGCGCGGACTCGCCGGCCACGGCGAGCTGGGTGCCCATCCGTGTGAGCGCCTCGCCCACCGCGATGTCGTCGTCCCGGGCCTTCGCGATCGCGAGCGCCTGCCGGTATCGGTCGAGGACCTCCTCGGCGTCGAGCAGGCCGGCGCGCCGGCCTGCGTGGGCAGAGCGCCAGAGCGCCTCTTCCCGCCCTCGGGTGTCGGGTGGCGCGAGTGCCAACGCTCGATCGAAGGTCGCGAACGCCGCCGCGGGATCGACGCGCGCCGCGCGCTCGCCCGCGGCCAGGAGCCACCGCAACGCCGGGCCGTTCGCGGTTTCGGCGACCTCGGGCTCGTTCGCGGCCAGGCCGAGCTCGGCGGCCGAGGCGTAATGGCGTGCGAGGGACTCGGCCCACTCCTCCGCGCGCTCGCCGGTGACCTCCTCGAGCCACCGGGCGGCGGCGAGGTGCCGCGTCGCCCGCGCGGCTCGAGGGAGACGGCCGTACGCGACCTCCCGGATCAGCGCGTGCGTGAACCCGTAGGCGTCGAGCCCCGGGAGGGAGGAGGTTCGGCGCTCCAGCAGCCTCCGGCGCACGAGCTCCTCCAGGCCGGCGCGCGCGTCGTGGTCGTGCAGGCCCTCGAGCGCTTCGGGCCAGACCTCGTCGCCGAGCACCGCCGCGTCCTGCGCGAGGCCGCGGGCATCGGCGGGGACCATGTCGAGCCGTGCGGAGATCACCGCGTGCACCGAAGCGGGCGTGGCGTCGCCGGTCGCGGCGCCGGACTCGGCGAGCATGCGGGCGAACTCGATCGCGTACAACGGGTTGCCCGCGGCGCGCTCGAGCACGGACCCGGAGACCGCGCGCTCGCCGAGCAGCGAGCCGATGAGCTCCCGGGTCTCGACCTCCGCGAGCGCACCCACGTTGAGCGTCGCCCATCCCTCCGGGAGCACGGCCTCGGGGCGCGCCGACGCGAGGAGCAGCACCGGCCGATCGGCGAGGAGCTCGGCCGTGGACGCGAGGACCTCGAGCAGGGCCGGGGCGGCGTGGTGGAGATCCTCGACCGCGAGCACCAGGGGCCGCGACCCCGCGGCCGCCCCGAGCAGCAGCGCCCACGCGCGCGCGATCTCCTCGGTGCCGATCGTCGCTCCGTCGGAGATCGTCTCGAGCGCGAGGACGCCGCCGAGCGTTCGGACCAGCCACCACCGGTCCTGAGGATCGAGCTCGATCCGCGCCGCGTGCGCCTCGAGCCGCGCGGCCGACGTGGCGACGTCGTCCGAGGGTTCGATGCCCGTCAACGCGCGGACGATCTGCTCGACCGGCGCGAAGGTGACGCCCTCACCGTACGGAGGACACGACCCCGTGATCGGCAGCGCACGCTCCCCCAGGTCGTTCGCGAGCTCAGCGACCAGGCGCGACTTCCCGACGCCGGCGTCGGCCACCAGGACGAGGGCGCGAAGGGAGCCGGACCGCTCGACGTCGTCGAAGCGTTCGGTCAGGATCTCGAGCTCCGTCCGCCGGCCGACGAACGGCACACGCTCGCGTTCGGGCTCCGCTCGCTCGCCGAGGACCTGCCACACCATCAGCGGCTCGCTCTTGCCTTTCACGGTGGCGGTCGGCAGCGCCTCGACCTCGAACCGGCCACGGACGGCCCGCAGCGTCTCCTCGCCGATCACGACGGCATCCCGAGGCGCGAGCGACTGCATCCGGGAGGTGGTGTTCACGACGTCCCCCGCGACCGCCTCGCCTACCTGGGGTCCCGAACCGAACGAGACGACGGCCTCGCCCGTGTTCACCGCGATGCGCACGGCGATGTCCGGGTCGTCGCGTCGCAGGTCCTCGATCGTGTCGAGGATCCGCAGTGCCGCACGCACGGCTCGGACCGGGTCGTCCTCGTGCGCCACGGGCGCGCCGAACACGCCCATCACGGCGTCCCCGATGAACTTGTCCAGCGTGCCGCCGAACCGCTCGAGGTCCTCCTTCACCCGTCGGTGGAACGGAACGAGGGTGCGCCGGACGTCCTCGGGATCGGCTCGGTCCGAGCGCTCGGTGAACCCGACCAGGTCGGCGAACACGATCGTGACGGTCCGGCGCTCCTCCGCGGCCACGGGCGCGGCCTCCACCGCCGTCCCGCAGAACGCGCAGAAGCGCGCGCCGGCGGGGAGCTCGGCTCCACAGTTCGCGCAGGCGGCCACCGGCCGAGTCTAGGGCGGCGCCCTCGACACGCCGCTGTGCGAGAGACTGGAGGGACGACGAGCGGGAGGTCGAGCGATGGAAACGGTCACATCCAAGGACGGGACGACGCTCGGGTTCGATCGGCTCGGCCAGGGACCGCCGGTGGTACTGGTGTGCGGCGGTTCGGTCGACCGGATGGCGGACGCGGCCATCGCGCAGGAGCTCTCCTCCGACTTCACGGTCCTGAACTACGACCGCCGTGGTCGCGGGGACAGCGGGGACACGCTCCCGTACGCGATCGAGCGAGAGGTCGAGGACATCGAGGCCGTGATCGGCGCAGCCGGTGGTTCGGCCTTCCTCTGGGGTTCGTCGTCCGGTGCGGTGCTCGCGTTGATCGCCACGGCGAGCGGGGCCCCGGTCACCAAGCTGGCGCTGTGGGAGCCGCCGTTCATCCTCGACGAGAACGCCCGCCCGCCCGCCGATCAGGTCGAGCAGTACGAGCGGATGATCGCGGAAGGGCGTCGCGGCGACGCGGCCGAGTACTTCATGTCGAAGGTCGTGGGGATGCCCCCGGAGTTCGTCGCCGACGCGCGGAAGCAGCCGTGGTGGGCCGGGCAGGAGGCGATCGCCCACACGCTCGCGTACGACGCCCGCATCATGGGCGACTACTCGATCCCGGCCGAGACCGCCGCGTCGGTCAAGGCCCCGACGCTCGTGCTCGCCGGCGGGGCCGACATGCCGTTCATGCGCGAATCGGCCCAAGCCCTGGCGGATGCGATCCCCGACGGGCAGGTCCGGTTCCTCGACGGTCAGGGGCACAACGTCGACCCGACGGTCCTCGCGCCGGCGTTGAAGGAGTTCTTCTCCTAGGCGTTCGGGTCCTCTCGGCTCAGCGTACGAACCTGCGGTCCGGCGTCGTGGCGTTCCGCCATCCCGCCGATGATCGGAGCGGATCACCGGTACAGTGCCCCGCGTGGCGGGGATCCCGATCCCGGAGGCAGCTCGCGAGCTCCTCGAGAGCGACGCCGTCGCCCACGTGGTCACGCTCGACGAGGACGGGGCGCCGCACGTCTCGGCGGCGTGGATCGGGATCGACGGTGGCGAGATCGTCCTCGCCACGATGCCCGACCAGCGGAAGCTCAGGAACATCCGCCGAGATCCCCGGGTCGCGCTCTCCGTGCCGTCGAAGAACGTCAACGCATGGGGTCTCCTCGAGTACCTCGTCGTCTACGGAACGGCGCGCGTCGTCGAGGGCGGCGCCCCTGAGATGCTCCAGCACCTTGCGCACACGTACCTCGGACCCGATGTCGTGTTCCCGAACATGCCCGACCCGCCGCCCGGGTTCATCACGCGGATCACGCCCGAGCGGTTCGGAGGCGTCGGGCCGTGGAACCCGTAACGCCGTTGGAGAGCTCGTCCGAGATCGCGGCTCGCCCGGGATGCGTTGACCAGGGAAGCGAGCTCTTTGGACGGAGCAGCGGCCGGGTATGCACCCTTCGACATCACGGATGAAAGGGGCGGCCGTGAGTGACGACTCGGCGCAGGAGCACGCCCGCGTCGCCGAAGAGGCGAGGCGGACGGCGGAGGAGCGGGCGAAGGCTGAGCAGGAACGGGCGGAGCGGCTGAAGGAAGAGATGCTCACCGGACCGATGAGCCAGGAGGTGCTCAGACAGCAGGGACTCATCTACGGCGGCCTGATCCTCATCGGCGTGTACATGGTGGAGCCGTTCCTCACGGCCCCATCGCTCGACGCCTCCGCCACGATCTCCATCGTCGCGTTCGCGGTGGCGATCCCGCTCCTGGCCGCGCTCGTGATGGTCAACCGGCAGGAGGCCTTCCGGGGCCGACGAACCCCGTCCGTCCTGGTCACCGTCGCGCTGGCCGTCGCTCAGTCGGCGGCCTTCGTCGGGATCGTCGCGGGCTTCTGGCACATCGCGTGGTTCGCCGGGGTGACGTTCCTCGTCGCCGGTCTCGTCGCGGTGGGGATCCATTCGGCCGGCTTCTGGCGCCTCGAGGAGACGCAGGAGCCGACGTCCTAGAATCGACGGCTGCGGCTGACGAAGTTCGCCGAACGGCTGCTTCTGAGGGAGGTACCGGTATGGGAAGCGTGATCTACGACAAGAGCTGTCCCTCGACGGCTATCATCGCCGGGGCGAACATGCGGGTCGAGGCGGGGCTCGGCGACGACGGGGAGCGTCTGCACGACTGGGTCTTCAAGGACGCGGCCGGCATGGAGCTGATCCAACGCGAGGTCGGCAACTCGGCGCGGTGATCTGCGGCCGCCGCACGTACGACATGTCGATCCAGTACTGGGGTGACGGCGGCCCGACCGGCGAGGCTCGCGTCCCGGTGTTCGTGCTCTCGCACGGCGTCCCGGACGACGTCCCCGAGGGCGGCGTGTACACGTTCGTCGGCGATCTCGAGACGGCGTTGGCACGGGCGCGAGAGACCGCGGGTGACAAGAACATCAGCGTGATGGGCGCCGACACCGGGCGCCAGTTCCTCGACGCGGGTGTGATCGACGAGATCTCGATGCACCTCGTGCCGGTGCTGTTCGGGAGCGGCACGCCGTTGTTCGGCGAGGGCGTGGACGAGCACGTCACGCTCGAGTTCGTCGGAGTCGAGCGAGAGCCCGTACGCCACGCACCTGCGCTACCGCGTCGTCCGCGAGGGCTGACCTCCGCAGGTTGCGCCGCAACGGAGCCATGCTCCGTGAGCACCACCGAGCGAGAGGGCTCGTCATAGGCTTCGCCCATGGTGGAGCGGTTCTGCTTGCGCTGCGACTGGGCCGGCGAGACGGAGGAGCCTGCGTGCCCTCGGTGCGGCGCTCCCCTGTACCGGATGGGGCGTTCGGAGCCGACGCCGGCTCCGCCGGAGAGTCCCCCCGGCCCGCCACGATCCGCCGGCCGAGGTCCAGGGCACGCGCGGTGCGCCCCTCGAGGGTTCGGAAGGCGAGGGCGACCGGGACGAGGCTCGCCTTCCATCGGTCGTCACCGCCGAGCGCGGGCGCTGGCGGGTCATCGCTCTCGCCCTCACGCTCACGGCGGTCGTCGCCTTCGCGCTGACGCGTGGTGGCGAGACCGACCCAGGGGGTCGGGACCAGGCTCGCGCAGACGCTGAGACACCAGCGGATCCTGCCGCTCCGAGTCTGCCGACAGACCCGTCGAGCCCGCCACCTCCGTGCTCCGGCGATGCCACGACGCCGGCCGCACCCGAGCCCGCCCAAGCCGTGCCGGCCACAGCCACGGCCGACTACTACTTCCAGGGCTCGCTCGAAAGCAGCCTGGGAACCGCCCCCGACCTGGTCGAGGTCGAGAAGGGCAGCAGCGTGTTCACGGCCGACGGAGGGACCGGGGTCACGGTGCTCCGCTTCGCCGGCGGCAGAGGGTTGGCGCTGGCTCCGACGACCCACGTCATCCGGAGCTCGGGATACTCGATCGAGCTCCTGTTCCGCTTCGATCTCCTCGCCGGGTTCCGCAAGGTCATCGACTTCAAGAACGGCTCGACCGACGATGGCTTGTACCTGCTGGACGGATGCCTGACCTTCGTCCCGAAGGAGCAGGACGCCCTCACCAGGATCGGCTCGGACTCATACGTGCAGGTCGTCCTCACGCGAGACACGGCCGACCGGGTCGTCGGGTACGTCGACGGCGTCCGGCAGTTCGCGTTCCACGACCGCGGTGGCCTCGCGAAGGTAGGCGGATCGGACGGCCTCCGGTTCTTCGTCGACGACGTCACGACGACCCAGGAGTGGTCCAGCGGTTCGGTGTCGCAGATCCGGTTGTTCGATCAGGCACTCACCGCGAACGAGGTCGCGTTACTCGCGTGCACCGAGCTCGCGATCGCGGATCCGACCTTCCCGTGCCACGGGCTCGAGCGATGAGGTCGCGCCAGGCACTGCTCAGACGTCGAGCAGCGGCGCCACCCGCTCGCCGAAGAGCTCGAGCTGCTCGATCGGGTCGCCGACGGGCCACAGGAACATGCGTTGGACGCCCGCCTCGGCGAAGCGGGAGAGCCGATCCGCGCACGCCTCCGCGGAGGTGACCAGCAGCCGTTCGCCGAGTTCCTCCGCGGGCCGCCCGAGCGTGGGCGACACCCACTCCTCGAGGACGCGGCGGGCGCGCGACGGGTCGTCCTCGACGCGGAACATCATCGTGGCGAGCGCGTTCGGGAACGTCTCGGGATCCTTGCCGTACGAGCGGAAGCTGCCCGCGCAGCCGATCCCATGACTCCACGAACCCCTCGGGCGTGGTGTTGTAGGCGGAGGCGATCCAGCCGTCCCCGAGCCGGGCCACCCGTCGGAGCCCGGCGTCGCGAGCCCCAGCTCCCCACCCAGATCGGCGGGCCGCCGTCCTGCGCGGGCGCAGGCTCGAGACGGATGCCGCGGGTCGAGTAGAACGTGCCCTCGAACGGCTCGCCGTCCGGACGCCACAGCGCCCGGAGCGCGCCGATCGACTCCTCGAACCGCGGCCACCGCTCGTCCCACGCCAGCCCCGCGGCCTCGTAGTCGGGCGCGTGCGAGCCCGGCCCGACGCCGACGACCAGGCGACCGCCCGAGAGCAGGTCGATCGCGCCGAGCGACTTCGCCAGCGGGATGGGCCCGCGGACGACGGCGAGCGCGATCGTCGTCGCGAGCGTCATGTCCCCGGTCGCCGAGACCACCGACGCGAGCGCGGTCGGCGCGTCCAACCACGGCCGGCGGTGCTGGAGGTGATCGTTCACCGAGACGGCCGTGAACCCGAGCCGACGGGCCGCTTCCACGTACGCGATCAGCGATGGGGTCTCGGGTTCGGACTCGTTGAACGTCAGGACCGGGAGATGCACTCCGAGATCCATCCCGCGCTCCCTCCCGCGCTCGACCTGTGTCGACCAAGCGTACGCGCGCCGAGCGGCGAGGTGTCTCGGGTGATGCACGGCCGAGGGTGACCCCACCTCAGAGCCGGGTGCCGAGGGATGGAACCGCTACACGATCGCGAGATCAACTCCCGCAGCACCACGAACGCGATGGCTCCGCCCACACCCGCCAGCGCGACGAACAGGTAGACGATCCGTCGCCGGTGCCGGTCCTTCTCGAAGATCCACGGGAGCAGCAGGCCACCGACGAGGAGCGCGAGCATCACGCCGAGATCGATCAGGCGATACGTCTCGGCGCCGAGGTCGTAGCGCCAGACCTTCCGGTCGATCGCGAGGAAGAGCGCCTCGGCCACCAGCATCGCCGAGGGCGCGACCACCGCGAGGAGAGGTGGGCGTTCGGGCTCGGACGAGATCGCCGCGCCGCTCCACCCCATGACCGGACCGGCGACCAGCGCGATCGCCGTCCAGACGAGGTTCACCTCGCCGACGACATAGCCGCGCGCCGCGCCGACCGCGTAGTAGACGGCGACTCCCACCAGCAGCGTCAGCGCTCCCGCGAGCGCACCACGCTTCGGCGACGTCGTGAGGCGGCCGACGAAGAACGCCGCCAGCCCCCACGGCGAGGCGATGTTCCCGAGGATCCCGAACAGCCGCCCGCCGATGATCCCGTCCGCAAGGACCGAGAACGCGCCGAGCCCCGCGCCGACCACGATCGAGACCGGCCACAGACGCCGACTCGATCCCATCGATGTCTCCTCCGTTCGGGCGAAACGAACCACTCATGGTCCCATCAGTAGGAGCACGAGATCTGGGACCGTGCTCGGTCGCGGCCGGACGCCTTCCGCTAGGGCGGGCGTCCGTGGCACCATCGACCGCGTGGACGAGACCGAGACGCCCTCGGCGACCCTCGACGAGGCCCGGGCGGCCGTCGCCGAGCGTGCCTGGGGGCGTGCGCACGAGCTGTTCGCGGCCGTGGCCGCCGAGCGTCCGCTGGAAGCGGAGGACCTCGAGCGCTTCGCGAAGGCCGCGTTCTGGATCGGCGCCGCGGACGGCGCGATCTCGATCCGCGAGTCCGCGTACGAGGCGTTCCTCGCGCGCGGCGACAACGAGCGAGCCGCATTGTCCGCGCTCACCCTGCAGCGTCAACACTCCGCGATGCTCCAGGACTCGGTGGCGGCGGCCTGGCTGACGCAGGCCGAATGGCTGCTTGCGGGCACACCCGAGTCCGCCGCCCACGGCTACCTCGCGATCGCGCATGCGGATGCGGCGCGCGCACGCGGGGACATCGTTGCGGCGCTCGCGCAGGTCGATCGCGCCCGAGATCTGGCGGACGTGGCGAACGACCGGAACCTGCCGGCATGGGTCCGGATGCGTCGGGGCATGTTTCTCGTGGACTCGGGCCGGGTGGACGAGGGCCGGCCGCTGATGGAGGAGGTTGCCGGGACGGCCGCCGGCGGCGAACTTGGCACGTTCACCACGGGCGCGATCCTCAGCAACGCGGTGAGCATGTACCGCGACCTCGGCGACTACCGCCGAGGCAGCGCATGGTCCGACACTGCGATGCGCTGGTCCGAACGCCAGCGCCTCACCGGGTTCCCCGGGATCGCGCGCGTACATCGGAGCGCGATCCTTCGCATGCTCGGCCAGCTCCGCCGGGCCGAGGAGGAAGCGCGCGCGGCCTGGCGGGAGCTGGTGGACTTCAGCCCGGCGCATGCCGCAGCGGCGCAGCACGAGATGGGCGAGGCGCACCTTCGGCTCGGTGACCTCGCAGCCGCAGAGGAGGCGTTCCGGCAGGCACGTGAGCAGGGTGACGATCCGCAGCCCGGACTGGCGCTGCTCCAACTCGCGCGCGGTGATCTGGATGTCGCCGCATCGTCGATCCGCCGGAGCCTGGAGCTGGCCGCGTTCGACCGCTTCGCCCGCGCCCGGATGCTGCCGGCGCAGGCCGAGATCGCCAGAGCGGCGGGCGAAGTGCAGACGGCCCGGGCCGCGCGCGACGAGCTGGCCGAGATCGCCGATCAGATCGCGTCGCCGGCGATCAAGGCGGCCAGCGAGTGGACCGCCGGCATCACCGCGCTGCTCGAGGACGACCACGGCCGCGCGATCGTTCACCTCGCGGAGGCACGGAAGCGATGGAACGAGGCGAGCGCCCCCTACGAATCCGCGACCGTCGCGTTCGCGCTCGCCGAGGCGCAGCTTGCCGGCGGGAACGTCGCGGCCGCCGCGGTCGAGCTCGACGGCGCGAGGGCTGCGTTCGAACGGCTGGGAGCGCATCGAGACGCCCGGCGGGCGGAGGAGCTCCGCGCGAGGACCACGGGCAGCGTCAGTACCTCGGCTCGCGCGGCACGGACCTTCCTGTTCACGGACATCGTCGGCTCGACCGCGTTGATCGAGGTGATCGGCGACGAGGCGTGGAACGACCTCCGCCGGTGGCACAACGAGGCGCTCCGCTCGTCGTTCGTCGATCACGAGGGCGAGGAGATCGATCACGCGGGGGACGGGTTCTTCGTCGCCTTCCCCGACGCCGGTCGCGGCGTCGCTTGCGCGGTGCAGATCCAGCGCCGGCTCGCCGAGCATCGGCGCTCCCACGGGTTCGCGCCGCAGGTGCGCATGGGCCTGCATGCCACGACGGCCACACGGGACGAGAGCGGGTACACGGGCCTCGGCGTGCACACCGCCTCGCGGATCGGATCGCTGGCTGGGGCCGGGAGATCCTCGCGAGCGCCGAGACGCTGAGTGGCCTCCCCGACGCCCGAGCCTCGGAGCAGCGGAGCGTGCAGCTGAAAGGGATCGTCGAGCCGGTCGACGTCGTCTCGATCGACTGGCGACCCTCGGCGACGAACTGACCTGCGGGTTCACGTGACCCGACGCCTCGGTTGACCTAGCACGCCCGCCTGCCCCAGAATCGACGTTTCCGCTGGTCATCGACTCGATGACGACGAGGAGGCCCGCAGTGGTGGACGCGCATCTCCCATCCGGGGGCGACGCGACGGACGCAAGAGATGGCGTCGACGCTCCGTCGCCGAACGGCGGGGGTCGCGATCCGGAACGGCTCCCGCCGTTCGTGCGGCCCGCGGCCGACTTCGTGGCGTAGGATCCGCGCGACCGTCCACACGAAGCTCCTGGCCGGCTTCTTGGTGATCGCCGTGCTCCTGGTCGGGATGGGGATCACGAGCATCCTCGTGATCCGGGAGATGAACCATGAGGCCCAGCAGCTCATCAGCCTGCAGGACCAGACCGACATCGCTCGGCAGGCGATCTATTCCGTCACCTCGCAGAGCCATTTCCGGGCGATGGCACTCATCACCAAGGACGACGCCTACAACGACAAGATCGCAGCAGCGAAGCAGGACTTCCTGGCCGACCTGGACGCCCTGGCCTCGATGGGCGAGCCGAACGTGGATCGAACGATCGACGAGATGCGCTCGATCGATGAGCGCTACGCCGCTGCCGGCGACGAGGTGCTCGCCCTGTACGACGCCGGCCAGTTCGATCGCGCGCTCGAGCTCCACATCTCCGCCGAGCACGCGATCTCCCACGAGCTCGAGGACGAGCTGAACCAGCTGATCGACTCGACCGAGGGTCGGATCGGCGTGGCGTCGGACTCGCTCGCCTCGCTCCACCGCTTCCTGCTGATCGCGGTCGGGATCTTCTCGGGCGTGAGCCTGCTGATCGCATTGGGTCTGGGCGCCGCGCTGTCGTGGTCGGTGATCCGCCCGGTGCGCAAGATGGACCTCGCGCTGGCTCGGATCGCCGACGGCGACTTCGCCCAGAAGATCGAGGTTCCGAACCGCGACGAGTTCGGCCGGTTGACGACGAACCTGAACCGGACCAGCGGACAGCTCGCGACGCTCTACCAAGACCTCGAGGAGCTGAACCAGAACCTGGAGAAGACCGTCGAGGATCAGCTCGGCCAGATCCGACGTGCGGAACAGCTCCGTCGCTACCTGGCGCCGCAGGTCGCGGACGCGGTGCTCAACGGCGGCGCGCCCGTCTCGCTGACCTCGACGCGCCGCAACCTCAGCATCCTGGTCGCCACCATCCGCGGGTTTACGTCGATGTCCGAGAACATGGAGCCGGAGGAGGTCATCGACGGGCTGAATCAGCACTTCGCCGTGATGACCGACGTCGTGTTCCGCCACGGCGGGACGCTCGACAAGTACATCGGCGACGGGATCCTGGCTTTCTTCGGCGACGATCCGTTCGAGGATCACGCGAACGGGCGTCGTGACTGCGCTCGAGATGCGCCAGCGCCTCCGCGGCCTACGCACGCGGTGGTCGTCGGAGCGCGAGGGTGGATTGGACGTCGGGATCGGGGTCGCACCGGGTACGTGACGGTCGGCAATATCGGTTCGGACACCCGCACCGAGTACACGGTAATCGGCAACCACGTGAAGCTCGCTTCGTACCTCGCGCAGATGGCGGGCCCGGATCAGATCTGGTCTCGGAGAAGACGCTCGCCTCGTCCGAGATCCGCGAACGCGTGACGCCACCACACTGGACCCGATAGAGGCCGAGGGGTTCCGCAACCTGGTTAGGATCGTCGAGATCAACGACGTGCCCGTACGTTGCGCCGACGCCTCTAACCCCGACGACGCGCTCAGGCGGCCACGGTCTCGGCGGCCGCTCCGACGCGGTCCCGCAGCCACAGGTGGCCACCCTCGCGATCGGCTGACCCGATCGACGTCTCCCGGCGCTGCTGAACGCACGCCTCATCGTCCCATCGAGACGGCCCGTCCTTCACCCCGATCGGTGTGCGGTTCCGATGCCATCGAGCAGCGGGCGGCGGATCCGCGGCTCAGGCGGCCACGGTCTCGTGTGCGGTTCCGGTGCGGTCCCGTTCGACCAGCCGCTCGACGACGTACTTCGCGTCCCTCGGGACGCCCGGGATCACGTTCGACGCCGCGGAGTACTGGAAGAAGAGGCCGACGAAGTACAGCCCGGGCTCTGACGTCACGACGCCGCGCTCGTGCTGGAGCTCGCCGTCCTCGCCGAAGATCGGGAGTTCGATCCACGACAGGTCGTGACGGTAGCCGGTGCACCAGATCACGTTCGCCACGTCGAGCACGCGGCCGTCCTCGAGCGTCGGCAGTCCGCCGGTGACGCCGACGGTCTTCGGGACGCGTTCGATACCGGCGGCCACGAGCTGTTTGGGCTTGACGCGGACCAGCATGTCGCCCTGGGACGCCTCCTTCGCCTTCGCCTTGCGGCCCATCCGCGTCCGGAGCGTCAAGAAGTGGACGGCGAAGAACCGGATCCCCCGGAACACCACGTTCCGCGCCACCCAGGTGTCGATGTTCACCGGCACGTGCCCGCGATGGGGCCCGGACAGCCACGTCGGGTGCGAGACGACGGCGTCGAGCGAGATGTCGGCGCCGGAGTTGCCCGCCCCGACCACCAGGACCCCGCCGTCGCGGAGCTGCGACGGGTTGCGGTACGCGCTCGAATGCATCTGGACGATCCCCGGGTCGAGCTCGCGCGAGAACGCGGGGATCCGAGGGTCGCGGTCGGAGCCCGAAGCGACGATCACGTTGTCGGCCTCGATCCGACCGTCGGCGAGGGACAGGAGGTACCGGTCTCCCACTCGCGAGATCCGCTGCACGTCCACACCGGTGCGCACGGGCAGGTCGAACCGGTCGGCGTACGCCTCGAGGTAGTCGGCCATCTGATCCCTCGTCGGGTGGTGCGCGGTCTTCCTGGGGAAGCGCCAGCCCGGCAGGTTGACGGCCCACGACGGGGTGAACAGGCGGAGCGAGTCGTAGCGCTTGCGCCACGAACCGCCGATCCGGTCGTTCGCATCGAGGATCACGAAGGACCTGCCCGCCCGCTTCAGGTGGTACCCGGCGGACAGGCCCGCCTGCCCGGCCCCCACGACCACGGTGTCGAACCGCTCCGAACCCTTGCCGTCCATGGCCCGCCTCCTGTGTCTGGATCGTCTCCGCGACGGTAGGCGCGCGAGGTACCCGGGTTCATCGCCCGAACCAGCCAACCTCGGACGGCGACCTCGTGGTGAGGAATCACCACGAGCCGTGCGGTCAGGCCAGGTCGTGCTCGAAGGCGAACGCGGTGGCCGCCGAGCGCGAGGTGACGCCCAGCTTCACGAACATGTTCTGGAGGTGGCGGGCGACGGTGTGCTCGCTGATCACGAGCTCGACGGCGATGTCCCGGTTCGTCTTGCCGGCGGCGACCAGCCGGAGCACCTCGGCCTCGCGGGCGGTCAGCCCGCGCGGCAGCGCCTTCGGGCCGCCGAGCAGATCCGAGGCCCGGGCGGCGTCGGCGACGGCGCCCAGGCGTTCGAACGCACCGAGGGCCGCGCGGAGCTCGAGCGCCGCGTCGTCCTCGTCGCCGGCCTCGCGCAGCGCCAGCCCGTAGGCCATCCGAGCGCGAGCGCCCTCGTACGGCAGCCGGAGCTCCTGCCACAGCGGTGGTCGCGCGGCGAAGGTTCGTCAGGGCCGAGGGCACGTCGCCCTCGACGAGCTGGAGCGATCCGCGCACGGTGGCCGCGGCCGCCGCCAGGACCGGGGCGCTGGAGCCGGCTCGCGGTCGCGTCGAGCTCGTCCGCGGCCGTCCGCGCGGCGTCCAGGTCGCCGGCCGCCAGCGCCGCGTCGGCGAACGCCCACAGCAGGCGCGTCCGGTGCAGGCGGCTGCCCGAGGTCCCCGTGATCGCGACGCGCAGCGCGGCGACGGCCGCCTCCACCTTGCCCTGCGCGAGCCGGAGCAGTGCGAGTCCGGGCTGCGGCTCGAACCCGAGCTCGTGCGCCCGCTCGAACGCGGCCTCCGCGCCCACCAGATCGCCGAGCCGTCGGCGCACGTCGCCCGACGCGTAGAGCGCCTCCCCGGCGAGCGCCGAGTTCAGACTCAGCAGCTCCTCCGCGGCCCGCGACCGCCTCGGCGTCGGCCTGCGGCCAGTCGCCCCGCAGGCTCGCGAGCGCGGCGCGGTTGATCCGGCAGATGCCCGGATACGGGGACTCGGGCGGGATCGACTCGGCCCACGAGCGCGCGGCCTCGCCCCAGTCGCCGGCCCGGCGCACGTCGGCGATCTGGAGGCACGCCTCGATCACGTTGCAGTAGATCGCGCCGGTGAAGTAGTCGTTCAGCTCGCCGGCGACCACCGAGGTCATCGCCTCGTCGAGCAGCGCGACGCCCTCGGCGACGCGGCCCAGATCGATCAGGATCAGCCCCTGGGTATGGATCGCCATCCCGAGGAGGTCGCGGTCCCCGAAGCGCTGGGCGATCTCGGTCGCGCGCTCGGTCAGGGGCAGCGCCGAGTCCGGGTCGCCGCTGAAGCGCAGCACGGTGGCCTCCAGGAGCGATGGCGAACCCGAGCTCGACGCAGTCGGGCAGGACCTTCGCGTGACGCTGGGTTCGCGCGAACCACCCGGCGCCGACCGACGGCTCGTCCCGGAAGAAGTGCTCGATGCACAGCCGCGCCGACATCCATGCGGCTCGACGGTCGTCGCCCGCCTCCGCGTAGCCGGTGTACGCCCGCTGCCGGGCCGCCATCGATTCCTCGATCCGCCCGGTCCACCACGCCGCGTCCGCGAACCGCTCGCGGTCGTGTGGATCGTCGAGCGGCTCGAGCGCGAGGTACCGGTCGTACGCCTCGGACCACGAGCCCTCGTCCACCGCGGCTCGCGCGCGGTCGATGTCCGCGATGGGCTCGGCCACGCCGCCTCCTCCGTGTCGAACGCCGTGCGCCGGAAGCGGACAGCCTAGCCAAACGGTCGTGCACGCGTGACCGCGGTGGACTCAGCCCAGGTCGAGCGTGTCGCGTTCGGGGTGCTTGAGCCACACGGCCGTGCCCGCCGCCACCGGGGCCAGGAGCAGCACCACCATCGCGGCGAGGCTCGCCTTGGCGCCCCAGTCGGTGAGGCCGACCGCCAGGCACAGGAGCGCGCACACGGGCAGGGCGATCTCGGCCGTGCGATAGAGCTCGGGCAGGGTGCGGCGGAGCTCGAGGGTCCAGGCGATGAGCGCGTTCGAGAGCATCGCCGCCGCGAGCGAGCCCACCAGGAGCCAGCGCACCGCGTCCGGCAGGGGCCGGCCCGCATGCTCGACGGTGTTGAGGACCGCGGCACCGCCCGCGGCGATCGCGACCACCAGAGGGAAGTGCAGGTTGAGCCAGACCTGGGTCCTCCGCGGGGCCGGTTCGCGGTACGAGACGAGGTCGAAGTAGATCCACCACAGACCGATCGCGACCACCACCCCCAGCAGGCCGATCACGATGCCTTCGGCCTCGAGCGGATGCACGTCGGCCATGCCGGTCACCGCCCCCACGATGACCTCGCCGAGGACGATGATGACGAACAGCCCCATGCGTTCGATCAGCGAGGGCGTCGTCGGGATGCGCGAATCGCCCGCCTGGGTCCCGGGCGGCTTCCACCGGTACATGCCGATCACCCACCCCGCCACCTCGCGACCAGCGCCACCGCCCACAGCCAGTACCGCAGCCGGCCCGTCGAACGCGACGCTGACCACGAACAGGACGGCCGCAACCAAGTAGCCCGCCGAGTACGGCACCGAACCGGGCCGGTGGTGGGGGTCGTGCAACCCCGTGCGGAACCACAGGATCACCAGGATGAAGGTGTTCGCCGCGTAGGCGAGCGCGAACCCGGTCGAGCCGTCCCCCGGGATGTCCCCGATGAACACGGCCATGACCGCGACGGCGAGCATCTGTCCGAACGTGAAGACGCGGACGCTCACGTCGTTGGTCGTGTGGAGGTCGTGGTACAGCGTGCCGTTCAGCCACGAGGACCAGACGGCATAGAAGAGGAAGACGAACCAGCCGACGCCGGACCACGACGGGTGCGCGGCCAGGCGACGGGCGAGCTGGGAGATGACCACGACGAAGACCAGGTCGAAGAAGAGCTCGAGGAAGGTCACTCGCCGGTCGGTCGCCCGATCCTCGTACCGGCCGGGCGGCTGCCACAGCCGCCGGAACGTGGACGGCTCCGTCATGACCTCGAATCTAGCTCGTCTCCGGCGGCCGAGGGGCGTACGTCGCAACCCCTTCCAGGCGCACCTCGTGGCTGAAGCCGGTCCTTGCGGTTGCCGGAGCCTCGGGAGGCGTGGAACACTCCTTCGCCGCCCCCGTCGGGGCTCCTTGCCTCCCGGGTGAGCGGGGCGGCCAGGAGGAACGGGTGCAGCGTCGAACCGGGCACGTCCTCGTCGTCGACGACGACGCGCTCAACCGACGTCTCGTCACCGCGACGCTCGCCCGGGAGGGGCTCCGAACCACCTCGGCGAACGACGGGGCCGCGGCCCTAGCGGCGATCGGCGAGGACCCGCCCGACGTGATCCTGCTCGACATCGAGATGCCCGGGATGGACGGCATCGAGGTCCTCGAGCGCATCAAGTCCGACGAGAAGATCCGCCACCTGCCCGTGGTCATGATCTCGGGCATCGACGACGCCCAGAGCGTCGTCCGCTGTCTCGAGGCCGGCGCCGACGACTTCCTGCCCAAGCCGTTCGACGCGGCGATCCTGCGTGCGCGAATCAACGCCGGGCTCGACCGCAAGGCCCTGCACGATCTCGAGCACGAACGCGTCCGCGACATCTTCATGCGGTTCCTGCCCGAACAGATGGTCGACGAGGTCCTCGCGAGGACGGACGGCGACGCGCGGATCAGGCCCGAACTGCTCACGGGCACGGTGTTGTTCGGAGACCTCCGCGGGTTCACGAGCTACGCCGAGGGCAGAGCCGTCGAGGAGGTCATCGAGGCGATCAACACGTACCTCACGTTGATGACCGACGCGGTCCTCGATCACGGCGGGACGATCGTCGACTACATGGGCGACGGCATCATGGCCGCGTTCGGCGCCCCGGTCGCGAACGAGGAGCACGCGGAGCTCGCGATCGCCGCCGCGCGCGCGATGGCCGGCGAGCAGCTCGCGACGTTCAACGCGTGGCTCTCCTCCACCGGGGTCGCAAGAGCCGCTCCGGATGGGGATCGGGATCAACTCGGGCCCGGTGCTGTCCGGGAGCGTCGGCTCGCCGCGGCGACTCGACTACGCGGTGATCGGCGACACGACGAACACGGCTTCTCGGATCGAGGCGATGACGAAGCAGCTCGACCACGCCGTGCTGTTCTCGCAGGGGACGAAGGACGCGCTGCGCGAGGTTCCGGAGGACGCGGTGTCGCTCGGCGCGTTCGAGATCCGGGGGCGGAGCGGGAGCATCGAGCTCTGGGCCCTCGACGTCGAGGAGCCGGCGTGACCGAGCTCGACGACGAGATCCGCGCGCTCCGCGAACGCGTCTCCGAGCTCGAGACGTTCGAGGGCGACCGCGAACGCGCCGAGCGCGTGCAATCCGCCCTCTACCGGATCGCCGAGACGGCGAGCGCTGCCCAGGACATGCAGGCGTTCTACGCCGAGATGCATCGCATCGTCGGCGAGCTGATGTACGCGGACAACTTCTACATCGTCCTGTACGACGAGGAACGGCAGGCGATGAACTGGCCCTTCTACGTCGACACGGTGGAGGAGGGCTGGCCCGACCCGAATGTCTGGGAGACGATGGGCACGGGTGACGCTCGAGGGATCACCGCGTACCTCCTCCGGTCGGGTCATCCCCTCTTGCTGACGTTCGCCGACATCGAGGAGCTCGCTCGCCGAGGCGAGGTCGACATGATCGGGATCCCCTCGGTCACCTGGCTCGGCGTCCCGTTGCTGGCGGACGGCCGGACCGTCGGCGCCATGGTCGTTCAGAGCTTCCGGGACGACGTCCACCACACCGAAGCAGGACAAGGAGCTGCTGACGTTCGTCGCCAACCACGTCGGCGCGGCCCTCAGCCGCGCGAGGGCCATCGAGGAGACGCGGCAGCGCAACGCCGAGCTCTCGCTGATCAACGACGTGCAGCGCGGCCTGGCGATGAACCTGGACATGCAGGCGATGTACGACCTGGTCGGCGACCGGCTCCAGGAGATCTTCGACGCGCAGGTCGTCGACATCGGCGTCCTGGACGAGTCGGCCGGCATGATCCACTTCCCGTACACGATCGAGAAAGGCGTGCGCTTCCACCGACGAGCCGATGGCCGTCATCGGCTTCCGGAAGCGCGTCCTCGAAACGCGCGAGCCTCTCCTCGTTCGACACGCGTGACGCGCGGAGCTGCTCGCGAGTACGACCAGCCGAAGGTCGATCCAGGGCGAGCCCGCGAGGTCCGGCGTGTTCGTGCCGCTGGTGGTCGGGGGCAGGGCGACCGGGGTGATCTCGCTGCAGAACGTCGACCGGGAGCACGCGTTCGACGACGCCGACCTCCGGCTCCTGACCACGCTCGCCGGGAGCCTGAGCGTCGCGCTCGAGAACGCCCGGCTGTTCGAGGAGACCCGGCAGCGCAACGCCGAGCTCGCGCTCATCAACGACGTGCAGCGCGGGCTCGCCGAGAACCTCGAGATGCAGGCGATGTACGACCTCGTCGGCGACCGGATCCAGGAGATCTTCGACGCGCAGGTCGTCGATATCGAGATCCTCGACGCAGCCGCCGAACGCATCCACTTCGCCTACGAGATCGAACGAGGGGTCCGCTTCCACGACGAGCCGATCGAGATCATCGGGTTCCGGCAAGACCGCGCTCGAGACGCGGGAGCCGGTCGTCGTCAACGAGGACATCGCGCGACGGAGCGCCGACGGTCGGTCAATCCGACGTGATCTCAGGGGAAGCCCCCAAGTCTTCGCCGTCTTCGTCCCGCTCCTCGTCGGCGACCAGGCGACCGGACTGATCTCGCTCCAGAACATCGATCGCGAGCACGCGTTCAGCGACGCGGACGTGCGACTCCTCACGACGCTCGCCGGGAGCCTGAGCGTCGCGCTCGAGAACGCCCGGCTGTTCGAGGAGACCCGGCAGCGCAACGCCGAGCTCGCCCTCATCAACGACGTGCAGCGCGGCCTGGCCGAGAACCTCGAGATGCAGGCGATGTACGACCTGGTCGGCGACCGACTCCGTGACATCTTCGACGCCCAGGTGGTCAATATCGCGGTGCTCGACCAGACCAACGGTCTCGTCAGCTTCCCGTACATCATCGAGAAGGGAGAGCGACTGCGCTGCCGACCCGATGGCACCCATCGGGTTCCGCAAGCACGTCCTCGAAACGCGAGAACCCCTTCTGTTCGACGTCGATCACGGAGGAACTGCTCGCCGAGTACGGCGCAACCGGAACTGCTCGTGGGCGAGCGGCCCAAGTCGTCGGTGTGGGTCCCACTCGTCGTCGCGGGCAGGGCGACCGGCGTGATCTCGCTCCAGAACCTCGAGCGCGAGCGCGCGTTCAGCGAGGTGGACCTGCGCCTCCTGACGACCCTCGCCGGCAGCCTGAGCGTCGCGCTCGAGAACGCCCGGCTGTTCGAGGAGACCCGGCAGCGCAACGCCGAGCTCGCGCTGATCAACGACGTGCAGCGCGGCCTGGCCGAGAACCTCGAGATGCAGGCGATGTACGACCTGCGTCGGCGACCGGCTCGGTCGAGATCTTCGATGCGCAGGTCGTCGACATCGGCGTGCTCGATCGCGAGTCCGGGCTGATCCGTTCCCGTACTCGATCGAGCGGGGCGTCCGCTACCTCGACGACCCACCAGACGCCCAGTGCCCTCGGCCGACACGTGATCGAGACGCGGGAGCCGCTCCTGCTCGACGAGCGCGTCGAGGAACGGATCGCCGAGCTGGGCGGCACCGGATGTGCGATCGGGGCGAGATGCCCAGTCGCGGTGCTGCTGCGTCCCGCTCGTCGTCGGCGGTGAGGCGACCGGCCGCATCTCGCTCCAGAACCTCGACCGCGAGCACGCGTTCAGCGAGGGCGACGTCCGGCTGCTCACGACGCTCGCGGGCAGCCTCAGCGTCGCGCTCGAGAACGCCCGGCTGTTCGAGGAGACCCGTCAGCGCAACGCCGAGCTCGCGCTCATCAACGACGTCCAGCGAGGCCTCGCCGAGAACCTCGAGATGCAGGCGATGTACGACCTCGTCGGCGACCGGCATCCACGAGATCTTCGACGCGCAGGTCATCGACATCGGCGATGCTCGAATCGGGAAGCCGGCCTGATCCACTACCCGTACACGCTCGAGCGAGGCGTCCGTCTCGCCGACGAGCCGACGCCATCTGACGGCGGTCCGGGCGCACATGTGCTCGAGACCGCGGGAGCCGCTCGTCATCAACGAGCGATTCCACGGAGCGCGATCGCGGAGTTCGGGCGGCGCGCTCGTCACGGGCGAGACGGCCGATGTCCGCGGTCGTACGTCCCCCTCGTCGTCGGGGGTGAGGCGACCGGCCGGATCTCCCTGCAGAACATCGACCGCGAGCACGCGTTCAGCGAGGCGGACGTCCGCCTCCTGACGACGCTCGCCGGGCAGCCTCAGCGTCGCGCTCGAGAACGCGCGGCTGTTCGAGGAGACCCGGCAGCGCAACGCCGAGCTCGCGCTCATCAACGACGTGCAGCGCGGGTCTGGCCGAGAACCTCGAGATGCAGGCGATGTACGACCTCGTCGGCGAGCGCCTCGCGCAGATCTTCGACGCACAGACGGTCGACATCGGGGTCGTGGACACGGCCGCCGATCAGATCTGGTTCCCGTACTCGATCGAGCGCGGCGTTCGGCTGATCGACCACCCGATCGAGATCATGGGGTTCCGGAAGATCGCGCTGGAGACGCGCGAACCGGTCGTCGTCAACGAGGATATGGAGCAGCGGTGCATCGAGGCGGGCAACCCGCTCGCGATCGCCGGCGAACCGTCGCGGTCGTCCGTCTTCGTCCCCCTGCTGATCGGGAACCGGGGGACGGGCGTGATCTCGCTCCACAACCTCGACCGCGAACACGCGTTCAGCGAGGCCGACGTCCGTCTGCTCACGACGCTGGCCGGCAGCCTGAGCGTGGGGCTCGAGAACGCCCGGCTGTTCGAGGAGACGGGCCAGCGCGCCGCGGAGCTCGCCATCGTCAACAACGTCGGCCAGGCGCTGGCCGAACAGCTCGAGCTCGACGCGCTGATCGAGCGCCTCGGCGACCAGCTCCGTGAGGTGTTCAGCGCCGACCTCGTCTACGTCGCTCTCCACGACACCGCCACCGACATGATCGACTTCGCCTACTACAGCGAGGGCGGGGAGCGAGGCGAGAACCCGTCCCTGCGCTTCGGCGAGGGCCTCACCTCGAGGATCCTCCAGACCCGGGTGCCGCTCCTGCTCAACCGCGCGGAAGCGTTCGAGGAGCTCGGCATCGCCGATCGTCGGGACGCCCGCCAAGTCGTACCTGGGCGTCCCGATCGTCGCTGGAGCAGCGGCGATCGGCGTGATCAGCGTCCAGAGCATCGCAGCAGGCCGGACGATTCGGCGAGGCGGATGCGCGCCTGCTGTCGACGATCGCCGCGAACGTCGGCGTCGCGATCCAGAACGCCCGCCTGTATCGCGAGACGGGGCGCCGTGCGAGCGAGATGGCGGCGCTCGCCGAGCTCGGGCGGGAGGTGGGCGGCGCTGCTCGACCTCGACCCGATCCTGGGCAGGATCGCGCGAGCGGGCGCGCGAGCTCCTCGACGCCGACACGAGCGCCGTGTTCCTCGAGGAGGCAGCATGGCGAGCGCTTCATCCCCGTCGTCGCCCTCGGCGAGCTCGCCGAGCTCATCATGGCGGACACGATCACGCCCGGCGAGGGGATCATCGGGGACCTCGCGCGCCGCGGCGCGGCGGAGGTCGTCAACGACATGGCCGGCGATCCGCGGGCCGTGTTGATCCCGGGCGAGGAGGAGCAAGGAGGAGCGACTGATGGCCGCACCGCTGCTCGCCCGCGGCGGGTCATCGGCATGATGGCCGTCTGGCGGACCGCACCGGCAGCCGTGTTCACCGACGACGACCTCAACTTCCTCGTCGGCCTGTCGCAGCAGGCGGCGATCGCGATCGAGAACGCGCGGCTGTTCGCCGAGGTCAAGGAGGCGCGGCAGGTCGCCGACGCAGGCGAACGAGTCCAAGAGCGCGTTCCTCGCGACGATGAGCCACGAGATCCGCACGCCGATGAACGCGATCATCGGGATGAGCGGCCTGCTCGCCGAGACCGAGCTCGACGCCGAGCAGCGCGAGTACGCCTCGACGATCGCGCGCAGCGGCGAGGCCCTGCTCACGATCATCAACGACATCCTCGACTTCTCCAAGATCGAGGCCGGACGGATGGAGCTCGAGCTCGCGCCGTTCGACCTCCGCGAGTGCGTCGAGGCGGTCGTCGACCTGATCGGACCGATCGCGCAGCGCAAGGGTCTCGAGGTCGACCTACGGGATCGAGCCCGGGACGCCGGAGACCGCGGTCGGCGACGCGAGCCGGCTGCGCCAGATCCTGCTGAACCTGCTGAACAACGCCGTGAAGTTCACCGACGAGGGCGAGATCGTCGTCCACGTCGGGGCAGGCGAGACGCCCGAGCGCGGACCGCATCGCGGTTCCACGTGTCGATCCGCGACACCGGGATCGGGATCCCGCCCGATCGGATCGACGGCTTGTTCCAGTCGTTCACGCAGGTCGACGCGTCGACCAGCCGGCGGTTCGGCGGGACCGGGCCTCGGGCTCGCGATCAGCCGCCGGCTCGCCGAGCTGATGGGCGGCACCGTGACGGCCGAGAGCAGCGGCGTCCCCGGCGAGGGCAGCACGTTCCACGTGACGTTCGAGGCGGGCGCGACGGACATGACGCCGACCGCGCTCCGCCGGGACGGATCGTTCGCGGGGCGCCGAGCGCTCATCGTCGACGACAACGCGACGAACCTCCTGCTGATGACCGCGCTCCTGTCCGCTTGGGGCGTCGAGACGACCACCGCGTCCTCCGGCGAGGAAGGCGCTCGCCGCGCTCGAGCAGGGCGGCGTTCGACGTCGCGATCCTCGACATGCTGATGCCGGGGATGGACGGGCTCGACCTCGCGACCCGCCTGCACGAACGCGTCGGCGAGCTCCCCACGATCCTCGCGTCGTCGGTCCCCCGTCACGACGTGGCGAGCGATCCCCGTTGGGAGGGCGCCGGCATCGGCGCGGTCATCGTCAAGCCGATCAAGGCCTCGGCCCTGCACGGTGCCCTCGCGATCGTGCTCGATCTCGAGTCCGGCGCGGAGGAGACGCGCGACGAAGCCGGGCGGCGATCCTCGACCCCGAACTCGGAGTACGACATCCGCTCCGGATCCTGTTCGCCGAGGACAACGTCGTGAACCAGCGGCTCGCGCTGCGGCTGCTCGAGAAGCTCGGGTATCGCGCCGACGTCGTCGCCAACGGGCTCGAGGCGGTCGAGGCGGTCGGGCGCCAGGAGTACGACCTCGTCCTGATGGACGTGCAGATGCCGGAGATGGACGGCGTCCAGGCGACCCAGCAGATCCTCGAGCGGTGGGCGGACGGCGAGCGCCCGTGGATCGTCGCGATGACCGCGGAGGTGATGCGGGGCGACCGCGAGGGGTTCCTCGCCGCCGGGATGAACGACTACGTCGCCAAGCCGATCCGGCCCGCAGGAGCTGATCGCCGCGATCACGCGCACGCCGAGCCGGCGCAGGGATCGCGCCGCGACAGCACGGTGGACGGATCGCGACCGTCCGTCGACGACGCGGTCCTCGAGCGGCTCGCCGAGAGCATGGGCGGCGACGACGCGTTCGTCGCCGAGCTGATCGACCAGTTCGTCACGGATTCGCCCGCGCTCGTGGCGGCGGCCCGGCGCGGGCTCGAGGCCGGCGATGCCGACGAGGTCCGCCGCGCGGCCCACACGCTCAAGTCCAACGCCGCGACGTTCGGCGCCAACGAGCTCGCCGACCGCAGCAGCCGGCTCGAGGCCGCCGCGAAGGGCGGCTCGCTCGACGACGGCGCCGCGCAGCTCGAGGCGATCGAGGACGAGCTCGGGCGGGTCCACGCGGCGCTCCGCGCGAGCACCTCGTAGTCCGGCTCGACCCTCAGCTCGGTCTGGGCAGCAGGAGCTCGACGCCGACCATCACCAGCGGCGCGCCGATGAACAGGAAGACCAGCGAAGCAGCTAGCGCGACGCCGATCACGATGCACGCGAGCCCGATCACGACGTCCCCCAGGTCGGGATGCATCCCATGCCTCCTTCCCACGTTCCAGTGACGAGACGAGACGTGGTACGACGTCGTGACATCGGGATCGTCGACGCGAGTGTCACAAGAGGGGCGGCCCGCCTCGTCTTGAGGGACGATGGGGACACGTTCGGTGCGGGAGACGCAGGTGGGTGAGCTGTACGGAGAGCTCCGGCCGCTGATGTTCTCGATCGCCTACCGGATGGTGGGCAGCGTCGGCGACGCCGAGGACATCGTCCAGGAGGCGTTCCTGCGGTTCCATCGGGCATCGGCGAACGGCGAGGAGATCGAGTCACCCAAGGCCTACGTCTCGGCCATCACGACGCGGCTCGCCATCGACCACCTGCGCTCGGCGCGGGTTCGCCGGGAGCGCTACGTCGGGACCTGGCTCCCGGAGCCGGTCCTGACCGACCCGGAGTCCGATGTCGCCCTCCACGCAGAGACCGCGGACTCGCTCTCGATGGCGTTCCTCGTCCTGCTCGAGAGCCTCTCACCCACCGAGCGCGCGGTCTTCCTGCTGCGAGAGGTGTTCGAGTACGGGTACGACGAGATCGCCCGTGTGATCGGCAAGAGCGAGGACAACTGCCGGCAGATCGCCGTGCGCGCCCGCCGGCAGGTCGAGGAGAAGCGGCCTCGGTTCGAAGCCTCTCGGACGCGGCGCGAGGAGCTCGCTCATCGGTTCTTCGATGCGATCGGCGAGGGGGACGCGCAGGGCCTCCTCGACCTCCTCGCCGCCGACGTGGTCGCCTACGGCGACGGAGGAGGCAAGGCACCCGCGTTCCCGCGCCCGATCCACGGACGTGACAAGGTCGCCCGCCTGCTGCTCGGCGCCTCGGCCCGAGGGGAACGGCTCGGGGTGCCCGGCACGACCCACGTCGAGATCAACGGGCAGCCCGGCGCCCTGTTCTTCGACGGGCAGGGGCGACTCGTCGCGGCGGTCTCGCTGGACATCGCCGACGACCTCATCCAGACGGTGCGCGCGATCGCGAACCCCGACAAGCTGCAGCACCTGAGTCAGGCCGCCGGTCCCGACGATCGACGCGGCTGACACGGCGACGTCTCTCGATGTCGAGATCGTGAACTCGGCTCCGACCGTAGGGTGAGGCAGACCCCGCGGCGGTGGACGCGCACGGCGGACCCGAGCCCGACACCGCAGGAAGGAGCAGGAGGCATGGCAGACAAGCGGTACGACGACGCCACGGCACAGCCCCCCGAACCCGATCCGGCGCTCCGGCGCCTCGACCGGTTCGTGGGCACCTGGGAGGTTCGGGGCCGCACGCTCGACGCTGAGGAGGACAACGTGTCGGGCCGGCTCACGTTCGAGTGGCTCCCCGGCGGGTTCTTCCTCCAGCAGCGCGTGGAGTTGAACTTCATGGGGTTCGACATCGCGGGTCTCGAGGTCATCGGCTACGACCCAGCGACCGGGAAGTTCCCGTCGACCGTGTTCGCCAGCATGATCGGCGTCCCGATCCCCTACGAGTACGACGTGCAGGGCGACCAGGTGACGATCCGGACGGAGCTGGCCGGGGGCGCGACCTTCACGGGCACATGGGCCGAGGACGGCGCCTCGATGTCGGGCGGATGGAGGCCGGACCCCGGGAAGGAAGGTCCCGGCAACGTCGCCTACGACATCAGCGGCACGCGCGCGAGCTAGCCCTCGACGGCGGCCCGGCCGATCTTGACGAACTGATCCGCCCCATCCGGGTTCGAGTCCCGATCGATCGGGGAAACCCCGATCTGAGGGCCGAGGATCTCGGCCTGTGCAGGGGCGACCTCCGGCCGATGGGCCGGGAGAAGGAGGAGGGCCATGAGGATCGAGCACGCATCGAAGATCGGACCGTGCCTGTGGTTCGACGACCAGGCCGAGGATGCCGCGAACTTCTACGTCTCGGCGTTCTCCGCCCGCCGCGCCCTCGCGGGTGACGGGGGCGAGTCCAAGATCCTCGGCGTCTCGCGGTACGGCGAGGCCGGTCCGGGGCCTGCGGGCACCGTGATGACGATCGACTTCCTCCTCGAGGGTCAGGAGTTCGTCGCGCTGAACGGCGGCCCCGAGTTCACGTTCACGCCCGCGATCTCGCTCGTCGTGAACTGCGAGACCCAGGAAGAGGTCGACGGCCTATGGGAGTCACTGTCCGAGGGTGGCACGCAGGGCGAATGCGGTTGGCTGGAGGATCGGTTCGGCGTGTCGTGGCAGATCGTGCCCACCGTGCTCGGCGAGCTGCTCATCGACCCCGACCCCGAGCGCTCACAGCGCGTGATGCGCGCGATGCTCGAGATGCGCAAGCTCGACATCGCTCAGCTCGAGCGCGCAGCCGAGGCGGCGTAGCGCACCGGGACCAACCGGGGCCTCACCTTTTCCGAAGTCGTCCCGTACCCTCGGGCGTCCGAGGTGCGGGCCGACTCCGTGCCGAGAGGAGGCCCCGATGCGCAGGAACCTGTTCGTGGCGACGGTGGCCCTCGGCCTGGTGGCCGTCGGCGCACAAGGCGTGATCGCGGGGACGACGACGGGTCGGACACCCGTCGACTGCATCGACACGGTCTGGCGAACCTCGACCGTGTCCACGTCGTCGACGTCGTGGCGGGCCGTCCCGGGGCTCGAGGCGGACCCGACCGCCATCTTCCCGATCACGGTCGACGTCAGCGCGTTGGTCTCAGGAGCGCCGGCGCTGTTCCGCATCCTCAGCACGAACGTCGGCGACCAGACGATCGTCAGCAACCCCGGTCCGACGCGCTTCGACCCAGGAGCGGGCGGCGCGAACCCGTTCTCCTTCCAGTGGGTCGAACGCGACGACGTGGCGAGCCCCCACGCCAACCTGATCCGCCTGCAGTGGCGGAGCCCGTCGGGTGCGCCCGTCTCGATGCTTCGAGGCGACATGGCGGTCCTGTACCGAACGGACGGGTGCGACGGGTCGTCCTAAGACGGAGCCGAACTCGATCTCGCGTCAGCTCGCGATCGTGATCGCGAACTTGCCGCGCGAGCGCTCCTCCCCGACCAACCGGAGCGCCTGCGGCAGCTCGTCGAACGTGAACGTTCGCGTGATCGGGACGCTGAGCGTGCCGTCGGCCGCCATGTGCACGAGGCGGGCGAACGCCTCGGGGTCGGCGTGGCCGATCACGTTCGACGCCACGACACCACGCTGGCCGAGCATGTCCACGTCCGCACCACCCACCGTCGAGGCGATCCGCCCGTCGCTCTTCACGAGGTCGGTCAACGCGCCGAACCCGTCGCCGACGTGCACCGCCACGATCATGCCGTCGACACCCGCGGGATACCGGTCGATCATCGCCGCCACGACGTTGCCCGAGTAGTCGACGATCTCGCTCGCGCCGAGTCCGCGGATCCACGCCTCGTCCTGGTGGAGCGCCGACGCGACGACCTTGGCGCCGCGAGCGGCGGCGAGTTCCACCGCGTGCGCGCCCACGCCGCCCGTCGCCCCGACGACCAGCACGACATCGCCCTCGGATGCCTCGATCGCCTCGACGCAGCGGTGCGCGGTGAGCGCCGCGAGCCCGACGCACGCCGCCCGCTCGAAGTCGAGGCTCCCCGGCTTGTGCACGATGAAGCCGTCGAGGGGCACGGCCACGAACTCGGCGTACGCGCCACGCCATAGGTGCGGCTCGGTCGGGACGATGCCCGTGACCTCGTCGCCGACGGCGAACCCCTCCACGCCCTCGCCGAGCGCGTCGATCTCGCCCGCGTAGTCCTTGCCGACGATGACCGGGTACCGGTGCTCCATCATGCCCCGGGCCATGCCCTTGGCCACGAACACGTCGAAGCCGTTCACCGACGACGCGCGCACCTTGACCCGGACCTCGCCCGGCCCAGGTTCGGGTGTCGGCACCTCGATCACCGCCGCCGGAGAGCCCTCGTCTGCAAGCCCGAACGCCTCCATGCTTCCTCCCTCGCCTCCGCGGTGGACAGTTCCTCCTCTGCGCAACCTAGCCGAACCGAGGGCCTCCCATCACTCGCGGCCGAACGCGAACCGTGCCCCGGCACACGATCACCAGATCTGATTCCGACGAGGTTCAAACTCCGGCCCGCCCCCGCTCGAATCACCCGAGGAGCAGCTCACCGGTGACCCTCGCTCCCCGACCCCCGCTGGGGACCGCGCACGCGCGTGCGGATCCACGGGTCCGCGACGCCTGGAGGATCACGAGGAGGACACGAGATGCACCTGCTCCAGACACGCCGAGGACTGCTGATGGGGTTCGTCGTGCTCGCCCTGGTCGCGGCCGCATGCGGGAGCAAGGCCGCCGCGAACGAGGGCGGCAGCGGCGCCAGCGGCGGTGGAGGGACTACCACCACGAGCCCGACCACCGGCCCGACCGGATCCACCGGAGGCAGCGGGTACAACGGTGGAGGCGGCTACGGCGGTGGAGGTAGCGGCTACGGCGGAGGAGGTAGCGGCTACACCGGTGGTGGCGGTGGGATGGCGGCCATCACGGTGATGGAAGGCCTCGGGAACTCCTTCACGTTCTCCCCGTCGACCTTCACGGTGAAGCAGGGCGACACGATCAAGCTCGACAACGTGAGCGACACCCCACACACCTTCACGGTCACCGGCCAGAGCATCGACGTCGAGACCCAGCCCGGGAAGACGGCGCAGGTGACGATCGACCTGCCACCGGGGACCTACCCGTTCGTCTGCCGCTTCCACGGGTCGATGGGCATGACGGGGACGCTGGTGGTCCGATAGGCGGCGCGATCCCGCTACCGCACCACGTCGAACCGGAGATGCGTGACGTGCGGTGAGTCGACCGTAGCCGTTCGTTCCAGCTCGATGTGATCCGGACCGAGGTGGTCGAACAGCCTGGTGCCCGCGCCGAGCAGCACCGGCACGAGCTGGACCTCGATCTCGTCGACGAGCCCGACGTCCAGGAACTGCTGGCCGACGCTCGCGCCCATCAACAGCACGTCACGTTCGCCGGCGGCCGCCTGAGCGTGCTCGAGCGCGCTCGGGAGCGAGCCGTCGACGAACGTGAACGTGCCGCTCGCCATCGGCAGGTCGTCCCGCGACTCGTGGGTGAGCACGAAGCAGGGCACCGGGAACGGGACGTCGCCCCAGGGCTCCAGCCCGAGGTCGAACGTCCGACGCCCGATCACCACCGCCCCGACGGCGGCCGACGTCTCCCGTGCGATCTCGGCGTCCTGCCGCCCCTGGTCGCTCTCGTCGAACAGCCATTCGTGCAGCCGTTCCCCGCCGCGGCCCATCGGATGCTCGGCCCCCACGTCCGGGCCCGTCATGAAGCCGTCCAGCGACATCGAGGCTCTCAGCACCACGTTGCCCATCACGTTCCTCCCGTTCGACCGTCACCTCAGCACACCGCGCCGACAGGCCTCCCTTCGGCGTCGTCGATCTCTGAGATCCGGACCCCGGGCGCGAGGAGAACTCATCGGTCCATGCGGCCGGTCGGCGGCGCCCGATACGTTCGGGCACTGGCGCGCGTCGCAGCGTGGTGGATAGGTTGAGGCCGAGGAGGAGCTGTCCGGATGGCGGAGATGAGGGCGGAGGAGCGGTCCGCGGTCGCGGGGTCGGACGAGCTCGAGCCGGAGCTGGAGCGGCACCGGGCCGAGCTCACCGCGTACGCCTACCGGATGCTCGGATCCGGTTTCGAGGCCGAGGACGCCGTCCAGGAAGCGTTCCTGCGGGCGTGGAAGAGCTTCGACCGGTTCGAGGGGCGATCCTCGCTGCGGTCGTGGCTGTACAGCATCGTGACGAACGTCTGCCTCGACATGCTGGGCGGCAAGGAGCGCCGAACGCGCCCGATGGACCTCGCGCCGGCCAGATCGGCGGACGTCCCGTTGCCCGAAGCACTCCCGGAGAACGTGTGGGTCCTCCCCATCCCCGACGACCGCGTGGTGCCCGAGAGCGGCGATCCCTCGGAGGTGCTCGAGGCGCGCGAGTCGATCCGGCTCGCGTTCATCGCGGCCCTCCAACACCTGCCGCCGCGACAGCGGGCGGTGCTGATCCTCCGAGAGGTCTTGCGCTGGAAGGCGTCCGAGGTGGCCGAGCTGCTCGATACCTCCGTCGCGTCGGTGAACAGCGCGCTGCAACGCGCCCGCGCGACCCTCTCGTCCGTTCGGATCGACGACGCGGAGACCCTGCAACCCGCCGACGACGACCAGCGCGCGCTGCTCGCCCGCTACGTCGACGCGTTCGAGCGGTACGACATGGAGTCGCTGACGTCGCTCCTGCGCGAGGACGCCACCTGGTCGATGCCGCCCTACGAGATGTGGCTGCAGACCCACGACGACATCGTCTCGTGGTGCCTGGGACCCGGGATCGGCTGCCGGGGCTCGAGACTCATCGCGGTCGAGGCGAACGGCATGCCGGCGTTCGGGCAGTACAAGCCCGGAGCGCAGGGACGGCTCGAGCCCTGGTCACTCCAGGTCCTGGAGATCGCCGACGGCCGGATCGTCGGGATCAGCTTCTTCCTGGACACCGAGCGCCTGTTCCCGATGTTCGGGCTCCCCCCTCACCTCGACGCCTGACGCCGACCCCGCACACCGCAGGACGCCGCTCAGACCCGATAGGACGAGCAGCTCGACCAACGGGCCCCGCGCCCGCTGCAGCTCGACCCGGTAGCCGAGACGCAGGGCCGTGAGCTGCAGCCGAGCGAGGGCGTCGAGCGTGACCGCGTCCGGGTCGGCGAGCGCGTCCACGTCGCACGAGACCGGACCCGCGTCGCAGCCCGCGAGCAGCCTCCGAGCGCGTTCGCACAGCGCCGGGATGCCCTCACGCGTGACCGGGCCGATCATGACGAGCACCGTGCCCCCCGGCCCGGGACGCCATCGGCGTGCGACCGGCTGCGTCGCCGGCGACGCCCGTGCTTCGGCCCGAGGCCGCCATCCGTTCGCCGCCATCGATCCTTGGACGGGTCGGGTCCCCCGAACTCATCGGAACGGGCGGCGTCAGCCTCGCGTACCGGCGGGCGGCGGCGTGGCGCCGCCGGGCCGATAGCCGTTCGGGTCGACCGCGACCTCGTCCCACCCGAGCGCGGCGAGGGCTCCGAGCGCGGCGTCGAGCTCGGGGTGGGCGAGGAGCTGGTCGACCTCGCCGGCGGGCACCTCGACCGTCGCGGAGGCGCCCCGGTGCCGGACCCGCACCACGTCGAACCCGAGCGCGCGCACGATCGCCTCGGCCTCGTCGATCCGAGCCAGGAGCTCGGGCGAGATCCGGATCCCGAGCTCCACCCGCGAGGACAGGCAGGCGAGCGCGGGCTTGTCCGCAACACGGAGGCCGAGTGCCCGAGCGATCGAGCGCACGGTCGCCTTGCCGACCGACGCCTCGAGCAGCGGGTTGTGGATCCCGGCGCGTTCGCCCGCCCAGATCCCGGGCCGGAACTCGTCCAGGTCGTCGGCGTTCGCGCCGGCGAGCACCACCGTGTCCGGCACCGCCGTCCGGACGATCTGACCGAGGACGCCGTAGAGCTCCGCCTTGCAGTGGTAGCAGCGCAGCTCGTCGTTGCGGGCGTACGCCTCGCGGTCGACCTCGTGCGTCCGCACCGACCGGTGCGCGACGCCGAGCTCGGACGCGGTCTCGGCCGCCACCCGCAGCTCCCCCGCGGGATAGCTCGGCGAGATCGCCGTCACGGCCTCGACCCGGGCCTGCCCGAGCGAGCGCGCCGCGAGCGCGAGCACCACCGACGAGTCGACGCCGCCCGAGAACGCCACCAGCGCCCGATCGCCGTAGCCACCGATCCTGTCCTCGAGATCTCTGATCACCGCGGCCGGCGTCCGTTCGGCAACCGCGCTCATCGCTCGTCCTCGAGGAGGCGGTACGCCAGCGCCGAGGCCTGCGCGTGCACCGAGCGCACCGGACGGCCGAGCTTCCGGGCGGCCTCGACCACGTCGGCGTGCTCGGGCTTCGCGTTCACGGCCCGCCCGTCGAGGACGCCGATCTTCACCCGGATCCTCGGGCCGCCCTCGAAGAGGTCGATCTCGACGATCCTGCGGTCGAGCTCGGGTCGCCCGACCTCGTGCACCCGGACCCCGAGCGTGGTCGTCGCTTCGAAGAACGTCCGCCGCACGTCGTCCAGCGCGTCGCGCTCGCACAGGGCCGAGATCGCGACGGCGGGCCGCCCGTGCTTCATGACGATCGGCGCGGTCCACGCGTCGAGCGCGCCGGCGGACAGGAGCGCGTCGATCGCGTCGGGCACGAGCTCGGGCACCAGGTCGTCGACGTTGGCCTCGAGCACGAGCAGCCGGCGGGCGCCGTCCGGCGTCGGCGAGGTCGTCCCGAGCAGCACCCGGACGACGTTCGCGACCGACGCCGGGTCGCGCGTGCCCGCGCCGACCCCCACGCGTTCGAGCACGAGCTCGGGGATCTCGGGCGCGGGGCGGCCGAGCGCCGAGACGATCGCGGCCGCGGTCGGCGTCACGGTCTCGGGGAGCTCGACGCCGGCGACCGAGGCTCGGAGCGCGAACCCCGAGAGGAGCTCGAGCGTCACCGGCGCGGGCGACCCGTGCGGTCCCTCGTTCGAGGGCGGCGGCATCGGGAGCGCCGAGACGTCGATGCGTTCGACGCCGAGGGACTCCAGCGCCGCGGCCACGCCGACGACGTCGAACAGGGTGTCCTCCTCGCCCAGCTCCTCGAGCTCGAGCTCGTCGATCGCTCGCCCGTGGACCTTCGCCTCGGCCTCGAACATCCGCTCGAGGACGGCGGTGGCCCGGCCGCGCACCCCTTCGTCGAGTGCGGCGCGTTCGACCGCGTCGAGGAGCTCCCGCGGCCCGCGTCGCTCGGTGGACAGGTCACCCGGGACCGAGAGCGCGAGCGCCCGCAGACCCTGCCGGCGCACCCGGCTGGTCGAGCACCCGACGCGGCGGCCGAGCACCGCGGACACGGCATCGGAAACCTCGTCCGGGGACGCGCCGGCGTCGAGCAGCGCCGCCAGGAGCATGTCGCCCGCCGCGCCGCCGACGACGTCGACGTACAGGACCCTCATCGCGGCCCCCTCATCGCGGGGAGGACTGCCGAGCGATCATCGCGGCGATCGTCCCGGCGCCGACGCCGTCGTCCACGTTCACGCACGCGACGCCGGGGGCGCACGAGGAGAGCATCGACAGCAGCGCGGCCAGGCCGCCGAGCGACGCCCCGTAGCCGACGCTCGTCGGGCAGGCGATCACGGGACACGCCGCGATGCCGCCGACGACGCTCGCGAGCGCGCCCTCCATCCCCGCGATCACGACGACGGCGTCGGCCGCGGCGAGCATCGGCTGCACCGCGGCCAGTCGGTGCAGCCCCGCGACGCCGACGTCCGCGACGATCTCGGTCTCGGCGCCGAGCAGCGACGCGGTGAGCTCCGCCTCCTCCGCGACCCCGAGATCCGAGGTCCCGGCGGTCACGATCAGCACCGAGCCAGCCGGGGGCGGCACGTTCCGGCGGAGCGCGATGCACCGAGCCCTCGGGCGTTCGACGATCTCGACGGGCGAGCCGGCGGCGGCGGCGCGGACCGCGTCGACGTGCTCGGGCGAGGTCCGCGACACGAGGATCGGGCCCTCGTTCCCCCACAGGAGCCGTTCGACGATCGAGCGGACCTCCTCGGGCGTCTTGCCCTCGGCGTAGACGATCTCGCAGGCGCCCTGGCGGAGCTCGCGGTGATGGTCGACCTTGGCGAACCCGAGGTCGCTGAACGGCAGGTCCCGGAGCTCCCGCGCCGCGTCGCCGGGCGACACCTCGCCCGAGGACACGCGCGCGAGCAGGTCGGCCAGACGCGCCTCGTACGCGGTCGGTGCGAGCACGCCTGGACCCTACCGCCATCGCCCGGGATCCGCCCCGGCTAGTCGGCGATCGGTGTGAGCTCGAAATGGAGCGTGCGCAGACGCTTCAGCTTGTGGCCGAGCGGCACGATGATCCCCTGCAGGATCGGGTGCTTGGCCTCGATCAGGTCGGAGGCGTGCTCGGCCTCCGCGCCGTCGAGCTCGCGCACCCGCGCTCGGATCGGCGGTCCCTGCGGCTGGCCGCGGAACGACGAAGGCGCGATCTCCACCTCGGGGTTCCGGTGCATCCGCTTGACCTTCCACGCCGCGTCGAACGAACGGACGAACGCGTGGTCGCCCTCGACGGCGATGTTCACGGGCGTCCCCACCGGCGTGCCGTCCCTGCGGAAGCTCGTGAGCAACACGGTGCGTTGCTCCACGAACCGTTGGAGCGCGGGGATCGTTCGGGTGGTCGTGTCCATCGTTCCCACCTCCTACGGGATCGACGTCCCGAAGAGGAGACGACGCCGCTCGCACCGCCGTGACATCGGCCGATCAGACGTCGAGCCGCGCGAGCTTCTCCGGGTTCGCCACCAGGTAGACCGCGCGGACCCGGCCACCCGCGACCCCGAGCACGATCGCCGCCTGGAGCTCACCCCCGGAACGGACGACCGCCGCGGGACCGCCGTTGAGTTCGACGATCTCCATCGAGGGTTCGGCGAGCCCACGGGCGGCGACCCCGGCGAGCCAGCGCGCGACGGCATCCGCGCCCTCGATCGGCCGGAGGGCCGCGCGCACCACGCCGCCGCCGTCGGACACGAGGGTGACGTCCGGAGCCAGGAGCTCCATGAGGGCGTCCACGTCGCCGCCGGCCGCCGCGGCGAGGAAGCGTTCGGTTACCTCCCGCCGGGTCCGCGCATCGGCGTCGAACCGCGGTCGCCGCTCGTCGACGTGCTGGCGGGCGCGGTGCGCGAGCTGGCGCACGGCCTCCTCGCTGCGATCGACGACGAGCGCGATCTCCTCGTAGGGCGCCCCGAACGCCTCGCGCAACACGAACACCGCGCGTTCGAGCGGCGAGAGCGTCTCGAGCACCACCAGCAGCGCCATCTCGACCGAATCGGCGAGCTCGACCCGGTCGGCGACGTCGGGTTCGAGCGCGACGGGTTCGGGCAGCCACGGACCGACGTACGTCTCCCGGCGACGCTGCTCCCGACGGAGCCGGTCGATCGCCAAGCGGGTCGTCACCTGCGTCAGGTAGGCGCGGTCGTCCATGACGGTCGCGCGGTCGACCTCGCGCCACCGCAACCAGGCCTCCTGCACGACGTCCTCGGCGTCGCCCACACGGCCGAGCAGCCGGTAGGCCACGGCCCGCAGGTACGGCCGTTGCGCCTCGAACGCGGCGGTCGCCGCCTCGAGCTCGGTGTCGCTTCCGGTCATCTCACCTCGTTGGACGTCCCGATCGATCCATCCGTGACATACCCACGACGCGCACGATCGCACCCGCTCCGGGCTCGCAGGCGCCGCGGCCCCCTACCATGGTGGCCATGCCCACCCGCTCCGACATCCGCAACGTCGCCATCGTGGCCCACGTGGACCACGGCAAGACCACCCTGGTCGACGCGATGCTCTGGCAGTCCGGCGCCTTCCGCGCGAACCAGGATGTGGCCGAACGCGTGATGGACTCGACCGATCTGGAGCGCGAGAAGGGCATCACGATCTTGGCCAAGAACACCGCCGTCCGCCACGGCGACCTGAAGATCAACATCGTCGACACGCCGGGACACGCGGACTTCGGCGGCGAGGTCGAGCGCGGGCTCACGATGGTCGACGGCGTCCTGCTGCTGGTCGACGCCTCCGAGGGGCCGCTGCCGCAGACGCGGTTCGTGCTGCGCAAGTCGCTCGAGGCCCGGCTGCCGGTGGTCCTGGTCGTGAACAAGATCGACCGGCCCGACGCCCGAACGATGGAGGTCGTCGACGAGGTCTACCAGCTGTTCCTGGACCTGGACGCCGACGAGCACCAGATCGAGTTCCCGATCCTGTACGCCGACGCCCGCGAGGGCCGCTGCGGCCCGAACCCCTCCGCGCTCCCCGAGGACCTCGAGCCGCTGTTCGACGCGCTGCGCGAGCACATCCCCGCGCCGTCGTACGAGGAGGGCCACCCGCTCCAGGCGCTCGTGACCAACCTGGACGCGTCGCCCTACGTCGGGCGGCTCGCGCTCTGCCGCGTCCGCAACGGCACGATCCGCCGGGGCCAGGAGGTCGCGTGGTGCCGCGCCGACGGCACGATCGAGCCCGCCAAGGTCGCCGAGCTCTACGTCACCGACGCGCTCGACCGCGTCGAGGCCGACGAGGCCGGACCCGGTGAGATCGTCGCGGTGGCCGGTATCGACGAGATCACGATCGGCGAGACGCTCGCCGACCCCGACGACCCGCGGCCGCTCCCGGTCACGCGCGTCGACGAGCCCTCGCTCTCGATGACGATCGGCATCAACACGTCACCGCTCGCGGGCAGGGACGGCACCAGGCTCACGGCCCCACAGGTCAAGGCACGGCTGGACCAGGAGGTCATCGGCAACGTCTCGATCCGCGTGCTCGACGGCGACCGGCCCGATCGCTGGGAGGTCCAGGGGCGCGGCGAGCTCCAGCTCGCGGTCCTGGTCGAGGTGATGCGTCGCGAGGGGTTCGAGCTCACGGTGGGCAAGCCGCAGGTCGTCACGCGCGAGATCGACGGGAAGCTGCACGAACCCGTGGAACGCGTCGCGATCGACGCGCCCGAGGAGTACCTCGGCGTGATCACTCAGTTGCTCGCGCTCCGCAAGGGTCGGATGGAGAACATGGTGAACCACGGCACCGGGTGGATCCGCATGGAGCATCTCGTGCCCGCGCGCGGCCTGATCGGGTTCCGGACCGAGTTCCTGACCGAGACGCGCGGGACCGGGCAGCTCCATCACGTGTTCGAGGGCTACGAGCCGTGGCACGGCGAGCTCCGCACCCGCCCGACCGGTTCGCTCGTCGCCGACCGCGAGGGCGTGAGCACGTCGTTCACGCTCCTCACGCTCCAGGAGCGCGGGTCGATGTTCGTAGGCCCGGGCGAGGACGTCTACGAGGGCATGGTCGTGGGCGAGAACGCGCGATCCGAGGACATCGACGTGAACCCGACGAAGGAGAAGAAGCTCACCAACATGCGCCAGGCGAACTCGGAGGAGTTCACGCGCCTGATCCCCAAGCGGACGCTCGTGCTCGAGCAGGCGCTCGAGTTCATCCGTGAGGACGAGTGCGTCGAGGTGACGCCCGGCAACGTCCGCCTTCGCAAGGTGACGCTCCCGCAACAGGAACGCGCCAAGGCCGCCAGACGCGGCCGCCCGCCGGCGCAGGCCTGACCTCGAACCGCGCCAGCGACCCACCCCTTCACACCATCGCCACATCCCGCTCGTGGACGCCACCGAACTCCGAGCCACCCGCGCTCGAATCAGTCGCGGAACGGCCGGTGACCTCCGGAACGAGGTGATCCGATCGGTGACGTCGCGAACCCGGTTCCCCATCGCCCTGGCGTGTCTCGCGCTCGTGGCCGCCGGCTGCACCGGCGTGGTGGCCTCGCAGACCCGTGAGCAGGGGATCCAGAAGATCCAGCACGTGATCGTGATCATGCAGGAGAACCGCTCGTTCGATTCCTACTTCGGAACCTACCCCGGGGCGGACGGCATCCCGATGCGGCACGGACGGCCCGACGTCTGCGTGCCGGACCCGCGGGTCCACGCCTGCGTGAAGCCGTTCCACGACACCTCCCTGATCAACGAGGGCGGTCCGCACGGCGAGATCGACGCCGCGAGGGACATCGACGGCGGAGCGATGGACGGGTTCGTCGCGTCCGCGATCCACGGCAACCACACGTACTGCGCGGCCAACCCGTTCAGCCCGGACTGCACCGCCGACACGGGGCGGCTCGGCCAGCCCGACGCCATGGGCTGGCACGACGAGCGGGAGATCCCGAACTACTGGGCCTACGCGGATCGCTTCGTGCTGCAGGACCACATGTTCGAGTCGGTGCGTTCGTGGAGCCTGCCGTCCCACCTCTCGATGGTCTCCGGGTGGTCGGCGACCTGCTCGACGCCGAACGACCCGATGAGCTGCACCACCGACCTCGGCAAGTACCCGGCCGGTCCGGTGGAACCCACCTTCGGCTCGACGCCGTTCGCGTGGACCGACATCACCTACCTGCTCCATCAGGCCGGCGTGAGCTGGAAGTACTACGTCGCAGAGGGAACGCAGCCCGACTGCGCGGACGATGCCATGTTCTGCGCGCCGCAGACGCAGACGATCGGCACCCCCGAGATCTGGAACCCGCTGCCGGGGTTCGAGGACGTCAGCCAGGACGGACAGGTCGGCAACGTGCAGACGGTGAGCAACTACTACCGCGACGCCGCGCAGGGCACGCTGCCGAGCGTGTCGTGGATCGTCCCGAACGCGGACGACAGCGAGCACCCGCCCGCGTCGATCGCCACCGGACAGGCCTGGGTGACGGGTCTGATCAACGCCGTCATGAGCGGGCCCGAATGGGACAGCACCGCGATCTTCCTTGCCTGGGACGACTGGGGAGGGTTCTACGACCACGTCGTCCCCCCGACGGTCGACGGCGCGGGGTACGGGCTGCGCGTGCCGGCGCTCGTGATCAGCCCTTACGCCAGGCCTGGCACGATCGATCACCAGACCCTGTCGTTCGACGCCTACCTGAAGTTCATCGAGGACGACTTCCTCGGCGGCCAGCGGCTCGACCCGGCCACCGACGGGCGTCCCGGACTCGCGGCCCGACGTGCGCGAGAACGACCCCGCGCTCGGCAACCTGCTCGCCGACTTCGACTTCTCGCGGCCGCCGAGCCCACCGCTGATCCTGCCGCCGTACCCCCAGTAGCCCTCCCGTCCGGCCCGCTCCCCGAGCCCTGGACGAACCTCGCGAGCGTGACGTACGTTGCGACACGTCCGCCCGCGACCGAAGGATCGGAAAACCCGCATGCGACCGCAACGCCTCCTATCCGTGCTGCTCGCGCTCTCGACGCTGGTGATCGCGCCGGCGGCCGCCGGGAGCGCCCCCGGCCCGTTCGCCACCTGCGGTCCCGGCCCCGACGCCGGGACGCTCGGGATCGGCGACCCCTACTACCCGCGGTTCGGCAACGGCGGGTACGACGTGCAGCACTACGACCTCGCGATCAGGTACGGCCCCGGGACGAACCACCTCCGCGGGGTCGCGACGATCGCGGCCCGGACCACGCAGGACCTGAGCTGTTTCAGCCTCGACCTGGTGGGGCTCACCGTGAGCGCGATCACCGTGAACGGCGACCCCGCGACGTGGTCGCGGACCCACCACGAGCTGATGATCACGCCGGCCACGCCGCTCGGCTCCGGCGCCGACCTCACCGTCGTGGTGACCTACGAGGGGTTCCCGAAGGGCTTCGTCATCCCGAGCCTCGACGCGGTCTCCGGGTTCATCCGGACCGCCGACGGGGTGGTCATCGCGGGCGAGCCGGAGGCGGCGACCGCGTGGTTCCCCGTCAACGACCATCCCACCGACCGCGCGTCGTACACGTTCGCGATCACCGTGCCGAACGCCTACCAGGTGGTCGCCAACGGGGTGCCCGAGTCGGAGGACGCCCAGGGGAACTGGACGACGCACGTCTGGCAGGCGCACGACCCGATGGCGAGCTACCTGGCAACGTTCGACGTCGGCGAGTGGACGATGCGGACCCGCGTCACGTCGAGCGGCCTGCCCGTGATCGACGCGATCGACCCCGACGTCCTGCCGCGCGTGCGAGCCTCCGTGCGACGCGAACCGGAGATCCTCTCGTTCCTGGAGAGCAAGTTCGGCCCGTACCCGTTCGAGTCGGCGGGCGGGATCTTCCCCGACACCCGCCGGCTCGGGTTCGCGCTCGAGACGCAGACCAGACCGATCTACGCGCGGTACTTCTTCCCGTACGGCGACTCGGTCATCGTGCACGAGCTGGCGCACCAGTGGTTCGGCGACCTGGTCTCGGTGCATCGGTGGCAGGACATCTGGCTCAACGAGGGCTTCGCCACCTACGCCGAGTGGCTGTGGAGGGAACACGAGGGGTTCGGCACCCCGCGGCAGACCTCGAAGGCGATCTGGAGGGCTATCCCGGCCCGCTCCCCGTTCTGGGACGTCGTGATCGGAGATCCCGGGGTCGAGAACCTGTTCGACGGCGCCGTCTACACGCGCGGTGCGATGACCCTGCAGGCGCTCCGCGACGAGGTGGGCGACGACGCGTTCTGGTCGATCCTCCACACGTGGACGCAGACGTACGGGTTCGACACGGGCTCGACGGACGCGTTCATCGCGCTGGCCGAGCAGGTCTCCGGTCAGGACCTCGGCGACCTGTTCGACGTGTGGTTGTTCACGCCGAGCCGGCCGCCGGCCTCGGCCGTCACGGGTTCGGGAGTGGTCTCGGCCTCGCCGATCGACGACCGAGCACGCGGTCTCGTGGCTCCGGTCGTTCGACCGGCGTAGCGCTCCCTGAGCTCGTCCCCGATCCGCGCGAGCTCCCGCCCGACCTCCGGGGGATCCAGGACCTCGACGGATCGGCCGAACCCCGCGAGCTCGCCCGCGAGGTTCCGGGCCGACCAGCTCCGGATCTCGACGTGGACGCGTCCGTCGGGCTCGGGCTCGCCCACCGACAGCCGCGTTCCGAACAGCGGCTCGGAGCCCGTGGATCGCGTCGGCGTCGGCCACCGCCGTCGCGCGGAAGCTCAGCCGGCGCTCGTCCAGATCGGCGATCACCGAACGCCAGTGGGCCTCGAGGTCGAACCCGTCGGGCCGCTCCACCGGGTCCTGTGTCACCGCGACCGACCGCACGCGGTTGACGCGGAACGTCCGCATCCCCGCGTCCGTCCCGGCCACGAGGTACCAGACGGACGACTTCGCCACCAGACCGAGCGGATGCACCGTGCGTTCGGTCTCGGGCCGATCGGGCGCCGCGTAGACGATCCGGACCCGGACGCCGTCCACGACCGCCCGCTGGAGGACGTCCAGGTGCTCCGGCGCCGGGACGTGCGCACGGTCCCAGCTGGTCGGGTCGATCACCACCGCGGAGGCGGCCGCCTCGGCGTCGGCCCGGAACGGTTCGGGCAGCGCGCGGACGAGCTTGCGCAGACGCGGCCTTGATCTGCGGCGTCGCGGCCGCGGACGGCCCCGCGACCAGGAACAGCGTTCGAGCCTCCGCCGCGGTCAGACCGCTCAGGTCGGTCCGGGCGCCACCTAACAGCGACCAGCCGCCGCCCCGCCCGGCCTGCGAGTAGACGGGGATCCCGGCCATCGCGAGCGCCTCGAGGTCCCTGCGCGCGGTGCGCTCGGAGATCTCGAGCTCCTCGGCGAGCCCGGCGGCGGTCACGCGACCCCGTGCCTGCAGGATCAGCAGGGCGGCGACGAGTCGATCGGCGCGCACGGACCAAGGTTCGCACAGAAACCGGTCCACAGGATGGCCAGATAGCCGCGGCATGATCGCCTGGACGCCGAGAAGCGTTCGAGGCGAGAGGAGGCCCGGGATGGCACAGATCCAGACCAGCGAGGACGGCCGGCACGACTTCGATTTCCTGTTCGGGCGGCGGCGGATCCACAACCGCAAGGTCGTCGACACGCTCGATCCCTCGAGCGACGAATGGGTCGAGTTCGAGGCGATCGGGGAGGCGGAGCCGATCCTGGGCGGGCTCGGCAACGTCGACACGTTCTCGACGCTGGCGCTGCCGCCCGCCGGCGACCCGTTCGAGGGGTTCACCCTTCGGCTGTTCGATCCCGAGACCGGGCTCTGGCGGATCTGGTGGGCGTCGATCCGGTTCCCTGGGGTCCTCGACCAGCCGGTCGAGGGCCGCTTCGCCGGCGGCCGCGGGCGAGTTCCTGTGCGACGACGTGATCGGCGGACGGCCGGTGAAGGTCCGCTACGAGTGGAGCGTGCTGTCCCCGACGGCCAACCGCTGGGAGCAGTCGTTCTCCTACGATGACGGGGTGACCTGGCGCACGAACTGGATCAGCGAAGGGACGCAGCTCCGCTGACACCCTCCGCACCTCGCGTCCTCGATCGCCGCGCGCTCAACCGCGCGCTGCTCGAACGCCAGATGCTGCTCCGTCGGCGCCGGGTCGAGACGCTGGACGCGGTCGAACGCCTCGTCGGCATGCAGGCGCAGGTGCCGCGAGATCCCTACGTCGCGTTGTGGTCGCGTCTGGATCGGTTCCGCCCCGAGAGGCTGGCCGAACCGCTCGGCGATCGGTTCGCGGTCCGGATGACGCTGCTCCGCGGGACGCTGCACCTGGTGACGGCGGACGACGCCCTCGCCTTGCGTCCGCTCGTGCAGCCCGTCGTCGAGCGCACGCTCTATGGTTCGAGCCCGCTCCGAACCGTGGCCGGGAGCGTCGACGTCGATGAGCTCCTGGCGATGTTCGAGGACCTGTTCGCGGATGGAGCCGCGGACGCGCGCGCAGCTCGTCGCCGCGATCGCGGCGCGATGGCCCGAGCGCGATGCGTCGTCGCTCGGGTACGCGATGTACCTGCTCCCGACGGTCCAGGTCACCCCTCGCGGCATCTGGGGTCGTTCCGGGGCCTCGGCCTTCACCACCGTCGAACGGTGGCTCGGACGCCCGATCGAGGCCACCACCGAACCGGACGAGATGATCGTGCGGTACCTGGCCGCGTTCGGCCCGTCCGCGGTGGCGGACGCGCAGTCGTGGTCGGGGTTGACCGGGCTGAAAGCCGTCTTCGAACGCCTCCGCCCGCGGCTCCGCACGTTCCGCGACGATCGCGGCCGCGAGCTGTTCGACGTCCCCGGTGCCCCGCTCATCGCTCGCGAGACACCGGCGCCCGTGCGCTTCCTGCCCGAGTACGACAACGTGCTGCTCGGCCACGACGACCGCAGCAGGATCGGCCCGCCGGAGCTGAAGGGTTGGACCGAGGTCGGATGGGGGTCGGTGCTGATCGACGGGTTCGGGGCGGCGCGGTGGAGGGCGGATCTCGACCGGGACCGGTCGACCCTGTGGGTGGAACCGTTCGGGAAGATCGCGCGGGCCGACCGCGCCGAGGTCGCCGAGGAGGGCGACCGGCTCCTCGGCTTCCTCGCGCCCGAGACCGACCGGCGCGACGTGCGGTTCCGAACCTTCCGGAACCCGGCAGCGTCCCGGTGAGGCGCCTCGGGCTTGGGGAGCGCCGGGCGCGGCTCGGCCGGCGCCACCTCCTCGCCTCGAGCGCGCCGTCCGTCGACGCGGCCGCGGCGGCGCTCGTGGGGCTCCACTCGAGCGATCCCGCGACGGTCTTCCTCTCGTCGTGGGCGCGGGTCGACGGGTTCGAGCCGGGCGATCTCGAGGACGCGCTGTACGTCCGCCGGTCGCTCGTGCGGATGCTCGGGATGCGGCGGACGCTGTTCGTCGTGCCGATCGAGCTCGCCCCGGTGATGCACGAGGCCTGCACGAAGGCGCTGATCCCCGGTCAGCGCGCGCGCCTGGTCCGGATGCTCGAGGAGCAGGGCGTGATCCCACGCGGTCGCGGCGAGGCGTGGCTCGCCAGGGTCGAGGCGGCGACGCTCGCCGCGATCGCGGCCCGGGGGGAGGCCACCGCGCGCGAACTCACCGCCGAGGTCCCGGAGCTCGGCGCGAAGCTCACCGTCGGCGAGGGGAAGACCTGGGCCGGCACGATGGGCGTGTCGACGCGGGTGCTGTTCCTGCTGGCGACCGAGGGGTCGATCGTGCGCACGCGCCCGCTGGGCGCGTGGACGTCCGGTCAGTACCGCTGGGCGACGACCGAGCACTGGCTGGGAGCCCCGCTCGCCGAGATCGACCACGCGCAGGCGTGCTCCGAGCTCCTCGGGCGGTGGCTGCGTTCGTTCGGGCCGGCCACGATGACGGACATCCGGTGGTGGACCGGGTGGACCGCCGCGCAGGCGAAGGCGACCCTCGTCGCCGTCGACGCCGCGGGGGTCCGGATGGGCGACGACACCGGCTACGTGCTCCCCGACGATCTCGACCCCGTCGGCGACGTCGGCCCGTGGGTGGCGCTGCTCCCCGGGCTCGACCCCACCACGATGGGGTGGAAGGACCGAGCGTGGTACCTCGGCGACCGCGCGGCCGAGCTGTTCGACCGCACCGGCAACGCGGGCCCCACGGTGTGGGCGAACGGCCGGGCCGTGGGCGCCTGGGGTCAGACCGACGAGGGCGACGTCGCGGTCGAGCTCTTCGGTCGCCTCGACGCCGCGAGCCGAAGACGCCTGGACGCCGAGCGCGAACGGCTCGCGGCCTGGCTCGGCGACGTCCGGATCAGGCCTCGCTTCGCGACGCCGCTCGGCAAGGAGCTCGCGGCGCGTTCGGGCGCGCGGGACGGGTCGCGCTAGGCCGCGCCGCGAGGGGTCCTACGGCACGATGTTCTGGTTGAGGTGGAACAGGTTGCCCGGGTCGTACGCCCGCTTGACCGTGATCAGTCGATCGTAGTTGCCCCGGTAGTTCGCGCGGATCCGGCCCTGGTCGTCCCCGGCCATGAAGTTGACGTACCCGCCCTCCTCCGAGTGCGGGGCGACCGCGTCGTAGTAGCGCCGCACCCAGGCGGTGTTCGCCTCGCTCTGCGCCGGGTCCGGCCACGCGCCCACGATCACGGTCGCGAAGTTCGCGTCGCGGTAGGCGAACGCAGTGTCGCTCGCGCCGACCCGATGCACGGCCCCATCGATCGGGTAGAGGTGCATCGTCGAGTGGACGGTGGGCACGTCGGGCCCGTGGGTCACGTGGGCCGCGATCGCCTCGTCGGTCAGCTCGCTCACGAAGCTCGCCTTCCAGTAGTGGTGCAGCCCCGGCGGCAACAGCCCGTCGAACGCGCCGTTCAGCGCCGGGTACGGCATCGGGCCGACGAACTCGGCCACCACCGGCGCGACGTCGTGGAACGGCTCGAACGCCTTCGGGCCCTCCTCGACCGGCCCCGCCCAGCAGGCCACCATCGCGATGAAGGTGTCGCCGTGCCGGTCCTCCGGGATGAACGGAAGCGGCGGCGCGATCTGGAACGCGGGGAACGCGCCCATCTGTTCGGGCGCGTCGGCGATGTACTCGCGGTAGAACCGCAGCACGTTCTCGGCCTCGCTCAGCTCGTAGAACATCGGACCGCCGTAGATCTCGTTCACCGGATGCAGTTGGAACTCCAGCGAGGTCGCCACGCCGAAGTTCCCGCCGCCGCCCCGGAGCGCCCAGAACAGGTCGTCGTGCTCCCGCTCGCTCGCCTGGACCAGCTGCCCGTCCGCGGTCACGACGTCCGCGGACACGAGGTTGTCGATCGACAGGCCGAACCCCCGTGCGAGGTAGCCGATCCCGCCGCCGAGCGTGAGGCCCGCGACCCCGGTCGTCGAGATGATGCCGCCGGTCGTCGCCAGACCGAACGCATGGGTCGCCGCGTTGAAGTCGCCCCACGTCGCCCCGCCCTCGGCCCGCGCCGTCGAGTTCGCCGGGTCCACGCGCACCCCGCGCATCCCCGACAGGTCGATCACGACGCCGTCGTCGCAGGTCCCGAACCCCGGCACGCTGTGCCCGCCGCCACGGACGGCGAGATCCAGCCCGGCCTCGCGCGCGAAGTTCACGCCGGCCATCACGTCGCCGGCGTTCGCGGCCCGAACGATCACCGTGGGTCGCCGGTCGATCATCGCGTTGTAGACGGTGCGCGCGTCCTCGTAGCGCTCGTCCTCGGACGAGATCACGTCGCCCCGCACCTGTCCTCGCAGCTCGTCGATCGGGAGCGTCCGCATGAGCCACCTCCGCTCGGTCGGTTGCGCGCACCGTAGGACCCGTGCGTGTGAGCGGGAGTGAGAAGCGTGTCTTGTCGGACGAGGCTCGTGCCCTCAGGATGGCGCCATGCCGATCGCCGCCCACCTGCTCGGGCCTCCGCTGATGGTCCGCGACGGCGTGGTCTACGCACCGCCCAAAGGCAAGAAGGTCTGGGCGCTGTTCGCCTACCTCGTCCTGTCCGAACGCCAGCCGACCCGCCCGCAGCTGATCGAGCTCCTGTTCCCCGACGCCGAGGACCCGGCGGGCGCGCTGCGCTGGAACCTGTCCGAGCTCCGGCGCCTGCTTGGCGGTCCGGACACGGTGGGGAGCGGCAACGTGGTGCAGCTCCGGCTCCCCGAGGGTTCGGTGATCGACGTCGACGTGCTGATGGCCGGGACGTCGTTCGAGGCGGTCGAGCTGCCCGGGCTCGGCCGCGAGCTCCTCGAGGGCGTGGACGTGGACGCGAGCGCCGGGTTCACCGCGTGGCTGCTCGGCGAGCGCCGCCGGCTCCAGGCGCTCGGCGAGGCGGTGCTGCGCGAGGGCGCCTTGCGGGCGCTCGCGTCGGGCAACGCCCGCACGGCCGTCGAGCTCGCGACGCGCATGGTGGCCGCCGACGCGCTGAACGAGGACGCGCACGTGCTCCTGATCCGCGCGTTCGCCGGCACGGGTGATCGGGTCGCCGCGGAGCGACAGCTCGCCGCCTCGATCGACCTGTTCCGCCGAGAGCTGGACGTCGAACCCGGTCCCGAGCTCGCCGAGGCCGCGGTGATCGAGTCCGAACGCACGTCGCCGACCCTCGGCGTGGGTCGGCCGGCGCTCCGGGCCCTGATCGAGTCGGGCGAGGCCGCGATGAACGCGGGGGCGATCGAGGCGGGGCTGGTGAACCTGCGCGACGCCGTGGCGGGAAGCCGCGAGGCGGGCGAGACCGAGATCGAGGCGGCCGCGCAGCTCGCGCTCGGGTCGGCGCTCGTGCACGCGACGCGCGGCAAGGATGAGGAGGGCGCCGCCGCGCTCCACCGCGGCATCGCGGCGGCCGAGACCACCGGGCAACGAGCGCTCGCCGCGTCGGCGCACCGTGAGCTCGGCTACGTCGAGGTGCTGCGCGGCGAGTACCTCCGCGCGTGGCCCCTGCTGCGGACCGCGGAGGAGCTCGCGGACGGCGACGCGCTCGAGCTCGCGAACATCCGCGCGGTCACCGGTGCCGGGCTCGCCGACGTCGGCGCGCACGCGCAGGCCGAGGCCGCGTTCGGCGAGGCGATCGAGCTCGCGGCGTCGGTCGGCCACGTCAAGCAGGAGGCGTGGCCACAGTCGGTGCTCGGCCGAACGCACCTGATGCGCAACGAGCTCGACCTCGCGGAGGCGTCGCTCGAACGCGGCCGCGCGCTCAGCCGCAACGAACGCTGGACCGCGTTCCTCGCCTACCCAGAGGCGTTGCTCGCCGAGGTCTGGGTCCGCCGCGGCGACATCGCCCGGGCGTCCGAGGCGTTCGAACACGCCTTCGCGCTCGGCTCGCAGGTGGGCGACACCTGCTGGGAGGCCTACGCGGTGCGGGGGTTCGGTCTCCTGCACGCGGCCCGTGGCGATCTGAGCGCTGCGGTCGAGGCGATGGAGCTCTCGCTGACCACCTGCGCCCGCCAGCGCGACACGCACCTGTGGGTCCGCGCATACGTGCTCGACGCGCTCTGCGCGGTGGCCGTGGCGGCCCAGCACCCCACGGCGGGGCGCTGGGTGACGGACCTCGCGTCGCTCACCGGGCGCTCGGGGATGCACGAGCTCTCGGTCCACGCGTACCTGCACCGGCGCGACCTGGGTGACCGCCTCGCGATCGACGCCGCCCGCGTCCTGTCGGTCGGGGTGGAGAACCCGCACCTCGACGACCTGATCGACCAGGACGGCCCGGCGCTGCTCGACGACCTGCTCGGGAAGGTCGGGCGACCGTAGGTACCCGCGACGGCGACGAGGGGTCGGGGGAGCGCTCACCGATCGGCGAGGTGCGGCTCCGCGCCGTCACCGAGGACGACCTCCCGGTCTTCTACGAGCACCAGCGAGACCCGATCGCCCACAGCATGGCCGCGTTCTCGCCGAGGGAGCGCGACGCGTTCATGGCGCATTGGGGTTCGATCCTGCGGGATGCGAGCGGCGTCCACCGCACGATCGAGCTCGACGGTACCGTGGCGGGCTTCGTCGTCCTGTTCGGGATCGAGGGCCGGCGCGAGGTCGGCTACTGGGTGGGGCGCGAGTTCTGGGGCCGGGGCGTCGCCACCCGCGCGCTCGCGGCGTTCCTGGACGAGGTGTCCGAGCGGCCGATCTACGCGGGGGTCGCCGACACCAACGTCGCCTCGATCCGGGTGCTCGAGAAGTGCGGCTTCACGGTGGCCGAGGCGAACGCCGAGGAGCATCCCGGCGAGGTGCTGATGCGGCTCGAGTGAGACGTCATGGCTCCCCGCGCGGACCGTCGAACCGCGTCCCCGGCGGGAACGAGAGCGTGAACCGCTCGGCCAGCACCTGCAGCAGCTCATCGTCAGGCACCTCGCTCGAGGTCTCGCCGGTAGGTGTCTCCTCGATCAGCTTGCGGCCACGCAGGATCAGCGAGCGCTCCGGCGCGGACAGCTGCACGGTGAGCGTTCGGGTGAAGGGGGAGCTGGGGTGGGTGGACGTGTAGTGGTTCGCCATCTCCGCGTCGACCGGGTACTGCGGCTCGAACGTGAACGCGTAGAGATCGAGCCACCCCTTCGGGCGATAGGTCTGCAGCACGCGGGAGCCTTCATCGTCGACCAGCCGGAACCTCCACCCGAACTGTTCGACCTCGGGACCGGTTCCGATCGGCAACGAGCGCAGGATCGAGCCGCCGCCAAACCCGACGTCCGCGAGCCTGTCCTGTCCGTCCGCCTCGACCAGCAACGCCATGTGCGTTCGCGCGGTCACGCTCCGCGCGCCGAATCGGACCCGCGCGCCCAATCGCGTGACGCCGAACCCGACGGCCTCGAGCACGGCGGCGAACAGCGTGTTGTGCTCGAAGCAGTAGCCGCCGCGGCGATCGCGGACGAGCTTGTCCTGCAGGCTCGCGAGGTCGAGCCGGATCGGCCGCCCGAGCAGGATGTCCAGGTTCTCGAACGGGATCGTCGTCGCGTGCGCGAAGTGGATCGCGTCCAAGACCTCGAGCGTCGGCTCGACGGGGCCCTCGTAGCCGACGCGCGCAAGGTAGGCCTCCAGGTCGAAGGGCATCCTCGCATCATCGCCGAGTTCGGCCGATGCGATCGCCGCGGCGAGACCGAGCCACCGAACGATCCCGGTCCGAACGGAGGCCTTCCGTCGATCGATCGAACGCCTCAGGCCGGGAGATCGGGTCGGGGCGGCATCGCCTCCGGATACAGGGACGCTACCGCGCGCGGGATCCTGCTGATGAAGGACTCGACCGTCTCGAGCACGACCTCGATCTCCCACGGCTGCACCTGATCGCGATAGCCCAAGATCCACCGGCCGTCGATCTCGAAGCTCCAGCGGGGATCGAGCAAGAGCAGCCACTCCATCATGCGGGGGTCCACGAGGGCAGACGCGAACGCGCGGTCGTGACATCGGACCGCGAACGCTCGGTTGAAGATCTCGGCCTCGAAAGCGATGTCGGGCACGGCGAGGTCGGCGACCCTCGTGAACCCGGTCTCGGGCCGGATCACGAGCGTCGGCCAGCCTCCTGGGATCGCGATCTGCACGCACGACAGGAGTCGCCGTTCGTCGTCCGACACGGAGTACGAGTGATCGAACGAGCGCACCTCGAGGTCATGCCACGAGCCCGAGACGACGTTCTCGACCTCGCCGTAGAACGGGCGCGTCGACCGGAACAGCTGGAACGGTTGATCGAGGAGCCCGAACCGATCCTCGGCGGTGAATCGCATCCGGAGCCTCCGCGCCTCCGCCTCCATCGCACGTCGGCGTGGTTGGTCGCGCCACCGGACCAGGGCCAGGAACAGGCCGATGACGATCGCAGCCGCGATCAGCTCCCGAGCCTGTTTCCACTCGCGTCCGGCGATGAGGATGACCACCCCGAACGCGAGGATGCCGAGCAGGGCCTTGAAGGCCGTCGTCCGTCTCACGACGGTCTATCGGCACGTCGGGAGGGCCGCCCGAACCCGGGCGGCACAGCTAGAGCTGCAAGGCCCGCGGCCTCGACATCAGCACCTCGGGATCCTCCCAGTCGATCCCTTCGACGTCGATGTAGAGCTCGATCTCGTTCCCGTCGGGATCGGCCAGGTACAGGCTGTGCGTCATCCCGTGATCGGCGGTGCCCATCAACGGCACGCCCGCCTCCTGCAGCCGCGCGAGCGCGGCCCGGAGCTCGTCGTCCGTGTCGCCCACCTTGAGCCCGAAGTGGTACAGGCCCACCCGCCGCCCGGCCGGGATCGGCGCCGCGTCGGGACCGACCTCGATCAGGAGCAGCTCGTGGTGGGTTCGGCCGCTCGAGAACATCGCCGCCGGGAACGGCAGCCCGTCGCCCTCGGGACCCACCTGCCGCCATCCGAGCACGTCCCGGTAGAACCGCACCGAACGCTCGACGTTCCCGCACGTACAGCACGAGGTGCCCCAGCTCCTTGACGCCTCCTGCGCGCTCGTCCTTGTCCGCCATCTCGCCCTCCTATCGTCGCCCTCCCGAACCGCCCATCCGAACGGCGTATGCCCGCGGGTCAGCTCGCGATCCGGTAGACCGTCCCCGCCAAGGACAGCACGTAGAGCTCGCCCCGCGCATCCTGGCCGAACGACGCGAGGGCGTCGACCCGCGGGCCGAGCGCGCGAACCTGCGTCGCCCGGCCGTCGCGCGGGACGAACGCCTCCAGGACCCCGCGGCAGTAGTCCCCGAACAGATATGCGCCGGCGAGGTCCGGGATCCGATCGCCGCGGTAGACGTACCCGCCGGTGACGGCGCACGAACCGTCGCCGTGCGCGTACTCGTAGACCGGCGGGATCGCGTCCGGGGGCGGGCTCCCCTCGAACCGGTGGGTCCCCTCGAGCCGGTCCCATCCGAAGTTCGACCCGCCGTCCGAGCCCGCCGGCTCCACGTCGATCTCCTCCCAGGCGTCCTGCCCGACGTCCCCGATCCACAGGTCGCCGGTCGCCGCGTCGAACGAGAACCGCCACGGGTTCCGCAGGCCGTACGCCCAGATCTCGGGCCGCGCGCCGTCGCGTCCGACGAACGGGTTGTCCGGCGGGATCGCGTAGGGCTCGCCCTTCGAGGGCCGGGGCGAGATCCGCAGCAGCTTGCCGAGCAGCGTCGAGAGCGACTGCGCGTTCCCCATCGGGTCGCCGGCGCTCCCGCCGTCGCCGAGCCCCACGTACAGGTACCCGTCGGGCCCGAACACGAGCTCGCCCCCGTTGTGGTTCGAGAAGGGCTGGTCGACGAACAGCACCCCGCGTTCGCTCGCGGGGTCGGCGCCGTCGTCCCCGAACGCGAACTCCGACACGTTCGTGTCGCCGTTGCCGTCGGTGAAGTCCACGTACAGGAAGCGCCCGTCCGGCGAGAACGCGAGGCCGAGCAGACCCTGCTCGCTGCCGAGGGACACGCGGTCCGTCAGGTCCAGCACGACCCTCGGATCCGAACCCGGCGTGAGCGCGACCACCTGCCCGGTCTTCTCCGCCACGTACAGGGCGCGGTCGCCGCTGCGAACCGCCATCGCGATCGGCTGCTCGAGCTCGGCCACCGGTACGAGCCGGATCCGCGCGTCGGCGAGATCGGGCGGGTTCGACGTCCCACCGCCGCTCGAGCCGGTGGGCGACGGGGGTGCCTCGCTGCCGGTCGACGTCGGTCCGGTCGGCGGCGCGGCAGGCTCCTGCGACGAACACGCGGTGACGACCGCGGCGAGCAGGACGAGGGCGAGCACCCGCCCTCGCGCGACGGCCGGTGGCCGAACGCCGATGGGCTCGGCCACCGTTGGCCGGGGACGGGTCACATGGTCGAGCCTACCGACCCTCCACCGAACGCGCGGCCGGCGAACGCCGTCGTCGCACGACGATCAGGGCGAACCCACCGATCGCGATCGCGAACGCCGCGGCCACGATCGCCGGCCAGGCACCGTTCGTCTCGGACGGCCCGTCGACGACGGCGGACGTGTTCTCGAGCGCGAGGTCGGACGCGTCGACCTTCGTGACGGGACCGTCCGCGGTCGAGGTGCCGATCGCGCCGCCGACGCCGTCGCCCACGACGACCACGCCGACCATCCCGACGTGGTACGTGCAGACGTACGGGTACACGCCGGGCTCGGAGAACCGGTACGTCACCGACTTCTTCTTGAACCCCGCGTAGTCGCCCCAGGTCGCGTTCGCGCCCAGGACCGAGTGCGGGAACGGGTCGACGTTGGTGAACGTCACGGCGTCGCCGACCCCCACCCGCACGATCGTCGGCGAGAAGCAGAAGTCCTCGATGTCGACCCCCGACGCCGTCGCGTCGGTCACGGGTTGGCCGCAGCCGCCTCCGCCGCTCGCCGACGCCACGCCGGGCAGCAGGACCAGCGCCCCGAGGAGCACCGCCCCGACCGCCGCGGACGCCTTCGGTCGCCTCCCACGTGCGCGCATCCGGGGCCTCCTCTCGATCGTTCCCCTGACACGACCGAGAGGACCCCAGGTGGGTTCCCTCGCGCAGCGACGAGATCCGGTGAGGATCGGAGGGGACGACGCCGCCGGCGACCCGATCGGACGGGTCGCCGGCGGCGCGTGAGGGGACGGGTCAGCGCGCGGACTCGACGGGCTCGCGCTCGTCGACGTGGACGACCCGGTCGTCCTCATCGGTGCGGTGCTCCCGGAGTTCGGCGTTCTCGCGTTCGAGCTCCGAGATCCGCCGCTTGGTGGTCCGCCGTCGGCCCCGGCTCCCGCGCAGCAGTCCGGCGCCGATCACACACAGGGCGATCGCGACCGCGCCGAGTACGGCCGCGGCGATCACCACTTCGACCTGGGTGGCCGTGAACGAGCCGCCGAACAGCGAGAAGGACACCTCGTTCGCGGCCGCGGACCAGTTCTCCAGGGCGAAGTCGACGACCAGTCCGGCCGCCGTGAGCCCCAGCAGGATGAGCACGATGCCCATGGTCACCTCCCGTCTCAGAGAGGGGTCCCTACCCATCCCGGGCACCGCCCACGCCTCCCCGGCGGCCCCACCGTTCGGGACGACCGCGACGCGATTGCCTAGGCTGCACGCTGACATGGCCGAGGAGCTGACGCCTCAGGAGGAGTGGGCAGCGTTCCTCGGCGGCACCCACCCGCACCTGCAGGACAAGAGCCCGCTCCGGTTCATCCCCTCCTCCCCGCGATGCAGGCTCTGCTCCGCACCCTTCGGCCGCCCCGGCGCCTTCGTGCTCCGTCGCTACGGGTACACGCCGTGGGAGAAGAACCCCAAGATCTGCGGTCGCTGTTTCAAGGGCATCGAGGCGGTCGCGAAGATGTGCCCGACCGCCGAGGAGGACGGGGAGATCAACGGCGCCGAGGTGGAGATCTCGATGCTGTTCGCGGATGTCCGCGGCTCGAGCAAGCTGGCCCGACAGATGCCCACCTGGGACTTCACCCGGCTCATGAATCGCTTCTACAACGTGTCGAAGGAGGTCCTCGTCGAGGCCGACGCGATCATCGAGAAGTTCGTGGGCGACGAGGTCGTGGCGCTCTTCGTTCCGCTGATGACCGGTCCCGACCACGCCCGGCGGGCCGTCGAGGCGGCCGCGGCGTTGCTGCGCGCGACGGGCCACGCGGACGGTGAACAGCCCTGGGTGCCGCTCGGGGCGGGGGTGCACACCGGGGTCGCGTTCGTCGGCGTCGTCGGGATGAAGGGGTCGAGCGATTTCACGGCGCTCGGCGACCCGGTCAACATCGCCGCGCATCTCGCGTCGCAGGCCGCGGCCGGCGAGATCCTGCTGACCGACGCGACGGCTCGGGCGGCCGAGATGACGCACGACGGTCTCGAACGGCGCTTCGTCTCGCTCAAAGGTCATCCGGTCGACGCGCTGGTGCTGCGAGTCGGTCAGCCCGCCGAGGGCGAGCCGGCTCGCTGAGCTTCGGACGCGTCGACCGGTCCGATCACGAACTCACCCCGGGAGCAACGCGAAGACACGCCACGCGCCGGGCACCCCCTTGAGCACGTGTTCGCCGCGATCCGCGAACTCCAGCCCGGAGCCCGCGATCAGATCCTTCACGGTGGAGGAGACGAGGACCTCACCGGCACCGGCCAGCGCGGCCACCCGAGCGCCGATGTGCACGGCGATCCCGTGCACCTCGCCGTCCACGAACTCGATCTCGCCCGTGTGCAGGCCGGCCCTGACTTCGATGCCGATCTCTCGAACCGTCTGCGTGATCGCGTTCGCACACCGCACTGCGCGGGCGGGTCCATCGAAGGTCGCGAGGAACCCGTCACCGGTCGTCTTGGCCTCTCGCCCGTCGAACCGTTCGAACTCGCGACGAACGCGCGCGTTATGGGCCTCGAGCAGGTCCCGCCACCCCAGATCGCCGATCTCGGCCGCCCGCTCGGTCGAGCCGACGATGTCGGTGAACAGCACCGTGCCGAGTACGCGGTCGGCGGCGACGTTCCCGCGCACACCGGTCAGGAACGCCTCGATCTCCGAAAGGACCCGATCGCTGTCGCCGACCCACGGCAGGTGGTCGTCGCCCGGGAGCTCGACGAACGCGGCGCCGGGGATCGCCTCGGCCATCGACCGCCCCGCTCGAACCGAGATCGCCCGGTCGCCCGTTCGATGCAGGACGAGCGTCGGGACCCGGATCGACGGGAGGACGCCCCGGACGTCGATCTCGCCATTCATCTTCGTGAGCGCGATCGCCGCCCCCGGGCTCGCGCCGGCGCGCAGGTACCGGGCCCAGTTGTCACGGAACCGAGCGTCGTTCACGCGGCTCGGCGCTCGGAAGTCGATCCCCACCGGGCCTCCCCATCCGTCCGCGATCTCTCGCAGGACGTCCTCGTAGACCTCGACCGGCGTCCCCTCCTCGTAGTCGGCGCTCCGCAGCCGTCTGGCGAAACCCCCGCAGAGCACGAGCGCCGTGGTCCGTTCGGGGTAGGTCGCCGCGAACAGCGCACACATCGGCGCACCTTCGGATACGCCCAGCAGGGCGGTCCGTTCGGAACCGATCGCGTCGCACACGGCGAGCACGTCGCCCATCCGTGTCTCGAGCGTCGGCAGGTCGGACTCGGCGACACGATCGGACAGGCCAGTCCCCCGCTTGTCGAACAGGATCAGACGGCAGAACGACCCGAGTCGCTCGAAGAAGCGCGCCAGGGTCGGCTCCTCCCAGGCGACCTCGAGGTGCGAGATCCATCCAGGAACCCAGACCAGATCCCTCGGTCCGTCCCCGAAGACCTGGTACGCGATCGAGACGCCGTCGGACGCCTTCACGTAGCGCGTCTCGGGGAGCATGGTCGAAGTGTAGAGTCCGCAGCCGTCCGCATCGGGGGTTGGCACGCACGTGAGCACGGTCCAGCGCATGCTCAGGATCCACGCGGGCGAGACACGGCTCGTCCTGTCGATGACCGCCCTGTCGTTCGTCGGCATGGCTGGTCTCGCGATCGGGCAGAGCGGCGCGAACGCGCTCTTCTTCGATCGGATCGGCACCGACGCGCTCCCGCTGATGTATCTCGCGCAGGGCGCGACGGCGTTCGTGTTCATGATGGGACTGGCCGCCCTGCTCGGGCGGGTCGACCGGCGCCGCGCCTACCTCGCGATCCCGGCCGGGCTGGGCGCCGTCGTCGTGGCCGAACGGATCGCGCTGCTCACCGACGGGCTGTGGATCTTCCCGGTGCTGTGGCTGACCGTAGCGCTCGCGGTCCTGCTGCAGAACGTGTTCGTCTGGGGCACCGCCGGCGTCGTCACGGACACGCGGCGCGCCAAGCGCCTGTTCCCGTTGTTCGCCGCGGGCGAGATCCTCGGGTCGGTGCTGGGCGGCCTGCTCACGAACCCACTCGTCCGTCTGATCGGGACCGAGAACCTGCTCCTGGTCTGGGCGGCGGCCCTCGCGACCTCGTGGGGGCTTTGCCGCGTGGTGCTGTCCGCGGCCGGGACGCTCGCGCAACCGCGGGTCCGCAAGGCGCGACGCGCGGCCGCGACGCCCTGGCGGGATCTGGCGGTCGCGTTCGGCTACGTGCGGCGGTCGCGACTGCTCGTGTGGATGACGCTCGCCGCGGTGCTGTTCTCGGTCCTGTTCTTCTCGCTCTACCTGCCATGGGCGACCGCCGCCACCGAACGGTTCCCCGACGCGGGCGACCTGGCGGGGTTCTTCGGGCTGTTCTGGGCGGCGATGACCGGCGCCGCGTTCCTCGTGTCGGTGCTCGTTACCAACCGGCTCTTCGCACGGTTCGGCATCGCGACGATGATGCTCGTGCTCCCCCTGCTCTACGTCGGGTCGTTCGGCATCCTGCTCGTGAGCGCGGGGTTCGTGACGCTCGTGGTGCTCCGGTTCGTCGACGGCGTGTGGCTGCAGGGCGTCGCCTCCCCCGCGTGGGAGACGCTCACGAACGTCGTTCCCGACGCTCGGCGCGACCAGGTACGGACGTTCCTGAACGGCGGACCCGCCCAGGCCGGGACCGCGATCGCGGGGATCATCGCGCTCGTCGGTCAGGACGTGCTGTCGCCGCGCCAGTTCGCCGCGATCGGGCTCGCGGCCGCCGCGATCGCGGTGTTCGTCGTGTGGCGCGTCCGCGCCTCGTACGCGTCCGCGCTCGTCGAGGCGCTGCGCGAGGGACGGCCGGAGGTGTTCCCCGACGTCGCGGTGGCGGGCGTCCCGTTCGCGTTCGCGCCCGACGCGCAGGCGCTCGGCACCCTGCTCCTCGCGATGGATGACGACCGGGCTCCGGTCCGGAGGCTCGCGGTCCAGCTGCTCGCCGACGTCGACGACCCCCGAGCCACCGTGGCGCTCGAACGCGCGCTGCGCGACGCCGATCCCCCGGTCCGCGCGCAGGCCGTCGACGCCCTGGCCTCGGGTCCCGGACGGCTCGACGCCGAGGCGTTCCTCCCGCTGCTCGACGATCCCGACCCCGCGGTGGCCGCGTCCGCCGCCGTCGCGGCCTCGAGGGGCGCCGACGCCGCCGCCTCTGCCCGCGTGCTGATCGGGCTCGCGGCCAACGCCGATCCCGCCGTGCGATCGATCGCGCTGCGCAACCTCGCGAACGCGCCGGCCGACGCCGCCGTGGGGCTCGCGGTGCCCGCGCTCGACGACGAGGATCCCGGCGTTCGGGCCGCCGCGCTGACGACGCTCGCGGGGGTCGCGCCCGAGGCGGCGCTCGAGCCGGCGATCCGCGCGTTCGGCGACCCCAGCCCGAGGGTGCGCGAGGCCGCCGTCGCCGCGGCCGCGCCGCTCGGCGATCGTTCGATCGACGCGGTCCTGGGGGCGTTGGACCGACCGGCCACACGGGATGCCGCACTGCGGACGCTCGCGCGCATGGATCTCGGCGGACGGGACGAGCGCATCCGGGCCTTCGTGGCCGAACGCACGCGCGAGGCGAACGCCGACGACGCGCTCGCGGCCGCCGTCCCCTCCGACGGTGAGGCGGCCAGTCTCCTGAAGGACGCGCTGCTCGAACGCGGCCGCGCGAGCGGGCGCTCGGCGCTGCGCGCGCTCTCGTTGATCTCGACCGACGGCGGCGCGGTCCGGTCCGCGGTCGAGAGCCTGGACGCCCCGGACCCCGGGCAGGTCGCGAACGCGCTCGAGACGCTCGAGGCCACGACCGATGCGTCCCTGGCCGTGCCGATCCTCGCGTTGTGGGAACCGAGCGGTGGACCCCGACGCGGCCTGCCCGACGATTGGCTCGAACGGGCGTCGACGGACGATGATGCGTTCGTCGCGGCGTGCGCGGAGGCCGTGATCGCGCGGCGCAACGGGAAGGACGGGATGGCCGGGACGAGAACGACGATGCCGGCGATCGAACGCGTGCTGTTCCTACGGCGCGTCGCCCTGTTCGACGAGCTCGCGCCCGCCGACCTGGGCGCGATCGCGGAGGTCGCACAGGAGCGTTCGTTCGCGGACGGTGAGCTCCTCGCGTCCGAGGGCGAGCTGGGCGACGAGCTGTTGATCGTCGCCAGCGGCACGGTCCGCGTGGAGGCCGGCGGCTCCGAGATCGCGCGGCGCGGCCCGGGCGAAGTCGTGGGCGAGATGTCCCTGATCACGCGCGGGCCGCGGATGGCCTCGCTCGTGGCCGACGGGGACGTGCGCGCGATCCGCATCGGCCGCCGCGAGTTCGAGAGCATGATCCACGACCGACCCGACATCGGGATCGGCGTCATGCGGGTACTCGCCCAGCGGCTCGCCGAGGCGCGACCGAGCGACCCGTCCCCCGAGCCGACCGGCTAGACGGCGGGGGGTGGCGCGGGGATCGGGGCCACCGGCGCTGGCGGGACGCCCGCCGGCCGGGAACCCCGGGCGGCGAGCACGATCGCGCCGAGACCGGCGATCGACGCCAGCACCCAGACGAGTCCGCCGAGGACGGGGATCAGGCCGATCCCGCGCAGGATCATCCACCCGATGAGGAACGCCAGGAACCGCGAGCTCGGAGGCTTCACCAGCTGCCTGCCGAGCACGTGCGCGCCGGCGACGTACCCGAGCGTGTACAGCAGGGCGAGCGCCAGCAGCAGGAACAGGCCGAGCGGGATCGTGACCACCACGACGAGCAGCAGCACCGCGGCGATCGGGAGCAGGAAGAAGATCGCCGCCCCGAACCCGAAGGAGCCGCCCATCCGCCGGCGGAAGACGTCGGTGAGCGATGGGTCCAGACCGGGGGCGAACAGGAGGAGCACGAGGCCGAGGACGAGGGTGGAGATCGTGTACCCGAACCACCACACGTACCGCCCTACCCAGCCGAGCCCCTCCAGGTCGAACCTGCGGGTGATCCCCTTCACCTGGCCGCGGACCGTCGCGCCGTCCTCGATCTGCGCGGGCTGCCGGCTGGCGATGTCGCCGTCGACCTCCGCGCCCGAACGGACGATGACATGGCCGTTGAACGCGACGACGTCGTCACCCACGGTCCCGGAGATCTCGACGTCGCCGTTGAAGACCACCACGCTCTCGGTCGCGGTGCCCTCGATGGTCGCGTCGCCGTTGAAGATCACGGCCGTCCCGACCGTGGCGCCGTCGGGGACGAGCAGCTCGCCCGTCAGCACGACCTGATCCTCCGCACCCGACGTCGTGGCCTCGTCCTGCGCGAGCGCCGAGGGCGCGACCACGATCCCCACCGAGCTGGCGGCGAGCACCAGACCGAGGAACCTCCTGCGTGTCGTTCGTGCTCCGACCTCACGCATGCGTGGCACCTCCCAACGGCCGCTCCTGCACCGGACTTACCCTGAGGCGCTCGTACCATGCCCATCAGGCACGCCTCACGTTCGAACGCGCAGGGCGGCGGTCCCCGGCGGTGGGCGAAATGGTACCGTTGTCGCGAGGGCAACGATCGCGGTTTACAGCTACGAGCAGTTCCCTCACCCGGCTGCTACGGCCGGCGCCGTGAAGGGCAGCAACCAGGCCCCGACGGCGAAAGAAAGGAGGGATCGCACGTGGCAATCGGAACCGTGAAGTGGTTCAGCCCCGAGAAGGGCTTCGGCTTCATCACTCCGGACGACGGTACCGCCGACGTGTTCGTGCATTTCAGCGCGATCGCCGGTGAGGGTTTCCGCAACCTGGAGGAGAACCAGAAGGTCGAGTACGACGTGACCCAGGGCCAGAAGGGCCCGCAGGCCGCGAACGTTCGCGCCGTCTAGTTCGAACCGAACGACATGAGGACCCGGCGCACCGCGTCGGGTCCTCTTCGTTTCCAGCTTCTGTAGTACCGGCGTGATGCCGGACGAACCTCAGGCCTCGGCCTCGCCCTTCGCCTCCGAACCCGCTGACTCCGCGGGCTTCGGCGCCGGTGTCCTCGAGGCGGCGGGCTTCGGTTCGGTGGCCTGCGTCTCGCCGTCCTCGCCGTCGACCTCGGGCTCGAGGACGAGGAACTCGCTCTGCTCGGCGGGGCCGATCGGCGGACCGGGCTCGATGATGCCGGCCTCGCGATCCTTCTTCCTGCCGGCGCGGGCGACCCGCCGCTCTTCCCGAGCGGCATGCTTGCGCGCGGTCACGTCCCGGCGCTTCCGCTTGCCCATGCTGTCGGGCATCCGCTCCTCCTGGTTCGATCTCCGGTCTCACTCGAGTGCCGCTCGGTGCGGCCGCACTCCGAGGGTCTGGCCTACGACCCCTCGAGCGGCGGTCGCCGCGTCGGCGACGTATGCACGAAGCACGTGGCCGAGCGGTTGTATGTCGACAACACCGTCTCGCATCCGAGCGCGGCGCAACGCCGCCCCTTCTCCTCGCGCGCAACGGAACGCTTCCCGCGCTCGGGGGTTCCCAACAGGACGTCGCTGCTTCCTCGCGCCATCTCGCCTCCGTGTCCGTCGAACGATCCGATCCGTAGGCGAGAGGCGATTCGGTCCGCAGGCAAGGCCCGTTCGATCGCTCGTCGAGGATCCCCGGGCGGCGCCCGAGATACATAGCCTACTATCCGGAGGCGGACGTGCGCTCCGAGCCCCATGCACGTGCCTCGCGCGCCGAGCGTGAGCCCGCATCACGTCGATCCATGGAGGAGACGTGCAGGACCGCCCGCGGGTCTGGCTCTTCGGCGCGCTGTTGTCGCTGCCGCTCGTCGGGCTCGCCCTGCTCTTGGCCGTCCCCAGCATCGACGTCATGTGGGAGCACCATCCGTCGCACTTCCTGCTCGTCCTCGCGGTCGCGCTGATCAACGTCGCGCTCGCGCTCGTCGCGAGCGAGGCCGCGCATCGGCGAGCGGACGCGCGCCTGTTCCTCGTGTCACTCGCGCTGATCACGAGCTCGGGGTTCCTCGCGTTGCACGCGCTCGCGACGCCGGGCGTGCTGCTCGACCACCCGAACTCCGGGTTCGCCATCGCGACGCCGATCGGCCTGCTCCTGGCCTCGGGGTTCGCCGCCGCGTCCGCGGTCGAGCTCAGCCGCGACGATGCCGCGAGGATCCTCGATCGCCGAACGTGGATCCGCGGGTCCCTCGCGTTACTGCTGGTCGCCTGGGCGATCGGGTCGCTCACGGGCGTGCCCTTCCTCGATCGGCCCCTCGAAGAGGAGGCGCCGCTCGCGTTCAGGTTGCTCGCGCCGATCGGGATCGCGCTGTACGCGTTCGCCTCGTGGCGCTACCTGCGGATCTTCCGGGCGCGGCAACGGATGCTGCCGCTGTCGGTCGCGGTCGCGTTCCTCCTGCTCGCCGAGGCACTGATCGCCGTGGCGTTCGCGCGGAGCTGGCACGCGTCGTGGTGGGAGTGGCACGTCCTGATGGCGATCGCGTTCGCGATCGTGACGATCTCGGTCCGCAACGAATACCGGCGCGAGGGTTCGGTCACCGCCGCCTTCGGCGGGATGTACCTGGAGCAGACGCTCGAGCGCATCGACCGGCGCTCGTCCGCCGCGATCGCGCAGCTGATGCCGTCGGTCCGGTCTCGTGAACCGCTCGAGCCCGCGCTCGAGCGGCTCCGGCGCGACGGGTTCGGGTCCGAGGAGGTCGTGCTCCTCGAACGGGCAGCGCGCGAGATGGCCCGGGTCGACGACCTGTTCCGTCCGTACGTCGGGCCCGCGCTCGCGGACCGGCTGGAGCTCGAGCCGTCGATGGCCGAGCTCGGCGGCCGCGAGGCGGAGGTGTCGGTCCTGTTCGCCGATCTCGCCGGCTTCACCACGTTCTCGGACGGGCGCTCGCCGATGGACGTCGTGCAGATGCTGAACGCGTACTGGGCGACCGCGGTCCCGATCGTCACCGAACGCGAGGGCGGCCTGATCGAACGGTTCGCGGGCGACGCGATCCTGGTCGTGTTCAACGCGCTCGAGGACCAACCCGACCACGCGCTGCGCGCCGTTCGCGCCGCGCGCTCGATGCAGCTCGCCGTGGCCGAGACCTCCGACGACCACCCGGACTGGCCGAGGTTCCGCATCGGCATCAACTCCGGGCCGGCGGCGCTCGGCAACGTCGGCGCCGGCGCCCACCGGAGCTTCACGGCGATCGGGGACACCACCAACGTCGCGGCCCGCCTGCAGGCCGCGGCTCCGGCCGGCGGGATCCTGATCGGGCGGGCCACGTACGACGCCGTTCGGGACGAGGTGCTGGCCGAGCCGTTCGGGGACCTCGACCTCAAGGGCAAGCCCGACCCGGTCCCGACCTTCCAGGTGCGCGTCGACCCCACGACGTCGGCCTAGGATTCGGCCGTGCGCATCTGCCCGACGTGCGGTGAAGAGAACGCGGACCGAGCCCGCTTCTGCCAGAACTGCGCCACGCCCCTGACCGACGGCGAACGCCCCTCGGAGGTCCGCAAGGTCGTCACGATCGTGTTCGCCGACGTCACGGGGTCCACGGCGCTCGGCGAACGCCTCGACCCCGAGGCGATGCGCCGCGTCATGGGTCGCTACTTCGACGAGATGTCGGCGGTGATCGAACGGCACGGCGGGACGGTCGAGAAGTTCATCGGCGACGCCGTGATGGCGGTGTTCGGGATCCCGCAGCTCCATGAGGACGACGCGCTGCGAGCCGTTCGGGCGGCGGACGGGATGCGGGCGGCGCTTGAGACGCTGAACCACGACCTCGAACGCGACCACGGCGTCGGTCTCACCGCGCGCATCGGTGTCAACACCGGCGAGGTCGTCGCCGGCGACCCGAGCGGCGGTCAGCGTCTGGTGACCGGAGACGCGGTGAACGTCGCCGCCCGGCTCGAACAGGCGGCGGCCCCGGGCGAGATCCTGCTGGGCGAGAGCACGCATCGGCTCGTGAGGGACGCCGTCGAGGTCACGCCGGTCGAGCCGCTCGAGCTGAAGGGCAAGGCCGAGCCGGTCCGCGCGTCCCGGCTCGACGTGGTGCTGGAGGACACGGCCGGGCATGCCCGGCACCTGGACTCGGCGATGGTCGGGCGGCACAAGGAGCTCGAGATGCTCGAGCGCGCGCTCGATCGCGTGGTCACCGAGCGGACGTCGCACCTGTTCACGCTCCTGGGACCCGCCGGCGTGGGGAAGTCCCGGCTGGTCTGGGAGTTCGTCGCGGGACCGGGGACCGAGGCCACGGTCCTGCGCGGCAGGTGCCTGTCCTACGGCGAGGGCATCACGTACTTCCCGCTCTTCGAGATCGTGCAGGAGGCCGCGGGTGTCGAACGCACCGACGACCTCGCGACCGCTCGGTCCAAGCTCGCGACCCTCGCCGAGGGCGCCGAGGACCGCGATCGCATCGTCTCGCTCGTCGCCGGCATGCTCTCGTGGGGCGAGCCGGTCGCGGCCGAGGACGGTCAGTGGGGCGTCCGCAAGCTCCTCGAGCATCTCGCCCACGAGCGGCCGCTCGTGTGCGTGTTCGACGACATCCATTGGGCGGAGCCCAACTTCCTCGAGCTGGTCGAGCACCTCGCGGACTGGACGCGTGATGCGCCCCTCCTGCTCCTGTGCGTCGCGCGGCCCGAGCTCCTCGAGCTCCGCCCGGACTGGGGCGGCGGGAAGATGAACGCCTCCACGATCCTGCTGGAACCGCTCGCGGGCGACGAGGTCTCTCACCTGGTCGACAACCTGCTCGGCCGCGCGGACATGCCCGCCGCCGCACGAGCCAGGATCCTCGAGGCAGCCGAGGGGAACCCGCTGTTCGTCGAGGAGATGCTCGGCATGTTGATCGACGACGGGCTCCTGCGGTTCGAGGAGGGCGCGTGGCGCGCGGTCGAGGATCTCGCGCACGTCACCGTGCCGCCGACGATCCAGCTGTTGCTCGCCGCCCGCCTGGACCGACTGGACGCCGAGGAACGCGCCGTGATCGAACGCGGGGCGGTCGAGGGCAAGGTCTTCCACGCGGGCGCCGTGACGACGCTGACGCCCGAGAGGCTCCGCGCGCAGGTGCCCACGCGACTGCTGGCCCTGGCTCGCAAGGAGCTGATCCGCCCCGACCGAGCGGAGTTCGCCGGCGAGGACGCGTTCCGCTTCCGCCACCTCCTGATCCGCGACGCCGCGTACCGCGCGATGCCCAAGGAGCAACGCGCCGACCTCCACCAGCGGTTCGCGGAGTGGCTCGAGGGTGCGGCGGGCGAGCGTCTGGCCGAATACGAGGAGATCCTGGGCTACCACCTCGAGCAGGCGTATCGGTACCGGGCCGAGCTGGGTCCGCCCGACGAGGCGATGAAGGACCTCGGGCGTTCGGCGGCCGCTCGGTTGATCCCCTCGGCGGAACGAGCGCGCGAACGTGGGGACTTCGCCGTGGCGGAGAAGCTGTTGCACGGGGCGGCGGAGATCTCGGAGGGAACCACTCCGAGCGCGAGCCCTCTTCGAGCTGGCCCAGACGCGGTTCGAGAAGAACGACTTCCCGCGCGAGCGCCGAGATCGCCCGGCAGGCGATCGACGCGGCCGAGGCGAGCAGCGATCGGGCGCTCGCCGAGCGCGCGGCGCTGGTGCTGGACGAGGCCAAGGGCCAGATCGAGCCGACGCACACGCTCGAGCAGACCCGGGCCGCGGCCGGAGAGGCGCTGCGACGGCTGCAGGAACTCGGCGACGACCCCGGGATCGTCCAGGCGACCATCACGCTCAGCCGGATGGCCTTCTACCACGGAGAGTGCGCTCGCAGTCTCGAGATGACCGACGAGCTGCTCGACCATGCGCAGCGATCTCCCGTACTCCGCCCGCCGAAGGATCGCTCTCGAGCCGCGTCGTGTGCGGGTACTTCGGACCGACGCCCGTGGACGAGGCCCTCCGGATCCACGACGAAGCGCTCGCGATGGTCCAGGACAGCATCGTCGCGCAGGCGTACCTCGGGGAGGTCCATGCCGCCCTCCTCGCCATGCAAGGCAGGGAAGAGGAGTTCCGCGTCGAGCTGGCGCGGGCCGATCGGCTGATGGACGAGATCGGGCTGCCCGAGGCCCTCGCCAAGACGTATCAGGGCCGCGGAGAGGCAGAGCGGTTCCTCGGACACCCGGAGCGAGCAGAGCAGCAGTTCCGGCGGAGCGTGGAGCAGTGGGACGAGCTGGGTGAGACCGGCTTCAACTCCACGATGACCGCCCTGCTCGCCTCGGTGCTCTGCGACCTCGGGCGTTTCGACGAGGCGGAGGCCAACGTGGAGCGGAGCCGCGAGCTCTCGGCCGATGACGACTTCGCCTCCCAGGCCGCGTGGCGGATGGCTCAGGCTCGCGTGCTGTCGCATCGTGGGGAGCACGACGAGGCGCTCAGGCTGGCGGACGAGGCCCTCGCGATCAACGAGAGGACCGACTACCTCGCGTGGCAGGGCGAGAGCGACGAGGTCCGAGGGATGGTGCTGACCGCCGCCGGCCGGACGGACGAGGCGCGTGACGCCTACGCCCGCGCCCTCGAGCGGCTCGAACGCAAGGGCGTCGTCCCGGCGGTCGAGCGCGTTCGAGCGCGGATCGACGAGCTCCTGGGAGAATGACGCCGTGGCCATCCCCTCCACCATGCTCGCGCTCGGGACCAAGGCGCCGGACTTCGAGCTCCCGGACGTCGTGACCGGAACGACCGTGAGCATCCGGGACTTCGACGGGAAGCGGGCGCTGCTCGTGATGTTCATCTGCCGCCACTGCCCGTACGTGAAGCACGTGCGGGGAGAGCTCGCGAGGCTGGGACGCGACTTCGCCGACTCCGACCTCGCGATCGTGGCGATCAGCTCCAACGATCCCTCGGCGTACCCCGAGGACGCGCCCGAGGGCCTGGCGGAAGACGCTCGGGAAGCCGGCTATGCCTTCCCGTACCTGTTCGACGAGACCCAGGAGGTCGCGAAGGCCTACACGGCGGCGTGCACGCCCGATCTCTTCCTGTTCGACGGCGACCGGGCGCTCGTCTATCGGGGACAGCTCGACGACAGCCGCCCGAGCAACGGGCTCCCGGTCACCGGCGAGGACCTCCGTGCCGCGATCGAGGCGGTCCTTACGGGCGGACCGGTCTCGCAGGACCAGCGTGCGAGCATCGGCTGCGGCATCAAGTGGCGCGAGGGCAACGAGCCCGCGTACGCCTAGGTCTCAGGTTCCTCGCGGAGGGAGGAGAGCGGCGGCCGTCGCTCGGGGTCGGCGTCGAGCCACCGTTCGAGCGCGTCACGCGCCGCGGGCCACTCCGTGTCCAGGAGCGAGAACCAGGCGCTGTCGCGGTTGCGGCTGCGGACGATCATGTGCGCGCGGAACACCCCCTCGAACGTGAAGCCGAGCCGCAGCGCCGCGGCGCGCGAACGCGCGTTCAGCGCGTCGCATTTCCACTCGACGCGGCGGTACCCGAGCTCGTCGAACGCCTCCCGCATCATCAGGTACGCCGCCTCGGTGTTGGCCTCGGTCCGCTGGGCGAACGGCGCGTACCAGATGTGCCCGATCTCGAGCCGCCGGTGCTCCGGCACGATGTTCATGAACGCCGCCATGCCGACCGGACCGGCGTCGCGGGACTCGATCGTCGTGAACAACGGGTCGGTCGAGGCGGCGCACCCGTCGAGCCACTCGCGCATCGCTGCCCGGTCGGCGAACGGCTCGTACATGTACGTCCACAAGCGTTCCGCCTCAGCACTGCCGTCATGCGACCGGTCCCAGAGCGGCTCGGCGTCCGCGTCGGGAGCGAGCGGACGGACCCGGACGAACCGTCCCTCGAGCGGCCGGCGTTCGGGCGGGCGAGCGGGTTCGGGGTCCACGGGTTCGCCCACCGGGAGCTCCTCGTCCACGGACGGAGTCTCGCACGCCGGGTGTGAGCAGATCGGGCTGGACGCACGAGCCCCGGTGTCCCACCATCAGGAGCGATGACGACCCACGACGCACCCGTGAACTCGGTGCCGGCGCCGGCGCTGCGCTCGTTCGCCGAACGCTTCCGCGGCCGGCTGATCGGACCGGAGGACGAGGGGTACGACGAGGCCAGATCGATCTGGAACGGCGCGATCGACCGGCGGCCAGGGCTCGTCGCGCGGTGTTCGGATGCGGACGACGTGGTCGGCGCGGTGCGGTTCGCGCGCGACCACGACCTGCGCATGTCCGTTCGAGGCGGTGGGCACGGGGTCGGCGGTCTCGCGCTCTGCGACGACGGCCTGGTCGTCGACCTGTCCGAGATGAAGGGCGTCCGGGTGGATCCGGACGCCGGGCTCGCGGAGGTCGGGGCAGGGGTCACGCTCGGCGAGCTCGATCGCGCCACGCAGGCGTTCGACCTCGCGGTGCCTGCCGGGATCGTGACGCACACCGGCGTCGCCGGTCTCACCCTCGGCGGCGGGATCGGGTGGTTGACGCGCAAGCACGGCCTGACGATCGACAACCTCGTGGGGGCCGACGTCGTCACGGCGGACGGCGATCTCGTCGCCGCGAGCGAGGACGACCACGCGGACCTGTTCTGGGGTCTGCGCGGCGGCGGCGGCAACTTCGGCGTCGTGACGTCGTTCCGTTTCCGCGCGCACCCGCTGGGTCCGACGGTGGTCGCGGGCCCGATGCTCTTCCCGCTCGAACGCGCCCCCGAGGTCATGGAGACCTACCGAACGTGGGCCGCGGAGGCGCCGGAGGAGCTCACGACGGTGCTGAACGTCCGCCGCGCGCCGCCCGCGCCGTGGATGCCCGAACCGCTCCACGGCGTTCCCGTGTGGATGATCGTCGCCTGCTGGTCCGGTCCGATCGAGGACGGGGAGACGGTGATCGCACCGATCAGGGCCCTCGGGCCGACACTCGACCTGTTCGAGCCGAAGCCGTGGCTCGAGCACCAGGCGATGTTCGACGGCGCCGTAACGCCGGGGTGGCACTACTACTGGAAGTCGGTCGAGCTCGACGAGATCGACCAACCAGCCGTCGACGCGATCGTCGATCACACCGAACGGATCACCTCGCCGCTCTCGTACGCGGTGGCGTTCCAGCTCGGCGGCGCGATGTCGCGGGTCGGCGAGATGGAGACCGCCTTCGCCGGGCGGTCCCCGGCCTTCGACGTGAACATCAACGGCGTCTGGCTCCCCGAGGGAGCCGAGGGCGCGTCCGATCACGTGGCGTGGGTCCGGTCGCTGTTCGGCGAACTCGAGCCGAGCGCCCGCGGCGTCTACGTGAACTTCCTCGGCGACGAGGGCGCCGACCGCGTTCGGGCGGCGTACGGCGCCGAGAAGTACGAGCGCCTCGTCGAGCTGAAGACGCGCTGGGACCCGACCAACGTGTTCCGCTCGAACCAGAACATCGCGCCTGGCCCCTGAGGCCGGTTCGTGCTCGGCCCGGATGGGTAACCACCCCGTGTCCCCGACACGAGGAGGTCACGATGGGCATGACCGGCACGATGAAGGGCTACGGCTCCGCCGCGCGCTTCAAGGCGGAGGCCGCCGGCCACCGGATGAAGGATCGGATGCTCGAGAAGCGCCTGGACCGCTCGAGCGAGGAAGCGGAACACCTCCGGCTCGAGAACCAGCTCCTGCGCGACGAGGTTGAGGAGTCCCGGACCGAGCATCATCGGATCCTCGACCTCCTCGAGGAGCGGATGGCCGAGCAGGATCACGAGAACGGCCACGGACGCTCGCACAAGGGTCGCTGGATGCTCTTCCTGCTCGCACTCGGTGGCGGGGCGTACGCGCTGATGCGCCGGATGCGTGAGGACGGCACCGATCGGGGGACGGGGTCGGGCGCCATCGCCTGACGCGTGGCCTCTCCATCGTTCGGCCGTATCCCGGCTACGGCGCCCGGCGCTACAGTCGGGAACGATGGACTTCGCCCCCACCGAGCTCGGGTTCATCGCCGACCCGTACCCGGTCTACGCCGACCTGCGCGAGCGTGAACCGGTCGCCTACGACGAGGCCACCGACCACTGGTTGATCTCGCGGTACGAGGACGTCAACGCCCTGCTGCGCGATCGACGGTTCGGGCGCACGTACCGGCACCTCGCCTCGCACGCCGAGATGGGACATCCCCCTCCGCCCGAGTGGCACGCACCGTTCTGGGACCTGATCAACGCCGGGATCTTGGACATGGAGCCTCCGAACCACACCCGGGTGCGGCGGCTCGTGGCCAAGGCCTTCACCCCGCGGTTCGTCGAGGGGCTTCGGCCGCGCGTGCAGTCGATCATGGACGGCCTCGTCGACGAGGTCGACGGCGCGGGCGAGTTCGACCTGATCCGGGTCGCCGAACCGCTCCCGGTCACGGTGATCGCCGAGATGCTCGGGGTCCCGGATGCCGACCGCCACCACCTGCGTCCGTGGTCCGCGGACATCTGCAAGATGTACGAGTTGAACCCCTCGACCCAGATGCAGCAGGATGCGGTCCGCGCGAGCAACGAGTTCTCGGCCTACCTGCGAGAGCTCGCGAGGGAGCGCAAGCAGGACCCGGGCGAGGACCTGATCTCGCAGCTCGCGCTCGTGCTGGACGAGGGCGAACGGCTCACCGAGGACGAGCTCGTCGGCACGTGCGTGCTGCTGTTGAACGCGGGGCACGAGGCGACGGTCAACTCGACGCTGCTCGGCTGGTGGTCGCTGTTCCGCAACCCCGACCGCCTCCGCGAGCTCCGCGCCGACCGCTCGCTGCTGCCGAACGCGATCGAGGAGCTCCTGCGGTTCGACACGCCGCTGCAGATGTTCGAACGGTGGGTGCTCGAACCCTTCGAGATCCACGGCGTGGAGATCCCGCGCGGCGCGGAGCTCGGTCTGCTGTTCGGCTCGGCGAACCGCGACCCCTCGGTGTTCGAGCGGCCCGACGAGCTCGACCTCACCCGCGAGCCGAACCCGCATCTGTCGTTCGGGGCGGGGATCCACTTCTGCCTCGGGGCGCCGCTCGGCCGGCAGGAGCTCCAGGTCTCGTTCACGACGCTGCTGGACCGCTTCCCCAACCTCGAGCTCGTCGAGGAGCCCGCCTGGAAGCCGAACTACGTGATCCGCGGGCTCGAGGGCCTGCTCGTCCGCGCCTGAGCGGCCGAGGGCTATCCTCGGTCCGTGCCCCTGTACCTGTTGAGCGAACCGACCGAACCCCTCGTCGCCCCGGCGATCGTCGCCGCCCTCGACGGGTGGATCGACGCGGCGGGCGCCTCGACGACCGCGGCGGAGCGGCTGGCCGACGGGGCGGCGCCGATCGCGACGTTCGACGCCGACCTGCTGTTCGACTTCCGTTCGCGCCGGCCGGTGCTGGACGTGGTCGACGGCCGGCTGAGCGAGCTCACGTGGCCGGAGCTCACGCTGCGGCACCGCAGACTCGGCGACCGCGACGTCCTGGTGCTCACCGGCGCCGAACCCGATTTCCGATGGCAGGAGCTCGGGCGGGACGTGCTGTCGGTCGCTCGGAGGCTCGGCGTCACGCAGTGGGTCAGCCTCGGCGCGATCCCGACGGCGGTGCCCCACACGCGTCCCGTCCCCGTGCTGGCCACCGCGTCGGCCGAGGGCCTGCTGCAGGAGGACGAGCAGGTCGGGCCCGCCGGACTGCTCCGCGTCCCGTCCGCCGCGCTGTCGGCGATCGAGAAGTCCGTCGCGGACGACGGCATGCCGACCGTGGGCTTCTACGCGCAGGTGCCGCACTACGTGGGCGGTCCGTACGCGGCCGCCGCGATCGCGATCCTCGAGCACCTCGGGCGGCACCTCGGCGTCGAGCCGCCGCTGGACGGGCTGCCCGACGAGGCGATGGCGCAGCGGCAACGGCTCGACACGATCGTCCAGGCCGACGACGACTCGCGCACCTACGTCGAGCGCCTCGAATCGGTCGTGGACAACCAGGAGCTGCCGACCGGCGACGAGCTCGTGGGCGAGATCGAACGCTTCCTGCAGCAACGGGGCGACGGCGGTTCGAGCGGACCGATGTCGTAACCGCCGTCGAGGCGGACACCGGTGGACACGGCCGATAGCATCCGACCATGGCGGAGGGGACCGAGCAGCAACGCGACCCGGACGAGACCGACGCGAACGCGAGTGCGGCACCTCCCTCCGAGCGCACACGGGTGCGCCGACTGCCCGAACGCGGCGTCTACGACCGCGACACCATCGACGCGATCGTGGACGAGGCGCTGATCTGCCATCTCGCGTACGTGCAGGACGGCGAGCCTCGCGTGATCCCGACGATCCACGCGCGGGTCGGCGACACGCTCTACGTCCACGGCTCGAACGCGAGCCGGACGCTCCGCTCGACCAAGGGTGGAGCGCCCGTCGCCGCCGAGGTGACGCTGCTCGACGGGCTCGTGCTCGCGCGGAGCGCGTTCCACCACTCGATGAACTACCGCTCGGTCGTCGTGTACGGGCGCGCGCGAGAGGTCATCGACCCGACGGAGAAGTTCGAGGCGCAGCGCGCGCTCGTCGAGCACGTCGTCCGCGGGCGTGCGGACGACGCCCGCCTACCGAACGAGCGCGAGCTGAACCAGACGACGATCCTCGCGATCTCGCTCGAGGAGGCCTCGGCCAAGGTACGCACCGGTCCGCCGAAGGACGAGGAGGAGGACCTCGCGCTGCCGGTGTGGGCCGGCATCTTGCCCCTCAGGACGGTCCCCGGCGAGCCCGAACCCGACCCGCTCCTGCCGAGCGGGATCGATCCGCCCGACTACGTCCGCGACTACCGCCGATAGTCGCCCGCGGCTCCTAGGCTGAGACCGATGGAACCCGCCCGCCCGAGCCTCCGCCAGAACCTCCGATCGTTCCCGCCCGCGGCGTGGGTGCTGTTCGGCGGGACGTTCGTGAACCGGCTCGGGACCTTCGTGATGCCGTTCATCGTCCTGTACCTCACCGATCCGGATCGCGGGTTCTCCGTGTCGCAGGCCGGGCTCGCCCTCGCGATGTACGGGATCGGCGGGGTCGCGGCGCAGTTCCTGGGCGGATGGCTCGCCGACCGGATCGGGCGCAAGAACACGATCGGGTTCTCGATGCTCGGCGCGTCGGTCATCACGCTGCTGCTCTGGCAGGCGTCCAGCCTGCTGATGATCTACGCGCTGATGCTCCTGCTCGCGCTCGTGGCCGAGATGCACCGTCCCGCCGCCTCGGCACTGATCGCCGACCTCGTCCCGAGCGAACAGCGGGTCGCCGCGTTCGCGGTGTTCCGGCTCGCGATCAACGTCGGCTGGGCTTGCGGCCTGACGCTCGGCGGCCTGCTCGCCGACCGCTCGTTCTCCTACCTGTTCATCGGCGACGCGGCGACCTCCGCGCTGTTCGGCGTGATCTCGCTCGTCGCGCTGCCGCACGGCACACGAACCTCACGGCACGAGGAGCGCCATCTCACCGGCGCGACCCGGGCGATCGTGACCGATCGCGGTTTCCTCTTGTTCCTGGGAGCGATCCTGATCGGGGCGTCGATCTACATGCAGAACGTGGCGACCTTCCCGCTGCACGTCCAGGAGGCCGGCTACTCCACGTCGGTCTACGGCGCCCTCCAGGCGCTGAACGGCATCATCGTGGTCCTGCTCGAGCTCCCGATCACCTCCTGGACGGGGCGGCGATCGCGGACGCGGATGGTCGCGCTCGGCACGCTGCTGGTGGGGCTGGCGTTCGCCACGCTGGTGGTCGCGAAGTCGATCCCCGCGCTCGCGGTGATGGTCCTGATCTGGACCCTCGGCGAGATCATCTCGTCCCCGGTCGCGAGCGCGTTCGTCGCCGATCGCTCGCCCGAACACACCCGCGGCCGGTACCAGGCGTCGCTGGGCGTGATGTTCGGGCTCGGGGCCATCGTCGGGCCCACGCTCGGGACCCTCGCCTACGCCTTCAGCCCGGATCTCCTGTGGATCTCGTGCGGCGTCGCGGGCGTGCTGGCGGCCACGCTCGCCCTGGCCGCGGGCCGCCATCCGGCCCCGGTCCTGGAGGTTGACACATCCCCGACATAGCGGGTAGATATATCGAAGCGATATATCGAAACGCAACGTGAAGGGGACGGTTCAGGGATGCTGGAGCTCGCGATCCTCGGACTGCTCAAGGAGCGGTCCATGCACGGCTACCAGCTGTCGAAGCGGCTCACCGACTCGCTCGGGGGGTTCTGGCGGGTGTCGTACGGCTCGCTGTACCCATCGCTGAAACGCCTGGAGCGCCAGGGCGCGGTGGAGCAGATCTTCGACAGGCAGGAGGTCGGCCGTCGCAAGAACGTCTACCGCATCACCGAGAAGGGTGAGGCGTTGTTCAAGGAGCTGCTCGAGGAGTCGGGACCCGAATCCTCGGGCGAGGACAACCGCTTCCGCGTCCGCATGGCGTTCTTCAAGTACGTCTCGCCCGAGACGCGGATCCGCCTGCTCGAACGCCGGCGGGCCTTCCTCGAGGAGCGGCTGATGACGATCCAGACCTCGCTCGCGACCACGAGCGGCGACATGTACACGATGTCGCTGATGCAGCACGGTCGCGAGAGCACGGAGCAGGACATCGCGTGGCTGAACGGCCTCATCACCGCCGAGCGCCGAACCACCGAGACGACGACAGGGGGCTCGAAGCGCCGGAGCACCGGCCGCGCGCTTCGCAGAAAGGAGCGCGCAACATGAGCAAGGTTCGACTCGCGATCGTCGGCGCCGGCAACTGCGCGTCGTCGCTCGTCCAGGGTCTCGAGTACTACAAGGACGCGGACCCGGCGGACACGGTCCCGGGCCTGATGCACGTCGAGCTCGGCGGCTACCACATCCGCGACGTCGAGCTCGTCGCGGCGTTCGACGTGGACGCGAAGAAGGTCGGGACCGACCTCGCGGAGGCGATCCTGTCCGAACCGAACAACACGATCCGCTTCGCGGAGGTCCCGCCGACCGGCGTCACCGTGCAGCGGGGCCCGACGTTCGACGGCCTGGGCCGCTACTACCGCGAGACGATCGCCGAGTCCGAGCTGCCGCCCGTCGACGTCGCCAAGGCGCTCCGGGAGGTCCAGGCCGACGTGGTCGTGTCGTACCTGCCGGTGGGCTCCGAGCAGGCGGCCAAGCACTACGCGCAGGCCGCGCTCGACGCGCACGTCGCGTTCGTGAACTGCCTGCCGGTGTTCATCGCCTCGGACAAGGCGTGGGCGCAGAAGTTCGTCGAGGCCGGCGTGCCGATCGTCGGCGACGACATCAAGAGCCAGGTCGGCGCCACGATCATCCACCGCGTCCTCACCAAGCTGTTCGAGGACCGCGGCGTGAAGCTGAACCGGACCTACCAGCTGAACTTCGGGGGCAACATGGACTTCATGAACATGCTCGAACGCGAGCGCCTGACGTCCAAGAAGGTCTCGAAGACCCAGTCGGTGCAGTCGCAGATGCGCAAGAAGCTCGACAAGCAGAACATCCACATCGGTCCGAGCGACCACGTGCCGTGGCTCGAGGACCGCAAGTGGGCGCAGATCCGGCTCGAGGGCCAGGCGTTCGGGGACGTGCCGCTCAACGTCGAGCTCAAGCTCGAGGTGTGGGACAGCCCGAACTCGGCCGGCATCGTGATCGACGCGCTCCGGTGCGCGAAGCTCGCGCTGGACCGCGGCGTCGCCGGCCCGCTGATCGGCCCGAGCGCGTACTTCATGAAGTCGCCCCCGGTGCAGTTCAGCGACGAGGCCGCCCGCGAGATGGTCGAGCAGTTCATCCTCGGCAACGGCGCGAGCAAGGCCGCCGACTGGACCGCGTTCTTCGACATCGAGCCCGCCGAGGCGTAGCCGCCGGCACCACCTCGTAGGCTCTCCTCCGAGCTCGGCTACCGAGGAGGAGAGCATGCGAGCGACACGTTCGAACCCCGACACCGTCGCGGCGCCGATGGGGACGTACTCCCAGGCCGTCCGCGTCGAGACCGGCGACGCCGTCTGGATCCACGTCTCCGGGCAGATCGCGATCGATCGCGAGGGCAGCCTCGTCGGACCCGGCGACATCCGCGCCCAGACCCGGCAGGTGTTCGAGAACCTGAAGGCGATCTTGGAGGCGAACGGCGCGACGTTCGCCGACGCGGTGAAGATCGGGACCTACCTCACCACGCTGGACGACCTCACCGGCATGCGCGAGGTCCGCAGCGAGTACCTGACCTCCGAACCCCCGGCGAGCACGGCCGTGCAGGTCGTGGCGCTCGTCGTCCCGGATGCGCTGATCGAGATCGACCTCGTCGCGGTGGTGCCGGCGTGACCGCGGTCGCGGTCCTGGGTCTCGGCGCGATGGGGCGTGCGATCGCGGCCAGGCTCCTCGGGGCGGGCCACCAGCTCTCGGTCTGGAACCGAACGCCGGGTCGCGACGACGAGGCCGTCGCCGCCGGCGCCCGCCGGGCCGGCACGCCCGCCGACGCCGTTGCAGACGCCGAGGTCGTCATCACGATGGTCACCGACGGGAGGGCGCTGGAGGAGGTCCTGTTCGGATCGGACGGAGCCGCCTCGGCCATCTCTCCCGACGCCACCCTCATCGACATGTCGACCGTGGGGCCGACCTCGATCGCCTCGGTCGCCGAACGCCTCGCGCCGGTCCCGATGCTCGATGCCCCGGTGCTCGGCAGCGTCCCGTCGGTCCAGAGCGGCACGCTCGTGATCTTCGTCGGCGGGGACCGCGAGGTATTCGACCGGCACGCCGATCTGCTCTCGCTGCTCGGCACGCCGAGGTACCTGGGACGATCCGGCTCGGGCGCGATGTTGAAGCTCGTCAACAACGCGGCCGGCACCGCGGCCCTCGTGGCCGTCGGCGAGCTCCTCGCGCTGACCGACCGTGCGGCGATCGACCCCGACGTCGCCCTCGACAGCCTCGCTCTGGGTCCGCTCGCCTCGTTGATCGAACGCTGGCGTCCGCGCCTGAAGGGCGAGGACCACGCCTCGTACTTCCGTCTGGCCTTGGCGCGCAAGGACCTCGCGCTCGCATCCGACGAGGCCGGACGGAACGGCACCGATCTCACCGTCGCCGAGGCAGCTGCCGCCCGGTGCGACGAGGCGATCGAGGCGGGGCTCGCCGACGAGGACTTCGGCGCGGTCGTCCCGTTCCTTCGCCAGAAGGAGAGCAGCTAACCGCCGAACGCAGGCCGTGCGCCTACCATCCTCGGCGTGAAGCCGACCCGGCAGCGCGCCCGCGAGGCCCTGCGGAGCGACGACTTCCGGCGCCTGTTCACGATCCGGTCTGATCACGCAGTCGGGTGACGGCTTGTTCCAGGCGACGCTCATCGCGTCGATCGTGTTCAACCCCGAGGAGCAGAACACGATCCTCGGGTTCGCGATCGCGACGCTGCTGATCTCGCTGCCCTTCTCGATCCTCGGCCCGTTCACCGGCGTGTTCATCGACCGCTGGTCGCGGCGGAAGATCCTCGTCGTCGCGCCGCTGCTGCGGGTGGCGGCGATGTGGCTGGTGCTGTTCGACCCCAAGGCGGCGCCCGTGCTGTTCTTCGCCGGCGCCCTGTGGGTGCTCTCGGTGAACCGCTTCTACCTGGCGACGGCCGTCGCGGTGGTCCCGCGCCTGGTCCCGACCGAGGACCTGCTGATGGCGAACTCGATGGCCACGGTCGGGGGCACCGTGGCCCTGCTCCTCGGGGTGTTCGTCGGCGGGTGGATGGTCGACCTCGCCGGCGGGAATGGGGCGCCTGCGATCGCCCTTGCGGGCGTCGAGTGGCTCATCGCCTCACTGGTCGCCACGAGGATCCGGAGCCCGCTACTCCCCCATCACGTGCCCGAGGTGGCGGTGCGGGACGAGCTCGGGCGGGTCGTCCGCGAGTTCGGCGACGGGATCGCCCGTCTCGTTCGGACGCCGCGGGCCCTCGGGCCGATCACGTCGATCACGCTCGACCAGGTGGGGCAGGGCATCGTGCTCGTGCTCTCGCTGTTCGTGTTCCGCGACCGCTTCGAGGAGGGCGTCGGGTCGTTCTCGAACCTGATCGGGGCCGGCGGGCTCGGGGTGCTGCTCGGCATCCTCACCGTGGGCAAGCTCGAGGAGCGCTACCCGAAGGAGCGGATCGTCGCTCGCGCGTTCTTCGCGGGCGGCCTCGTGCTGATCGCGGTGTCGCTGTACATCACCGGATGGAGCGTCCTGATCGCGAGCTTCGCCGTGGGACTCACGTTCGCGTGGAAGAAGATCCCGGTCGACACGATGGTGCAGGAGGCGATCCCCGACGGCTACCGCGGCCGGGTGTTCGCGGTCTACGACGTCGCCTACAACCTGTCCAGGGTCGCGGCCGCGTTCCTCGCGATCCCGCTCCTGAACGCGTTCGGCGAGGCGGGGGCGGTCGCGATCGTCGGTGTCGTGTTCATCCTGTGGAGCCCGGTGCTGCCCCGGTGGATCGGCCGCGTCCCCGAGCTCACGCTCCGTTTCTACGAAGGCTCGCGCGCCGAGGAGGACCCTCGGGCCGTCGTCTGGGGCGGGGTCGAGGAGACCGTCGAGGTCGAGCAGCGCTCGCTCGAGGAGACCGACGGCGTGCGCCGGACCCGCTACCGCCTCCGGATGCTCGACGGGACGACGATCGAGGTTTCCAAGGCAGAGCCCGACGGCGCCTGGACGCTCGAGCGCGAACTCGACTGAGCCCTGCTCTTCAGCCGAACCCCCGCCGACCGCCGGGACCGGTGGTAGAACAGTCGTCTCGTGTCGAACGACCCCACCCAGCCGCCGGTCCCACCTCCGCCGCCCGACGCGACGGCCCCGATGCCCGCGCAGCCGCCGGGCCCGCCGCCTACAGGCGGCGGGAGCACGCGCCGAACGTGGCTGATCGTCGCCGCCGTCGTCGCGGTCCTGGTCATCGGGGGAGCCGTACTCGCGTTCGCCCTCAGCGACGGCGACGAGGAGCGAGCCGCCTCGGGCCCGACCGGTGAGACGAGCGTCACGGGGCCGACATCGCCGACCGGCACGACGGGTCCGTCGGCCGAACCGACGGGTCCCACGGGTGAGACCGGTCAGGACACGGGGAACGCCGGTTGCGCTGGCGCGACCGCGCCGGAGACGCTCGCCGACGGCACCTACTTCGGGTTCTTCGAGAGCATCGACGTCGACACCGGTGTGTCGAAGTTCGACCTCGCGTGCTTCTACACCGGCGAGGAGGCCAACCAGCAGGCCGCGGCGCGCGGCGACGAGGTCCCGGTCCCGAACGACGTCTACATCGTCAACGACAACCCGGCGACCCGAGACGTGCCCGTCGAACCATCCGCCGAGCTGCTCCTGATCGACTGGAACGCGTGCTGCGAGACCGGGCCGGGAGCCACGCTCGACGGGCTCGCGTCCGCGCTCGGCCACAAGAACTTCGTCGAGATCGACGGGTGGAAGTACGCGGGGAGCCTCTCCCCCTACTGGGTGACGATCGCGAACGGCCAGATCGTCGGCATCGAGGAGCAGTTCCTGCCGTGACCTTGGCCATGACCGTGGCCGTGACCACGGCCACGAGATCGCGCCGTGGCGCCATGGTCCTCGGCCTCGTGCTCGCGACGACGCTCGCGGCCTGCGCGTCGTCCGGCGATGCCGCCCCTCCGCGACCGAGCCCGAGGGCCGACCGGGCCCAACCCACCGGGCCGACCGGGACGGCGCCGAGCCCCGCCACCGGACCGACTGGCGCCGAACCGACCGGGCCCGTCGAACGATCGGGCTTCCACGGCAAGCTGGACGAGCTTCCCCAAGGCCTGGCCGCGCAGATGAGCGGCACCACGTGGCATCCCGGCTGCCCGGTGGCGCTCGAGGACCTGCGGCTCCTGCACTTCAACTACTGGGGGTTCGGTGGCAACGTGCTCCGTGGTCTCATGGTCGTGAACGCCTCGGCCGCCGAGGACGTCCTGGGGGTGTTCCACCGGCTCTACGATGCCCGGTTCCCGATCAAGCGCGTCTCGCTCTCGACCCCGTTCCATCCGAAGGCGTTCGCGCAGCACCGGCGGATCGACAGCAACCGAAGCGTGACCGCGTCGTTCAACTGCCGGCCGGTGGTGACCGCGCTCGGTCCGAGCGACAGCTTCTCCCAGCACTCGTACGGGCTCGCGATCGACCTCAACCCGCTCCAGAACCCGTACGTCACCAGCGACGGGTTCGTACGCAACCGGGCGGCCGAGCCGTATACCGACCGGAGCGGACACCTCGAGGGCATGATCCACGAGGGGGACGTCGTCGTCCGTGCGTTCGCCGCGATCGGCTGGTCGTGGGGCGGGAACTGGAGCGGCGACAAGGACTACATGCACTTCTCGGCGACCGGCACCTGACCGACCATGCCGCGCGAGTGGGACGCCGAGACTTACGACGCGATCGCCGACCCGCAGTTCCGGTGGGGCTCGGCCGTCGTCGACCGTCTCGAGCTCGACGGCGCCGAGACCGTGCTGGACGCGGGGTGCGGTTCGGGGCGGGTGACCGCGCGCCTGGCCGAACGGCTCCCTCGAGGCCACGTGGTCGCGCTCGACGGGTCGACGTCGATGCTCGAGACCGCGCGGCGCCGGCTGGCGCCGTTCGGCGAGCGGCTCCGGTTCGTGGCCGCGGACCTGATGCTGCCGCTCCCGATCGACGAGCCTGTCGACGCGATCGTGTCGACCGCGACGTTCCACTGGGTCCCGGACCACGACGCGCTGTTCGCCAACCTCGCGGCCGTGCTCCGGCCCGGCGGGCGGCTCGCCGCTCAGTGCGGTGGCGCGGGGAACCTCGTCAGCGTGGTGCGGGTGCTCGAGGAGCTCGGCGCCGATCCGTTCACGGGCAAGGTGTTCGCGACGCCCGAGCAGACCGAGGAGCGCCTGCGCGCGTCCGGGTTCACGGACATCTCGTGCTGGCTCCACACCGAGCCCACGCCCTTCGAGACCCTCGGGACGCTCGAGACGTTCCTGCGCACGGTCGTGCTCGGCGACCACGTCAAGGCGATGACCGGCGAGGAGGCTGCGGCGTTCTCGCACGAGGTCGCCTCGCGACTGCCGCGGCTGGAGCTGGACTACGTCCGGCTCAACATGGACGCGGTTCGGGCGGGCTAGGCGGCCGCGGGATCAGGCGGCCTCGAGCTGCCCGGGCTCGAGCTCGAGCCGTTCGGCCGCGGCGCGCCGCGAGGCCCGGCGCGAGAGGACCCACAGGCCGACGAGCCCGGTCGCGAGCGCGACCAGACCGCCGCCCGCGAACGCGATCCGCGGTCCGAGGTGCTCGCCGACCCAGCCGGCGATCGGGGCGCCGATCGGCGTCGTCCCCAGGAACACGATCCCGTACAGGGCCATGACGCGGCCGCGCATGTCGGGTCGCGCGGTCAGCTGCAGCGTCGAGTTCGCGGTCACGAAGAAGACGATCGAGGCGACGCCGAGCGGGAGCATCGAGATCACCGCGACGTGGAGGCTCGGCGCGAACGCGACGAGCGTGGTCACGACCCCGACGCCGACGGCGGCGAGCGCCAGCATGCGTTCGCCGGGCCGTGGATGGTTCGCCATCACGAGCGCGCCCGCCAGCGAGCCCACCCCGGCGACCGAGAACAGCAGGGCGAGCGTCCCCGCATCGCCCCCGAACGTGCGCTCGGCGAACAGCGGGATCAGGACGGAGTAGTTGAAGCTGAACAGGTACAGCACCGACATGAGGATCAGCGGCCGGCGGAGCTCGTCGGTGCGCCACGCGTAGCGGAACCCCTCGCGGATCGCGCCGGCCTCCCTTGGCGCACGCTGCTTCCGCAGCTCCTCGGTGTGCATCGAGAGGAGCGCGGCGATCACCGCGATGTACGAGACGGCGTTGAGGAAGAAGCACCACGACAGGCCGATCCCCGCGATCAGCGCCCCGGCGAGCGCGGGGCCGACGATCCTGGTCCCGGTCATCACGGCGCTGTTGAGGCTCACCGCGTTCGGGAGATCCTTCTCCTCGACCATCTCCGAGAAGAAGCTCTGGCGGGTCGGCTGGTCGATCGAGGTCGTCACGCCTTGCAGGAACGAGAGCGCGTAGACCATCCAGAGCTCGACGACGCCGGAAGCCACGATGGCCCACAGCCCCAGGGCGAGCACGCCGAACGTCACCTGCGTCGCGAGCAGGATCCGCCGCTTGTCGTGCCGGTCCGCGAGCGCCCCGCCGAGCGGGCCGAACAGCAGGATCGGCCCGAAGGCGAGCGCGGTGTCGATCCCGAGCGCGACCCCGCTGCCCGTCAGCTGGAGCACCAGCCAGGCGGCGGCCACCATCTGCATCCACGTGCCGGTGACCGAGATCGCCTGCCCGATGAAGAATCGGCGGAAGTTCTCGGAGTGGCCGAGGGAGTGGAACGTTCGATGGACGGTGAGGCGGACGGGGGTCACGAGCGTCCCCCCGACGGCGGGACGGACGGCGCGTCGGTCAGGCGCTCGAGGATCTGGGCCGCGGCCTCGAGGGTCCGGAGCTCCTCCGGCTCGAGCGAGCGGAGCGACTTGGCCAGATAGGCCTCCTTGCGGCGCCGGCTCCGTTCGAGCAGGCGCCGGCCCTCGGTCGTGACCGTGACCCAGGCCACCCGGCCATCGGCCGTGTCTTGCTCGCGCACCACCAGGCCGGCCTCGACGAGGGCCGCGACGATCCGCGTCATCGTGGGAGGCTGGACCTGCTCGGCGTGGCAGAGGTCGCGCATCGTGAGCGACCCCTGGCGTTCGGCCGAGGAGAGCGCCGAGAGCATCGAGGGCGTGACGCCCGCCTCGGCCTCCTGGCGGAGGCGGCGGGCCAGCCGCGTCACGGCGAGGCGGAGCCGGGCGGCCAGAGCGGTGGCGTCGACGGACGCGATCGTGGTCACACTCGCATGATACTACGCAATGCTAATTAGCGACGCGAACGACCTCGGGAGGCCCTAGATGAACAGCTGGATCGCGCTCTCCTTCATCTCGAGCAGCGCGGTGGCGGCCCCGATCGGCTCCTCGAGCCCCTCGATCAGGTCCTCGGTACCGATCCCCATCAGGTCCATCGTCATCTGGCACGGGATGAGCCGGACGCCCATGTCGCGGGCGAGCTCGAGCAGCTCGGTTGGGTGCGGGGTCTTGTAGTCCTCGGCCACCTTGCCGAGCATCCACGGCCCCATGCCGCCGAAGTTGTACCGGGACAGCTTCGCCTTCGCGGTCGAACCCGGGTTCATCTGCCCGAGCGCCTTGGTCATCCAGTCCTTCCCGGTCTTGCGCCGGCGCTCCGGCTTCACGAGCGCGAACAACCCCCAGAACGTGAAGAACACGCTCACCTCCATCCCGGAGGCGGCGGCCGTGGTCGACAGGATCAGCGTCGGCCACACGCGGTCCAGATGCCCGTCCCAGGCCACGATCGTGATCTTGTTCTTCCGGTTGAACCCGTCGGCGGCCTCGCGCTCGGCGAGCGCCTGGTCGATCAGCTCGCGGATCGCCCCTGCGTCGGGGCCGGCCTCGGCGTCGTTCGTCGCGTCGCGTGCGGTCTGGACCATCCCGATCACACCTTCCTGATCACGTAGCGGTAGACCCCCGACGGTCTCGCTCGCATCGAGCAGCTCGTGACCCGAGAGCTTCGACCAGGACGGGACGTCGGACTTGGAGCCTGGGTCGGTCGCGAGGAGCTCGAGCAGGTCGCCTTGGTCGGCCTCCTTCAGCGCCTTGTGCAGCGCGACGAGCGGCCCGGGGCAGGACTGGCCCCGCGCGTCCACGGTGGCGGTGATGACATCCATCAGATCGGAACCTCCTTGCGAGCGATGTGGGGTAGCGGGTGGGGGGTGCGGTGCCGGTGAGCGAGGCCTAGCGGCCCTCGCCGGGCACCCCAGGACAGCAGCATCGGTCGGGGATCATCGCCCCGACGAGACCACGGCAGCGTGTCCGGATCATTGCAACTGCAAATGCTACCGGCGCGATGGGAAATACCGCAACCGGGCCGGCTCGCGCACGATCGGGACCGGGGCGGCAGCCGCAGTCAGAGCGACCGAACGCGTTCGGGCGGCCACCACACCCACCGCACCCGTGCGCGAACGCGCTCGATCGGCACCGGCCCGAACCGTCGGCTGTCGGTCGAACCCCCGGGTTCGTCCCCTTCGATCCAGAACTCGTCCATCAGCATGACGCCCGTCGGGGGCCACGTCGCCGGCGACGTGGACGACGCGCTTGACGAGCTCGAAACCGGGACGCTCGGGGTGCTCGACCACGACGATGTCGCCGCGGCGCACGCTCCGAACGCGGATCGCGAGCGCCCAGTCGCCGGGCTCCAGCGTGGGGCGCATCGACGTGCCGGCCACCTCGACCCGGAACGGTCGCCAGCGCTGGAACCCGTACGCTGCAGCGATACCCGCGAACAGGGTGGCGAGCATCGCCTTCCGCGCTCGCGTACGGCGGTGGTAGGTTCGGGTCACGGAACACCCATCGTCCGAAGGAGGGAACGCATGCTGGAAGCTTTGCTCAGACCGCGACGCGTCGTCCATGCGCATTGCGACCTGCCCTGCGGGATCTACGACCCGGCGCAGGCCCGCGTGGAGGCCGAGTCCGTGAAGGCGATCCAGACCCGCTACCAGGACGCGGAGAAGTTCAAGACCGCCGGCGAGAGCGTGGAGGACTATCGGACCCGCGCGCTGGCGATCAAGGAGGCCCGGGCGGATCTGGTCAAGGAGCACCTATGGGTGCTGTGGACCGACTACTTCAAGCCCGAGCACCTCGAGAAGTACCCGCAGCTCCACGACCTGTTCTGGAACGCGACGAAGGAGGCGGGTCTGGCCAAGAAGGCGCAGGATCCCGCGCAGGGTCAGAAGCTGCTGGACTCGATCGACGAGATCGGCAAGATCTTCTGGGAGACCAAGTCGTAGGCAACGGTTCCGAACGCGGAAGGGCGGGGCGACCGGCTCCGCCCTTCGTCGCGTCCGGGTTCGGCCTCCGGGGCCGCTCCCTAGACTGACCCCGTGAAGGACATCGGTCTGGTCGGCGTTCCCTTCAGCGGGAAGTCGACCCTGTTCACCGCGCTCACGCGGACCGGCGGTCACGGGGGGCAGGCGAACCACGCGATCGTCCCCGTCCCCGACCCCCGCGTCGCCGTCCTGACCGAGATGGAGCGGTCGCGCAAGACCGTCCACGCGCAGGTCGGGTTCGTCGACGTCCCGGGTGGAACCGCCTCCGCCCAGGGGATCGCGAAGCTGCGTGAGGCGGACGCGCTCGCGATCGTCGTCCGATGCTTCGGGCCCGACGCGCAGCCGGCGTCCGAGGTCGCGGAGGTCCGGGCCGAACTGCTGCTCGCGGATCAGGCCGTGATCGAGCCGGCGCTCGAGAAGGCCGAGAAGCGGGCAAAGGGCAAGCCGACGCCCGAGGTGGAGGCGCTCGCCGCCGCCAACGCGGCCCTGCAGGCCGAGCTCCCCCTCTCGGACGCCGGGCTGTCCGAGGAGCACCGCCGCGAGCTCAAGCCGATCGCGCCGCTCACGATCAAGCCGTCGATCGTCGTCGCGAACCTCGAGGAGGGCACGGACGTGCCCGAGGGTCTGCCGGAGGGGACGGTCGGCGTGTACGCCTCGATCGAGGCCGAGACGGCCGAGATGGACGCTGAGGAGGCGCGGGCGCTCCTGGACGAGTTCGGGGTCCACGAACCCGGGCTCGAGACCGTCATCCGCGCCGGGTACCGCGCGATCGACCTGATCACGTTCCTCACGACCGGGGACGACGAGACCCGCGCCTGGGAGGTCCGCAGCGGCGCCAAAGCGCCCGAGGCGGCCAGCGTGATCCACACGGATCTCGAACGCGGCTTCATCCGCGCCGAGGTGATCTCGTACGACGAGCTGGTGGCGGCGGGCTCGATGGACGCCGCCAAGCAGGCGGGCAAGGTTCGGGTCGAGGGCAAGGACTACGAGGTCCGCGAGGGCGACATCCTCCACGTCCGCTTCGCGGTCTGACGGCTCCACCAGGTTCTGCCTCACTCGTCACCAGCTATCCCTGGTGACTACTCCGACCGGACCCGCTAGACTCCCGCCCCATGGGAGAGGAGACGTACCGGATCGGCGAAGCGGCCGCGATGCTCGGCGTGCGGGTCGAGACGCTTCGCCGCTGGGAACGAGAGGGCAAGACTCCGGACGACCCGGACGGCAGGCGGCCAGCGCCGGGTGGCCGCCGCGGAGGTTGCCCGGCTCCTCGCCGCGGGCCGCGAGCGCCCCAAGATCACCTCCGCCAGCGTCCGGAACCGGTTCGCGGGCACCATCACCGAGGTCAAGCGCGACAAGCTCGCGGCCACGGTAGAGATCCTCGCCGGCCCGCACCGGATCCTCGCGTTCGTTACGCGGGAGGCCGTCGACGAGATGGGGCTCGAGCCCGGGATGCAGGCCGTCGCCACGGTGAAGGCGACCAACGTGATGCTGGAGGTGGACGAGTGAAGAGGGTCCTGATCCTCGCGACCTCGGCGGTGCTGCTCCTTGCCGCCTGCAGCGACTCGAACGACGACGGTGGGAGACGGGAACGACGGGGGCGAGCGGCGGGTCGGGCGGCGCCGAGGCCGAGCTCACCGTGTCGGCCGCCTCCTCGCTCACGGAAGCGTTCGGGGAGATCGGAGACGCGTTCGAGGCGGCGAACCCGGGCACGACCGTGACCTTCAACTTCGGGCCGTCGGACGGGCTCGCGGGCCAGATCAACGAGGGGGCGCCGGTCGACGTCTTCGCCTCGGCGAGCCCGACCTGGATGGACTCGGTGCAGGACGACGGACCGGGCGTAACGGGTCGAGCGGACTTCGCGCAGAACCGGCTCGCGATCATCGTCCCGGCGGAGAACCCCGCCGGGATCGAGGACCTGAACGACCTGACCGAAGACCACCTGCAACTCGTCCTCGCAGCCGAGGGCGTCCCCGCGGGCGACTACGCGCGCGAGATCTTCCAGAACGCCGGGATCTCCAAGGCGGCGCTCGCGAACGTCGTCTCCAACGAGGAGGACGTGAAGGCCGTGATCACGAAGGTGATGTCGGGGGAGGCGGACGCTGGTATCGGGTACGTCACCGATGTGACGCCCGACGTGGCCGACCAGGTCACGCTCATCCCGATCCCGGACGAGGTGAACGTCATCGCGACCTATCCGATCGCGGTCGTGAACGGATCCCAGGAGGCCCACCTCGCGCAGAACTTCGTCGACTACGTCCTTGGCGACGGACAGCAGACACTCGCCGAGTACGGCTTCCTCCCCCCTCCGTAGGGGGCGGATCCCGGCCGGCTTCGTCGTCCTCGCGACGCTCGGCGTCGCCCTCGTCGCGCTGCCCCTGTTGGGCCTGGTGCTTCGGACGCCCTGGTCCCGCATCGGCGAGATCCTCACGAGCGAGACCGCGGTCACGGCCTTACGGCTGTCGCTGATCGTCGCCACCACCGCGGCGGCCATCTCGTTCGTCCTCGGTTTCCCGCTCGCGTGGGTCCTCGTGCGCAGCACGTTCCCCGGCAAGACACTCGTCCGCGCGGTCGTCATCCTCCCCCTGGTCATGCCGCCCGTGGTCGCCGGCGTCGGACTGCTCGCAGCCTTCGGCCGGCGGAGCGGCCTCATCGGATCGTGGCTCTACGACTGGTTCGGCATCCAGCTCACGTTCACGACCGCCGCCGCGGTGCTCGCGGCCACCTTCGTCTCGTTCCCCCTCGCGGTGCTCGCCCTCGAGGCCGGCCTGCGGGGCCTAGACGAACGGTTGGAGGACGCGGCGGCCACCCTCGGGGCGTCCCGTTGGTACGTCCTTCGCCGGGTGACGCTCCCCCTGATGGGTCCGCAGATCGCGGCCGCGCTCGTGCTGTCGTGGGCGCGGGCGCTGGGCGAGTTCGGCGCGACGATCACGTTCGCGGGGAACCTGCAGGGACGGACCCAGACGCTGCCGCTCGCCGTCTTCGAACAGCTGCAGACCGACACCGACGCGGCGTTCGCCGTCTCGATGCTGTTGATCCTTCTCGCGTTCGCCGTGATCCTCGCGCTCCGGGGTCGGTTCCTCCGATGACGCTCGTTGTCGACGTCACCGCGCGGCGCGGGGCGTTCGAGGTCCGGGCGGCGTTCGAAGCCGAGGCCGGTCGGACGGTCGCGCTCCTGGGACCCAACGGCTCCGGGAAGTCGACGCTCGTCTCGACGATCGCCGGTCTGCTGCCTCCGGTCGAGGGGACGATCGCGCTCGACGATCTGGTCCTGGACGACGCCGCGAGCCGCGCGCACGTCCCGCCCGAGCGACGGCCGATCGGCGTGGTCTTCCAGGACCTGCTGCTGTTCCCCCACCTGTCCGCGACCGAGAACGTCGCGTTCCCGCTCCGAGCGCGCGGCGTACCCAAACCGGAGGCGCGCGAACGCGCGTCCGGGCTCCTCGAACGGCTCGGTCTCGCGAACCGCGCCGACGCGCGACCGGGCGACCTCTCCGGTGGCGAGGCGCAGCGGGTCGCGCTCGCCCGGGCGCTGGTCGTCGAACCCAGCCTGCTGCTCCTGGACGAACCGCTTTCGGCGCTCGACGTCGGCGCGCGCATGCGCGTTCGGGAATTCATCCGGGACGAGCTCGCGAGCTTCCCGGGGGTCCGGGTGATCGTGACGCACGACCCGGTCGAAGCGTCCGTGCTCGCCGAGCGCCTGGTGCTGCTCGAGGACGGCAAGGTGTCGCAGACCGGGACGCCCGAGGAGATCCGCGCCGCGCCGCGGTCGCGCTACGCCGCGGACCTCGTCGGCGTCAACGCGTTCCGCGGGATCCTGGAGCCGCTCGAGGTGGGCGCCGGACTGCTGGTCACGGGAGACGGCGACATCGTGGCCCCCTGGCCCGAAGGGTTCACGGGCGGCGAGGTGATCGGCCTGCTCCGTCCCGCCGACGTCACGCTCTCGCTCGATCTGCCGGACGGATCGGCTCGCAACGTGGTGCAGGGCCGCGTGACGTCGATCTCGGTGGAAGGGGACCGCGCCCGCGTGCGCATCGCGAGCGGGCCGCCCCTCGTTGCAGAGGTCACCCTGGCATCGGTGGAGCGCCTCGGGCTGCGAGACGGCGTCGTCACGTGGGCTTCGTTCAAGGCCGTGGAGGTGGAGATCCTGCCCACGTGAGGTGGGAACGATGCGAGGCCACGGAGGTGATGATCGCAACCGGCTCGTAGGCGGGCCGGTGCGACCGTCCGTCGGGCACGACCTCCCGTCCTAGCGGGACCGAACACGTATCCTTGACCACCCATGGCCGAGATCGAGCCCGCACACGACGCCGCCCGCGGCGAGCCCGACGGCGTCGCGCTCCGCACCTCCGAGCCCGCGCCGCCGCTGCTCGCGACCGGCGAGACCGACCCCAAGCCGAGCGCGGACGTGCTCGATCGCGAGGGGAAGCCGGAGGAGCCGGACGACGAGGACCGCGGCTCGGTCGGGCGCCGGTTCATCGGTTCGACACCGTTCCTGATCTTCGTCGCGCTCGCGGTCGCGATCTTGGTGAAGACCTTCGTGATCCAGGCCTTCTACATCCCCTCCGAGTCGATGGTCCCGACGCTCGAGGTCGGCGACCGCGTCTTCGTGAGCAAGTTCATGTTCGACGGCGGGGACGTGGCGCGCGGGGACGTGATCGTGTTCGAGAACCCGAACGCGGCCGAGCTCCCCGACCGCAGCGGGATCAGCAGCGTCCTGCACTGGCTCGGCGAGGGCGTTGGGCTCGCGCAGCCCGAGAACGAGGACTTCATCAAGCGGGTGATCGCGCTGCCCGGGGAGACGATCGAGATCCGCCACGACGTCGTCTACATCGACGGGGAACCGCTCGACGAGCCGTACCTGACCCAGGCGGCGAAGGACGCGACCGGCGACTACCCGCTGCACACCGTCCCCGACGACGCGCTCTTCGTGATGGGCGACAACCGCGGCAACTCGGCGGACAGCCGGTACGGCTTGGGCTTCGTCCCGCTCGACAAGGTGATCGGCAAGGCGTTCGTGCTGATCTGGCCGCCGTCGCACATCGGCGGGATCTAGCCCGAACGGCTCGAGCACTCAGACGGGCGCCGGCGGCGCGCCCGGACCCACCGGTCGTTCGGGTGGCAGGAACAACCGGGCGAACGACCAGACCAGCGCCGCGATCCCGAACGACGCCAGCCACACGATCAACGGCGGCGGGTACAGCGCGAAGAACTCCCTCGTGGCGGGGAACACCATCACGAGCCCGAACAGCGCGGGCATCGACCAGACCAACGCGAGCCGCCAGGCCGTGAGCGGCGCCGCGATGATCGTCAGCACGAGGAACCCGATGTAGAGCAGCACCATCGTGGCGGCCGTCCGGGCCTCGGCGAGCGAGATCCCCGGCTCCTGCTTCGCGAGCACGTAGCCGAGGAACGTGGCGATCGCCGCGAGCGAGCCTGCCGGGATCGTGAACCGCAGGACACGTGCGAGGAACCCGGGTCGGGCGCGTTCGTCGTTGGGGGCGAGCGCGAGGAAGAACGAAGGGATCCCGATCGTGAGCGCGCCGATCAGCGTCAGCTGCCTCGGCAGGAACGGGAACTCCAGCCCGACCACCCCGACGCCGAGCGCGATCAGCATCGCGTAAACGGTCTTCGTCACATACAGGTTCGACGTGCGTTCGATGTTGCCGAGCACCCGGCGACCCTCGCCCACGACCGACGGCATCGCGTCGAACGTCGAGTCCAGCAGCACGAGCTGTGCGACCGCGCGGGTCGCCGAGCTCCCCGAGCCCATCGCGACCCCGATGTCGGCGTCCTTCAGCGCGAGCACGTCGTTCACGCCGTCGCCGGTCATCGCGACGACGTGCCCTCGAGACTGGAGCGCCTCGACCATCGCGCGCTTCTGCTGCGGGGTCACGCGCCCGAAGATCGCGTGCGTCTCGAGCACCTCGGCGAGCTCCTCGCCGCCCTCCGGGAGCGCCTTCGCGTCGAACGGCGCATCGGCGCCCGGGAGGCCCACGCGGCGTGCGACCGCGGCCACGGTCGCGGGGTGGTCGCCGCTGATCACCTTGACCTGCACGCCCTGCCGCGCGAAGTACGCGAGTGTGGTCGACGCCGTCTCGCGAACCCGGTCGGTCAGGATCACGAAGGCGACGGGGACGAGCCGATCCGGTCGACGATCGGTTCCGATCGGGGCCTCGGTGCGGCCGAGGAGGACCACGCGCCGTCCCGCCTCGGCGTGCGCGCGCGCCTTCGCGAGGTGGCGGTCGTCGTCCGGTGAGCCGAGGAGCACGTCGGGCGCGCCGAGCACCCACGTCCCCCGTGTCCCGAAGTCGGCGCCGCTCCACTTGCGGGCGGACGAGAACGGGACGGGTCGAGGAGGCGAGCCATCCGTCCGGGGCGTCGGGGAAGCCCTCGCGGATCGCGAGGAGGGTGGCGTTCGGGTGGGGTTCGGCGGCGGCGAGGGCCGCGAGCGCGTCGCGGTGGACACCGTCCTCGCCGAGCAGCTCGACCTCGTCGACGACCAGACGACCCTCGGTGAGGGTGCCCGTCTTGTCGATGCACAGGACGTCGACGCGCGCGAGCACCTCGACCGCCGGCAGCTCCTGCACCAGCACGCGACGCTTGGCCAGCCGGACGACGCCGACCGCGAACGCCACGCTCGTCAGGAGCACGAGACCCTCCGGCACCATCGCAACGGTGCCGGCGACCGCACCTCGGAGCGCGTCGAGCACGTTCGAGTTCGAACGGAGCTGGCTGACGAAGAGCAGCGCCGCGGTCGGGATCAGCAACCACGTCACGATCCGAAGGATCTTGTCGATCCCGCTCCGCAGCTCCGAACGCGTCAGGCTGAACCGCCGCCCCTGCTCGGCGAGCTGCGCCGCGTACGCCTGCGCGCCGACACGCGTGGCCCGGAACCGTCCGCTCCCCGCCGCGACGAACGACCCCGACAGCACCTCGTCGCCCGGCGCCTTGATCGCGGGTTCGGCCTCGCCGGTCAGCAGCGATTCGTCGACCTCGAGCGCGGCGGCCTCGAGCACCTCGCCGTCGACCACGATCTGATCGCCCGGTTGGAGCTCGAGCACGTCGTCGAGGACGACCTCGGTCAGCGGCATCTCGCGGACCTGGCCGTCGCGAACGATCCGCGCATGCGGCGACGTCAGCACTGCCAGCGAGTCGAGCGTCCGCTTCGCGCGCAGCTCCTGGTAGATCCCAACGCCGGCGTTCGCGACCAGCACGAACCCGAACAGCGCGTCCTGGATCGGGCCGACGATCAGGATCACCACCAGGAGCGAGCCGAGCAGCGCGTTGAACCGCGTGAAGACGTTGGCTCGGACGATCTGCCCGACCGTGCGCGAGGGAACGGCCGGCACGTCGTTGACCTGGCCGCGCGCGACGCGCTCGGCGACCTCCTGCGCGGTCAGGCCCTCGGTGGTGGGCACGGTGCGCGCTATCGGACGCCCGGGGTGTCTCGCTCCGCCCGCCACCACTCGTCGAGCTGGCGGAACGCCTCGTCCTCGTCGAGCGGACCGCGTTCGAGGCGGAGCTCCATCAGGTGATCGAGCGCGCGTCCCACCTCCGGCCCGGGCGGGATCCCGAGGTGTTCCATCACCTGACCGCCGTCGAGCGGCGGGCGCATCGCGTCGAGGTTCTCCTCCTCGGCGAGGCGCGCGATCCGTTCCTCCAAGTCGTCCTGCAGCGCCTCCAGCTTCTTCGCCTTGAACCGGTTCTGCGTCGTGCAGTCGGCACGGGTGAGCTGGTTGAGCTTGTCGAGCAGCGGCCCCGCGTCCCGGACGTACCGGCGGACCGCGCTGTCGCTCCACTCGGTGTAGCCGTGGAAGCGCAGGTGCATCTCGACGAGCCGGGCGACGTCGTCCACGACGTGCGCCGGGTACCGCAGCGCCTGGAGGCGTTCGCGAGCCATGCGCGCGCCCACGACCTCGTGGTGGTGGAACGAGACGCCGTCGGGCGTGATCTCGCGCGTCTTGGGCTTGCCGACGTCGTGGAGCAGCGCCGCGAGCCGGAGCGTCGGATCGCTCGGGTCGGCCTCCGTCTTCTCGACCACGGCGAACGTGTGGTGCAGCACGTCCTTGTGCTTGTGCACGGGGTCCTGCTCGAGTTGGAGCGCGGCGAGCTCGGGCAGGAACTCCTGCGCGAGACCGGTCGAGACCACCAGCTCCAGGCCGCGCGAGGGGGCGGCTGCGGTCAGCAACTTGGTGAGCTCGTCGCCGATCCGTTCCGCCGACACGATCTCGAGGCGGTCGTGCATCTGCTCGATCGCCCGCACCACGCGCGGGGCAGGGACGAGCTCGAGTTGGGCGGCGAACCGGGCCGCACGGAGCATCCGCAGCGGGTCGTCCGAGAACGCGATCTCGGGGTCGAGCGGCGTGTCGAGCCGCTTGGCCGCGAGATCCTTCACGCCGCCGAACGGATCGACGAACTCGCCCTCGGGCAGCCCGATCGCCATCGCGTTCACGGTGAAGTCGCGACGGGACAGGTCGGTCTGCAGGTCCTTGCCGAACGTCACGGCAGGCTTGCGGTGCTCCTCCGCGTAGACCTCCTCGCGGAAGGTCGTGATCTCGAGGACCTGGTCCCCCTTGCGGGCGCCGACCGTCCCGAACTTCACGCCGACCAGGTACAGGCGCTCGGCCCACCCGCGCAGGACCTTCGTCGTCTCGCGCGGGACGGCGTCGGTCGCGAAGTCCAGATCGCTCCCGAGCACCCGCCCCAGCAGCAGTTCCCGCACCGCGCCACCCACGAGGTAGAGCTCGTGACCGGCCAGGCGGAAACGCTCGCCGAGCTCGGTGGCGATCGGGGGGATCTCGAGGCGTGCGCCGCCGTTCGGACGCGACCGGTCGGCCATGACGGGCTCAGGATACCCCTGCGTCCCAGGCCCACCGCTCACCGAACGCCACGAGGACCTGCGGTACGGTCCGAACCGTGCGCCCCGCGGAATGGCTCGGGTTCTTCTGGACGGTGCCGAACACGGTCCTCGGGCTCCTGCTCGGCGGGCTCACGTTCCAGGCGCCGCGCGCGCACGGCGGCGCGATCGTGTTCGACCGCGTACCACGCGGGCTGACCCGGCTGCTCCGATCGATGCGCCGGAACGCGATGACGGTCGGGTTCGTGATCGTCGCCGCGGTCCCCGTCGAGGGGCGGCTGCTTGTCCACGAACGCCATCACATCCGCCAGTACATGGTGTGGGGGCCGTTCTTCATCCCCGTCTACCTGCTGTTGGCGATCCCGTTCGGCTACCGCCGGCACCCGATGGAGCGGGCTGCCCGCCGCGCGGCGGGCGAGTAACCGTGAGGAGCGCGGTTCAGCTCCTGGTGAGCGTCCCGCGGAGCGCGAGTACGAAGTCGTGCGGGCTCGTCGAGGCGAACCGGGCGTCCTCCTCGGTCACGAGGCCGCTCTCGACCAGACCCACGAGCGCCTGGTCGAACGTCTGCATGCCGTAGAAGGCACCCTCGCCGATGATGTCGCGGATCTCGATCGTCGCCTCGGGATCGATGATCCGGTCGTAGACCCGGCCGGTCGAGACGAGCACCTCGACGGCGGGGACGCGCCCCTTGCCGTCGGCGCGGGTCACGAGGCGCTGCGACACGATCCCGCGGAGCGCGCCCGCGAACGACGTGCGCACTTCGCGCTGCTGCTGGGCGGGGAACAGGTCGAGCAGCCGGTTGATCGTCTCGGTCGAGTCGATCGTGTGCATCGTCGAGATCACGAGGTGCCCGGTCTCCGCGGCCTGGATCGCCGACAGCGCCGACTCGGGGTCGCGGATCTCGCCGACGAAGATCACGTCGGGGTCCTGCCGCACGACGTGCCGGAGGGCCGCCGCGTACGTATCCGTGTCGAGCCCGACCTCGCGCTGCTGGATGATCGCGCGATCGTCGTCGTGCACGACCTCGATCGGGTCCTCGATCGTCACGATGTGTGCGCGCCGGGTGCGGTTGATGTGGCCGATCATCGACGCGATCGTCGTGGTCTTGCCGGTGCCCGTCGGACCCGTCACGAGCACCAGCCCGCGGGCAGAGTCGGCGAGTTCGGCCATCACGGGGGGGAGCATCAGCTCGGCCACCGTCGGGACCTCCGAACGCACCCGCCGGATCGCGAGCCCCACCATCGAACGCTGCCGGAACACGTTGATCCGGAACCGCCCGACGCCCGCCAGCGTGTAGCCGAAGTCGGCCTCGCTCGTGGCCTCGAACTCGCGTCGCTTGTGCTCGGGCATGAGCGCGAGGGCGGCGGCCTCCGTGTCGGCGGCCGACATGGCCCCGAACGCCGTGGGGCTCAGCTCCCCGTCGACGCGCACGAAGGGCACGTTGCCCGCCTTCAGGTGCAGGTCGCTGGCGCCCACCTCGACCGTGTGCCGGAGCAGCTCGGTGATCTCCACGTGCCTACTCAGCCTCCCGCTCGTGCTCGTGTTCGTGCTTGGGCACGGCCTCGACCTCCTCGAGGTCCTCTCTCACTTGTCGGCGCGCGGCCAGGATCTTTGAGCCCCCGATCAGAAGAAGCAGGAGGGCCAGCACGACGAGGCCGATCGGCGTGAGGTAGCGCTCCCAGCGCTGGTAGCTGGCCCCCAGCCCGTAGCCGAGCAGGGAATGGCCGATCCCCCACAGGGTGGCCCCGGCGATGTCGTAGACGATGAACCGGCGCCACTCCATCTGGGCGACCCCCGCCACGATGAACCCGACGCTCCGCACGACCGGGATGAACCGGCCCAGGAACACGGTCTTGCCCCCGTGCCGGCGGTAGTAGCCCTCGGCCGCCTCGAGCCGTTCGGGGGTGACGAACAGTTTGCGACCGTGGCGTTCGAGGAAGCCCCGGCCGTACCGGCGCCCGATCCAGTACCCGAGGTTGTCGCCTAGCACGGCCCCGACGATCGCGACCATCGCCACGCCGGGCAGCCAGAGTTCGCCGATGCGCGCATAGAATCCGCCGATGATGACCAGGGTCTCGCCCGGCACGATGACGCCGGCGCCCACCGAGTTCTCCAGGAACGTCGCCGCGAACACGATGGCGTATCCCCACGGAGGCTCGAGGTACGGGCGGAGGAACTCGATGATCCGGTCGAGCACGGCCGCCCAGTATAGGAACGTGCTCACCGCCGACTCGGCCTCCCTCTAGATGGAATCCCGGAACGAGGTCTCCGCGGGCGGCGTCGTCTACCGCCGCGCGGGCGACGGGGTCGAGATGGCGCTCGCCGCGCGCCGAACGCGGCGAGGTGACCTCGCATGGGGCCTGGCCAAGGGCGCGATCGAACCCGGCGAGAGCGAGGAGCAGGCCGCGGTGCGCGAGGTCCTCGAGGAGACCGGTCTCGAGGTCGACGTGGAAGCCGACCTCGGCGACATCCGGTACTTCTACGTCTGGGAGGGCGTTCGCGTCCGCAAGCGCGTGCACTTCTTCCTGATGCGGATGACCGGCGGGGATGTCGCGGATCACGACACCGAGATGGAGGACGTCCGGTGGTTCCCGCTGCGTTCGGCCGTCAAGCGGGCCGCATACAAAGGCGAACGCGAGGTCATCGAGCGCGCGGTAGAACGGCTGACGTGACGCCGCTGGAGGCGGCGCTCGGCGTCGCCGTGGGGTTCGCCGCAGGGATCCTGTCGGGTCTGTTCGGCGTCGGCGGCGGGATCGTCACCACCCCGGCCATCAACACGATCCTGGGCGGGACCGCGATCCAGGCGATCGCGACACCGCTGCCTGTGATCCTGCCGACCTCGCTCGTGGGCTCATACACCTACGCGAAGGCGGGCGAGGTGAGCTTCCGCGCCGCGCGGTGGGCGGCGATCCCCGGGGTCGGCGCCGCGATCGTGGGCGCGCTGCTCACCGAGGTGGTGAACGCGCACCTGTTGCTCCTGATCACCGCCGGCCTGATCGCGATCACGGCCGTCCAGGTGGTCGTCGGCCGCACCCCTTCCACGCCGTGGGTCCTGGGCGAGACGCCGGGGTGGAAGTACGCGGCGATCGGCCTGCTCGCGGGGTTCGTCTCGGGGCTGCTGGGCGTCGGCGGCGGGATCGTGATGGTGCCAGCCTTCACGTCCTGGATCGGGATGCCGCTGCGCCGGGCGCTCGGGACCTCCCTGCTCGTGATCGCGGTCCTCGTGGTCCCGGGCACGATCGTCCACGCGCTCCTGGGGAACGTCGACTGGGCGATCTTCCTGGTGCTCACGCTCGGCGTGATCCCCGGGGCACGGCTCGGGGCCCGCATCGCGCTGGGCGTCCGCGAACGCACGTTGCGCCTCGCGGTCGGTACCTTCCTGCTCGTGGTGGCGATCGCATACGCGGCGACCGAGCTCACGGCCCTGGCCGAGGGGCGAGGGTAGGATGACCCGACCGACCATGCGACGGCTCTCGCCGCTCGTCCGCGCGCTCTCGTCCGTGTTCGCGTTCGTGCTCCTGTTCGCCCTCGGGTCGCCGGCGCCGTCCGCGACCGCGCAGGAGAGCCCCTCGGTCCTGCTCACGCTCCTGTCGCAGCCATCGTGGAACTGCCCAACCGCGACGGCCGACCTGGCGCCGGAGCAGACGACCTGGAGCTGCCCGTCCGGGCGGGAGCTCGTGGTGCGGTTCCGGGCGCAGAACCTGGGGACGACCCCGCTCGACGAGCTCGCGATCGGCGTCACCCTGTACTCGCGCGTCCTCACCAGGAGCGCGTACGAGGCCTCGCTCGCCTCCGACCCATCGATCGTGATCGACGGGGGCACCCTGCCGAGGGAGGGCCAGATCGCACCCGGCCAGACGAGGGACTTCGAGGTCTCGCTGACGCTCGGTCCGGGCATCGACACCGACCACTCGGGCGTGTACCCGCTCAAGGTCGACCTCCGCAGCGGCATCGGATCGTTGGCCGCCCTGCGGACGCCGGTGATCTACCTGGTCCGGGAGCCCGAGATCCCGCTGGGGCTGTCGTGGACCTTCGTCCTGTCGCACCCGATCACCTTCGCGCCCGACGGAACGTTCAGCGATCCGTCCCTGGAGGTCTCGCTCGGGCCGGGCGGCCGGCTGAACGGCGAGATCCGCTCGCTGCTCGAGGTCGCTGCCGACCCCACCGCACCGCAGGTCGACGTGGCGATCGCGCCGGTGCTGCTGACCCAGCTCGGACGGATGGTCGACGGCTATCGGGTCGCCGAGGAGGGCGGGGATCGGCAGGTGGCGCCGGGCGAGGGCGGGTCGGCGTTGGCCAAGCAGGCGCTCGACGACATCCGAACGGTCGTCGCCGCCCCGAACGTTGAGGTCACCGCCCTGCCCTTCTCGGCTCCGGAGATCCCGTCGCTCTACGGCGGGGGTCTCGGACGGGACGTCGTCGTCCAGCTCCAGCACGGCCGCGACGTGACGTCGACGCTGGTCGGAGCCCAGATCCCCGAGACGATCCTGCGGCCGCCGGGCGCCGCCCTGGACGACACGACCCTGCGTGGGCTCGCCGGCGACGGCATCAGAACGCTGATCGTCGACCCCACGACCGTCGAGCTGCCCGAGCAGCCGCTCGGGTTCGCCGGTCCGCCGACCACGACGCTGGGCGAGGGATCGCTCGCGGCCGTCGTCCCCGAACCGGCGAGCGACGCCCTCCTCGGATCGGTGGTCGGCGAGGATCCGGTCCGCGCGGCGCAAGTGCTGCTCGGCGAGCTCGCGACGATCTGGCAGGAGCAGCCCGGCGAGACACGGGGTGTGGCGATGGTGTTCGGCGAGGACGCGCCGCTCCCGGGTCCGTTCTTCCCGCCGATGGTCCGAGGCGTCGCGACCGCGCCGTGGCTCGCGCCCACCGCCGTCGGCGGGTTCGTCGCGACGTTCCCACCGACCGGCGGGTCGATCCTCGTGTCGCCCTCGTTCCGGCGGTTCCCGATCGCGTACGTCGCCTCACTCAAGCAGGCGAGGAGGCGGATCGAAACGCTCCGCTCGATGCTCCCTGATGGCAGCCTCGAACCCGCTCGCCTGGAAACGATGCTGCTGCTGGCGGAGGCGCGACAGTTCTTGACCTCGACGACGGATGGTCTGGCGTTCATCGACGCCGCTCGCGAGAGCGTGCGCGCGACGGTCGACGATCTGGCGCTCGACACGGTGCCGTCGGTGACGTTGACCTCGGACTCGGGCGGGATCCCGGTTACGGTCACGAACCAGGGACCGCACTCGCTCAGGTTCTCGGTGCAGCTCGTCTCGACCAGGATCCGCGAGGAACCCGCGACCCCGGTCGAGCTCGCACCCGGCGAAACCGAGACGTTCCGGCTCCGGGCCAGCCTGCGATCGACCGGGCGGTTCCCGGTCCACGTGCTGATGGTCTCGCCGAGCGGCCGGATGATCGGCGAGGCGACCCTCGTGGTGCGTTCGACCGCGTACAACCGCATCGCGCTGCTGATCACGATCGGAGCTGCACTCGTGCTGCTGCTCGTTTGGGCGAGGCGGTTCGCGCCGGGCCGGCCGCGTCCGGAGAGGACCTGACCACCGGATGTCGCGACGACCTGACCGAGGACCTGACGCCGGGCGGCGTCGAGCCGCCGCCACCGCCCGCCCCCCCGGCGCGTCCGGGACCGCCCGCCGAGGACTCGACGTCCTCGTTCGTCCGCAACACGATCGTGATGTCGACCGGCATCGCGATCTCGCGGCTGACCGGGTTCCTGCGCCTGTCGGCGATGGCCTTCGCGATCGGCATCACCGAGACGCGGCTGGCCGACGCCTACAACGTCGCGAACATCACGCCGAACATCCTGTACGAGCTCGCGCTCGGCGGGATCCTGACCTCGGTCGTGGTCCCCGTCGTCGTCGAATGGATGCAGGCGCGCGGTCGCGAGGTGGCCTGGGACGTCGTCCGGCGCCTGTTCACGATCGCGATCGTGGTGCTCTCGGCGATCGCGCTCCTGGGCATCGTCCTGGCGCCGTGGATCATGGACCTCTACACGGTGGGCTACCCCGACGCCCAACGCGAGGCCGTGCACGGGCTCGCCACGTTCTTCCTGCGCTGGTTCATGCCGCAGGTCGTCTTCTACGGGATCGGCGCCGTCGCGGCCGGCCTGCTGAACGCCCACCGGCGTTTCGCCGCGCCGATGTTCGCACCGATCGCGAACAACCTGATCGTGATCGCGACGTTCCTGATCTTCGCCGCGATGCCGGGCCCGGCGAACCCGAGGGAGCTCGCGACCGGCGCGCAGCAGCTCGTCCTCGCGATCGGGACGACGCTCGGCGTGGTGGCGATGACGGCGGCGCTGTGGCCCTCGGTGCGCGCGACGGGCTTCCGGTTCCGGTGGCTCGGCGGGATCCGGGACGAGGCGATCGTTCGGATCGGCCGCTTGGCCACGTGGGTGGTCGTGTACGTGGTCGCGAACCAGCTCGGCTACCTCGTGATCGTGATCCTCGCCGGCGGCCCGACGGGCGGCTACTCGTCGTACGCGGCGGCGTTCATCCTGTTCCAGCTCCCCCACGCGATCTTCGCCGTCTCGATCCTGACCGCGTTGCTGCCGGCGATGTCCTCGCGATGGGCGGCCGGGGATCTCGACGGGTACAAGGCGCTGCTCTCCCAGGGCATCCGGGCGACGGCCACGATCCTGATCCCCGCGGCCCTCGGCTACCTCGTGCTCGCGAAACCGATCGTCCGCCTCCTGCTCGAGCACGGCGCGACCACCGCCGTGAGCGCCGAACTCGTCTCCGAGGTGCTCTTCGCGTTCGCGATCGGGCTGTTCGCGTTCTCGGCGTTCCAGTTCCTGCTCCGGGCCTCGTACGCGATGCAGGACACCCGAACGCCCGCGCTCGTGAACGTCGCCGCGGTGACCGTGAACGTACTCGTCGATCTCGTGTGCTTCTTCGTGCTTGATCTGGGCGTCCCCGGTCTCGCGCTCGGTCACGCCCTCTCGTACTGGTTCGCCTCGACCGTGCTGCTGCTCCTGATCCGCCGGCGCATCGGGCCGATCGGGGGGCGGAGGATCCTCGCGTCGCTCGTGCGGATCCTGGTTGCGGGGCTCGCGACGGCGGCGGTGGCCTGGCTGGTCGCCGAGGGGTTCGAACGGTGGCTCGGGACCACGACGATCGCGACGCAGGCCGCACAGGTGCTCGGCGCGGTGGTGGCGGGGCTCGCCGTGTTCGTCGCGTCCGCGGCCGCGCTGCGGATCGAGGAGGTCGGCCTGGTGCGCCGGCGGATCGCCGCGCGATGGCGATGAGGGCGCCATTCCGAGACGATCGAGGGCTGGTCGGCAAGATCCTGCTCGTGTGGCTGCTGCTGCTGGCGGTCCTGGTGGTCGGCGCGATCGACGCGGGCTCGATCCTCCTGGCACGCTCGAGGGCCGCCGATCTGGCCAAGGACGCCTCGGTCTCGGCGGCCGAGGCGTTACGGCAGAACGGCGACGAGGAGCAGGCGAAGCTCGCGGCGCTCGACACGATCGCCGACGCCGACGAGCCGGTGCGTCTCAAGAGCATCGACGTCGGGCGGCGCGAGGTCACCGTCGTGCTCGTGGTCCACGCGGACACGCTCGTGGTCGGGCGGATCCCGTTCCTGGACGACCTCGGGCGGGTGACGGTCAGCGGTTCCACCGCGGCCCCGCGGGACTGAGCGAACGCATTCCGCAGGTCGGGAGCGGTGTCACCGGGCATAGACTTCGAACCGTGACCCAGACGATCGAACCCGTTCACGTCCTCGCCGGCCGCTACGCGCTCGAGGAGGAGCTCGGCAGGAGCCGGACCGGGATGGTGTGGCGGTCGCAGGACCCTCTGCTGCAACGATCGGTGGCCGTGAAGCTGATCCACCCGCGTCTCGCGGATGACCCGGGGTTCGCGCTGGCGCTGGCCGAGGAGGCAAGGCGCGTGGCGGTCCTGTCGGTGCCGGGGATCGCGCGCCTGCTCGATACAGGCCAGCAGGACCGTGTCACCTACCTCGTCCGCGAGTACGCGCCGGGAACGTGCCTGCGCGAGCGGCTCGCGGAGACCGGCCCCGTGTCGGCGGAGGAGGCCGTCCGGATCGGTGTGGCCGCCCTCGGTGCACTCGGTGAGGCCCATGACCGCGGGGTCCTACATCTCGCGCTCGACCCCGACGACGTGATCGTCGGCGAGGACGGGCGGGTGTGCCTGATCGACTTCGGGATCGGCGCGGCCGTCGCCGCCAGCCGGCCGAGCGAGGCCGCGGCGTTGCTCGGCGACGAGCATCTGGCTCCCGAGCAGCTCGCCGGGACCGAACCCGACGCGCGCACCGACCTCCACGCGATCGCGTCGCTGCTGTTCGAGCTGCTTACCGGGGAACCCCCCCGGGGCCGAACCTCGGCCCGAGCCGCCCGTCCCGACGTCCCTCGGACCCTCGACCGTGTCCTGGCGCGCGGGCTCGACCCCGATCCCGAGCGTCGGTTCCCCGACGCGCGCACCTTCGCGGACGCGCTCGCCCGTTCGGTCGAGACCGAGCCGATCGACGCGTCCGATGACGGACGCTCAGCCAACCTGTTCACCTGGATCGGCGTGCCGCTGGTCGTGGTGGCGCTCGCGATCGCCGCGATCACGCTGGGTCTGTGGATGGGCAAGCTCGAGGTGGGTGGGCCGCTCGGGATCCGCGCGGCGCCCGACGAACCCGCCGCGGTCGAGACCCCACCCACGGCGATCCGACCGGCGTCCGTGAGCGCGATCGATCCGTTCGGCGACGGCGACGAGCTCTCGTCGAATGCGGCCCTCGCCGCCGACGGAGACCTCCTGACCGCGTGGCGGTCCGAGGATTACTTCGACGGCGAGCTCGGCAAGCCCGGGTTCGGGCTCCTGCTCGATCTCGGCGGTCGGCACGAGGTCCTGGGGCTGCGGCTGTGGACGCCGCATCCCGGGTTCCGGTTCGGCGTCGCGGTCGGCGACGACCCCGACGCGCTCGTCGACGAGGTCGGCGGCGAGGTCACCGCGACGTCCCTGTCCCGCATCCCCGTGCGAGGCGCCGGCCGGTACGTGCTCGTGTGGATCACCTCGGTCGTGCCGGTCGACGACGGCATCCGCGCCGAGGTGGCCGAGGTGCGGGTGATGGTCCGCAACGCCGACGCCGAGGCGGTAGGTGCCTGACCCGCCGACCCGAGACGAAGACCTCGTCCGCCGGTACCTCTCGGGAGATCGAGCCGCGTTCGCGGCGTTGGTCGAACGCCACGAGCGACGCGTCTACAACCTCGCGCTGCGGATGACGGGTCGAGAGGAGGACGCGCGCGACGCGACCCAGGACGCGTTCCTCACGGTGCTCCGCAAGCTCTCGTCGTTCCGCGGCGAGGCGGCATTCACGACCTGGCTCCACCGCGTGACGGTCAACGCCTGTTACGACCTGCTGCGCAAGCGCCAGCGGGCACCCCTGCTCGACCGTGGCCAGGACGACCTGCCCGCGCGAGAGCCGCCGCCGGCTCCGGACCACGCCGACACCTCGAGCCTGTCGATGGACGTGCAGCAGGCGCTGTTGCAGGTGCCCGAGGACTTCCGCGCGGTGATGATCCTGCACGACGTCCACGACCTGCGGCAGGAGGAGGTCGCGGCCATCGTGGGCGTTCCCGTCGGCACCGTGAAGTCGCGGCTCCACCGAGGCCGGATCGCGCTGGCCAAGGCGATGGGGATCCAGCAGGAGGGACGGCCATCCGGCGAGCTTGGGCCCTCGGGGCCCGATGAGCCACCCGGAGGTCCCGGGTTCGGGGAACGGGCGGACGCCGCCGGGCCGTCAGAAGGGACGGTATCCCCGTGAGCCATCCCGAAGATCTCCTCGCCGAGTACGTCGACGGCACGCTGGCCGAACGCGAGCGTGCCTTCGTCGACACGCACCTTGACGGGTGCGCGCGCTGCAGCGCCGAGATCCGGCAGGCGCGAGGCCGCCAAGACCGCGCTGAGCGAGCTCGAGGACGTCCCGGTGCCGTTCGGGGTGACCGGGCCCGTGCTGGCCGAGGCGGGACGGCGGTTCGAGGGTCGCCGCCGCGTGGCCTGGGACCGCTTCCAGTGGGCCGCCGGCCTGGCCGCGGCCGCGGCGCTCATCGTGGTCGTGGCCCTCAACGTGGGCGGCGGGGACGCGCGGAACGCCGCGACCCCCGCTGCCACCAGCGCGTCCGGCGGCACGGGCGCCGCGGGGGAAGCCGAGGGGGCGGCGCCCGGGGCGATCCACTTCGCGGGCATCGAACGCCAGCCGAACGTGAACTACGACGACCCCGGGATCCAAGCGGTGGCGCTCGAGGCCGCCGACGCGGTGGTGGCGGCCGAGGAGGCGCAGGCGGGCGAGCCGACTTCGGCCCCGGCGGCGGCGTTCGCGACCTCCGCCCAGGACTCGAAGGAGCGCACGACCCTGGCGAAGGACTGCGTCCAGCAGAGCGGCATCCAGGGTCAGCAGGACGTCCTGATCCGCCTCATCGAGGCGGAGTTCGAGGGCACGCCCGCGTACATCGCGGTCTTCTCGGAGGGCCCGGGCGCCGGGCAACCCCCCGACCACATCGTCGTCTTCGTGGTCGCGAAGGACGACTGCCGCATCCTGAGCACGGCCTCCCAGAGGATCACGCCCGGCTGACCTGGTTGCGGACCGGCCTCCCCGGGTGAAGGTTCGAGCATTCACTCGTAGAGTTACCGGTCGTGAGGTATCGCGTCGAGCAGCTCGCGGCCGCGTGTGACGTCTCGGTCGACACCGTCCGCTACTACCAGACCCGGGGTCTCGTCCCGCCGCCCGCGCGCGAGGGCCGGGTCGCCTGGTACGACGACCGCCACGCCGAACGGATCCGCGAGGTACGCGAGCTCCGGCGCCGAGGGCTCACGCTCGCGGCGATCGAACGGGTGCTCGGCGACGGGCTCGACCCCGCCGACGCGGATCTCGCGGTCGCGATCGCGGCGGCACGCGGCGAGGCGCAACAGGACGAGCTCCTCACGCTGGACGGGTTCGCGAGCCGCAGCGGGGTCCCGGCCTCGCTGATCCAGGCGGTCGAGCGCGAAGGGATCGAGCTCGGGCGCACGGTCGACGGCGAGGTCCGGTACACCGCCGCCGATATCGACATGGTCCGGGGCGCGCTCCGCCTCCTGGAGTACGGCCTCCCGCTCGGCGAGCTCCTGTCGCTCGCGCGGGACACGAACGACGCGATGGTCGCCCTCGCCGCACGCGCCGTCGAGTTGTTCGACGAGCATGTCCGCAAGCCGATCCGGGACACCGCCGGCGCGGAGGGAGCCGCGGCGCAGCTCGTGGAGGCGTTCGACGCGCTGCTGCCGGCCGTGACGAACCTGGTCGCCAACCACTTCCGGCGGGTGCTGCTGGCCGAGGCCGAGGAGCGTCTGGAGTGAGCGGGACCCCGGAGGGCCTGCCGGAACCGGCCGAGAAGGCGCGCGTCGTGCGTGGCATGTTCGACCGGATCTCGAACCGGTACGACCTGGTGAACCGCGTGATGACGTTCGGGATGGACGTCGGGTGGCGTCGGCGCGCGGTGGCCGAGCTCCGTCTGCCCGGCGACGCGCTGGTGGCCGACCTCGCGTGCGGTACGGGCGACCTGTGCGAGGAGCTGCTCGGCGACGGGTACCGCGCGGTCGGCTTCGACTTCTCGCACGGGATGTTGCGCAACGCCCGCACGGCGGCGCAGGTCGTCGAGGCGGACGTGCTCCGGCTCCCGCTGACCGACGGGAGCGTGGACGGCGCGACCTGTGGGTTCGCGATGCGCAACGTGACCGACCTTGCCGCCTTGTTCGCGGAGACGGCGCGGGTCCTGCGGCCTCGGGGGCGCATCGCGTTCCTCGAGACGGCCGAGCCCGACGGGCGCGTGCTGCGGGCGGGCCACTCGCTGTACTTCCGTCGGATCGTGCCGCTGATCGGCGGGGCGCTCTCGGACAAGGAGGCGTACCGGTACCTCCCCCGCTCGACCGCCTACCTGCCCGAGCCCGAACGGTTGCTCGAGATGCTCCGCGAGGCGGGGTTCGTGCAGGTGGAGCGGACCCCGCTCGGCGGCGGCGTGGCGCAACTGCTCCTGGGGACCCGGCGATGAGGTCCACGATGAGGCCGGCCGCGTGACCATGGCCGCGAGGGCGACCCGGCTGGGACCGGCGTTCGACCTGCTCGCCGGGTACCGCGAGGGCGGCTTCTTCCTCGAACGCTCCGGGCTCGGGCTCGCGACCAGCGGCGAGGTCGACCGGGTCTCGGCCGAGGCCGGGCCCGAGCGCATCCTGCGCCTGTCGCGTTCGGCGGTCGAGGTGCTGGCCGCGATCGAGGCCGAACCCGGCTCGCCGCCCCGGCGGTGGTGGCGTCGATCCCGTTCGACGACCGCGAGCCGGCGGAGGCGGTCGTCCCGCGAAGGACAACCTTGCGTCTGGACGCCGGCGAGACCTGGCAGATCGAGATCGCGCCGCGGGGCGAGACCCCGCACGCGGGCGAACGCGAACGCTGGACCGGACGGACGCTCCCGCACGACGCGTTCGAGGAGATCCAGCTCCGGCCCGATCCCGAGCCCGACGAGTACGCGGCGGCGGTGGCCCAGGCGACCGAGCGGATCCGCGCCGGCGAGCTCCGCAAGGTCGTGCTCGCTCGCACGATGCTCGTGAACGCGGGTCGGACGCTCGACGCGAAGCAGCTGCTGTGGCGGCTGCGCGCCGTCGACGCGGACTGCTACGCGTTCGCGGCCCCGCAGCCGAACGCGGTGACGGGTTCGGTGCTCGTCGGCGCCACGCCGGAGCTCCTGCTGCGCCGCCGCGGCCGGCTCGTCGAGGCGACACCGCTCGCGGGTTCGTCGCAGCGGTTCGGAGACGCAGCGCGCGACCGCGCCTCGGCGGACCGGCTGTTCCGTTCGGGCAAGGATCGCGAGGAGCACGCGGTGGTCGTCCAGGACGTCCACCACATCCTCGAGTCGTTCTGCGAGGACCTCGTCCACCCGCACGAGCCGGAGCTGCTCGGCACCGCCAACGTGTGGCACCTCGCGACGCCGTTCCGGGGGCGCCTGCACGACCCGTCGGTCACCGCGCTCGAACTCGTGGCCGCGCTCCACCCGACGCCCGCCGTGTGCGGATCACCGCGCGAGACCGCTCGCGAGGCGCTCGAGGACCTCGAGCCGATCGAGCGGGGCGGGTACGCGGGGCCCGTCGGCTGGATGGACGCGAACGGCGACGGCGAATGGGCGATCGCGCTGCGCTGCGCCGAGATCACGGGTTCGATGGCCCGGCTGTTCGCGGGCGCCGGCATCGTCGCCGACTCGGAGCCCGAGGCCGAGCTCGACGAGACCGAGCGCAAGTTCCGGGCCCTGCTGGACGCGCTCCGCTGGGGCTGAGTCAGTCCCCGGCCAGATCCATCCCGAGCGGCCCGGCCTCGGCGCCGAACCCCGCGCGCCGGTAGAACGAGACCGACCGGGGCGTCGGCCAGACCACGGCCTCCGCCGCCTCGCGCTCGCGCGCGTACGTCATCGCGGCGTCGAGCAGGCGACCGCCCAGGCCTTCGTCGCGGAGCGAAGGCTCGACGTACACGTTCGTCACGTACGCGATCGGGCGCTCCCATCGGTCCCGGCTCGGATGCGGGATCTTCTCGACGAACTGCAACCACACGCACCCGACCGGCCGGCCCGCGTCCTCGGCGACCCACGCCCGCCAGGCCGTCTCGTCGGCGAGCACGTCGATCGCGAAGGCGCGGAACTCACCGGCGAACGCCTCGAACGAGCGGGACACCGGCGTCCCCTGTTCGACGCGGAAGTCCCATCGGAGCCGCGCGAGCTCGTCGGCATCGCCGGCCGTCGCCCGGCGGATCTCGACCATCAGGCTGCGAACCCGCCCACGCTCACATCGTAGGCCGGTCCAAGACCGAGGCGACCGCGTCCCGGACCGCGGCGTGCAGCTCGACGTTACGGGCACGGTCGGTCGGGACCTCGACGACGTGGACCCCGCCGGCCTCGCGCGCTCGTTCGACCGCGGGGATCAGGTCGGCGGCGTGTTCGACCAGCGCGTGTCCCGCGCCGGCCGCACGGCAGATCGCGCCGAGCTCGAGCCCGTGCGGCGTCGCGAACAGCTCCTCGAACTCGGGCAGCTCGCGTTGCGGGAGGAACGAGAAGATCGCGCCGCCGTCGTTGTTCGGCACGACGAACACGCAGTCGTACCCGCGATGCGCGCTCCAGATCAAGGAGCCGAGATCGTGCAGCAACGTGAGATCGCCGCACAGCGCGGTCGTCGGAGTGCCCGCGGCCGAGACCCCGAGCGCCGTCGAGACGAACCCGTCGATCCCGCTCGCCCCGCGGTTCGCGAGGACCCGGATACCGTCGCGGGGACGCATGTACGCGTCGAGGTCGCGCACCGGCATGCTGGAACCGACGACGAGCGTGCCGCGATCGGGGGCGGACGCGGCGACGTCGCGCGCGACCCGGCCCTCGAATGGCTCCTCCCAACCGTCGACCGTCGCATCGACGGCGTCTCGAGCGCGCTCGTCCGCATCGGTCCACGCGCGGAGCCAGGCGCTCTCTCCCGCCGGCTCGGATCCCGGCAACAGATCGGGCACGAAGCCCGCAGGCTCCGCGCGGAGGGTCCAGGCGGCCTTGCGGTGAGGGTCGCCGACGAGATGGTCCTGGTCGACGATGACCAGCCGGCCCGCCCTGCGGACGAGCTCGAGCCCAGCCCTCGACGTCGGCGCGGCGCCGAACTGCACCACCACCTCGGGGACGTGCTCGTTCGCGAACCTCGCGTCGGCGAGGAGGAACGGACCCGCCGAGAGCGCGCCCGGGACGCGGAGGTTCGAGGTGGGTTCGGCCAGGAGCGGCCATCCCGCTCGAGCCGCCAGTTCGGGAAGCGTCGGGGGTGTCTCCCGCATCGAACCCGCGAGGATCAGGCCATCGGTCGTGGAGGTGAGCTCGCGCTCGAGCGCGTCGATCTCCTCGGGTTCGGGGCTGACCGACAGGGTGAACTCGGTTCCGGACGGCGGCGAGGCTGACAGGACCTGGGGTGCACCCACCAGCGGTTCGCGGAAGGGCAGGTTCAGGTGCACCGGGCCGGGCGGCAGCCCCATCGACGCCCGGGTGAGCTCGAGGACCAGGTCGTGCCAGGCCTGCTCGTCGGCCACGTCTCCCGGGATGGGCGCGTCGATCGACGCGCGAACGTACCCGCCGAACAGCCCGACCTGGTCGATCGTCTGGTTCGCGCCGACGCCGCGCAGCTCGGGCGGCCGATCGGCGGTCAGGAGCATCAGCGTCGCACGGGACAGCGACGCCTCGACGACCGCAGGCAGGAGCTCGGCGACGGCGGTGCCGCTCGTGCAGGCCACGCCGACCGGACGGCCGGTCGCCTTCGCGATGCCGAGCGCGAAGAACCCCGCTGCGCGCTCGTCGAGATGGACGTGCAGTCGGACGTGCGGATGACGCGCGAGCGCGAGCGCGAGCGGTGTCGAGCGCGACCCGGGCGAGACCGTCGCCTGTTCCATGCCGGACCGCACGAGGTCGTCGACGACCCACCAGGCGGCCGCGAAGGCATGCTCGGCTTCGCTCATCGGCTCACCACGCGATCCACAGCCCGATCGCGAGCAGCGCCCCGAACACCGCCTGCAGCCTCGCCGTCCCTACCAGCACCGGGACCAACTCGCGGCCGGCGGCGCGGCCGACCTGTTCGAACGGCCGGACCGCGACGATCGCCGCCCCGAGCGCGAACAGGGACCATGCCGGGAGCCCGCTCCCCGATCGGCGAACGCGTCGACCACGACGCCGAGCACGACCGCGCCGAACGCCGCGACCACGCACGCCCGATACAGCACCCGCGTCCGCGCGTCGCCGAGTCGCACGGCGAGCGTGCGCTTCCCGGCGACGGCGTCCGTGGGGATGTCGCGCAGGTTGTTCGCGACAAGGATCGCGACGGCGAGCAGGCCGATCGGCACCGAGGCCCACCACGCCGCCGTGGGGACGCTCTCGGCCTGGACGAACGCACTCCCCGCGGTCGCCATCAGCCCGAAGAACACGAAGACCATCACCTCGCCCAGACCGAGCTCGGCGTAGGGCCTCGGCCCGCCGCTGTAGAGCCAGAGCGCGAGCATCGCGAGAGCCCCGATCGGCACGAGCCACCATGTCGTCGCGGCGGCCAGGGCCAGCCCGGCGACGCCCGCGACGAGGATCGAGAGCAGCGCGACGATCAGGACCGTCCGCGCTGGCGCCAGTCCCGAAGAGGTGAGCCTCGGAGGTCCGAGCCGGTCGGGCGTGTCCACGCCGCGAACGCCGTCGTGGAAGTCGTTCGCGAGGTTCACGCCCACCTGGAGCCCGAGCGCGACCAGGAGCGCCGCGACGAAACGCCAGGGCACGAACACCCCGGCCGCGGCGGTCCCGACGACGACGGGGGTGATGCCGGCCCCGAGCGTCCGCGGCCGCGCGCCCTGGACCCAGACGCCGAGACGGCTCACGGCCGCTTCGGGAACCTCGTGAAGTCCGGCGCGCGCTTCTCCACGAACGCGTCCCGGCCCTCCTGCGCCTCCTCCGTCATGTAGTAGAGGAGGGTCGCGTCACCGGCGAGCTGCTGCACGCCGGCCAGACCGTCCATCCCGGCGTTCGAACCGGCCTTCAGCAATCGCAGGGACAGCGGGCTCATCCGCAGCATCTCGCGGCACCAGGACACGGTCTCGCGTTCGAGCTGTTCGAGCGGCACGACGGTGTTGACCAGCCCCCACGCGAGCGCGGTCGTCGCGTCGTACTGGCGGCAGAGGAACCAGACCTCCTTCGCGCGTTTCTCGCCGATCTGACGCGCGAGCAGGTTGATCCCGTACCCGCCGTCGAACGACCCCACCCGCGGCCCGGATTGGCCGAACCTCGCGTTGTCCGCCGCGATCGTCAGGTCGCAGCACACGTGCAGGACGTGGCCGCCGCCGATCGCGTACCCGGCCACCATCGCGACGACCGGCTTGGGGAGCCGCCGGATCTGGATCTGGAGGTCCAGGACGTTGAGGCGACCGATCCCGTGCTCGTCCACGTAGCCGTCGTCGCCTCGGACCTTCTGGTCCCCGCCGCTGCAGAACGCCTCGGTCCCCTGGCCGGTGAGGACCACCACGCCGATCTCGGGATCGTCGCGCGCGACGTCGAACGCCCGGATCAGCTCGCGCACGGTGAGCGGTCGGAACGCGTTGCGCACCTCGGGCCGGTCGATCGTGATCTTGGCGATGCCCTCCGCCGTCTCGTACCGGATGTCCGTGTACGCGCCGGACCTCGTCCAGCTGGGGACCGGGGTGTCTGACGTCATGACTGCGCACTCCTAGAGCGAACACTCGAACGGTCTGGGCTAGCCTAGCGGATGTGCCGGCCCTCGAACATGTCTCGGTCAGCTCGGGCGACGTCGTCGCGGTCTCGTGGGAGCCCGCCCCGGCGTGGTTCGACCTGGTCGCCGAGATCTGGGGCTCGGGGGCCGCCCTCCTTCCGATCGACCACCGCCTGCCCGACCTCGAAGCGCAGGCGCTCCTGCACCGCGCCCGGCCGACCGTGTCGATCGACGGCGGTGGAGCGCGGCGGATCGACGGCGAGCCCGCCGATCCCGAGGTCGCGGTGATCGTCCCGACCAGCGGCACGGGCGGAGCGCCGAAGTTCGTGGAGTTCGACCGGGCGGCGATCGACGCGGCGGTAGCGTCCTCCGCGCTGGCGCTCGGAGCGTCCGACGAAGACCGCTGGCTCTGCTGCCTCCCGTTGGCGCACGTCGGCGGCCTGCTGGTCCTGCTCCGGGCGATCCTGCTCGGCGCCCCGGTGACGATCCACGCCGGGTTCGACGCCGGCGCCGTCGCGGCGGAGCGTCACTCGGCCTTCACCTCGCTGGTCCCCACGATGCTCGGGCGGCTCGTCTCGGCGGGGGCCGACCTGTCGGCGTTCCGGGCGATCCTGGTCGGCGGCGCCCACCTTTCGCCGGACCTGCGCGCGGACGCCGAACGCGCCGGCGCGAACGTCGTCGAGACCTATGGCCTCACGGAGACGTGCGGGGGCGTCGTGTATGACGGCGTCCCGCTCCCCGGCACCGAGATGCGGATCGACCCGGAAGGTGGCATCGAGCTGCGCGGTCCGACGCTGATGCGCGGGTACCGGTTCGACACGGAGGCCGGCGCCGCGGCCTTCACCGAGGACGGCTGGCTGCGGCCCGGTGACGCGGGCGAGATCGACCGCGAGGGCCGCCTCCACGTCGTGGGTCGGTTCGATGACCTGATCAACACCGGCGGCGAGAAGGTGTGGCCCGACGAGGTCGAGGCGGCCCTCCGCGAGCACCCCGGCGTCCGCGACGTGGCCGCCGGTGGCCGGCTCGATCCCGAGTGGGGCCAGCGCGTCGCCGTCTGGGTCGTCCCCGCCGATCCGGCGGACCCCCCGTCGCTCGAGGAGCTGCGCGCGTTCGCCGCGCGAACCCTCCCCCGCTACGCGGCGCCGCGCGAGCTCACCCTGGCGGAGTGGCTCCCTCGGACGCCATCGGGCAAGCTTCGACGTGCTGCGTTGCCCCGGGACTGAACGGGAATAGGCTGCGGTTATCCTCGGTGGAGGAGCGGGGTCACATGGTCGACGAGCGCAGCACCGTCATCTTGGGTTCGGGGCCGGCCGGGTACACGGCCGCGCTCTACGCTGCCCGGGCGAACCTGCGACCCCTGCTGGTGAAGGGGCTCGAGGCCGGCGGACAGCTGATGCTGACCACGGACGTCGAGAACTACCCGGGGTTCCCTGACGGCATCCTCGGACCCGAGCTGATGGACGCGTTCGAGAAGCAGGCGGCCCGGTTCGAGACCGACATCGTGGCGCAGTCGGTCACGCGGGTGGACCTGTCGGACCGCCCCTTCGGCGTGTGGGCCGGCGACCTCGAGTGGCGGGCCCGGACGCTGATCTTGGCGACCGGCGCGAGCGCGCGGTGGCTGGGCGTCCCCGGCGAGGAGACGCTCCGCGGGCGTGGCGTCAGCGCCTGCGCCACGTGCGACGGGTTCTTCTTCCGCGACCGCGAGCTCGTCGTCGTCGGCGGTGGCGACACGGCGATGGAGGAAGCGACGTTCCTCACGAAGTTCGCGAGCACGGTCACGATCGTGCACCGCCGCGACGAGTTCCGCGCATCCAAGATCATGCAGGAGCGCGTGCTCTCGAACCCGAAGATCCGGGTGACGTGGGACACCGTCGTCGAGGAGATCGTCGGCGACAGCGCGGTGACCGCCGTGCGCCTGCGGAACGTGGCGACCGGTGCGACGAGCGAGCACCCGACCGACGGCGTGTTCGTCGCGATCGGGCACACCCCGAACACCGACCTAGTGAAGGGGCAGCTCGAGCTCACGGACAGCGGCTACGTCCTCGTCCAGGAGCCAACCACCAAGACGAGCGTCCCCGGCGTGTTCGCGGCCGGCGACGTCACCGACCTGATCTACCGTCAGGCGGTCACGGCCGCGGGCCAGGGGTGCAAGGCCGCGATCGACGCCGAGCGGTTCCTGGAAGAGCAGGCGCACGGAACAGGTTGACACGGGTACGACCAGAACAACGATGAGCGACCGAAAGGACGATGACACGTGGTGATGATGGGTGACGTGACGGACGCCGATTTCGAGGAGAGGGTGCTCGGATCCGAGACGCCCGTGCTCGTGGACTTCTGGGCCGAATGGTGCGTGCCGTGCCACATGGTCTCGCCCGTGGTCGAGGAGATCGGTCAAGACAAGGGCGACACGCTGCAGGTCGCGAAGTTGAACATCGACGACAACCCCGACGTCACGCGGCGCTTCGGCGTGATGAGCATCCCGACGCTGATGCTGTTCAAGGACGGCGTGGAGATCGCGCGCGTCGTGGGCGCCCGGGGCAAGGACGCGCTCCTGAAGGAGATCGACCCGCACGTGCCTGCCGCCTAGCGGCGCGTTCCTCGCACCGTCCGGTTGCCGGACGGCCCTGTTCCGCGGAGACTCCGGACGTGGACCTCATCCGAACCGGCGCACGGGGCGAGGACGTCCGCGACGTGCAGCATCGGCTGCTCGGGGCGGGGATGAGGATCGAACCCGACGAGCTCGACGGGTCGTTCGGCGCCTCGACGGAGGCGGCACTTCGAGAGTTCCAGCGCGCGCGGGGGCTCCCGCCGGACGGGATCTTGGGGCCCGACACCTGGGGGCAGCTCGTCGAGGCCGGCTACCGGCTCGGCGACCGCACCCTGTACCTGCGCTCGCCGGCGTTCCGCGGGGACGACGTCCGCGAGCTCCAGCGGATGCTGAACGCCCTCGGGTTCGACGCGGGCAAGGAGGACGGGATCTTCGGGCCGCGGACCGATCGCGGCCTCCGAGAGTTCCAACGCAACGTCGGGTCCGCGGTCGACGGGATCGTCGGGCTCGACACCGTGCACGCGATCACCCGCTACCGGCCTGCCGTCGGCGCCCCGAGCCGCGCCGTCGTGCGCGAGGGCGAGGCCGCGCGCGGACCGGGGCTCGCGCTCGCGGGTTCGACGATCGCGATCGACCCCGACCGGATCGACGCGGACGAGCTCGACCTCGCGCTGGCGATCGCCTCGGAGCTCTCGGAAGAGCTCACGCGGCTCGGTGCTCGTCCACTGTTGCTGCGCAAGGGTTCCGAGCTCGCGCCGGTCGACGAACGCATCCGGCGCGCGAACGCCGGCAACGCCGCCGCCCTGATCTCGATCGCCGTCGGCTCGGGCGAGCAGGTCGAACGCGGGTCGGCGTGCTTCCACTACGGGACGCCCACCACGCACTCCCCGATGGGGCGCCGCCTCGCGGAGTCGATCCAACACGCCCTCCTCCGCAGGCTCGGTCTGCCCGACGGCGGGCTGCACCCACGTTCGATCGCGATCCTGCGCGAGACCCGCATGCCGGCGGCGCGCATCGAGCCGGCCGTGGCGCTCGACGAACTCGACGCGTCCCGCATCGGGGAGCCGGCGTTCGCGGGCGACGTGGCGCGTGCCATCGCGGACGGTGTGATCGCCTTCTCGCGGCCGGCGCCCGCGGAGCTCGCGCGCTGACCGAGCCGAACGGCGTCGCTTAGCCGGGGTTCGCTCCACCGATGCGCCGCCCGGACGCGCGGCGGGCCACCAGCAGGAGCACGAGGCCGAGCGCGAACCCGAGCGCGAGCGCCTTGCCGGCGCGCCGGAGCTCGGCGTCGGAGGGGGCTCCCATCGGATAGGTATCGTACGTCGGTGGGGTCGCTCGACTACAGCCTGATGCTCGAGGGTCAGGAGGGCGTGACCTGGCCGCAGTGGCTCGCGATCGCCCGCGCCTGCGAACGGCTCGGGTTCGACGCGCTCCTGACCTCCGACCACTACCTCTCGGTCGTGACGACCGAGGCGCCGGGCTCGAACGACGCCTGGACGCTCCTCGGGGCGCTCGCGGCGAGCACCGAGCGCCTCCGCCTCGGCACGATGGTCTCGCCGGTGACGTTCCGGCTGCCGGCGGTCCTCGCGAAGGCCGCGACGACGGTCGACAGGATCTCGGGCGGACGGGTCGAGCTCGGCATGGGCGCCGGGTGGTGGGACCAGGAGCACCGGACCCACGGGATCCCCTTCCCCGCGGCCCCCGAACGGTTCGAGATGCTCGAGGAGCAGGTCGAGATCGTGCACGGCCTGTGGTCCGAGGACGTCTTCTCGTTCGAAGGGCGCTACTACGCGCTCGAGGGGTGCCGGTTCCTCCCCAAACCCGTCCAACGACCGCATCCCCCGATCGTGCTCGGGGGCAAGGGCGGTCCGAGGCTCGCTCGTCTGGTGGCGCGATGGGCCGACGGGTACAACCGCGTCGGCGGGACGCCGGACGAGCTTCGCGCGTCGATCGAACGTGTGAGCGACGCGGTCGACCGCGCGGGGCGCGACCGCGCGAGCGTGACGATGTCGTTCATGACATGGGTGTTCGTCGGCCGGACCGACGCCGAGTGGCGCGACCGAGCCGATCGCGCTCGGCGGATGGACCCCACCGCGGGATCGCTCGAGGAGTACCTCGACGACATCTCGCGCGACTGCATCGTCGGGACCGTCGACCAGGCGATCGAGCGGATGAACGAGTACGCCGCTACCGGCGTGCAGCGGTTCGTCCTGAACCACGAGCTGTTCGACGACCTCGACCAGATCGAGCTCCTGGCCCAGGAGATCATCCCGAAGGTGGCGACCTAGGTTCGCGCCGCGCCAACGCGGAAAACGTTGCAGTGCAACGAGTTCCGGCTGTCGCGTTACTCCGGGGCGCGGCCCGGGCCGGACCCGATGATCTCGGAGACGATGCGCTCGAGGTCGTCCGCGGATCCGAACTCGACGACGATCTTGCCGCGCCGCTTGCTCATCTGGATCGTGACCCGCGTCGCGAGCTGTTCCGAGAGCAGCTCCTCGACCTCGGCGAGCGGGTTCTCCTGCGGCTCCGGCACCGCCGTCAGCTGGGCCGGGCGCTCGGCGTGCGACGGGTGATCGAGGTAGTTGCGGACGAGCTCCTCGACCTCGCGGACGGACACGTCCTCCGCGGCGATGCGGACGGCGAGCGTCCGTTGCGCCTCGGCGTCGCCGAGCGAGAGCAACGCCCGGCCGTGGCCGGCCTGGATCCTGCCCTCGGCCAGGAGTTGTTGCACCTCGGTCGGAAGCTGGAGCAGGCGGATCGTGTTCGCGATGTGCGAGCGCGACATGCCCAGCCGTTCCGCGAGGGTCTCCTGCTTGAGACCGAGCTCCTCGAGCAGCTCGCGGAAGGCGTCGGCCAGCTCGATCGGGTTCAGGTCCTCGCGGTGGATGTTCTCGATCAGGGCCTCGCGGAGCGATTCCGCGTCGTCGCTCTCCCTGACCACGGCGGGCACGGTCGCCAGACCGGCGAGCTTGGCCGCCCGCAGGCGCCGCTCCCCCGCGATCAGCTCGAAGCCGTTGCCGGCCTTGCGCACGACGATCGGCTGCAGGACGCCCACCTCGCGGATCGACATCGCGAGCGCCTCGAGCGCGTCGTCCTCGAACGTGGTCCGTGGCTGCCGCGGGTTCGGCGCGACCGCCTCGACCGGGATCTCGAGCAGACCGAACCCCTCTTCGACGGCGCCCGGCAGCAGCGCCGAGAGCCCGCGGCCTAGACCTCCACGTTTCATCCAGGATCCTCCTCTGCGGAAGAGACCGCGCCGGCGCTTCTTCTCGCCCGGCTCGATCGACCCTCCTCGGTCCAGCTGCATCTCGTCCTGTGGTTCAGCCTCGGTTCGATCGCCGTTCAGGTCGGCGAGCTCCTCGTCCTCATCCGTGGACCCATGGTCGACGGTCGGGCGCGACTCCTGGGGAGGGTTCGAGGCACCGCCGGCGTCGGCGGGCAGGGTCGGCGGCCGATGGCGTCGGCTCGGCCTCGTCATCCGGTTCGGGTCCAGACCCGCCGGGGCCGGTCGGCGGAGCCTCTGCGACCTGACCGGGAACCTCGCCGGACAGGTCGGCGTCGGGGTGGCCTTCAGGGTCAGGGGTCGCGAGCGCGTCCTCGTTCGGCGGAGCTGGCGGTCGGCTCGGTCGGCGGTTCGTCCTCAGGTGGAGCCTTGGTGGTGCTCGCCGGCGCCCCTTCGGGCACGATCGGTTCGAGGACGGGCGGGTGGCACGTCGTCGGGGCCGACCAGCGGTCGCGGGGCCTTCCCGGGCTGCGCCTCGGGCGGTGGGATCACGACGCTCGGGACGTCGTCGACGTTCGGCAGCGGGCTCTCGTCCGGCAGGCGCGACGCCACCTCCTGCGCGAGCGCTCGGTAGCTCTGGGCGCCCTTGGAGTTCGAGTCGTAGACGGTGATCGGCTGCCCGAAACCGGGCGCCTCGGAGAGCCGGACGGTCCGGGGGATGATCGTCTGGTAGACCCGGTCCCCGAAATACCGCCGGACCTCGGCGACCACCTGCTCGGAGAGCTTGGTCCGGGGGTCGAACATCGTCATGACGATCCCGGTCAGGCGCAGCCCCGTGTTCACGTTCTGCTGGACGAGCCGGACGTTGCGGAGCAACTGCCCCAGCCCCTCCAGCGCGTAGTACTCGCACTGGATAGGCACGAGGAGCTCCTCGGCGGCGGCGAGGGCGTTCACGGTCAGCAGGCCGAGCGAGGGCGGGCAGTCCAGGAACACGAAGTCGAAGGCGTCCTGCTTGAGCGGCTCGATGGCCTTCTTCAGCCGCAGCTCGCGCGAGAACTGGCTCACGAGCTCGATCTCGGCACCGGCGAGGTCGATCGTGGAGGGGATCGCGAACAGGTTGTCGATCGGCGTGGGGACGATCGCGCCCTCGATGGGGGCCTCATCGGCCAGCACGTCGTAGACGGTGACCTCACGCTCCTCGTGACGGATGCCCAGCCCGGTCGAGGCGTTGCCCTGCGGATCGAGGTCGATGACGAGCACCTTGTAGCCGAGCTCGGCGAGCGAGGCACCGAGACTCACGGCGGTGGTGCTCTTGCCGACGCCGCCCTTCTGGTTGGCGACCGCGATGACCCTGGCCCTGCCGGAGGGCGGTGGGAGCGCGTTCGAGGCCGCCGGCTTGCGTGCGGATGCCTTCGAACCGCGTTGCGCAGCAGTCGGTTGCGTCCCTGCAGCCTTGGTTGCTCGTGTGGGGGCGGGCTTCGGCTTGGAGGACGAACGAGCTGCCCGAGAAGAGGAGGGCTTCGTCACTGACGAGTCATGATAACCAGGGCACCTGCGCTTTCAAGCACGGGCGTGCGCACGACGCTCTGGATCACCGATCCCGTCGGAGCCTCGGGGGTCGCGGACCCGCTGCCGGCGAAGTAGACGAGCCGTCCCCCCGGTCGGAGGATCCCCAGGGCCCGAGCCCAGGCTTCGTCGATCGGCGCGAACGCCCTCGCGAGGGCGACGTCCACGTCGCCGGCTACGTCCTCGACCCGCCCGGCGACCACGACGGCGTTCGGCAGACCCAGATCCTCGACCGCGAGCTCCAGGAACGCCGCCCGCTGGGGGCGGCGCTCGATCAGCAGCATCCGGACACGGGGGAGCGCGATGGCGACGACCACACCCGGCAGCCCGGCTCCCGAACCCAGATCGGCGGCCTCGTCGACGCCCTCGACGATGGGGACCGCTCGCAGGCTGTCCAGGGTGTGGCGCTCCCGTATCCGGGCCGCGTCCGACCGAGAGATCGCTCCGAGCGGCACCGCCCGGTCCGCGAGGAGCTTCTCGAACCGGCGGAGTTGGGACAGCTGTGGGGGGCCCAGGAAGACCCCGAGGTCGCCCGCCTGCGCTCGGAGGGCGTCGTCGTCGCTCATCGATGTTTCACGTGAAACGACACCTTGAGGCAGGCCCCGCCGCGGCGGGATGGGCTATCTGGCCCGCTGGATGACGACGCGCCGCTCCGCACCCTCGCCCTCGCTCGAGCTCTCGACGCCATCGACCTCGGCCACGGCCGTGTGGACCATCTTGCGGAGGAACGGGTTCATCGGCTCGAGCGTCTCCGAGCGGCCCGTCTTGGCGACCCGAGTGGCGATCTCGCGGACACGGGCGGTCAGCCGGTCGATCTGGCGTTTCCGGTAGTCCTCGATGTCGACGACGACCCGAGCGGGGAGTCCGGTCCGCTGGCCGATCGCCACGCGGGTCAGCTCCTGGATCGCCTCGAGCGTCTGCCCGTGCCGACCGATCAACAGACCCATGTCCTCGTCGTCGGGCTCGGGGCCGATGACGTCGACGTACATCGTCCCGTCCTCGAACGCCGACTCGACCGTCGCGGTGATGCCCATCCGTTCGAGCATGCCCTCGAGGAACTCGGCTGCGATCTCGGCCTGCTCGTCGAGATCGTCCTCGCTCAAGTCGCCATCGGGCTTGACCCGCGAGCGGACGACCACGATGGCCTCCTGGGCGCCGACCCCGAACACGCCGGAGCGGGGTTCCTGGATGACCTGGACGTCGGCCTCCTGCTCGGTCAGACCGAGCTCGCCGAGGGCGGCCTCGAGGGCCTCCTCAACGCTTGGGGCGCTTCTTCGGATCTCCTCCACTGCCGTTGCCTCCGGACCCTGATCCCTTCGGGTTGGACCCCGGCTTGGACCCCGGCTTGGTGGGGCCGGACCCGGTGGTGCCATTGGTCCCGCCCTTGGACGCAGGTGGTTTGGTGGTTCCGGGCTTCTTGGTGCCCGGCTTCGGGGTCCCTCGGAGCTCTCGCTGCTGCTCCGCGCGCTCCATCATCGAGGACATGAATCCCTTCTTCTCGGCCTTCTGCGGCTTGGACTTCGCGCTCTCGGCCAGCTGCTCGGCCGTCGGCCGGCTCTTGAGCATGAAGTACTGCTGACCGATCTGCCATCCGTTGGAGGTCGTCCAGTACAGGACGAGGCCGGCCGGGAAGAAGATGCCGAAGACGCCGAACATGATCGGCATGATCTTGAGGAGCGCCTGCTGCTGGGACGAGCCACCCGGAGGGGTTGCCTTCTGCATCTGCCGCTGTTGGTAGAAGGTCGTCCCGAACATCAGCGCCGCGAAGATGTAATAGGGGATCCGGTCCACGACTTCGCTCCCACAGTTGACGGGGTACGCCAGGGTCTCCCCCGTCGCACTCTTGGCGGCGAGGGTTGCATCCGGGTTGCCCGCGTGCACGGCCGAGCAGAGCAGGTTCATCCCCAGGAACGAGGTGCCCGAGGTCGGACCCGGCAGGTCCAGGCCGTTGATCTGCGCCTGCGTCGTGATCGGCTCTCCGTTCGGATCGCCCGGAGGAAGCGTCTCGGGGATCTGCTGGGACACGGCCGCGTACAGGGCGCTGTCGGTGGGGACGTGGATCGGATGCTGCGGCCACCGAAGCACGGAGTACATCGCGATCAGGATCGGGAACTGCAGCAGCACCGGCCAGCAGCCGGAGAACGGGTTGACCCCGTACTCCTTGTAGAGCTTCATGATCTCTTCCTGCTGACGCGTCTTGTTCCCCTTGTACTTCGCCTGGATCTGCTTGATCTTCGGCTGCACGATCTGCATGTGCTGCATCGACCGCACCTGCTTGATCCCGAGCGGCAGCAGGATCAGGCGGATCGTCACGGTCAGCAGGATGATCGTGACGCCGTAGTTGGGGATGAAGTCGTAGATCTGCGCGACCACCCAGCCGAGCGCGTTGAGGAGCGCCTGCCACGGGGCGAGCGCGATCATCGGCCAGGCTCCGCGTGTATGACGGTGTCATATCCAGTGGATCGGGTCGGAGCCGGGACGTGGTCGACGCCACCGCGCGTGAAGGGGCCGCAGCGCGCGATCCTCCAGGCCGCCATGAGGGTTCCGCGGATCGCTCCGTGCATCCGGATCGCGTCCTCCGCGTAGTGCGAGCAGGTGGGGTAGAAGCGACACTGGCCGCCGAGCCACCCGGACAGGGTCACGCGGTACACGCGGATCAGACCGAGCAACGCGAGACGCGCCGGCGCGCCCGCCGTCCAGGCGATGCGGTGCACATGGTTCACGTCCGGATCACCTGCGCGCGCGAGAGCAACTCCGCAACCTCCGCCACCAGTTCCTGCGTCCGGGCTCCGACGATCGCGGCCCTTGCGACCACGACGACGTCGTATCCGTCCTCGACCTCGTCAGCGAGCTCGCGCCACGCGGCCCGGAGGATCCGCCGGGCCCGGTTGCGGAGCACCGCGCCACCGATCCGCCGGCCGGCAACGAACGCTGCCGACCCGGCCCCGGGGGCGACAAACACTACCACCCGTTCTCCGTGAAATGCCTGGCCCGAGGACAGGGTCCGGGCGACCCGATCCGCGCTCGTCGAGGTACCTACGCGGACAGCCGCGTCCGGCCCTTCGCGCGCCGTCGCGCCAGGATCGACCGGCCCGCCCGCGTCCGCATCCGGACGCGGAAGCCGTGCTTGCGGTGACGGCGGCGGTTGTTCGGTTGGTAGGTTCGCTTGGACATCGGGATCTTCCTCGTCGTCGCGCTCGAACGGGGGCCGTTCGGCGGTTCGCGCAGTATAGCGGAGGGTTCCGGTGCCGGCCGGTCGGCTTCGTTGTGGCCGCGAGCATCTGAAGCACGAGAAAGTGTGACAAGAGGCCCCTCCGACGAGGCGGTGGGGAAAACCGCGGTGCTATAGTCCGGCCTCGTTCCCCGGGGGCGTCGATCCTCCCCACGCGACGCCATCTCTTCCCCCAAGAGTTTCCACAACTGTGGAAAGGCGCTGTGGATAGTTATGGCGATCGCATCGTTCGAGGAAGCCGCTGAACACACCTGGGCGCACGTCGTCGAACGCGCCCATGAGGAGCTGAGCGAGAGCTCGTTCTCGATGTGGTTCGGAGGCGTTCGCGCCACGAGCCTGCACGACGGGGTCCTGGAGGTCGTCGCCCCGTCCGAGTACGTGCGCGACTGGCTCGCCAAGCACTACGTCGGGCTGATCCAGGACGCCGCGGCCGAGGCCGTCGGGCTCCCCGTCAAGATCGAACTGGATTCGGCGCCCCCCGAAGAGGTTGTGCCGCAACGCGAACCGCCGGACCCACCCGAACACAAGCCGATCGCGGAGCGGCCCGGGTACGGGGCCCCCGGCCTGCCGTTCCCGAACTACACCTTCGAGACGTTCGTCGCGGGCCCGTCGAACCGGTTCGCGCACGCGGCGGCGATGGCGGTGGCCGACACGCCTCCGTCCAAGGCGTACAACCCGCTGTTCATCTACGGCGGCGTGGGACTCGGCAAGACCCACCTGCTCGTCGCGATCGGGCATCAGATGTTCGGCCTGTCCCCGCGGCTGCGCGTGAAGTACGTCACGAGCGAGAGCTTCATGGCCGAGTTCATCAAGGCGGTGCGCGAACGCCAGGGCTACCAGTTCGCCGCGCGCTACCGCGACATCGACGTGTTGCTGGTCGACGACATCCAGTTCCTGGCCAAGCGCGAGGAGACCCAGACCGAGTTCTTCCATACGTTCAACGCGCTGCACCAGAAGGACCGCCAGATCGTGATCGCGTCGGACCGGCCGCCGCAGGAGCTCGGGATGGAGGAGCGCCTCCAGTCGCGGTTCCGCCTCGGCCTGTGCGTCGACGTGCAGCCTCCTGACCTGGAGACCCGCATGGCGATCTTGCAGCTGAAGGCCCAGCGCGACGAGCTCCACGTCCCCGACGACGTGATCGAGTTCATCGCCAACACGTTCGACCAGAACATCCGCGAGCTCGAGGGCGCGCTCGTTCGGGTGGTGGCGTGGGGCGACCTGACCGGACAACCGATCACCAGCGAGCTCGCCGAGCAGGCGCTCGAGGACCTGCTGCCCCAGGCCGAGGCCGAGATCCCGCCCGATCTGATCCTCGAAGAGAGCGCCCGTTACTTCGGGCTGTCCGTCCAGGACCTGATCTCGCCGAACCGCTCGAGGCCGCTCACGACCGCCCGTCATGTCGCGATGTACCTGATGCGTGAGTGCAGCGGCCAATCCTTGGTCAAGATCGGCGACACGTTCGGCGGACGCGACCACACGACGGCCCGCCACGGCATCCTCAAGGTCGAGAAGGACATGCGGGCCAGGACGGCGACGTACCGCCAAGTCCAGGACCTCTCGCGCATCATCCGCGGCCGGGCCCGGGCCGGATGAGGGCCTTCGCGAGCCACGTGGACGGACCTGTGGGGAACATGGGTGGGGCCGGGGACACCCTCGAGGGGACCTCCGGCGAGTGCACAGATTCCCCCACCCGGTCCACATGTCCTACGGGGCCGTTACGCTCGGGAAACAGGCTCGTAGCGCTGTTTTCCACAGCACCTACTACTACTGAAAGAGGTAAGAGATGGATCAAGAAGCAGTAGGGGGGTGGACAAGTGAAGTTCCGGTGTGACCGTGACGCGCTGTCCGAGGCGCTGCAGACGGTCCAGCGCGGTGTCTCGTCGAGGCCGGGGATCCCCGCCCTCACCGGCGTCCTGATCGAAGCCGCGTCCGAGGGCGCGTTGACGCTCACGACGACGGACCTGGAGGTCTCGGCCCGACTGTCGATCGACGTGCAGGTGGGGGAGCCGGGGATCTCGCTCGTCCCGGCGCGGCTGCTGGCGGACACGGTGAAGAGCCTGTCGGACGCCCCCGTCGAGTTCGAGACCGATCAGTCGCAGGCGCGCATCCGATGCGCGGCCTACGAGGGCTCCCTCCGGCTGCTGCCGGCAGAGGACTTCCCGGCGCTCCAACCGCCGTCGGGAACCCGGATCGTGGCGGAGGCGCCGCGGTTCGCGGAGGCCGTCGGTCAGGTGGCCAGGGCCGCCTCGCGAGACGAGGCCAGGCCCGTGCTGACGGGGATCCTGCTCGAGGTGAGCCGGGAGGGCGTGACGCTCGTCGCGACCGACTCGTACCGGCTCGCCGTGCGCGACCTCGTGGCGACCTCCGCCGGCGAGGCGCGGGCGATCGTGCCCGAACGGGCCCTCTCGGAGGCCGGCCGCGCCGCCCAGGCGATCGAGAAGGGCGAGGTCGAGGTGTTCGTCGACGAGAGCCAGGTCTCGTTCCAGGTCGGGCCGCTGATGCTCACGTCGCGGCTGATCGAGGGCGAGTTCCCGAACTACCGGCAGCTGCTCCCCGAGCAGTACGAGAGCCGGCTGACGGTCTCCCGGCAGCAGCTGATCGACGCCGTGCGCCGTGTCGGCCTGCTCGCCCGAGACACGTCGCCGGTCCGGCTCGAGTTCAACGCGCTCGGCGTCAAGCTCTCGTCCTCCTCGCCCGATCTCGGCCAGGCGGTCGAGGCGGTCGAGGCCCGGTACGAGGGCGAGGACATCACGGCGGCGTTCAACCCGAACTACCTCGCGGACGGCCTCGCCGCCGCCTCGGGCGAGTCGGTGCGGCTCGAGGTGCGGGACGGCCTGAAGCCGGGGATCGTGCGGGGCGAGTCGGACGAGTTCACGTACCTGGTGATGCCGGTCAGGCTGCCGACGCCGGTCGGTTGATGCCGCGTTGCGGCTCGCGTGGGTCGAACTCCGGGACTTCCGCAACCATGTCGAGACGCGCCTGGACGAGCTCCCCGACGCCCTGATCACGGTCGCGGGTCCCAACGGCGAGGGCAAGACCAACCTCCTCGAGGGGATCGCCTTCCTGTTCTTCCTCCAGTCGCCCCGGACCTCGTCCACCGAACCCGTGGTCCGACGCGATGCGGACGGGCCCGCCTACGCGCGCGGCGAGGTGGTGACCGAGGAGGCCGGCAAGGTGCTGGTCGAGGTCGAGATCCCCGGCCGGGGCGCCAACCGCGTGCAGGTGAACCGCTCGTCGGTGCGGCGTAAGCGCGATCTGCGGCGACAGGTGCGCGCCGTGTACTTCGGACCCGACGATCTCGTGATCGTGATCGGGGATCCCTCCAAGCGGCGCGACTTCCTCGACGACGCGATCCGGTCGCTGTGGCCGCTCAAGGAGTCTGCCATGACGGCCTACGAACGCACGCTGCGACAGCGCAACCGACTGATCAAGGAGTGGGAGGGGCGCGGCGCCCCCACCGGGCTGGAGGCCTGGGACGCCGAGCTCGTCAAGAACGGGAGCGCGCTGATCCGGCTCCGCGCCGAGGCCGCGGCTCGGCTCGCGCCGTCCGCGGAGCAGGAGTACCGTCACCTCGCCGGCTACGGCCTGGCGTGCGAGTACGCTCCGAACGTGACCGGGGAGCCGCTCGAGGAGGCGTTCGAGGCCCGGCTGGCCGAACGCCGCAGCGACGAGCTGATCCGGCGGACCACGCTGGTGGGACCTCACCGAGACGATCTGACCCTTGCCGTGCGAGATCTCGGCGCCCGGAGCTTCGCGAGTCACGGGGAGGCATGGGCGGCGGCGCTCTGCCTGCGGCTCGGGCTCGCGAGCGCCGTGGCGGAGGAGGTCCGCGAACGGCCGGTCCTGCTCCTGGACGACCCCTTCTCGGCGCTGGACCCGCGGCGGCAGCGGCTGGTCGGGGAGCGGCTCGCCGGAACGCGGACAGGTCCTCGTCAGCGTCGCCGACGACGCGCACGTACCCGAACCCTCGACGCTGGTCCTCGACGTCTCGGCCGGCACGGTCGCCGCGCGGGGGGCGTGACCGGATGCCGCATTCGAAGGGCTTCGCGCACCGCAAGGACGAGCGGACCCTCAAGGCGACCCTGATCGGCGACGTCGTCGACGGGTTGCTCCGCGAGCGGACGTTCGCGCGTGGCATGCCGATCGGCCAGCTGGCGTCGGATTGGGCCTCGGTGGTCGGTCCACGGCTGGCCGCGGAGTCCGCCCCGGTGAGCCTCGAACGCGGTGTCCTGGTGGTCGCCGCGACCACCGGACCCTGGGGCGCGCAGGTGCGGTTCCTCGCCGAACAGATCCGCGAACGGGCCGAGACCACGATCGGCCCCGGGAGCGTCGTCAAGGTGCAGGTGGTCGTCCGGGACGATCCACGGAAAGGCTTGTAGCGCAAGGCGTTCGGAGCACCGGGATGAGCCTCGGATGGTGCCCAGAAACGCGTTCGCTGTCACCTCCGATTGATAGAATCTAGGGGTTAGCACCGCGGTTCCGTCGGCCCCCGAGACGCGTCGTCTCGAGTCCGGCGCGCCCGCGTTCCATGACGGAGGTGAAGTGGCAAGCACGGCAACCAAGCGGGCAGGCGCGACCGAGCCCGGACAGTACGGATCCGCGGATATCCAGGTCCTCGAGGGCGTCGCGCACGTTCGGCTCCGCCCCGGCATGTACATCGGCACCACGTCGAGCAGGGGTCTGCACCACCTCGTCTACGAGGTGGTCGACAACTCGATCGACGAGGCGATGGCCGGGCACTGCGACCGGATCATCGTCCGCCTCCTCAAGGGCGGTGGGGTCGAGGTCGACGACAACGGCCGCGGCATCCCGATCAAGCCGATCCCCAAGGCCAAGGACCGGCGTCCGGCCGTGGAGGTCGTCCTGACGACCCTGAACGCCGGGGGTAAGTTCGGCGGGGACGGGTACCGGATCTCGGGTGGGCTCCACGGGGTGGGCGTCTCCGTCGTGAACGCCCTGTCGGAGAAGCTGGTCGTCCAGGTGATGCGCGAGGGCAGCACGTGGACGCAGACGTACGCGCGCGGCAAGGCCACGACCAAGCTCACCAAGGGCAAGCCGTCCCGCAAGACCGGGACGATCATCACGTTCTGGCCCGACCCCGAGATCTTCGTCGAGGGCGTCGAGTTCGACATCAGGATGCTGGCGGAGCGCCTGCAGGAGCACGCGTTCCTCACCAAGGGCGTCGAGATCCAGCTGATCGACGAGCGGGAGGGCAAGCCCGAGAAGCAGGTCTTCAAGGCGTCGGGCGGCATCGCCGACTTCGTGAAGCACCTCGCTACCGGCAAGGAGACGATCCACACCAAGATCATCTCGATGGAGGCGCGCGAGGCCGACTCGGAGGCCGACGTCGCACTGCAGTGGACCAACGGCTACTCCGAGTCGATCCACTCGTTCGCGAACACGATCAACACCCACGAGGGCGGCATGCACGAGGAGGGCCTGAAGAAGGCGCTCACCAACGTCGTCAACCGCTACGCGCGCAGCAAGGGCCTGCTCAAGGAGAAGGAGGACAACCTCCTCGGCGAGGACGTGCGCGAAGGGCTCATCGCGATCGTGAGCGTTCGGCTGCGCGAGCCGCAGTTCGAGGGCCAGACCAAGACCAAGCTCGGCAACACCACGATGCGCTCGCTCGTCGAGACCACCGTCAACGAGCACCTCATGACGTGGCTGGAGGAGCACCCGGGCGATGCCAAGCGGATCGTCACCAAGTCGAACCAGGCCGCGAAGGCGCGCCTGGCGGCCAAGCAGGCGCGCGACCTCACGCGGCGCAAGTCGTTCCTGGAGGGCGGGGGTCTGCCCGGCAAGCTCGCGGACTGCCAGCTGACCGACCCGAGCGCGACCGAGCTGTTCATCGTCGAGGGGGACTCGGCGGGCGGTTCGGCCAAGCAGGCGCGGGACCCGAACACGCAGGCGATCCTGCCGATCCGCGGCAAGATCCTGAACGTCGAGAAGTCGCGACTGCACAAGATCCTCGAGAACGCCGAGATCCAGGCGCTCATCACGGCGATCGGCACGGGGGTGGGCGACGAGGAGTTCGACGTCGGGAAGGCGCGGTACCACAAGATCGTGCTGATGGCCGATGCCGACGTGGACGGCGCGCACATCCAGACCCTGCTGCTGACGTTCCTGTTCCGCTACATGCGCGAGCTGATCGACGCCGGCTACGTGTACCTGGCCAAGCCCCCGCTGTACCTGCTGAAGGAGGGGAAGCAGGAGCTGTACTTCTACACGGAGCGCGAGTGGGACGCGTACCGCAAGGAGATCGACGGCCAGCGCAAGCTCGAGCCGCAGCGGTTCAAGGGCCTCGGGGAGATGGACGCGTCGCAGCTGTGGGAGACGACGATGAACCCCGAGCAGCGCACGCTCCTGCGGGTGACGCTCGAGGACGCGGCCACGGCCGACCGGCTGTTCTCGATCCTGATGGGTGAGGACGTCGCCTCCCGCAAGGAGTGGATCGAGGACAACGCGGCCGACGTGCAGAACTTGGACGTGTAGGCCAAGGATCGGGAGGTTCGGTGGCGCAGGAATCGATGCTCGGCGGGCGGATCGAGGACGTCCAGCTCGAGGACCAGATCCAGACCTCGTACCTGGACTACTCGATGTCCGTCATCGTCGGTCGCGCGCTGCCCGACGTCCGCGACGGTCTGAAGCCGGTCCACCGCCGGATCCTGTGGTCGATGTTCGAGCAGGGGCTTCGGCCGGATCGCCCCTACCGCAAGTCGGCCAACGTCGTCGGCGGCGTGATGAGCAAGTACCACCCGCACGGCGATCTCGCGATCTACGACGCGTTGGTCCGGATGGCGCAGGACTTCTCGCTGCGCGCACCGCTGGTCGACGGGCACGGGAACTTCGGCTCGGTCGACGGCGACCCGCCCGCGGCCCAGCGTTACACGGAGGCGCGGCTCGCGCCGATCGCGCTCGAGCTGCTCCGCGACATCGAGGCCGAGACGGTGGACTTCGTCCCGAACTACGACGGCTACGAGCAGCAGCCGGTCGTGCTCCCGGCGCGCCTGCCGAACCTGCTCGTCAACGGTTCGGGGGGGATCGCCGTCGGGATGGCGACGAACATACCGCCCCACAACCTCGGCGAGGTGATCGACGCGGTCGTGCACTTCATCGAGCACCCCGAGTCCAAGCCGAAGGACCTGATGAAGTTCGTCAAGGGTCCGGACTTCCCGACCGGCGCGATCGTCATGGGCCGCGACGGCATCAAGGAGGCCTACGAGACCGGACGGGGCTCGATCAAGGTCCGTGCCGTCACGACGATCGAGGAGGCCCCCAACGGCCGTCAGCGGATCGTGGTCACCGAGCTGCCCTACCAGGTGAACAAGGCTCGGCTCGCCGAGAAGATCGCCGACCTGGTGCGGACGGGGCGCTTGAAGGACGTCGCGGACGTCAAGGACCACTCGAGCGGCCGAGAGGGCATGCGCCTGGTCGTCGAGCTCAAGCGCGGCGCCAACCCCCAGGTCGTCCTGAACCAGCTCTACAAGCACACGCAGCTGCAGGACAGCTTCGGCGTGATCATGCTCTCGCTGGTCGACGGCGTCCCCCGGACGCTGAACCTGGCCGAGATGATCGGCTACTACGTCGACCACCAGATCGACGTCGTCACCCGGCGCACGCGCCACGAGCTGAAGAAGGCCGAGGAGCGCGACCACATCGTCAAGGGCCTGCTGATCGCGCTCGACAACCTCGACGCGGTCATCAAGGTGATCCGCGGCTCGCAGGACGCCGAGGAGGCGCGCGGCAAGCTGATGACCCAGTTCAAGCTCAGCGAGGTCCAGGCGAACCACATCCTGGACATGCCGCTGCGGCGCCTCACCCGGCTGGCCAGGGCCGAGCTCGAGCAGGAGCACAAGGACCTGCTCGCGCGGATCCGCTACCTGAAGGGCCTGCTCAAGGACCCCAAGAAGATCCGCGCGGTGATCACGGAGGAGCTGCTCGAGGTCAGGAAGAAGTTCGCGAACCCGCGTCGCACGCAGCTCAAGGCCGACGAGGGCGAGTTCGACGTCCAGGACCTGATCGCCGAGGAGGACGTGGTCATCACGGTCTCCCGAGCCGGGTACGTCAAGCGCCAGCCGATCGAGAACTTCCGCCGTCAGGGACGAGGCGGCAGGGGCATCCGCGGCGCGAACCTCAAGGAAGAGGACGTGGTCAACGACGTCTTCACGACGACGACGCACAACTGGCTGCTCTTCTTCACCAGCAAGGGGAAGGTCTACCGGGTGAAGGTCCACGAGGTGCCCGAGTCGGGACGGACCGCGCGAGGGACCTACGCCGCGAACCTGCCGGGGGTCTCGATCACGGGCGACGAGAAGGTCCAGGCGGTGATCGACCTCAAGGAGTACGCGGACGGGCGGTACCTGTTGTTCGCCACCCGCAAGGGGATGGTCAAGAAGACCACGCTGCCCGAGTACGACTCGCCGCGGACCGGGCTGGCGGCGATCAACCTGAAGCCGGGCGACGAGCTGATCGACGTTCGGCTGACCGACGGCAAGGACGACGTGTTCCTGGTCTCGCGCAAGGGCCAGGCGATCCGGTTCAAGGAGAGCCTCGTTCGACCGATGGGCCGGCAGACCGCGGGCGTGATCGGGATGCGCCTGGCGCCGGACGACGAGGTGATCGTCCTCGGCGTCGCCTCGCAGGGCGAGGAGCTGATCAGCGTCACCCACCAGGGGTACGGCAAGCGGACGCCGCTCAAGGACTACCCGGTGAAGGGGCGCGGAGGCAAGGGCGTGATCGGCCACACGCTCACGAAGAAGACCGGGCTGCTCGCCGGCGCGTTCGTCGGGTCGAAGGACCAGGACATGTTCGTGATCTCGTCGTCGGGGATCGTGATCAGGGTCGCGGCGGCCGACATCCGCCGCGTCGGTCGGGCGTCGCAGGGCGTTCGGACGATGCGGGTCGAAGAGGGTGCGACCGTGGTCGCGCTCGCGCCGGTCATCGCCGCGGTCGAGCTCGAGTAGCGAGCCGCCCGCTAGCTGCTCTCTGGCGGTTCGGCAGGGTTCCCCCCGCCGCTCGCGCGCTCCTCGGGGAGCGGTACCCGTCGGAACCTCGCGAACAGCAGCACGTCGTAGACGCTCTTCAGGACCCCCGCCACGACGAACGGCGCACCGACCGCGACGGCCTGCATCAGCACCCCCGCGCTCGCGGCGCCGAACGGACGCACGAGGTAGCGCGCGGTGTTCGTGAACGCGGCCGCGGCGGTGCGTTCCTCGGGATCGACGAGCGCGGTGACGTAGGCCTGGCGGGCGGGCACGTCCATCTGCGACAGCGTCGAGCGCAGCAACAGCATCGCGCTCGCCGCGCCGAGCGTCGGCATCGCCGGGATCAGGATCAACAGGACGTTCGACGGCAGGTGGGTGAACACCATCGTCGGCAGGAGGCCGAACCGGGTGGCGAGTCGGCCGGACGCGATCGACGAGATCGCCTGGAGCAGCCCCGAACCGAACAGCACCAGGCCCATGAGCTCGGCGCTTGCCCCGAACCGCCGGCCGAACCAGAACACCACGAACGTCGACACGACGAACCCACCGGCGAACGCGTCCAGCCCGAACAGCATCGCCAGGCGGCTCACCTCCGAGCGTGAACGGCGGAGCGGTGCCGTCGAGCGTTCGGTTCGGGCGTCGATCGCGGGCGAGAGCCGGCGTGTGAGGGCGACGCACGCGATCCCCGCGACCGCGAGCACCAGCAGCCAGCGCTGGTCGGTCGGGAGGTTCGGGATCCGCTCGCGGATCAGGGCGGGTCCGCCGCCAGCGAGCGCGCCGACGGCTCCCGCCAGGTACGCGACCGCGTTGTAGCGACCGAAGACCCGGGCGCGGATCTCGGGCGCGGCGCCACCCATCATCGCCTGCTCGAGCGAGGTGAGCGGCCCCGACTCGTTCGCGTCGGTCGACAGGGTGCCGGTGAGGGCCACGAGCACCAGCACCACCACCGAATCGGAGAGCGCGTAAGCGACCCCGGCCGCGCTCATCACCCAGAGCAGGAGGACGTACGCCCGGCGCCGCCCCAGTCGGTCCCCGGCGAGCCCGATCGCGATCGAGACAAGCGCGTTGCCGGCCAGGATCGCAGCGAAGACGAGCCCGACCTGGCCGTCGGACAGGCCGCCGTCCGCGAGCGCGGCGCCCAACACCACGCTCGCGAAGCCGTAGCCGAACGCGCGGAGGGACTGGATCGCCAGGATGATCCGCAGGTCGTGCTCGAGCCGGGTGGTGGGATCCACGAGCGTCGTCTCGATGGATAATCCCATCGTGTCGACCGGAGCCGGCGTCGCGATGATCGTCGGCGCGAGCGCGCTCGGCCTGCTGACCGTCTTCGTCCTGTGGCATCGGATCCCGGCGGGCCCCGCGTACGCGCTGACAACGGTCTGGGGGATCGGCGTTGCGGTCGGCGGTCTCCTCGTACAGGAGGACGTCGGTGCGGCGTCGTGGGTGCTCGCCCTCGGCGTGCTCGGCGTGATCGGGCCGGTGCACGCCCGGCTCGTGTTCGGACCGCCGGGGCGAGCCGACGTGGTTGCCGCCGGGCCTGCCGCCGCGTAGAAAGAGCCCGAACCCGTGAGCGATCCCGCCGATCAGGCCACCGTCGCCCCGCCCGAGCCCGCGCCTGCGGAGGCTCCCGTCCCCGCCGAGCGGGGGCGCTCGAGGCGCTCCTCGCCCGCTCGGTCGCGTCAGGCCAAGGTCGTGCTCCGCAAGGTCGGCCCGTGGTCGGTGCTGAAGATCTCGTTCCTGTTCTACCTGTGCGTGATGGTGGTGATCCTCGGCGCGATGATGATCCTGTACGCGATCCTCGGGGCGATCGGTGCGCTCGACTCCCTGACGCGGCTCATCCGAGACCTGTTCGCCGACCAGTCCTTCGAGATCAACGGCGGGTGGCTGTTCAGCCGCGGCCTGTCGATCGGGCTCGCGCTCGTCGTGCTGTGGACGCTCATCAACGTCTTCATCGTGTTCCTGTACAACCTGCTCTCCGACGTCGTCGGCGGCATCGAGGTCACGCTCTCCGAACGCCGGTAACGCGACAGGTCGCCACGCACACGCGCAGGTCAGGCGCACGATTGACACCCTTTCCGAGCCACGCGTACGCTTGCCGGCGGGCCGGGTGAAGGCCCCTGCAGTGTCCCTCGGGCCTGTAGCTCAGCTCGGTTAGAGCGCATCCCTGATAAGGATGAGGTCGTTGGTTCAAGTCCAACCAGGCCCACCCGGCGAGGAGGAGGCGGCGATGTCCGAAGGAACTGAGGAAACGAAGAAGAGCGGCTTCTTCGGCAAGCTGATGAAGATCGCGTTCATCGCGGCGATCGTGGCGGCGGTCGTGGCCGTCTTCAAGCGTCGGCGTGGCAAGGATCTTGACGAGGACGAGTGGCAGGAGCTCCCCCCGCCCGCGGGCGGGTAGGCCGAGCCGACCACGTTCCGCCAAGGGCCCGCGCTCGTCGCGGGCCCTTCGCGTTGGGTCGCCAAAGGGCTCGGTAGACTTCGGCGCCGTGGAGCGCGATCCGTGGGAGCTGGCGTTCGAGGCGGCTCGCGCGGCCGGGGTCGAGCTCCGGCCGCTCGCCGAGCTCGAGGACGCGGATCGCATCCTCCGGATCATGAACGCCACCTGGGCGGGCCCCGAGCCGTTCCCGCGCGAGATGCTCCGCGCGCTCGCCGACAGCGGGAACGTTCCGTTCGGCGCGTTCGACGGCGACGAGACGATCGGGTACGTGCTCGGGTGGGCGGGGGTCGACCCCGAGGACGGGCTGCACACCCATTCGCACATGCTCGCCGCGTTGCCCGATCGCCGTCATCGAGGGGTCGGGTACGCGCTCAAGCTCGCGCAACGCGCGCAGGCGCTCGACCAGGAGATCGCCGAGATCCGGTGGACGTTCGACCCGCTCGTGGCGCGCAACGGCTACTTCAACCTCTCCAAGCTGGGCGCGGTCGCCGACCGGTTCGACCGCAACCACTACGGGGCGATGGTCGACGAGGTGAACGCCGGTGAGCGGAGCGACCGCTTCACCATCCGGTGGGATCTGGGGCGCGAGCCCGGCCCGAGGGAGGTCGGCGCCCACGAGTCCGCGCTCGAGGACGCGGACGGGTGGCCGGGCGAGGTCCGGGCGCCGTCGGGACGCTCGGCCCTCGTCACGGTTCCGAGCGAGTACGCGCGGATCCGGATCGACGATGCCCCGTGCGCGTCGGCGTGGCGGGATGCCTCGGCGCAGGCGATCGAGGCCTGCCTGACGGCCGGGATGATCGCGGCGGGGTTCGACCGGGGCTCCTCGAGCTACGTGTTCGCGCTCGCCGAGGACGTGCCCAGGTGACGCGGGTCCGCTCGATCGAGCTGCGCCTGGTCGCGATCCCGCTGGTGCGGCCGTTCCGGACCAGCTTCGGCGAGTCCACGGAGAAGGTGTGCATCCTCGCGCGCGTCGAGACCGACGAGGCGTTCGGGTGGGGGGAGTGTGTGAGCGACGTCGAGCCGAACTTCTCCGAGGAGTGGAACGACGGGGCCTGGCTGATGATCCGGGACTTCCTCGCGCCCGCCCTGTTCGCCGCGGGGGACGTAGACCCCGAAGGCCTGGGCTCGGTCTTCTCGTTCGTCCGCGGACACCCGATGGCCAAGGCCACGCTCGGGAACGCGGTGCTCGACGCGGAGCTTCGGGCGCAGGGCCGCTCGCTCGCCGCCTACCTGGGCGCGGTCCGGGACCGCGTCGCGTGCGGCGTCTCGGTCGGGATCGCCTCGTCCACGGAGACGCTGCTGGAGCAGGTGTCGGGCTACCTCGCCGAGGGGTACCGGCGCGTCAAGCTCAAGATCGAACCGGGCAATGACGTCGAACGCGTCCGCGCGGTCCGCGAGGCGAACCCCGAGATCCTGCTCTCGGTGGACGCGAACGCCGCCTACGGGCTCACCGACGTCGACGTGTTCCGGCAGCTCGATGCGTTCGGGCTGCTGATGGTGGAGCAGCCGTTGCACCACGAGGACCTCTACGAGCACTCGCTGCTCCAACGAGAGATCCGGACCGACCTGTGTCTCGACGAGTCGATCCGTTCGTCCGCGGACGCCCGTGCGGCGATCGAGCTCGGCTCGTGCCGGATCGTGAACATCAAGCAGGGTCGCGTTGGCGGGCTCCTCGAGGCCAAGCGCGTGCACGACGTGGCCGCCGAGCTCGGCGTCCCCGTCTGGTGCGGCGGGATGCTCGAGACCGGGATCGGGCGTTCGACGAACCTCGCGCTCGCCGCGCTGCCGAACTTCACGTTGCCCGGCGACACGAGCGCGACCTCGCGGTACTTCGCCGAGGACCTGACCGAACCGCTCGTCCTCGCGCCCGACGGGACGCTGCCGGTCCCCGACGGGCCCGGGATCGGCGCCGACCCCGACGCCGGGCGGCTCGAGGCCGCCACCCGTCGGGTCGAGCGGCTGGAGAAAGAGTGACAAAACCTCGCGCACCGGGTTGACCGGTCCTCGGGCCGTCCATACAGTGCCCGATGAGAGACCGCTGTGACCTTCGGGTCGCGGCGGTTTCTCACTTTTCCGGGGTCGTTCGACCCGCCCGTCTCCTGCTTCGTCCGTCCCCGCGACCGGTTCGATGGCGCAAGCCGCACATGCCGGTTGCTGCTCGTCCTAGACTCCATCGACGCCGGTCGACGAGAGGCTGCGGGATGCGCAAACGGGTCATCAGGGCGGGCGAGATCGAGATCGAGGACTCGGAGGGGCGCGTGCGCGCCCGGTTCGGCGTCTCGAACGAGGATCTCCCGTTCATGTCGTTCTACGGTGCGGACGACAAGCTGCGCGCGCGGTTCGGCGTGCAGCCAGACGGTTCGGCCGGCCTGGCGATCGCCGACGACGAGGGCAAGGTCCGTGCGACCTTCGGCCTGTTCTCCGACGGGTCGGCGAGCATGGCGATGGTCGACCGCAACGGGAGGGTCCGCGCGAAGTTCGGCCTGGGCACCGAGGGCTCGCCCACCCTCGCGCTCCGCAACAAGGACGGTCAGCTCGGCTTCGTGTACTCGCTCGCGCAGCAGGGCTCGCCGACGATCTCGCTGCAGGACGAGGACGGCAAGGTGCGCGCCCGCATCGGGCTCGCGGCCGAGGGCTCGCCGATCCTGCGGCTGTTGAACAAGGAGGGCGAGCTCCGCGCGATCATGGGTCTGACCGGGGACGGGACGCCCGTGATGCAGTTCCTCGACGCGAAGGGCGAACCCGAGTGGACGACACCGAGTTCGTTCTCGCCGACCGACGTGACCCCTCCCGATGCGCCGAAGCCTTCCGAGCCGGAGGCTCGGGAGCGGGGCTGACGCGGCGTGTCAGGATGGTGGGCCGCGGCCTTCGTCGTCCTGTGGATCCTGGTCGCCGTGCTCGCGGTCGTCGTGGTCGCCCTCGCGCGACAGATCGGCGTGCTACAGCTCCGCCTCGCACCGCTCGGGGCGCTCGAGATCGACGACGAGGGTCCCCCGCTGGGGGAGGCGCCCGAGGCTCGGGCGGCACGAACGCCTGACGGCTCGTCCACGGTGGTCGGCGGGCCCGGGAGCGAGCCGGCTGGTGGCGTTCGTCTCGGACACCTGCCCGATCTGCGAGCAGGTCGCGCCCTCGCTGCCGGCGGCCGCCCGCGCGAGCGGGCTCGAGCTGCAGGTCGTATCGGATCCGGATCTGGAGGTCGCCTACCGCGTCCCGGGGGTGCCGTTCGTCGTCGTGCTCGACGAGCTCGGGCACGTTCGGTCGAAGGGGACCGTGAACTCGCTCGAGCAGGTCGAGGGTCTGGTCGACACCGCGCGGCGTCGAACGACGCAGGAGCTCCGGGCCGGCTGATGGGGGCCGTCGAGCGAGCCGGGACCGAGCTCGCGCGCCGGACGAGCCGCCGTTCGTTCCTCGGCAGGCTCGGCCGAACGATCGTCGCGGTCGCCGGGGGCTCGATGGTGGCCGTCGCGCTCGAACCCGACCGCGCCGAGGCCCACCACATCTGCGGCCACCTCTACACGACGGGGTCGTGTCCCCATCCCTACGCGCCGCATTCGAGGACGGACGCGTACGGGTTCCCGGTGCACCCGCGGCTGGGCTACCCGGTCGACGACGACGGCGCGATCTACCTCTCGGAACGGCAGACGCGGCGGAAGGTGTGTCAGACCGTCGTGCCCGAACGGTACCCGTTCGTCCAGAACCCCCGCTACGGCGGCGGCTGGAGCCGTTGCTGCAACGGCCGGGTGCGGCACATCCAGGACTGCTGCTCGATCTCCGACACGCGGATCAACGGTGACGGCGCGGTGCGCGGTTACTGCCCGCGCGGCCGCAAGGTCTTCTGCATCACGTACCGGGAGCTGAACGTCCGATGCTGAGCGAACCCGTCGGTCTCGCGCTCGTCGTGGCGTCGGTGGTGGCGGGGATCTCGAGCCTGTTCGGGCCCTGAGGCCTCTCGATGGTGGAAACCATCACCCCCGTCGTGCACGGGGGCAGCCGGAGCCGATGGGCGGTTTCGGTCGCCCTGCACGCGATCGGAGCCGCCACGTCCGCCGCGATCGCCGGCGCGCTGCTCGCAGCTGCCGGCGGGCTGCTCGGTGCGCCCTGGGGCGTTGCGGGCCTGGGACTCGTCGCCGCGTCGGCCGCGCTGTACGTAGCGCGCGAACTCGGGGCACCGGTGCCGGTGCCGCAGTTGCGGCGGCAGGTGCCCGACTGGTGGCGCACGTTCTTCCCGCCGCACGTCGCTGCGTTGCTGTACGGGATCGGGCTCGGGCCCGGGTTCCTGACGTACCTGGGCCATGGGACGGTCGTCGTGGTGTCGGTCGCCGCGTTCGCGAGCGGACGACCGCTCGTCGGGGCGGCGGTCCTCGCCCCGTTCGGTTTGGCCCGCGGGTTGGGGCCCGTGCTGGCGCTTGGCGTGCGCTCACCGAGCGAGGGAGCGGCCCTCGTCGAGCGCCTCGAGCGGTCGGCGTCCCGGGCGCGATGGCAGGTCGCGAACGCGCTCGCGCTGTCGGCGGTCGCGGCGGCGATCGTGGTCGAGATCCGGACGTTCGAGGGACCTTCCGGGTTCGGCGGGCTCGCGGCCGCCGTGCTGGGGCTCACGTTCACCGCGGCCGCGGTGACGAAGCTGGCGCGCGGAGCCGCGTGGAGGCGGACACTTGCGGCGTACCGGCTCCCGGGCGGGGTCTCGCGGCTCGTGGCCTCCGTGATCCCGATCGTCGAGCTCGTGATCGTCGGGCTCGTGGTCGTGGGGCTGGGAGCGACGGCGGGGCTCGTGTCGCTCGTGGCGCTGGTGTCGTTCTCCGCGGCGATCGTGGTGGGTCGCGTTCGGTCGGGCCGGCGTCTGGGGTGCGGGTGCTTCGGTGGTTCGACGACCCGGGATTACCGGGTTCTGCTCACCCGCAACCTCGCGCTCGCGGGGATCGCGCTCGGGGCGTGGAGGATGGGGGAGGACGCGCCGCTCGTGCGATCGCTCCGCGAACCCGGCGGCGCCGACCTGCTCCCTGCGGCCCTGATCGTGCTCGGCCTCGCCCTGGCCGCGTGGGTGGGGGCGACGGCGTTCGCAGGCGCAGGCCGGAGATCCGGTCGTTGAGGCGTCAAGCGCTCGGGCTCGGCGCGCTCGTCGCGGTCACGGCGATCGCGCTCGCGCTGCCCGCTCTGGCGCACCACACCGACCAGGTTGATCCGAACGACACGGACGGGAAGCTGGACCTGGAGCAGGTGGGGTTCGATCACGAGGGAGAAGTGCCGAGCTGGCGGATGGTGACGTTCTCGACCTGGACCGTCCGCTCGATCTGGGATCGAGGGAACTTCGTCGTGCAGCTCGACACGAGGGGCGACGCCGCCGCCGATTACGTCGCGGTCGTCCGATCGAACGGCCGGCGGCTGATCGCCACGTTGTTCCGGCTCCGGAGGAGCGGCCGTCAGATCGAGGTCACCTCGCTCCGCACCGACAAGCAAGACTCGTGGGCCGCCACGGTGACCGTCCCGCTGAGCGAGGTCTCGATCGGACCGAACCGCAATTCGTACTTCTGGTCGGTGCTCTCGAGCTTCACGGGTGGGAGCTGCGCGCGGACGTGTCTCGACACTGCTCCCGACGACGGGATGATCGAGCAGCCGCTCCCCGGCGTCACGCCGTCGCCGTCGCCGACCCCGCCCCCGACGCCGACCCCGCCCTCCGACGCCGACCCCGCCCCCGACGCCGTCCGCGGGCCCGTCCACTTGACGCCGGAGGGCGAAGAGCCGCATCTATGATGGAGGCCTCGGGGACGTAGCTCAGTCGGTAGAGCACCTGCTTTGCAAGCAGGGGGTCGGCGGTTCGAGTCCGCTCGTCTCCACCACTAAATGCCCAGGTAGAGGCGCAGATTCATCTCGATGTGACACCGCCCAAACTGCCTTGTCGCTCTCCTCGTGTACCCTCGGTGTACCGGAAGGAAGAGGTTCGGACGGTTGGCTTGGATCAGGACCTACGAGGTTGAGTCGGGCGCAAGGTATCGAGTCTTCTGGAAGGACCCGTCGGGCAAGCAGCACGGCAAGGTCTTCAAGCGTCAGAGCGACGCACGTTCCTTCCAACGGTCCCTCGCCCATGCTCTGGACACAGGGGGCTACACGGACCCTCGTCGAGGGCGTATCACCCTCGCTGAACTGTGGACCGACTTCATCGAGTCTCCTCCGGCTCCGCTCGCCGCGAGCACCAAGTCTCTGCTATCAAATGCAGTGGCGCGTCCATATCCGACCGCGACTTGGGGATCGACCCATCAACTCGTTGCACCCGGAGGATGTGCGCCGCTTCATGTCGGATCTGAATAGGGATGGTGTCGGCGCAACAAGCGTGGACAGCGTCCACCGTCTGCTCCGGAGACTCCTGTCGGTCGCAGTCAAGGACCGCCGAATCGCGTTCAACCCGGCGTCCGGAATCCATGCACCGCGACCTCCCCGAAAGGAGATGCGGTACCTGAATGCCGAGGAGGTGCGACGCCTCGCATCCGAGGTCCCGAACCGCTACGAGGCCCTGATTCTTACCTTGGCCTATGCCGGCCTTCGCATCGGTGAGGCGGCAGCCCTACGAACCCGCAATGTGGACCTGATGAAGCGGCGGATCCACATCGTCGAGGCCGCATCTGAGGTTGATGGAGTGCGAATCGTGGGGGAGACCAAGACGCGACAGAAGCGTTCGGTCTCCATCCCCCCATTCCTACGGGATGTGCTCGCGTCGCACTTGGTGTCGTTCTCCGAACCGAAGGACGGGATGCGCTCGTCTTCACGACGAATGACGCGACGCAATCGGGCAACGCGCATTTCGCCAGACGTTTCGGCGAGCGTGTAAGCGGGCCGGAATCGAACCCATCCCTCGGGTTCATGATCTTCGGCACACGGCAGTTGCGTTTGCTATCGCCGCTGGCGGGCCCTCGAAGTTGATTCAAGACATGATGGTTCACGCGAGCATCGGTACAACGCTCGATGTCTACGGTCACTTGTTCGATTCCATGACGAGGAATGGCGGACAGACTGGATGCGCTGTATCGGGAAGTGGAATACAAAGAATCGAAGTCTGCGGGCGTGCTCCCACTTAGGACAGAGAGGGTCAGCCCTCCTCGCACCAGTAGCGCCAGTCCACCAGGTGAGCTTGGTGTCGGACCGAAACAGACGAACGTCCACGAAGCGGCCACGGCGGTACGGGCGCCCCACCGGCCCATCACGTGGAGGACCGCCGCCTCCCCCTCAAACAGACGGTCCCGCCCCTCTCGATCGCCCCTTCCGCTCCGTATGCGTAGACCGGTCCCCGGGCAAGCCGACCGGATCGGCGAGTTCTGGGGGAACCGAGGACGCGGACCTTCGCCGAGCTCCTGATCGAC
>CAWGKU010000009.1:0-167038 GCA_963823255.1 uncultured Actinomycetes bacterium
TGCCACCCTGGCAGTCGAATCTGTTTGAGCCCCACGGCGGCTTGCGCGCCCTCAATCAGGCGTAACCTTCGGCGTCCGACCCAGCCAAAGGAGCGCCGATGAATGCCCCGCTGACCCCCGCCGAAGAAGCCCTGCGCGAGGCCGCGCTCGAATACCACCGCCAGCCGGTGCGCGGCAAGATCTCGATCACGCCGACCAAGCCGCTGTCGAACCAGCGCGACCTGTCGCTGGCCTATTCGCCCGGCGTGGCCTACGCCTGCCTGGCGATCGAGAAGGACCCGAGCGCTCGCCGCCGAATACACCACGCGCGCCAACCTGGTCGGCGTGGTCACCAACGGCACCGCGGTGCTCGGGCTGGGCGACATCGGCCCGCTGGCCGGCAAGCCGGTGATGGAGGGCAAGGGCTGCCTGTTCAAGAAGTTCGCCGGCATCGACGTGTTCGACATCGAGCTGGCCGAGAAGGACCCGGACAAGCTGGTCGAGATCATCGCCGCGCTCGAGCCCACGCTCGGCGGCATCAACCTCGAGGACATCAAGGCGCCGGAGTGCTTCAACATCGAGCGCAAGCTGCGCGAGCGGATGAACATTCCGGTGTTCCACGACGACCAGCACGGCACCGCGATCATCAGCGCCGCGGCGCTGCTGAACGGCCTGGAACTGGTGGGCAAGGACATCGGCGCGGTCAAGGTCGCGGTGTCCGGCGCGGGCGCGGCGGCGATCGCCTGCCTCGACGTGTTCGTCGGCCTGGGCGTCAAGCGCGAGCGAACATCTTCGTCTGCGACAGCAAGGGCGTGGTGCGCGCCGGCCGCGACGACGGGCTCGATGAAACCAAGCAGCGCTACTGCCAGAAGACCGAGGCGCGCACGCTGGCCGACGTGGTGAAGGGCGCCGACGTGTTCCTGGGCTGCTCCGCCGCCGGCGTGCTGAGCGCCGAGATGGTGAAGAGCATGGCCGACAAGCCGATCATCCTGGCGCTGGCCAACCCCGAGCCCGAGATCCGCCCCGAGCTGGCCAAGGCGGCGCGGCCCGACTGCATCATCGCCACCGGCCGCAGCGACTACCCGAACCAGGTCAACAACGTGCTGTGCTTCCCGTACATCTTCCGCGGCGCGCTGGATTGCGGCGCGACGAAGATCACCGAGGCGATGAAGCTGGCCTGCGTGCGCGAGATCGCCGCGCTGGCCAAGGCCGAGATCAGCGACGAGGTGGCCGCCGCCTATTCCGGCCAGGAGCTGCGGTTCGGCCCCGACTACATCATCCCCACGCCGTTCGACTCGCGCCTGATCCTGCGCATCGCGCCGGCGGTGGCCAAGGCGGCGATGGAGTCCGGCGTGGCGACGCGGCCGATCGCCGACCTGGAGGCCTACCGCCAGAGGCTGACCCGCTTCGTCTACCAGACCGGCATGCTGATGCGCCCGGTGTTCGCCGCCGCCAAGGCCAACCCGGCGCGCGTGGTGTACGCCGAAGGCGAGGACGAGCGCGTGCTGCGCGCGGTGCAGGTGGTGCTCGACGAAGGCCTGGCCAAGCCCATCCTGGTGGGCCGGCCGGAGGTGGTGCGGATGCGCATCGAGCGCGCCGCGCTGCGCCTGGCGGCGGGGCGCGACTTCAAGCTGGTCGACCCCGAGAACGACCCGCGCTTTCGCGAGTACTGGGAGCTGTACGCCAAGCTGATGGGCCGCGAAGGCTTCACGCCCGAGGCGGCCAAGGCGGCGGTGCGGCGCTCGAACACGCTGATCGCCGCGCTGATGCTGCGCCGGGGCGAGGCCGACGGCATGCTGTGCGGGCTGGTCGGCCGCTTCGACAGCCACCTCGAGCACGTGCGCAAGGTGATCGGCCACAAGAGCGGCAGCGCACGCTGGCCGCGATGAACGCGCTGATGCTCCGACCAGCACACGCTGTTCCTCACCGACACCTTCGTCAACGAGGAGCCCAGCGCCGAGGAACTGGCCGACATCGCCCTGATCGCCGCCGCCGAGGTCAAGCGCTTCGGCATGCCGCCGCGCGTGGCGTTCCTGTCGCAATCGATGTTCGGCTCAGCAGCGCGCGTCGGCCAAGCGCATGCGCGCGGCGCGCGACCTGTTCGTGCGCGCGCGCCGGACATCGAATGCGACGGCGAGATGCAGGGCGACGCCGCGTTGTCCGAAAGCGTGCGCCGGGGCTACCTGCCCGGCAGCACGCTCAGCGGCGCGCCAACCTGCTGGTGCTGCCCAACCTCGACGCCGCCAACATCCTGTTCAACGTGCTGAAGATGACCGGCGGCCATGGCATCACGGTCGGCCCGATGCTGCTCGGCGCGGCCATGCCGGCGCACATCCTGACGCCCACGGCCACGGTGCGGCGGGTGGTCAACATGACGGCGCTGGCGGTGGCCGATGCGGCCGATGCGGCTGGCGGCAACTGTGAGGTAGTGCGCGCCCGGGCCGCCAGCATAATCCTCCGGCTGTGCCGCCCCGCCACCGAAAGCCTGCCATGTCCCGTGCCACCAAGATCGTTGCCACGCTCGGCCCCGCCTCGAGCGACCCCGCCGTGCTCGAGCGCCTGCTGCGCGCCGGCGTCGACGTGGTGCGGCTGAACTTCAGCCACGGCACGGCGCAGGACCACATCGACCGGGCGCAATTGGTGCGCGACACCGCGCTGCGCGTCGGCAAGCCGGTGGCGCTGATGGCCGACCTGCAGGGCCCGAAGATCCGCGTCGGCAAGTTCGCCGAAGGCAGCGTGATGCTGGTCAACGGCGCGGCCTTCGTGCTCGACGCCGCGCGCGAAAGACCCGGGCGAGGTCGGCGTCGGTCGGGCTGGACTACAAGGAACTGCCGCGCGACGTCAAGCCGGGCGACCAGCTGCTGCTCAACGACGGGCTGCTGGTGCTCACCGTGACGGCGGTGCGCGGCGACCAGGTGCACACCACAGTCAAACAAGGTGGCGTGCTGTCCAACAACAAGGGCATCAACAAGGAAGGCGGCGGCCTGACCGCGCCGGCGCTCACCGCCAAGGACATGGAGGACATCAAGACGGCGATGAGCTTCCAGGCCGACTACCTGGCGGTGAGTTTCCCGAAAAGCGCCACCGACATGGAAATGGCGCGGCAGCTGGCCAACGTCGCCGGCGAGGCCACGCGCCACAAGCCGGCGTTGATCGCCAAGATCGAACGCAGCGAGGCCATCCCGCAGCTCGAGGCCATCCTGAAGGCCAGCGACGGCATCATGGTCGCGCGCGGCGACCTGGCGGTCGAGGTCGGCGCCGCGGCCGTGCCGGCGCTGCAAAAGACGCATGATCCGCATGGCCCGCGCGATGGACAAGATCACCATCACCGCCACGCAGATGATGGAAAGCATGGTGCTGCAACCCGGTGCCCACGCGCGCCGAGGTCAGCGACGTGGCCAACGCCGTGCTCGACGGCACCGATGCGGTGATGCTCAGTGCCGAGACCGCTGCGGGCCAATACCCGGTGGAGACGGTCGAGCACATGGCGCTGATCGCGCTGGAGGCCGAGCGCGCCGAGGACGTCGAGCTCGACGGCAACTTCTCCAACAAGCATCTCGGCCGCATCGACCAGAGCATCGCCATGGGCGCGCTGTTCACCGCCTTCCACCTGGGCTGCAAGGCCATCGTCGCGCTGACCGAAAGCGGCTCGACCGCGCTGTGGATGAGCCGGCACAACATCCACGTGCCGATCTTCGGGCTGACTTCGGTGCTCAATTCCGAGCGCCGCATGGCGCTGTACCGCAACGTGCGGCCGATCCTGATGGCCGCGCACACCGACCGCGACACCGCGCTGGCCGATGCCGAGCGGCTGCTCATCGAACGCGGCACGCTGATGCCTGGCGATACCTATGCCATCACCTGCGGCGAGCCGATGGGTTACCCCGGCGGCACCAACATGCTGAAGGTCTGTCGGGTGACTTGACCCACCCTCGTGACGGCCTGTCGGCCGCCCTCCCTCAAGGGGGCGACGCCTGCGGCCCGGCAAAGCCGGTTCCGCGATGTCCGCTTGATCTGGTGCGTGGTGTGTACCGAACGGCGTCGCTAAATTCGCATGTCTTTTCCTCCATTTGCCGAGGTCCGCCATGCCACTCGTCTCCATGCGCCAACTGCTCGACCATGCCGCCGAAAACGGCTACGGCATTCCGGCCTTCAACGTCAACAACCTGGAGCAGGTGCAAGCCGTGATGTCCGCGGCGGCCGAAGTCGGCGCGCCGGTGATCCTGCAGGCCAGCCGCGCCCAGTGCTCGATCGCGTACTTCGCGACCAGACCGGAATGGAACGCCGTCCCGCACGCCACGACGAACACCTTGTCGATCTCGCGCAGGACGTCGGTGTCGGTGTGCAGCTCGTCCAGTGCGAGCAGGCCGTGCTCGCTGACCCGGCCAACGAGCGTGTCCCGGATCGCCGTGGGCTGGTCGTGGATCTCCTTCAGCATGAAGTCGTCGAACCCGCCCTTCTCGGCGCGCGCGACGTCCCACTCCACCTCGAAGGGCTCGAGCTCGAACTCGGCGCCCGTCGAGATCGGTGACGCGAACGCCGTCGGCCCGCACCTCGACGATCTGGTTCTCGTCGATCGGCAGGACGGTCCGCGTCTTCTGGAGCACCGCGGGGATGTCCGACGCGAGGATGTTCTCGCCGTCGCCGAGCCCGACGATCAGCGGCGAGGAGACCCGGACGCCGACGATGACGTCGGGTTCGTCGAGCGCGAGGACGACGAGCGCGTACGCGCCCTCGAGCTCGCGGACCGTGGCACGCACGCGGTCGGCGAGCGATCCCTCCTGCTCCTCGATCAGGTGGGCGACGACCTCGGTGTCGGTCTCGGAGTCCAGCACGTGGCCGCGCTTCTCGAGCCCCGAGCGCAGGTCGGTGAAGTTCTCGATGATCCCGTTGTGGATCACCGCGATCCGGCGGTGACAGTCCATGTGGGGATGCGCGTTCCGGTCCGTCGGCGCGCCGTGGGTCGCCCACCGCGTGTGGCCTATCCCGATGGAGCCCGCGGACGGGCCCGATGACCTCGAGCGCGGCGTCGAGCTCGGAGAGCTTGCCCGCCCGCTTCACGACCGAGAGCCCGCCGTCGATCATCGCGACCCCGGCCGAGTCGTAGCCCCGGTATTCGAGACGTCGGAGGCCCTCGAGGACGACGGGAAGCGCCTGGTCGGGGCCCACGTAGCCCACGATGCCGCACATGAGGTCCGAGGGTAACAGCCCACCGTCGGTGGACGCGTCCGGGCTCGGGCGGGCCCGCGACGGTCAGGCGAGCGCGGACGCGATGTGCTCGGCGACCGAATCCGCGTGCCTGCGGGCGAGCTCCTCGCTCTCGGCCTCGACCATCACGCGGACCAGCGGCTCGGTGCCGGAGGCCCGGACCAGCACCCGGCCTGAGCCGTCGAGGGCGTCCTCGTTGGCGCGGACCGCGTCCCAGACCTCGCGCGCGTCGTCCAGCCGTTCCTTGTGCGCGACCTCGACGTTCACGAGCACCTGAGGGAAGCGACGCATCGCCGCCGCGAGCTCGCCGACCGAGATCGCCCCGCCGAGCCGCGAGCGACAGGAAGCGCACCGCCGTGATCAGCCCGTCCCCCGTGGTGGCCTGGTCCCGGAAGATCACGTGCCCCGACTGCTCGCCGCCGAGCGCCACGTCGTGCTGCAGCATCTGTTCGAGCACGTACCGGTCGCCGACCGGCGCCGAGATCACGCGGATGCCGTGCTCCTGCATCGCGCGGTGGAAGCCGAGGTTCGACATCACGGTCGCGACGACCGTGTCGCCGGTGAGCGCGCCATCCTGCTTCATCGAGATCGCGCACGCCGCGAGGACCTGGTCACCGTCGATCACGTTGCCGGCGGCGTCGGCGAACAGCGCGCGGTCGGCGTCACCGTCGTGCGCGACCCCCGCATGGGCGCCGCGTGCGCCACGACCGCCTCCGCGACCACCTCCGGGTACAACGCGCCGCCGTCGACGTTGATGTTCGAGCCGTCCGGCTCGGCGTTGATCGCGATCACCTCGGCGCCCAGGCGTTCGAGCGCGGCGGGCGCGAAGGCGGAGGCGGCGCCGTTCGCGCAGTCGACGACCACGCGCATGCCGTCGAGCCGGCGCCTCGGCCGACGCGACGACGTGATCCAGGTAGCTCGAGCCCTCGGACGGCATGGGGAGCTCGCGCCCGGCCGGGAAACGCTCGTCGCCGCCGGCCAGCGATCTCCGCCTCGATCTCGTCCTCGAGGACGTCCGACAGCTTGAACCCTCGGAACCCGAAGAACTTGATCCCGTTGTCCTCGGGTGGGTTGTGGGACGCCGAGATCACCACGCCGGACTCGACCCCGAGCTCGGTCGTGAGGAACGCGACGCCCGGGGTGGGGACGACGCCGGCGCGGATCGCGTTGCCCCCGCCGCCGACGATGCCCTCCACGAGCGCGTCCTCCAGGATCGGACCTGACGCACGCGTGTCGCGACCGATCACGAACGTCGGCGGCACGTCTCCGTCGCGCGCCAGCACGGATACGGCCGCACGCCCGAGCGAACGCGCGAGATCCGTCGTGAGGTCGCGTCCGAACACGCCTCGAACGCCATCCGTGCCGAAGAGCCGCCCCATCGCGCCGCGAAGGCTACCCGAAACCCTGCGGAGCTAGTCCTCGGGCACGAGCTCGCGGAGCAGGTCCACGACGCGGCGTTCGATGTCGTCGCGGATCGGCCGGATATCGGCGAGCGGCTTGCCCGCCGGGTCCGGCAGGTCCCAGTCCAGATAGCGGGTCCCCGGGACCACCGGGCACGCATCCCCGCACCCCATCGTGATCACGACGTCGGCTTCGCGGACGTCGTCGTCCCGGAGGCCCCTGGGTCGTGCCGATGCGACGTCGAGCCCTCGCTCGGCCATCGCCGCGACCACGTTCGGATCGATCTCGTCGGACGGCGCGGTCCCCGCGGACCGAACCCGGACCCGGCCGCCGGCGTGGTGCTCGAGCAGCGCGGCCGCCATCTGGCTCCGCCCGGCGTTGTGCACGCAGACGAACAGGACCTCGGGGGTGTCGCTCATCCGTCCTCTAGGGCCGCCGCGCTCGGATGATCGCCGAGGTCAACCCGTCGGCGACTTCGTGGGTCGGTTCGATCTCGACCCGGTCGAACCCGACACCCTCGAGCCCCGAGCGGAACTCGCCGAACGAGAGCGCGCCGGCGATGCACCCGACGAGGCTCCCGCGCTCGGCCCGCTCGGCGGGCGTGAGGTCGTCCGACGCGACGACGTCGCTGATCCCGATGCGACCGCCCGGTCGGAGGACGCGCCGCATCTCGTCGAACACCTTCGCCTTGTCGGCGGACAGGTTGATCACGCAGTTCGAGATGACCACGTCGACGCTCGCGTCGGGCAGCGGGACGTCCTCGATGTAGCCCTTGAGGAACTCGACGTTCTCGGCACCCGCCTCGGCGGCGTTCCGCCGAGCGAGGTCGAGCATCTCGTCGATCATGTCGAGGCCGTACGCGTGCCCGGTCGGGCCCACGCGCCGCGACGACAGCAGGACGTCGATGCCTCCGCCCGAACCCAGGTCGAGCACGGTCTCACCCTCGCGCAGCTCGGCGACCGCGGTGGGGTTCCCGCAGCCGAGGCTCGCCAGGACGGCCGCGTCGGGGAGCTCGGCGCGTTCGGCCGCCTGGTAGAGCTCCGCGCCCCACACCTCGCTGTTCGTGGGACCGCCGCAGCACCCCGAGTCGCAACACCCGTCGCCGCCGTCCCGAACGTCGATCGCGACCTTGCGGTAATGCTCGCGGACCTGCTCCCTGACCTCGCTCATGCCGTCGCTCCTTCCAGTTCGAAGATCCTGCCGAGGCGCGGGAGCACCTCGCGGTTCACGGCGTAGAACGCCCACACGCCGCGTTGCTCGCGCTCGAGCAGGCCGGCCTGGACGAGCTTCTTCAGGTGGAAGCTCACGGTCGGCTGCGACAGGCCGAGCTCGGGGGTGAGGTCGCACACGCACACCGGGCCGTCGGCGTTCGCGAGCAGGTTCACGATCCGGACGCGGGCGGGGTCCGACAATGCCTTGAAGACGGCGGCGGTCGTCTCGGCGTCCTGCTCGGACATGGCGGTCGCCCCCAGCGAGGAACAACACGCCGCCGGCGCGCCGTCGAGCAGCTTCAGCTCACGCATCCCGGTGCCTCCAGAGAGAGATCGACGTTCATCGATGCGAGATGCTAGCGAAGACATCGACGAACGTCAATACCTTCCGAAACGATCTTGCCTGCGACAATGCGGGAATGCCCGACCTCGTCAAGGTCCTGTCGGTCCCCTCGATCATGGAGGGCGAGATCGTGAAGGCGCGTCTCGAGGGCGAGGGGATCCCCGTGCTGCTCAAGGGCGGCGGCTCGGACCCGTACGGGAGCGGCGTGGCCTACGTGTTCGTCCCCACGGAGTTCGAGGCGCAGGCGAGGCTGCTGGTCGAAGACGTGAGCGACGAGACCACCTGAGTCCGCTGACCAATCGCCCGGCGAGCGGCCCGGATCAGCGCTTGGAGTACTGCGGAGCCTTGCGGGCCTTCTTGAGGCCGTACTTGCGACGCTCCTTCTCGCGAGCGTCCCGCGAGAGGTAGCCCTCCGCCTTCAAGACGGCGCGGAGCTCGGGGTCGAGTTCGATCAGGGCGCGCGCGATGCCGAGCCGGAGCGCGCCCGCCTGACCCGAGACGCCGCCGCCCTCGATCCGCGCGATCACGTCGAGGTCCTTGTCGCGTTCGACAAGGCGGAGGGGCGCGGCGACGACCATGCGATGGGCGCGCGTCGTGAAGTACTCGTCGAGCGTGCGCCCGTTGAGCTGGAACGAGCCGGTGCCGGGCATCAGGCGGACCCGGGCGATGGCCTCCTTGCGTCGTCCCGTCGCGGTCTGCACCACGCTACGTCTCCTTCTTCGTCGTACGTTTGGTCGTCGTCTTCTTGGCCGTGGTCTTCTTGGCCGTGGACTTCGCCGTCGAACCCTTGGCGGTCGTGGCCTTGGCGGTGGTGCGTTTGACCGGCGTCTTGGCCGTCGAACGCTTGGCGGTCGTCTTCTGGGCCGGCGACGCCGTGGTGGCGCGCTTGGCCGTGCTGGGCTTCGTCGCAGGCGCCTTCGGCTCCGGGCGAGTCTTCCGGGCCGCCTTCTGGGGCGTCGCGGCCTCGGGCAGGCCGCTCCATTCCGGGAACTCGCCGAGCGCGAGCGCCTGGGGCATCTGAGCCTCGTGGCGGTGGTCCGCACCCGCGTACACGCGCAGCTTGCTCGCCATCTGCCGGCCGAGCCGGTTGTGCGGGAGCATGCCCTTGATCGCCTTCTCGACCGCGAACGCCGGCTTCTTCGCCAGGAGCTGCGAGTACACGGTCTCGGTCAGGCCGCCCGGGTAGCCGGAATGGTGGTAGGCGATCTTCTTGTTCTCCTTGCCGCCGGAGAGCGTGACCTCCTTGGCGTTGATCACGATCACGTGGTCGCCCGTGTCGGCGTGCGGAGCGAAGATCGGCTTGTGCTTGCCTCGCAGGATCGTGGCGGCCTGCGTCGCCAGACGGCCGAGGATGGCACCGCTGGCGTCGAGGACGTACCAGCGGCGCTCGATGTCACGCGGCTTGGGCGAGTAGGTCTTCATCACATGAAAGATGCCGGCCGGAGCGGCCGACGGCCCATGCTACCTGCGGTTTCGCGCAACCGTCAAAGATCGCTCTAAGGGGCCACCTCGAAGGTCGCGCTGCCGATCGAGCGGTACCGGTCGACCACGAGGTAGTGGACGACGTACCTACCCGGGGGCAACGGCCAGGGGTTGCCCATGACGGTCTCGTCCAGGGTCATCGATCCCTCGACCGAGGGCGGGACGGCACCGGCCGCGTGCAGGCCGACGTAGTTCCAGATCAGGTAGTAGTCGACCTTCGGGTCGGATCTCGCCGCCTGGTAGACCCCGATCCAGTCCCAGCGGTTGGCCGGGCCATCGGTCCAGCTCACGACGATCGGCTCCCCCACGCGGTAGCTCGGGCGATCGGTCGAGACCCGGATCACGGCGTTCGGATCGCGGATCCAGAGCCCGACGCGCGCGAGCTCGGCCCCTTCCGAACTCGTCAGGACCGCGTCGTACCCACCGGGTTCGAGCTCGGCCGTATCGACCTCGAAGCTTCCCGAAGTCCCCGAAGCCTCCTTCGTCAGGGCGGCCGAGCCTGTACCACCCTCCGAGGGGACGATCGCCACGGTGCCCTCGGACCCGGAGGACCGGTAGGCGACCGTGAGCGGATCGCCCTGGGTCAGGAGCGCCTCGCTCACCGAGACCATGACGGGCATCGGGACGGGCGTGACGTCGAACGTCGACAGAACCGCTCGATGGTCCGATGTCCAGGGCTTGAACCCGATCTCGACGTCGGGGCCTCCCTCCTCCCCGACGAGCTGGCTGTCGAGCGTGTCGATCGGACCAGCGGCGTACACGTAGTCGATCCGGTCGCCGGCGATCTCGTGCGTGATCCCGGGATCCTCGACGGGGTCGGGATGCACCTCGCGGTACGTGTCGCGGAAGCCGAGCCCCAGGATCGCCTCGCTCACCGGCCACCGGACCGCCTCCGGGACGTCGTTCCGCGCGGCGACCGTGGCCTCGGTCCAGTCCAGGCTGGAGGGCTCGTTGTGGTCGCCCGTGAAGATCACCGGGTAACCCTGCGCGATCAACCCGTCCATCAGCCTGAGCGGTTCGTCCAGCGCCGAGGTGCGCACCTCGTCCTCGGACGCGAGCACGTCCTTGACCGGCTGGCCGTTGCGGAGGAGCTTGGGCCCGTACTTCACGTAGTCCAGGTGGATGTTGAAGAAGGCGACGACCTCGCCTGGCCGGACCTCGATCAGCGCGTACCGGCCATCGGCCCCCGACGGTTCGTGGATCGGGTACTTCGACAGGAGCTGCAGGCTCACGTCGTAGTAGGGGTAGCCGGTATTCGCGGCGATCTCGGGGAGGCGGTTGTAGGACTCGAGCACGCCGACGACGTCAGCATCGATCGCGTCGATCACGGCGTCGGTCCCCGCGTCACCGCCGTACTCGACGTTGTCCACGAGCACCTCGAGCCGCATCGGCTCCGGCGCGGAGGACCCGCTGCTACTCGTTGCGCCGGTCGCGCCGGCCGTCGCCGCGCTCTCCTCGCCGTCCGACGTGCACCCGGCGAGCAGGACGAGGAACGCGCTCCCGATCGCGACGGATCGGAGGCGACGCGGCGGCCACCGCCCCGGGGTCACGGCTCCCCCGTCCGAGGGATGCCCCCTGCGGCGGGCGACGGCTCGCGCGAGGGTCGTTCGGGGAACGGGGGCCACGGCGGGATGCCGAGCGGTTCGCGAAGGCCGACCAGGTCGTCGGGGCGGACCGGGATGCGTTGGAGGTCGCGCCCGAGCGCGTTCCGAAGCGCCGAGGCGATCGCCGCCGGCGCGACCACGTTCGAGGGCTCGCCCACGCCCTTGGCGCCGAACGGCGTCCCGGGCTCGGGCTCCTCGACGAGCTCGACCTCGACCCTCGGCATGTCGAGCGTGGTCGGGAGCAGGTAGTCGGTGAACGAAGCGTTCGCGATCTGGCCCTCCCTCAGCTGGATCTCCTCCATCAGCGCGAGGCCGAGCCCCTGCGCCGAGCCCCCTTCGATCTGGCCGATCACGCTCTGCGGATTGATCGCGAACCCGACGTCCTGCGCCGTCGCGAGCTGCACGACGCGAACGAGGCCGAGCTCCTCGTCCACGTCGACGACGGCTCGCTGCGCACCGAACAGGAACCCTACGTGGACGTCGCCCTGGCCGCGTTCGTCGAGCGGGTGGGTCGGCGCGTGCCGCCACACTCGCGTGCACTCGATCGGGGTCGGGAGCAGCTCCTCGACGGGCGCCACGCGCTCGCCGTCCGCCGTCACGAACCCTTCCTCGACCCCGAGCTCCGAGGCGACCAGCCTCGCGTCGCGCCGGGCGCGTTCGAACAGGTCCTCGAGCACGGCCTCGCACGCCGCCTTGACCGCACCGCCCGAGACCACGGTCTGCCGCGAGGCCGACGTCGACCCCGCCGACCCCACCAGCGTGTCCGAGGTGTGCAGGATCACCCGCTCGATCCCGAGCACCGTCCGCGCGATCTGCGCGAGGATCGTGTGGACGCCTTGCCCCACTTCGGCTGCGGCGCAATGGACCTCAGCGACGGGCCCCTCGGGTCCGGCCGAGAGCGTGACGCGCGCCTCCGAGGAATCGTCGAACCCACCGCTGTACGCGTGGTTCTTGTACCCCACCGCGAACCCCACGCCGCGCCGAACACCCTCGCCGCGCCCGACGTTGCCGGCGACGCCGCCCGGGAGCTCAACCGGATCGCGGGCACCGCTTGGCGCCTGGGACGGCACCGCGATCGCCGCGCAACGTTCGATCACCTCGCGCACGGGTGCCGCGCCGCGGATCACCTGCCCCGTGGGCAGGATCGTGCCGGTCGCGGCCGCGTTGCGCAGCCGGAGTTCGACCGGGTCCATATCGAGCGCCTGCGCGAGCCTGTCCATCTGTCCCTCGTGCGCGAAACACACCTGCACCGCGCCGAACCCGCGCATCGCGCCGCACGGCGGGTTGTTCGTGAAGACGCACGTGCCCTCGATCAACGCGTTCGGGATCTCGTAGGGACCCGACGCGAACGTCGTCGCGTTCGAGATCACCGCGATCGACGAGGACGTGTACGCGCCGCCGTCGATCAGGATCCGCGCGCGAACGTTGACGAGGTCGCCACCACGCGTCGCGCCGGTCCGCATCCAGATGCGGGAGGGGTGCCGGTGCACGTGGCCCACGAACGACTCCGCGCGCCCGTACGCCATCTTGACCGGACGGCCCGTGTGGAGCGCGAGCATGCACGCGTGGATCTGCATGCTGACGTCCTCGCGCGCGCCGAACGCGCCGCCGGTCCCCGCCAGGAACAACCGGACCATGTCCTCGGGCAGGTTCAGGCAGGGGGCGAGCTGCTTGCGGTCGATGTGGAGCCACTGCGTCGCAACGAACAGGTCGATCCCACCGTCCTCTGCGGGCACCGCCATCCCCGCCTCGGGCCCGAGCGGCGCCTGATCCTGCATCCCGGTCTCGTAGTAACCCTCGACCCAGATCTCGGCCTCCGCGTTCGGGTCGCCGTGCTCGACGCGCACCTCGTGCAGCACGTTGCCGAACGGATGCACCTGCGGGGCATCGGGTTCGAGCGCCTGTCGCATGTCGACGACGGCGGGTAACGGCTCGTAGTCGACGACGATCTTCTCGGCGGCGCGACGGGCGAGCTCGGGATGCTCGGCCGCGACGAGGGCCACGGGCTCACCCACGTAGCGGACCGCGTCCGAGGCGAGCACCGGCTGATCCTTGAACTCCAGCCCGTAGAACCTCGAGCCCGGCACGTCGTCGGCGAGCAGCACCCCGTAGACGCCGGGGCTCGCGACGGCCTCGGCGATCCCGATCGACCGGATCCGAGCGCTCGGGTGCGGGCTGCGGAGCGTGTGGCCCCACAGCATCTCGTCGGCCCACAGGTCGCTGCCGTACGCGAATTGCCCCTTGACCTTCGGGATGCCGTCGATCCGCGGCACCGAGACGCCGACGCCCTCCCGCATCCGCTCGCCGACCTGGCGGCTCACAGCTCGTCCTCCCGGATCCGCATCCGGTCCGATGCGAGCCGGACGGCCTCGAGGATCTTCTCGTACCCCGTGCAGCGGCACAGGTTGCCCGAGAGCGCCTCGCGAACCGTGACCTCCGCCGGCTCGGGTTCCCGCTCGAGCAGGTCGGCGATCGCGACGACGAACCCCGGCGTACAGAACCCGCACTGCACCGCTCCGGTCTCGACGAACGCCTCCTGCACCGGGTGTAGCGCCTCGCCCGCGGCGAGCCCCTCGACCGTGCCCACCTCGCGATCGTGCGCCTGCGCGGCGAGCACGAGGCACGCGCACACGAGCTCGCCGTCCAGCCAGACCGAGCACGAGCCGCACTCCCCCTGCTCGCACGCGTTCTTCGAACCGGGGAGCCCGAGATGCTCGCGGAGCAGGTAGAGCAGGCTCGAACCCGGCCAGACGTCGGCCTCCCGCCACTCGCCGTTCACGTTGGTCCGGACGAGCATCAGGCGGCCGCCCGGTCCGCGAGCGCCCAACCGAGCGCCCGCCGCGCCATCACGCCGACGGCGTGCCGCCGGTAGGCGCTGGTCCCGCGGACGTCGTCGATCGGGCTCGCGGCGTCCGCGACCAGCTCGCCGAAACGTTCGGCCGCGTCCGGGGCGAGCGTCGCTCGGGGGTCATCCCACAACCCGGCGTCCTCGAACGCCTGTGCCGCAAAGGTTTCGGCGGGTTCGGCACGCACGACGGTCGGCGCGACCGAGCCGAGCGCCACCCGCACCGAGCGCCCGTCCTCGTCCACCTGCAGACACAGGTTCGCGACCGCGATCACCATCGCGTTCCGCGTCCCGATCTTGGAGAACGAGCCGGGGCCACGCGGCACGCGCCACCGAGCACCGAGGATCAGCTCGGCCGGCTCGCGAGCCGTCCGCTTCACGCCGGTGAGGTACTCGCGCCACGGCACCGAACGGGTCGACCCGCCGGCCCGCGCGAGGATCACCTCCGCGTCCCACGCCGCCAGCACCGGGAGCGCGTCCCCCGCCGGCGAGCCGGTCCCGAGGTTGCCGCCCACGGTCCCGCGGTTGCGGATCTGCGGCGATCCCACCGACCGCGACGCCTGCACGAGCGCGGTGTGCTCGGGGAGCTCGCGCATGATCCTCGTATAGGTCACCCCGGCGCCGAGGACCAGGTAGCCGCCCTCGCGCCGCCATCCGCCCAGCTCGGACAGTCGCGAGATGTCCATCAGCGTCTCGGGGCGCCCGAGATCCATGTTGAGCTCGACCATCACGTCGGTCCCGCCCGCGATCGGCACGACCCCCGGGTTCGCGGCGGCGAGCTCGAGCGCCTCCTCGAGCGATCGCGGCAGGAGCACGTCCATGGACAGATGGTCCGTGGCCGAGCCGTCGTGGGTCAAATCAGCCGCCGGACCCTCGCCGGCCATAGACGACCCGTTCGAGCGTGAGGCCGTGGGCCGGCGCCATCTGCGGCGTCCGCGCACGGTCCCGCGCCACGAGGATCCTCGCGACCTCTCCGGGTTCGAGCCGGCCATCCCCCACGGCGACGAGCGTCCCCACGAGCGCCCGCACCATCTGGTGGAGGAAAGCGTTGGCGCGCGCCGTGATCTCGAGACGGTCGCCGTCCCGTGCGATCGACAACCGCTCGAGCCGCCGGACCGTCCCGCCCGACGGCGGCCGCCGGCAGAACGACGCGAAATCGTGCTCGCCAAGCAGCGCCCACGCCGCCTCACGCATCGGAGACACCGCGAGCGCACCCTGCCGATGCCAGACGAACCGACCCTCGAACGGATCCGGCCACGGCCCCATGTCGACCCGGTACCGGTACTCGCGAGCGGTGGCCGAGAACCTGGCGTTGAACCCTTCCGGCGCCCGACGCACATCTTCGGCGACGACTTCGGGCGCGAGCATCTTGTTGATCGACCGCTGGAGCTTCTCGAGATCGACCTCGTCCCGCACCACGAACGATGCCACCTGCCCCCGAGCATGCACCCCGGCGTCCGTGCGACCGGCGACGGAGAGCTTCGGCGCGCCCCCCAGGACGCGAGCGAGGGCGTCCGACACGACGCCCTCGACGGTCCGCTGCCCCGAGTTCCGAGCCCACCCCCGGAACCCCGACCCGTCATACGCCAGCGAGACCCGAACGATCACGCCAGGAGTATGACGACGGGTCACGGCCCGTAACGGCGGGCGGGGAGGGGTCCCCTCGGGCGTCGTCGCGCGAGCTAGAAGCACCTAAGGAGCCATCCGATCAAAGCGAGACGCGCAGCCCGAGGGGACCCCGACCTCAGCGCGCCTCGCGCACCGCGACCCCTACTCCGACCCCACCAGCTCGATCCGAGCCATCGGCGCCCCATCGCCCTGACGCTGCCCGAGCTTGAGGATCCGCGTGTACCCGCCGTTGCGCTCGGCGAAGCGCGGTCCGATCTCGCTGAACAACTTGTGGACGATGTCGCGGTCCGGGATCTGCTTGAGGACCTCACGGCGCGCCGCCACGTCGCCCTTCTTGGCGAACGTGATCAGCTTCTCGGCCACCGGGCGCACGGCCTTGGCCTTTGCCTCGGTCGTGTTGATGTGCTCGTGGACGAACAGCTGGGCGGCGATGCCGTTCAGCATCAGGCGCTGATGCGCGGGGCCGGAGCCCAGGCGTGGGCCCTTCTTGGGCTTGGGCATCCCTACTCCTCCCGCAGCCCCAGCCCGAGCTCTTCGAGCTTGGCCTTGACCTCGTCGATCGATTTCTGGCCGAAGTTGCGGATGTCCATCAGCTCGGCCTCGGACTTCTCGACCAGGTCGCCGACGGTGTTGATGCCCTCGCGCTTGAGGCAGTTGTAGGAGCGGACCGACAGGTTGAGCTCCTCCACCGTGATGCCGTAGTCGGACGGGACCGAGTCGTCCTCGGCCGGTCCGACCTGCATCGACTGCGCCTCGGCCAGGTCGCCGAAGAGCTGGACGAGCTCGAGCAGCGTCCCACCCGCCGAGGCCAGCGCCTCGCGCGGTGTGATCGAACCGTCGGTCTCGACGTCCAGGATCAGCCGGTCACGGTCGGTCATCTGCTCGACGCGAGTGTTCTCGACCGAGTAGGACACGCGGCGCACCGGCGAGAAGATCGAGTCCACCGGGATCACGCCGATCGGGTCGCGTGCGTTCTTGTTCTTGTCGGCCATCCGGTAGCCGACCCCGCGCTCGACGGTCATCTCCATCTCGAGGGACCCGGCCTTGCCGAGGGTCGCCACGTGGAGGTCGGGGTTGAGGATCTCGACGCCGGCGGGCGGCGCGATGTCGCCGGCCGTGACCGAACCCGGGCCCTTGGCCTTCAGGTAGATCGTGACGGGCTCGTCGGCCTCACTTCGGACAACGAGCTCCTTCAGGTTCATGATGATGTCGGTGACGTCCTCGGTGACCTTGGGGATCGTCGAGAACTCGTGCAGCACGCCCTCGATCCGGATCGAGCTGATCGCTGCGCCCGGGATCGAGGACAACAGGGTGCGACGGAGCGAGTTCCCCACGGTGTAGCCGAACCCGGGCTCGAGCGGCTCGATGACGAACTTCGAGCGTATCGGGGTGAGGGGATCCTCCTGGATCTGCGGTCTGGCGACGATGAACATCCTTGCTCCTCCTCCGACGGGGGATCATCCATTCCTCCCCGCCTCTGGCTCCACCACGTGGAGCCACCCGCGGTCGACTCCGCGGGTCGTTCGTGCCGGCTAGACGCGCCGGCGCTTCTTGGGCCGGACCCCGTTGTGGGGCACCGGCGTGACGTCCTGGATGCCCGCGACCTCCAGGCCGGTGGCCGCGAGCGAGCGGATCGCGGTCTCGCGACCCGAGCCCGGGCCCTTCACGAACACGTCGACCTTCTGCAGCCCGTGCTCCTGCGCCTTGCGGGCCGCGGACTCCGCCGCGAGCTGCGCCGCGAACGGAGTGGACTTGCGGGAGCCCTTGAACCCCACGTTGCCGGCCGAGGCCCATGAGATCGTGTTGCCCTGCAGGTCGGTGATCGTGACGATCGTGTTGTTGAACGTCGACTTGATGTGCGCCTGCCCGTGCACGACGTTCTTCTTCTCGCGACGCTTGGCCTTCTTCGCCTTGGGTTTCGCCATCAGGTCCGGTCCCCCTACTTCTTCGTGGCCTTCTTCTTGCCGGCCACGGTCTTGCGGGGGCCCTTGCGGGTCCGCGCGTTGGTGTGCGTGCGCTGCCCGCGCACGGGGAGGCTCCTGCGGTGCCGGACCCCCTGGTACGAACCGATCTCGATCTTGCGCTTGATGTCCTGGGCGACCTCGCGTCGCAGGTCACCCTCGACCTTGTAGGTCCGGTCGATGAACTCGCGGATCTTGCTGACCTCGTCCTCGGAGAGGTCGCGCACCTTCGTGCCGCCCTCGACCCCCGAGCCCTGGACGATCTCGTACGCCCGGGTGGATCCGATGCCGTAGATGTAGCGCAGTGCGATGTCCACGCGCTTGTCGCGCGGGAGGTCGACGCCGGCGATCCGAGCCACGCTGTGCCTCCTCTATCCTTGCCGCTGCTTGTGCCGGGGGTTCGAGCAGATCACGCGGATCACGCCGCGCCGGCGGATCACCTTGCAGCGATCGCAGATCTTCTTCACCGACGGACGGACCTTCATCGACTGCCCCTCATTTGTAGCGATACACGATCCTGCCGCGCGTCAGGTCGTACGGCGACAGTTCCACCAACACCCGGTCCCCCGGGAGGATCCGGATGTAGTGCATCCGCATCTTCCCCGAGATGTGGGCCAACACGTTGTGTCCGTTCTCGAGTTCCACCCGGAACATGGCGTTCGGGAGCGGCTCGGTCACCGTCCCTTCGACCTCGATCGCGTCCTTCTTCGGCAAGCTCCGGGTGATCCTCGTTTCCGGGCACGTCCGACCCGCCCACGAGCGAGACGGAACCGCCTCCGGACGGAAGCGGGCAGCCAGTATACGGGCCAGGCACGAACACCGTCCACGACCAGCGGAAACGTCCGCTGACCTGGGGCTTTGAACGACGTTCAGCCGCGGGCGGTGAGCACCTCGTGACCGTCCTCGGTCACCGCGATCGTGTGCTCGAAGTGCGCGGACAGGGATCCATCCTCGGTGACCACCGTCCAGCCGTCCGGGAGCAGGCTCGTCTCCCAGCCCCCGACGTTGACCATCGGTTCGACCGCCACGACCAGCCCCGGCTTGAGCACGGGGCCACGCCCCGCCTTGCCGTAGTTCGGGATCTGCGGGTCCTCGTGCAAGTTGCGCCCGATCCCGTGGCCGACGTACTCGCGGACCACCTCGAACCCGGCGCCTAGCGCGACCTGCTCGACGGCCGCGCCGATGTCCGAGAGCCGGCCGCCGGGCCGGATCTGAGCGATCCCCGCCTCGAGCGCCTCCTCGGTGACCCGGACGAGCTTGTCCGCCTCGGCCGACGCCGGCTCGCCCACGATGACGGTCACGGCCGAGTCGCCGTGGAACCCCTCCCAGATCGCGCCGAAATCGAGCTTCAGCAGGTCGCCCTCGGCGACCGTGCGCTCGTTCGAGGGGATCCCGTGCACGATCTCCTGGTTGATCGAGGTGCAGATCGACGCCGGGAACGGTACCCGGCCGGATCCGGCGCCGTAGCCCTTGAACGACGGAGTCGCCCCCTGCTCGCGGATGTAGGTCTCGGCGACGTCGTCGAGCTCCGCGGTGGTGACGTTCGGGTGCACGGCGGCGAGGACACGGTCGATCGTGCCGGCGACGATGCGGCCGGCCCGTCGCATCTTGTCGATCTCGTCCGGTGACTTGTAGACGATCACGGCATCACTCGTAGGTGTCCAGCAGGTCGGCGATCGCCTCGATCGTCCGGTCGGCGACGACCTCTTCGGGCGCCTCGGCGTCGATGTCCCGCAGCAGCCCTCGCTCCCAGAAGTACAGGACGAGCGGCTTGGTCTCGCGCTTGTAGACCTCGAGCCGCCTCATGATCGTCTCCTCGTCGTCGTCCGCGCGGTTGACGAGCTCGTGACCGCACACGTCGCAGATCCCCGCGACCCGCGGCGGCTTGAACTCCGTATTGTAGCTCCGCTTGCAGTTGGGACAGACCAGGCGGGCCATGAGTCGCTTGACGGCAACCGCGTCGGAGATCTTGAAGTTCTGCACGGCCGAGATGGACTGCCCCTTCTCGGCGAGCGCGCGTTCGAGCGACTGCGCCTGGGGAACCGTGCGCGGGTAGCCGTCGAGGATGAAGCCCTCACGCACGTCGGGCTGGAAGAGTCGCTCGAGCACCATCTTCGTGGTCAGGTCGTCGGGGACGTACTCGCCGCGCTCGTAGAACTCCTTCGCCTGCAGGCCGAGCTGCGTCTCGCGCGCGATCTGGTCTCGGAAGATGTCACCCGTCGCGATGATCGGGAGCCCGTAGCGTTCGGACAGCCTCCTGGCCTGCGTGCCCTTCCCTGCGCCCGGAGGTCCGAGGAGGATGATCCGCAACGACGGCCTACTTCAGGAAACCCTCGTAGTGCCGCATCAACAGCTGCGACTCGAGCTGCTTCATCGTCTCGAGGGCGACGCCGATCGTGATCAGCAACGAGGTCCCCCCGAACGGGAACTGCTGGATCGTCCAGAAGGCGAGCACGATCGTCGGCAGCAACGCCACCGTAGCGAGGAAGATCGACCCCGGGAGCGTGATCCGGTTCAGCACGAAGCTCAGGTACTCGGCGGTCGGCGGTCCGGGCCGGATCCCGGGGACGAACCCGCCGTACTTCCGAAGGTTGTCGGCCGTGTCGACGGGGTTGAACGCGATCGCCGTGTAGAAGTACGCGAAGAAGACCACCAGGAGCCCGTAGAAGATCATGTAGACGAAGCTCCGCTGGTTCGTGACGTAGTTGTTCACGAAGTTCGTGAACCAGTCCGCGTGGTAGACGCTCGCGAGCAGCGTGGGGAAGTACAGGACCGAGCTCGCGAAGATGATCGGGATCACGCCGGCCTGGTTGACCTTGAGCGGGATGTAGGTGCTGCCGCCCGTCGTCATCCGCCGGCCGACCACGCGCTTGGCGTACTGGACGGGGATCCGCCGCTGGCCCTGCTCGATGAAGATCACGCCCACGACGATCGCGAGACCGATCAGCAGGACCACGACGAACTTCGCCTCGCCGGCCTGCAGGAGGATCGCGCGACCCTCCTGTGGCAATCGCGAGATCACGCTCGAGAAGATCAGGATCGACATCCCGTTACCGATGCCCCGCTGCGTGATCAGCTCGCCCATCCACATGATCATCGCGGTGCCGGCGGTCATGACCAGCACGATCAGCGCGATGTTCGCCGCGGTGAACGTCCCCGCCGGGAAGATGTCGACGCCGCCGAGCTGCTGCGAGCGCGAGTGGAACAGGAACACCAGCCCGGTGGACTGCAGCAGCGCGAGCACGACGGTCACGTAGCGGGTCCACTGGTTGATCTTCTTGGTCCCGGACTCGCCCTCCTTGTGCCACGACTCGAGCTTGGGGATCACGACGGTGAGGAGCTGCATGATGATCGAGGCCGTGATGTACGGCATGATCCCGAGCCCGAAGATAGCCATGCGCGTCAGCGCGCCGCCGGAGAACAGGTCGATGAACGAGAGGAACCCGGTGCTCCCCTGCGCCTTCAGCGCGTCCGTCAGGATGTTGATGTCCACGACCGGGACCGGGACGTGCGACCCCAGCCGGTAGATCGCGATGATGGCCAGCGTGAAGAAGATCTTGTTCCGGAGGTCCGGAACCTTGAACGCGTTGACGAAGGCGCGGAGCACGGGTCCTTATCCTACCCCCGGTCGCCCAGGACCTCGGCCCTGCCGCCGGCTCCTTCGATCTTCGCCTTGGCCGCCTCGCTGAACGCGTGCGCGCGGACCGTGAGCGCCTTGTCGATCTCGCCGCGGGCGAGGATCTTGACCGGCCGGCCCTTGCGGACCAGGCCGTGCTCGAGCAGCGCCTTCGGGTCGACCTCGCCCTCGAACACCTCGCCGAGCGAGCCCACGTTGACGACCGCGTACTCGACGCGGTTGGGGTTGGTGAAGCCCTTCAGCTTGGGCACGCGGCGCTGGAGCGGCATCTGGCCGCCCTCGAACCCCGGCTTGGGGTTGTGGCGTGCGCCCCAGCCCTTGGTGCCGCGGCCCGCGGTCTTGCCGCGCGTGCCGGCGCGGCCGCGACCCACGCGGGTGCGGTCCTTCTTCGCGCCCGCGGCGGGCTTGAGGTGATGCAGTTTCACGAGGGTGTCCTTTCGCGACTCCGGGCCTTCGAACCGCCTTCTGGTCCGTCACCCTGAACCTCCTCGACGCGCACGAGGTGCTGCACCTTCGCGATCATGCCGCGGATCTCGGGCCGGTCGTCCTTGATCACGCTGTCGCGGATCCGGTGAAGCCCGAGGCGCCGAACGGTCTGCTTCTGGTCCTTCGGACGGTGGATCACGCTGCGGACCTGGGTGACCTTGAGCTGGGTCATCGTCGACCCGCATCCGGCGACGCCTGCGCCTGGTCGCCGTAGACCTCTTCGAGCTTGGCCGCGCGCGTGGCCGACATGCGCGCCTGCGCCGCCGCCACCGCGTCGAGCATCGGCTTGGGCGCCACCTCGTGGAGCTCGCGCCCTCGGAGCCGCGCGACCTCCTCGGGGCGCCTCAGGCTCTGGAGCCCGGTCATGGCGGCCTTGACGATGTTGATCGCGTTCGAGGAGCCGAGCGACTTGGACAGGATGTCCTTGATGCCGGCGCACTCGACGAGCGCGCGGACCGCTCCGCCCGCGATCACGCCGGTCCCCGGCGCCGCGGGCTTGAGGAGCACGATGCCGGCGCCGTCCCGCCCGGTCACCTGGTGCGGGATCGTGGTGCCCATCATCGGCACCTCGAACATCTTGCGCTTGGCCTCCTCGACGCCCTTTGCGATCGCTGCGGGCACTTCCTTGGCCTTGCCGTAGCCCAGACCGACGCGGCCGGCGCCGTCGCCCACCACGACGAGCGCGGCGAACGAGAACCGGCGGCCACCCTTGACGACCTTGGCCACGCGGTTGATCGAGATCACCCGCTCCTCGTAGATGCTCTTCTCGCCCTGTGAGTCGTAGCGCCGCATCAGATCCGCAGTCCCTTCTCCCTCGCACCTTCGGCGAGCGCAGCCACGCGCCCGTGGAACAGCCTGCCGCCGCGGTCGAACACGACCCGGTCGATCCCGGCCGCCTTCGCGCGTTCGGCCAGCAGCTCCCCGACGGCCTTCGCCGGCGCCGTCTTGCCCTCGCCGCCCGGCTTGACGTCCCGGTCGGACGCCGAGATGAGCGTGCGCGCCGCGTCGTCATCGACGAGCTGCGCGTAGATGTGCCGGTTCGAGCGGTACACGGCCAGCCTCGGCCGCTCCGCGGTCCCCGCGATCTTCCGACGCACACGGATGTGGCGGCGGACCCGAGCCCGGCGTCTGGTCTTGGCATCCATCACGCGGTCGCACCCTTCGCGGCCTTGCCAGCCTTCTTGCGGACGTACTCGTTCTCGTAGCGGATCCCTTTGCCCTTGTAGGGCTCGGGCTTGCGGATCTTCCGGATGTTGGCGGCGACCTCGCCCACGAGCTGCTTGTCGTTGCCCCGCACCACGATCTGGGTGGGCGTCGGTGTCTCGAACTCGATCCCGTCGATCGCCGGCACCGTGACCGGGTGCGAGAACCCGACCTGCACTTCGAGCGCCTTGCCCTTCATGGTCGCGCGATAGCCGACGCCGACGATCGCGAGCCGCTTCTCGTAGCCCTTCGTCACGCCCTCCACCATGTTCGCGATGAGCGAACGGGTGAGCCCGTGGAGACTGCGGTGGAAGCCTTCGTCGGTCGGCCGTTCGACGCGCAGGACGGCCTCGTCGCGGACGAGGCGCATCTCGGGGTGCACCCGCTGCGTCAGCTCGCCGCGCGGGCCCTTGACGACCACGACGGCGTCCTCGCCGACCGTGACGTCGACGCCGCTCGGGATCTCGATGGGCTGCTTGCCGATCCGACTCATGTCCTCTTCATCCCTCGATCGAACTCACCAGATGAACGCCAAGACCTCGCCGCCGATCCCCTTGCGGGAGGCGTCGCGGTCCGTCATCACACCCTGCGAGGTCGAGATGATCGCGACCCCGAGCCCGCCGAGGACCCGAGGCAGCTCGCCCTTGCCCGCGTACACCCGACGGCCTGGCTTGCTCACGCGTTTGATCCCGCTGATCGTGCGCTTGCGCTTCGCGTCGTACTTGAGCGTCACGCGGTACACGCGCTCGATCCCTTCGCCTTCCTCGGCGAAGTCGCTCACGTAGCCCTCGGTCGTGAGGATCTGCAGCAGCGCCCGGTTCATCTTCGACGCCGGGACGAACAGGTCGTCCTTGTAGGCGAGGTTGGCGTTGCGGACCCTGGTCAGCATGTCGCCGACCGGATCGTTCACGTTGGTGGCCAGCTTCACCATGAGGCCTTCGTCACCCCCGGCAGCTCCCCCGCGTGCGCGAGCTCGCGGAAACAGATGCGGCAGAGCAGGAACCGCCGGTAGACGGCTCGGGCACGGCCGCAGCGCCGGCAGCGCGTGTACTCGCGCACCTTGAACTTGGCCTGGGCCTCCTGCTTGTTCCTCAACGCCTTCTTCGCCATGTCCGCTCTCCTAGGACGCCGCCGCCATCGGGATCCCCTCGAACGGGAACCCGAGCGCAACGAGCAGCGCCCTGCCTTCGTCGTCGTTCCTCGCGGTCGTCACGACCGTGATGTCCATCCCCCGGATCTTCAGGACCTTGTCGTAGTCGATCTCCGGGAAGATCAGCTGCTCGGTCAACCCGAGCGTGTAGTCGCCGTGCCCGTCGAACGCGTTCGGATTCAGCCCTCGGAAGTCCCGGATCCTGGGGATCGCGATCGAAACGAGCCGATCGATGAACTCCCACATCCGGTCGCCCCGGAGGGTGACCTTGGCGCCGATCGGGCTGCCCTCACGGAGCTTGAACCCGGCGATGGACTTCCGGGCCTTGGTGATCACCGGCTTCTGCCCGGTGATGATCGTGAGGTCGTCGACCGCGGCCTCCAGCATACGGCCATCCTTCAGGGCGTCACCAACCCCCATGTTGAGCACGACCTTGTCCAGCCGCGGCACCTGGTTCGGGTTGGCGAAGCCCAGCTCCTGCTGGAGCCGGGACCGGACCTGCTGGTTGTAGCGCTCCTTGAGGCGGGGCGTCGGCTGATCGGTCATTGGTCGGCCCCGCACTTCCTGCATACCCGGAACTTCGAGCCGTCGCCCTCGATGCGGTAGCCGACCCGGGTCGGCTGGCCGCAGGAGTTGCACACCAGCATCACGTTCGAGATGTCGATGTACAGCTCGGTGTCGATGATCCCGCCCTGCTGGAGCTGGGAACCGCTCGCCGAGCGCTTGCCCGAGGTGCGCTGGTGCTTCTTGGCCATCGCCGCACCCTCCACCATGACCCGCCCGTCGCGCGGGAGCACGCGGATCACGCGTCCCGTGTGGCCGGCGCTCTTGCCGGTCATGACCTTCACGGTGTCGTCCTTGTGGATGTTCACGCCGGGCATGTCACAACACCTCCGGGGCGAGCGAGATGATCTTCATGAAGCGACGTTCGCGGAGCTCGCGCGCGACGGGTCCGAAGATCCGGGTGCCGCGCGGGTTCTTCGAGTCGGCCGTCAAGATCACGACCGCGTTGTCGTCGAACCGGATGTACGAGCCGTCGGGGCGGCGTCGCTCCTTGGCGGTCCGAACGACGACGGCCTTCACGACCTCACCCTTCTTGACCCCGCCGCCGGGCAGCGCGTCCTTGACCGAGCCGACCACCACGTCGCCCACGTGCGCGTACCGGCGGCCGCTCCCGCCGAGCACGCGGATCACGAGGACCTCCTTGGCCCCGGTGTTGTCCGCTACCTTGCAGCGCGATTCCTGCTGGATCACTTACTTGGCCCTCTCCACGATCTCGACGACGCGCCAGCGCTTGGTCTTGGAGGCGCGTCGCGTCTCCATCAAGCGAACGGTGTCGCCGACGTGCGCGTCGTTCGTCTCGTCGTGCGCAGCGAGCTTGTTCGAGCGCGCGACGGTCTTCTTGTACAGCGGGTGCCGCACGCGTCGGTCGATCCGGACGAGCACGGTCTTGTCCATCTTGTCGGACACGACCACGCCCACCCGGATCTTGCGCCGGGTGCGGTCGCCCGCCGAGGGCTCGGGGGCCTTCGGCGCCGGGATCGCCGGAGCGACCGCCGCTGCGGCGTCGGGCGCGGTCTGGTCCGTCACGGTCTCTTCGGTCCCTTCGTTCATGATGCCTCCGCCTCGGACTCGGCTCCGGACTCAGCCCTTGGGACCGCGTCCTGCTCGAGCTCCGTTCCGCGTTCGGTCACGATCGTGAGGATGCGCGCGATCTCGTGCCGGACGTCCTTGATCCGCATCGGGTTGTCGAGCTGCCCCGTCGCGAGCTGGAACCGCAGGTTGAACAGCTCCTCCTTGTCGGACTCGAGTCGCTCGAACAGCTCCTCGTCGCCGAGGTCACGGAGCTCCTGCATGCCCGCCATCACTCCATCCCCCCGATCCCGGCTCGGGTGATGAACTTGCTCTTGATCGGCAGCTTGTGCGCGGCGCGCGACATCGCCTCGCGCGCGAGCGTCTCGGAGACCCCGGACAGTTCGAACATCACGCGACCCGGCTTGACGACGGCGACCCAGCCCTCAGGGTTGCCCTTGCCCGAGCCCATCCGGGTCTCGGCCGGCTTCTTCGTGTAGGGCTTGTCGGGGAAGATGTTGATCCACACCTTCCCGCCGCGGCGGATGTGGCGCGTGATCGCGACACGAGCCGCCTCGATCTGGCGGTTGGTGATCCACGCGGCCTCGAGCGCGACCAGGCCGAAGTCACCGAAATGCACCTCGGTCCCGCCCTTGGCGCGACCGCGCCGGCGGCCTCGGTGCACCTTGCGGTGCTTGACCTTCTTGGGCGCGAGCATCAGGCCTGCTCCTTCGGATCGCCCTCGGCGGCAGGTCTCGCGGGCTCTTCGTCGGCGGCGGCGGGTGTACTCGGCGCGGCTTCCTCCGCCGACGAGTCGCCCGCCGGTCCCTCCGCCTCGGCCGTTTCGCCTTCCGCTGGATCGGAGGTCGGAGCCTCCGCCTGCGCCGTCTCCGCGTCGACCCCCTCCGCCTCCGCCGCCGGCTCGGCAGCGGCGGCCGGTGCCTCCGGCTCGGCGACCTCGGCGGCCTCGCGTTCGTCGGTGATGAGCGCGCCGGTCGAGGCGCCGCCGCTGGAGACCTGCGCGAGCGCGCGGGCGCGCAGACGCTCGGTCTCCTGCTCGGCCTGCGGGATCTCGTCGCCGTGGTAGACCCAGACCTTCACGCCGATGATGCCGAACGTGGTCTTGCCCTCGGCCGTCCCGAAATCGATCTTGGCGCGGAGCGTGTGCAGCGGGACGCGTCCCTCGCGGTACCACTCGCGGCGAGACATCTCGGCGCCGCCCAGGCGGCCGCCGCACTGCACCCGAACGCCGAGGGCGCCCGAACGCATCGCGGTCTGCACGGCCCGGCGCATCGCTCGACGGAACGACACCCGGCCGGCGAGCTGCTCGGCCACGCCCTGCGCGAGCAGCGTGGCGTCGGTCTCGGGGCGGGTCTCGGAAGCGGCCGAGTTCATGTCCTCCACCTTCACGTCGACGCGCTTCTTCGTGACGCGCTCGACGTCCTTGCGGATCTTGTCGACCTCGGCGCCCTTGCGACCGATCACGATGCCCGGCCGCGCGGTGCGGATGTAGATCCAGATCTGGTCGCCCTTGCGCTCGATGTCGATGCTCGAGATACCGGCGCGCGACAGGCGCGAGCGGATGTGCTTGCGGATCCAGATGTCCTCGTGGAGCTGATCGGAGTAGTCCCGATCGGCGAACCAGTTGGACTTCCAAGGGTAGATGACCCCGAGACGGAACCCGTACGGGTTGACCTTGTGACCCACTACGCATCCTCTCCCAACGAACGGACCACGAGCGTGATGTGCGACGTGCGCTTGAGGATCTTGGTCGCGCGGCCGTAGGCGCGGGGACGCCAGCGCTTCAGCGTCGGACCCTCGTCCACCCAGGCCCGGTCCACGACCAGGTTCTGGGCGACCACGCCGGGCTGCTGCTCGGCGTTGGCGACGGCCGAGTTCAGCGCCTTCTCGATCGTCTTGGCGGCCCCGAGCGGCGAGAAGCGCAGGATCCGGCGGGCCTCCTCGACCTGCCGTCCACGGACGAGGTCGACCGCCCGCCGAGCCTTCGGCGGCGAGATCCGCACGTACTTCACCGTCGCTTTCGCCTCCATGTCGTGCTACCTCACCGTGGTCGAACGCTCACCGCGCGCGTGCGAACGGAACGTCCGCGTCGGCGCGAACTCGCCGAGCTTGTGCCCGACCATCGACTCCGAGATGTACACGGGCACGTGCTTGCGGCCGTCGTGGACCGCGATCGTGTGACCGACCATGTCGGGCACGATCGTCGAGCGGCGCGACCAGGTCCGGACGACCTTCTTGTCGCTCTTGCGGTTCATCTCGACGATCTTGACCATGAGGTGCTCGTCGACGAACGGCCCCTTCTTGATGCTCCGCGGCACTAGCCCCGCCCCTTCCCGCGACGGCGAACGATGTACTTGTTCGACGCCTTGTTCTTCTTCCTCGTCCGGCCTTCCTTCTGTCCCCACGGGCTCGTGGGGTGGCGGCCGCCCGAACTCTTGCCCTCGCCGCCGCCCAGCGGGTGGTCGACCGGGTTCATCGCCACACCTCGGACGGACGGACGCTTGCGCTTCCACCGGTTGCGCCCCGCCTTGCCGAGCTGGATCAGCTCGTGCTCGGCGTTGCCGACCTCGCCGATCGTTGCCTTGCAGGCCGCCTCGACCAGCCGGGTCTCGCCGGAGGGCAGGCGGAGCGTGGCCATCTTGCCCTCCTTGGCCATGACCTGGATGCTCGTCCCGGCCGAGCGCGCCATGCGGGCGCCGCCACCGGGCTTGAGCTCCACGGCGTGCACCGTCGTACCCACGGGGATGTTCCGCAGCGGCAGCGAGTTGCCCGGCCGCACGTCGGCACCCTCCCCCGAGACCAATCGGTCACCGACCCGCAGACCGTTGGGCGACAGGATGTAGCGCTTCTCGCCGTCGACGTAGTGCAGGAGCGCGATCCGCGCGGTGCGGTTGGGGTCGTACTCGATGTGCGCCACCTTGGCCGGCACGCCGTCCTTGTCGCGCCGGAAGTCGATCACCCGGTACCGGCGCTTGTTGCCGCCGCCCTGGTGCCGGGTGGTGATCCGGCCCTGCGCGTTGCGGCCGGCTCGGTTCCGGCCCTTCGTGACGAGCGAGCGCTCGGGCTTGGCGCGCGTGATCTCCTCGAAGGAGGACACGCTGGCGCCGCGTCGTCCCGGCGTCGTCGGCTTGTACTTGCGAACGGCCATGCGCTACTTCCCCGCCTCGAAGATCTCGATGCTGTCGCCCTCGGCGAGCTTGACGATCGCGCGCTTCTGGTCCGCCCGCTTGCCGAGCGTGTAGCGGCGCCGCTTGACCTTGCCGGTGCGGTTCAGCGTCCTGACCGAGATCACCTGGACGTTCCAGATCACTTGGACGGCCTCCTTGATCTCGGTCTTGTTCGCCCTGGGGTCGACCAGGAACGTGTAGGTGTTCTGCTCCAGGCCCGCGTAGGACTTCTCGCTCACCACGGGCCGGATGATCACGTCGCGCGGCGTCTTCACTCGGCCTCACCCCCGGCCTCGGTCGTCGCGGCCTCGGTCGTCGCGGCCTCGGTCGTCGGCTCGGCCTCGCCCTCCGGCTCCGTCTCCGTCGAAGCTTTCGCCGGGGCGGACCCCATCGGTGCGGGCTCCTCGGCGGGCTCCTTCGCGGCGGGTTCCTCCGCGTGCGCCTGGGCCGGCGAGCCCTCGACGACGTCGAGCGCGCTCTCGGTGATCACCAGGTGGTCCGCGCCGATCACCTCGTACACGCCGAGGCTCCGGGCGTAGGCGACCCGAACGCCGCGGATGTTGCGGAACGACTTCTCCACCGCGCCCGAATCGCTGGGCAACGGCAGCACGAGCAGGACCTTGCCCCCGAGCTCGAGCGTGTCGAGCACCTCGGCGGCGGTCTTGGTCTTGGGAGCGTCGAACTCGAGATCCTGCACGACCCTGAGCTTCCCGCTCGTCAGCGCGTCGGTGAGCGCCGAGCGCAGGGCGCCCCGCTTCATCTTCTTGTTCACGCGCATCTCGTGGTCGCGAGGGTGGGGGCCGTGCACGACGCCGCCGCCCGTCCACTGCGGGGAGCGGTTCGAACCCTGCCGGGCCCGGCCCGTCCCCTTCTGGCGCCAGGGCTTGCGACCGCCGCCCGAGACCTCGCCACGGGTCTTGGTCGAGTGCGTGCCACGGCGGATCGAGGCGAAGCCGGCGAGCACCACCTGATGCATCAGGGGCACGCTCACCTTGGCCTCGAACACCTCGGACGCGAGATCGCGGGTGCCGACCTTCTTGCCCGCGACGGAGACGACGTCGACCTTCGGCATCAGTGACCGCCCTTCGTGGCGGGAGCCTTGACGGCCGAACGGACCATCACCAGGCCGCCCTCGGGGCCGGGGATCGCGCCCCGGATGAGCAGCAGGTTGCGTTCGGCGTCGGCGCGGACGACCTCGAGGTTCAGCACGGTCACGCGCTCGTTGCCCATCTGGCCCGCCATCCGCATGCCCTTGAACACACGTGAGGGTGTCGCGCACGCGCCGATCGCACCCGGCGAACGGTGCTTCTTCTCCGTCCCGTGGCTGCTCGACAGGCCGCTGAACCCGTGTCGCTTCATCGGGCCGGCGAACCCCTTGCCCTTGGAGACGCCGACGACGTCGGCGCGCTCGCCGGCCTCGAACACGTCGGCCCGGAGCTCCTGGCCCGGCTCGTAGGACGCGGCGTCGTCCGTGCGGATCTCGACGACGTGCCGGGCGGCCTGTCCTCCGTGCGCGTCGAAGTGACCCTGCTCGGGCTTGGTCAGGCCGTTGGGGCGCGTCGCACCGAACGCGAGCTGTACCGCCGAGTAGCCGTCCTTGGCCTCGGTCTTGACCTGCGCGACGAAGCACGGCCCGGCCTTGATGACCGTGACCGGGATCGCGCGCGTGTCGTCGAAGATCTGGGTCATACCCAGCTTCGTCCCGAGGATGCCTTTGATCTCTGCCATGTCCCTACAACTTGATCTCGATGTCGACGCCGGCCGACAGGTTCAGGCGTTGGAGCTCCTGGACCGTCTTCGACGTGGCGTCGACGATGTCGATGAGCCGCTTGTGCGTGAGCATCTGGAAGTGCTCGCGGCTGTCCTTGTACTTATGGGGCGACCGGATCACGGTGTAGATCGACCGCTCGGTCGGCAGCGGCACGGGCCCCACGACCTTGGCCCCGGTCCGGGTCACGTGCTCGACGATCTCGCGAGCCGCGACGTCCAGCATCCGGTGGTCGTACGCGCGGAGCTTGATGCGGATCCTGGGTCCGGCCACTGCGTCGCTTCCCCTCTTCCGTCTCGGTCGTTACTTGATGATCTTGGTGACGCGTCCGGCACCCACGGTCCGGCCGCCCTCGCGGATCGCGAAGCGCAGACCTTCCTCCATGGCGATCGGCGCACCGAGGCTGACGGTCATCTCGATGTTGTCGCCGGGCATGACCATCTCGACACCCTCGGGCAGGTTCGCCGAGCCGGTGACGTCGGTCGTGCGGAAGTAGAACTGCGGGCGGTAGCCCGTGAAGAACGGCGTGTGGCGACCGCCCTCGTCCTTGGACAGCACGTAGACCTGCGACATGAAGTCCGTGTGCGGCGTGACCGAACCCGGCTTGGCGAGCACCTGACCCCGTGCCACGTCTTCCTTGTCGACCCCGCGGAGCAGCACCCCGACGTTGTCGCCCGCCTGCACCTCGTCCAGCAGCTTGCGGAACATCTCGAGGTCGGTCGCCGTGGTCTTGCGGGTGTCCTTGATCCCCACGATCTCGACCTCTTCCATCTTCTTGAGCACGCCCTGCTCGACGCGGCCGGTCACCACCGTGCCGCGACCGGTGATCGAGAACACGTCCTCGATCGCCATCAGGAAGGGCTTGTCGACGTCGCGGACGGGCTCGGGCACGTAGGAGTCCACGGCCGCGAGCAGCTCGTCGATCTTGGCCAGGGCCTCCTCGTCGCCCTCGAGCGCCTTGAGCGCCGACACCTGGATCACGGGCGTGTCGTCGCCGGGGTACTCGTAGGCGGACAGGAGCTCGCGCACCTCGAGCTCGACCAGGTCGAGCAGCTCGGGGTCGTCGACCATGTCCACCTTGTTGAGCGCGACCACGATGTACGGCACGCCCACCTGACGGGCGAGCAGCACGTGCTCGCGGGTCTGCGGCATCGGGCCGTCGGCGGCGGATACGACCAGGATCGCGCCGTCCACCTGGGCGGCGCCCGTGATCATGTTCTTGATGTAGTCGGCGTGACCCGGCATGTCGACGTGCGCGTAGTGACGCGTGTCGGTCTCGTACTCGACGTGCGCGATCGCGATCGTGATGCCGCGCTCACGCTCCTCCGGCGCCTTGTCGATCTCGTCGAACGGCGTGAACTCGGCGAGGCCCTTCTCGGCCTGGCGCTTGGTGATCGCCGCGGTCAGCGTCGTCTTGCCGTGGTCGATATGACCCATCGTCCCGATGTTCACGTGCGGCTTCGTGCGCTCGAACTTCTTCTTGCCCATGTCCTCTTCTCCTCGTCTCCTCGTCCGGGTCCTGCGCTGGGTCCGAGGTCCTACTCGCCCCGGACGCGGGCAACGATCTCCTTGGAGATGTTGGCCGGCACCTCGTGGTAGTTCTGCAACTGCATCGGTGTGTGCGACGCGCGCCCCTGGGTACGCGAACGCAGGTCGGTCGCGTAGCCGAACAGCTCGGCGAGCGGGACCAGCACGCGGATCGCCTTCTGACCGCTCCGGTCGTCGATCCGCTCGATCCGTCCGCGCCGCGCGGTCACGTCGCCCATGACCTCGCCCATGAAGTCCTCGGGCGTGATCACCTCGAACTCCATCACGGGTTCGAGCAGCACGGGGTCGGCACGGCGGGCGGCCTCCTTGAGCCCGATCGAGCCGGCGATCTTGAACGCCATCTCGGACGAGTCGACCTCGTGGAAGGAACCGTCCACCAGGGTGGCCCGGACGTCCACGAGCGGGTAGCCGGCGAGCACGCCGCTCTCCATCGCCTCCTGGATGCCCTGGTCGACCGCCGGGATGTACTCGCGCGGGATCTTGCCACCCACGATCTTGTTGATGAACTCGTAGCCGCCGCCTTGTCCGGTGGGCTCGAGGTTCAGGTACACGAGACCGAACTGTCCGTGCCCACCGCTCTGACGGATGAAGCGGCCCTCGACCTTGGTGACCGGCTTGCGGATCGACTCGCGATAGGCCACCTGCGGCTTGCCGACGTTGGCGTCGACGCTGAACTCGCGGCGCAGGCGGTCGACGATGATGTCCAGGTGCAGCTCGCCCATGCCGGAGATCACGGTCTGCCCCGTCTCGTCGTCGTACTTCACGACGAACGTCGGGTCCTCGTCGGCGAGCTTGGCCAGGCCGGTACCCAGCTTGTCCTGGTCGGCCTTGGTCTTGGGCTCGACGGCGACCGAGATCACCGGCGTCGGGAAGCTGATCGACTCCAAGATGATCGGGTTCGCGGGGTCGGCGAGCGTGTCGCCGGTGCTCGAATGCTTGAGCCCGACGATCGCCACGATGTCGCCGGTGAACGCGGCGTCCATGTCCTCGCGGTGGTTCGCGTGCATCTGCAGGATGCGGCCGATGCGCTCCTTGCGGTCCTTCGTCGTGTTCTCGACGTGGGAGCCGGCGCGCAGCAGCCCGGAGTAGAGGCGGACGTACGTGAGCCGGCCTACGAACGGGTCGGACATGATCTTGAAGACCAGACCGGAGAACGGCTCGCTGTCGTCCGGCTTGCGTTCGGCGTGCTCACCCTTGGGGGTGTGACCCTCGACCGGCGGCACGTCGCTCGGCGCCGGCAGGTAGGCGACGATCGCGTCCAGCAGCGGCTGGATCGCCTTGTTCTTGAACGCTGAGCCCAGGAGCACGGGCACGCCCTCGCCCGCCAGGGTCGCCCGGCGGATCGCGCGGCGGAGCTCGTCGACCGTCGCCTCCTCCTCGTGGACGAACTTCTCCATCAGGGACTCGTCGTGGTCGGCGAGCTTCTCGAAAAGGTCGTGGTGCGCCTTCTTGGCGGCGTCCTGCAGCTCGGCGGGGATCTCCGTGGTCTCCCACTCCTCCCCCATCTCCGAGACCCAGTGCAGCGCCTTCATCTCGACAAGATCGATCACGCCCTGGAAGTCGCCCTCGCTACCCCAGGGCAGCTGCAGGACGAGCGGGTTCGCCTGTAGGCGCTCGACCATCATCTCGACCGTGCGCCCGAAGTCGGCGCCGGTGCGATCCATCTTGTTCACGAAGCCGATCCGCGGAACGCCGTACCGGTCGGCCTGCCGCCAGACGGTCTCGGTCTGCGGCTCGACGCCGGCGACCGCGTCGAACACGGCGATCGCGCCGTCGAGCACACGCAGCGACCGCTCCACCTCGACCGTGAAGTCGACGTGGCCGGGCGTGTCGATGATGTTGATCCAGTGACCCTTCCAGTTGGTGGTCGTCGCGGCCGAGGTGATGGTGATCCCCCGCTCGCGCTCCTGGACCATCCAGTCCATCAAGGCGGTGCCCTCGTGGACCTCGCCGATCTTGTAGGCCTTGCCGGTGTAGTACAGGATGCGTTCGGTCGTGGTCGTCTTGCCCGCGTCGATGTGCGCCATGATCCCGATGTTCCGGGTCCTGGCGAGCGGGTATTCGCGGATCACCAGCTCCTTGCCGGAACCGGTTCCGCGTCCTGTGACCTTCTCGACCGTCTCTGCCACGTCCACCTTCTCTGCGGGCACCGCCATGATCAGCGGCCCTCTTCATCGAACGCCGGGCTCGAGGCGAGCCCGGCCACGTCGTTGATCTCGATCACCATCGGTAGTGCGCGAACGCCTTGTTCGCCTCGGCCATCTTGTGCATGTCCTCGCGGCGCTTCACCGAGACGCCCTGGCCGTTGGAGGCGTCCATGATCTCGCCCACGAGGCGCTCGGCCATCGAATGCTCCTTGCGCGCCCGCGCGTTGTTGACGATCCACCGCATCGCGAGCGTCGTTCCGCGCGAGGGCCGAACCTCGACCGGCACCTGGTAGTTGGCGCCACCGACCCGCCGCGAACGCACCTCGAGCATCGGGCGGACGTTCTCGACCGCCTTCTTGAGGGCGATGACGGGGTCGTTCGCCGTCCGTTCGCTGATCACCTCGAGCGCCTTGTAGACCGTGCGCTCGGCCAGCGTCTTCTTCCCGTCCAGCAGGACCTTGTTGATCAACTGCGTGACCAGGACGTTCTGGTAGACCGGATCCGGTCCGGTGTCGCGGTGGACGGCTGGGCCCTTGCGCGGCATCAGTCGCCGCCCTTCTTCGAGCCGTAGCGCGACCGAGCCTTGCGGCGCTCGCGCACGCCCGAGGTGTCCAGCGTCCCGCGGATGACCTTGTAACGGACCCCAGGGAGGTCGCGGACGCGGCCGGCGCGGACCAGGACGATCGAGTGCTCCTGCAGGTTGTGACCCACGCCGGGGATGTAGGCGGTGACCTCGATCCCCGAGGTCAGCCGCACGCGGGCGACCTTGCGCAGGGCCGAGTTCGGCTTCTTCGGGGTCATGGTGTAGACGCGCGTGCACACGCCCCGCCGCTGGGGGCTGCCCTTGAGCGCGGGAGCCTTGGTCTTCTCCCGGGGCCGCTTGCGGCCGTGGCGCACGAGTTGCTGGATCGTGGGCATGGTCCTCTCGCCTACACTCTCGACTTGTCACCGAACTCGGGGTCCGACAGCGTTGAAGCCGGACCGCGGGCCCGGCTTCCAGGTGGAACTCAGTGGGCGTAGGTCGTCCCTTGGGAAACCCCCTGGAAGCGCACCAGATACCGGGCCCGCCCGCCGAGCCCGGTGCAAACGATGAGGCTACTAGGCACGTCCCGTGCGTGTCAACGAACGGACGCCAGGCACGGGCGGCCGTGCCTGGAGCCTTGCTCTAGACCGATGGATCGCCGCGATCACTCCTCGGGGGCGAAGGACCCTCCTCCGAACAGCTCGCGCTCGGCTTCCTCTCGGGTGATGCCCGCGAGGACCGGCTCGCCGGCCGCCTCGGCCTCCGCGATCTCGCGCTGGCGGGCCAGCCAGTACTCCGGGATCGCCTCGGGCTTGATCTTGACCTGCACGTTGCGATACCGCGCCATACCGGTGCCCGCGGGGATCAACTTGCCGATGATCACGTTCTCCTTGAGGCCGAGCAGCCCGTCCGAGCGACCGGCGATGGCCGCCTCGGTGAGCACCCTCGTCGTCTCCTGGAAGGAGGCCGCCGACAGCCACGAGTCCGTGGCCAGCGACGCCTTCGTGATCCCCAGCAGCTGCGGCCGAGCGCTGGCCGGCTGACCGCCGTTCTCGACGGTCTCGCGGTTCGCGGTCTCGAACCGGCGGCGGTCGATCAGGTCGCCGGGAAGGAAGTCCGTGTCGCCCGGTTCGATGATCTGCACCTTGCGGAGCATCTGCCGCACGATCAGCTCGATGTGCTTGTCGTGGATCGTCACGCCCTGCGAGCGGTAGACCTGCTGGACCTCCTCGACGAGGTGGTTCTGCAGCGCCTGGACGCCCTCGATCCGCAGCTTCTCGTGCGGGTTGACCGAGCCCTCGGTGAGCTGCTGTCCGACCTCGACGGCATCGCCGTCGCCGACCAGCAGCCGAGCCCGGAACCCGACCTTGTACTGCACGGAGTCGCTGCCGTCCTCCGACGTGACGGTGATCCGCCGCTCCTTCTTCTCCTCGTCATCCTCGATCTGGACGGTGCCGGGGATCTCGGTGATCCACGCCTCGCCCTTGGGACGACGGGCCTCGAACAGCTCCACGACCCGAGGAAGACCGTGGGTGATGTCCTCACCCGCGACGCCACCGGTGTGGAACGTTCGCATCGTGAGCTGCGTGCCCGGCTCGCCGATCGACTGCGCGGCCACGATCCCGACCGACTCGCCGATGTCGACGAGCCGCCCGGTCGCGAGCGACCAGCCGTAACAGAGCCGGCACACGCCGTACTCGGCCTCACAGGTGGTCGCCGACCGAACGCGGACCGCGTCGACCCCGGCATCGACAAGTCGCTGCGCGCCCGGGTCGTCGAGGAACTCGCCCTTCGAGGCGATCTTCTTGCGGTCGACCTTGACGTCCTCCGCGAGCACCCGCCCGTAGAGCGAGGTGTCGAGGTGCTGGTTCTCGACCCGGGTGCCGTTCGGCGTCTCGTACGTGACGGGCACCGGCACCGAGCGGTCGGTCCCACAGTCCTCCTCGCGAACGATCAGCTCCTGCGAGACGTCGACCAGACGCCGCGTCAGGTAGCCGGAGTCGGCCGTCCGGAGCGCGGTGTCGGCGAGCCCCTTTCGGGCGCCGTGCGTCGAGATGAAGTACTCGAGCACCGACAGACCCTCGCGGAAGTTCGACTTGATCGGGCGCGGGATGATCTCGCCCTTCGGGTTGGCCACCAGGCCGCGCATGCCCGCGATCTGCCGGATCTGCATGATGTTCCCCCGGGCTCCGGAGTTGGCCATCATGTAGATCGGGTTGGTCTTGCCGAACTGCGCCTCCATCGCGACCTTGACCTCGTCGGTCGCCTGGGTCCAGATCGTGATCAGCTCTTGGCGGCGCTCGTCGTCGGTGATGATGCCCTTGCGGTACTGCACCTCGACCTTCGACGCCTCCTTCTCGTGCCGGTCCAAGATCGCGGCCTTGTCCGAAGGGGTGGTCACGTCCTCGATCCCGATCGTCACGCCGGCCCGCGTCGCGTAGTGGAACCCGACGTTCTTCAGATCGTCGAGGATCTGCTCGACCTGCCCCCGGTCGTAGCGGTGCACGCAGGCGTCGACCAGCCGGCTCACGTCGCTCTTGAGGAGCGGGCGGTCGACGAACTCCTCCGAGTCCGGGAAGCACTGATTGAAGATCAGGCGTCCAACGGTCGTCTCCACGACCGGGACGCGGTCACCGTTGCTCGCGGCGTCGCCGTCGGCGGCCTCGGGCTGCATCTCCGGCGGGAGCGCCTTGCCCGGCAGCCGCACCTTCACGACGTCGTGCAGCCGGACCAGCTGGTGATCCAATGCCATCAGGGCCTCGTTCACCGACCCGAACCGTGGGATGTCCTCGTCGTTCTCGGGACGGTCGGGCTCGATCGTCAGGTAGTAGATCCCGAGCACCATGTCCTGGGTCGGCACGGCGATCGGACGGCCGTGCGCCGGCGACAGGATGTTGTTGGTCGACAGCATCAGGATGCGGGCCTCGGCCTGCGCCTCCGCCGACAGGGGGACGTGGACCGCCATCTGGTCGCCGTCGAAGTCGGCGTTGAACGCGGTGCACACCAGCGGGTGGATCTGGATCGCCTTGCCCTCGACCAGGACTGGCTCGAACGCCTGGATCCCCAGACGGTGCAGGGTCGGCGCCCGGTTCAGCATGACCGGGTGCTCCTTGATGACCTCTTCGAGCACGTCCCAGACCTGCGGACGGGCGCGCTCGACCATCCGCTTGGCGCTCTTGATGTTCTGCGCGAGCGCCTGGTCGACGAGCCGCTTCATCACGAAGGGCTTGAACAGCTCGAGCGCCATCTGCTTCGGCAGACCGCACTGGTGCAGGCGGAGCTCCGGACCGACCACGATCACCGAACGGCCCGAGTAGTCCACGCGCTTGCCGAGCAGGTTCTGGCGGAACCGCCCCTGCTTGCCCTTCAGCATGTCCGACAGCGACTTCAGCGGTCGGTTGCCCGGACCCGTGACCGGCCGGCCGCGCCGGCCGTTGTCGAACAGCGCGTCGACGGCCTCCTGCAGCATCCGCTTCTCGTTGTTGACGATGATCTCGGGCGCCTGCAGGTCGAGCAGCCGCTTCAGTCGGTTATTCCGGTTGATCACGCGGCGGTACAGGTCGTTCAGGTCCGAGGTCGCGAACCGGCCGCCGTCGAGCTGCACCATCGGGCGCAGGTCCGGCGGGATCACCGGCACGGCGTCGAGCACCATGCCCATGGGCGAGTTGCGGCCCTCGGTGAAGTTGGAGACGACCTTCAGGCGCTTGATCGCCTTCAGCCGGCGGGTGCCCTTGCCGGTGGCGATCTGCTCGCGCAGCGACTCGGCCTCCTCCTCCAGCTTGAGGTCCTGGAGCAGGCGCTTGATCGCCTCAGCGCCCATGCCGCCGTCGAAGTAGTCGCCGAACCGCTCGCGGAGCGAACGGTAGACGGCGTCGTCGGCCACGAGCTGCTTGACCGACAGGTTCTTGAAGCCGGTCAGGACCTCGTCGAGGTGTTCGGTCTCGCGCTTGGTCTGCTCGGTGATCCGGTCGACGTCGCGCTGGGCCTCGCGCCGGGCGGCCGAGAGCTGGGCGCCCTTGGCCCCCTCGCCCTCGAGCTCCCGCAGGCGCTCCTCGAGCTCGGATAGCCGGCCCTTGATCTCGTCGTCGCGCTCGGCCTCGAGCTCGTTCTTCTCCTGGTCGATCTCCTTCTCGATCTCGGGCAGCTCCTTGTGGCGCCGGTCCGTATCGATGCGCGTGATGACGTAGGCGGCGAAGTAGATGATCCGCTCGAGGTCCTTCGGGGCGATGTCCAGCAGGTAGCCGAGACGGCTCGGGACGCCCTTGAAGTACCAGATGTGCGTGACCGGGGCGGCGAGCTCGATGTGGCCCATCCGGTCGCGGCGGACCTTGCTGCGGGTGATCTCGACCCCGCACCGCTCGCAGATGATGCCCTTGAACCGGACGCGCTTGTACTTGCCGCAGTGGCACTCCCAGTCCCGCGTCGGACCGAAGATCCGCTCGCAGAACAGGCCGTCCTTCTCCGGCTTCAGCGTCCGGTAGTTGATCGTCTCCGGCTTCTTGACCTCGCCGTTGGACCATGCGCGGATCTGATCCGCGGTAGCCAGGCCGATCCGGATCTCATCGAAGAAGTTCACATCCAGCACGTAGGCGGCCTCCTCACGACCTCACCTTGCACCATGAACAACACTTCCTTGTTCCCGCTTTCTCAGTCGTAGTCGGCGCCGGCCGGCTCCCTGCGGGACAGGTCGATCCCGAGCTCCTCGGCCGCGCGGAACACGTCCTCGTCGGTCTCCTTGAGCTCGATCTCCTCGCCTTCGGCCGAACGCACCTCGACGTTCAGGCAGAGGGACTGCATCTCCTTGATCAGGACCTTGAAGGACTCGGGGATCCCCGGCTCGGGGATGTTCTCGCCCTTGACGATGGCCTCGTAGACCTTCACGCGTCCGAGCACGTCGTCGGACTTGATCGTCAGCAGCTCCTGCAGCGCGTAGGCGGCGCCGTAGGCCTCGAGCGCCCACACCTCCATCTCGCCGAACCGCTGCCCGCCGAACTGCGCCTTCCCGCCGAGCGGCTGCTGCGTGATCATCGAGTAGGGGCCGGTGGAGCGGGCGTGGATCTTGTCGTCCACCAGGTGGAGCAGCTTCAGGATGTAGGCGACCCCGACCGTGACGGGCTCCTCGTACGGCTCGCCGTTGCGACCGTCGTACAGCACCGCCTTGCCGACGTCGTCGACCAGCTTGACCCCGTCCTTGTTGGGATGGGCGCTGCGGATCGACTCGAGGATCTCGTGCTCGCGGGCGCCGTCGAACACCGGGGTCGACACGTACACGGGCCCCTCGTGCTCTACCCCGTCCTTGCGGAACCCCACCAGGCCTGCCCAACCCAGGTGCGCCTCGAGCACCTGCCCGAGGTTCATCCGGGACGGGACGCCGAGCGGATTCAGGATGATGTCGACGGGGCTCCCGTCGGCGAGGAACGGCATGTCCTCCTCCGGCAGGATCGTCGAGATCACGCCCTTGTTCCCATGGCGGCCGGCGAGCTTGTCGCCGTCGGAGATCTTGCGCTTCTGCGCCACGTAGACGCGGACCAGCTGGTTCACACCCGGCGGCAGCTCGTCGCCGTCCTCGCGCGTGAACACGCGGACGCCGATCACCTTGCCGCTCTCGCCGTGCGGGACCTTGAGCGAGGTGTCGCGCACCTCGCGCGCCTTCTCGCCGAAGATCGCGCGGAGCAACCGCTCCTCGGGCGTGAGCTCGGTCTCGCCCTTGGGCGTGACCTTGCCGACGAGGTAGTCGCCGGGATTGACCTCGGCGCCGATCCGGACGATCCCACGCTCGTCGAGGTCCTTCAGGATCTCCTCGGACACGTTGGGGATGTCGCGGGTGATCTCCTCGGCCCCGAGCTTGGTGTCGCGGGCGTCGACCTCGTGCTCCTCGATGTGGATCGAGGTCAGGACGTCGTCCTTGACCAGCCGCTCGGAGATGATGATGGCGTCCTCGTAGTTGTGGCCCTCCCACGGCATGTACGCCACGATCAGGTTGCGACCGAGCGCGAGCTCGCCCGACTCCGTGGACGGTCCGTCCGCGATCACCTGGTTGCGGACGACCTTGTCGCCCTCGTTGACCAGCGGCTTCTGGTTGAGCGACGTGCCCTGGTTGGACCGGCGGAACTTCTGGAGCTTGTAGGTCTTCATCGAGCCGGTCCGCTCCCGGATCACGATGTCGTCGGCCGAGACGTCCTCGACGGTCCCGGCTTCCTCGGCCAGCACCACGTCCCCCGCGTCGACGGCGGCGCGGAACTCCACGCCGGTGCCGACGATCGGGGCCTCCGAACGGAGCAGGGGCACGGCCTGGCGCTGCATGTTGGCGCCCATGAGGGCCCGGTTCGCGTCGTCGTGCTCGAGGAACGGGATCAGGGCCGCTCCGACCGAGATGATCTGCTTGGGCGAGACGTCCATGTAGTCGACCTCGTCGGGCACCACCGCGTCGACCTCGCCGCCCTTGCGGCGGACCAAGACGGTCGGGTTGGCGTAGCCCCCGTCGGGCTTGATCGGCTCGTTGGCCTGCGCGATGACGTGCCGGTCCTCCTCGTCGGCGGAGAGGTAGTCGACCTTGTCGGTGACCTTGCCGCCCGTGACCCGTCGGTACGGTGTCTCGATGAACCCGAACGGGTTGATGCGCCCGTAGGTCGAGAGCGACCCGATCAGGCCGATGTTCGGGCCCTCCGGCGTCTCGATCGGGCACATCCGGCCGTAGTGCGAGGGGTGGACGTCCCGGACCTCGAACCCCGCGCGCTCGCGCGAGAGCCCACCGGGCCCGAGCGCCGACAGCCGGCGCTTGTGGGTCAGCCCGGCGAGCGGGTTGGTCTGGTCCATGAACTGCGACAGCTGCGATGTGCCGAAGAACTCCTTGATGCTCGCGACCACCGGACGGATGTTGATCAGCGTCTGGGGTGTGATCGCCTCGACGTCCTGCGTGGTCATGCGCTCGCGGACCACCCGCTCCATGCGCGACAGACCGATCCGGATCTGGTTCTGGATCAGCTCGCCCACCGAGCGCAACCGCCGGTTCCCGAAGTGGTCGATGTCGTCGGGCTCGTAGCCCTCCTCACCGGCGTGCAGCTTCACGAGGTAGCGGACCGTGCGGAGCATGTCCTCGTAGGACAGGATCCCCTTGTACTTCGGCCCGTTCTCCCCCTGCTCGTCCTTCTGAAGCTCCGCCCAGGCGCGGAACTTCGGCTGGTCCCACCCCTTCTTGTCGGGGTTGTCGAGCTCCCCGAGCTGCTTGAAGCGGGCCTTGAGCTGGGACTGGAGCACGCCCTGGGCCGCCTCGAGCTTCTTGTTGACCTTGTAGCGCCCCACCCGCGCCAGGTCGTAGCGCTTGGGATTGAAGAACAGGTTCTCCAGGAGCGTGCGAGCGGACTCGGCCGTCGGGGGCTCACCCGGACGCAGCTTGCGGTAGATGTCCTCGAGGGCCTCCTCGGGGGTCTCGACGTGGTCCTTCTCGAGGGTGTTCTTGATCGACTCGGCCTGGTCGAACAGCGCGAGGATCTCGTCCGCGGACCAGCCGAGCGCCTTGAGCAGCACCGTGACGTTCTGCCGGCGCTTGCGGTCGATCCTGACGCCGACGGTGTCCTTCTTGTCGACGTCGAACTCCAACCACGCCCCGCGGCTGGGGATGATCTTGGCGATGTAGACGTCCTTGTCGGTGGTCTTGTCCAGCTCCCGGCTGAAGTAGACCCCGGGCGAGCGCACGAGCTGGGACACGACCACCCGCTCGGTGCCGTTGATGATGAAGGTGCCCCGCTCGGTCATCATGGGGAAGTCCCCCATGAAGACCTCCTGCTCCTTGATCTCGCCGGTCGTCTTGTTGACGAACATCGCCTCGACGAACAGCGGAGCGGAGAAGGTGGCGTCCTTGTCCTTGCACTCCTCCTCGGTGAACTTCTGGTCCTTGAAGGCGTGCTTACCGAAATGCAGTTGGAACTGTTCGGTGAAGTCCTCGATCGGAGAGACTTCCTCGAGGACCTCCTTCAGACCTTCGGCCAGGAGCCAATCGAAAGACTCCCGTTGGATGCCCACGAGGTCGGGAAGCGGTAGCGCCTCGTCGAGCTTGGAGAAACTGACACGGTCGCGGACAGGGACGAGCGAGTCAGGCAAGAACGATCCCCCCTAGGTGTAGACAACCCTGGAACCAGGGCATGCGGAACGCGGCACGGCAAACGAGCGGAACGCGGCACGGCAAACGAGTAGTGTAGGTGCGCAGGCGCGCAGCGTCAACCCCCGGGCGGGGACCCGGTCGAAATCGGCCGAAGGTTACCCCCCCTCGGAGCCGAGGTCAACCCTCAGGAACCCGTCGGTCGGCGCGGACCTAGCTGCCGTCGGGCGGCCAGACGGCCGGAGCCGCCACCCCGACCGGCGACAGGTTCGATCGATCGGCCGTCGAACCGTTCCCGTCCTCCACCATCCCGAGCGCGCGTGCGATGTCCGCGACGGCGCTGCCGAGCGCGATCGCTTGCTCGCTGGATGCGATCCGCACCCCTCGGCTGGTCAGGACGTAGAAGAACTCCTCCATCAGGGCGCGGTCGTCACCCAGGAGCGAGGCCTCCGAGACGTTCAGGGCTCGCGCCAGGCGCTCGAGCGTCTGGATCGAAGGTGCGACGTGCCCGTTCTCGTAGCGGCTCAGCCGTGCCTTCGGGATCCCGGAGATCTCCTCCAGGTCCGACTGCGAGTACCCGGCCTTGATCCGTGTCGCGCGGAGTCTCTGTCCGAACGTGCGTTCGTCGGTCATGCCTCGCCCCCTATCGAAGATGTTGCTCGACGAGGAATCTATCCCTATGCGGAACCCGACCGCAACGCAGCCTTCGGAACCTGGCGATGGCGTTGCAGCAGAAACCTGGCGATGATCCCCGATCCGGCCGTTCGGCCTACTTGATCTCGACGGTCCCGCCGGCGCCCTCGAGCTGCTCCTTGGCCTTGTCGGCTGCTTCCTTGTTGACCTTCTCCAGAACCGGCTTCGGCGCGGAGTCCACCAGATCCTTGGCTTCCTTGAGGCCGAGGCTCGTGAGGGCCCGCACCTCCTTGATCACCTGGATCTTCTTGTCGCCGGAGCCCGTGAGGACCACGTCGAACTCGGTCTGCTCCTCGACCTCCTCGGCTCCGCCCCCGGCTGCTCCCGGCGCCGCCATCATCATCGGGGCGGCCGCGGCGGCCTGGACGTCGAAGGTCTCCTCGAACTTCTTGACGAAGTCCGACAGCTCGAGCAGCGTCATCTCCTTGAACTGATCGAGCAGGTCCTCGGCGGTCATCTTGGTCTTGGTCGCCATCGTCTACTCCTTCTCTCCTTCTGGTTCAGCCTCTGGTTCTGCCTCTGGTTCTGCGTCGGGTTCTGCGTCGGGTTCGTCGTTCGTCGCGGTCGCATCGGGTTCGGTCTCGGCGGCCGCCGGCTCGTCGCCGGCATCAGGTTCGGCGTCGGCGGCGGGCTCGGCCTCTGCAGCGGGCTCGGCCTCTGCAGCGGGCTCGGCCTCTGCAGCGGGCTCGGCCTCGGCGCTCGGCGTGGCCTCGGCGGTCGGCCCGACCTCCACGGCCTCGGTCGTCTCACCGGGGAGCTGCTCCTTGTACGCCTCGAGCACGCCGAGGAACCGACCCTGGATCGCCTGGAACATCGAGGCCGCACGGGTCATCTCGGCCTTCAGCATCCCCGCGACCTTCGAGAGCATGACCTCGCGCGACTCCAGGGTCGCGAGCGACTGGGCCTCGGCCGCCGAGAGCACCTTGCCGTCGAGGTACCCGCCCTTGAGCACCAGGGCCGGGAACCGCTTCGCGGCGTCCACGACCCTCTTGGCCGTGGCGACGACGTCACCCTGGACGAACGCGACCGCGGTCGGCCCCTCCAGGAGCGCCTCGAGCTCGGCGACGCCCGCGTCGGCGGCCGCACGCACCATCAACGTGTTCTTGACGATCGCGAACCGCGCCTGATCCGACAGGGCGCGACGGAGCTCGGTCGCGTCGTGGACCGACAGGCCCCGGTACTCGGCCAGGAGCAAGGCCTCGGAACCCTGGATGCGCTCCTTGAGCGCGGCGACCTTCGCGATCTTCTCGGCGTTCGGCATCGACCCTCCATGGAACGAACAACGCGTCCCCGCAGACAGCGGAGACGCGCTCGAGAGCGATGCGTCTTCGTTCGCCTCGGCAGGTGCCCCGGAGGGATTACGTGCCTTGCGCACCCCTGCTGTCTGCGGCGGAGCCCAAGGGTACCGAGCCGCCCGCCCAGGCGACAACGTGTCAGCGGCGGAGGGGCCGCTCGCACGGTCGGCCGTCGTCCTCGGAGCTCCTCGTGGTCGAGGAGCTCCAGCACCGCTCGGGTGAGCCCTTCCCCGTCCCCGGACGCCGGCCGGAAACGCTCTAGTGCTAAGCGCGGCTCCAGTCTCGCGCTCGGCGTCGCGCGAACCAACCGGGGAGCAGCGCGAGAGCGAGGAGCGTCAGCACCCCGATCGCGAGCAGGAGGTCGTACCTCGGGAACGGTTCGTACTCGAACCGGACCACGTGCCTGCCGGCGGGCACGGTCCGCCCCACGAAGCTCGGCGCGATCATCTCCGGCGCCACCGAGATGCCATCCACGGTCACCTGCCAGCGCGGGTCGAACGACGCCTTCAGCATCACCATGGCCGGCCGGTCCGCGATCACCGTCGCGGTCGCCAGCCCGTCCCGGAGGTCGACGTCCTCGCTGACGACGGTGCCCGCGGGCGTGTCCGGTAGGTCGTCGGCGCTCACGGTGGGTGCGGGCGCGGGCTCCCCCTCGAACGCGACGCCGGGGTTCGCGCCCCTGCCCGGGAGGTCCGAGTGGAACCAGTCCTGCAGGCGCAGCCCGAGGTTGGTCCGGTCGGCCGAGATCGGCGGCAGGACGTCCACCAGATCGACGTAGCTCGGGTTCGGCGTCTCCCAGAGCACGTGGCGCCCACGTTCGGCGACCTTGTCCGCCGGGACGGGGGGTTGGCGATCCGAGGGCAGGATCAGGTAGCGCACGTCGAACAGGTCGTAGTGCGCGGGGTCGGTGTCGGTGAACCGGTACTCGAACGGTGCCGAGAGCGACCACGTAGGCCGCACGAACCCGACGCCCTCGGTGCCCTCGTTCAGCAGCATCACGTACACGGGCACCTGACCGACCTCGTAGGACGACCCCCAGTTCGAGCGCATCCCGGCGTAGAAGCGCCCCGGCCCACGCGCCCGCGCGATGTCGACCAGGGCGGCGACGTCGGCGCCGTCGTGGGCGTCGGCCACCGCCTGCTCCCCGATCCACTCGGCCCCCTGCCTCGCCCACGCGGTCCGCTCGGCGAAGCCCGGTCCGAGGAACACGAGCATGCCGGCGACCGCGAGCGCCACGATCGCCACGGGTTGCTCGCGCAAAGGTCGGAACCGTTGGAGCTGCTCCCGCGCGAGCCGGCCGAGCGTGACCGCGGCGACCCCGGCGAGGTAGAGGCCGGCCAGATGCACGCCGAACACGAACCGACGCAGGAACAGGTCGCCCGAGCCGGGGAGCAGCCGCAGGACCGGCCCGAGCGTCGGCCGCCCGAAGAACAGCACGAGCGAGACGAGGAACAGGAACAGCAGCACGCGGAGCCGTTCGTCACGGCGGTACCGCCAGAGCGCCACCAGGAGGCCGACCGCGACCAGGATCGTGATCATCGGCGGCCGCCCGCGGTCGAACAGCTCGCCGCTCGCGAACCACATGAGGATCTTCTTGGCCCCGAACGAGTCGTAGTAGATCTTCCCGCGCGAGTACTCGTCGTTCACCGTCCACAACCGGTCGGCGAGCAACGGCACGACGACCCAGGCCGCGACGAACAGGCTGCCGATCCCGATCAGGGCCGCGCGCCCGATCCTGCGCAGGAGCTCACCCCAGTTCACGAGCGCGAACACGCCTAAGGAGAGCAACGCGAGGTAGCCGGTCAGCAGGTGGCACGCGACCGTCAGCGCCAGCACGAGCGCCGCGAGCCAGTACGAACGGCCTTTCGAGATCGCCCGCCACGACAGGCCCCACGCGAACGGCAACAGCCACATCCCCCACAGCTGCGTCCAGGTCCCGTAGCCGCGCCACGCATAGCTCCCCCACTCGTAGCCGAGCGTGGGTTCGCTGACGATCAGTGGCGAGGCCGCCGCGGCGATCGCGCAGACCCATCGGTCCCACCCCAGGAGCCGGCCCCCCGCGTAGACCGCGATCGGCCACAACGCCATGCCCAGGTACATCGTCCACGAGAGCGCGCGCTCGCTGCCGATCGCGAGTGCCAGCACGCCCGTCAGCACGTGCGGCAGGCTCTGGTAGTGGTGGAACCTCGACGAGCCGAGCGCGAGATCGGGGTACCAGCCGTCGAGCGGGAGGTGTCCCTCCTCGATGCGGTCGCTCGCCCAGGCGATCATCGACCGGTGCACCGAGGCGTCGTTCAGGTTCTGGACCGGGCGCGCCTCCGCCCGGAGCACCACGAGGTTGAACAGGACGACGATCCCCACCACCACGAGCGGCCAGCGAGGGGGCGCCTCGGGGCGGGGCGGTTCGGTCTCAAGGGCCGATGGCGCCTGCTCGCGTTCGGACAGGGACTCGCGCACCCGCTCATGTTGCCACGGCTCCCCCGCAAGCCCGGTCAGCCGGACGGAGCCCCTCGACGCAGCGAGCCGGCCCGAAGGCCGGCTCACGTGCTCATCTCGGTACCGTGCGCGCGCTAGGCGGTCTGCGCGACCTCCGCGGTTCCCTTGATCCGGTTGGTGTCGATCGCGACGCCGGGGCCCATCGTCGTCGAGACCGTGAGCGTCTTGACGTACTTGCCCTTGGCCGCCGAGGGGCGCGCCCGGATGATCTCCTCCACGACCGCCAGGTAGTTCTCGAGCAGCTGCTGCTCGGAGAACGACTTCTTCCCGATGATCATGTGGACGTTGCCCGTCTTGTCGGTCTTGTACTCGACCTTGCCGCCCTTGATGTCCTCGACGGCCTTGGCGATGTCGTTGGTCACGGTGCCCGTCTTCGGGTTCGGCATCAGGCCCCGGGGCCCGAGCACGCGACCGGCCTTGCCGACCGCGGCCATCATGTCCGGCGTCGCCACCGCGGCATCGAAGTCGATGGTCCCGCCGATCACCTGCTCGACGAGCTCTTCGCCGCCCACGACGTCCGCACCCGCCTCATTGGCCTCGGTCGCCTTCGGACCCTGGGCGAACACCGCAACGCGGACCGACTTCCCCGAGCCGTTGGGCAACGAGACCGTGCCGCGGACGAGCTGGTCGGCCTTGCGGGGGTCGACGCCCAGCCGGAACGCGATCTCGACGGTCTCGTCGAACTTCGCGTCCGGGAAGGCCTTGAGGGCCTTGATCGCCTCGACCGGCGAGTGCTCGTGCTCGCGGTCGGCGAGCTCGGCAGCCTGCGAATAGCGCTTGCCGCTCATACGCCCACCACCTCGACACCCATGCTCCGGGCCGTACCCGAGAGGATCAGCATCGCGGCCTCGACGTCGTTGGCGTTGAGGTCGACCATCTTCTGCTCGGCGATCCGCCGAAGCTGGTCTCGGGTGACGCTGCCGACCTTCTCGCGGTTCGGCTCGCCCGAGCCCTTCTCCACGCCCGCGGCCTGCTTGATCAGCTCCGCGGCGGGCGGCTGCTTCGTGATGAACGTGAACGAGCGGTCCTCGTAGATCGTGAGCTCGGCCGGGATCACCTGGCCGGCCTGCTGCTGGGTCTGCTCGTTGTACTGCCGGCAGAACTCCATGATGTTCACGCCGTGTTGGCCGAGCGCGGTCCCCACGGGGGGAGCCGGCGTCGCCTGGCCGGCGCGGATCTGGAGCTTGACGACGGCGAGCACCTTCTTCTTCGCCATCCGTGTTCACCTCCTGCGGTCCGAACGGCCTCTCGGCCTCCCGCACCCTCGGTTGTTAGACCTTCGCCACCTGGTCGAAGGACAGTTCGACCGGCGTCTCCCGGTCGAAGATGTTCACGAGCACCTTCAGCTTGCTCTGGTCCAGGTTGATCTCGCTGATCGTGCCGTTGAAGTCGGCGAACGGTCCCGAGATGATCCGCACCACGTCGTTCTCCTCGAACCCGAGGCGGAACTGCGGCTTCACCTCTTCCTTCTTGACCGACAGGATCTTCTCGACCTCACGACGCGACAGCGGCGTGGGCTTGCTCCCGGTCCCGGCCGCGACGAACCCCGTTACCCCCGGCGTGTTCCGAACGACGTACCACGAGTCGTTGTCGTAGACCATCTTGACGAGGAGGTACCCGGGGAAGACCTTGCGCTGGACGACCTGCTTCTTGCCGCCTTTGATCTCCATGACGTCCTCCATCGGGATGTGGACGTCGAAGATCTTGTCCTCCATCTGCATCGTGTGGATCCGCGACTCGAGGTTGGTCTTGACCTTGTTCTCGTAGCCGGCGTACGTGTGCACGACGTACCAGTCGCCGGGGCCCCGGAACGGATCGCGCCCTCGGTCGGCGTCGGCCGCCTCCTCCGCCGCGGCAGCGGCGGCGGCCTTCTCGGCCTTCGTGCTCTTCTTCGCGGCGGGCGTGGGCTTCGGGGTCGGCTCGACCTCTTCGGTCGGCTCGACCTCTTCGGTCGCCTCGACTTGCTCGGTCGCTTCGACCTCTTCGGTCGCTTCGGCCTGGTCGGTCGCTTCGGCCACCTCGGTCGCTTCGACGTCCGCCGCGATCGACTCGACCTCGTCCGCCAGGTCGCTCAGGATCGCGGCATCGCTCAGCGCCTCGACCGCCTTGGCGTCCTCGACCGCCTCCTCGACGGTCTCCTCGAGCGCCTCGATGATCACCGCGTCCGCGATCGCCTCCTGCACGTCGGCGTCCTCCGCCGCCTGCTCGACGGCGTCCTCCAGCGCCTCGCCCTCCAGGCCCGCGTCGACGGCCTCGTACATCTTCTCTTCGAACGACTCCTCGATCGCGGCATCGGAAGCCACCTCGATGGCCGCCGCGTCCTGGACCGCCTCGACGACGGTCTCCTCGAGCGCGGCCTCGATCGCCGCGTCCGCGATCGGCCTCCTCCTCGGCGGCCTGATCGAACGCCTCCACCACACGCTCGGACGCGTCCTGAGCCGGCGGTCTGATCGTTCGACGGCGCCTCGGCGTCCGCGTTCTCGGACGGCTCGGGGGCGGCTTCGTCCGAGGGGTCGATCGGGGATTCGTTCATGGGGTGCGCGCCTCTAGTTCGTGAAGACGTTCAGGACCAGCCTCGAGAAGAGCACGTCGAGACCGAACACGTACGACGTCATGACGATGACCGTGACGAGCACGACGACCGTGTACGTCGTGAGTTCCTGACGAGTGGGCCAGATCACCTTCTTCAGCTCCTGACGGACCTCCTTCAGGAACTGGCGGGCGCCCGTGCGCTTCTTCTTCTGCTGGAGCTGCGCCCGACGCGTGGCGGCAGCGGCCTGGGCACGCTCGACCTGGGTGCCCTGACGGCGCTGCGCCCGCTTCATCTCTCTGTTCATCGTGCTCCTTGCAGGGGCGGAGGGACTCGAACCCCCAACCGCCGGTTTTGGAGACCGGTGCTCTACCAGGTTGAGCTACGCCCCTCCGCAAAACCGGTCCTGCCGGAAGGCGGGGACTCGGCTGCCAAGTATAGGGCGGGCCCGATGGTGCGGCAAAGGAACGCTCGCCGGAACGGCGGCCGCGCTCCTCAGGTTCCCGCAGGTCAGTCCGATGATCGGCCCATGGAAGCCCGTCGCCCGATGGCCCTCGAGGCCGCCCTGTTCGTGCTGATCGTCGCCCTGCCGCTCGCCTTCTTCCCGCAGTCGCGCGACGCCTTCCTCGACGTGAAGATCCTGCTGCTCGCCGGCGGCAGGCTCCTGAGGCGTGGATCCGCGACCAGCTCGCGACCTCCCCGAACGACTCGGTACGGTGCCCGCCGCGGAGCCCGGCCTGACGCCCCCCGGCTGATCGACGCGGTCCGCCGGTCCCTCGCCTCCGCTCCACGCTCGGAACGTGCCTGATCCGAGATCGCCGATGTGCGTGATGTTGCACCCGGCCTCTCCTACACTCTCCCGGACGCGCCGCGCCGGCCCCGGAATGCGAGCGCCCACATGCAGGATCGGGACCCTTCCCCCCCGCCCGGTGATCGGGCGAGGAGGCGCAGCCTCTTCGGAGGCCGTGCCGAGACGACCCCACCGCCCCTGACGGCGGGTCTGTCGCCGTCGGCCGCCGAGCGGACCGAGCTCGTGATCACGGCCTACCAGGAGATGATCCAGGAGCAGCTCGACGAGGGCCTGAGGTCGATCCAGCACACCGCCAACACGCTGATGCACGAGATCGCCGGCGAGGTCTGGCGGAGCGCCGGGGGCGACAAGGAGGCCGTCGCCTCGACGATCCTGCAGGAGCTCTCGCGCGACCAGGCGATCCGGGCCCTGATCGCGCATTCGGACGAACGGTTCCAGGCCCTCGCGGCCAGGACCGGCAGGGTCGAGGACACGATGAACATGCTCGCCGAGTCGGTCCGCACGGCCCGTGAGCAGATCGCCCGCAGCGCCGACGCCCTCGAGTCCGGCGCCGGCGGCGGCCTCGGCGCCTCGCCGCTCGGCGTCGGTCAGATCCGCGCACAGCTGGACGAGGTCAGTCGGCAGGTGGCGGCAGCGTTCCAGACGCTCGCCGACCGCGACCAGGAGATCGTCGACACCCTCCAGGTGCGGATCCGCGAGCACGGCGAGCTGGTCGTCCAGGAGACCGCTCGGATCTCGCAGGCGATGCAGGAGTACGTCCAGCAGGGCGTCGAGACCATGGGCAACCTGGCCGGCAGCGCCGACTCGAGCATGCAGGCGATGTCGGCGCACGACGGGGTGACGGATCAGACCGTCCGCTCGGTCGATCAGCAGATCGCCGAGCTAGCCGAGCAGTTGCAGCTCCTGTACGACCGGACCGGGATCGCGATGAGCTCGTTGCACGAGTCCGTGACGTTCCTCGGCGACCGGATGGGGGTCGAGTCGCGCGAGCGGCTCGAGGAGATGAACCGCGCGTTCGAGGCCAAGGTGATCGGGCTCGCGAACCTCGTCCGTTCCGACTCCGAAGCACTCCGCCGGGAGATGGTGACGACCGCCGAGGCCCACGACGACGCGATCGCCCGGATGCTGGACGAGCGGCTGACCCCGGTCACCGAGACGCTCGCCGGTTCGGTGGCGGCCTCGATCGAGGCGAAGCTCGACGGATCGATGGCGGCGTTGGCCGCCCGGAACGACGAACAGGCCCGGCTGATCGACACCCGGACCGGCGAGACCGTGTCGGCGATCGACCGGAACCTCATCAGGATGGTCGACGCGCTCGACGAGCATTTCGAGCGGCTCGGGGCCGGCGTGGGCGACCGCGCCGCCAGCGCCGCCGAGCTCGCGATCGGCGCCCGTTTCGACGACGTGCTCGCGCGCCTGCACGCGGCCGCCTCGGTGATCGAACGCGAGAACGCCGAGACCCGCGGTGCGATCGAACAGACGTGGAGCCACCTGGACGAGACCCGGAGCGCCCTGGACACGCGGTTCGTGGCCCTGGCCAAGCTCGTGCGTTCGGACAGCGAGACGCTCGCGGGGCAGATCGTGGCCGATCAGGACGTCACGAAGCAGGCGCTCCGAGCGATGAAGGAGCTCCAGGCGAGCCTGCCCGCCGAGGTCATCCAGATGGTCGAGCAGCGGTTCGGTTCCCTCGCCGAGTCGATCGAGCGCTCGAACGAGATGCTCGCGGCGCGGATCGACCGGATGGCGGACACGATCGGCCAGCGGCAGAACGACGACATCCAGATCGTGATCGATCGCATGGGTGACGCGATGCACGCGCTCGCGAGCCTCGGGAAGGAACCGGGGTCGCGCGGGTCAGGGTCGCGGATCGAGATCGACTGACCGGCCGGCGCCGGCTGCACGCTCAGTCCAGTCGGACCTCGGCCTCGCTCTTGCGGATCGGCCACACGTCCGCGCCGTCGCGTTCGACCCGGACCCAGACCTCGAGCACGGCCGTGCGGCTCTGCGGGTCCAGCGACCGAACCTTGCCACCGCATTCGATGGATTCGTCGACGAACACCGGGGCACGGAAATGGACCCGGAGACGGAGCAGTGCGGCGGGATCGCCCAGCCAGTCGACGAGCCAGGAGGTGAGGGTGCCCATCGTGTACATGCCGTGGGCGACGACGCGAGGGAAGCCCGCCGCGCGCGCGACGTCGTCGTCCTGGTGCAGCGGGTTCTGGTCGCCCGACGCGTCGGCGTACGCCTTGACGTCCTCCCGCGTGACCAACCGCGAGGATGACGGAAGGTCCCGCCCCACCTCGAGGTCGTCGAACCGAACGCTCACCCGTCGCCCCGGACGATCAGCGTCGACCGTCCGGATGCGACGAGCGCGCCGGCCTCGTCCCGGACCTCGGTGCCAAGGACCACGAAGCGCATCCCGCCCTTGTCGCGAACGCTCTCGATCGTCGCGGACGCGGTCAGGGTCTCCCCCACCACGACCGGTCGCGACCATCGGTACTCCTGTTCCCCGTGCAGCACGCGGGACAGTTCGATCCCGAGGCGTGGATCGGAGACCACATGGTCGAGCCCTGCCGCGATCTCGGGCACGGTCACGATCGTGGGCGGCACGCCCGACCCCCGTTGCCCGACGGCGTCGGCGAACGCTCGCACGCGTGATCCGTCGACCTCGAACCGCACGGGCGGGTACGTGCTCCCCTCGACGTCGGGGCTTAGCGCCACGACGCAACCCGACGTTCGGCCGACACCCTTGTGGGGCGCACGGCCGTCTCCCGGCCGACCGATTCACACGGCGTCGACACACTGCGAACGTACCGACCGTGCGAGGGCACAGCAAGTCCTCAGCGTTGCGCGAGAACGATCGCGCGAGCTTCCGTGACTCGGGACCAAGGGGGCCTTACGATCGACGAGCCCATGGCCGGTAACGGGAACGGATCCGGGACCGGGAACGGGAAGGCCAACGGGGCTGCCCGCAAACCCATCACGGTCCTCATCGTCGACGACGAGCGCACGTTCGGCGAGGCGCTCGAGGTCGCCCTCGATCGGGAGAAGGATCTCCGCGTCGTGCACGTCGCGACGGACGGTCCCGAGGCCGTCGCGTCCGCGACCGAGTTCCATCCCGACGTCGTGCTGATGGACGTCTCGATGCCGGGGATGAACGGGCTCGAGGCGACGAGGCGGATCAAGCAGGACGACCCCGAGGCCGCCGTCGTGATCCTGTCCGGACACGACGACGAGTACATGCTCGCTCGCGCGGTGCAGGCTGGCGCGGCCGGTCTGCTCCGCAAGACGCAGGCGGTCGGTGACGTCGCCTCGACCGTTCGGCGGGTCCATCGGGGCGAGGCGATCCACGACCAGAGCGAGGTCGAACGTGCGCAGCGGCGGCTCCGTCACCGGCGCGATGTCGACGGAGACGTCAAGGGCCGTCTCGAACGGCTCACCCCGCGCGAGATCCAGATCCTCGAGGCGATGGCGGCCGGGCGTCAGCCCGAGGAGATCGCGGCGGAGCTGGGGATGAGCCCGAACACGCTCCGCACCCACACCCAGAACGTGCTGACCAAGCTCCGGGTGCACTCGAAGATGGAGGCGCTCGTGCTCGCGATCCGCCACGGCAAGGTGGCGACGGTCGACCTCACCGAGATCGTCTGAACGGTTCCTAGCGCGTCTCGCGGTGGACCGTGTGCTTGCGCTCCCAGCGGCAGTACTTCCGTAGCTCGATCCGGTCCCGGTCGTTGACCCGGTTCTTCACGGTGACGTAGTTCCGCCGCTTGCACTCGGTGCACGCGAGGGTGATCGTCGGTCTGTTGTCGCCCTTGGCCATCTCGTGGTCCTCCGAACCGTCCGTGTCCTGGTGCGCGCCTTGGGGGGCTCACTCGTAGCGGGGGCGGGAATCGAACCCGCGACACAGCGATTATGAGCCGCTTGCTCTGCCTCTGAGCTACCCCGCCCCGGCGACGAGCAGTCTACCGGCCGCCGCCATCCTCGCCACCTGACCTGCGGTTTCGTCGCGCCATCCCTCGGCGGTTCGAGCCGGAGAGGGGACTCGAACCCCTGACCCCCTCCTTACCATGGAGGTGCTCTGCCGACTGAGCTACTCCGGCTTGTTACCTGGCCTGTTCGTTCGGCGCGCCATGATACCGAGAGACCATCCAGGTCCCTGGCCCCATCCATCGCCAGCCTCGACCCGTGGGACGATGGGTTCATGCGGCTCGTCCCCCTGCTGCTGCTCGTCGCCGTCGCGTGCGGATCGGCGGACGCATCGGACCCGAACGCGACGGCCGCCCTGTCGATCCGGACCGACGACGGGCCCGTGTCGCTCGACGTCCAGGTCGCGGACACGCCCGACGAGCGCCAGACCGGGTTGATGGGACGCGAGAGCCTGTCCCCCTACGACGGGATGGCCTTCCTGTGGGAGGAGCCCGTGGTGAGCTCGTTCTGGATGAAGGACACCCTGATCCCGCTCTCGATCGCGTTCTGGGACGACGCCGGCCGGATCATCTCGATCCTCGACATGGACCCCTGCACGCAAGACCCCTGCCCCTCGTACGGGCCGGACGAACCCTTCGTCGGAGCCGTCGAGGTCGACCGGGGGGCACTGGAGGAACGCGGCGTCACCGTCGGCGACCGGGTCGAGCTCACGGTCTCGAACGCATGAGCCCGGAAGCGACGAACGAGGACTGCCTCCTGTGCCGCGCCGAGCGTCTGACCGAGTGGCACTTCGAGGACGAGGAGTGCTGGGTCACCGACTGCATGGTGTGCCGAACGCCGATGATCGTCTGGCGCCCGCATGGGCTCCCCGACCCCGAGCTCGAGAACCGGCTCCTGGAGCACCTCGAACGGATCGCGACCGAGCGCTACCCCGAAGGGTTCTGGATCGACCCCGAGCGCCGCCGGATCCCCGACCACTGGCACGCGCACGCTCGACCCGCGAACGGTTTCTTCGACCCGGCGAGCGATCTCTACGGCCGCTTCGGATGACCGGCTAACCGGAGCGGACGGCTTCCCAGCTCCCGGTGTTCGGCGGCGGGCAGGCACTCGCGTCGTAGGTGCCGGACATCGTGTCGCCGGACACCGTGCCCGTGAACGTGATCGGCTGCTCGGCCTGGATGGACCCGATCGTGATCGTGTCGCCGTCGAGCGCGATGTCGACCTGCCCGTTCGAAACACACGAGGTGTCCTGGATGTCGATCGTGCCCTTGAAGCCGTTCGGGGTGGCCTCGATCGTCCAGGAGAACGTTCCATTGACCTGAGGGATGTCCGTGTCCCAGGTTCCGCTCCAGGTCCCCTCGAGGGCGGCCGCGCCCGTCGGCCCCGTCGCCGCGGTCGGGCCGGTGGACTCGGTCGGTCCCGTCGGGGCCGTGCCGGTCGGACCGGTGCCACCTCCGGAGACGTCCGTCGAACCCGTGTCGCACGCAGACAGCAACAGGATCGCGGTGACCGCGAGCGCGGCGGAACCGAGGCGGGCGCCTGACGTGCGCATCAGTCCTCCTGATTCTGGGCTTGGAGTTCAGCGATCTGGGCACGAGCTGCTGCGACGAGCTCTGCGTTCGTGTTCGCATGGCCAGCAAGACCCCATCCGCCCTCAGGCGCCTCGGTCAGAAGAACCCAGGTACGGTCGGCGAGCGAGGGGTCGCCGGCCGCGTCCGCAACGAGCGTGGTGAGTCGGCTGACCACGGCGAGTTGCTTGTCACGATCGAGGGCACCGGCGTTCGTGAGGACTTGGACACGAACATAGGTGCTGTCTCCGTCGACGTTCGACAACCCCGACGAAGGAAGATCGTGCACGAATGCGGCCGTGTTCTTCCGGAACATCGGGATGTCCGGCACTCCCTCGATCGTCATGAGCTCGGTAGCCAGATCCCGGGCCAAGGCATGAGCGTCGGCGAACGTCCCTGCGGCAGCGTAGACATCGATCATGGGCATCGAGTCTCGGTTCCTTTCCGGAGCCAACAGCTCCCCGGGCGGTAGAACTCAGGCAGCGCGACGGCCTTCGAGATGAGGCTAGCACTGACATCCGGATGCGCGATGAACCGTACTCCCCGGATCGACGCCTGCTCGAGCCGCGCTCCGCCTGCCACCGAGCGCTTCCCGAGAGGCCCTCGGAACGCTCTACGAGATCGGCTCGCGAGCTGCGTCCGTGACGTCACTGTCGAGCTTGCGGAACACCTTCCGAAGGTGGTACTCGACGGTGCTCGGGCTGATGAACTGTTGCCCCGCGCTCCGCTGCGGTTCGTGCTTCCCCAGCGCCGCGAGACGGGAGATCTGCGCCTCCTGCGACGTGAGCCTGCAAAGACGACGAACTACCGAAGATACGGAACCGCTGGTGGGAGGAGGAGGATTCGAACCTCCGTAGGCTTAGCCGGCGATTTTACAGACCGCTCCCTTTGGCCGCTCGGGCATCCTCCCGTCGGCGGAAGGATAGCAACGGAGCTTCGGCACCTCCACGGTAGGATTGCCGGATGGCCAAGCAGGACTTCTCGTTCGACATCGTCTCCGAGGTCTCGATGCCCGAGGTCGCCAACGCCGTCGACCAGGCCCGGCGCGAGATCGCGCAGCGGTTCGACTTCAAGGACACCGGCACGAGCCTCAGCCAGGACGACCAGCTGATCGAGGTCCGCTCCTCCACGGAGGACCGGCTCAAGGCCGCGGTCGAGGTCCTGAAGGAGAAGGCGGTCAAGCGCCAGGTCTCGCTCAAGGCGCTGCACTTCGGGCCGGTCCAGCCGGCCGCGAAGGGCGCCTCGCGACAGACGATCAACCTGAACGTCGGGATCTCCGAGGAGAAGGCGCGCGAGATCGTGAAGTTCGTCAAGGGCCTCAAGGTCAAGGTCCAGAGCCACGTCCAGGGCGATCAGGTCAGGATCACGGGCAAGGCCAAGGACGATCTGCAGGTCGTGATGAAGGCCGTGAAGGACCACGACTTCGACGTGCCGCTCCAGTTCGTGAACTTCCGGCCCTAGCCCGGGCGCACGCACCGTCTGCCTCCGGCGGTCCGGCTGGGGTAGATTGGCGCACCCAACGGGAGGTGCACCGTGACCGACGTCGAACGTCTGAAGGCCAAGGCCGCCGAGATCGCCGAGCGCGAGGGGCGCAGGCTCCTGGATCGGACACCGGGGTCCGAGACCCTGCACGAGCGGGCCGTCCGCAGCCTCCCCAACGGCGTGGCGTCGAACTTCCAGGCGGGCGACCCCTACCCGACGTACCTGCGGCGCGGGCAGGGCTCGAAGGTCTGGGACGTCGACGGCAACGAGTACGTCGACTTCCACGGCGGGTTCGGGGTCAACGTCGTCGGCCACGCGCACCCGAAGATCGTCGAGGCGATCCGAGCCGTCGCCGACCAAGGCATCCACTTCGCCGTCACCACCGAGACCACGGTCGCCCTCGCGGAGGCGATCTGCGAGCGGTTCCAGCTCGAGCAGATGCGGTTCGTGAACTCGGGGACCGAGGCCACGATGGACGCGATCAGGGTCGCCCGGGCCGCGACCGGCCGGGACACGATCATCAAGATGGAGGGCTCGTACCACGGGCACCACGACTCGGTCCTGTTCTCCGTCGTGCCCGAGGCCGACGTCCTCGACATGCGGTTCAACGTCGGCCGCCCCGACCAGGCCTGGTACACGACCGAACCCACCTCCAAGGGCATCCCGAAGGTCCTGACCGAGACGGTGATCATCGTCCCGTTCAACGACGCGGCCGCGGTGGAGCAGGCGTTCGCCGACAAGCCCGGCGAGATCGCCGCGCTGATCCTCGAACCCGTGATGATGAACATCGGCCTCGTCGTCCCGCAGCCCGGCTACCTGCAGGCCCTGCGGGACATCTGCGAGCGCAACGGCGCCGCGCTGATCTACGACGAGGTCAAGTGCGGCGGGACGATCGCGTACGGGGGCACCACCGAGCGTTACGGCGTCCGCCCGCACCTCGCCGCGTACGCGAAGGCGATCGGCGGCGGCGTCACGATCGGCGCGTTCGGCGGCGAGGCGCGTTTCATGGAGTGGGTCACCAAGGGTGCGGCGCAGCAGGGGACGTTCAACGGGAACCCGCTCTCGTCGGCGGCGGGCCTCGCGGCCCTGACGGAGGTCCTCACGAAGGATGCGTACGACCACCTGGGCAAGCTCGGCACGATGCTCGCCGAGGGCTGCCAGCGGGCGATCGACGAGCACGACCTCCCGGCCCACACGATGGACCTGGGCGCCAAGGGTTGCGTGTCGTATCGCAAGGAACCCCTGGTCAACTACCGCGACTTCCTCGAGACGATCCCGGAGCTGTTCTACGCGTCGTTCACCTGGATGGTGAACCGAGGCATCTTCATGACGCCGGGCGACGAGGAACAGTGGACGATCTCCGTGCAGCACACGGAGGAGGACGTCCAGCGGTACGTGGACGCGTTCGCCGGGTTCTGCGCCGAGCTGGTCGCCTAGCCCACTGGCACGCAGCGGTGATCGCGTGAACGAGGTCCGCGCGGTCCTGCTCGACCTGTACGACACCCTTGCCTGGACCCAGTGGCCGACGATGCGCGCCGAGCTCGAGGATCGGTTCGGGATCGGCGAGGCCGACCTCCTGCGCGCGTTCACCACCACACGGCAGGCTCGAAGCATCGGAGCGTACGGCACCGCCGAGGGCGACCTCGCGGCCGTCCTGGAAGCCGCGGGGGTCTCCGCCGACGAGGAGCTGGTCCACGAGCTCAACGAGACCCGGATGAAGGCGTTCGCCGAGAACAGCGTCCACCTGTGGGAGGACTCGCTCCCGACCTTGCGCGAGCTCCGCGCACGCGGGCTCCGCACGGCGATCGTGAGCAACTGCGACCACTCGACCCGGCCGATCGTGGACGAGCTCGGGCTCGAGCGGGAGGCGGACGCGGTCGTGCTCTCGTTCGAGGTGGGCGTGGCCAAGCCCGACCCCGGGATCTACCAGGCGGCGCTCGACGCGCTGGCCGCGCGACCCGAGGAGGCCGTCTTCGTCGACGACCAGGCCGCGTACTGCGAGGGTGCGGAGGCGATCGGCATCCGGTCGTTCTTGATCCTGCGCGACGACGCCGATCCACCCGAGGGCACCAGCGCCGCGGAGGATCGCGTCGTGCTGCACGATCTCCGATCGCTGCTCGACCTCGTCTGAACCTCGCGGGCGAAACCGCCTAGCCGATCTCCTGCTTGATCTGCTCGAGCCTGGCGATGCGCTCGGCCGTGGGCGGGTGGGTCGAGAACAGGTTCGCCAGGCTGCTCGAGGCCTGACGGCCGCGGAACGGGTTCACGATGAACAGGTGGGCCTCGGCGGGGCTCACGCTCGCCGGCACCGGGACCTTCCCGGCAGATGCCTCGAGCTTGCGGAGCGCGCCGGCCAGCGCGTCGGGGTCGCGCGACAAGATCGCGCCGGACTCGTCGGCCTGGTACTCGCGCGAGCGGCTCACGGCCATCTGGATGATCGCGGCCGCGATCGGGGCGAGGACCCAGGCGAGCAGCAGCCCCACCATGCCGAACCCGTTGCGGTCGTCGCCGGAGCCGAACCACAGGGCGAACCGTGCCAGGAACGTGATGCTCATCCCGATCGCCGCCGCGATCGAACCGATCAGGATGTCCCGGTTGGCGACGTGCGAGAGCTCGTGCGCCAGCACGGCTCGGAGCTCACGCTCGTCCAGGATCTCGAGGATCCCCCGGGTGACCGCCACGACGGCGTGCTCGGGGTTGCGACCGGTGGCGAACGCGTTCGGCTGCATCATCTCCGAGACGTAGATCCTCGGCATCGGCATCTGGTTGAGCTGCGTGAGCTCCCGGACGATCCGGTAGAGCTCGGGTGCCTCCTGCTCGGTCACCGGTTTGGAACGCGTGGTCGCGATCGCGATCTTGTCGCTGAACCAGTACATCGAGACGTTGAAGACCAGGGCGATGCCCAGGGCGACGACCATCCCCTGCCGGCCCCCGATCGCGGCACCGATCAGCACGAACAGGCCGCCCAGGGCGGCGATCAGGATCCAGGTCTTGACTCGGTTGAGACCGATCAACGGGACCTCCTTGTCCGGGTGGGATTCGACGAGCCTGGGGTTCGGGTTCGGCGGGCCGCCCGGTCGGGACCTACTGCCCTACCAGGGTAGACAGCGGCGGGAAATGTGCCAGGAGCTCGGGCCAAACACCCACCGCCACGACCGCTACCGTTGCGAAGACCGCGACCGCCGTGACCAGGACGGGAGGCATGAGGGGCCGTTCGTGCTCGCCGTCGACGAACAGCATCTGCTTGGGCACGGCCAGGTAGTAGGACAGGCTCACCACCGAGTTGATCACCATGATGATCGCGAGCGCCGTCCCGATCCCGCCCCGCTGGATCGCGACCTGGAAGACCAGGAACTTGGCCCAGAACCCGGCGAGTGGCGGGATGCCCGCGAGGGACACCATGAACACCGTCATCGCGACCGCGATCACCGGCGCCCGACGCGACAGGCCCGCGAAGTCGGTGATCAGCAGGCCGCGGGACTCCTTGGACATCGCGATCACCACCGCGAACGCACCCAGCGTCATCACCGCGTAGATCAGGATGTACGTGACGGCGGCCGCGAACGCGTCCTGGTTGATGGCCGGGTTCGCCGAGACCAGCGCGAAGGGCAGGAGCATGTAGCCGGCCTGGGCGATGCTCGAGTACGCGAGCAGCCGGACCACCTGCCGCTGCTGCAGGGCGACGAAGTTCCCGATCGTCATCGTCAGGATCGACAGCACGGCGAAGATCGGCGTCCAGAACTCGTACTGGGCGGGGAACGCGACGAACATCAGCTGGAGGAGCCCGGCGAAGCCGGCGGCCTTGGAGGCGGTCGCGAGGAACGCGGCGACCGGCACCGGCGACCCCTCGTACGTGTCGGGCGCCCAGAACTGGAACGGCACCGCGCTCACCTTGAACGCGAACCCAGCGACGATGAACAGGATCGACGCCAACGCGAGGGTCTCGCGCCCCTGCGGGAGCGGCCCGGCGAGCACGCGGCCGATCTCGACGAGATTCAGGCTCCCGGTGAGCCCGTAGATCAGGCTCATCCCGTAGAGCATCACCGCGGTCGAGAGCACGCCGAAGAGGAAGAACTTGATGCCGGCCTCGTTGGACCGGGGATCCGACTTGCGGAACGCGGCGAGGACGAACCCCGGCGCGGACACGAGCTCGAGGGAGATGAACAGCATCAGCAGGTCCCTCGACGAAGGCATCAGCAGGCAGCCGAGGAACGACGTGAGGACCAGGAAGTAGAACTCGCCCTGGTAGAAGCGTCCCTCCCGGAAGTAGCGGAAGGAGACCATGAGCACGAGCAGGGCGACCGACAGGAAGAAGACCTTGAACAGCAACGCGAACTCGTCTACGACGAACGCGCCGCCGAACGTCGACCGATCGTCGCCGATCAGCGTCAGCGTGGCGATCAGCGACGCCACCACCCCGGCGAACGCCAGGGGCATCGCCATCCACTTGTGGGCGGGCGACAGGAAGGCGTCGACCACCAGCACGAGGATGATCGTCCCGGCCAGGATCAGCTCCGGGAGGATCGCCGTGTAGTCGATCGCCTGGTTCATCGCCGCGTCGGCCCTCGCCCTCTACGCCCCGAAGAGGCCGAGCAGGGAGTTGACCGGCGCCTGCGTGACGTCGGTGAGCAATGCCGGGAACAACCCGAGGACGACGATGCCGAGGAGGAGCGGCACCCACGAGACCCACTCGACCGCCGCGATGTCCCCGAACACCTCGGACTTCCACTTCTCCGGGAGCGTGCCCATGTTCACGCGCTGGAGCATCCACAGGAAGTAGCCGGCGGTCAGGATCGTCCCGATGCCGCCGGCGATCATGAACGCTCGGAACAGCGGCGTGGACAGCGACTGAGCCGGGCTGAAGCTCGAGAGCAGCGCCATCACCTCACCCCAGAACCCGGCGAGCCCCGGCAGGCCCAGCGAGGCGATCGCGACGAACGCGAACACCCCACCCAGGTACGGGAGCTTCTGCATCACCCCGCCGCCGATCTCGGCGATCTCGCGCGTGTGGTAGCGGTCGTACAGCGACCCCACGCAGAAGAACAGCATGCCCGTGATCAGGCCGTGGGCGACCATGCCGAAGATCGCCGCGTTGATCCCGATCGTCGTCAGGGTCGCGATCCCCAGCATCACGAACCCCATGTGGCCCACCGAGCTGAACGCGATCAGCCGTTTGAGGTCCTTCTGCGCCAGGCACGCGAGCGCCGCGTAGACGATCGCGATCGCCGCCAGCAGGCCGATCCAGGGCGCGTACTTCTGCGCGCCGTACGGGAGGATCGGCAGCGCGATCCGGATGAACCCGTAGCCGCCCATCTTCAGCATGACCCCGGCCAGGAGCACCGAGCCGATCGTGGGCGCCTCGGTATGGGCGTCGGGCAACCACGTGTGGAACGGCCACATCGGCACCTTCACCGCGAACCCGAGCCCGACCGCCGCGAACACGACCAGCTGGAAGCCCTGGGAGAAGCCACCGGACGCCGCGTACTGCTGCAGGGTGATGATGTCGAAGGTGTGGGCCCCTCCACCGATGTCGGAGCTGAAGAACATCGCCAGGAACCCCAGCAGCATGAACACCGATCCGAACAGCGTGTACAGGAAGAACTTGATCGCGGCGTACTCGCGATTGGCGCTCCCCCAGATCCCGATCAGGAAGTACATCGGGACCAGCACCAGCTCCCAGAACACGAAGAACAGGATCAGGTCGAACGCGATGAAGGTGCCGGCCATCCCGGTCTCGAGCAGCAGCATGAGCCCGATGAACGCCTTGGTCTTGCCCGGCTTGGGGACGACCCGCCAGGAGTAGATCGCGCACAGGAACGACAGCACGAACGTGAGCACGAACAGCGGAAGGCTGATGCCGTCGATCCCCACGTGGTACCGCGCATCGATCGCGGGGATCCAGCTCGTGTCGAGCTGGAACTGCAAGCCCGAAGCCCCGTAGTCGAACGTGAACGTGATCGCGATCGCGAAGGCGAGCGCCGCACCCGTGAACACGATGCCGAGCGCGCGTACGCCCATCTCGTACCGGCGCGGCACGAGCGCGATCACCAGGGCCCCGGCCAACGGCAGGAGCGTCGTGATCGTGATCGCCGAGTTCTCCCAGGTCATGCGCCTTCCCCTTCCTTTGTCGGGGGCTGATGCTCGCGCGTTCGCGCTCGCTCCTTGAGTCCCCGAACCCCTGTCATATCTTCGTGAAGATGACGGCCAGCACCACGACGCCCGCGAACAGGAACACGGCGTACCGCTGGACGTTGCCCGATTGGATGTACCGCAGCAGACCGCCGGTGAAGCCGGCCAGGTTCGCCAGCCCGTTCACCGCGCCGTCGATCACCTTCTCGTCGAACCAGTTCACCCCGTTCCCGAGCGTCTTGGTGAACGAGGCGGCGCCGTTGACGACGCCGTCGATGATCCTTCGGTCGTTCCAGTAGACACCCGCGGAAAGGTCGTCTCGGACCGGCCGGACGATCCCCTTCCAGTAGAGGTCGTCGAGGTAGTACTTGTTCGTGAGCACCGTGTACGCCGGCCCGAGCGAACGGATCGGGTCGCGCTCGCGATAGGTGTTGTACAGCCGGTAGCCGATCGCGATCCCCAGGAGCGCCGCGAGCGTCGATGCGACGGCGATCCACGGGACGAAGAGCGCCTCTTCGATCTCGTGGAAGAAGACCCACGTCCCGAACGGCGCCCCCAGCTGCGGCGCGCCGAGCAGCCCGACGAACACGGTGACCGTGGCGAGGGCGACGAGCACCCCGGTCATCGTCCGCGGGCCCTCGTGCGGCTCTCCGTGGCCCCGGAACTCGCCGAAGAACGTCATCAGGACGGCCCTCGTCATGTAGAAGGCCGTCAGGAGGGCGGTGAGCAGCAGCACGACGAACAGGACGTCGTGGCCACCCTCGTTCGCCACCACCAGGAGTTCGTCCTTCGACCAGAAGCCGGCCAACGGGGGCACCCCGGCGAGCGCGAGCGAACCGATCAGGAACGTCCAGAACGTGATGGGCATCCTCCTTCGCAGGCCGCCCATCTCGCTCATGTTGTTCGTGTGGACCGCATGGATCACGACGCCGGATCCCAGGAACAGGAGCGCCTTGAAGAACGCGTGCGTGAACAGGTGGAAGAACGCGCCGGTGCGACCGGCCGGCCCCATGGACATCCCCGCGACCATGTACGCGAGCTGGCTGATCGTCGAGTACGCGAGGACGCGCTTGATGTCGTCCTGGACGAACGCCATCAGCGCCGCACCGAGCATCGTGATGCCGCCGACGACGCCCACGATCTGCAGCACCACGGGGTCGGCGTCCGTGAAGACGAAGAACAGCCGGCCCACCAGATAGACGCCGGCCGCGACCATCGTCGCGGCGTGGATCAGCGCCGAGACCGGCGTCGGACCCGCCATCGCGTCGGGCAGCCAGACGTGGAGCGGGAACTGCGCGGACTTGCCGATCGTGCCGCCGAACAGCAGGAGCGCCGCCGCCGACACGAGCGCCACCGACGCCCCACCGTGCGAGACCACGTCGCTGATCGCGGGGATGTTCGAGGTCGTGAAACCGGTGATGGAGATCAGCACGAAGATCCCGAACATGAACGGGACGTCGCCGACCCGCGTGGTGATGAACGCCTTGATCGCGGAGCTGGAGTTGACGTGGTCCTCCCACCAGTGCCCGATCAGCAGGTAGGAGCAGACGCCCATGACCTCCCACCCGACGAGCAGCTGGAACAGGTTGTTCGCGAGGACGACCACGAGCATCGCGCTCGTGAACAGGGATAGCACCGTGTAGAACCAGGTGAACCGGACGTCGCCCTTCATGTAGCCGAGCGAGTAGATGTGGACGCAGAGGGAGATCGACGTGACGACGACGACCATGACCGCCGTGAGCCCGTCGACGTAGACGCCCACCTCCAGGTGGAGCTGCCCGATCTGGAACCACGGTATCGAGGCCTCGTAGAACCCGCGCTCGCCGCCGACGAAGGTCCACAGGACGCCGAGCGAGAGCACGAGCGACGCGCCCACGGCCGCGATCCCGTACACGGACCCCTTGCCCGGTGTGCGCTTGCCGAGGAACAGCGTCAACAACGCCGACATCGCGGGCAGGAACGCGATCAGCCAGGCGTTGGTCAGGAACGAGTTCGGGTCCGCGATCGCGCGGCCGAGGGCCTCCGTGGACTCGGCGGCTACCACTTGAGGAGGTTCACCTCGTCCACGTTGATCGTCGCCCGGTTGCGGTAGATCAGGATCACGATCGCGAGGCCGATCCCCACCTCGGCCGCGGCCACCGTGATCACGAACAGCGCGAACACCTGCCCGGTGAGGTCGTGCAGCGCCGCCCCGAACGCGACAAGGTTGATGTTGACCGCGTTGAGCATCAGCTCGATCGACATCAGGACCAGGACCGCGTTGCGCCGAGCGAGGACGCCGTACACGCCGGTCGAGAACAGCGCCGCCGACAGGAAGAGCACCAAGGGGAGCCGGATCACGGGCGGTCTTCCTTCCTCGACAGCACGATCGCCCCGATCAGCGCCGCCAGCAGCAGGAACGAGATCACCTCGAACGGCAGGACGAACCGGCTGAAGATCGACGACCCGACCGCCGCAACCGAGCCCTCCACCGGGTCGATGCGGGCGGCATCCCAGTCGAACGCCCCCTGGATCAGGTAGATCAGGCCGCCGAGGACCGCGAGCGCGACCAGGAACGCCACGCCACGCCGCTGGTTGTCGAGCGCCTCGCGTCCGATCGGCGCCTTCGTCAGCATCAGCCCGAACAGGAACAAGATCACGATCGCGCCGACGTAGATCAGGATCTGGACCCACGCGACGAATTCGGCGGCCAGCAGGAGGTACACGCCCGCGACCGCCGAGAGCGTGACCACGAGGTACAGGGCGGCGCGCACGACGTTGCGGGCGGTGACCACCCGGAACGCGCCCACCACGGCGGCAACTCCGATCACGACGAACGCGATCTCGGCTCCGGTCACGAGCCGCCCTCGGCCTTGCTCCGCGCGGCCACCATCGCCGCACGCCGCGCCCGCCCCTCGGCCACCCTCCGATCCGTCCCCTGCTCCAACAGCTCCGCCAACACCCGCTCGAACGTCTCCTGATCCAGCGCCACCTCCACATGCTCCGCCGGCGCGGGAACCGCAGCCGCCGGAGCTGCAGCGGCTTCAGCGGGCGGAGCGGTGGCCGCGCCCGGAGCGGAAGCGGCAGCAGCGACCGGAGCCGCGGCCGGTAGCGGCCCAGCGGCGGCCGACGCCGGACCTGCCGAGGGAGCCGCGGCGTACGCCGCGGCGAGTCCGGCCGTGTCCGGCGCCTCCGTTGTGACCACCTCCGCCCCCTCCTCGATCATCGGCGGCGGCAGGACCGTGTACGTCCACTCCTCGAGCTTCTCCTTCTCGTGCGTGAGCTCGACGATGTCGTACTCGGCGTACTCGAACTCGGGGCTCCAGAAGAGCGCGTCGAACGGACAGACCTCCACGCAGATCCCGCAGTACATGCAGAGCGCGTAGTCGATCGCGAACCGGTCCAGGACCTTCATCGAGCGGCCCTTGCCGCCGGAGGCGGGCTCGTGCGTCTCCTTGTGCGCGTCGATGTAGATGCACCAGTCGGGGCACTCGCGCGAGCACTTGTAGCAGACGGTGCAGTTCGCCTCCTTGAGCGCGATGACCCCGCGGGTGCGCGGCGGGAGGTCGGGCTTGACCTCGGGGTACTGCTGCGTGATCGAGGGCCGTAGCGCATGCTTCAGCGTGACCCCGAGCCCCTTGATCAGGCCGAGGCCGGTGGACCTCGGCTCCGTCTCGGGAGCCTTCCGGACGTCTCGTTCGTCGACCGCCATGACCCTCCTAGAACGCGACCTTGAAGACGGCGACCACCACGATCTGCAGCAGCGCCAGTGGGATCAGCAGGAGCCACGACGCCCGCTGGAGCTGGTCCTCGCGCAGACGCGGGTAGGTGACCCGGAGCCAGATGATGAGGAACGACAGCGCCCCGATCTTCGCGAGCATCCACAGCGGCTGGGGGATGAACTCCATCTTCGGCAGGGGGAGGTATCCGCCGAGGAACAGGACGCTGGCGATCGCCGACAGGGCGACGATCCCGCCGTACTCCGCGAGCAGGAAGAACGCGAACTTCAGCCCCGTGTACTCGGTGTAGGCGCCGAAGATGATCTCGGAGTCCGCCACCGGCATGTCGAACGGCGGCCGTGTCAGCTCCGCGAGCGAGGCGGTGAGGAAGATGATGAACCCGATCGGCTGGGAGAAGACGAACCAGTACCTCTCCTGCGCCTCGACGATGCCGACCATCGAGAGCGTGGCCGCCTGCATCACGATCGCGGCCGCTCCCAGCACCAGCGGCAGCTCGTAGGCGATCAGCTGCGCGGCCGCTCGCAGCGCGCCGATCAACGAGAACTTGTTCGCGGAGGCCCAGCCGGCCATGAGCACGCCGATCACGGAGACCGATGAGAGCGCCAGCACGAAGAAGATGCCGACGTCGAGGTTCAGGATGAAGATCGTGTCCGAGAACGGGATCACGACGAACAGCAGGATGTACGGGACGAGCGCGACCGCCGGGGCGAGGGAGAAGACCCAGGAGTCCGCCGCGGACGGGATCACGTCCTCCTTCTGGACGAACTTGACCCCGTCGGCCATCAGCTGCGCCCAGCCGTGGAACCGGCCCGCGTACATCGGCCCGAGGCGCCCCTGCATGTGCGCCATCACCTTGTGCTCGGCGTAGCCGACGCCGAGCGGCGCCACCAGGAAGAAGACCAGCACGATCGCCGCCTTCGTGACCAGGATCATCCAGTACTGGTCGAACCACTGGTTCACGAAGCTCACGCCGGCCTGCGCGATCACTCCTCCTCCTCCTCTTCCCCTTCGGCCGCGCCCGGCCACGGCTTGGCCTCTCGCGAGATGAGCGGGAAGTCCTTGCGGAGCGGGTGGCCCTCGAACGGTTCGGGGAGCAGGAGCGTCACCGGCAGCGGGTGACCCTCGAACGTGACGCCGAACATCTCGGTGGTCTCGCGTTCGTGCCAGTTCGCCGTGGGATAGATGTCCGAGATCGTCGGGAGCACGATCTCGTCGGCCGGGAGCCGGACCTTCACGCGCACGTTGTGGTCGTGCGTGGTCGAGAACAGGTGGGTGACGACCTCCATCCCCTCCTCGCCGAAGTCCACGGCGGAGGTGAAGTCGCAGTAGTCGCAGTCGAACTCGGGCTCGTTGCGCAGGAACGTCACGAGCTCGCGGTACCGGGAAGGGGTCACCGCGACCACGCTGTGCCCGTGCTGCTCCTCGAAGGACACGACGTCGTCACCGAACTGCGCGCGCAGGCGCGATTCGACCTCAGGAGGCGGAAGCGGGTGTCGTGAGCTTGCCACTCCACTTCTCCCTGATGTCCTCGGCGGCGATCTTCTCTTGGAGCCGGATGATCCCCTGCAGGAGCGCCTCCGGCCGCGGCGGGCAGCCGGGGATGTAGACGTCGACCGGCAGGACCTGGTCGATGCCCTTGGTGACCGAGTACGAGTCCCAGTACGGGCCGCCGCAGTTGGCGCACGAGCCCATCGAGATCACGTACTTCGGCTCCGGCATCTGGTCGTACAGGCGCTTGATCACCGGCGTCATCTTGTCCGTCGGCGTCCCGGCGATCACGATCAGGTCGGCCTGCCGCGGCCCGTGCGCGAACGGGATCACGCCGAACCGGATGAAGTCGTGCTTGGACGTCGAGGCGGCGATGAACTCGATCGAACAGCACGCCAGTCCGAAGTTGAACACCCACAGCGAGTACCGCCGGCCCCAGTTGAGGAGGAACTTCACCGGCTGGATCCCGGCGAGCGGCGTCTTCTCGGTGATCAGGCCCACCTCAGCACCCCCTTGCGCCACGCGTACAGCAGGCCCACGCCCAAGATCCCGATGAAGATCGCCATCTCGACGACCGCCTGGTACCCGAGGTTCTCGAAGATCCGGGCCCACGGGAACAGGAAGACGGACTCGACGTCGAAGATCACGAACAGGAACCCATAGACGTAGTAGCGGACCTGGCTCTGCGACCAACCCTCGCCCACCGGGTCGATCCCGCATTCGTACGTGAGCAGCTTGTCCCCGACCGGCCGCCGGGGTGCGATGAGCCTTGCGGCGCCGAACGCCACCGCGACGAGCCCCACGCCGGCGATCAGGACCGCGAGGACGACCCCGTACGACTGGTAGTAGGTCTCCACGCTTGTGAATGTTTTCCCGAGCAGCGCGGATTCTAGCAAGCGTCCCCCGCCCTCCCTCTCAGCTCTGCTTTCCCTGGGGGCTACCGCTCGCGCGTCCGCGCTCGCTCCTTGAGCCCCCGGACCCCCGGGCGCCGCAGCGCGCCGCGAGGAACTCGGCCAACTGTCCGAGCGCCGTCCGGGCCGGCCCGTCCGGGAACCGTTCGGCCAGGCCGTGGGCCCGGTCGACCTCGGCGACCACGGCGGAGCGGGCGCGCGCCAGATGTTCGGGGGCGCGCACGATCTCGAGCGCCCGGTCCAGCCGCTCCCCGCTCGGCGGTCCTTCCTGCAGGACCTCACGGAGCTCCGAGCCCCGGGGGCCGCCGAGCGCGTGCAGGACCGGGAGCGTGTAGACGCCCTCCCGCATGTCCTGGCCCGGCTCCTTGCCCAAGGTCTCCTGGGTCGCGGTGAGATCCATGATGTCGTCGGAGAGCTGGAAGGCCAGGCCGAGTGCCTCGCCGTACTGCTCGAGCACGTCGAGGGCCTCCGCGGGCGCGTCGGAGAGCATCCCGCCCAGCCGGCACGAGGTGGCGATCAACGCGCCGGTCTTACGACGGATGATGTCGAGGTAGTCGCCCTCGGACTGCTCGACCCGTCCGGCTGCCTCGACCTCGCGGATCTGGCCGTCGCAGAGCGTGGCGATCGTCCGGGCCAGCAGCGCGCAGATGTCGGTCCCGAGGTCGGTCGAGATCTCGGAGGCCTTGGCGAACAGGTAGTCGCCGGTGAGGATCGCGACCGTGTTGCTCCACCGAGCGTTGGCCGACTGCACCGCGTGGCGCGCGTCGGCCTCGTCGATCACGTCGTCGTGGTACAGCGTCGCCTGGTGCACGAGCTCGATCGAGACCGAGCCCGGGACCAGCCGCGGATCCGACGGATCGCCGAAGTAGCCCGAGAGCAGGACCAGGATCGGCCGGAACCGCTTCCCCCCGGCCGCGAGCAGGTACTGGGCGGTCTCGGCCAGCATGTCCGAGTCGGCCCGGACGGCCTTCTCGAGCGCGGTCTCGACCTCGTCGAGGCGTCCCCGGATCTCGCGTTCGAGCACGGGGTCGGGGGACTCGAGACCCGGGATCACGCGGCGGCTCATCGCCCCGACCCTACCGTCATCGGGAGACCGGTGTGGCGCTTCACCATCGGAGCACCGCCGCTCGCTCCAGGACGCCCACGATGAGCCCGGGGAACACCCCGAAGAGCAGGACGAGCGCGGCCGGAACCGCGAGAGCGACCCTCGGCAGCCAGGACTCGTCGGGGCGGGTGTCCTCCTCCGGCTCGCGCATGAACATCAGCACGACGACCCGCAGGTAGGCGTAGGCCGCGACCACGCTCGCGAGCACCCCGATCAGCACCAGGAACCAGTAGCCGGCCTCGGTCGCCGCTCGGAAGACGGCCACCTTGGCGACGAAGCCGGCCGTGGGCGGGATCCCGGCCAGCGAGAGCAGGAACAGGGTGAGCAGCCCGGCCGCCACGGGGCTCCGCCGTGCCAACCCGGCGTACGAGGAGAGCGACGTGTGGCGCTCGCCCCGGGCCGACACCACCATGACCACGCCGAACGCCCCGATCACGGTCGCGGCGTAGGCCACGAGATAGAACAGGGCCGCGCCGATCCCGTCCTCTCCCGCCGCCGTCAGGCCCAGGAGGACGAACCCGGCGTGGCTGATGCTCGAGTACGCGAGCAGGCGCTTGATGTCGGTCTGCGCGATCGCGAGGACGCTCCCCGCGACGATCGAGACCGCCGCGAGGCCCCAGACGATCGGCTGCCAGTCCCACGTGATCGGTTGGAAGGAGATGTTGAACACACGGATGAACGCGGCGAACGCCGCGACCTTGGTCCCGGCGGACATGAAGCCGGTCACCGCGGTCGGCGCCCCCTGGTAGACGTCCGGCGTCCACATGTGGAACGGCACCGCCGACACCTTGAACGCGAACCCGACCGCGAGCAGCCCCATCGCGGTCACCGCGAGCGCGACCGATCCGGTTCGGCCGGCGAGCGCGTCGGCGATCGCCGACAGCCGCGTGGACCCCGACGCCCCGTACGCCATCGCGATCCCGAACAGGAAGAAGGCGGAGGAGAACGAGCCGAGCAGGAAGTACTTCATCGCGCCCTCGACCGACCCGAGCCGCGTGGAGAAGCCGGTCAGCACGTATAGGGACAGCGACAGGATCTCGAGCGCGAGGAACGCCATGATCAGGTCCGCCGACACCGCGAACAGCGTCATCCCGGCGGTCGCGAACAAGAGCAGCGGGTAGAACTCGGCCTTGCCCTCCCCCGAGCGTTCGAAGTAGTGGTGACCCAGCACCGCGCCCATAGCGGCGACGCCGAGGATGATCACGCGCACAACCACCCCGAAGCGATCGGTCGAGATCGACTCGGCCAGTACCGTGGGGCCGCCGTCCCAGTCCCAGAGCCGCACGGCCGCGACGGCGGCCGCGGCGATACCCACCAGGCACAGCAGGAGCAGCGTGGTCGGCGAGATCTTCCGCGCGACCACCCCGGCGAGCAACAGGATCACCCCGACGCCGACCAGGATCAGCTCGGGCATGACGGGGCCGACTTCGATCGCCGGAGTGGGCATCAGGGACCTCCTCCGCCCACACCGGCAGCGGTCGCCGAGACGGCCGCCTCGTCCGGCGGCGGCAGCTTCGCCCGCAGGCCCCCCGGCAGGCCCGGCTGGTCGACGTCCACGCTCCGCACCCACGCCACCACCCCGGCCGAGGACGGGTTGATACGGTCCAGGACCAGGTTCGGCGCGACGCCGAGCACCAGCATCACGGCGACGACCGGGACGACGGCCGCGATCTCGCGCGGCAGCAGGTCGACCAGGCCCCGGTGGCGTTCGGCGCCCGGACCCTGGAAGGCGCGCTGGTACGCCCAGAGCATGTAGATCGCGGCGAGGACGACCCCGGACACGGCCAGGGTGCCCAGGATGCGATCGGCGCCGAACGAGCCCAGGATCACGAGGAACTCGCCGACGAAGTTGTTCAGCCCGGGCAGCCCGATGGACGAGAGCGTGGCCACGAGGAAGGCCGCGGCGATCCACGGGGTCACCGTCGCGAGCCCGCCCATCTCGGACAGGTCGCGCGTGTGGGTGCGCTCGTAGAGGACGCCGATCACGAAGAAGAGCAGCCCCGTCGACAGCCCGTGGTTCACCATCTGCATCACGGCCCCGCTCGTGCCCTGCATCGTGAACGTGAAGATGCCCAGGATCACGAACCCCATGTGGCTGACCGACGAGTACGCCACGAGCCGCTTCACGTCGGTCTGCATCATCGCGACGAGAGCGCCGTAGACGATGCCGACGACCGCGAGGATGCCGATCGCCTGTGCGAAGTACCGCGACGCCTCGGGGAACAGGTCGAGGTTGAACCGGAGCAGGCCGTACGGTCCCGCCTTCAGCAGCAGCGCCGCCAGGACGATCGAGCCGTTCGTCGGCGCCTCGGTGTGCGCGTCCGGCAGCCACGTGTGCAGCGGGAAGATCGGCACCTTGACCGCGAACGCGATGAAGAAGGCGAGGAACAGCCAGCGCTGCGTCGCGGTCGCGAGCGAGAGCCGTTCCATCTGACGGATGTCGAAGCTCGCGTGGGCGAGCTGCTGGGACGTCTGGAACCAGAGGTAGACGATCGCGAGCAACAGGAACGCCGACCCGGCCATCGTGTACAGGAAGAACTTGAGGCTCGCGTACACGCGCCGGGCCGAACCCCACATGCCGATCACGAGGAACATCGGGACCAGGAGCGCCTCGAAGAACACGAAGAACAGCAGCAGGTCGAGCGCGAGGAACGAGCCGACGATCGCGGTCTCGAGCAGCAGCGTGAGCGCCATGAACAGCCGAACCCGATGGCTCACGCCCCACGACGAGACGATCGCCACCGGCGTCATGAACGCGGTGAGCACGACCAGCCAGACGCTGAACCCGTCGACGCCCACGAGGTACGACAGCCCCGCCGAAGGCAGCCAGTCCACGTGCTCGACGAGCTGGTAGCCGGCGACGGAGGGGTCGAACGCCCCCAGCATCCCGAGCGCCACGAGGAACGTGGCCAGCGAGACGACCAAGGCGACGGCCCGGGCCTGGACGTCGCTCGCTCCCCGCCACAGGGCGAGGACGGGGATCCCGACGAGCGGCAGGAAGATCAGGACGGTCAGCCAGGGCATGTCAGGCCCTCAGTCCCAGGAACAACAGGAGCGCCACCGCGCCGAGCAGGAACGCGAGCGCGTACGAACGCACGAACCCGCGCTGGATCCGCGGGGCGACCCCGGAGGCGTCGACCACGTCCTCGGCGACCTCGTTCACCGCCCCGTCGATCACGCGGTCGTCAACGACGGTGAGGGCTCGGCCGAACGCCTTCCCGGGATGCTCGACCAGCCAGGCGTAGAACGAGTTCAGGTAGAAGGCGTTCGCGAGCCAGCCGGCGAGCTCGGGCTGGCGTTCGGGGAACGCCTCCCAGTCGACACGCCCGGAGGCCCAGACCCAGAACGCGACGGCGACCGCCGCGACCGCCAGCACGATCGAGATCGCGATGAGCGCCGCGTCGGACAACGAGCCCTCGCCCTGTTCGACGGCGCCCACGACCGGCTCGAGGAAGCGGGCCAGCCGGCCGCCCTCGGCGGTCAGGCCGAGGAACAGCCCGCCCACGACCGTGAGGAACGCCAGCACCGCGAGCGGCGCCTGCATCAGCGCCGGCGCCTCGTGCGCGTGCTCCTCGGTGCGCCGGCGTCCGAAGAACGTCAGGAACAGGGGCCGCGCGATGTACAGGGCCGACAGGAACGCGCCGACCGAGGCGAGGACCCACGCGAGCTCCCGGTCGCTCGTCGCCGCGAACCCGACGATCTGATCCTTCGCGAAGAAGCCCGCGAGCGGCGGGATGCCGGCCAACGACAACGCGCCGATCGCGAACCAGGTGGCCGAGATCGGCATCTCCGCCCGCAGGCCACCCATCCGCCGCATGTCGGTCTCGTCGTGCATGCCGTGCAAGACGTTGCCGGCCGTGAGGAAGAGCAGGGCCTTGTAGAACGCGTGACAGACGAGCAGCAGCATCGCTCCGGTGTAGAAGCGCATCCCCGCCGCGAAGAACATGAACCCGATCTGGCTCATCGTCGAGTACGCGAGCGCGCGCTTGAGGTCGAACTGGCCGATCGACGCGAGCGCCGCGTACAGCGCCGACACCAACCCGACCACCAGGACGACGGTGAGCGCCGTCCCCGACAGCTCGAACAGCACGTGCGAACGCACCACGAGGTAGACGCCGGCGGTCACCATCGTCGCGGCGTGGATCAGCGCCGAGACCGGCGTGGGTCCCTCCATCGCGTCGGGGAGCCAGACGTGCAGCGGGAGCTGCGCGGACTTGCCGATCGCGCCGGCGAGCAGGAGCAGGGAGATCGCGGTGGCCGTGCCCTTGGTCAACTCGCTCGCGCCCGGGCCGAACACGACGCCGAAGTCCAGCGACCCGATGTGCAGGAAGATCAGCACGATCCCGAGCAACATCGCGGCGTCGCCGACCCGCGTCGTGATGAAGGCCTTCTTCGCCGCGCTCGACGCCGATGGACGCTCGTACCAGAACCCGATCAGCAGGTAGGAGCACAGGCCGACGCCCTCCCACCCCAGGTACAGCAGGAGGTAGTTGTCCGCGAGGACGAGCATCAGCATGAAGAAGACGAACAGGTTCAGGTAGGCGAAGAACGTTCCGAACCGCGGGTCGTGATCCATGTACCCGATCGCGTACAGGTGGATCAGCGAGCCGACGCCCGTCACCACCAGCATCATCGTGATCGAGAGCGGGTCGACCCGGAGGGCGACGTCCACGTTGAACGTCCCCACCGAGATCCAGTCGAACAGCTCGGTCACGTGCGCGCGCTGGTCGGCGGGGAGCCCGAGAAGGTCGACGAGCGTTGCCACCGCGAGCACGAACCCGACCCCGACGAGCGCCGTCGCGAACCAGCCGGCGGTCTTGCCGAGCCGCCGTCCGAGGAAGAGATTGACCGCGGCGCCCGCGAGCGCGAGCGCCGGGATCAGCCAGACCAGGTCGAGCACGCGTCTACCCCCGAAGCACCGTGAGGTCGTCCACGCTGGCGCTCTGCCGGCGTCGGTAGACCACGACGATGATCGCCAGGCCGACGACCACCTCGGCCGCGGCCACCACCATCGAGAAGAACGCCACGACCTGACCGTTCAGGTTGCCGTGCATCCGGCTGAACGAGACGAGCGCCAGGTTGACGGCGTTCAGCTGGAGCTCGACCGACATGAAGATCACGAGCGCGTTCTTGCGGATCAGCACGCCGACCGTCCCGATCGCGAACAGCATCGCGGACACCACGACGAAGTAGGCGATCGGCGTGCTCACACCGCCTCCCGCTGGCGCGTGTTCGCTGCCTCGGCCCGCGTGATCGCCCGGCGCTGGCGCGACGCGAGCACGACCACGGCGATCGCGGCGACGATCAGGAGCACGGAGGTCACCTCGAAAGGGAAGAAGTACTGCCGGAACAGCACGCGCGCGAGCGCCTCCGCGTTGCCGCCGCGGTTGACGGTCTCGTCGAAGTTCGCCGGCGCCTTCGTCGCGAATCCGATCCCCGCCCGGATCGCCACGATGAGCTCGATCGCGATCCCCGTCCCGAGCACGATCGCCATCACCCGCTGGCCCCGCAGCCGCTCGACCAGGGGCTCCTGGCGGTCGACGCCGAGCAGCATGATCACGAACAGGAACAGCACCATGATCGCGCCCGCGTACACGATGATCTGCACGGCGAACAGGAACGAGGCGCCGAGAACCAGGTAGAACACGGCGATCGTGAAGAAGTTCACGACGAGGAACAGGGCCGCGTGGACGGCGTTGCGCTGCAGGAGCATCGCGATCGCGCTGCCGATCGAGATCGGCGCGAACACCCAGAAGACGATCTCGTCGACCGCCACCTAGCCCTCCTCCGTCCCCGGAGCGGTCCCGAGCGGCAGCGGTGGCTCGAGCAGCTGCTCCTTGGTGAGGATGGCCTCCTCGCGCGAGCCGAACGACATCTCGTACGCGCTGGTGAGCGTGAGCGCGCGCGTCGGACACGCCTCGACGCACAGGCCGCACATGATGCAGCGGAGGTAGTTGATCTGGTAGTCCTTCGCGAACCGCTCGCCGGGGCTCACCGGATGGTCGGGGTCGTTGTCCGCACCCTCGACCCAGATCGCATCGGCCGGGCACGCGAAGGCACACAGCTCGCAGCCGATGCACTTCTCCAGGCCGTTCTCGTGGCGGTTCAGCAGGTGGCGGCCGATGTGGCTGCGCGGCGGCGGCGGCTCGATCTCCTTCGGGTACTCCTCGGTGACGTCGCGACGGAAGATCTGTCGGAAGACGGTCGCCATCCCCCGGGCGATCGCCCCCGTCGGCGAGCCGGCCGGCCGCGCGGGAGGTCCTTCGTCGCTCACGGGGTCGGCACCTCCTCGGGTCGACGCCTCGCGAACAGCGGCCAGACCAGCATGATCGCGACGATCACCCCGACGCCGATCGCGAACGCCGTGACGACCGCATCGCGTCCGAACTCGTCGGGCAGGACGACGATCGCGCCGGTGAGCATCACCCACGCGAGGCCGATCGGGATCAGGACCTTCCACCCGAACGACATCAGCCGGTCGTACCGGAAGCGCGGGAGCGTGGCGCGGACCCAGATGTAGACGTAGACGATCACCAGGACCTTGAGCAGGAACCACAGCAGCGGCCAGAGCCACGGGACGACGTCGGGCGCGGGCCCGCGCCACCCGCCGAGCCACAGCGTCGTCGCGACGGCCGCGACGGTCACGGTGTTCAGGTACTCGCCGAGGTAGAACATCGCGAACTTGATCCCGGAGTATTCGGTGTGGTACCCGGCGACGAGCTCGGACTCGGCCTCGGGCAGGTCGAAGGGCGGCCGGTTGGTCTCGGCCAGCCCGCAGATCAGGTAGATCACGAACGCGGGGAACTGCGGGATCACGTTCCAGATCTTGTCCTGGCTCGCCACGATCTCGGACATCCGCAGCGTGTCCGAGTACATGACGACCGCGACGATCGCGAGCGCCATGCCGACCTCGTAGCTGATCATCTGCGCCGAGCTCCGGACGCCACCCAGCAGCGGGTAGTTCGAGCCGCTCGACCAGCCCGCGAGCACGATCGCGTAGACCATCAGCGAGCTCATCGCGAGGATCCACAGGATGCCGATCGACAGGTCCGCGATCTGGAACGGCACCACGCGTCCGAACACCACGACCCGGGTCCCGAACGGGATCACCGCGAACGCGAGGAACGCCGGGAGCATCGCGATCACCGGGGCGAGCAGGTAGACCGGCCGATCCGCGAGGGTCGGGGTGATGCCCTCCTTGAAGAAGAGCTTGATCCCGTCGGCGAGCGTGATCAGGATGCCCCGCGGCCCCGCGCGCGTCGGGCCGACACGCGTCTGCATGTCGGCGATCACCTTGCGCTCCATCCAGATCAGGAGCATCACCAGGATCAGCAGCGCGAAGAAGACCACCGCCACCCGCACCACCAACAGCATCCAGTCGAGCCAATCCATCAGGCGGCCCCCTCGGCGACCCCGGCGGCGGCCGGCTCGACCGCCGTTTCGGTCTCCCCGGCGGCGGGCTCGATCCGGACGGCCGTCGTGAACGACCCGCTCAGCAGCTCGTTGGCGGCGAGCCCGGGCTGGTTGAACGGCACGAACGCCGCACCCGGCGCGACGTGGTCGGTGACGCGCACGTCGAGGACCGCTTCGCCCGCGTCCGTCGTCACGGTCGCGCGCCCGCCGTCGGCGAGCCCGCGCTTGTCGGCGTCCTCGGGGTGCAGCTCGACGAACGCTTCCTGCCCGAGCGCCGCCTTCAGCTCGTCCGCGCCATCGGAGAGCCGCCCCTCGTCGACGAGCAACGGGTACGACAACAGGGTGAGCTCACCCAGCCGTTGCGGGCGCCCGGTCCCGGTCCATGCCGTCGAGCGTGAGGTCACCGCTCGCGGTTCGAGCAGCGGCGCCGCCTCGGCCCGGAGCGCCTCGAGGCTCTCGAACCCCAGGGGCCGGCCGACCGCCTCGGCCAGCCCGGCGAAGATCTCCCAGTCGGGCCGCGATACGCCGGCGGGGCCCCGGACCGGGTGGATCGGCTGCGAACGGCCCTCCCAGTCGGTGGCGTGACCCTCGCGCTCGACCCACGCGGCGGCGGGCAGGAACGCGTCGGCGAACGGCTCCAGCGAGCCGAGCTCGAGCGACTGCACCACCACGTGGCGCGCGTTCGAGAGCGCCCGGCGCACCAGGCCCGCGTCCGGGATGTCGCGCAGAGGGTCGACGCCGATCAGGAACAGGACCTCGATCTCGCGGTTCGCGCACGCCTCGAGGATCTGCTGGGTCGAACGCCCGCCCTCCGACGGGAGGCTCCCCCACGACCCCTCGACCTCCGCGCGTTCGGTCTCCTCGGTCACGCGGCGACCCCCGGGCAGGAGCGACGGGTGGACCCCGGCGCGCAGGGCCCCGCGGTCGCCGGCACGACGCGGCACGAGCGCCACGCGACCTCCGTACTTCTGGGCGACGGTCAGCGCGACGTCGGCGGCGAGCGGGTGCTCCGTGAGACGTTCGCCGATCAGGAGCACGGCGTCGCCGCCGGCCTCGCGCAGCGCGGCGCCGACCCGCCCCTCGAACGTGTCCGCCGCGGCATCGCCGTCGTGGATCCGCTCCAGCACGTACGTCTGGTGTTCGGGGAGGCAGAGCGTGTGGTCGGCGACGTCCCACAGACGCGTCCTGCGCGGATGGATCACGAACACGGAGGCGCCCTTACGCGCGGCCTTGCGGATCCGCAGGTTCAGGATCGGCACCTCCTGTTCTGCGTCCAGCCCCGCGACGAGGATCACCTTCGCGCGCTCGACGTCGCGGTAGGTCGTCCCGAGCGGCGACGCGGCGGCGAGCAACTCGGCGTGGCCACCGTGGAAGGTCCGGCGATGGTCGAGGTCGTTGGTCCCGAACCCCACGCGCGCGAGCTTGGCCAAGGCGTACGCGTCCTCGTCGGGGAGCCGCCCGCCGGTGAGGAAGGCGACGCGACCGGCGCTCGACCACTCGGCGATGCTGCTGAACACATCGTCGAACGAACGGGGTTCGAGCCCGTGATCGCGGAGCAGCGGCATGGTCACGCGCCCGGGGAGGTCGGCGTGCCGGAACGCGAACCGGCCCTTGTCGCAGTTCCAGGCGTCGTTGACGTCGGCGTTGTCGCGCGCCAGGACGCGCACGACCGACCCGCGACGGAGGTCGACGCGGACGTTGCAGCCCGCGCTGCAGTGCTGGCACACGGAGTCGGCGGTCGAAAGGTCGAACGGCCTGGCGACGAAGCGGTACGGCTCGGCCGTCAGCGCGCCGACGGGACAGATCTGCACCGTGTTGCCCGAGAACGGCGACCGGAAATCCTCTCCCGCGGCGATCGAGACGCGTTCGCCCGCGCCCCGAGCGAACAGCTCGATGAACCGGTCGCCGCTGATCTCGTCGCAGAAGCGGGTGCAGCGCGCGCACAGGACGCAGCGCTCACGGTCGAGCTTGACGAGCGGCGACAGCGCGATCGGCTTCTCGTAGGTCCGCTTCGGCTCGGTGTACCGGCTCTCGCCCGGGCCGAACGCCATCGCCTGGTCCTGCAGTGGGCACTCGCCGCCGCGGTCGCAGATCGGGCAGTCGAGCGGGTGGTTCAGGAGCAGGAACTCGAGGTTCGCGACCTGGGCCTTGTGCGCCTCGTCCGACGTGTTCTGCGAGCGGACGACCATCCCCGGCGCGACCTCGGTCGTGCAGGAGGTGAACAGCTTGCGCTGCCCCTCGATCTCCACGTAGCACTGCCGGCAAGCGCCGATCGGATCCAGGAACGGGTGATCGCAGAACCGGGGGATCTCGATCCCCAGGTTCTCGGCGGCCCGGATGATCAGCGTCCCCTTGGGGACGGTCACCTCCATCCCGTCCACCGTCAGCGCGACGAGGTCCTCCTGGGGCTGCGGCGTGCTCACGTCAGGACCTCGGTGAGGCCCGCCTCGTCGACCCCGCCGGTCGCAGCCTCGCCCGAACCCGTCTGGGTCTGGGCGCCCGGCCCGACGCCGGTGAACGGGCAGCGGCGCTCCGCGATGTGCGCCTCGTACTCGTCGCGGAAGTACTTCAGGCTCGACTGGATCGGGCTCACCGCCCCGTCCGCGAGCGCGCAGAAGGCCTTGAACAGGATGTTCTCGCCGAGCTCGTCCAGCAGCGGGAGGTCCTCGGACCGCCCGTACCCCTGCTCGATGCGGCCGAGCACCCGGCTCACCCACCACGTGCCCTCGCGGCACGGGGTGCACTTGCCGCACGACTCGTGGGCGTAGAACTGCACGAGCCGCCGCGCCGCCTCGACGATGCAGTCGGTCTCGTCCATCACGATGATCGCGCCGGTCCCTAGCAGCGAGCCGGCGGCCGTGATCGACTCGAAGTCCAGGCCGACGTCGAGGTGCTCCTCGGTGAGCAACGGCGTCGAGGACCCGCCCGGCGTCCACGCCTTGAGGCGACGCCCGCCGAGCACACCGCCGGCGTGCTCCTGCAGCAGCGTCCGCAGCGGGGTCCCGAGCGGCAGCTCGTAGTTGCCGGGCCGCTCCACCTTGCCCGAGACGCTGAAGATCTTGGTGCCGGGCGACTTCTCGGTGCCGATCTTGGCGAACCACTCGGGACCCTGCGTGAGGATCGACGGGACGGTCGCGAGGGTCTCGACGTTGTTGATCAGGGTGGGCGAGGCGTACAGGCCCTCGACGGCGGGGAAGGGGGGACGCAGCCGGGGCTGTCCGCGGTACCCCTCGAGCGAGGACAGGAGCGCGGTCTCCTCGCCGCAGATGTAGGCGCCGGCGCCGCGGTGCAACACGACCTCGAGCTCGAACCCCGACCCGAGCACCGACCCGCCGAACACGTCCTTCGCGTACGCCTCGCGGATCGCGGAATCCAAGATCTCGCCCGGCCACAGGAACTCGCCGCGGCAGTACACGAACGCCAGATGGCTCTGGACCGCGTAGGCGGCGATCGCCATCCCCTCGAGGAACCGGTGGGGCTCGCGCTCGATGATCTCGCGGTTGTTGAAGGTGCCGGGCTCGGACTCGTCGAAGTTCGCGACCACGTACGTGGGCTTGCCCGTGTCCTGCGGGACGAACGACCACTTGACGCCCGTCGGGAACCCCGCGCCGCCGCGGCCGCGGAGCCCGGAGGTCTTGACCAGGTCGATCACCTCGGTCGGGGTCATCGCGAGGGCGGCGCGCAGACCCTCGTAGCCGCCGGCCGCGAGGTACCCGTCGATCCCGACCACGCTCGGGTCGTCCCAGTTGACGGTGACGATCCTCGTCGTCGGCGCGGCGCTCACGCCGGCTCCTCGACGCCGGCCAGGATCCGCGAGGCATCGCGGAAGTCCTTCGGCGCGCGGCCGCGGGACGGGGGCGGGACCTCGCCGGCGCGAAGTGCCTGGACGAGCTCGACGATCCTCTCGGGCGTTACCCGGTCGTGGTTGGCGAAGTCGATCTGGACCACGGGTGCGGCGTCGCAGGCCCCCAGACACTCCTCCGGGTGAACGGTGAACGCGCCGTCGGGCGAGGTCTCCTCGCCGTGCTCGACCCCGGCGGCCTCGTGGGCGGCCTCGAACACCTCGTTCGCGCCGCGGAGCGCGCAGGACAGGTTCGTGCAGACCGAGACCACGTGCGTCCCGGTCGGGCGGAGCCGAAGCATCGTGTAGAAGGAGGCGACGGCCTCGACCTCTGCCGTCCTGATGCCGAGGAGCTCGCCGACCTCACGGAGCCCTTCCTGCGTGAGCCGACCCTCCACGGACTGCAGCAGGTACAGGAGCGGCAGCACGGCCGATCGCTCGCGGCCCGCGGGGTACCTCGCGAGGATCGCCTCCGCCGTCCGGCGCCCGTCGTCGGAGAGCACGGCCATCAGCGATCGACCCCGCCGAGCACCGGGTCGATGCTCGCGATCACCGCGATCACGTCGGCCACCAACCCGCCCCGGACCATCTGCGGCGCCGCCTGGAGGTTGGCGAACGACGGGTCGCGCATCTTCACGCGGGCGGGGCGGTTCCCCCCGTCGGAGACGACGTAGAACCCGAGCTCGCCGCGCGGGGACTCCACCGGCACGTAGACCTCGCCCGGCGGGACGGAGACGCCCTCGGTCACCATCTTGAAGTGATGGATCAGGGCCTCCATCGACTCCTCCATGATGTGGGTGACGTAGCGGGGCGAGTTCCCGATGCCGTCGGGTCCGACCTCGAGCTGCGCCGGCCAGCGCACCTTCGGGTCCTCGACCATCACCGGGCCGGGTTCGCGCAGACGGTCCAGGCACTGCTCGACGATCCGCAGGGACTGGCGCATCTCCCCCATCCGGACCAGGTACCGGGCGTAGCAGTCGGCCCCGTCGCTCGTGACGACGTCGAAGTCGTAGGTCTCGTAGCCGCCGTACGGCTCGTCGCGCCGAACGTCCCGCGCCGCGCCGGCGGCGCGCAGGGTCGGGCCCGTGACGCCGTAGGTGAGGGCATCCTCGGCCGACAGCAGACCCACGCCCTGGTTGCGTTGGATCCAGATCGGGTTCTGGGTGAGCAGCGTTTCGTACTCGTCGATCCGGCCGGGCATCATCCGCAGGAAGTCGCCGATCCGGTCGAGGCCGCCCTCGGGCAGGTCCATCACGACGCCGCCGATCCGCACGTACGCGTGGTTCATCCGCAGACCGGTGGCGGCCTCGAAGATGTCGAGGATCTGTTCGCGTTCGCGGAACCCGTAGAGCATCACGCTGACGGCGCCGAGCTCGAGCCCCGAGGTCGCGAGCCAGACGAGGTGCGACGCGATGCGGTTCATCTCGCAGAACAGCACCCGCAAGACCTGCGCGCGCGGCGGCGCCTCGATCCCGAGCAGCTTCTCGACCGCCAGGCAGTAGCCGAGCTCGTTGAAGAACGGTGCGAGGTAGTCGGCGCGCGTCACGAACGTCACGCCCTGCTGCCACGTCCGGTACTCGGTGTTCTTCTCGATCCCCGTGTGCAGGTACCCGATGATCGGGGTGCACGCCAGCACGGTCTCGCCGTCGAGCTCGAGCAGCAGGCGCAGCACCCCGTGCGTCGAGGGGTGCTGCGGGCCCATGTTGATGAGCATGGTCTCCTGGTGGATCTCTCGGGTGGAGGCCGCCGACGGCTCGCCGATCGGGTTCGGCGCTCGGTCGGCCGTCACGACGTCCTCCGGTCGACGGGCGGGATGAACGCGCCGTGGAACCTCGTGTCGACGCCGCCGAGCTCCTCGGTCTTGCGGAGCGGCCAACCCTCCCAGTCGTCGGGAAGCAGGATGCGTCGCAGATCCGGGTGCCCGTCGAACACGATCCCGAAGAAGTCGTAGGTCTCTCGTTCGTACCAGTCGGCGGTGCGGAAGACCCCGGTGACCGAGGGGACGTGCGGGTCGTCCTCCGACGCCCCGACCTTGACACGCAGCCGGTGACGGTGCTCGGTGGACGCGAGCTCGTAGACCACCCAGAAGCGCGGGTCGCGGCCGGGCCGGTCGTTGGCCGTCACGCTCGAGAGGAAGTCCAGTCGCAGCTCGGGGTCATCGCGGAACGATCCGAGTGCCCCCAGCAAGTCGTCGCGACCCACGATGACGCTCGCCTCGTCGCGCGCCACGATCACGTCGGGGAACGAGGTACGAACGCGTTCGGCGATCCCCGCGGCGTTCACGCTCGGCGCGCTCCCCGCGCGGTCACGTGGCCGGCTCCTTGGCGACCTGCTGGTGCAGCCGGAGGATCCCGTACATCAGCATCTCGGGTTTGGGCGGGCACCCCGGCACGTAGATGTCGACGGGGACGATCGTGTCGACCCCCTGCACGATGGCGTAGTTCGTGAACATCCCGCCCGCCGAGGCGCACACGCCCATCGAGATGACCCACTTGGGTTCGGGCATCTGGTCGTAGACCGTGCGCAGCACCGGGGCCATCTTCTGGCTCACCCGGCCGGCGACGATCATGAGGTCGGCCTGCCGCGGCGACGCGCGGAACAGCTCCATCCCCCAGCGCGAGAGGTCGTAGTCGCCGGCGCCCGTGGCCATCATCTCGATCGCGCAGCACGCGAGCCCGAACGTGACCGGCCACATCGACTGTTTCCGCGCCCACCCGACCGCCTTGTCGAGCGTGGTCAGCAGGAGCCCGCGCTTGAACTCCTCCTCGCCCTGCTCGGCCGTGCGACCGGTCTGGAAGCCCTCGACGCGTTCAACCGGCACGGGCGAGCTCCTCCACGGGTTCGGGCTCGGCCTCGCTCTCGATCAGCGGCGGCCGTTCGCGCCTGTCCCCAGTCCAGGCCGCCCCGCTGCCACACGTACACGTAGGCGACGAACACCAGCCCGATGAAGATCGCCATCTCGATCAACCCGAACAACCCGAGCTGGCGGAACCCGACCGCCCACGGGAACAGGAAGATCGTCTCGACGTCGAAGATGATGAACAGCATCGCGACGGTGTAGAAGCTCACGCTGAACCGCTCACCCTTGGGCAGCCGCTCGGGTTCGATCCCGCATTCGTACGGCGCGAGCTTGGCCGGGGTCGGGCGGTCGGGCCGGAGCAGCGCGGACACCGCGAGCGACAGCACGGCGAACAGGAGCGCGAGCACGGCGAGGATCACGACGGGTAGGTACTCGGACAGCTCGCTCGCCAGAACCACTCCGCCCCCCTACGACGCCGGCACGATCCGCTCGAGCGCGTACATGATCTTGTCGCGGGCGTCGCCCGTCCGCCCGTCCGTGAGGTTGCCCATCAGCCGCACCAAGAAGTGCATCAGCCATTCCTGGGGCAGGGCGTACTCGGTGAGCGCCCGCATCACTGGCGGATGCCCGATCGCCCGGACGAACACGTTGCCGATCCGGTAGTAGCGCCCGTAGCGCTGGCGGAGCTCCGTGGGGTACAGGTGCGCGATACCGGGCCGGTCCTTGACCAGGGCCTCGTGGATCAGCTCGCCGGCGAGCTCGCCCGCCTCCATCGCATAGGCGATGCCCTCCCCGTTGAACGGGTTGACCATCCCGGCGGCGTCGCCCACCACGAGCATGCCGGGGGTCGCCGGCGGCGTCCGCGAGAAGCCCATCGGCAGCGGCCCCGACAGCACCCGGCCCTCCGCCGAGGTCTCGTTGACGTTCCACTCGGCCGGCAGCATCCGCCAGAACGCGTCGAACACGCGCTGCGCCGATAGGTCCTTGAAGTCGCGGAACGTGTTCAGCAGCCCCGCGCCCACGTTGATCGAGCCGTCGGCCAGCGGGAACAGCCATCCGTACCCCGGCAGGATCGTGTCGTCGCCCTCGCGCAGGTCCATCCAGACCTCGAGCCACGGACCGGGGCGGCGCTCGACGCGGTAGTAGCGCCGCGCCGCGATCCCGAGCGGCTTCGACGGATCGCGCCGCACGCCGGCCTGCGACGCGAAGCGCGACGAGGCGCCGTCGGCGGCGATCACGAACCGCGCGCGAACCGTCCGCTCCTCGCCGTCCTCGCCCTTGATCGTGGCGCCGGTGACCCAGCCGTCCTCCTGGATCGGGCCGACCGCCTCCGTCCGCTCCATCAATCGGGCGCCGGCCTTCTCGGCGTGTCGGGCCAGCAGCTCGTCGAACTCCGCCCGCGTCATCATCAGGCCGAAGTTGGGGAACTCCTCGAGGTCGGGCCACGGGAGCTCGAGCGTCACGCGGCGCGAGTAGATCCGCAGACCCTGGTGGCGTTCGAACCGCGGATCTTCGGTGTCGATCCCCAGCCGCCGCAGCTGGACGATCGCGCGCGGCGTGAGCCCGTCGCCGCACACCTTCTCCCGGGGGAACGCGGCCTTCTCGACCATGAGCACGTCCAGGCCGTGGCGCGCGAGGTGGTAGGCGGCGGTGGAGCCTCCCGGGCCCGCGCCGACGATCAGGGCGTCGACGTCAAGCTGCTGGTTCGAGCTCGGCACGAGGTCCCCCACCGCTTGTGAAAACTTTCACAAAGGATGCTAACCGACTTGTGAAGCTCCGCACAAACCCTATGCCCGGCTCTCCGGCGGCGGCAAGCGAGCGGCCGGTCAGCGCCCCCGGGCGTGATCCCAGGCGCGGACGGCGTCCGGGACCACGCGGAGGAACCCGAGCCCACGGACCTCCTCGGCGAACCGCGCGAACCCCTCCCCCGCGAGCAACGGCCGGTACTTCTCGTGCCAGGCCGAGACCGGCTTGCGCATCGCGGCGCTCTCGGCCGCGAGCAGCTCGGCCCGGCCCACGATCTCGACGCCGGCGACCTCGACCCAGGCGCGACCCAGGTCGATCGTGATCGCGACCCGCGGGTCGCGGAGGGCGTTCGCCCACGTCCGGCCGTCCTGGCGCGTCGAGACGAAGACCGCCTCCTCGGGCCAGACGAACCACAGCGGCACGACGTGCGGGGACCCGTCGGCGTTGGTCGTCGCCACGGCCGCCGAGGGCAGGCTCGCGAACATGCGACGCGCCGCGCCCACCTCCGCGTTCGAGACCCGCATCAGGCCGCCCTCGGGGTTCGGAGGAGCTGTGCGATCTGGATCAGCGCGTCGATGCCATCGCGACGCAGCGGCGCATCGCCGAGCGTTCGGGTGGCGCGCGCGACCAGATCCTCGACGGCGGCGACGGCCTCGGTCCCGGCTTCGCCGTCGGCGACGTCATCCCGGAGCTGGAACGCCTCCCCCACCAGCCGCCCGAACACCCGCAGCGGACCCTCGGCCTCCGGCCCGGCCCCGGCGAGCGCCGCGCCGATCAGCACCGGGCCTTCGGCGGTGTACGAAGCGGTCTTCAGCGCGCGAACACGAGCCGGGTCGCGCGCGCCAGAGACGTCGAGGAACTGCCCGGCCGCCATCTCGGCCCGCATCCGGTCGAAGCGGGCCATCGCCGCATCGAGCCGGCCGGACCCGAACCCGCTCGTGCGCAGGAGCCGCTCGGACAGCACGAGCGCCAGATCGCCCACCAGGACCGCCGCCGACGTCCCGAACGCCTCCGGGTCCACACCGGGCGGCGCCTGCTTCGCGAACCGGACGTGGGTCGCGTCGACGCCGCGGCGCTCGGCGTCCCGATCCATCAGGTCGTCGTGCACGAGGGCGGACGTGTGGAGGAGCTCGAGCGCCGCGCAGACAGGGACGATCGGGTCGCCTTCACCGCCGCCGGCCGCTCGGAACGCCCACCAGCACAGCGCCGGCCGAACCCGCTTCCCGCCGGCGCGGAGCAGGCGGAGCAGCTCGTCCACCAGGGCGACCGCCGAGGGGTCCATCCCGGCCAGCTCCGCGCGGCGGTCGCCCAGGAACCGCTCGAGCTCGAGGTCGACCGGCCCGCGGACGGCCTGGATCGCCGTCGACGGTGGCGCGGGCGCGGTGCGATCCTGCGTCGGCACGCAGGCAGTATGTCAACGCGGGACCCGGCTCCGCCGCCACCTGCCCCCCTGCGGGAGGCGTGCTGCTATCGTTCGGACGAGCCCCGGCTCGAACGATGACGCGCTTCCAGAAGCTCACGATCGCCACCACCGCTTCGACGGTCCTGCTCATCACGGCCGGGGGGCTCGTTCGAGCGACGGGTTCGGGGCTCGGGTGCCCGGGCTGGCCGACCTGCTTCGGGCGATGGATCCCGCCGCTCGAGACCCACGCGATCATCGAATACTCCCACCGGCTGCTCGCGACGATCACGGTGATCCTGATCTGCCTCCAGGCCGTGGTGGCGTGGCGGCAGTACCGGCGGGTGCGGCAGATCCTCGTCCCGAGCCTGGCCGCGGTGGGACTCGTGTTCGCGCAGGCGGCCCTCGGCGGGGTCGTGGTCAAGGGCGAGCTCGAGGCGACCCTGGTGACCCTGCACTTCGCGACCGCGATGACGCTGCTCGCGGTCCTGGTGAACATCACCGCCAACTCCTTCTGTTACGTGAAGCTGCCGACCAAGGGCCCGTCGATCGCGGGCTCGGATCCGAGGTTCGCCCGGCTGACGCTGTGGACGGCCGGGGCCGCGTTCGCCCTGCTGATCGTCGGGGCGTACGTCCGGGCCGAGGCCGCGGGGCTCGCGTTCCGCGACTGGCCCCTGATGGACGGGCGGCTGGTGCCGACGCTCGGCGGCGTCGCGACCCTGATGTTCGTCCACCGCGTGCTCGCCGCGGCCGTCTTACTCCTCGTGATCTGGGTCGCCATCCGGGCCCGGACGATGACGAACCGCTCGAAGGACCTCGTGATCCTGTCGTCGGTGACGCTGCTGCTCTACGTCGCCCAGGTCCTCGTGGGCGCCGCCAACGTGTGGTCGAGGCTGTCGTCGGCCTCGGTGACGGCGCACGTCGTCCTGTCGGCGTTGATCTGGGGCGTCCTCGTGGCGATCGCCACGGTGAGCCGTCGGTTCGCGGGTCACGCCCGGGGCGCCGGGGAGGGCGACGCGCGCTCGAACGGGAAACGCTCGAGCCTGCGCGAGACGACCGCCGCCTACTTCAAGCTCACGAAGCCGCGGATCATCGTCCTGCTGCTGATCACGACCGTGCCGGCGATGATGCTCGCGGAGCACGGGCTGCCGTCCATCGGCCTGATCTTCGTGACGCTGGTGGGCGGCACGATCGCCGCCGGCTCGGCGAACGCGATCAACTGCTACCTGGACCGCGACATCGACGAGGTGATGCGCCGGACCCGCAAGCGGCCGCTCCCCGCCCACCTGGTCGAGCCCGACAGCGCGCTCGCGTTCGGGTTCGTGCTCGGCGCGATCTCCTTCTTCTTCCTGTCGATCACGGTGAACATGCTCGCGGCGAGCCTCGCGCTATCGGCGATCGCCTTCTACGTCTTCGTGTACACGATGTGGCTCAAGCGCACGAGCGTCCAGAACATCGTGATCGGCGGGGCCGCCGGCGCCGTCCCGGCCCTGGTCGGCTGGGCGGCGGTCACGGGGACGGTCGGACCCGCGGCGTGGGTGCTGTTCGCGATCGTCTTCGTCTGGACGCCGCCGCACTTCTGGGCGCTCGCGATGCGGTACAGCGGGGATTACCGCGCGGCCGGGATCCCGATGCTTCCGGTCGTCCGGGGACCGCAGGAGACCCGGAAGCAGATCCTCCTGTACTCGCTGGTGCTGTTCGGGACGTCCCTGCTGCTCGTGCCGGTCGCCTCGATGGGTCTCGTGTACGTGGTTGCGGCCGTCGTGCTCGGCGGGTGGTTCGTCTGGCGCGCGCTCCGGCTGTGGCGTGGGACGTCGCCGGCCGAGTCGATGCGCCTGTTCCGCTTCTCGATCGTCTACCTCGCCCTGCTCTTCGCTGCGGTCGCCGCAGACGCCCTGATCGGCTGACGCCTACGAACCCGGATCTCCCGCACACGCCGGTCGCGCCGTGCGAACATCGCGTCGTCCATCGTGGAGGAGGTCCGGATGATCGGGTTCCTGCTCGTGCTGTTCGGCGTCGTCGTCATCGGGTCGTTCCCGGCGACGTGGCTGCTGATGCTGTTCCTCGGCAACGTCGGCGTGAACGTCAGCTTCTGGGGCGCCCTGCCTGCCGGGATCCTGATGACGTTCTTCGTCGCCGGGACCGGTGGCCTCAGCCGCTACCGCTCGGCTTCCTGAGCCCGCGGCTCAGCGGGAAGGGCCGGGCTTCTCCGATCGCCGCCACGGGACCACGCCCTCGAGCTCGATCTCCAGCGAGAAGCTGAGGAACGTCCGCACGAGGACGAGGACGCCGAGGGTGATCACGCTCTCGAGCGTGGGGTCGATCGTGATCGTCCGGACGATGTCCGCGATGATGAGGATCTCGAGCCCGAGCAGGATCGCCCGCCCCACCCTATGCCGAACGCCCTCGTAGGCCTGGTCGAGGGGGCGGCGGAACAGCTCGACCGCGAACCGCGCGAACGCGAGGACCGAGCCGACGACGAGCACGCCGACCCCCGCGACCTCGAAGCCGCGGACGACGTCCTGCATGATCTCCTCGTAGCTCGTCGAGCCGATCACGCTTGCCACACCCCTCCGAACGCTCGAAGGCCGCCGGGTCCCGGTCGTCAGGGAGCGCCAGCGGCCCTCGGAGCTTCGATGAACGATGCAGCTAGACCTGCATCATCGCCTGTGCCTTCATCTGCTCGTACTCCTCCGCGGTGATCTTGCCCTCGTCGCGGAGCTTGGCGAGCTTGGCGACCTCGTCGGCGGCGGAGTATCCGGACGCCCGACGTTCCCGTTCGGACATCGCGGCCATCATCTCCTTGTCCTGCTCGGTCATCTTCGGCCGCGCGATCATGTAGATCAGGATCCCGAGGAACGGGACGATGAAGATCAGCACGAGCCAACCGGCCTTCGCCCATCCCGAGAGGTCGTTGCGTCGGAAGAGGTCCGCGAACACCCCGATGAAGATCCAGATCAACATGAACCAGAAGAAGAAGACGACCATCGCCCACAGCACACTGCCGAACGTCCACTCGTACGCCAGCATCCAACCCCTCCCCTTGAAGCCCGGTTTCGGGCGCTGGCGGAGCGTACTCCAAGAAGGGCGGTGTTGCACCCGACGATGAACACTCGACCGGCAAGGGCTAGAGTCCGGCCCGATGCAGACCGACGGAACCGGGACGCCGGACACGAGCGACGCATCCGGTCACCCGGCGGCGAAACTCGGGAACGGCGCTTGGCGCCGGCGCCCCTCCGGCGAACCGCCCCCGCTCCCTCGCGAGCCCGGGTGGCGCGCGTGGGGCTGGGCGATGGTCGCGCTCCTCGTCGCCGGCGTCGCGATCGGTCTCTCGATCGTCCCGACGGACGCGCAGTCGCCACTTCTGGACTGGTTCCAGGACCTGCGGACGCCAACGCTGGTGTCGACGTGGCGAAGTTCCTCGACGGCCTGACCGACCCGCTCGTCGTCTGGATCCTCCGCGTCGCGATCCTCGTCGTCGCCGCGCTCTACTCTCGGTGGCGCCACCTGATCACGGTCCTCGCGCTGTACGTCGTGGTCGACTTCCTGGACACGGTCCTCGCCGTCCACCGGCCGCCACCCGAGGGCGTGACCGTCCTGTCGAGCAACGCCACGACGACGTTCCCGTCGTTGCCGGTGGCCGCGCTCGCCGTGACGCTGTTCGGCGCGACGATGGTGCTGGCCTCGTCCGGCCGGCCACGGAGGCTCGCGCGGGCCGGCGCGCTCGTGCTCACGGGGCTCGTCGTGCTGGCGCGGCTCCTGCTGGCAGCGGACTATCCGATCGACGCCGTGTACTCGCTGCTGCTCGGCGTGGATCACCGTGGGGTTCGGGTTCGCGTTCTTCGTCCCAGAGGACGTGTTCCCGGTCTCCTACGCTCGCGGTGGCAAGGCGGCGCACCTGGATCTCGGCGGCGCGCGGGGCGAAGCGATCGTCGCGGCCGTCCGCGACCAGCTCGGCTTCACGGTGACCGAGATCGAACCGTTCGGTCTCGCCGGCTCCGGCGGTTCGAGCCCGCTCCGGATGCGCGTGGCCGAGCTCGACGGGCACCTGTTCGGCAAGATCTACGCCACGAGCCACCTGCGCGCGGACCGCTGGTACAAGGTCGGGCGCACGATCTTGTACGGGCAGCTCGAGGACGAGGTTCCGCTGGGGTCTGTGCGGCGGCTCGCGCTCTACGAGGACTACGCGCTACGGCTGCTCCGTGACGTCGGGATCGGCGTCGCGACCACCTACGGCATCGTCGAGCTCACCCCGGACCGCGAGTACATGCTCGTGACCGAGTTCTTCTCGAACGCGACGACGCTCGGCGAGGCCGAGGTGGACGACGCGATCATCGACCAGGGGATGGAGCTGGTCCAGCGGCTGTGGGCCTCCGGACTCGCCCACCGCGACCTGAAGCCCGCGAACATGCTCGTCCGTGGCGGGCACCTGCAGCTGGTGGACGTATCCGGCCTCCAGGTCCGCCCCACGCCGTGGCGACAGGCCGTCGACCTCGCGAACATGATGCTGACGTTCGCGCTCAGCAGTGATCCCGACCGCGTCTACGCGCGCGCGATCACGGTCTTCTCCCCCGACGACGTCGCCGAGGCGTTCGCCGCCGCCCGCGGGCTCGCGATCCCCACACAGGTGAGCGAGGAGCTCAAGCAGGACGGTCGCCCGATCCTCGAGCGCTTCCGCGAGCTCGCGCCCGATCGCCCGCTCGTCTCGATCCAGGTGTGGAGCGTTCGGCGCGTCGCGCTCACCGCGGCCGCAGTCGTCGGCGCGCTCGCCCTCGTCGCGATGGTCTGGGCGACGCTCGCGATCGGCCTGGACTGACGCGTAGGGCGAGCGTGGCGGGTCGGAGCGAGGCCTCCGGACTCGCGTACACTGCACCGACCCTCGGAACGGGAGACGACGATGCTGATCCTCGCACTGCTCGCGGTCGCGATGGCGGCCGGGTGGATCGCCCAGCTGATCGTCGGTCGCAGCCACGGCCGCACCGACTGGACCGAAGCCTTGATCGCCGGTTTCCTCGGGTCGTTCGTGGGGGGACTGCTCGCGAGCCTGATCGCCGGCGACGGTCTGAACCTCCGGCCGAGCGGCGTGATCGGATCGATCCTCGGCGCGGTGATCGTCACCGCGGTATGGGGACTGGTGCGCGGTCGCCGGACCGCGTAGCACGCGACCGCAACCCGGGATGCGGGCGGGACGGGTCGCCCGGTTCGGGCTCGGCGCGGTCCTGTTCCTCGTCAGCCTCGCCGAGGCCCGGCGGTCCGAGTTGCCGGGTTACGAGGAACGCCTCTTCCGCAGGGTCAATGGCGCGAGCGACCGGATCCGGGTCCCGGTTCGAGCGGTCATGCAGGCCGGGACGTTCGGGACCGTTCCGGTGGTCTCGGTCCTCGCGCTCCTCGCCGGACGCAAGCGCCTCGCCGCGAGCCTGGCCGTCGGCGGCACGATCGCTTGGGTCGGCGCCAAGCTCATCAAGCCGTTCGGCGGCAGGGCGCGCCCACAGGGGGTCCTGCCCGACGTCACGATCCGCGAGGGCATCGAGGGCGACCTCGGCTGGGTCTCGGGCCACACCGCCGTCGCGACCACGCTCGCCTTCGTCGCCGCCGAGGAGCTCCCCCGGACCGTGCGACCGGTCCTGGCCGGAATGGTGGGGACCGTGGGGTTCGGTCGGATGTACGTCGGGGCGCATCTCCCGCACGACGTGGTCGGCGGCGCCGGCCTGGGGATGATGATCTCGGCCGTGATCCCGCCGGCCGAGGGCGGCTGAGTCACCCGGCCTCGGCGCTCGGCTCGCGTCGCCAGAACAGCGTCGCGTTTAGGAACTGAGCGGCCACGAAGATCCGCGCGACCAGGAACAGGTACAGCATCATCACCACGGCGAGCCCGAGCGCCCCGTAGAGATCGTTGCTGTGATCGAGGCGGTAGGCGAAGTAGGTCGAAGTGGCCAGGCCGAGCAGGCGCATCCCGACCCCCGTCAGCACGGCGCCCGGCACGATGGAGGTCCAGGGCGCATCCGCATGCGGCAGCAGCCGCAGCACCGCGAACGCCAACGACGACGCCAGGATCAGACCCAACGAGAACCGGATCAGGCCGGGGACATCGAGCGCCTCGCTCAGCCTCGGCAGGAAGGCCTGCATCGCGACGGCGAGCAGGCCGAAGCCGGTGACGGCGAGTGAACCCTTCAGCGAGCTCCCGCGGGGGGCCCGGATGTCCCACGCCAACTCGCTCACCAAGCGAACCCCTCGGTACACGCCCCGACCCGCCCAGACCGTCAGGAACGCGCCGAGGAGCAGGAGCCACCACCGAGCGCTCTGTGACGCGGCGACGGCCTGCGAGATCGCGCCCGCGAGGGCGGCGGTCATGCCGGTCTTCCTCGCGAGGTCGGCGGGGTCGTCCCCCGAGAGCTCGGTCGCCAGGCCGAACGCGCTCACGAGGAAGAGCGACGAGCGGGATCTGCCACAGGAAGATCCGGTACGCGAGGCCGCCCGCCAGGAGGCCGCCCGCGCGTCGGCGATCGCTCTCGAAGGCCTGCACCGCGAGCCGCACCGAGGCGTGCTGTTCGCGCGCGCGGTCGAACTCCCGACGGGCCCGCGGTCTCGAGCTCGGCCGCCGAGCGGCGCGCGCGGGCGATCCGGCCGGGGTCGCTCGCGGTCCCCTGCCCGCCGCCCGCACCGACGGTGGCCGGCGAACCCGGCCGACGACCGACTCGGGTGCCAGGCGAGTCGCCGGTGGAACCGCGGACTCCGGGGGCGGGCGGCTGCGGCTCCACGACGTCCTCGTCTTCCACGGCACGTCGTCAGCTGATCGGCCCGGACGACGTTCGGGCACGGCGATGGTAGCCCGAGCGATCGCCCGCCTGTTGGCACCTCGCCGCCCAGGGGCGATGATGGGCACCCCGAACGAGAGGCCGACCGTGGACGAGGGCGCCGCGTCACCCGAACGCCTCGGCAAGGTCGTCCCGCTGCGGGTCGCCGCGCAGCCCCCGCCGCCGCTCGAGCAGCTGGTCGAGCAGACGTTCCGGATCGCGATCGGGATGACGGCGCTCGCCTCCGAGGTGCTCGCCGAGGCGGTCGCCCGCACGCTCGGCCGCGAGCCGTTCGCCGAGGGCGAGGCGCCGGGCGACGAGACCGCCCGCCCGGCCTCCGGTGTCCCGCTCGTCGCGGGCGCGGCGATCGGGGTCGCGCTCGAGGGCGCGAAGTGGGGCGCCCGTGCCGCCACCACGATGGTGCGGAGCGCCGAGCTCTTCTTCTCGCTCGTGACGAGCCCCGGGTTCGTGCAGGAGCCGCTGCGTCAGGCGGGCGACCGGCTCGGAGGGCTCGACGCGCGCTGGCGCGAGCAGCGCCCGCGCGACGAGGAGGCGGCGGCGGCGTTCCTTCGGCTGCTCGTCCCCCAGGTCGTCGACGCGGCGCTCGACCAGATCGACCTCAACGAGCTCGTCGCCGAACGCATCGAGCTCGACCGCATCATCGATGGACTCGACCTGGACCGGGTGATCGGACGCCTGGACATCGACGCGATCGTGGCCCGGATCGACCTCGACCGCATCATCGAACGCATCGACGTGCAGGCGATCGTGGAACGGGTGCCGATCGACGAGATCGTGTCCCGGCTCGACCTCGACGCGATCGTCGCGAGCGTGGACCTCGACCAGGTCGTGCGCCGCGTCGACATCCAGGCGGTCGCGGACAGGATCGACCTGCAGGCGCTGGTGCGCCGACTCGACCTCACGGCGATCGCGAGCGAGGTGATCGAGGAGCTCAACCTCATGCAGCTGATCCAGGACGCGATGGGGTCGATGACGAACGAGACCGTCGGCGGCATCCGCGTCCAGAGCATGAACGCCGACCGGGCGATCTCGCGGCTGCGGGAACGGTTGCTCGGGCGGGGCGGCGGCGACGGTCCCGCCGCGACGCCCGCGAACGCCCAGAGCGAGCCGAGCGATCCCGCGGCCGGCGGGCCGGTCGACCCCGAACCCGAGGAGCGACCGTGACCGTCTCCGCCCCGCCGATGGCCCGGGGGATGCAGGGCCAGCGCGCCGGGGTCATCTCCCGGTTCCTCGCCGACGCGATCGATCTCCTCGTGGTCATCGTGGCCGTGGTCGGCGTGTACTTCGCCGTGAGCGGCGTCCGGTTCTTCCTCCACCCCCACCGGTTCTCGTGGCCCGAGGTCTCGACCATGCGCCTCAGCACGCTCGGCTGGATCCTGCTGATCGCCTACCTCACGATCGGGTGGGCCAACACCGGTCGCACGTGGGGCAAGAGCGTGCTCGGGCTGCGCGTCGTGTCCTCTCGCGACGCCGGCCTGCCCCTGTGGCGAGCGTTCGTCCGGGCGACCCTGTGCGCGCTGTTCCCGATCGGGCTCTTCTGGAGCGCGGTCAGCAGCCGGAACGAGTCGGTGCAGGACCTGCTGGTCCGCACCACCGTCGTCTACGACTGGGGCCCGAAGCTCCCCCCGATCCAGTAGCCCCTACGCGGCCTCGGCCGCCTCGGGTCGCGTGACCCAGTGCGTGCGCAGGGCGATCTCGTACAGGGCGATCACGACCGTCACGATCGCGAAGGCCCACCACGACAGGTTGAACAGGAGCAGCAGGAGCAGCGCCACGACCCCGCCGGCCAGCATCAGGGCGTCGCGGTGGTCGCGGATCCAGCGCACCCGCCCGGTGTCCGGCACGTCGTGGCCTCCGAACGCGGAGGCGATCCCCCGGGCACCGTCCCGGACCCAGCCCCGAACGGTCACCGCCCACGGGTACGGGCCCGTGATCAGGGCGATCAGCAGCGTCAGCAGCACGATGGCGAGCAGGATGCCGGTGGTATCGGAACAGGCTGTCCATCAGGTCGTCGGCGAGGACTCGCACAGCGGGGTGCCGTTGCGTGTTCACCTGCTCGTAACAGCCCGTTGCGGGACATGAGCGCGACACGGCGGACGACGACGAGCCCGATCGCCGCTCCCTCGTCAGCTGGACAGCGTTCGGCGCCGACGCGTCGAGACCGACAAGGCCGCGGCGACAAGCACCGGGATCAGGACCAGGAGCAGGAGCAACAGCCGCTTGGCGCGTATAGAGCGTCTGTTGCAAGGCCGCAAGGTCCTGGCTGTCGTAGACGGGGATCTGGCCGTAGTTGTCCGGCAGGTCGATGCCGAGCGCCTGCTCGAGCTTGGCGATCTGGCTCGCTCGGCGGCTCGCTCGGTCCGAATCGTCGGGAGGGTCACGTCGCGGCCGACAAGGTCGGACGCGACCGTTCTCGATCGAGGCGAGCGCGAGGTTCACCAGCGGCAGGAGGTTGAGGAGGACCTTCCCTCCGCCACCGATGCTGATGTTCTCGGTGTCCCCGCGCATGATCGCCAGCACCTGCGTGTGCACGAAGCGATTGGCTTCCACCCAGAACGTCTCGAAGGCGTCGCTCGCCACGACCTTCTCGACCTGGTCCTGCACGAACCCCTTCACGCCGTTGGTCAGCGGTCCCGCCAGCAGAGTGGCCCGCTCGCCGAGCGATGCGAGGGTGTCGGAGATGGCCTCCTGGACGTTGAACGCCGAGAAGACCTCGTCGGTGAGCTTGGTCGCGATCGCCTGCCTGGACCGCCGGGTCGTCCGCGAGCGGCGCGACGGTCGCCACGTACCGATCGGTGTTCAGGACCGTCCGAGCACCCCACGCCGCCGGGACGGTGACCGTGAACACGATGATCGGCAAGGACGACCAGGATCGGGGTCAGGATCCGACGGCACGCGATGCCGTTTCTGTGGCTGGCCTCCAGGGTCTCGACCCGCGCCTCCAGTTCTTCCCGCTCCGCTTTCAGCCGCTCGACCTCGGCCTCGAGCTCTTCCGGTGATTGCTCCTGTGGCCCGTTGCCCACATCGTTCACGACGCCCTCCGTTCCCTCGACCGGTCCAGGCCTCGCGTCGGGCGAACGGGAACGCGCCCTCGGACGGCTCCTTGAGCCGGTTCCTATACCGCCGGCGACAGCTCCTTGGACAGCCTCCGAACCTCGAACGCGAGGAAGATCTCGGTGAATCCTCGGAACATCGCCGCGAACCCGACCCAGATCAGGATCAGCGCGGCGCGCGGCGCGAACAGCTGTTGCGATGCCCAGAAGGCCAGGAGGACCTCGAGGATCCCGACGACGAGCCCGAGCCACCACAGGTCGTTGGCCTCGCGGGTCATGAATGCCATCGCGATGTCGAACGAGCCCTTCAGCAACAACAGGAAGCCGAGGATCGCGGCGAGCTCGTAGAAGGCGTCGAGCGGGTGCACGAACGCCCAGATCGAGCCTGCGATGAACAGGACGCCGAGGAGGGCATGGGCCCAACGCCACCCGGGCACGGCGCCCATGAGGACGAACTCGTTCACGCCGGCCATCAGGAACACGACGCCCAACAGCGCGCCGACGGCGGCGATCGACGTGATGTCGAACCGGAGCACGATCAGCGAGATCAGCAACCAGGCGATCCCGGTCACCAGGAACAACCACCAGGGCAGCATCGATGCGCCTCGTGCCCGAACGCCCATACCGACCCTCCCCCTCCGCACAGCTCCGCTCGGCGACCGGGTGTGCCCGGTCGCCTCCATCGGAGCGTAACGGAGCGTAACGGAACCTGTGGGAGCCGCGTCATGCTCCCGATCGGATGAGATCGGCGCTAGGAGGGGCCGGTCGGGCCGGTCTGCCCGGGCGGCGGACCACCCCCACCGGTATCCGAGACCACGACGGTGCCGCTCATGTTCGGGTGGACGTTGCACTGGAAGTAGTGCTCGCCCGGCGGCAGCGCGGGGATGGCGTACTCCGCGGTCGCGGGCCCCGTGATCAGCTCCCCGTTGAACAGCTCGTCGGCGAGCGAGCTGTCCCCGTAGATCGCGATGTTGTGCTGCACGCCCGCGTCGCGGTTCTCGAACGTGATCGTCGTGGGCACCGGCTCGAGCGTCGATCGTGGCGGTGTCGAACGCGAGGCTCTGGGCCACGACCGTCACGCCGCCGCCGCCGCCGGGACCGCTCGGACCGGTCCCACCACCCCCGCCGCCGCTCGGCACCGCCTGCATCTTGCCCGTCATCGTGGGGTGGACCTCGCAGTGGAAGAAGTAGGCGCCCGCCTCGAGCGGGTCGACCTCGTAATCGGTCTGCCGGACGCCCGTGACCAGTGCCCCGCTGAACAGCGGGGTCCCGGCGAACTTCGGGTCGTCGAAGATCTGGACGTTGTGCTGGGTGTTCGCGTCCTGGTTGTGGAACTGCAGGGTGAACGCCTCGCCGGCCGGAACCGTCAGCGAGGTCGGCTCGAAGGCGATGTTCGCGGCCGCGAGCGTCACCACCGGCTTCTCCCCACCCCCGCCCTCCTTCTCGTTCCCGCCGACGACGGCGAGCGCGACCCCGCCCGCGAGCATCGCCACGCCGGCCGTCACGCCCAGCATCGCCCCGAGGGTCGAGAGCCGGACCTGCTTGCGACCGGCGGCCACCGCCGCCGTGATCACGACGCCGCTCGCCACGACGATCGCGGTCACGGTCGCGGCGGTGGGCGTCAGCGACAGGAGGATCCTCGAGAACCCGAAGAGCACCGCCGCGATCACGGCCAGGATCCCGAGCGGGAGCAGGATCGGCATCACCAGACGGTCGCGCAGGACCGGCCTCATCGCGGCACCTTCGTCCGGAGCTCGCGCTCCTCGGGGCGGAACGCGAGGGCGTCCCACCCGTCGCGCTCCTCACGGGCGTGCCATCGGAAGAAGATCGTGGCGACGAACCCCCACAGGATGAACCCGCCGATCAGCTTCATCTCGAGCCCGGCGATCAGCTGGTCGTTGAGCGCCGAGATGCCCCAGATCCGGGGGAACGTCCCGTACACGGGATACAGGAGCGTGTGCCCGAACGTGAGGAAGGACGCCGGGATCGTCGGCGCGAGCGACTGGGCGAACAGGTACATCATCTGCGCCGGCGGGGACAGGGCCGGGAGCTCGACGAGCGGCGACATCACCGGCCACCACATCACGATCGCCGACCCGACCAACAGGACGTGCAGGGTGAAGTGCGCGAGCTCGGAGCGCACCGATGCGTCGACCACCTCGGGCCAGTGGGTGAACAGCAGCAGCCCGTTGAACAGGATCAACGCCACGACCGGACGCGTGAGGAACCGGAACGCCACGAACAGCCATCGCGGCCGCAGGATGTCCCGCCACATCCACGCGGGTATCCCGGCGATCAACAGGGGCGGCGCGACGAGGGTGAACAGCAGGTGCTGCGCCATGTGGACCGAGTAGAGGTAGCCCTCGGCGAGGTCGTGCACAGGCCAATCCGCCCCGAGCCACAGGCAGGCCATCCCGATCGAGAACAGCGTCGTGCGCCGGCGCCGGTCGTGGGGCTCGCCGGCGACCACCCGATGCCGCCGGACCGCGACGAGGTAGGCGACCCAGACGCCCCCCAGGACCAGCCAGACGCTCGGGTGCGTGTGCCAGGCGGGCATCGGCTAGCTCGAGAAGACCTGGAAGGTGAGGAGCACGATCAGGAACAGCGTGATCGCGCCCGCGAGCCCCATCACGAAGAAGCGCGCGTACGTCCGGCTGTCGAACTTCAGGTGCATGAACCACAGGACGACGAGCGTGAACTTGACGAACGAGAAGAAGAACAGGACCGGGACGAGGATCTCCTTGAACCCCTCGATGTAGTAGACGGCGATCTCCGCGGCGGTGATCGCCGCGAGGATGATCGCGATCCGGATGTACTCCTTCGGGCCCGGGTGCCGCCCGCCGTGCGTGCCAGCATGGACCTCGGGCCCCGGCGCGCTCGATGTGCGTGTCGGCCATGCTCCCCTAGCTCCCCGGCCCCGGGTTCGTCGGGATCAGGTAGACGACGGTGAAGATCACGATCCAGACGATGTCCACGAAGTGCCAGTAGAGCCCCACGAGCTCGACGGTCATCGCGCTGTCTTGCGTGATCTTGCCCGCGAACGAGAGCGTGAACAGCGTGAGCAGCATCAGCACGCCGACCGCGACGTGCGTCCCGTGGAAACCGGTCAGCACGTAGAAGGACGTGCCGAACACGTTGGTCTTGAGCGTGAGCCCCTCGCGGACGAACGACGTGAACTCGTAGACCTGTCCGCCGAGGAAGGCCATCCCGAGCATCGCGGTGGCGAGGAGCCAGACCCTCGAGCGCCCGACGTCGCCACGCTGGATCGCCGCGAGCGCGAGCACCATCGTGAGCGAGCTCGCGAGCAGCACGAAGGATGACACCGACGTGAACGGGATGTCGAAGACGTCGGATGGGTACGGCCCGGTGGTGCTCGCGCCCCGGTACAGCACGTAGGTCGAGATCAGCGCGCCGAACAGCAGGCAGTCAGAGGCCAGGAACAGCCACATCGCGAGCTTGAGACTCGGCAGCCCGGTGCTGGTGGCGGCGTGATCGCTCACCGGGGGTGCGACCGAGTGCTCGAGGCTCGCCATCAGCCGCTCACTCCGCCGAGGGCTCCAGGGCCCACCCGAAGAACCCGGCGAGCGCGATCACCAGACCGACCACGACGGCCGGGACCCCGAAGATCAACCCGTAGCCGGCGATCGGGAACCCGGCGGCGGCGATCAGCGGGAAGTACGAGGGCGAGGGCATGTGGATCGCGTGACCGCCCTCGTGCCCCGCACCGCCGTCTCCCCCGGCATGGTCGCCGACCGACGCCGTCTCCCCGGAACCGCCGGCCGCCACCGGGACGACGCGTCCGCCCTCGGTCTCGGCGTATTTGCGGTGCCAGAGGTCGTCGAGGGAATGCACGACCGGGATCTCCTCGAAGTTGTACTCGGGTGGCGGCGACGACGTCGACCACTCGAGCGTCCGGGCATCCCACGGGTCCGCCTCCATCTGCTTGGGCTTGCGGAAGCTCGTGACCGCGTTGATCAGGAACACCAGGACGCTGATCGCGATCACGAACGCGCCGATCGACGAGACCATGTTCCAGAACGACAGCCCGAGCGACGCGGGGTAGCTCTGGATGCGGCGCGGCATGCCCTGCAGGCCCAGGATGTGCATCGGCCCGAAGGTCATGTTGAAGCCGATCAGCATCAGCCAGAAGTTCACCCTGCCCCAGGTCTCCGAGAGCATCCGCCCGAACACCTTCGGCCACCAGAAGTAGATCCCGGCGAACAGCCCGAAGATCGCGCCCCCGAACAGCACGTAGTGGAAGTGCGCGACGATGTAGTACGTGTCCGTCTGCTGGTAGTCCGACGGCACGACCGCGTGCGTGACGCCCGACAGCCCGCCGATCACGAACATCGCGATGAACCCGATCGAGAACAGCATCGGCGTCGCGAAGCGCAGGTCGCCGTTCCACAGCGTCCCGAGCCAGTTGAAGATCTTCACGCCGGTCGGGATCGCGATGATCATCGTCGAGACCGCGAACGCCGTGTTCGCGACCGGTCCCAGGCCGACCGCGAACATGTGGTGCGCCCACACGCCGAACCCGATGAACCCGATCGCGATCCCGCTGAACACCACGAACTGGTAGCCGAACAGCGGCTTGCGCGCGAACACCGGCAGGATCTCGGACACGATGCCCATCGCGGGCAGGACCAGGATGTACACCTCGGGGTGCCCGAACAGCCAGAACAGGTGCTGCCAGAGCACCGGACTGCCGCCCGCGGCGACGTCGAAGAAGTGCGTCCCGAACAGCCGGTCGAACAGCAGCTCGACCAGGCCGATCGTGATCACCGGCAGGCTGAAGGCGAGGAGGAGCTGCACGACCAGCCCCATCCACACGAACACCGGCATCCGGAACAGCGTCATGCCCGGCGCCCGCATGTTCAGCACCGTGACGGCGAGGTTCACGGCCGAGACCGTCGACGCGATCCCGGCGATCAGCAGCCCGATCGCGTAGAAGGTCATCCCGATCGAGGGGTCGGTCACGGAGTTCGGCGCGTAGCCGAACCAGCCCCCGTTGGGCGCGCCGCCCAGGAACCAGCTCGAGTAGATGAACAGGCCGGCGAACAGGAAGGCCCAGTAGCTGAACGCGTTCAGCCGCGGGAACACCACGTCGCGAGCGCCGATCATGAGCGGCAGCAGGTAGTTGAAGAACGCCGCCGACAGCGGCATCACCACCAGGAAGATCATCGTGATGCCGTGCATCGTGAACAGCTCGTTGTACACGGCGGGCTCGAGGAAGCTCTGGTCGGGCCGCGCGAGCTGCACGCGGATAAGGAGCGCCTCGGACCCACCGATCAGGAAGAACGCGAAGGCCGTGATCCCGTAGAGGATCCCGATCTTCTTGTGGTCGACGGTCGTGAACCAACTCCAGAACCCCGTCGTCGCGTGCGGTCGCCGCAGCAGCCCGCCGGGCCGCTCCGCGGGGACGCTCACGCTCGCCATCGGATCCTCACCTCATTCCAGCGTGTTCAGGAACGCCACGACCTGATCGACCTGCTCGGACGTCAGACCGTAGTCGGGCATGAACGAACCCGCCTCGAACGAGCGCGGGTCCGCGATCCAGCGTGCCAGGTTCTCGTCGTTGGTCTCCAGCGTGCAGCCGCGGAAGCACTGACGGCTCATCAGGTGCGTGAGGTTCGGAGCGCCGTTGGCGATCGCGGGCTGGCCGTTCGCGGTCTCGAGCCCCGCGACGGCGTGGCAGGCCGTGCACGTCTGCAGGAAGATCTCCTTGCCGGCGGCCGCCGGCCCCGACACATCGGGGGACGCGGGCGCCTGCTGCTCGGCCACCCATCGTTCGAAGTCCGCGGGCGTGTGCGCGACCACCCTGAACTTCATATACGCGTGCGAAAGCCCGCAGAACTCCTTGCACTGGCCCTGGTAGACGCCAGGTTCGTCGGCCTGGATCGTCAGATGGTTCGTCAGATCCGGCACGACGTCCTGGGTGCCCGCGAGCTGTGGCACCCAGAAGGAGTGGATCACGGCGGCGCCGATCGCCGCCGGCTGCTGGCTGTCCGGCGGACCCGTCTGACACGCGTTCGGTGCGGGCGGGCCGCCGTCGCTCGGGACCGGCGTTCCGTACCCGAACCCCACCGCGCACAGCGTCAGGTAGACCGGGCGACCCGTGGGGATGTGCAGCTCGTTGGCGGTCAGGATGTCCTGGCCCGGGTAGTCGAACTCCCACCACCACTGGTGCGCGAGCACGTTGACCTCGAGCACGTCGCCCGTGGGCTTGGCCGCCAGGTCCCAGATCGTCGCGATCGTCGGCACGGCGACACCGGCCAGGATCAGCGTCGGCAGGATCGTCCACGCGATCTCGAGCCGGGTGTTGCCGTGGATCTGCGCGGGGATCCGGGCGGTCTGGTTCTTCCGGTGCCGGTACCGGATCACGAACAGGAGCAGCAGGCCCTCGACGATCACGAAGATCCCGACGGCGACCCAGAAGACGGGAACGAACAGGTCGAAGGACTTCTGCGCGTAGGGGCCGGCGGGCTCCAACGCCGACTGGGAGGCGTTCGGCGCACAGGCCACGGCCACGACGGCCAGGGCCACCAGGCCCAGGACCACGACCGTTCTCCTGCGCACCTTTCCGGTATCCCTCCGCGTGGACCTCAGACGGGCACCGAGGCCCGGCGCACTGTAGCACCGTTCCCCGGGCTCGCGGACGCACGGCTCCCCGCTCGGCGTACCCACGTTCACCACGTTGCATCCCTCAGATCGGCGGGCTGAAATCGCTGATCGCGCGGAAGACCGGACCGAGCATCCGGGTCCACAGGTTCGTCGCGACGAGCACGCCGATCGCGATCATCACCACGCCGGAGATCCCCGCGATCCACTGATAGTTGCGCTTCACGAACGCGAGCGCCCCCATCAACTTGCGGATCCCCACCCCCACCAGCAGGAACGGTAGCCCAAGCCCCATCGAGTACACGAACAACAGGAGGGCCCCGCGCAACGAGCCACCCTGCGAGCCGGCGACCGCCAGGACGCCTGCCAGGACCGGGCCGATGCACGGCGTCCACCCCGCACCGAACGCGACCCCGAGCGGGAACGCCCACGCGCGGCCGGGCTTGGCGCGTTCGAGCAGCGGGCGGCGTTCGAGGAACAGCCCCGGCGACCCGAGCCGGAGCGCGTACAGCAGCATCAGGACCCCGAACGCGATGATGATCGCGCCCGAGATCCGGATCCCCGCCGGGGACCTCAGCAAGCGCGTCATCGCGCCGGTGAAGGCGCCCAGCGCCGAGAACACGGCGGCGAACCCGGCGATGAACAGCAGGATCGGCACCACCGGCTGGCGTTCGTCGCGCACCTCTCCACCCGCGACGAACGACAGGTAGCCGGGGACCAACGGGAACACGCAGGGCGACGCGAACGAGACCACCCCCGCGGCGAACGCGAGACCCGGGGCCCACCACGACCCCAGACCGTCCTGGACCCAGTCGGCGAGCACCCCGGTCACCGCGCCAGTCTAGGGTCGGCGCCTGCGCAAGGGGCTCCGCCTCGGTCCGCGCGGTGGGTTGCGGACGCACGTCCGCTCCTGCGATAGTGGCCGACGGCCTTGTGAACCGATTCACAAGCGGCGAGAGGGGTACGCCACTGCCGGGAGACGCGGAGACGCGTGACTATAATCCGACCCGGCCCAGGCACGGACGAGGCCGACCGAACGGAACCGGGCGAACGACATGGGGAGCGGGAAGACGGTCGTGGCGACGGAGGCCGCATGAGGGTCCCGAAGGTGCTCGTCAAGGCGAAGGAACGCGCCGAGCCCATCGTCAAGAACTTCGAATGGACCTGGACCACCGCCGTGGTGTTCTCCCTGGGGTTCGCCTTCTTCTCCGTCATCACGATGGCCGTGATCCCGTCGTTCTGGCTCTACTTCGCGGAACAGAAGCTCGGCTGGGGCGGACTGTCCGGGACCTCGGACTGGCATCCACTCGCCCGGGACTTCGTCGCGGCGAACCTCGCGGTCGGCCCCTTCGTCACGGTGGTCGTGATCGGCGCGATCATGCAGAACTGGCGACGCAAGCTCCGCGGCGGCACGGCCGACCGTCCCACGGGTGGCTACCGGTGAGGAGGGCCTAGCCGATGCCGTTCACCAAGACCGAGGTCGACGTCCACACCGACTACGTCGTGGAGACCGTCGACCCCGACTGGCTCGCGAAGGGCGTCAAGTCGCCCAAGCACCTGATGCTCGACCCCGACAACTGCATCCTGTGCCGAGCCTGCGAAGACGTGTGCCCGTGGAACTGCATCTACATGATGTCGACGGACATCGTCGCGGACTCGGAGGACGACGCCGTCGGGGCCGAGGTCGGCAACGCGTACTCGGTGTTCGTCGTCGACGACAACGCGTGCACGCGCTGCTCGGTCTGCGTGGACCGGTGCCCCACCGACACCCTGTACTATGCGCGGCTGCCGGAGGCCTCGCGCGGACAGCGAACGATGGCCTCGGTACCCGAATCGCAACGCGCCGAGGCCGGCTAGGCCGGGGAAGGGATGAAGGGGAAGACGTGGCGAAGCTGAAGCTGCCGACGCCCAGCGAAGCCCTCGACCGCGTCCGCGAGACCGAAGTCTGGAAATCGATCTTCCGCCCCGGTTCGATCTTCCGTCGCGGCTACCGAGACACCTCGCGCGACCGCGCGCTCGCAACGATGAACAACGTGCTCTACCACCTGCATCCGGTGAAGATGAAGCGGCACGGGCTGAAGCTGACCTACACGTTCTGCCTGGGTGGCCTCTCGTTCTTCCTGTTCATCCTGCTGACGATCACCGGGATCTACCTGATGTTCTTCTACCGTCCGGCCGCCGAGCTCGGTTCGGCCCAGGCCTACACCGACATGCAGAACATCCGCACGTCGGTGTTCTTCGGCGACCTGGTCCGCAACCTGCACCGATGGGGCGCGCACCTGATGGTGTTCAGCGTGACCCTGCACATGGCCCGCGTCTTCTATACGGGCTCGTACAAGCCGCCCCGCGAGTTCAACTGGGTGGTTGGAGTGCTGCTGCTGTTCCTCACGCTCGGGCTGTCGTTCACCGGCTACCTGCTGCCCTGGGATCAGCTCGCGGTGTGGGCGGTCACGGTCGGAACCTCGCTCGCCGGCTACTCCCCCCTGATCGCCAAGCAGGCCAACTTCCTGTTGTTGGGCGGGGTGATCGTGGGGCCGGACACGTTGCTCCGGTGGTACGTGTTGCACGTGCTCGCATTGCCGTTCGTCCTGGTGATCTTCCTGTCGGTCCATTTCTGGCGGATCCGCAAGGACGGCGGCATCTCGGGACCCCTCTAGAAGAGAAGGAGACATGGCTCGGGACGACACACCGCTCGACCAGGAGACCTTCGACCGGGTCCTGGCGGAGGAGCTGGGCAAGGGCGTCGACCGACGTGTGGCCGAAGGCCGCGCGCGGTCGGCCGCCGTCCGCGCGGCGCGTGCGAAGTCGGGCGAGGCGCCGAGCGCCACTCCCGTGGCCGCAGCCGCCCCCGCCGGTGACGGCGACGGTGGGACCGCGCCGGCCGCCGCACCAACTCCCGCACCGACCGCGGCCGTTCCGGCTGCCGTTGCCGCCGCTCCGGTCGCCGCCGCGCCGGTGCCCGTCGGGGCCCCCGCCGCGACGCTCACCGCGCCCGAGCGCCAGGCGCCTCCACCTTCCGGCAACGTCCCCGAACCCAAGAAGGGCGCGCCCGAGAAGCACCGGCTGCTCGCGCTCGTCCCGCCTGAGGGCATCCAGCGCGTCGAACGCGAACAGGGCGACCGGATCAACGTGTGGCCGCACCTGCTGATCGAGGAGTTCGTCGCGATGATGATCGTCCTCGCGGCGCTCACGATCTTCGCGACGTTCGTGAACGCACCCCTGCGCGAGCTCGCGAACCCCAACCTGACCCCGAACCCGTCGAAGGCGCCGTGGTACTTCCTCGGACTGCAGGAGCTGCTCCGCTACTTCCACCCGATGGTGGCCGGCGTGCTGTTCGCGCCGACGCTCGTGTTGCTCGCGCTGGCGGTGGCGCCGTTCGTGGACCGCAACCCGAGCATCATGCCCGGTGACCGCAAGGTCGCGATCACGCTGTTCACGATGCTGATCATGTTCGGTGCCGTCCTGACGATCATCGGGTCGTTCTTCCGCGGCACCGGCTACAACTGGGTCTGGCCGTGGGCCCAGGGGGTCTTCTTCGAGCTATGACGCCCCTGCTCGCCATCTCGAGCGGCACCGTCGCGGTCATCGTCGTGATCGTGGTGATCGACCTGTTCGCGATCTTCTTCGGGCTGTCGTTCGCCAGGTCGCGGAAGGCCCAGCGGCAGGCGGACGCCGCGGCCGGTGCCGCCATCATGGGCGAGCCCGCGCCGCCGACGCCCAAGCCCGTGAGCCGTCGCGAGTTCTTCCGCCGCTCGCTCGTCGCGTCGCTGTTGGTGTTCGGCGCCGAGTTCGGGGGGGCGACGATCGCGTTCCTGTGGCCGAACCTGCGGGGCGGATTCGGATCGGTGATCAACGCCGGCAAGCTCGACGACATCCTCGCGTACATCAAGGACAACAACCTTCCGTTCTACTCGGGCACCGGCCGGTTCTACATCGTCCCCTACGCCGGGAAGCCGGAAGGCGACGTCGACTACGCGACCGAGGGCGTCACGACCGACGGGATCATGCCGCTGTACCAGCGCTGCGTCCACCTGGGGTGCCGGGTCCCGTTCTGCCAGTCGTCGCAGTGGTTCGAGTGTCCGTGCCACGGCTCGAAGTACAACACCGCGGGCGAATACAAGCTCGGCCCCGCCCCGCACGGGATGGACCGGTTCAAGGTGTCGGTGACCGACAGCGGCGACGTGCTGGTCGACACCGCCGAGATCATCCTGGGCCCACCCCGCGGGACCGACACGACGCACAAACCCCTGGCGGGACCGTTCTGCGTGGCGGTGCAGTGACGATGCTCGGCCTCTCCCAGGCCCAGGGCATCATCCTGGCGGTCGGCGGCGCGATCTTCGTCGCGATCGCGGGCGGCGTGCTCGTCCTGCGCGGCCGCCAGCGCCGGGAGGCGGACATCCCGAACGCGATGCGGCCGGGACCCTCCGACCCCGACCTGGAGACCCCGCTGCTGCAGAAGCTGCAGGGATGGGGCGTGGTGCTCGTCCTGTTCTTCGTGATCTGGGTCCCGGCCGTCTGGCTGTTCGAGCCCGACCAGAACCTCGCCCAGGAGAAGGACCTGACCAACGACGCGATCGCGCGCGGCAAGCACGCCGTCCTGGTCTATTCGGAGGAGAACCAGGCGGGCGTCGGCTGCGTGAACTGCCACGGGCCCACCCTGCAGGGGTCCCTGATCCCGAACACGCAGACCCCCGACGACCCCTACGACGTGACCCCGACGCCGAACCTGACCACGGTCTGCGGCGGACCGTTCACCGGGCATGCGCTGATCTACGGGCTGAACGACATCTACACGACGATCGAGCAGGGGCGGAACCTGATGCCCTCGTGGAGCATCCGGTTCGCCGGAGCGCTCGGCGACCAGCAGATCAACGACATCGTCAACTACATCGTGAGCATCCAGGACGAGGAGCTGGTCCCGTTCGAGCACAACGTGTGCACGAACCCCGAGGCCGTCACCAAGGCGATCGATCAGTTCCTCGACGGCGACCCGACCAAGAAGCCCAACCCGACGACCAACATCCAGTTCTGATGCTCGCCGACAGCTGCCTCGGGTTCCAGATCGCGTGCGGGATGATGCTGAAGGGCGGGCTCGCCGTGATCATGGCGTTCGTGCTCTTCGTGGGCAGCGTGCTGATCATGCTCTCGGCGGTGTTCGGCCGGCGGATGGGGTACCTGGTGCTCGCGGTCTCGTTCTTCGGCTGGATGATCATCCTGTCCTCGCTGTGGACGTTCGGCTTCTTCTCGCAGGGCCTCGATACGCCCGTGAACCTCGGCCCCCGCGGCGCCGAGCCGACCTGGGTGGTCGAGGCGGCCGGGACCCATCCCGAACCCGTGTATCCCGCGTTCGCGACCTACCCGGGCGACGACTGGCGCGAACCCGGAACCAACGACGCGGACACGTCCTCGGTCCAGTCCGTGACGGCGGCGGCGTCGACCTTCCTGGCGGAGCAGGCGAACGAGGACCTCGGCAAGAGCGAGTTCGAACCCGGCGCACTCACGACGACGGACTTCACGGTCCAGAACGTCGAGTTCTACGCGACGGACGACGGGGTATCGCTCGCGGCCGCGCACGCCTTCTTCAACGACGGCGGACCGATGCTGACGCTCTACCTCCGCCACGACTCCGGCAGCGTCAACCGCTACTCGTGGATGTTCCTGATCGGCTCGACGCTGCTGTTCGGCGCCCACCTGCCGTTCCTGGACCGGGCGGAGCGCAAACGCAAGGAGATCCTGACGGGCGGGACGGCCCCGCCGTGGTACGGACCCGCCTAGGAGGAACGATGCTGGCCCAAGAGGCACCGCTGATCGAGCAGGGAGCCGTGCAGTTCATCTTGTTCGGCGTCACCGTGATCGTCATCTTCATCGCGCTCTGGATCACGATCGCGAAGTAGGTACCTATTCAGGCGCCGGCCGAGGCCTTCCGCCGCCCCTTGACCTCCGCGAGCGCGGCCTTGCGCTGCTCGTAGTAGGTCAGGATCTGGAGCTCGACCGCCAGGTCCACCTTCCGCACCGAGACCCCTTCCGGGACGACCAGCGCCACCGGCGCGAAGTTGAGGATCGACCGGACACCCGCCCGGACCATCGCGTCGGCGACGGCCTGCGCCGCGGGCGCGGGGGTGCAGATCACGCCGATCAACGCGTCGTGCTCGCCGGCGATCGCCGGCAGGTCCTCGACGGGCCGGATCGTGAGCCCGCCCACCTCCTCGCCGACCTTGGCCGGGTCGTTGTCGACGAGCGCCGTCGGCCGGAACCCGCGCTCGGCGAACCCCCGGTAATTGGCGAGCGCGTGCCCGAGGTTCCCGATCCCCGCGATCACGATCGGCCAGTGCTGGGTGAGCCCCAGCTCGCGACGGATCTGGTGGACGAGGTAGGCGACGTCGTACCCGACCCCGCGGGTGCCGTACGAGCCCAGGTGCGACAGGTCCTTGCGTACCTTCGCCGAGTTCACGCCCGTGAGCTCGGCCAGGGCCTCCGAGGACACCGTCGGGCTCCCGGACTCGGCGAGCTCGACCAGGGCGCGGAGGTAGACGGGGAGCCGTCCGACGGTCGCCTCCGGGATCGAGCGCTCGGCCACGCCGGGATGATAGTGCATTCGTGAATCGCGGTTCACGAATGCACTATCTCCGGACGGCCTCCGCGAGCCGGCCCGCGTCGACGGCGATCTCGAACAGCTCGCGCCCGTCTACGAGCACGACCGGGATCCTGATCCCGTATTCGAGCTCGAGCGCGTCGTCCCCCGACACGTCGACCTCGCGGTACTCGAAGGGCGTCTGCGCCCGCTCGGCCATGATCACCTCACGGGCCTCGTCACACAGGCCGCATCCGGGTCGCGCGTACATCAGGACCTCCGGCACATCCCTTGGCACGCCCGCATGCTAGCGAGGGATGGGCGGGCCCGCGTGTGGTAGGAAACAGCCCGTGAACGAGGACGACCGGCACGATCTCGAGCTCCACCGGCTGCTGTCGGCTCGCGAGCGGCCGGCGTTCGACGAGCTCTATCGCCGGTACGCCCGTTCGGCCTACGGCGTGGCGCTCCGGGTGACGTCACAGGACCTGATCGCCCAGGAGGTCGTCCAGGACGCCTTCATGGCGCTGTGGCGGGCGCCCGAGGCGTTCGACCCCGCCCGGGGGGCATTCCGCTCGTTCTTCCTGTCCCTGGTGCACCACCGGGCCGTGGATGCCGTCCGCCGTGAGGAGCGCCTACGCAGGCGGACAGAGCGTGCGGCGAACCTCGAGCCCGCGACCGGCGAAGACCCTGCGGAGGACGTCGTCGAGGACGCGTACCTGCGCGTTCGGCGCAAGGAGGTTCGCGCCGCGCTCACGACCCTTCCTCCGGCGCAGCAGCAGGTGCTCGAGTTGGCGTATTTCGAGGGCAAGACGCAGGTGCGGATCGCCGAAGAGCTCGGCATCCCGATCGGGACCGTGAAGACCAGGACCCTGGCGGCGATGCGGAAGCTGCGGGAAGCCCTGCGAGAGGAGTGAAGGCGTGACCGAGGATCACGAGCGGATCGACGAGCTCCTGGCGGGCTACGTGCTGCTCTCGCTCTCGGGCGAGGACGCGGCCGAGGCCGACCGGGTCCTCATCGACCACGTGCCTTCGTGCCCCAGATGCCGGGCCACCCTGTCCGACCTCGAAGCCGTGTCGGGCGATCTCGCGCTCGCGGCGCCTCCCGTCGACCCCCCCGAGACCCTCCTGCCGCGCCTGCACCGTGCGATGGACGACGTCCCCCTGGCCGGTCGAACGCGCCGACGCGGCGCGCTGATCGCGGTCGCCGCCTCGGCCGTGGCGCTGGTCGCGATGGGCGGGCTCTCGCTCGTGCTCGGGAGCCGGCTCTCGAACTCCGAGACCCGCACGGGCACGGCGCTCGAGATCTTCTCGGCGATGCGCTCGGGCGCCTCGCCGGTCAACGTGTCGCCGCAGGACCAGACGCCGCCGGACAGCGGCATGGTCGAGGTCTCCGCTCCCAACATCCGCCGCCTCTACATCGCCGCGGAGTTCTGCCCAGAACCGGCCCCCGGCCACGCGTACCAGCTGTGGCTCGGGAGCAACGGGGAGTGGACGCCGGTCGGCGAGATGTTCTGGCCGGACGACGGGGTCCTGCTCCTCGAGGTCACGGACGTGGACGTGTCGCAGTTCGACCAGGTGTGGATCACGCAGGAGCCGGTCGGACAGCCTCCGACCCAGCCCAACACCGACGGTCCCAGCTGGTTCGGCTCGCTCAGCTAGCCGAACTACGCTCTCCGATCGCCCTGCCGCACCCCCAACCGTCAGATCTGCACGAACCCCCGGAACGTCAGCACGAGGCCCAGCAACGCGATCGACGCGGCCGACAGGACCGGCACCAGTCGCGCAGTCCTGCCGGACATCCTGCCGGCGACCACGTCGCGGGCCCGCAGCGCGATCAGACCGACCACGACCAGCGCGGCCGCGAGCCCGATGCTGAACGCTCCGATCAGCGCCAGCCCGTAGGCGATCCGGTCCAGGGCGACGGCCGCGAGCAGCACGACCAGGGCCGTCGGCGAGGGAAGCATCCCGCCGGCCACCGCGAGTGCCGTCAGGCTCTTCCTCGAGAGCGGCCGGCTCGGGACCGGGTGCGGGTGAGCGTGTCCGTGTTGGACGGTCGACCCTCCTTCGTGCGGGTGATGGTGCTCGGGGTCGCTCCGGCCGCCGCTCCAGGACCCGAGCCGGGCGACGAGCAGGCTCGCCCCCAGCCCGAACGCGATCAGGCCGGACGCCAGGCCGAGCCAGGGGTAGACGCGTTCGGGCGCGAAGACCTCGGTCAGCGTGAGCACCACGAAGCCGAGCGCGAGCACCGACGCCGTGTGCATCACGGCCACCGAGCCCCCGACGGCGACCGCGTGACGAGCCCGTCCGCCGGCGCCCACGAGGTACGCGGCCATCAGCGTCTTGCCGTGGCCGGGGCCGAGGGCGTGGAGGGCACCGAACCCGAAGGCCAGGAGCAACGCCACCAGCATGAACGGCCCGGTCCGGCCGACCAGACCGGCGAAGGCACCTCCGGTCACGTCGGGACGAGCGCCGCTCACGGGCGCCTCGGTCGATGCGGCGGCGGGCGCGCTCGTCCCCGGATGGAACGACAGGGTCGCCTCGTGGACGTCGAGCGGGCTGGACAGCAGGTCCTGCGGGTATGAGAGGAGGGCGTTCGAGACGCTGCGGGCGGGGACGCTCGAACCCGCCACGGCCGTCCCGTCGGCGCCGGCCGCCGTCACCTCGGCCCAACCGATCCGGTCAGCGAAGTTGGCATCGGCGAACCAGAGCTCGCCGATAGACGCGATGGGGCCCGCGAACGTCGTCTCGAGCCGCAGGATGTCGAGCCCGCCCTGACCCGGTCGGAACCGCATCGACGACGAGACGACGTCGAGCGGGACAGGCCGGCCGTCCACCGTCAGGGTCAGGTTCGCGAGGAGCGTGGGCGCCGTGCGAGCGGCCCAGGCGGCGCGTTCGGCATCGGTGACCGTTCCGTCCGCGTCGGCGTCGATCTCCGGACGGACCTGGACGGTTGGGATCTCGGCCAGGTCGAGGACGTAGTCGATCCGCACCTCGTCCGGGGTGAGCTCGATCCCGGCGTAGCGGTTGACGGTGAAGTTCCCGAGCGGATGCGCGATCGCGGTGGCCGGCGCCGACAGCACGGCGGCGACCACGCCCGCGAGGACCAGCGCCCGCCTCATCGGTCGCCTCATCGGCCCGTCTCCAGCGTCGCCGGCCTCAGATCCGACAGGACGCGCGCGGCATCGGCGGCGTGCAGGATCGAGAAGTTCGGGTTCGTCGCGAGCGCCCGGGACAGGTACCGGCGGGCCCCGGCCTCGTCCCCGAGCTCGAGCCGGATCATCCCGGCGTGGTACAGGAACAGCGCGCTGCGCGTCCCCAGCGCGAGGGCGCGGTCCTCGAGCGACGCCGCCCGCGCGTACCGACCGTTCGCGTACAGCGCCCAAGCGTAGGCGTCGGCGACGTGGACGCTCTGTCGGCGCGCCCACTCTGCACGAGCCGCGGTGAGGGCGCCCGCGGGGTCGCCGTGGTCGGCGTCGAACAGCGCGAGCTCCAGATCCACGTTCACACCGTTGGCGGTCGCGAGCCGGTGCATCGCATCCACGACGGCCTCCTGCTGGTCGGCGAGGTCGGGCTGCCCCGTCACCCGGTACAGGTCGGCGAGCGCGACGACGAACTCGGCGGAGGGGTAGCGCGCGACGACGTCGGTGTAGCGGGCGATCGCGAGCTCGTCATCGCCGCTCGCCCACGCGACCTTGGCGAGCCCGGCTAGGTTCGGCACGTACGACGGATCGAGGCCGAGCCCGCGCCGGTACCACTCGCGGGCCGACGCCACGTGGCCGGAACCGAACGCCAGCTCGCCGAGCTGGTACGCGGACCAGGCAGAGTCCGAGGGCGTCCCGGCCGCGTCGAACGCCATCCGCATCGCGCGCTCGGCGCCGCGGACGTCACCCACGAGCTCGCGAGCGTAGGCGACCCGTGCGTACGAGGCGAGGTCGGGCCGGGTGTCCACCATCGTCTGGAAGGCATCGAACGCGCGGTCGTATCGGCCCAGCTCGACCAGCGCGTCCCCCATCACGCCGTAGGCGTCGGCCGAGTACGGATCGAGCGACGAGGCGCGACGGCCCTGTTGGAGCGCGGACGAGAAGTCGTGTCGCGCCAGATCCAGGACCCCGAGCCCCAGCGTGCCCTCGACGTTGTCGTCCCCGTTGAGGCGGATCGATCGGGCGAGCACACCCTCGGCCTTCGGGTACCAGGACGGGTCGCCCGTGACCCTGGCCTGTGCCACGTACGCGAGCCCGAGGGAGGCGTAGCCGCGCCAATCCTGCGGCAGGGCCTTCAGGCGGTCCTGCAACGAGGCGATCGTCCCGTCCAGCGACCCCGCGGCGACCGCGGGGACCAGCAGCGTGGACGTGCTGGCCGTCCGAGCAGGAACCTGCGGCGTCTCCCCGGGGGAGCGGACGAACGCGAGCGCCCCCGCCACGAGCAGCGCGACGGCCATCGCCGCCGCCGCCGCCGCCTTGCCGATCGTCCTCATCTCGCGCTCCTCGCCGGTCGGGTGGTGCGGGGGCCCGGCCCAAGGGTCGAGCTAGCCGGGCCCCCGCGGCGTTCGGTCAGTGAGGATCCGCGTCCGAGCCCGAGTGCGGGTACGCGACGTACGGGAACCCCGTGTTGAACGGCACGTCGTTCGCCCTGACGCCGTCACCGATCGTGTCGGCGATCGCCTGGTGGTTCGGGAGGAGGACCCCCAGGACCACGCGCAGCGCCGAGTCGATGATGTCGTCGCTCAGACGGCGGCCGTTCGGGAATCCGGCGAGGTCGCCGCCCAGCACGCCGAGCGTCGAGCACGTGGAGCTGCACGGCGCGATCGACATGTTCAGACGCAGCTGCTCGCTCGGAGTGACGTTCGCCGGCATGTTCAGGCTGGTCACCCCGGTGAGGAACACCTGGATCAGGTCGGCCCGCTGGATCCCGGGCGTGTCCGGGTCCGAGTCCGGGATCGCCGTGCCGTACACCGCATTCAATAGGTGCGGCAGCTCCGGGTCCTGCACGAGCGGCAGGGCCGCGCCGTCGGCCGAGGGCTTGGAGGAGTTGAAGTAGTCCTTCAGCCCCACCGGGATCACGACCTCGTTCACGAGCGGCATGCCCAGACGGGACACCTGGACGAACTTGCCCTCGCCCTTCTGCGACCCATCCTTAGCCTGGATCGTGGTGCTCCTGCGCGACGTGGTGCTCCAGATGCCGATGATCGGGTTCGCTTCTGCGTCTCCGGCCTTGGCGAGATCGGTCTTCGGGACCTGCAGGGCCAACGTGTTCACGTTGAAGCCCGCCAGCGTGTCGTCACCGACCTCCGTGAGGTTCGCCCCGTACAGCAGGTCGAACACGCGCAGGTCGACGAAGAATGCGTCGTCGGACTGGCCGGCCCACGTCTTGCCCGGCGCGGAGCCGAACTCGACCGTGGCGGCATCGAACAGGCCGCTGTTGTAGTTCGGCATCGAGGCGTCGCCCACGTTGGACGGCGCCGAGATCGCGTCGTTCACGAGCGTCTTCTGCTTGCCCGTGTCCCGGTTGACCCGGAGCAGGTCGTAGGTCTGGTAGAAGTTCAGATCCGGGTCGCTCAGGGACGTGACCGGGCCGGTGTTGTACAGGAACGTGTTCGGGTTGCGGTAGTGGTCCGCGAAGACCCACCGGTAGGTCAGGTCCGGCTTCGCGTCGTGGTCGTTGTCGATGTTGAGGTCGTAGCGAACGCCGTCCCCCCACGCGTAGAAGTTCGGGCCTCCGCCCGGCTCTTCGAACGGGATCCACGATGCGATCAGGGTGACGGTGTCCGGCCGATCCTGGCTCACGAACGCGTAGACGTCCGTGGTGTCGATCTGCGGATCGGCGGAGACGAGCGGTGCCTCGCGGTGGCTCGAGGCGACACCCGTCAGAGGAGCCAGCGCGAACAGGCCGGCTACCACCGCGAGCGACGCCGCCGCCGCGAGCGCACGCGTACGGATGCGCTTGTCAGGCAAACGGATCTCCTCCTTCGATGGGATGTGGTTCCACGTGACCGCTGCGCTCCGCAGACCGGACCCTCCGGCCCTGCGGGTGGGTCACCTCCCCTCGCAGGTGCGGTCACGGGATGCTTCGCGGAGCCCCACCGGGCGGATCACCTCGGGAGGAAGACGCGTCAGTTCGCCGGTGCGCGATCGCGTCGCCGTACCGCGCGCAGGAACCCGAAGAACATGACGCAGATCCCGACGAGCAACGAGATCGAGAAGGGGACGGGGTACCCCAGCGCGGCGAACGCCGAACCGAACCCCGCGATGATCGTCGCGCCGAACGCGATCAGCAGCGTCCCCCAGAACCGGTCTCGGAGCTCGGGGCGGCCGCGCATGCGCCAGGCCGACCAGAGGGTCCCGCCGAGTAGGACGAGGTACGCGGGGATCGCGACGACCTGCGGGAGACGGTGCGCCGCGGTGCCGTCACCGAACACCTCCTTGCCCGAAGGCAGGTCCTCGGCGAGGGCCGCCGCGTGGATCTCGGCGGTCCGTACGACCGCGACGGTGTAGGCGGTGAGGAAGGCGAGCAGCACGTAGAGCGTCCAACGGACGCCGCGGCGATGGGCGAGCAGGTCGAGCTCGCCCGCCGCGAGGAACGGAACGTTCAGCACGGCGCCGAGCGCCCAGTAGACGCGGAACTCTCCCGAGGTCCAGCCGTTCGCGACGCCGAACGCGACCGCGATCGAGGCCCCCGCGTACATCAGCAGCGCGAGCGCCCAGACCAGCTCGTACGGTCGACGGCTCCCGACGTAGCGACGCACGAGCGCCGCCGCGAACGCCGCGGCCACGAGCGCGGCCGTGACGGGGAAGACCCACATGGCCCCGCAGCATAGCCGTGGCGGCGGAGACCGCTGCTAGCATCGCGGCGTGCCTGACGACCGACCGCCGATCATCTGCTCGACGATCTCGGTCTTCTCCAAGCCGATCGACGCCGCCTTTCCGTTGTTCGCGCGGACCGGGTTCGACGGGATCGAGCTGATGGTGACGAACGACCCGGACACGCAGGACGCGACGCGGGTCCGGGCGCTTTCCGAGGACCACGCGCTCCCCGTCCTCGCGGTACACGCGCCGTTCCTGCTGATGTCCCGCCGGGTGTGGGGCCGCGACCCCCTCGGGAAGATCGACCGGGCGATCGAGCTCGCGCTCGGCATCGGGGCGCCGCTCGTCGTCGTGCACCCGCCCTACCGATGGCAATCGGCCTACCGCCGCTGGCTGGACGAAGCGCTCCCGAGCCTGGCCGCCGAGCGAGGCGTCCGGGTAGCCGTCGAGAACATGTTCCCCCTGCGGGTACGCGGTCGCAGCGTGGCACGGCTCCACGCGCACCAGTCCCTGAAGGACCTCGACGGGTTCCCGGACGTCACCCTGGACACGAGCCATCTGGCGGTCTCGGGCCTGGATCCCGTCGAGGCCGTCGCCAGGCTCGGTGACCGGCTCGCCCACGTCCACCTTTCGAACAACGCCGGCAAAGGCTGGGACTCGCACCTGCCCCTGGACGAGGGCGTCCTTGACCTCGGCCCCTTCCTCGAGGCGCTCGCGGGACGCAGGTTCCGCGGGGCGATCTCGCTCGAGATCGACCTGCGCAGCCACCTCGACGACGAGCAGGCCTTGCGCCGCATCCTGTCCCGCAACCGCGAGCTCTGCGAGGCCGGGCTCACGCTCCCCGCCTGATCCGATGCGTTCGAGGCCGGAGTAGCCGCTCCGCCCTCGGTACGACTGCTAGCCTCCCGCGATGCGCCGCTTCACGTTCATCACGATCGTCGTGCTGTTCGGGTTGCTGATCGGCGCGGCCGTCTACCAGATCGTGCTCGCGAACCGCGACCGGGCTCCGTTCCCGGGCCCCGTCGAGGGCACGCCGCTCCCGAGCCTCACCCCCTCACCCTGAGCCTCGCGGCGGCGCGAACTGTGTGAGGTAGGTTTCGATCAGCCGCTGGATCTCCTCGCCGTGCGACCCCGTCAACAGGTCGGTGCCGTGGTCGTCGGCCGGAGAGATCTCGACACGCTTGGGCGGTGGCGCGATCTCGTCCAGTTCCTGTGCCGACGCCGCGGCGGGGGCATCCCCGAGCCCGGCGATGAACAGCTTGTTCGCAGCGACGCGCTGGAGCAGCGCGGCGTCCGCGTTCAGACCTCCGATCGAGACCGGGGCCGACAGGGTGATCACCGCCGCCACGTCCGTCCCCTCCTGACCGGCCGCGACGAGCGACGCCGTGCCCCCCATGCTCGCGCCCACCAGCGCGACGGTCGTCGCCCCCTGGGACCGGATGAAATCCACCGCCCCGAGGACGTCCTGCCAGATCGCGGCGATCTGGAGCTCTCCCTGCGAGCAGCCGCCCTCGCCGCCCGGGCAGTACCCCCGGAAGTCGTACGTGAGGACGAGGTACCCCTGGTCGGCCAGACGGTTCGCGAACGCGAACCACGAACGCTGATCGGCGGGTTGCATGTGCGACAGCACCACGCCGGTGGAACCATCGCCGAACAGACGGCCCTCCAAGGTGACGCCGTCGCGCGACTCGAACGTGACCGGATGCGAACCCGAGAGGTCCGGAGGCGGCGGCTCGCCACACGAGACGAGCGCGGCCCCAACCATCAGCAGGATCGCGATCGGACGGGCCCCGAACGGGACCGCCACGCGCACCGATCGGGCTCCTAGCGGCCCTGTTGACGGCGCTGCCAGCGGGTCTTCTTCAGCAGCTTCTTGTGCTTCTTCTTCCGCATCTTCTTGCGGCGTTTCTTGACCAACGAAGGCACGCAGCGATCTCCTATTCCGATCCGAACAGGTTCCGGAGGTCCACGCGCTTGGCGCGGAAGGACGCATCCAGACGGACGGACCCCAGTCTAAGCGCCTTGGGGCCCTCTGCCACCGGCGAGATCAGCCTGAGCACGCCCTCGTCCTGCGCGTGCTCGAGGTAGCCGATGCCCGGGTAGCCGCCGGCGCCGTCGGACAGCCCGACCAGGAGCCGGTCGAGGTCGCCGGGTTCGAACAGCGGCGGCAGCGCCGGCATGAACACCGTGGGCTTGACCCGGAAGCGGTGGAGCTCGCCGGAGAAGTATCGGCGCATCGAACGCTCGCGTTTCTCGGCCCGAAGGTCGACCGTTGTCGGGACCACCTTCGGATGGACGCCGAGGGGCACGACCTCGGTCGCGAAGAAACGCTGGATCACGCCGAGCAGCGGCAACAGCTCCTCGCCGCGCTGCAGCCCCACGACCAGGTCGGGCCGGAGCGCCTCCACCTTGTGGTACTTCAGCGTCTGTCCGGTGATCCCGGACACGAGCCCGGACGAGTCGACCACGATGAAGTCGGCCCCGAGCTGCTTGGCCTGCTCGTGCAGGGAGGCGACGCCGCCCACCACCGGCAGGAGATGCCCCTGCGCCGAGGTCGAGCCGACGAAGTACAACGCGTCGGACGTCGCGAGCGACTCGGGCTCGAGGTCTTCCGGGCTCCGAACGACCTTGAGCGAGATCGTCGCGGGCGGCCCGACGGTCTTCTGTCCGACGTCCGCGTCCAGGAGCGCCGCCGGCCGTCCCGCCGCGAGCGCGGCCGCCAGGAGTTCCCGAGACAGGGTGGTCTTGCCGGTATCCATGCCGCCGATCAGCAGGACCGTGTGCTTGGTCCGAACCGCCTGGTCGACGAGCGCCTCGTGCTCGTTCACATCCGCCTCCGGGTTCCCCCACCCCGAAGGCCGGTCGCACGCGTGCGTGCGGTCTATCCGGCCGGGGAAGCCCCCCGCCCGGACAGCCGTCTCTCGGTGATCTCGATGGTCGTCATGGAGCCGGTTGCTCCGCTCACGCGTTCGAACCGTGCCTCTGGAGTGGGTGTGATCGTCAAGATGGTGCTCATCCTATCCGGCTCGACGTGAGGCCGCGCGCGCGGTCGGGCTCGAACACGCCCGATCGGACGGTCAGGGGAGACGAGCGGCGATCGCTTGGAAGCACGGCCAGTAGGCCTGCGGCGCGACGTTGTCGTCCATCACGATCACGGTCCGCGTCCGGCCCTGCGCCTGCGCGACGAGCAGGGCGGGGTCGTTCACGTCGGCGATCGAAACGGTGTCGACGCCGTGTTCGATCGCGGCGCCCGCGAACCCGTGGTCCGCGAACACGAGGTCGGGGGTCAGGTCGTCGAGCATCCGATCCATCGCGTCCCCGCTGTGGGTGTGCCGCGCGCTCGCCTCGTCGGTCAGCATCGCGACGCCGTCGAGGTACCGGATCTGCCACGGGTGGGGGCGGTCGGCGTCGTGCCACCTTGCCCCGTCCGCGGGTTCGAGGATCGTCGCGCCGCCGGCGCGCAGGAGCCGTCCCACCTCGATGTACAGGTGCGCCAGCCCCACCGGGTGACCCGTCGCCACGATCACGCGTTCGCGACGGCGGATCGCCTCGGCGAACCGGTCGCCGGCGTCGGCGCACGCGTCCAGGACGCGTTCGGGATCCACGGGGACGGGGCCGGTGGTGGCCGCTGGGTCGGGCTCGAACCCGGCCGCCCGGCCGACGAGGCCGAGGATCCGATCCGGGTCGAGCGTCTGCAGCCCCGTCATGCCGAACTGTTTGTCGGGATCGCCCTCGTGCAGGAGCCGGATGTTGCGCAGCACGTTGTCGAGCGGGTGGCTGAGCTCGGGCCCGGCCACCGCGCCCGCGAGCAGACCCTCGAGCAGCTCCTCGCGCGCGACCGGGCCGGGGGTCCAGCGGTCGTCGAGCGCGGGCAGGCGCGCGGCGTGCGATCCGATAACGTCCATCGACCCCATCGTACGAGGAGCGCAGCGATGACCCGAGACGAGGCCTGACGTGGAGCTCCGTGGTTCGGTCGTGGTCGTGACCGGCGCCTCGTCGGGCTTCGGTGAGCTCACCGCACTCCGGTTCGGCCGGGCGGGCGCCAGGGTGGTGCTCGCGGCCCGACGGCTCGAACGCCTCGAGGCGCTCGCCGAGCGGATCGCGTCGGAGGGTGGTTCGGCGCTCGCGGTCCAGTGCGACGTCACCGAGCTCGATCAGCTCACCCAGCTCCGCGACCGCGTGGCGACCGAGTTCGGGCGGTGCGACGTGCTGGTCAACAACGCAGGGATCCGCGGAGGGGGCGCGTTCGAGGCCGTTGACGTCGAGCACCTGAACCGGGTGATCGACGTGAACCTCCGGGGCCTGGTCCTCGGCACCAAGCTCTTCCTCCCGATGATGCTCGAACGTGGGCGCGGACACGTCGTGAATATCGCGTCGCTCGCCGGACGGTTCGCGACGCCCGGGGCGGCGATCTACGGCGCGACCAAGCACGCGGTCGTCGCGTTCAGCGAGGCGCTCTACCACGAGCTCGGGCCGAAAGGGATCCTGGTCACCACCGTGAACCCCGGCTTCTCGCCGACCGAGGGGTTCCCGCCGACCGGCCCGACGTTCGTCCGGCTCGACCCCGACGACGTCGCGAAGGTGATCGTCGACGTCGTCCGCAAGGGGACGGCGCCCGAGATCTCGATCCCGCGGTCGCTCGCGGCGCTCCAGGCGTTCCGCGTGCTGACCCCACCCCTGTACCGATGGGGGATGGGGACGATCTCCCGGCGCTACGGATCGAGCGATCCCTCAGAGAGCTGAGCTCCCATAGGCTTGACCGATGGCCGAGACGACGTTCCGGGCCCCGGTCCGCTCGAGCGGACGAGGGGGCGGCGGGCACCTGGTCGACGTACCGACCGAGGTGGTCGAGGCGCTCGGCGGCCAAGGGGGCGGCAGGAGTCGGATCCCGGTGACCGCGACGTTCGACGGCGTCCCCTACCGTGGCTCGATCGTCCGCATGGGGGGCGGGGCCGTGCTCGGCGTGCAGAAGGCGATCATGGCCGAGGCCGGCGTCTCGGTCGGTGACACGCTGACGATCGTCGTCCGCAACGACGACGCGCCCCGGGAGGTCGAGGTGCCCGACGACCTATCGGAGGCGCTCCGTCGCAACGAGGCGGCTCGCGCGGCGTTCGAGGGCCTCTCGTTCTCGCACCGGCGCGAGTACGTCGACTCGATCACGGAGGCGAAGCGGCCCGAGACCCGGGCGCGGCGCGTCGAACGCACGATCCAGGCGCTGCTCGAACGGACCGGCGGCTGAGCCCTAGGGGCTGAGACCGAAGAACGGGAAGCACGCGCGCTTGACCTCCTCGATCGTCCGCTCGGTCCGGCCGTCGAGCTCGTCCCGTTCGAGCGGCGGCTCGGAGAACGTGGCGGGGATCTCGCCGCCGGTCTCGAGCTCGACCTGCTCGATCCACGGTTCGGGCAGCGCGTCGGGGAGGTCGGCGCCGGCCATCTCCGCGAACGCGATCGTCCACGCCCGCGGGACCACGGTCGCCCACTGGTAGCCGCCGCCCCCGGTCGCGAGCCAACGCCCGCCGGTCACCTCGTGCGCGAGCGCGTGCAGCGACGCGGCCGTCTCCCGGTACGCGGCGGTCGAGAGCCGGAGCTGCGCCAGCGGATCGGTCCGATGCGTGTCGCACCCGAGCTGCGTCACGAGCACCTTCGGCGCGAACGCCCGGACGACCGGCGGCACGATCTCGGCGAAGGCCGCGAGCCAGGCCCGGTCGCCCACCCCCGGCTGGAGCGGGACGTTGACCGCGGTGCCCTCGGCGTCGCCCGCGCCGCGTTCGTCGACGGACCCCGTCCCCGGGAACAGCGTTTCGCCCGACTGGTGGATCGAGACGGTGAGCACGCGCGGGTCCCCGTAGAAGATCGACTGGACGCCGTCGCCGTGGTGGACGTCGACGTCCACGTACGCGATCGGGTGCACGCCGTGGTCGAGCAGCCACGCGATCGCGATCGCGGGATCGTCGTACACGCAGAACCCGGAGGCCCGCGCCGGCATCGCGTGATGCAGGCCTCCGGCGGCGTTGAAGGCGTGCAGGACCGAGCCGTCGCGGACGGCCTCGGCCGCGACGAGCGAGGCACCCGCCACGAACGCACTCGCCTCGTGCATGTTCGGGAAGATCGGGTTGTCGCCGGGTCCGAACCCGAACCGGCCCCAGCCCCCCTCCTCGCCGTGCCCGGCCGCCTTCGTCGCCTCGATGTACGCGTCCTCGTGCACGAGCCCGAGCTCGGGGTCGGCCGCGGTGCGGCACGCGAGCCGGGAGACGTTCGGGCGCTCGAGCAGGCCGCACGCCTCGATCAGCGACCACGTGTAGAGCACCCGTTGGGGCCGGAGCGGATGCTGGGGTCCGTGGTCGTAGCCGCGCACCTCGGGACACAGGACGAGACCGGCGGTGCCGCTCACGCCGTTCGGAGGGTGGCGATCGCGGCGGCGGTCCGTTCGACGATCAGCTCGCACTCGTCGTCGGTGATCACGAACGGCGGTCCGAGCATCACCAGATCGCCGTCGCCGTCGACGTGACCCGTGCTCGAGTACAGGAGCAACCCCGCGTCTCGGGCTGCCGCGAGGACGCGTTCGGTCGCCTGGTGCTCGCGCGCGAACGGCGTTCGGCTCGCCCGGTCGGCGACGAGCTCGACGCCCACCATCAACCCGATCCCTCGAACATCCCCGACCGACGGGTCGTCCTCGAGCGCCGAGGCGAGCGTCTTCAGGAGCCGCTCCCCCTGGCGCGCGCTCGCGTCGACGAGGTCGTCCTCGGTCAATCGGCGCAGCGTGGCGTGAGCGACCGCCGCGCCGACGCCGTTGTGCGACCACGTGAACCCGTGCACGAAGCCGGTCTCGCGCACCGTCTCGAACACCCCCACCGAACACGCCGCGAACCCGAACGGGAAGTACCCGCTCGTCGAACCCTTCCCCACCGTCACCACGTCGGGCCGGACGCCCCAGTGGTCGACTCCGAACCATCGCCCGGTGCGGCCGAATCCGGTCATGACCTCGTCGGCGATCAGGAGCACGCCGTGCCGGCGGCACACCTCGGCGACCGCCGGCCAGTAGTCGTCGGTCGGGACCGCCGCGGCGAGCGTCGCACCGGCGACCGGCTCGGCGATGAACGCGGCGACCGTGGACGGGCCGGCGTCGGCGATCGCGCGGTCGAGGCGTTCGGCGTGCCACGCGCCGCAGGCGGCGGGATGGTCGGGGTTCGGACACCGGTACTCGTACGCGGCGTCCACGTGGTCGAACCGCCCGAGCCACGGCTCGTACGGACTCCGCAACGCCTGCTTGCCGCCGACGTCGAGCGCCGCCAACGTATTCCCGTGGTACGAGGCCTGCCGTCCGATCACCCGGGTCCGCGATGGCTCACCCCGGGCGAGATGGAAGGCGCGCGCGAGCTTGATCGCGGTCTCGACCGCCTCGCTCCCCCCCGAGACCGGGTAGATCCGGGGGTCGTCCAGGGGCAGCAGGGGCGCGACGGCGTCCGCGTACGACTCGAGGGCCTCGGTCGTGAACGCCGTCCCGTGGACGTAGGGGTTCCTCGCGGACTGTTCGGCCATCGCGTCCACCAGCGACCGGTCGCCGTGCCCGACGTTCACGACGATCGCGCCGCCCGCTCCGTCGAGGTAGCGCCTGCCCTGGGCGTCCTCGATCCATACCCCCCCGGCGTGAACGGCTCGAGGCAGGGGTCGCGACAGGACCCGATGGAAGACGTGGCTCATGCCGGCGGCTCCGGCGTGCCCGCTGGCGCGCCAGGTGGCGGCTCGCCCGCGGTCGCGTCCCCGACCGGTTCCTGGGCGCCCTCGACCGCGTCGCCGATCGGAGGCCCGCCGAGGAGCGATCGGAGGCGCTTCGCCCGCTCCTCGCGACCGCGCCGGATCGCCTGGACCCAGTCGGGTTCGGGCTCCCCGCGCACGTCGGGCAGGGCCTCGTGGTCGCGGGAGCCGTCGCCGTCCGCCATCGCTACGAGGTGTACATGCCCTGCGGGTCCAGCTGCGTCCGGATCAGCCGCAGCTCGTCCTCGGTCGGTGGCGGGGTCTCGCCGAGGGACCCCGAGACGCGCGGCTCCCACCCCATGTTCGCGCGGACGTCGTCGACCGTGACGCCCGGGTGGACCGTGAGCAGCGTCATCTCGCCGCTCTCCTCGTCGAACCCGAACGTCGCGAGATCGGTCACCACGCTCGTCGGCCCGCTCCCGAACCACCCGCGCTTGCGGTCGTGCGCCGGGTCACCCGAGTGCCCGGGCGAGGTTCGGAAGTCGAGCCGCTCGACGAACGAGCGCTTGGCCTGCCGCATGATGACGAGGATCCTGCGGGCGTGGATCGCGATCTCGCAGGCGCCGCCGGAGCCCGGGAGCCGGACCTTCGGCGACGCGTAGTCGCCGATCACGGTCGTGTTGAGGTTCCCGAACCGATCGATCTGCGCCCCGCCGAGGAACGCGGCGTCGATCAGGCCGGCCTGGAGGTAGAAGGCGAACAGCTCGAACATCGACGTCACGGCCGTCGAACCCGACACGAGCGTCGGGTCCCCGATCGACAGCGGGAGCCGTTCGGGGCGCGCGCCGAACACGCCCGCCTCGTACACGAGCTGGAGCTCGGGCGAGACCGTGCGTTGCGCGAGGTTGCAGACGATGTTCGGCAGGCCGACGCCGACGAAGCAGACCCGCTCCCCCGCGAGCGTGCGAGCGCTCGCGGTGATCATCATCTCGTTCTTCGTGTAGCCGTCCTCGCTCACCGCAGCGTCCCGTCGGTCACGAGTAGTCACCGTAGTTGACCTCGCCGGAGAGGCGTTCGCCGGCCTCGAGGTCCACCCATCGATCGCCCATCTTGGCGACGTAGTCGGCGTGGCTCTCCAGACCGTAGACCCACTCCTTCAACCAGCGTTCGAGCGCCTCGGGGTCCTTGGAGATCCGCTCCCACTCGAGGTAGAAGGCGTTGTCGCGGTCGTAGTAGCCCTGCGCGTAGCTCGGATGGCACGCGAAGGGCTGCTCCACCACCGCGTCGACGACGATGCCGGGGATCACGGTCCGGTTCGGGTCGCGGCGGACGACCGCCTCGTCCACGATCTCCTCGCAGACCACGATCACGCGTTCGGCGGCGAACGCCGCCTCCTTCTGGCACCCGAGCAGGCCCCAGATCTGGGTGTCGCCGGTGGCCGTGGCGCGCTGCGCGTGCACGATCGTGACGTCGGGCCGGAGCGGCGGGACCACGTACACCTCGGTGCCGTCCTCGTACGGCGAGCGCATCGGCTTGATGTTCGTGTTCACCGAGGGGATGTCGCTCTCGTAGTAGGAGCGGATCGGGAAGAACGGGAGGTTCGATGCGCCGGCGACGTACCGGCAGACCATCCCGAAGTGCGAGTACTCCTCGATCTCCAGGGGCTCGGGGTCGGCCTGCTCGATCCGGCGCCGGACGGCATGCAACGATCCGACCCCCGGGTTGCCGAGCCACGAGAAGATCAGCTTGCGGGCGACCCCGGCACCGATCATCTGGTCGTAGATCACGTCCGGCGTCATGCGCGCGAGGGTCAGGTCGCGCTTGCGCTGACGGATGATCTCGTGCCCGGCCGCGAAGCAGATCAGGTGGGTGAAGCCCTCGATCGCGACGGTGTCGCCGTCGCGGACCAGTTCGGCGACCGCGTCGGACATCGTGGTCTGCTTGCTCGTCCCCGCCCACCCGGTCACTCGGGGCTCCAGCCGTCCTCCGGGCCGCGCAGGACGCAGAACTCGTTGCCCTCGGGGTCGAGCATCACGGTCCAGAAGCTCCCGCCCTCGGCCACGTACCGATGCTCCGAGGCGCCGAGCGCGCTCACGCGCTCGATCTCCTCGGCCATCGAGGTCGCCGGGCGAAGATCGAGGTGGAGGCGGTTCTTCACCGACTTGCCCTCGGGAACCATCTGGAACAGGATCGCCCAGCCCTCGCCCTTCGGGTCGCGGATCTCGGCGTCGTCCTCATCGAACTCGACGACCTCGTAGCCGAGGACCCCGGCCCAGAACCGCGCGATGAGCTCCGGCGAACCGCAGTCCCACGTCAGGGTCTCGACCGACAGGGTCATCGAACGCTCCGCCGGTCAGCCGCCCGACGACGTCGGCGACGGCGTCGTCGAACACCTGCAGCGCGGTCTCGGCCTGATCGGGTCGGAACACGAGCGGCGGCGACATCCGGATCACCGAGTCCCCGGCGCCAAGGACCAGCAGGCCCCGGCGGAACGCGGCCTGCTCGACCGCGTGCATCGTCTGCGCCTGCCGCGAACTCGATGCCGATCATCAGGCCCCGGCCCCGGACGTCGACGATCTCGGGCCGGCGGGCCTGGATGTCGCGCAGGCCCTTCAGCAGGAGCTCGCCGACGTCGCGCGCGTTGTCGAGCAGCCCGCCCTCGATCAGCTCGAGCGTCGCGAGCGCGGCGGCGCAGGCGACCGGGTTGCCGCCGTAGGTCGAGCCGTGCGCGCCCACGTCCCACGTCATCAGGCGCTCGCGGGCCACGATCGCGCCGAGCGGCATCCCGCTGGCGATCCCCTTGCCCGCGAGCAGGACGTCGGGCTCGACGCCCTCGTGCTCGATCGCCCACATCTTGCCGGTCCGACCCATCCCCGACTGCACCTCGTCGGCCACGAGCACGATCCCGTGCCGGTCGCAGAGCTCACGCAGGTACGCGAACCAGCCCTCCGGCGGGAACACGTACCCGCCCTCGCCCAGGACGGGTTCGACCACGATGGCCGCCACCTCCTCGGGCGGGATCAGGCGCGCGAACACCACCTGCTCGAGGTGCTCGAAGTCCCCGAAGTGCGTGTGGACCACGCCGGGCAGCAGCGGTCCGAACCCCGCGTGGTACTTCGCCTTGCTGGCGGTGAGCGAGACGCTCCCGTAGGAACGGCCGTGGAACGACCCGATCATCGCGACCACGTACTGACGCCCGGTGGCGTAGCGCGCGAGCTTGATCGCGCCCTCGACCGCCTCGGTGCCCGAGTTCGTCAGGAAGCTGCGAGCCCGCTCGGCGAAGGGCGCGATCCGGTCGAGCTCCTCGCAGACATCGGAGTAGATCGGCAGGTAGAAGTCGCTCGCCGAGTAGTGCAGGAGCTCCTCCGCCTGGCGTTGGATGGCCTCGACCACCTTCGGGTGCGCGTGTCCGGTCGAGGTCACGGCGATCCCGGCGTTCACGTCCAGGAAACGGTTCCCGTCGACGTCCTCGATCACCGAGCCCGCGCCGCGCTTGGGTACGAGGTCGTAGGCGCGCGGGAGCGAGGGGCTCGTGACCTTGTGGTCGCGTTCGATCCGGGCGCGGGCCTCGGGGCCCGGGACCTCCGTGACGAGCGCGGGCGCCTCGGCGGCCGCCAGATCGAGCGTCTCGGCCGTGCTCACTCTTCGATCACCGTGCGCGACTGCTCGCGCAGGTACTGCTGCACGTAGTACGGCCCGCCGCCGGCCTTGCCGCTGGTGCCCGAACCCTTCCAGCCGCCGAACGGCTGGACGCCGGGCCACGCGCCGGTCGTCGCCCCGGCCCGCCGGTTCACGTATACGACGCCGGCCTCGATCGAGCTCAGCCAGGTGTCGATCTCGGTGCGGTCCTCGCTGTAGAAGCCGGCCGTCAGGCCGTACTCGGTGTCGTTGGCCAGGCGGATCGCCTCGTCGAGGTCGTCGTACGGAGCGACCGCGACGAACGGCACGAAGAGCTCCTTCTTCCAGATCCACGAGTCGAGCGGGACCTCCGCGACGGTGGGCTGCACGTAGGTGCCCTTCGCGAGCTCACCTTCGGTCAGCCGCTCGCCGCCCGTGACGACGGTGCCGTTCTTCTTCGCCTCGTTGGACGCCTCCTCGAACGTGGCCACCGCGGCATCGTCGATCACCGGGCCGAGGTAGACGTCGCGGTCGAGCGGGTCGCCGATCTTCACGTTCTCGGTCTTCTCCTTCAACGTACGGACGAACTCGTCGTACACGCTCCGGTGCACGTACACGCGCGAGTTGGCCGAGCACTTCTGCCCGCCGAACCCGAACGCCGAACGCAGCACCCCGTCGGTCGCCTTGTCCAGGTCGGCCTTGTCCGTCACGATCGTCGGGTTCTTGCCGCCCATCTCGCAGATCGCGGGCTTGGGGAAGTCCTTCGCGAAGCCCTTGTAGATCCCCATCCCGACCTCGTATGAGCCGGTGAAGGTGATCCCGGCCACGTCGGGGTGGTTCACGATCTCGTCGCCGACGACGCTGCCCGGACCCGACAGGAAGTGGAAGACGCCCTTGGGCACACCGGCCGCCATGTAGACCTCGTACAGCTTCAGGCCGGTGAACACGCCCATGTGCGCGGGCTTGAACACCACGGTGTTGCCCGCGACCAGCGCCGCGGACGAGGGACCCGCCGCGAGCGCCATCGGGAAGTTGAACGGGCTGATCACGGCCCACACGCCGAATGGCCTCAGCACGTCGTAGTACTCGCCCGGCGAGCCCAGGGACTGCATCGGCGTCTGGAAGCCGTCATGCTTCTCCACCTCGTTGGCGTTCCACCGCAGCAGGTCTGCGGACTCCTCCACGTCACCGAGCGCCTCGAGCCGGTTCTTGCCGACCTCCATCGCCATCAGCGCCGACAGCTCGTTGCGCTGGTCGGACATGACGTCGGCGGCCTTGCGGATGATCGCGACCCGCTCCTGCCAGGGGCGGTTGGCCCATTCGTGGAACGCCTCTTTGGCGGCGGCGACGGCGTCGCGGGCGTCCTCGCGCGTACCGCTCGCGAACTCACCGATAAGGGTGCCGTCGATCGGCGAATGCGCGGCCTTGTACCCCGAGCCCTCGCGCGCCTCGCCGTTGACGAACAGCGGATGCTGCTGGCCCAGCCACGACCGGGCGACCTCGATGCCCTCGTCGTAGCCCTTGTGCAGGTCCTCGTTGTCGGCCGTCATCGTCGCGTAGGTGATGCGGAACCCTTCCTCTGCCATGGAGACCTCCTGTGCGTGGAAAAGGCGGTGTGACCTGGTCGATCCTGCCTCGATCTCGCGACTCAATCGTAGCCGCCGGACCCCGTTTCCCCCAAGTCGGAGCCCGCAGCCAACTGCCCGATCGATACCGGGATTCCGGCCTCGGCCAGGCGTATCATCGGCCTCCCTTGAGGCTCGTGACCTTCGACCGGCGGGGGCACCGGCGACTGGGAGCGCTCCGGGAAGGGAACGTCGTGGACCTGCCGAGCCTGCTCGGCCACCCCGCGTTCCCCGACACGATGGAGCGGCTCGTCAGGAGCAACGGGGGCACGGTGCTCGATGCCGCCCGGGCAGCCCTCGAGCGCGACGAGGCAGACGCCTTCGTCGTCGAACGACCACGTCTGCTCGCGGCGCTGCTGCCGATCGCGCTCCGCTCCGCGGACGCCGTGGAGGGCGGCCGGCCGGCGTTCGGGCCCGACGAGGAGATCCCGTGGCCGAAGGGCGCGGGCTGGCTCGAGTTCCATCCGAAGATCGCGGCGGTCCTGCGTCGCGCGGTGGACGACGCGCTCACGCCCGAGGAGACGCCCTCGGTCGTCTTCGGATACACCCTGGTGGGCGACTGGCTCGCCCGGCGCACGAACGGCGACCCGATGCCCACCCCCCGAGGTGTCCCGCTCTCGATCGGTCCGTGCGTGGTGACGGCCGACGAGCTCGACCCCCAGACCGCGTTCGTCACGGTCCGGATCGACGGTGAGGAGTGGGTGAAGGGGAACCTGAACGGGACGGCGCTCGGGCTGCTCCGCGACGTCGCCCGCGCCTCGAAGCAGGAGCGGCTCGAACCCGGTGAGACCTTCGCGTCGGGACCGTTCGAGATCCCCGGGTTCGAACAGCGTGTGTGGCCCGGCGCCGAGGTGGAGCTCGAGGCCGAGGGCATCGGAGTGCTCCGCAACCGCCTCGGTCGCTGAGCGGAGCTCCGCCGACCGAGTCGCCGTCGCCGCTGTTACGGTCCTGGTGTGGATCGCGCGCACAGGGCCGAACCGATCGCCCGGTACCGGGCCGGGGCAGACGCGGTCGACGCGGCGCTGGCCGGAGCCGGCGATGCGGAGCTCGACGCCGTGCCGCAGGACGAGGGCTGGTCGCCCCGGATGGTCGTCCACCACCTCGCCGACTCGGAGTCGAACTCGTACTTGCGGCTGCGGAAGCTCCTCGCCGAGGACCGCCCGATCGTCCAGGGCTACGACGAGGCGGAGTACGCACGCCGGCTGCACTACGACCGGCCGGTCGATGGACGACTGGCTCGAGATCTACGCGGCCCACGCGTTCGACCACGCGGAGCAGATCCGGCGCGTTCGCGGCGCCGACTAGCTCCGACTAGCTCAGGCCGCTACTTCTTCTTCGCCGCCTTGCGCTCCGCACCCAGCTCCGCGGCGCGCTGCTTCTCCGCTCGCTTCTTCTTGCGCTCCCGGTCGTGCGCCCAGCGCACGCGTGCCCGGTCCCCACGTCCCATCGGTGCCTCCTAGTCCTCGTCCTCGTCGCCGCCCTGCGCGAGCTCGGCGCTCCGGTGCCGCGCGGCGTCGATCGCGTTCAGGAAGGCCGCGCGGACGCCCGCCTCCTCGAGGTGTCTGATCGCGGCGATCGTCGTCCCGCCCGGCGAGGTCACCATCTCACGCAGCTCGACCGGGTGCTTGCCCGTGTCGCGGAGCATCTTCGCGGATCCGAGCATCGTCTGGATGATCAGCTCGGTCGCCACGTCCCTGGACAGGCCGAGCAGGATGCACGCCTCGATCATCGCCTCCGCGAGCAGGAAGAAGTAGGCCGGGCCGCTGCCGCTGGTGGCCGTGATCGCGTCGAGGTGCACCTCCTTCAGCCGGATCACCCTGCCGACGTACCCGAGGAGCTCCTCGGCGACCTCGAGGTGCCGGTCCTCGGCGTCCGAACCCGCCGCGACGACCGACATCGCCTCGTCGACGAGGACGGCCACGTTCGACATCACTCGGACGACCGGGACGCCGTCGGGCAGGTGCTTCTCGACGAACGAGGTACGGATCCCCGCCGCGAAGCTCACGACCAGGTGCTCGGGCGTCACGTGCTCGCGGATCTGGGAGAGCAGGACCTCCATGTCCTGCGGCTTCACCGTCAGGACCAGGACGTCGGCCCAGGCCACCGCGTCCGGGTTCGAGAGCGTCGACCCGACCCCCTGGGTCTGCGCGAGCTCGAGCGCGCGCTCCTCGCGGCGGCTCGTGATCATGATCTCGTCGGCGCCCCGGCCTCCGGAGCGGATCAGGCCCGACACGAAGGCCTCGCCCATCCGGCCGCCACCGAGGAAGGCCACCTTGCGGTCGCGGGTCTGGCTCATCCGTCCGCTCCACCGGGGACCGGCTCCATCTCGGCCGGACGTCCGGCGGCCGCCTCGTCCGCCGCCCCGGGCGCACGGGAGATGCCCGAACGCAGGAGCTCGAGGAACTCCCGGATCCGCGCGTCGCGCCGTTCTGGGACGAACGGCTTGCGGTGGACCAGGCCGGGGTCGAGCTCCTCGCTCCCGAGGACGTCCTGGAAGCGTTCGGCGACCCAGTCCAGCATCGAGGCGATCATCTCGACGTCGACGTCGTCGCGGATCTCACCGCGTCGGACCCCGAACTCGACGAGCTCGAGGGTCCCGTACGGATCCTCGCTCCGCATCAGCCGGTCGATCGGCCGCCGGAGCCCAAGCCCGGTGTCGTTCCGCCCGATCATCGCGACACGGTTGGCCACCCACTGCTCGGTGAGGAACTCCTCCGTCCGGCGGAGCCAGTAGTCCAGGACGGCCCAGAACCCGGCCTCGACGACGTCGGCGGGGGCGTCGAGCCACGCCGGGAGCTGTCCGACCGCCTCCCGATACACGGCGAGGAACAACCCCTCCTTGTTCCCGAAATGCAGGAAGACGGTCCCCTTGGCGACCCCGACCTCGGCGGCGATGTCCTCGACGTGCGCGCCCCGGTACCCGTGCTCGGCGAAGTGCCGCATCGCGACACCCACGATCTGCTCGCGTCGCTCGTTGGTTTCGGTGCCGGTTGGGATGGCCATGACCTGGGAACGGTAGCCGCGCTCCGCCGAGCGAACAAGGGCTGCGTCGGCGCGGGATCCGTGTCGCTGCCCGGGACGCGGCCACCGGGCGAAAAGAAGAACCCGAGGGACCTTCGGCTCGCCGGAAGCCGAAGCCTCCAGCCACCGTCGGCCCCTCGGGCTCAGGTGCTCCGAGCAACCTCTCGCAGCCGTCTTGGTTTCCTGGCCGTAGTACCCTTTCGTTGGGCTTTGGGGCCTTCCGAGCCTCCCCACCCGCACAGCTAGTTAGCTGTCCCAACCGTACGAGCAGGTGCGCCCAGTCGGCCTTACGGCTTTCCCAGGGGTCCCGGCCTCGGTTCCCTGATTCGGCCGCTCCGGCTGCTCGGAGCGAGGCGAAATGTACCGGCGCCGCACCAGCGGGTCAACTCGACGAACGCGCAGGTCACGGTACATATGCGCAGGTAGATCGCGTGATGGAAAGAGTGACAAGAACATGTCTCGAACGCGAACGTCGGCCGACACATCGCTCGGAATCGTTGCGGCGCAAGGTAGTGCGAGGAAGTACTCGGCGCCGAACTTCGACGGGGACCGTGACGTGCGCGTGCGCAACGCGGCCGCAACGCGGCGATCCGATCGCGCGACGACGTCGGTCGCGTGACGCTCAGGCGGGGATGCGACCCCCGAGCAGCTCGCGATAGACCGACAACATGCCGGCGGCGGTCGCGTCCCAGGAGAAGCGCAACGAGCGCAGGACGCCGGCCTCGCCCATGCGCCGGCGCGCGCGCGGGTCGCCGAGGATCGCGAGGATCCGTTCGGCGTGGTCGCCCGGATCGTGGCCCTCGACGAGATGACCCGTGACCCCGTCTTCGACCACGTACCGGAGACCGCCCACCGCGGACGCGACCACCGGCGTCGCGCACGCCTGCGCCTCGAGCGCCACCAGCCCGAAGGATTCGGACCTCGAGGGGACCAACACCGCCTCGGCGGCGGCATAGAAGTCCGCGAGGCGCGACTGCGGCTGCGGCGGGAACAGGATCACGCGGTCCCCCACGCCGAGCGCGGAGGCGAGATCCATCAGCCGGGCCACCTCGGCGCCGTGGTCCGAGCCACTCGGCCCGCCGACGATCGCGAGGACGACGTCGCGCGTTCCCTCGGGATCGCGGGCGATCGCCTCGGCGACCGCTCGCACGGCGACGTCCGGTCCCTTGTGCGCCTGCAATCGGCCGACGAACAGCAGCAGCCGCAGGTCCGTCAGGTGGAGCCTCGCCTTGGCCTCGCTCCGGTCCCGCGGGAAGAACAGGCCGTGGTCGACGCCGGGGGGGACGATGCGGATGCGGTCGGGCTCGGCCCGGTACAGGCCGACGAGCTGCGCCGCCTCGACCGGCGTCGCGGCGACCAGCCGGTCCGCGTCCGCGATCACGAGCTCCTCGCCGGACAGACGGTCCGGGGGTTCCGGACGCTCGCCGCGCGACAGGGAGTAGTTCTTGACCTTGCCGAGCGTGTGGAACGAGGCCACCAGGGGGACGCCCCAGATCTCGCGGGCGCTGCGCCCAACCCAGCCCGAGAGCCAGTAGTGCGTGTGGACGAGGTCGTAATCGGACCCCTCCGCGCGTGCCCGCCGCAGGACCCCGCCCAGGAACTCCGGCAGGAACCGCGGCAGCTCCTCCTTGGGCACGGGCGCGCTCGGTCCGGCCTGGACGTTGATCAGCCGGGAGCCGTTCCCGAGTTCCTCGACCTCGGGACGCCACTCGTCCCGGGTGCGGGTGAAGACGTCCACCTGGACGCCGCCCGCCGACAGGCGCTCGGCCGCCGCCCGGATGAAGACGTTCATCCCGCCGGAGTCGCCCGAACCTGGCTGGTCGAGCGGGGACGTGTGCAGGCTGACCACGGCGATCCTCGGCTCATCCCTTGGCGTCGAGCGCTCGCCGGCGTTCCGTTCGGTCGTGACGCTGCCTTCGCCCATCCAGGAATCGTACGGGAGGTCGCGCCGAATGAAGCCGAACGCGAGCGCTCAGCCGGAGCGACGCAGCCGGAACCCGACCTCGAACGCCCCCACGGGCCGGCCGCCGCCGAGCACGGGCGGGACCTCGAGGGACGCGAGGGCGGCGCGCTGCGCCCGGTCCAGCACGCCGAGCAGGTCGAGCGTCCTTACCAACGCCGGCGCGGCGGCGCGATCGCTCCCGTCGTCGATCCGCACGGCGACCCCGATCCCGGCGTCGGGGACGGCCGCGCAGTGCAGGCCCTCCGCCCCGACCTTGCAGACGAGCCCGGGTACCGCCTCCATCAGTCGCGTGTCCGAACGCCCGCGCCCCGCGACCAGATACGGCGCCGAGCGCATCGCCTCGACCGCCCGAGCGGCGCGCGCACCGAGGCGACCGAGCCGCTCGGGTCTAGCCAGCCGGGCGAACAGGGTGGCCATGCCGCGCAGCGGGAGCCCGTGGACGGGGGCGCCGCACCCGTCGACCCCCACGACCGGCCGGTCGACACCGGTGGCCGAACCCACGGCGCGCAGGATCTCGCGCTGGAGCGGGTGCGAGGGTTCGAGGTACCGCGCGAGGTTGGCGCCCGAGCGCTCGCACGCGAGGAGCATGCCGGCGTGCTTGCCCGAACAGTTGTGCGTGATCCGTCGGGGTCCGGCGGCCGCCCGGCGAGCCTCGGCCTCCATCGGCAGGTCCGGCGGGCAACCCAGGTCGCGTTCGGACAGCCCGCCGGCTCGCAGCAGGCGCCGGACGACGCGGACGTGGACGGGCTCGCCGTTGTGCGAGGCGCACATGATCGCGACGAGCTCGTCCGGGAGGGGCTCGGCGATCCGGCGCAGGGACACGGCCGCCTGCAGCGGTTTCATCGAGGAGCGCGAGAAGACGAGGCGGTCCGGGTCGCCGAGGGCGGCGACGACGCGGCCTTCGGGATCGCACACGACCACGTGGCCGAGGTGGACGCTCTCCACGAGACCCGAACGCACAACCCGGACGAGCAGCGCGGCGGTCGGCACACGCGAAGCCTAGCGAGCCGAGCGGAGGGCGGTGTCGGCGGGGTCGTGTCGGTCAGCTGGCGTGCTTGAGGGCGTGCTGGAACTCCACGTCGTCCTTCGGCGGGTCGGACTCCACCATGTCGACGAACACCCGCACGATCGCGGGGTCGAACTGCGTCCCGGCGCCACCCTTGAGCTCGGCGAGGGCGCGTTCGGCGCCGATCGAGCCGCGGTACGGACGGTCGCTGGTCATCGCGTCGAACGAGTCCGCCACCGCGAACACGCGCGCGCCGAGCGGGATCGCCTCGGAGGCCAGCCCGTCGGGGTAGCCGGTCCCGTCGTACCACTCGTGATGATGGCGGATCAGCTCGATCGTGTCGGACAGGAACGCGATCGGCGCGACGATCTGGGCTCCGATGATCGGGTGATTGCGCATCACCGTCCACTCGTCGACCGAGAGCGGACCCGCCTTGCACAGGATGTGTTCGGGGATCCCGACCTTGCCGATGTCGTGGAGGAAGAACCCGTACCCGAGGGTCGGCGACTGGGCCAGCTCGGGGTCGACCCGCCGGGCGAGGGCGAGCCCGAACACCTGGGTCCGGTCGAGATGGCCCCGCGTCGTCTGGTCCTTGGCCTCGATGACGGTCGCGAGGCTCTTCATCGTTGCGAGATAGGTGTCCTGCAGACTCTCCAGGACCATCTCGAGCTCGGCGTTGCGCGAGCGTTCGAGGCGGTACAGCTCCCCGAGCTCCCGGGCGAAGACGATGAGCTGCTCCTGGACGGTCGGCAGCTCGGGGTCCGTCTGGACCCCGGGGCCGTTCCCGGGAAAGTCTCGTTGTTCGCTCATCGGGGCCGCACGTTAGCGCACCAGGGTGCGCAAGTCGGGGAAGAGCGTGCCGGTTCCGCCGAGGCGGGTCCATAGGCCTCGCGGCCCAAATCGCCTGGTCCGGCGCGCCCCCCACGGCGGACCCGCGTGTCGGACACCCGGGACCCGGCCGTTCCCCACCCGGCCGACATGCCTCCCGCGCAACCCCTTCGGGGCAATCGGTGGAGGGGTGTCTCGGATGCGAGACGGGCGGGTGGGTGGGGTCAGGACAGGACGAGCGACGGGTCGTCCCGGTACCGGCGCTTGAGCTCTTCCTGCAGCGCATCCATCACCTGGAGCACGTCGCTGCGCGCATCGGACACCTCGTGCTCCTCGCTGACGAGCAGGTCCACGGCGGCGGCCAGGCGCTCGTCGTCGAGCGCGCCCGGGTCCGAGATCTCGGCGTCTGCGACCAGCCGCTCGACACGCCGGCGAGCCAGGAGCATCTCCTCCTCGGGGAGCCCGACCTTGACGGCCTCGCCCCGGGAAGGACCCTGGCCCTCGGACGACAGGATCGTCGCGAGCTGGTCGACGAGGCTGCCGCCCTCGCCACCGCTGCCTCGTCGCTCGACCTCCGCCTTGAGGATCTCGGCGCGGCCCTGGACGAGCCGCCGAAGCAGCGACAGGTACTCGCGTTCGGCGTAGCACTCGTCGCGCCGGGCCCGGAGATCCTCCAGCGAGAGCCCTGCCAGGCCCTCGACGAACTCGGGCCTGCGGATGCGGTCGATCCGTCGGTTCCCGCCCTGCTCGCTCATGGGGGGGCATCGTAACGCGCCGGGGACGCCGCGACCGAGACCCGGCGTCGTGGCGCTGAACGCGAACCCGTGATCAGCAGACCGCGAGGAGCATCTGGTACGGGTTCACGGCCGCGCCGCCCCCCGGATGCCACTCGAAATGCAGGTGGTTGACCGAGCCGGCGTTGCCGGTGCTCCCGACGTACCCGATCACGGTGCCCGCGCCGACGCTGCCGCCGGCGCCGCTGTAGCTCGACAGATGCGCGTAGAACGAGTAGCCGCCCGATCCGTAGACGTAGGCCTGGAGACCGCCCGAGGAGCTGGATGAGTGCGTGACGGACCCGGGATGGGCCGCGACGACCGGCGTCCCGAACGGCGAGATCATGTCGATCCCCTGATGCGTGTGACCGTCCCTCGGCCAGCCGAACGAGTCGACGAAGGAGTTCGGCCCGGCGACGGGGCACACCTGGAGGGAGCCGTCGGGGTTCGGCGCCTGGCCCAGGACCACGAGCTCCTTGGACGCCGCGATCTCCTCCCGGTACTTCTCGGTCAGCTCGGCCACGCGATCGGAGATCTGCCCGAGCTGCGCGTCGATGCTCTCCTGGATCCCGCGGAGCTCCTCCGCCACGCTCGCTTGACGGTCCTCGAGCACGAGCAGGTTGTCGCGCTCGCGTCGGAGCTCCTCCCGGGTCACCTCCTGTTCGAGGATCAGGTCGCCGTCGGACTGGGCCATCGATCCGAGGAACTCGAGACGGTCGGTGAAGTCCGTGAACGAGCCCGAGGAGAGTAGGAGGTCGATCGTGCTCGCCGGCCCGTTCGTGAACGCGATCACGGCCCGGCGGTTGAGTCGGGTCTCGATGGCATGCTCGCGGTCCTCGAGCCGGCCGACCCGGATCCGCGTGTCGACGATCTCGCCGCGCGTGGTGTCCAGGCGGGACTCGGCCTCGTTCCACCGGGCCGTCGCACGGTCGAGCTCGGCCTGCACCTGGGCGAGCTCGGCCTTGGCGGCATCGAGCTGGTCCTTCGTGCCGGCCAGCGCGGGCACCACCCCAAGCGTCGCGGCGGTGAGGCTGAGCGCGAGGCCAAGGGCGGAGAAGGTTCGGAGCGCGGTCCTTCGAGCCTTCGTTGGGAGCCTCCCTCATCGGACGCGACCGCCGTCCGGGCGCCCGCGACGCTACCAAAGGCCCTGATCAGCGGGCAAACGAGCGTTGCTCCGAAGCGTTACCGCTCGCGCATCGCGTCGATCAGGATGTCGGCCACCTCGGGGCGGCTGAACTCGATCGGCGGTCGTTCGCCGGCGCGGAGCATCTCCCGCACCTTGGTGCCCGAGAGCGACACGCGTTCGGTCTCTCCGTGCGGGCACGTCTTCGGCGAGGCCATCCCCTCGCAGGCGTTGCACCAGAAGGAGTGCTCGAACATCAGGGGCAGGATGCCCAGCTCGCCCGGTTCGAACTCCTCGAAGATCTTCTGCGCATCGTAGGTGCCGTAGTACGAGCCGACGCCCGCGTGGTCCCGACCGACGATGAAGTGGGTGCAGCCGTAGTTCTTGCGGCAGATGGCGTGCCAGATCGCCTCCCGCGGACCCGCGTACCGCATCGCGGCCGGGAACACCGACACCATCGCCCGATCCTTCGGGTAATAGCCCTCGAACAGCGCCTCGTAACAGCGCATCCGAACGTCGGCCGGCACGTCGTCGCCCTTGGTCGCCCCCACCAACGGGTGGACGAGGAGCCCGTCCACGATCTCGAGCGCGCACTTCTGCAGGTACTCGTGCGCGCGGTGGATCGGGTTCCGGGTCTGGAAGCCGACGACGGTGCGCCAGCCGCGCTCGGCGAACGCCGCCCGCGTCTGCGCGGGCGTGAGCCGGTAGGACACGAAGTCGTCGTGCTCGGGCAGGGAGAGCGCCCGGACCGTCCCGGCGAGGCAGAAGTCGCCGGCGTCGTGGAGCGCCTGCACCCCGGGGTGCTCGAGATCCTCGGTCCCGAACACGCCGAGCGCCTCCTTCTGGCGGTCGCGCTTGAACACCTCGGCGACGTCGACGATCGCGATCGGGTCCGCACCCTCGGAGGGGAGCAGCGCGACCGAGCTCCCGGCGCCGATCCGCTTCACGTCGTCATCGGTCAGCGAGAGCGTGACCGGGATCGACCACGCCAACCCGTTCGACAGGTGCATCGTCTCCAGCACGGAGACGTAGTCGTCCTCCCCCACGAACCCCGTCAGCGGGGACAGCGCCCCGACCGTGAGCATCTCCAGGTCCGAGAGCTCCCGGGCGTTGACCACGAGCGTGGGCAGGTGGCTCGCCTCGGCGCGGGTGGCATCTCGTCGACCCTCGGGGACGAGCAGGTCGACGAGCTCGCCGCCGTGCGGGGCGATCGTCGTGTCGTCGGGCATGGGACATCAACCTTTCGTCGCGGTGAACGGACCCTCAGGATAGCCGCGGGCCGGTCGGCCCCGACCCGGGACCTATACTCCCTGGACCCCCACGACCGAGGCCCGATGTCCGACACCCTGCTCTCCGACGAAGCGCTCCGCGCGCTCAACTCCCGCCTGGAACCGGCGCATCCCCGCGAGATCGTGCGTTGGGCGCTCGAGGAGTCCGGTCTGCGCGAGCTCGCGCTCGCCTCCGCGTTCCAGGCCGAGGGGACCTGCGTCATGCACATGGCGACGCGGATCCGGCCGGACGTGCCGGTGCTGTTCCTGGAGACCGGGTTCCACTTCGCCGAGACGCTCGCGTTCAAGCGCGGGCTGACCGAGCTCCTGGACCTCAATGTCGTCGAACTGACCGGCGAGCACACGCCGGACACGCAGCGGGACGAGTTCGGTCCCCGCCTGTACGAGCGCGATCCGGAGCGGTGCTGCCACATCAACAAGGTGGAGCCGATGCTCGAGGCGCTGCGCGGCCGCGAGGCGTGGGTCACGGCGTTCCGGCGCGACTCGTCTCCGACCCGTGCCGCTGCGCCGATCGTCGACCGGTACGAGCTCGAGCCCGGCAGCTGGATCGTCAAGGTGAACCCGGTCGCGACCTGGACGCGCCGCGACACGTGGGCGTACCTGAAGGAGCACGAGCTGCCCCACAACCCGCTCTACGACCTCGGGTACGCCTCGATCGGCTGCGCGCCGTGCACACGCCTCTCGCTCCCGGGGGAACACGAGCGAGAGGGCCGGTGGGCCGGTCTGTCGAAGTGGGAGTGCGGGATCCAGGAACGCGGCGCTGGATCCGAGGCGGCCGCGGGCGCCGCGAAGCCCGGCTAGGCCACGACCCAGAGGGCCTCGGGCGCGAGGTCGATCTCAAGGCGGCGGTGATCGCCCAGCGAGTCCCCGTCGACCTGGACCGGGAACGGCGTCTCGGAGTCGATCAGCACGTGCCGCGCGTCGTGCACGTAATCGATGTCGCGACCGTGGACGTGCCGCGCCGAGCCGAACACCTGCCAGGCGATCCTGGGAACGCTTCGGCGGGCGAGCTTTCGGACCGAGAGCACGTCCAGGCCGGAGTCCAGCGACGCCTCGGGCGTCATCCGGATCCCCCGGTCGCGGTAATAGGTGTACGGGTCGGTCCGTCCGACCATCACCGACAGCGACGGGAGCGGTGGCCCGTCGTCGATCCGCACCTCCAGGTCCGCCGAACGGCCCGCGTAGCTCACCAACAGCTCGCGCGCGACCGCGCGGAACGCGGCCCGGTCGAACTTCGACTTGGTCTTGGGGAAGCGTTGGTCCAGACGGCGCATCGCGGCGGCGTCCACGCCCGCGCCGCAGTTGACGGCGAAGTACCGGCCGTCCGCCACGCCGAGCGACAACTTGAACGCCTGGTCGTCGAGCGCCTTGGCGATCAGGACGCCGGTCGCCTCGACCGGGTCGAGCGGCAGTCCGAGCGCTCTGACGAAGATGTTCGTCGCGCCGCCCGGCAGCACGCCGAGCGCGCTCTCGGTGCCGGCGAGCGCGTTGACGGCCTCGTTGATCGTCCCGTCACCGGAGAAGACCACGACCAGGTCGACACCCTCGTCCACGGCCTGCGCCGCGAGCTCCGAGGCGTGTCCGCGCTCCTTCGTCTCGGCCACCTCGAGCCGGAAGTCGGCCGAAAGCGCCTTCTCGATCACGGCCAGCACGGGCTTGGACATCGTCCGGGCCACCGGGTTCACGACGAGCAGGAGCCGCTGGAAGCGCATCGACATGGAGGCAGTATCTCAGGGTCGGTCGGGTTGCCGATAGCCCCCCGAGACGGGCGGCAGCAGGGCCAGCTCCTGGCCCTCGGAGAGCGGGGTCGCGGGATCGGCGCGTTCGCCCTCCAGGACGGCCGAACCCACCCCGGCGATCGCGGCGAACCGCTCGCCGTAGCGAGCGGAGAGCGCCTCCACGACGTCGCCGACGGTGGCCCCCTCGGCGGAGACCGAGGAGGAACCCGCCAGCTCGCGGAGCGCCGCGAACAGCCGAACGGTCACGCGTGGCATCGCCCGGAAGGCTATCGCCGCGGCGGGCCCGCTTGTACGCTCGGGGCGCCGTGATCCGCGTCGTGATGCTCACCGATCGCTCGCCGGCGGAGGTGCTCCCCGCCGCCCCGACGCTGCTGCTCGAGCTCAAGACCGAGCACCTGTCGGTCGCGGCGGTGGGCGAGGCTCTAGCGCTCGGGACCGACGCGGTGCTCGTGGACGCCGCCGAGAACCCGGGTCAGGGGCACGCGGTGCTCCGCGCGCTCCGCGAACGCGAGCCTCGGATCCCGCTCCTCGCCGTGATCGAGCGCCGGGACGTCGAGCGCTTCCACTGGGAGGAGGTCGCGGACGAGGTCCTGTTCCCCGGCGCCCCCGAGGGCGAGATCCGTCTGCGGTTCGCGCTCACCCGGCGACGGACGGGCGCCGGCGAGGAGACGACGATCCGGCTCGGGCCGATCGCGCTGGACGCCAGCACCTACCGGGTGAGCGTCGAGGGCGCGCCGCTGGATCTCACGTTCAAGGAGTTCGAGCTGCTGCGGTTCCTCGCCGAACGCCGGGGCCGCGTCTTCACTCGGCCGGCCCTGCTGCGGGAGGTCTGGGGCTACGACTTCTACGGCGGGACGCGGACGGTCGACGTCCACGTCCGTCGGCTGCGCGCGAAGCTCGGGCCCGCCTACGAGGGGCTGATCGAGACCGTGCGCGGCGTCGGGTACCGGGCCGCGGATGTGTGAGCCGCGCCGTCCGTTTGGCGGCCCGTCGGCCGGGGGTAAGGTCGTCCCGTGAACGCGACGGAACAGCTCGGCCAGCTGCTCGGATCGCTCGGGGTCGCCGTCGAGCGCGGCGCCGAGCAGACCCGAGCGTTCCTCGTGTCACCCGCCGGACGGCGGGTCCGAAGCATCACAGCGGGCGGGCTGCTGCTCGCAACCCCGATGATCCTGCGGCACCCGTTCTTCCGGACGCCGCTCGGCCGGGCGATCGAGCTCGGGGGCGCGGCCGCGCTCATCGCCAAGGGCGCTACGGTCATCCGCGACTGGGAGCCGGGGCCGGGCACCGCGACGGAGCCCACACCGCACGGCGAGCCTGCGCGGTAGCTACCTCGTAGCCGCCGCATCCGTTGCCTGCCCGCGCGGTAGCCGCCACCACGACGTTCCCGATAACCACCACCCCGACGGTCGCGGCTTGGACCAGAAGCCCATTCCAACGAGACCCGGATCGACATCATCGACGCCGACTCGAGCCATGTACGCCACGTCCAACACCCCACCGATCCGCAACGTCGGCACGATCCCGATCGATGTACAGGCCCAGCAAGAGCGGTGGGAGGAATCGAAGGTTGTTGTGGAGGGACGATGACCGAGCGGTTGGACGAGATCCTGCAGGAGGTCGACACCCAGCAACGGCTCGAGCAAGAACGTCAGCGCGAGCGTGGGCAACTGCATCGGGCTGCCGTCGCTGCGGTCAAACTCTCGAACGCTGCAAGGGTACGGATCTACGCCCCGGACGAAGAGCCGCTCGGTAGCGCACAGGACGCAGACAAGAACTACCGACGCGCTCAAGCGGTGCGAAGGATGAAACAGCTACAAGTGAAAGAGTGAACGATGAACGGCGGCCCCGAGGAAAACGGCTCCGCAGGCTCGCCGTTCAGCGCTGGTTCCGGCGCGGCGGCGGGATGGACTGCTCGGGCTCGCGGCCACGGCCTGCCGATCTGCGCCCTCCCGGGAGCCGTCGTCCGAGCGTCTAGTCAGCCTGAATGGGCGAGAACCAATCGCCCTCCCACGTCCCTGCGACGACAAGGCGGGCGTCGGAACCGTCGACACCGATGCTCTAGAGGGCCCTCCGCCTCCGGCACCGTCGCTCGTCGCGTACAGGATCCGGTCGCCCTGGGGCGAGAACCCTCGGATGCCGAGGATCTCGTCGCCGCCGTCCAGCGCCGCCGTCGCTTCGGGCAGCGCCGTCACGGTTCCGGATGCGAGCGTCGACGACGTTCAGCTCGCCGTGGGAAGCGACGCGAAGCTGCGCTCCGTCCGGCGACCAGGCCTCCACGCCGTCCAGACGCCCGTCCACCTCCGACACGAGCGAACCCGCGGCGTCGAGGATCGGTGATGTGAGTTGCCCTTGACCAAGGCGACACGCGTCCCGTCCGGTGAGTACGTCGCCTGCCCGCCCAACGAGGGGTCGAGCCCGCACGAGAGTTCGTACGCGGCGCTCCCGTCGAGCGGCACGACCGAACACGCCGAACAGGAGGAGCGCCGAGCCGTCGGGCATCCACTCGCCGGGCCGGAGTCATAGTGCGGCGCCATCCGGCGAGCGCAAGGGCAGCGACGCCTGTCGCTCACCGTCGATGCCGTAGACGCCGATCGTTCGAGAGCAGGCTCCCACACCGCGAGCGCGTCGAGTCGGGCGACAAGGTGAATCCCCATCACTTGTGCGTCGGGAACTCGGCGACGACGTTGCCGTGCGGATCGGTGATCACCACGTTCGTCCTGCTCCGAGCGTCGGAGCAGTCGTGATGGAACGCGAGGTACTTCCCGTCGGGCGACCATGATAGGACTACGTTGCTCCAGTGCGCTGCGGCCCCCGTGCACCGCTGCGTCGGGGGCGTTGTCGACGATCTTGACCGCGTTCGATCCGTCCGGATCGGCGACGTAGATGTCGCCGTCGAGTTAGTAGGGGAGGGAGCCACGCTCGCGGGGGTAGGCGTCGGGTCGATCGGCCGGGACCGGTGGCGCGGATCGGATCGCGTTGACCCCCAGCCAGCCCACGGCGATCGCGATCGCGAGGCCGAGCGCCCCCGCGCGGATCCGCTGGTTCCTGCGCTTCTGGTCGCGGCGTCGCAGGACGCGCTCCACCTGCAGGTCGGGCTGGGGAGCGTTCGACCTCGCCCGCTCGAGGACGGACCGGTATTCAGTCACGGGGCATCGTCTCCTTGAGTGCCGCGTGCGCCCGGGATGCATGCATGCGGAGCGTCGAAGCACGGATGCCGAGCATGCGGGCGGCCTCCTCGGACCCGAAGCCGAGCATGTCGGTCAAGACCACTGCTGCGCGCTGACGCGGCGAGAGACGGGCGAGCGCCCGAACAGCGGCGTCGCGCTCGTCGATCTCGGCGATCCCATCGTCGGCGGGAAGAACCTTCATCGTCCGTTTCGCGGCCAGGAGGGCGCGCCCGTAGCCGGTACGGAACGCGTTCATGGCGGTGCGGTACAGGTAGGCGCGGGAATCCTCGATCTCCGAGACGCGGTCCCACCGCTCCAGCACGCGAACGAACGCCTCTTGTGTGAGCTCCTCGGCCTCGAACCGGTTCCGGGTCACTAGCCATAGGGCTCGGTACAGGCCATCTCCCTCTTGCTCGAAGAACGCCTCGAAGGCCACGGGCGGCGACGCCTCGTGGATTTCCATCCCTGCGGAGCCGAGCTGCGCCATCTCACTCATCTTGTAACAACAACCTTCGGGGACTCCGGATCGCCTACACGGTGTGCGATCTTCCCGCCCAGTGTCTACGGGTCGGCCTCCCGCAGCATCCCGACGAGAACCGCCAGGAGCGCCTTTATCGCCTAAGTGACCCCTAGTCGCGCTCGGAGGCGCTCGCTGAACACCAGGATGGTAAGGAAGACCCCTGAGTTCGTCTGCTGTTGCCTCGACGCCATGGACGTGCAGGAGCTCGGCGAGCCACTCTCAAGGTGTTCGTCCTGGGTGTCGTCATCGTCCGGCGGCACCGTGGTGCGCACGTCCCGCTCGAGGTGCTCCAACGTCAGGTAGCGCCACATGTCGCTCGGCGCGGATCCTCCTACCCCCGTGGTGAACCCCCGCTCCTCGTGCAGTGTGAGGCGGCGTCCATCAGCAAGTTCAGCGAACTCATGGACGACAAAGGAGATCCCCTGCTTGAAGTCCTCGACGAGATTCTCGACCTCCTCGCCCTGCGAAGGAAGTTCGGTCGGTACAGGGACGTAGCCCGACACAAGCGGTCCCTTGTGGGCCTCTCCGTGTCTGACGAGCCGCTGGCGGTACTCGTCTTCGGTCACGAAGTCGCACCACGCACCCAGACGGACGACAGTCACAGCACCCACCGCCCCGATTCCTATCATCCAGTCGGCTTGGCGACTGCTGGGTCCGTCGCCACCAGGACCCTCACGGGAAAGGCTAGTGATCGCCCTCACGCAGCATCCCGACGAGCACCGCTCGCCAGTACTCGGTCCTCCTCGCAGGTCGATCAGCAGCCCGGCGCTACACGGAGGGATCGCCGTGCGGTGCGGGCTCCCCAGTGGTCGAGCGGAGTCGGAATCGAGTTGCGGGATTCGGTTCTACCCGCTCGGCACCGACGCGTTGTTGTCGACCGTGTTGTAGAAGTACTGGAGCAGCGAAGCCGGGTTAGCGTTTGTCGGGAAGCTCTGGAAGCAGACCAGCTCATCGTTGTTCCGGTCAATCGAGTCGAACCCCGCCCGAAGGGCCGCTTCGTCGAGGATGCCATCAGTAATACCCGCCTGCACGTTCGACAGCAGGAGCGCTTCCTCAACGGTGATTGCACCGAGATCGAACCCTGGCCCGCACCCGTTGCCTGGCTTGACCGCGGATGCACTCTGCGGCAGAGCGAACACCATCAGCGCGACCGCGAGCGTCGCTAGAATGATCTTCCCTCGCATGACTTCCTCCCATCGGTTCGGCTGGCGGGCATGAAAGCTATAGGGCGAGGAGTGACGAGGTCACCCTGCAAATGACGTACTTCGTTCCTGTTGAGGGACATGTCCTAGCGGTTAGGAATCCCGCAGCATCCCTACCAGCACCGCCCGGAGCGTCCCGGTCCTCCTCGCAGTCGATCAGCAACTCGGCGGAGGTGCGGGCTTCCGGATGGTTCCACATCTCGCCGATTACAGAGGCACGCTTGGAGTCGGGCAACAGGAGGACCGTCAGCAACGCGTTACGGCCAAGCGGCCCGAGGCCGTCGAGACGTTCACGGAGTCGGCGCTCAAGTTCATCGGGTCGCACCATCGATCGGCCTTCGCGGCCTGCTCGGAGATGGAGTGGATTGCGTGTTCGAGGATGTCGCGTTCCCGCCGGGCCATCGCCGAGATGCTAGCCCGAGGGTCTGTCGACGCTCGGTTCGTCGGTAGTCACGCGAAGCCGAAACTCCGTGAAGCTCCAGACCTTGAGCGTCTTCGCTTTCGCCCTCACGCTTCGGGCCAAGCGAGCATCCTCCGTCACGAATGCTTCACGTCCTCGGCTTCCGCTGCGGCTGTCAGGGCAATGAGCGTCCCGGACACGCCTCGGATTCTCGGCATGCAACGTGTCGTACTCCAGTCCCCCCTCATGACCTCGCCGAGGCGCGCTTGTCCAAGTCGTGAAGTACCGGGCACGAAGACTGCCGTCGGGACCAATCGCCGCGGCACTGTTGGATGGCCCGACTCTTCTCGGTGTCCTGAATCCGAGCGAGTTCATCCTCCTGAACGTGAGTTACGACGATGTCGGGACGGCCACTAGCCGTGAGGGATCGCAGATGATCGACCAAGTCCGGGGTATCGATGATCTGATCGAAGATGTTGCTGTCCAGCATGACTCGCAGCATTCGATCAGGATGCTGTCCACTGCACTGTGATGATGCGGACGGTGTCCCACGGTCCATCCACCACACCTGACAAGTTGACCTCAGCCGTACCGCCAGCGGGCACTGATGACACCGCGGCGTTGATCAAGCCACCGACGACGATCCCATCGCGTACAGCTTGCCCCTCGATGTAATAGTCCGAGGTGCCGTCCGAGGTGTTGTGGATGGTCACCTTGCACTCGACCGACTTGTTAGAGAACGCGCCCTCGCGGCACGACTCAAGCGTCACGTCGCCTGACGCATCTTGGGTTCCGAGCCCTGGGTCGATCCCGCTCTCCGTCTCGTTCCCCGTGTCGCCAGCCGATGAGCTTGAGTTCTTGTTCATTGCCCCGAGGATGATCAGGCCGACGATGACGACGACGGCTATGGCCCCAGTTCCTCGCCGAGTGATCCTTCCGGGGTTTCGACGGTGGCGGAGGTGGTGGCCCTGTCAGATCCGGCCGTGGTGGCCCTCCCAAGTCCGGCCGTTGCGGCTCTCCCAGATGCGGCCGTGGGGGCTCGGGAAAGTTCATGCCGGAATCATGCCGAGGTGGACTTCCGATGTGAGCCCCGAGGCAGTACGGAGGCAGTACGGGACCCAGCGCACGGTGACGTTGGGTGACACGTATGTGATTCCTGTGAGTGGTCTGACCTGTGCGTTCGTACATCACCGCTGGTCAAGGACACGCCTGGACGTAACGAAGTGTTAACGCTCCGGAGACCGAGCCCGACCCCCCGCGCTCGTACCCTTGGCCATCGCACGCCGGCCGAAAGGGGAGACGCGAAGGATGACGACGCCGAAGGAGGTCCTGGCCCTCGCCAGGGAGTCCGGCACCGAGATCGTGGACATGCGCTTCTCGGACCTGCCCGGTCTCATGCAGCACTTCTCCATCCCCATGCACGAGCTCTCCGAGGAAAGCTTCGAGGACGGCCTCGGGTTCGACGGGTCGTCGATCCGCGGGTTCCAGGAGATCCAGGAGTCCGACATGCTGCTGGTCCCGGACCCCGATAGCGCCTACCTCGACCCGTTCACGCAGCACACGACGCTGAACCTGCACTGCTTCGTCAAGGACCCGGTCACCGGCGAGATGTACACGCGCGACCCGCGCTACATCGCCCGCAAGGCCGAGCTCTACCTGAAGCAGACCGGCATCGCGGACACCTCGTTCTGGGGTCCGGAGTGCGAGTTCTACATCTTCGACTCGGTCCGCTTCGACCAGAACCAGCACGAGGGCTACTACCACCTCGACGCGGTCGAGGGCGTCTGGAACTCGGGCCGCGAACGCGAGCTCGGCGGCGAGCCGAACCTCGGCTACAAGCCGCGGTACAAGGAGGGGTACTTCCCGCTGCCCCCGATGGACCACTACCAGGACCTGCGTTCGGAGATGGTCCTGAACCTGGAGAAGGTCGGCCTGAGCATCGAGGTGCACCACCACGAGGTCGGCACGGCCGGCCAGGCCGAGATCGACATGCGCTACGGGACGCTGCTCGCGACCGCGGACAACGTCATGAAGTACAAGTACGTGGTCAAGAACACGGCCCGGCACGCCGGCAAGACCGTGACGTTCATGCCGAAGCCGCTCTTCCAGGACAACGGCTCGGGGATGCACACGCACCAGAGCCTGTGGAAGGACGACGACAACCTGTTCTGGGACGAGGTCGGCTACGCCGGCATCTCGGACACCGCGCGCTGGTACATCGGAGGACTGATCGCACATGCGCCGTCATTGCTGGCCTTCACCAATCCGACGACGAACTCGTATCGCCGACTGGTCCCGGGCTACGAGGCCCCGATCAACCTGGTGTACTCGCAGCGGAACCGGAGCGCCTGCGTCCGGATCCCGCAGTACTTCAAGAACCCCGGCGCCAAGCGGCTGGAGTTCCGTACACCCGACCCCTCGTGCAACCCGTACCTGGCGTTCGCGGCGATGCTCATGGCGGGACTCGACGGCGTGAAGAGCAAGATCGAGCCGCCCGAGCCGATGGACAAGGACCTGTACGACCTGCCGCCGGAGGAGAAGGCGACCGTGAAGCAGGTCCCCGGTTCGCTCGAGCAGGTGCTCGACTCGCTCGAGGCCGACCACCAGTGGCTGCTGGAGGGCGGGGTCTTCACGCAGGACGTGATCGACACCTGGATCGAGTACAAGCGCGTCCACGAGCTCGACGCGGTCCGGCTGCGGCCGCACCCGTACGAGTTCGCGCTCTACTACGACCTGTAGGTCACCGCGTCCGACGAACGGCCGGCTCTCCCGAGGGCCGGCCGTTCGCGTCGCAAGGCGTAGCCTGCCCGACGTGCCGAGCCGCCACCTCTCGACCGAGCGCCCGATCGCCCTCGGGCAGACGCTGGGACCGATGCAGCGCGGACGCGGGGATCCGACGATGCGGACCGCGCGGGGGATCTCCGCACGGGCGTCGCGGACGCCCGACGGACCGGTGTCGGTCCGGTTCTCCGAGACCCCGGGCGGGATCGAGGCCGAGGCGTGGGGGCCGGGCGCGGCCTGGGTGCTCGACCGCGCCGCCGCCTGGTGCGGGGCCGAGGACGATCGACGCCGGGTTCGACCCCCCGAGCGGGCTGGTGCGAGACCTGTGGCGCCGACACCCGGGCCTGCGGATCCCGCGCACCGGCCTGGTCACCGAGCGCCTGATCCCGGTGATCCTCGAACAGAAGGTCACCGGCAGCGAGGCTCGGCGCGCGTACCGCCGCCTCGCGACCTCCCTCGCCGAGCCTGCCCCCGGTCCGCTCGGCCTGACGCTGCCCCCCGATCCCGAACGCGTCGCCGCGCTCCCCTACTACGCGTTCCACCCGTTCGGCGTCGAGCGTCGACGGGCGGAGGTGGTCCGGGCCGTGTGCGCGCGGACGGCGTGGATCGACGAGACCGCCGCGCTCCCGATCGACGTGGCCGAGGACCGGCTCTCGAGCGTGCACGGCATAGGGGCGTGGACGGTGGCCGAGGTGGCGCGGATCGCACTCGGCGACGCCGACGCCGTGTCGGTCGGCGACTACCACGTGCCGAACATCGTCGCCTGGGCGCTCGCGCGCGAACCGCGCGGCTCGGACGAACGGATGCTCGAGCTGCTGGAGCCCTACCGCCCGCATCGCGGCCGCGTGCAACGGCTGCTCGAGACGAGCGGGATCCGTGCGCCGGCGTTCGGTCCCCGGATGGAACCTCGCGCGATCGACCGGATCTAGGTCGGGAGGATCGCGTCGGCCTCCATCTCGACGAGCCACCTGGGGTCGAGGAACCCGTTCACGACGATCATCGTGCTCGCCGGCCGGATGTCCGCGAACACCTCGCCGTGGGCCCGACCGACCTCCTCCCAGTCGCCGGCGTCGGTCAGGTAGGTCCGCGTCCGCACGACGTGCTCCGGACCGGCGCCGGCCTCCGCGAGCGCGGCCACGACGATCTCGAGCACCCGCCGCGTCTGGCCGAACGCATCCGCGGGCGGATCGCCCCCGTCCGGCATGACCGGAGCGGTCCCCGCTACCGCGACGTGATGGCCCTCGACCACCGCGCGCGAGAAGCCGATCACGGGTTCGAACGGCGATCCGGAAGCGATCAGTCGACGCGGCACGTCATCCCTCCTCCTCGTAGAAGACCCGCTCCATCGCTCGCCGGGCCCGACGCGTGATCCTCCGGTACTCCTCCAGGAGCGTCTGCCGCGGATACTCCTCGAACCCGAGCCGCCGCGCGAGCGCGAGCTGCTCCTGCGGCGAGGCGGGGATCGCCTCGGCGTGGACGCGGCGATCGACCTCGAGCGCGTCCTTGACGTCGGACAGGAACACGAACGCTTCGCTCAGGGCGAGCGCGGCACCGTCCTCGATCAGCCGCTGGCGCGCGAGCCGCTCGATCGCGTCGAGCGTCCGATGGGTCCGGATCTCGGGATGGTGGCCGCCGAACCTCATCAGCGAGAGCTCCACGGCGAACTGCACGTCGGCGAGCGACCCGTACCCGAGCTTGAAATGGAACCTCGACGCCTCGGGGGGACGGACCCGCTCCCGCTCGACCCGTTCGCGCATCCGGCGGATCTCGCTCACGCGGTCGACCGGCAGGTACTCGGGGTACGCGAAATCGCTCGCGAACGAGCAGAACCGGCGCCCGAGCCCCTGGTCGCCTGCGACGAACCTCGACCGCAGCAGGGCCTGGAACTCCCACGTCTCCGCGTAGCGCTCCCAGTACTCGAGGTACGCCGCGAACGATTTCGCGATCGGCCCGCTCCGCCCCTCAGGCCGCAGGTCGGCGTCCGGCTCCCACCCGGCGGCGCGGATCCCGGCAAGGACCCGTTCGGCCAGATCGGCGCCGCGCCGGAACTCGTCCGGGCCCTCACCTTCGTAGACGAAGACCACGTCGAGATCGGAGGCGAAGTTCAGTTCCTGCGCCCCGAGCTTGCCGAGCCCGATCACCGCGAACGGCAGGTCGGGTTCGGCGGCATCGACCGCGTCGGCGACGACCCGATCCGCGATCGCCGCGAGCTCCGCGCCGGTCTGGTTCGGCTCCAGCTCTCGCGCGGCGTAGCGGGCAGCCACCGACACGAGCGCGGCCTGGGCATCGTCGACCTGCGGGCGGCTCCTGCAACGCGAGCATCCGCGCAGGGGCTCCCACGAGCAGATCGGTTGCGAACGAGCTCGCCGCCACGACGTGGGCGAGCCGCACCGCCATCCGCGTGTCGTTCGCGAGCGCGTCGGCGAGCGCTCCGTCGCCGGCCGTCGCCGCGACCACCCGCTCGAGCCGGATCAGCGCCGCATCGGGCTCGGACGCGAGCGCGAGCGCCGGCACCATGACGGGGAACACGTGCGCCAGGACCCTGCCCAGGTGCGTGGACGGCTCGACGAGCCGCGTGAGCACCTCGTACGCGACCCCCGGCGCGTCGAACCCGAGCGCCCCCAGCAGCTCGACGGTCGCCTCCCGGTCCCTGCCCGGCCGAGGCGTCGAGGGCCCGGCGAAGGACTCGAGCAACGGCCGGTAGAAGAGCCGCTCGTGGACCTGCCGGACCAGCGTGGTCTGGCGTTCGAACTCGGCGAGGAGCTCCTCCGCGTCGTGCATGCCGAGCGAGCGAGCCAGGACGGTCCGGGCGGACGGGTCGGCGGGGAGCTCGTGGGTCTGGAGGTCGCGAACGATCTGCAGGCGGTGCTCGAGCGTCCGAAGGAACCGGTACGCGTGGCCGAACGCGGCCGCGTCTTCGCGACCCACGTACCCCTCGTCCGCGAGGACCTCGAGCGCGCGCAGCGTGTTCGGCTCGCGGAGCCGTTCGTCCCGCCGGCCGTGGACGATCTGCAGCAGCTGCACCGCGAACTCGACGTCGCGGATGCCTCCTCGGCCGCGCTTGACCTCGACGTCGGCCTTGCCGGCGGCGCGGACGTACTCCTCGAGGCGGACCTTGACGCGTCGGACCTCGTCGATCGTCGACTCGGGGAGCACCTCGGGGAACACGAACGGGGCCACCGTCTCCACGAACGCGCTCCCGAGCCCGGGTTCGCCCGCGACGGGCCTGGCCTTGATCAGCGCCTGGCGCTCCCAGGTCGCTGCCTGCGTCTGGTAATACCCGCGCATCGCGTCGAGCGACCACGACAGCGCGCCTCGCGCGCCGCCCGGACGGAGCGTCGTGTCGACGCGGAGCGCGATCCCCTCGGCGGTCGGGTCGGCGAGCGCGCGGATCAGGGCCGCGCTCGCACGCTCGGCGGCCCCCTGCCGTTCGGGACCGCTCCCCTCGTGGACGAACACGACGTCGACGTCCGAGGCGTAGTTCAGCTCGGCCCCACCCAGCTTCCCGAGCGCGACGACCGCGAGGCCCTCGCCGGCGATCGCGTCCGTCGCCGCAGCGAGACACGCCTCCGCCACCGCGGTGATCTCGGCCACGACCTCCTCGTACGGCGCCGACGAGAGGTCCCGCGCCGCGACCCGCAGCATCGCCCGGCGGCGGAACCTGCGCAGCCCGTCGGACAGGCCGAGCCCTTCGACGTCCTCCGCGAGTTCGGCGTCGAGCGCCGGTCGCGACCGCGCGGTGACGTCCGCGAACGCGGACGCCTCCTCCGGGTGGGCGACCAGGAGATCGGTGGCGGCCGTCGAGAACCCCAGCAGGCGGACGGCGACGGCGAGCGTCTCCGGCCGTGCGAAGCTCGCGAGCGCGTCCGGGTGCTCGGCGACGCGGGCGAGCGACACGCGGGCCAGACCCGGGTCGGGCGCGGCCGCCAGGGACCGTTCGAGCGCCGGCGACGAGAGGTCCAACACCCCGCCACGGTAGCCCGCCGACCGCACGCGAGCGCCCGCGACGCCGAATTAACCGCGCCGTAACGGTGGCCGGGGGAGCCTCGGCTACCCTCCGCGCATGGCGCATTCCGACGAGGTCGAGTACGTCCTGCGCACGATCGAGGAGCGCGGGATCCGCTTCATCCGGCTGTGGTTCACCGACGTCCTGGGGTTCCTGAAGGCCTTCACGATCACGTCGCAGGAGCTCGAGGGCGCGTTCGCCGAGGGGATGGGGTTCGACGGCTCGTCGATCGACGGGTTCAGCCGGATCCAGGAGTCGGACATGGTCGCCGTCCCCGACCCGTCGACGTTCCAGCTGATCCCGTGGAAGACCGAGGCGGAGGTCGCCCGGATGTTCTGCGACGTGCTGAACCCCGACGGCTCGCCGTTCGAGGGCGACCCGCGCTTCGTGCTGAAGAAGCAGCTGAAACGCGCGGCCGATCTCGGCTACACGTTCTACGTCGGGCCCGAGCTCGAGTACTTCTATTTCAAGAGCGAGAGCGAGCCGGAGTTCCTCGACCAGGGCGGCTACTTCGACGAGACGCCGCTGGACCTCGCGACGGACTGGCGCAAGCGCACGGTCGCCTACCTCGAGTCGATGGGGATCCCCGTCGAGTACGTCCACCACGAGGTCGCGCCCAGCCAGCACGAGATCGACCTGCGCTACACCGACGCGCTCACGATGGCCGACAACGTGATGACGTACCGCCTGACGGTCAAGGAGGTGGCGCAGGAGTTCGGGATCTACGCCACGTTCATGCCCAAGCCCGTGCAGGGCGTGAACGGCAGCGGGATGCACACCCACCAGTCGCTGTTCACCGGCGATCGGAACGCGTTCTTCGGCGAGGGCGACGAGTACCACCTCTCGACGCTCGGCAAGCACTACATCGCCGGGATCCTGCAGGCGGCGCGCGAGATCACGCTCGTCACCAACCAGTGGGTGAACTCGTACAAGCGACTCGTCCCCGGCTACGAGGCGCCGGTCTACGTGTGCTGGGCGCGGCGGAACCGTTCGGCGCTGGTCCGCGTGCCGCAGTACAAGCCGGGCAACGAGGCGGCGACCCGGATCGAGTACCGCTCGCCCGACCCCGCGTGCAACCCGTACCTCGCGTTCGCGTCGATGCTGGGCGCGGGGCTCGCCGGCATCGAGCAGGAGCTCGAGCTGCCGCCGGAGGCGTCGAACAACATCTACGAGATGACCGAGGACGAGCGGCTCACCGCCGGGATCCGCTCGCTGCCCGCGGACCTCCACGAGGCGATCGAGCTCGCGAACGGGTCCAAGGTCCTGCGCGAGGCGCTCGGGGACCACGTGGTGCGAGTTCCTGATCCGCAACAAGCGCGAGGAGTGGGACTCCTACAAGTCGCTACGTCACCCCGTACGAGATCGAGCGCTACCTCCCCATCCTCTAGGATAACCCTCTCGCGGCCTCGCTAGGCCGTTCGACCTAGGCCTTTCGGCCGGTCCGCCATTTGACGTTGTAGGGCTGGCGCCCTACCTTCTTGTCGGACATTCACCCCACCCCGGGGCGGCCGGATGCCGCCCTTCAGGGGAAAGCGCTCGGGAAGGAGTTCCACATGGCTGCAAGGATCGGGTGGAAGCGGCGCATGCTCTTGGCGATGTCGGCCGCGATGGTATTGGTCGCCATCACCTCGGTGGCCAGCATCGTAAGCGCCGCGCCAGCGAAGAAATATTCGCTGGCCGTCTCCCCAGCCACGATGACCGTGGGTACACCCACCCAAGTTGTCGTAACGATGACGAACGTGACGCCGCCGGGCACCAACTCGAACCCCAGCTCCTTCTTTGTGACCGTGCCCTTCCCAATCAGCGGGGCAATCACCCTCCCTCCAACAGTTTCGGACACGCTGGCGGGCTCGAGCAACCCGAACCTTTCCGCGACGGTTGAGGTTTCGGACTCGAGGATCTCCGTCAAGTCGCTCGATGCGGTCAACAAGGGCCAGTTCGTGAAGGTGACGTTCACGGTGACGCCGGCGTCGTGCACGCAGTCCCCCTACAACTGGATCTTGGATGCCCAAGGCAACCCGACCCTGGTCAAGGTCACGAACGGTGGCTCGCTGAACGGCGATCCGTTCGCTCCGACTTCAACGAACGTGACGACATCGGTGTTGTGCGGGCCCGGCCCGCCTGCGAGCGTGACATTCACGTCGCAGCCGACAAACACCCTGGTCAACGACTGCATCAACAACCCTGGTTGCCCGGCGACACCTACAGGCGCGGTCACGGTCGAGGTGAAAGACGCTAACGGGAATCATGTGGTCGACGGCACGAACGTAGCGATGAGCATCGGTGTAGATCCGACCGGACCACCGAGTCCCCTTGGCGGGAACGCTCACCAAGACAACATCAGGCGGGTTCGCCTCGTTCCCGGACCTGAAGATCGACACGACGAGCTCCGGCTACGTGCTGCACGCGGTGTCTGGCGCCGCCTCGGGCGATAGCGCGACGTTCGCCATCACGAACACCAACACCGCCTGCGGTGGGCAGGATGAGCCCGCGTGTACTGCGACGTTCCCCAACGGCACCTCTACCGTGACCGCTCCGGCGGGGACCGAGCTCATCATCGAGACGAACCAACTGCAGTGCTCCGGCGTGCAGAACCCGATCGCGGGCACCGTGACGATCAATCCGCCGACCGGCTCGGGCGTGATCCAGGTCCTCTTCACCGACGAGAGCCAGTTCCCGATCCAGGCGCCCGTTCCCCTTCTGCAAGTCCCCGCCCGATCCGGCGGTTACGGTGCCCCTGTGCAACACGATCGATAACGGGTTCAACCAGGACTCGCAAGGCGTGCCGTGCATCGAGCAATCCTTCGAGGTTATCGGCGCTTCGCACGGCGATCATCCACTCGACCCTGTGGATGGACTCGACCGACCCCGGGGCGAAGCACTGACCCGATCGTCGGAGCCGCCGGGCGCGAGCCCGGCGGCTTCGACGCATCACACCTTCGCCGGGAGCGGCACCTCGGGCGTGGCGACGATGCCCAGACGGTCGACCAGTTCGTCGCGCTCGTGCCGCATCTCCTCCGCCGGCCGCCCATCCGTTAAGGCCATGCGGAGCAGCGCGTCCACGGCGAACGCGACCTCGTGCTCGGCCCCGAGTTCGCGCGCGGCCGCAAGGCTTTCGCGAACGCTCGCCTCCGCGGCGGCCGGATCGCCCCGTTGCGCGAGCGCGTAGCCGCGCATCCTAAGCACGAGCGGGATGAATGCGTGCGATCCAGGCAGCGTCCGCACGAGACCGTCGATCAGCGGCAGGGCGTCGTCGGGCCGTCCTTGCAGGATCAGCGACTCCGCTCGCAGACTGATGACGTCGGCCGCGTGCTCGTCCCCCACGTGCTTTAACAACGCCTCGGCCTCCTCGAACATGCCCTCCGCCTCGTCGAACCGGTCAGCCCGCGCGGCTGCCGCCCCCAGGAGCGAGAGAACGAACACCTCCTGAGGCCGAACCTTGGAGGCCCTAAAGACGCGCAGGGCATCGCTAAGCTGCCGCTCCGCCTCGTCGAGGCGACCCTGGAAGACGAGCACCTCACCGATGTTCATGTCTTCGAACGCCGCATCGACCCGATTCCCGATCCGCACGAACAGCTCTTGCGCCTGCCGATACCGATCGAGTGCCTCGTTCCAATCCCCGCGGAAGTACGCGTAATACCCGAGGTTGTTCGTGACGTCGCCCTGCTTCGCAAGATTGCCGAGCCGCTCGTAGAGAGCGAGCGCTCGCTCCGAGGCTGCCTCGCCGGTGGAAACCCCGAGGGCGTGCTCTGCGACATCCAGGACGTACAGCGCATGAGCGGTCGCGTCCAGCTCACCGGCGGCCTCACCTTCCGCGAGGGCCCGGCGGCACCACCGGATCGCGTCCGCGTACAGCAACTGTGCCCAGCGGATCCCGGCGTAGTGCGCGGCCAGCTGTGCCCGGAGTCCGGCCGCAGAACCATCCCGCTCGTCGGCGAGCAGGTTGGTGCCGCGTGTCAGGGTCCGCAGCGCCTGTTGGTACCTTCCCTCGACGTCCAGGACGAGCGCCTCCTTCATCAGCAGCCGCGCCTGCGCTACACGGTCCGTCGTCAGTCGGCGGCGTGCGTTGCGGAAGGCGGCCTCGGCCGCCCGGTATTCGCCCAGGCGCATCAGAACGTCGGCCAACGCCTCGCTGACTGCCGCATGATCGGCGGGGGTCGAGCTCCGGCAGCCGGTCGGCAGCCTCGAGCGCTCGCAGGTAGAAGTCCCGCGCAGCCACGTTGGCGTAGAGCTCTGACGCCCGCTTCCCCGCCTGACATGAGAACCGCCACGCATCCTCGAACCGCAGGGCATAGAAGAAGTGGAGCGACAGGAGCTCGGCATGCTCGGCCGCGTCGCCGGCCGACGAGGCTAGGATCGCGGCGCCCACACGCGCATGGAGCTCGCGACGACGCCGGAACGGGAGCCCCTCGTACACGGCGTCCCGCATCAGCGCATGCCGGAACCGGTAGCGCCCATCGCCCTCATCGACGATGACCTCCGACAGTCGCCGCCACACCGACGAGTCGAACGAGGAGTCCTCGTCGTCCCACAGCGATCCGAGGAGCGTTGCGTCGAAGCTCACGCCCAGGACCGAGGCGTAGCGGATGACCCGCCGGTCGGCGCTGGCGAGCCGGTCGATCTCGGCCGTCATCATCCCCTCGATGGAGTCCGGCAGGCCCTCGACGGAGCCCGCCTTCCGCGCCGCATGCACCAGCTCCTGCAGGAACAGGGGGTTCCCCCCGGACCGATCGCTCAGCTCCACGACCTCGTGCGGGGGGAATGGGGAGTCATCGGTGGCGATGTCGATCAGGTGGCTGAGTGAGCTCTCTGACAGAGGCGTGAGATGCAGCGACGTGCAGCGCGCCGCCACGGGCGCCACGAAACCGGTCTCTTCGTCGCGCCGGCTCACGCAGATGAGCCACGGAACGTCGCTGATCCGCTCGGCGATCATCCGCAGAAGATCGGCCGAACCGCCGTCCATCCAATGCGCGTCCTCGATCACGACCAGGGTCGGAGCGCTGATCACCGCGAGCTAGATACTCGGTCAGTAACTTCCTCGAGCTCGGGTCTTGCGGAACTCCTCCCCGAGGTCCTCGACCTCCGGCGTGCGTCGGGACCTCGACGTCGGCGACGATCGCGAACAGCGGGAGCCATGGCAGCAGATGCGGCGCGCGGGCGCGAACGTCGTCTCCAACCGCTTCGCGATCGCGCCTGGATCGTCACCGGACGACCGCCCCAAGCAGCAGTCGCAGGAGGCGACGGATCGGCAGATAGGACACCGAGGACTCGTACAGCTCGCAGTTGAGTCACGAGCTGCGGGCAGGTCGGGCGCCTCGGCCCGGAACTCGCTCAGCAGCCTGCGTCTTGCCCATGCCGGCGTTCGCCACGAGCTCGAGCACGGAGCCCTTGTCTGTCGCGGAGCTCGAGCAGCGCCCGGCGGAACGCGTCCATCTCGCGCGTCGCGGCCGACGAGTGGGAATCCGCGACGCGGTCTCCGGACTTGCTGCCCGGTGGAGTGCCCGACCATGAACGCGTGGACCGGGTCCTTCTTGCCCTTGACCATGAACGGCTGGAGCGCCACGGCGTTGAACGCGACCGAGGACGCGTCCAGGACCGGCCCCGTCGCGAGGATCTGACCCGGGCACCGCCATCGACATCACCCGGGCGGCCAGGTTCACGGCGTCGCCCATCACGGTGTACGTGCGCCGGTACGCCGGGCCGATGTCGCCGGCGAAGACGGGGCCCTTGTTCACCCCGATCCGGACCGGGATCGCCGTTTCGGCCTCGATGATCGAGCGGAGCGTGAGCAGCATCCGGCCCTCGTCGTCACCCGGGCGTGCGGCGCGCCCGCGACCAGGATGACCTTGCCGCCGTCGTGATCGATGTCCGTCCCGAGGAACGTGACGCCGTTGCTCCTCGCGCGGCGCGCTGGACGCACCGACATCAGCTCGTGCAGGCCCTTGGCGACCGACGTCGGCGCCCCCGGTCGTCGATCATGTCGTCGACGCCGTCGAAGTGCACGAACGCGACCGTCGCGGTCCGGTGCTCGGGTTCGGTCGCGCCCGAGAGCAGGTGCTCGCGGAGCGCGAGCGGGACGCCCTGCGCGACGTCGATCGAGGCGATCGGGACCTCGACGTCGTCGCGGTCGAACGACAGGGTCGACGGCCCGCTCCGGAGGAGGATGCCCTCCCCCTTCGGCTGGCCGAGCACCTTGGCCGGCAGCGTCGGCGGCCGTGTCCCGGCTCACGAGGATCTCGCCCGCGGTCGCCGTCGACTCCATGTCAACGGTGCGGCTCGCCGCCGGGACCGGTGACGATGAGCTCCCGGTGCGACTCCCCCACGAGGAAGAAGTGGAAGGTCGCCGGTGTTGACGCCCACCGACATCCGCAGGAGGACCTTGCCGGCGGTGGTGTCGAGGCGTCCGACGCTGCGGAGCGTTGCCCGCATCCCGTGGGCGGCGGTGGCGGCCCGCGTCGGCATGCCCGGTCCCGGAGAACCAAGCAACAGCGCGTCGCCCCCGAACTTCAGCAGGCTGCCGTCCTCGCCGTAGGCGACGGCGAGCAGCTTGGCGAAGACGGCGCCGAGGACCTCGGTGACCTCCTCGGCGCCCACCTTGCCGTGGCGGGCCAGGCGCTCGGACATCTTCGTGAACCCGGAGATGTCCACGAAGACCATCGAGCCCTCGAGGGTTCGGAAGGACGGTCCGGCTGCTCGGCGAGCCAGCGGATCAGCAGCCGGGGGGCGTACGGCCTCAGGATCTCCGCGCTCTGTTTCGGCGCCTGCGCCACCAACGGTCCCTCCTCCGGCCGGGACGGCGAGTGTACGCCCTGGCCCCAGCGAGGCGGGACGGGCCCGCTTGCCCACCGAGGCGACTGCGGCCTAAGGGCTGCGGGAGATGCGAACCCGAGGACGAGCGTCAGCCCCACCCTGGCGGAGACCGCCCGCCGGCGTGCCGACCTGCGCGAGGCGCTCGTCGACGTCGAGCAGGCGATCTCACGGCCCGCCGTGGGACGCGAGCCCGACTGGGCCAAGGGGGTTCTGCTCCGCCTCGAGGGGCTCGCGCACGCGATCGACGAGCACATCGAGATCACGGAGCGGACCGAGGGGCTGTACGACGAGATCTCGGCCAAGGCGCCGCACCTGGCCACGAAGATGGACCGGCTCCGCGAGGAGCACCCCGTGCTGCGCGAACGCACGCAGGCCCTCGTCACCAAGCTCCAGAGCCACCGAGATCGGCCCGGCGTGGCCGCTCGGACGAGGCGAGGGACGACCTGCAGCGGCTCCTCGGACAGATCGTGCGCCACCGCCAGCTCGGATCCGATCTCGTCTGGGAGGCCTACAACCTCGACATCGGCGGGATCGAGTAGCTCTGCCCGCCGCCGTCTAGGCTGACGCTCGTGAGGATCGCGCTCGGACAGGTCGACACGACCGTCGGCGACCTCCCCGGCAACGTCGATCTCCTGACGGCGTGGGCGTCCCGGGCTTCGGAGGCCGACGCCGACGTCGTGGTGTTCCCCGAGCTCGCGATCACCGGGTACCCGCCGGAGGACCTCGTCCTTCGCGCCTCGTTCGTCGACGACAACCTGACCGCCCTGGACGCGCTCGCCGCGAACACGGCGGGCGGGGCCACGATCGTGGTCGGGTTCGTCGACCGGACCGAGCGCGGCATCCACAACGCGGCCGCGGTCTTGGGCAACGGCGAGGTGATCGCGCGGTACCACAAGATCAAGCTCCCGAACTACGGGGTGTTCGACGAGGCCCGGACGTTCACGCCGGGCGAGGCCGCCTGCCCGATCCGGCTCGGCGACGCCGAGCTCGGGCTGTCGGTGTGCGAGGACGCGTGGATGCCCGGCCCGCCGTTCGACGAGTACGCCCGGCGGGAAACGCCGGTCATCCTCAACATCAACGGATCGCCGTTCCACCGCGGCAAGGCCGACGAGCGCGTCGAGATCTGCAGGGAACGCGCGCTCGAAACCGGCGCCTGGATCGTGTACGTGAACGCGGTGGGCGGCCAGGACGAGCTGGTGTTCGACGGCGGGAGCGTGGTCGTTCGGCCGGACGGCTCGCTCGCGCACCACGCCGCGATGTTCGAGGAGGACTTCCTGGTCGTCGACATCGACGGCGAGATCTCGAGCGCCCAGGAGCGCCCGCCGTGGCCCGAGGACCTCGAGCAGGTGTACCACGGCCTCGTCCTCGGGCTGCGGGACTACGTCCGCAAGAACGGGTTCGAGGAGGTCGTGCTCGGGCTGTCGGGCGGGATCGACTCTGCGCTCGTCGCCGTGCTCGCGAGCGACGCGCTCGGCGCGGGAGCGGTCCGCGCGCTCGCGATGCCGTCCCATGTCTCCTCGCCGGAGAGCCTCGAGGACGCCCAGAAGATGGCCACCGGCCTCGGGATCCGGCTCGATGAGCTCGAGATCGGGAACGTCCTCGCCGCCGACCTGGACACGCTGCGCGGGCCGTTCGGCGATGGGGAGGCGGGGGTCGCCGAGGAGAACCTCCAGGCGCGGATCCGCGGCACCCTGCTGATGGCGATCTCGAACCGCTTCGGCTCGCTGGTGCTCGCCACCGGGAACAAGAGCGAGTACGCGGTCGGTTACGCGACGCTGTACGGCGATATGGCGGGCGGGTTCGCCCCGATCAAGGATGTCCCGAAGACCCTCGTCTACGAGCTCGCGAGGTGGCGGAACGCGGCCGGGGCCGCCGGGATGCCGCCGATCCCGCAGCGGATCCTCGACAAGCCTCCGTCGGCCGAGCTGCGCCCCGACCAGAAGGACACCGATACGCTCCCGCCCTACGAGGTGCTCGACCCGATCATCGAGGCCTACGTCGAGGACGATCGCTCGCCCGAGGACATCATCGCCGAACGCGGTCTGGACCCGAAGCTGGTCGATCGCGTGGTCGAGATGATCGACCGGGCCGAGTACAAGCGCCGGCAGGCGGCACCCGGGATCAAGATCACGCCGAAGGCGTTCGGGCGAGACCGGCGGCTCCCGATCACGAACCGCTACCGGCGTTTCCGCAGCCCGTAGACTTCGGCGCGTCGGGGCGGTAGCTCAGCCTGGTCAGAGCAGGGGGCTTTTAACCCTCGTGTCGCGGGTTCGAATCCTGCCCGCCCCACTGAACGAAACTGCTGCTCAGTGGTCCTATCCGAGACCTCACGTGTGTAACTCGACGACGTTGGTTCCGACCTGGTCCCGCATCTGTCCCGCGCGCGTCAGCCTGAATGGCCTCCTCGAGCCGATCGGCGAGCTCGTCGTGGAGGCTCTCGAACAGGCCCCCATACTCGTTGAGGGTCGTCGTGATTGAGCGGTGTCGGCAGAGCTCCTGAGATTTGCTTGGGGTGAGCGCCGGCTTCGATAGCCAGCGCGACGGCCGTCGGCCTCAAACCGTGCGGTGAGAAGGTTCAAGGCCAGCCGCGCGGACGGCCGGTATCCAGACGCGTCGGTAGAAGGTGTCGTCGCGATCCACGGGGCCCGGAACCGTGAGGACGTTCGGCCCTCCGTTGCCGAAGACCGGCCACGTATCGTCAGGGTGACCGGGAGGTGCCTCATGTCACTCGTGACCGAATACCTCGAAGCACGCGACGTGCCCTACGAGGTGATCCACCACGATCCCTCGGTGTCCTCGCTCGAGGAGGCCCGCGCCGTCCACCTGGACGCCGATCACGTCTTGAAGGCGATCGTGATCGCGACCCGGAGCGGGCGCGCCGTCGCCGTCATCCCGGCTTCTCGGCGTCTCGACATGCACCTGGTCAGGGAAGCGCTCGCCGATCGCTCGGCGTATCTCGCGACGGAGGACGAGCTCCAGAGCGAGTACCCATCGATCGAGCTGGGCGGCGCCCCCGCGCTCGGGTGGCTGCTGGATGCCGAGACGCTCGTCGATCCCTGCGTGCTCGAACGCGACACGGTCGTGTTCGCCGCGGCACCCGGAGAGTCCGTTCGGGTCCAGACGCGCGATCTCTTCCGTGGCGAACACGCCGCCTTTGTTCCGCTCGTGGCCGAACCGGAGACGGCCGAGATGAGCGAACCATGAACGGTGGCCAGCCCGACCCGATCCGACGGATCGTCGTCGGTGTGGACGGTCTGACGGCGCCGCGCGGGCCGTGGCGTGGTCGGCGCGCCTGGCGCGAGCGACGGGCGCCGAGGTCGTGGCCGCGCACGCGATCGAGAGTCCGGCTTTCCTGGATGGGTTCCCTCTCGTCACAGGGACGATCCCAACCGAGTCGTGGGACGTCGCATTGAAGGAATGGCGCGAGCACACACGCGAGTTGCTCGACCAGCGGTGGTGCCGGCCGCTGGCCGATGCGGATGTCCGGTACCGGGGGGAGCTGATCGCCGGCGGGCCGAAGGCGCTGATCGAGTTCGCGGGTTCCGAAGAGGCGGACGTGATCGTCGTCGGGAGACGCGGCCGAGGGGATTCGCCGAGCTGGTCCTCGGAAGCTTCAGCCATCACCTCGTTCATCACTCCCACACACCGGTTCTGGTGGTGCCTCGGCGCAGGACTGACACGGCCGACGCGTCGTGACAGGGTCTCAGCATGCCCCATCTCCGGCGGGTCCGATGAGCCCGGTCGACACGGGTCGTTCGACCCTCGAGTCCGGCGTCCATCGTGGCATCGTTGAGATCGGAGGAGAGACGATGAGCGATACGACAGGTCAACCCGAAGACGAAGGGTTGCCGGAGTCTCTGGGCACCGTCGCAGAGTCGATGACGGTGGCAGTCGTGACCCTACGACCAGACATGCGGACGTCCGACGCGGTTGCGATGCTGCGGAATCACGGGGTCGGTGGCGCTCCGGTCGTTGAGGCCGGTCGACTGGTCGGTATCGCCACGGTGTCCGATCTGGTCGCTCTTGCTCCGCGTGCCCAGGCGACGGGCCCATTCCTCCGCCTTCTCCGCAACCGACCCGAGTGGTGCGTCCGCGATGTCATGAGCGAGAGGGTCTGCGTGGTCACTCCGGAAGAGCCTCTCGTGGAAGCCGTCATCATGATGGACGACAGAGAGGTGGACCGACTGCCGGTCGTCGATGGACAGGGGCGACCCGTGGGGATCTGGCCCGAGAAGATGTCGTTCGCGCCGTCGCGCGGGTCGGCCGCCGTGTGCGCGTCAGTCCGGACGAGCGTCGACCCACGCTCCTTCCGGATTGAGCGCCCGTCGACTGGGGTCCTTCAGCCGAATCGATCCGGGTGAAGCAAGGGACCATCGATCCGTCCGGCGTCGTCGTCCCTCACGTCGGTTGTGTCAGATTCAGGCGATCAGCGTGATCCTCTTCCCACCGTTCGGCGTGGGGTTCCCGGTGCGCGGAGCGACCCCGCTCCAGACGATCAGATCCGAGCCCGTCCAGGCGATCGCACTTCCCTCCCGCGAGTTGAGTGGCGAGCGGCCGGCCTGCACGATCTCCCACGTGTCGGACGCGAGCGAGTAGATCTGGAGGGCGTCGCGACCGCAGGCCGCAACGTATCGGTCTCCCAGGAACGCAACCTGCCGCTCTCCGGCGTCGCACGGCGCCGGGCCTCCGCTCCGCCACCGATCGGTCGCCGGGTCGTACAACAGGACGCTCGTCCGATCGTCGCCCGAGCCGAAGACCTCGGTCCCGGTCCATCCGACCGGGGTGAACGATGTCGCGAGCGCGGGCGCGAGGTCGATCTCCTCGACCAGGTCGGTCGCGAGGTCGTAGGAGAGGAAGATCGGTCGGATCGTGCAGGGACCGGGCTGCGAGCAGTCGTACGCGAGCCCGCCCACGAAGAGCCGGTCCCCCGACCAGATCGCGCCGCTCGGTCGCAGGCCGTCCAGATACTCGAACCCCACCAACCGGTGCCATCGATCGGTGCTTGGGTTCACGCCAGCGGCGATCGGCCGAGCCAGCCCGTCGCCCAGCGTGCCGCCGATGATGACGAGCTCGGAGCCGGTCCACGCGGACGCGTAACCCTCGCGCGGTCCGAGCGGTCCACGAGACAGATTGCGCCACCGGCCCGTCCGGGGGTTGTAGACCGCACCGCCAGCGGGCCCGTCGGGCGAGCCCCGCCCCGAACAGGGCGCGCCGACCGGTCCACACGGAGCCTGCCCTCCGCCCCCGAGCACGCCGGCGGCGAGACCTGATGGAAC
>CAWGKU010000010.1:0-57075 GCA_963823255.1 uncultured Actinomycetes bacterium
GGTCGTCGGCTCGACAAATCCTGGCGACCTTCGCCCGAACGACGAGGCTATCCAGGCGTAACCCGGCAGAGCCGGGCAACGTGGCAAACGAGAACGGCACTGCGCGGCGAGCCTCCTGGGGTCCGATGATGGTTGGCGACTCGGGGTGGCACCGTTTGGTTGATACCACCCCTTAGCCCTCGCTTCACTGGTGGGCTGGCTGGGCGCCCCTCGTCATGAAGAGAGCGCCGAGCAGGACGAGCCACAGCAGGATCGGGTAGGCGATCCATCGCTCTACCCCGTCGATGCCGATCGTCGCTTGGGGTCCCCAGTTCGCCAACGACTCCAGGCCGAACACCGTCCCGATCAGGGCGATCGAGCCCAGCACCACGCCGAAATAACGCATCGGCACGTCCATGATCTTCCGCGACATGATGGCCGCGACCGAGCCACCGAGGAAGCACGGGAGCGAGAACAGCGGGTGGATGGTCGCGACGTTCCCCGGAAACATGGCGATCCCGACGATGCCGATACCGAAGATGCCGAGCGCGACGAGGAAGCGGCGCCGCTCGATGACGCGCCACAAGAGGTACGTGGCGGTCAAGACCAGGACGCCCGCGACGGCCATCGTGATGATGAACATCAACCTGTTCGGCCGCACCATGTAGCTGTTCGGAGGCTCGGTCCCGCCTGGTCGCTGATCGTGTTGGCGAACGTGCTGTAGTGCCGAGCGGCCGGATACAACGCTTCGTTCGTGATGATCGCGAGGAAGACACCGAGACCTGTGACGCTCAGGAGGGCACCCGCGACCACCTCATAGATGTTCCGCGCCCTCCGACGTCTTTCCTTCGGCCACCCAATCACCGCTTCGGACGACCCGTTGTGACGAACTTTCGTATCCGTCTCCTAACTCCTCTCCCATTCGACGAGAGATGTCGACAGCCACCCTGAGTAGGCGTCTTCTCCCCCCCGTAACCATGCCCGATCACGTCTCCGCGTTCGGCGTGATCTCGAGCAGAATGGGTTCGTCCTGCCTGCGTCCGATGTGCAGCGCCTTCTGGACCGCCCGCAGCGGACGGAGGAACACGAGGTCTTTCCGGTACTTGTCTTCGAACATCGGCTCGATCCGCTCGACGTCCCATGGAAGGATCCCGGCGTTCGCCTCGACCGGGTCGCTCATCGTCTTCCCTCGAGCCGAGCACATCGCGACCGAAACATGAGGGTTGCGGCGGATCCGTTTCACCTTGTACGACTCCGCGTCGGTCTCGACGAGCAACCGCTCGCCGTCGGCGACGAACCACACGGGCGTCGCGACGCCCGTGCCGTCACGCCGGTAGCTCATGATGCTCAGGTACTTGCCGGTGATCGAGGTGAAGGCGTTCTGCTGTCGAATCTTGGGTGCGGTGATCATCGTGATCCCCTTTTCGATTTGCCTCTGAGCAAGGACTAGCAGCACGCGCGTACGTCCGAGCGGGCAGAACGGCCCCACATCCGTAGGACCTAGCACCGTGGGGCCGTTCGACCTTGAGAGCCTCGGACCTGGTCGACGACGCTAAGGCTTGAGGCGACGCAAGGAGAGCGGGATCTGCCTGCCCTCCGGGATCGGACCGGAGTGGTCGACGGGAGGCGGCACCGATGCTGCAGATACACGGATTGACCAAGCGGTACGGAGACGTTCTCGCTCTGGACGATGCGTCGTTCACCGTCGTTCCGGGCCGCATCGTGGGGTTCCTCGGTCCGAACGGGGCCGGGAAGACGACGACGATGCGCGCGGTCTTCGGACTCGTGGCCCCGGATGGCGGAGAAATCCTGTGGCACGGGCAAGTGGTCGGTCCGAAGCAGCGCGCCCACTTCGGCTACATGCCCGAGGAGCGCGGCCTCTACCCCAAGATGAAGGTCGGCGAGCAGCTCGAGTACTTCGCCCAGCTGTCTGGCCTTCATGGAACAGACGGCAGGGATGCGGTCGCCCGATGGCTCGATCGGTTGGGTCTCGTCGACCGCGCTGAAGCCCGACTGGAAGAGCTGTCCCACGGCAACCAGCAGAGGGTTCAACTCGCCGCGGCGTTAGTTCACGATCCGGGGCTTGCCGTGCTGGATGAGCCATTCAGCGGCTTGGATCCACTTGGCGTGAAGGCGCTTTCTGAGTTGCTTGGGAAGACAGCAGCGAGTGGCGCCGCCGTCCTGTTCTCGAGCCATCAGCTCGATCTCGTAGAGGACGTCTGCCAGGACGTCGTCATCATCGATCGCGGCCGCATCGTCCTCTCCGGCGTCGTCGAAGAGTTGAAGGCAGCGTCGCCCCTCCGCTCACTGGAGATCGCGGTGAACGACAGCCCATGGATGCCCGACCTCGCCAACACGATCAGGCAGCGGGACGGCCGCGTCCGCTTGCTCGTGGACGCAGCCGTCGATCTGGAAGCGATCCTGGCGGATGCTCGCTCGGCCGGCGAAGTGACACGGTTCAACTTCGAGCCGCCCTCGCTCACGGACCTCTTCCTCGAAGCGGTTTCAGGGAGGCGAGAGGCATGACCGGCGTTCGAGGTGTGTGGTTGGTCGTTCGCAGGGAATGGAACCAGCGGATACGGTCGAATGCGTTTCGCCTGTCGACGCTGATCGCTGGCGCGATCGTGGTCGCGATCATCATGGCTCCGCAGCTCCTGGGCGGGGACGCGAAGCCGTCGCGGACGGTCGCCGTCGTGGGTCGGACATCACCGGCGCTGTCGACACTGATGGCCACTGTCGGAGACCAGCTAGGACTGGAAGTGAGCACGCAGCGAGCCGCGGACCGCGGGGATGCGGACGCAGCTCTTCGAGCGGGAGATGTGAACGTCGTACTCGTCGACCAACGCGCCGTGGTGTGGAAAGGAGAGGCAGACGAACAGCTCCTCGCGGTGCTCACGACCTCCGTCCAGGCAGCTGAGCGTCAGCGTGCGATCGGCGCGCTCGATCTGACACCCAACCAGCTGCGCTCTCTGGAACCGTCAGAACTCACGTCGAGCAGCCTCGAGGCGGCGACGGCCGAGCGGTCGGCCCGCCTCGACGTCGCGATGATCGGTCTCTCGCTGCTCCTTCTCGCGATCAGCTTCTACGGGGGGTTCCTCCTCGTCGGCGTGATCGAGGAGAAGTCCAGCCGCGTCATCGAGGTGCTGCTCTCGCGGGTCCGGCCGACCGATCTGCTTTCCGGCAAGATCGCCGGTATCGGATTGGTTGGACTCGCGCAGGTAGGGGTCGTGGCCGTCGCCGCGCTCGGCGCCCTTGCCGTCTCCGACAGCGCCGATGTTCCGCCCACGACCGCATCGACGGTTGCTTGGCTCGTCCTCTGGTTCGTCCTCGGATACGGGTTCTACGCCGTCTTGTACGGCGCGGCCGGATCACTCGTTTCCCGGCAGGAGGAGGCTCAGAGCATGACCCTGCCGATCTCGGGTGTGCTCCTCGTCGCGTACTTCTTCGCGATGGACGCGGCGCGCTCGCCGGAATCCACCACGGCGTTGATCGGCTCGTTCCTCCCACCGACGGCACCGATGGTGATGCTGGCTCGGGTCGCGTATGGAGGCGTTCCAGCGTGGCAGATCGCGGTATCGGTGGTGCTCATGGTGGGGACGATCGTCGCGATGCTGCGCATCGCGGGACGCGTCTACGCAGGAGCCGCGTTGCGATTGGGACGTCGGGTCAAGCTGCGCGAAGCATGGTACGGGGTGGAAACCGCTCGCTGAGACGTCGACTCCCCGCACAGCCCTTACCGAACTCCGCGGTGAGCGTTCGCCCAATCCTTCCTCCGTGCAGACGGGCCCTACGGGTCCCGTGGAAACGGGGTCGTCAGACCCATGGTCTACCTCGGCCGCCCGAGCAGACTCAGCTGTGGCACGAGGAAAGGACAAGATCATGGCGGCCTCTATGGTTCACGTCACTGCACATGCGTCGACTCGAATGCACCTTGCGGTCGTCGCCGCGGTGGGGTTCATCATGCTCGCGGTTTTTCAGGTCGCCCTGGCCCTTGGCGCGCCTTTAGGGGAAGCGGCTTATGGCGGGACGCACACCGACCTCCCGGTGGCGCTGCGGATCACGAGCGCCTTTGCCGCGATCGTCTATGGCTTCGCGACGCTCGTTGTCCTCCGCTGCGCCGGTTACCGGGTGCCGCTCATCGGCGAGCGGGTTGCGCGGGTTGGGACCTGGGTGCTTGCTGGCTTACTGCCGCTCGCAGCGCTCATGAACTTCGCTTCGTCCAGCGAGTGGGAACGGTTCGGCTGGGGTCCGATCGCGCTCGTGCTGGGAATCCTGTGCTACTTGATCGCGCGAGCAAGCAGACCCGAGCCACGGGTGATGGTGGCGAGAGGGTGACGAGGCTTCCTCGATGCCGCGTTCGGTGACTCGCGGGAGCGTGGGAACGCCTGTTCGCAGGCGCGAGCTTTGGGGGCCGACGAGTGGTCGGTCGCGCCAGGAAGGAGTGAACGATGGAACGGGCGCTCGTGATCTTCGAATCGATGTTCGGTAACACGCGGACGATCGCGGAGGCGGTCGCCGAGGTCTCTCCTCGCGGTTCGTGACGGACCTCAACGAGGTGAGCCTCGCGCCGACCCGTATGCCCGACGATGTGTCGCTCGTCGTCGTCGGAGGACCGACTCACGCATTCGGGCTAACCCGTCCGAGGACCCGCCAGGATGCGGCGGCGCAGGCGGACGAGCCTCTCGTTTCTCCGGCTGGGGGTGTTCGCGAGTGGCTCGAGGCGGCCGAACTTCCCCGATCCGGCGTCGGCGCCGCAGCCTTCGACACTCGCATCGACAAGCCGCGGGTGCCTGGTTCCGCCGCGCGAGGCGCAGAGAAACGCCTCCGTCGTCTCGGGTTCCGAGTCGTCGCGGAGGCGCAGAGCTTCTACGTGACCGGCACGATGGGGCCGCTCGCGACAGGGGAGGTTGAGCGCGCGCGTCGTTGGGCCGAGCAGGGGGCTGCACAGATCGTCGCCCGTCCGCAACGATCGCCTCTCAAGCCACGACCCTTTCAAGTCGGCCCCCGATAGCAACGATTTGCCGCGGAGGCGCTCAAAACGCGACGAGCGGTGCGGCAGGGCACTCGATGCGGCCAATGGCCGAGCAGGCCAGGGGCCTTCCGGCCCTAGTTCTCAGTCCGACGGCGCGACAGCATGGATCGAAAGGAGTGAGTTTCATGGGAGTTGAGTTGAAGACATCACCCGAGAAGGCGCTCGGGGTCGTCCCCGCTCCGCCGGAGCTTCGAGAGACCGCGCGGGAGTCGCGCTATCTGTTCGCGGGGATCGCCGTGGCGTCCATCTGGTTGGCGGTTGCGGCTGCCAGCATCTGGTCGCCGGATCTCGTCAGCGGCACCGACCAGGAACGGGTACCGCTCGCCGCGATCCTCGACTGGTTCTACGCGACCCTCGCAACCGGATTGGTGCTGATGGCGTTCGGGCGGCGCTCCCCCGGCGCGAGCCGATCGTTGTGGCTGGGGTTCACGGTCGCGATCGGCGGCATCTGGTTCGTGGTCGCGGTCGCGAGCATCTTCGCGCCGTCGATCGAGACGGGCACCGACCCCACGGCGGTTCCGATCGCTGCCCTGGCGAGTCCGCTGGCGGGTGTGATCGCCACCGCGTTCATCTCCGTGTTCGTCGCTGGAAGCGCAGGAGGATCGAAGACATAGGCCGCCCCGATCTCGAGTTCCTCGGCTAGACCACCGGCTCGCCGTGCGGCGCGGGCTCCGCGTGCGCCCAGTGGGGAAGACCGCCGAGGGCAGCGACCGAGCGGACCGTCTGGCCGCACTGGAAGTGACTCCTCGGCCGTCGCGGCCATGTAACGCCGCCCCTAGGGGTTCCGGTCGCCCTCTCGCGGCGTCCCGACCAGCACCGCCCGGAGCGCCCGGTCCTCCTCGCAGTCGATCAGGAGCTCGGCTCTACACCACTGGGTCCTCGTGTGGTGCTGGCTCCTCGTGCGCCTAGTGGCCCGCGGTGACGCCGAGACAGCTCACCCAATGCACGTCGAGCCCGCACTTCGAACAGTTGAGGGAGAAGTCCTCGAGTTCGCGTTCGAGATCGGCCTTCACCTTGAGCAGTTCCAACAGGAGCATCTTGGCGTGGACGACCAGCGGATCGGAGCGGCCGTGTCCAACCTATCGCCTCGTCGACGAGCGCATCGGCCTTAGCGGCCTGTTCGGTGACGGCGCGGACGGCCCGTTCGAGGATGTTGCGTTCGCGCCGGGACATGCGGCGATCGTATGGCGCATGGCGGACCCGCTCGGCAAGCGGGATGGTCTGCCCCGGGGGACGGGCCGGGGAGCGATACCCCGGCCCTCCCGCCTTATCCACGAACTGGCTCTGGTCGAGCCGTTATTGGTGCTGGCTCACTTGGTAGCAGGCCACGTCGTACTGAGAGACCGCGGTCGAGCTGCCGTTCGCCGCGGACGGCGTACCGGGGCTGCCCGCGTACACGCCACCGGCGATACCACCGTTCTCATTGAACGCCGATCCCGGCGCCGAGGCGGAACCGCCGGGCTCGGCCGGGGCGCTCTCACTCAGGCAGGACTGCGAGGGCTGCCCGGTCCCCGAGGGGTTCGCTGCCGCGCTCGCAACCCCTGGGATCGCGAGGACACCGACCAGGAGCGTGGCGAGGAGCCCTCGCTGGATGATCCTGGACATGGCTGCCTCCTTCCCTTCGGCCCGTTCGGGCCAGTCATAGGCCATACGGTTAGTCGCCACGGGGTGTTCAGCGATCCATGTGGCGAAGATGTGACGACGGAGTCGTCGTTCTCGGCCGCGAGCAGCTGGGACGGCGGCGATCGGCGAAGGCGTGACTCTCCGGGTAACCCCAGAACTCGCCGACCCGGTCGGCCCGCTCGAAGTCGGGGAGCATCAGGAGGTGGAGCAACTCGGCGCGCGGAGTCGGGTGCACGTTGGCCCTTACCCGGTGCCCTCACCCCGGTTCGCTCCCACGACTTACATCTTTGACGCCGTTGCGGGGACAGGCTCCGCGTCCCCCCGTCGTAGGAGCGCCCGGTCTGCCCGGACGAGCATGACCGCGACCAGGAGCAGTGCGAAGGCGTTGAGAGGATGGAGCGCGGCGAGCACCGGGGCGCTGTCTCGGAGATTGACGAGCACGATCTGGACGAAGATATCGACGATCAGCAGCAACGTAAGCAACATCTCGCGTCTCGGCAGGCGAGCCAGCAGCGCCGCGATAAGCAGCAGCGGGGCACCGAACTCGAATAGCGTGTAGCCCACGATCGTGTGCAGGTCCGCGTTGTGCACGGCGCCGAACAGGAACAGTCCGATCAGGAATGGCTGTGCGACGATCCCCGCCAGCACGACGGAGACGACCACGAGGTGCGCGATCCGAAATCCCCTTGTCATCAGGACCCTCTCCTCGGTGCCGAGCAGCATAATGAGCGTCTCCGTGGGCCGTCGGCTCGCCATACGCCGCCTGATTCACCCTCGCCTTCGCGCAGCATGCCGACGAGCACCGCCCGGAGCATCCGGTCTTCCTCGCAGTCGATCAGGAGCTCGGCGAAGGCGCGGGCTCCCGGTGGCGCGCAAATCCCGGCATGTTGGCCGGTTTGAACGCTAACTTCGCCTTCTTCGGAGTTGGAGGTGGACGAATGGACGGAGTCCAGGTTGCTCCTCCCAAATGTCGAGAGGACGAGGGTGCCTTCGGTGTGCCAGCACGAGAGTCACGATCCTCCTCGCGGTTGCCGGCGGGACCCGCTTCCGCTTGGTGTTGTACGCATAGCCTCTGATCGTCGCTTCGGGCGTATCCAGCATGATCGCAACGGCCTTCATCGATCCATGCCGTTCCCGTAGCCAGAACAGCAACGGGCGGATCTGCTCGATGGGTACCCCGTTCCTCGACCATATCCCGGCATGCGGGTGGATCACCCTCAGCTGGTGGCCGGACGAGAATGTGAACGGTCTCCCCGCGATTCGATGCGTCGATGGAACCGTGATGTGACTGACCTTAGGGCGAACCCCGCAGCCGCAGTGACACTTTCCGCAGGAGGAACAGCCCGGGACGCAGGTGCCACGCGTTGGATGGCCGAATGGCCACCCTGCTCCGTCTCTGAGCAAGTCCTCGTCGTGCTGGAACTCAGGGTGTTGGGGGGACCTCTCGATCTCCATGGTCTCTCCCGTTCGGCATAGGACGGCTCCGTGGAGAGAGCCGCCGGGATGTTTCGCTAAGCCGGAACGAGAGGCGGCGCGCGCACATCACCCACCACGATCAGTGACTGGGCAGGAGTGGCGCGACGAGGCGTCTGATCGAGGCGACCCTGATCCGTCGCGGAAACGCGCCTCCGGCCGAGCGAGCGGATGGCCCGGACTGCAGCAGATCCGAGGCAGGCGAGGAGCAGGGCAGAACCGATCGCGAGCAGGAGCTCCAGGAAGAATCCCGACGCGAGGAGACCATCAGCAAACGGCTCGTTCTGCACAACACGTTCGCTGACTTCGAGGAGGAGGAACAGAACGAGCTGCGAGGCGATCAGGAGCGCAACGGATGGGGACAGGGTCGATCGCGGACGGGCGGCGTGCCGGTTGTGCCTGCGCTTCGACAGTGGCCCAAGCATGGCGACCACGATGAGAACGACGAGGGTTTGGATCAGGATCGAGATATTGGCGCGCCAGGTGTACTCCAGACCAGCTCGGGTGAACTCACGAGCGTCGAAAAGGATGTTTGCGATCCAGTGCCCGCAAACGGCGCTGACCAACGATCCTCGCGCCCAAAACACCCAAGTTCGCCTACCAGCCATCCCTCGCGAGCATGCCAGTCCAGCCAGCTGCGGGCAATGACCGGGTGACTCTGGCTTGGTCAGACCACCGGCTCGCCGTGCGGCCTGGCTACTTCCGCTCCATCTCCCTGAGCAACCCGAACACGACCGCCCGCAGCGTCTTGTCCTCCTCGCAGTCGATCAGCAGCTCGGCGAAGGTGCGTGTTATCGGGTTCCCCCAGAACTCGCCGATCCGGTCGGCTCGTTCGAAGTCGGGGAGCATCAGGATGTGGAGCAGTTCGGGCGCGGGGAACCGGTTGTAGGGCGTCTGAGCGGGCCAGGACCCATCGTTCGAGTTCATCTGGCCAGATGCGTCCCTCACGATCTTGGTGATCGGCTGACCACACACGCAGTTTGCAGACGAATGGTGCACATGGCCATACTCGATTCGGCCGAGAGGACTGCATCATGGCGATGGCACTCACAAAGGATGAACGACTAGTTCTGCGGTATCTCGCCTCAGGCAGAAGCATTGAGGAGATCGCTGCCACCCTCAACTGGCCGCTCCAGGCGGTGCGGTGGACCTGCACGCACCCGCTCATCACTTGGGTGCTGGACGAACTCGAAGCAAATACCACGCCGGCCGACTCCTCTTGGGGCAGGTAGAGAGGTAAGCCAGGGCCGCGCAATCGTCGATTACATCGCCAGACGATTGGCTCGCCGTGCGGCGCGGGGTCCCCGGTGCGCCCATCGGCCCGGCGTGACGCCGACTGGCCTCATCGACCTCCGGTGACGCGTTCGACTCTCTCCATCTCTCCCCCTGGGGCTTCGGCCGTTCCTCCGCTGTACTTTGCCTCACCCATTAGCAGCCATAACACCCACGCGAGCGGTTGGGACGCATGGAGCTTGCATCGCAGGGAGCCCCCGGTACGAAGCCCGAGGGGCTCTTGCTTCCGTATGGCCCAGAGGGTTCATCGAGCTTAACCAGCAGCAGCCTCCTAGTTGAGAGGAGGCGGCACCTGATTGATGACGAGCTTGCCGTCCTTGTACACCTTCAGCGCGTGACCGCTCTTCACCTTGTAGTGAGGCACCTTCAGTTTCTCTCCGCAGCCCAGCGTGGCCACGATCGTGCGCTGGCCGCTGAACCGCTGGATGCCGCCCGTCACCTTGAACGTCCCCTTGCCCCGCAGGAAGATGTTGATCTGGGGGTCGGCGTACCAGTTGCCGAGGCGTACCCTACCGGGACACGTCGGGGCTACCGTGGTTGTCGGGGGAGCTGTCGTCGTCGGTGGTGGTTGCGTTATCGTCGTCGTCGTTGTCTGACAGCGTTCGACGCATGGCGGTATCGTCGTCGTCGGCTGTACGGTGGTTGTCGGTGGCACCGTTGTCGTCGTTGTCGTCGTTGTCGGACAGTCGTCCTGGTCCACGATCTCGTCGTCGCACAGGTTCCCTGGTGGCTGAGTCGTGGTCGTCGACTGTACGGTGGTCGTAGGTGGCACCGTGGTCGTGGTCGTTTGACAGTCGTCCTGGTCCACGATCTCCTCGTCGTCGCACGGGTTCGGTGGTGGCTGAGTCGTGGTCGTCGCGGGAACCGTCACGGTCGTTGTGGTGCAATGAGGCGCGTTGTTTCCCCCGTTGTTCCCGTTTTCTTCGCAATCCTGCCCGTTGTTCGGGTTCGGATCGCCTTGCCCTGGTGACTGAGTCGTGGTCGTCGGGGGAACCGTCACGGTCGTTGTGGTGCAATGAGGCGCGTTGTTTCCCCCGTTGTTCCCGTTTTCTTCGCAATCCTGCCCGTTGTTCGGGTTCGGATCAGGCTTGTTGGACGGTGCAGCGAAGGCTACCCCGAGTGGAAGCAGCACGGACAGGGCGATGGTTGTTCCGATGAGGAGCTTCTTCATGTTCCTTATCTCCTTCCCCCCGCAGTAGCGGATGGATCATCGTGAGCTCCAATCCGTGATCCGGAGCCCCCAAGATCATCCTCACCGAACCAGCGAGGGCACTTGCATCAGCTGAACAAGCAAGGTCCGGAACTAGCGGGCACGAAGCAAGGGCTAGCCAGCCGCGCGTTAGATCGATCCAGCGAATCGCTTAGAGCATGGGTTTCGTCATCGGCCACTCTGTGTAGGTCGAGCGTACCTCGAAGACATCGGCTCTTTGGGGCGGCAGCTTTCTAGGTCGAAGGACCTATCTTGCCGTAGTCATTCGGGCCGATGACCGCCAGATAGGTCGGGGTGAACCAACTGGAGAGCAAGGTGCGGTCGTCTTGAGGGCGAGGATTCGGACTGCCCCAATCGCCTGGTCGGCGACTTTCGGCGCGCTCGGCCTTGGATTCGTCGCCGCACTTGTTGGGGCGCTCGAAACGCGGCGCGTCTGCGTCGGGATCCTCGATTCGATTTGCGACGGCCCGAACTGGGGCAAGACACTCGTCGCGTTCGGGCTCGCCTGCACCTTGCTGACCGTCGGCGTCGTCCTTGTCGTACGGCTTCGACGTATGGCATAGCAGCACCAGGGCAGCGAACGGTCGGCGTTGGCCGTCGCAATGACGTGAAGAAACCCCCGAGGAGTTCCAACTTCCGACCGGATGACACCGGGCCGATCCTCGGATGCTTACAGGCGCGCCGCCCCTGAGAAGAGCCAGGGGACCGCGTAGACGGCGACGATGCCCTTTACTCAAGGCCACACATCGATCCGGCGCTTAGGTGGAGTTTGGCCTTCAGTCATGCCCACCTTCCCTCAACGTCCCGACAAGGACAGCACGCAGCGTCCGGTCCTCCTCGCAGTCGATCAGCAGCTCGGCGCTACACCGAGGGCTCGCCGTGCGGCGCGGGCTCCCGGTGCGCGCGGCGGGATGGACCTGGTCGGTTCGCTGCGTCCATTGGGTACTGGTAGAAACGGCGCCGTTTGGACAGCTAGACCTCTTGGCGACCCTCGTTCTTGCTACGGCGTTGGTGCGTTCGCCCCACTTGACCCGGCACGGAGGCTCCGAGGAACTTGATGTCTGATGCGACGACTCATTGCTGTGGCGACTGCCGCCCTCCTTGTTCTCGGGCCGGCGGTTGGGGCTGAGGCCCAGGACGACCTGCTCGCAGCGTCAACCGCCACCGGATCGCGCTAGATCGGCGGCCTGTCCGGGCGGACCTCGGGATGCTGCGCCGCTCGCAACAGCACGCCGAGCAGATGGCCGAGGCTGGTGATCTGTTCCATAGCCAGCTCCGCCTTCCGGAAGGGGCTACCTGGGCCGGCGAGGTGATCGGGACCGGCGGAAGCATCCGGTCCGTCGTCCGGGCGTGGCTCCATTCCCCGGAACACCGCTGGATCGTCCTCCACAGGGCACAGATCGGCGGAGCCGGGGTTGCCCGGGGCGGAGGCCGGCTGTGGTTCGTCGTCCAGATCGCAGAGTTCTAGCCAGCTCTCCGTATGGCGCGGACTACCGCTGCCCCTGTCCTCGAGGTCGGAGATCAGCTCCTAGCGCTCAGCCTCCCGCGACACGCCGACCAGCACCGCGCCCGGAGCGTCCGATCCTCTTCGCAGTCGATCAGCGCTCGGCGAAGGTCCGGTCCTGAGCCCTCAACATGCCTGAGGCTATAAGCACAGGCTCGCCGTTTCGCCCCGGGAAGTTGTCTCTGAAAGAAGGTCGCCAAGACTCGCTTGGTGATGAATGAAGAGGGTCGGGCCAGGGAATCCAGGTGACCTATGATCGACAGCGACGTTGCTTACCAACGGTTGCGGTGCGAGTTCTGTTCTGGTCGTCTGCATGTGGTCGGCCGCGCCGGACCGACTCTCGAATGTGAGGACTGCGGCCGTGAGGGTATGTGGGACGACTCTGAGAAGCGAGTGATCCCTCTCTCACCTCCAGCGGCCTGAGCCCTCACCCTCTCGTTCGCGCCGCCGCTAGCATCGGCGCCGTGAGCACGATAGAGGTCCGACGCATCGAGGAAGGGGACCTGCCCGCCGTCGTCGCGGGGATCCCGTCGCGCGCACCCGAACGGTACCGGGACCAGCTGGAGCTGCAGGGCCGCGGCGGGTTCGTCTTCCTCATCGGGTGGCTGGATGAGGCACCGGTCGGGTTCGTCGGCGTCGGCATGCATGAAGACGGCTCTCCCGAAGTGCTCGCCGAGTCCCGGGGCTTCGCGATGGTGAGCGATCTCCTCGTCGAGGAGCCGTACCGTCGGCGCGGCGTAGCACGCGCCCTGATGGCCGCGCTCGAAGAAGAGGCGCGCGATGCGGAGATGCCAGGCGTGATCCTCGACACGGGGACTGAGGAGACGTTCGAGGCGGCTCGAGCGCTATATCGGGACCTCGGCTACGTCGATCAGGGCGGGATCTATCTCGGAGGATGGAGCGACCCGCATCGCCCCGGCGTGCACTTCGTGGACCCGCTCACACTCTGGCTGAAGCCGTTCTGAACTCGACGTAGGCGCCGTGCCACCAGGCTGATCCTTCGCGCCGAGGCCGAGCCTGCAAGAGGCCGGCTCCGTGATCGCCAACGGCTACCTCTGGCTCGACCGCGAGGAGTGGATCCGCGTGGTGGAGAAGCGCTCCGCGGCGCTCGGTCGGTAGGGCTCCTGCTAACCGTCTGCTAACCGAAGTCGCCCGAGGATCCGGCCGATCCCGGTCCGCCGGCGGGCCGTGCTGTGCGTCTTACGTGCGTAGATGGGACAGGAAGGACCGGGGCGGACCGGGACGGAACGGCGTTAGAAGATGTAGTACCAGTTGACCGTCAGCACGGATAGGACCCCGAGGCCGAACGCGCAGACCACCAGCGCGGCGGACCGGGGGATCCGGAGCCGCTCGAGTCCGAGCGCCAGCCCCCAGAAGGCCGGGAACAGGGGCAGGACGAACCGGGGCATCGACATAAGCGGCCGGTCCTGGAAGACGAAGGTGAGCGGGATCAGCAGGGCGCTCCACAGGTAGACGCCGTAGGTGGGCCGCACGCGAACGAGCACGTATCCCGAGGCGGCGAGCATCGGGATCACGATCAGCCAGTCGAGCAGCCAGTAGCCCCCGTTGATCTCGCCGAGGTAGCGGAACGCGTCGCCGGTCCCGTCCCACAGGGTCACCCACGGCCACGAGAACGTGCGTTCCCAGTTCGCCTGGAACGTCACCGGGGCCAGCCACTCGCCCGCTCGGAACCCCCAGGAGCCGAGGTACACGAGGAGCCCGCAGCCCGTGGCCGCCGCCGCGAGGAACCCGGGCCACGCCGGTCCCCGCCGCTCGACGCGCTGGTGCAGCGCCTCGAGCACGAGCGCCGGCGCGATCACGACCCCGATGCTGCGGGTGAGCGCCGCCAGCGCCCCGGCGGCGCCCGCCACCCACCATCGCCGACGGCGGGCTCCCCAGAACGCCGTGACGGAGAACAGGAGGAACAGCGACTCGCTGTACGGCATCAGGAAGAAGTGCGCGGTCGGGAACACGCACATCAGCAGCACCGTGGTGCGGGCGGTGCGTTCGGACAGCTCGGAGGTGGTCAGGAGGTAGGTGACGACCAGGCCGCCCCAGAAGGCGGCGTTCGACACGATCGTCGCGGCCGCGAAGGGGTGACCGCCGAGGACGAACGAGAGCCCGCGGATCGCCAACGGGAAGAGCGGGAAGAACGCGGCGCTCCCGTCTCGGAGCCGATAGCCGCCCTCGGCGATCCGCAGGAACCACAAGGCGTCGAACCGCTCCCACGCTCCGAAGGCGTTGTGCCATCCCTGGTCGAACGCGGGCGCGGGCCACCCCGGCACCCCGACTGCGCGCAACGGCGGGAACAGCGTGACGCCGATCACGCCGACCAGGAACATCGCGACGCGGAGGCCCACGAACGCGAAGAGGCAGAAGCGGACGGCGCGCAGGATCCGCGCGCGGGCGTCGTTCGGTGCGTCCGGATTCCCGTCCGGGGCCGCCGCCTCGACCGCGGTCGGGCGCTCGGGTTGGGTCCGCATGGCGTCAGACGCGGACGTGCTCGGGCACCTCGTCGGCGATCGGGAGCGGCGGTTCGGGTTCGGCGGCGGGTTCGCGCCGGCGGATCCAGTCGATCACGCAGAGCACGAGGATCCCGGCGCGCACCAAGATCGCGAGCTCGAACACCGAGGTGGGGATCTCCGTCAGCCCCCCCTGCACCCCGTTGCTCGCGCCGAGCCACCCGAACTCGGTCAGGAACACCACCACGTCGATCGCCTCGAACGCGATGAACAGCCGCAGGTTGGGGAGCGCGAGTGCGAACCAGGGGAGCAGCCACAGGCTGAACTGCGGCGAGTACACCTTGTTCGACAGCAGGAACACGACCAGGATCGGGAACCCGAGCGTCCACCGCGGGAAGCCGGGATCGCGCCGGGCCTTGACCACCCAGATCACCGCGACCCACGCGATGAACAGCGCGAGCGAGGCGACGTTGATGAGGCTCGTGTTCTCGCACCCCTGGCCGGTGGCGAGCTTGCAGGCCGCGTTCCACAGGCTGTTCCAGCTCGCGGAGCGCGACTTGCTGTTCTGGAAGAACTCCATCCAGCCCGTCGTCCCCCACAGCGCGAACGGGAGGTTCAGCGCGATCCAGGTGCCCGCGGCGGCCCACGCGAGGTGGATCCCCCGGTCGGGTTCCTTCCCGCGGAACCGGCCGGCGATGAACGGGACGATGAACAGCGCCGGATAGAGCTTGGCCGCCGCGCCGAGCCCGAGCAGCACCCCGGACCAGACGTCGCGTCTGCGCAGGTACGCGAACGTCGCCGCCGTCGTGATCGCGACGGCGAGCAGATCCCAGTTGTTCGTCGCCGCGAGCGCGAGGGTGGGCGCGAGCGCGAAGTACAGCACCCGCCGGCCGACCATCATGTACAGGAGTAACGCGGTCCACAGCGCCGCGATCCACATCAGGATCGCGTTCGCGAAGAAGAAACGGGTGGTGCTGTCTCCCGACGCCCACGCCGACAGACGCATCGTCCACATCGTGACCACGGGGTACTCGTCGCACGTGCTGTCCTCGGCCACGCCCTGACACGGGTCCAGGTACGGGAGCCGGCCGCCGGTGAGCTGCTCGCTCTGGATCAGACCGACGAGATCGGTGTAGCAGCCGAGCGTGAACGGACGGCCGTCGTTCCAGTCGTGCAGGACGCACGGTGCCTTGATCGCGAAGCCGACCGCGAGGGTCCCGGCGACGAGGAGGAACACCACGCCGATCCCGATCGTCCGCGTGGAGGTCGTCCCGGTGGGGTCGGGCAGCGCGGCGTCGGGCGGTGTGGGTTCAGGCACCGCCCGATTATCCCCGTCCGAGGTCGGCGGGGACGGTGGCGAACCCGGCGGTTCGCTCGCGTCGTGGCGGGAGCTCACGTCAGGACCGCCGCGGTCGCTGGTCGATCCTCGTCTGGGGCGGGCGCCGGACCCGCGGGCGAACCGCGGATCCACCCGATCACGCACGCCACCAGGATCAGCGCGCGCACCGCCACCGCGAGCTCGAACACGCCCACCGGCAACCCCGCGGCCCCGTCGTCCAGACCGAGGTACCGGCCGAACCACGAGAAGCGCGTGACGAACACCGCCACGTCCGCGAGCTCGAACGCCACGAACCATCCAAGCCGCGGGAAGGCGAGCGCGAACCATGGGAGCAGCCACAGGCTGAACTGCGGCGAGTAGACCTTGTTCGTCAACAGGAACAGCACCAGGATCGGGAACCCGAGCGTCCATCGCGGAAACCCGGGGTCGCGCCTCGCCTTGACGACCCACACGACCGAGACCCACCCGACGAACAGCCCCAGGGACGCCAGGTTGACCAGCCGGGTGTTCGTGCAGGTCTGCCCGGTGGTGCGCTCGCAGGCGGCGTACCACAGGCTGTCCCAGTCTGCGAGGCGGGTCGCGTTGTAGCGGAAGAACTCCCACCAGCCCTTCGGCGCCAGGAGCGCGAAGGGCAGGTTCACCGCCACCCACGTCGCGACGGCGGTCCACGCGAGCCGGAACCCACGATCGGGCTCCTTGCCGTGGAAGCGGCCGGCGACGAACGGGACGACCAAAAGCATCGGGAAGACCTTGGCCGCGGCCCCGAGCCCCAGCAGCACCCCTGACCATCCGTCCTTGCGACGCAGGTAGGCGAGCGTCCCGCCCACCGCGAGCGCGACCGCGAGCAGGTCCCAGTTCATCGTCGCGTACAGCGCGAGTGTGGGGGCGAGCACGAAGTACAGGACGCGATCGCCGACGAGCACGTAGAGGCAGAACGCGATCACGAACGCGGCGATCCACATCAAGATCGCGCTCGAGTAGAAGAAGCCCGTGGTGCTCGGACCCGAGACCCACGCCGACGCCCGCATCGTCCACATCGTGAGCACCGGGTACTCGTCGCATTCGGCGGGGGTGTCCGCGCAGGCATCGAGGTAGGGGAGCCGGCCCCCGCGCAGCTGCTCGGTCCCGAGCTGGTGGACGATGTCGGAGTAGCACAGCCGCGTGTACTGGCGGTTGTCGCTCCAGTCGCCGGACGCGCACGGCGCCTTGAGCGCGTGACCGAGCACCAGGGTGCCCGCGAGCAGTGCGAAGACGGTCCCGAGCCCGATCCGTCGGACGGCGTTCGGCATCGGCTGATTATCTCCGGGCGCGCCGTTCACCTCGGTGCCGAGGCCGGAAAAGGCGGCGGGGCCGCCGAGGGGGTGGCGGCCCCGCCTTCACGTCCGGTCAGATCCAGGATGTGGCTCCGCCGGTGGGGGACGCCTCGTGGGCGCCCACCCGTTCGTGCCGTCTCCTACCTTTCGGCACGCTCCGAGGCGGGCCTGAGTGTCCTGCGGACGGAACTTGGGACGCCCATCCGAGGGTAGTTCGCCCCCGAACGCCGCGCGGCCGAGGCTCCCAATGCTTGGCGGCGAGACCGCCACGCGTCGGATGGAGGGAGGTGGCGGGTGCGAGAGGCCTCTCGGTTTAGAAGCTCGCCACCTGCGCGGAGTCCGCGCCCGCGAACTCGTCGCAGAGCTCGCGGCACGACGTGAGACCTCGCTCGAACTCCGGACTCGCCTTCCACGCGTCCCGCGACGCGGCGTCGGCCCAGTCCGAGAACGAGAGGAAGTGCCGGGGGTCATCGGCGTCCCGCAGGAGCCGTGCCGAGCCGAAACCTGGGGCCGCCTTGGCGCTCTCGGTGATGAACGCCTGCCACCTGGTGATGAACTCGTCCTCGCTGCCGGCCTGCACGTGCCAGCTCCCGGATGCGTATTGATCGCCTGCCATGGCCATCCCTTCCACCGATCCCTCCGAGAGCCGGGTCGGCCCGCGGACGCGACTCGGACGACTCTAGAGCAGTTCCGCTGGCTAGTTGACCGTTGTCGTTTAGCGCAGTGGCCTGAACGCGGCGCGCATCTCTTCGGAGAAGAGTTCCGGTTCCTCCCAGGCGGCGAAGTGACCGCCCTTGTCCACCTCGTTGAAGTAGATGACGTTGGGGTACGCCCTCTCGACCCAGCTGCGCGGGGTCCGCCAGATCTCTCCGGGGAACGTGGTGAAGCCGACCGGGATCGAGACCGGCGTGGGTTGCTGGCCCGCCGCACGAGCATTCTCTTGTCCTTCCTCCCAGTACGAACGCGCAGCCGAGGCCCCTGTGCCTGTCAACCAATACAGCGTGATGTTGTCGACGATGGTTTCCCGGGTGAGATTGCCTGAGGGTTGCTTGTCGACAAAGGCGCGGGCGATCTTTCGATAGCTGTCCGTATCGTGATCGATCATCCAGGCCGCTAGGGCGATGGGTGAATCCAGAAGGGCATAGCCGATCGTCTCCGGGCGCGTCGCTTGCTCCACGAAGTAGCCAGTGCCGGTCGCGTGGAATTCGGCGAGCTGGTCGAGGGCAGCACGTTCTTCTTTCGAGGGTGGCGACGCGCTCAAGGCCTCGGGGTCGCCCAGCGCCGGCGTGAGAAGATTCGTGTGGATGCCGATCAAACCGTCGAGTGCCAGGCGGCCCATCGCGTCAGTGACCTGGGAGCCCACGTCGCCGCCCTGCGCGACGTATCGGGTGTAACCGAGGCGCCGCATGAGCTCCGCCCAGGCGTGCCCGATGCGGATGGGGCCCCAGCCGAGTTCGGTCGGCTCGTCGGAGAAGCCGTAGCCGGGGATGGACGGCAGCACGAGGTGGAACGCGTCCTCCTCGCGTCCGCCGTGCGCGGTCGGGTCGGTGAGTGGGCCGATGGTCTCGAGCAGCTCGATGATCGAGCCCGGCCAGCCGTGCGTCATGATCAACGGCAACGCGTTCTCGTGTGCCGACTTCACGTGGATGAAGTGGATGTCCAGCCCGTCGATTTGGGTCTTGAACTGTGGCAGCGCGTTCAGGCGCGCCTCGCACCGGCGCCAGTCGTATTCGGTCGTCCAGTAGCGGGCGAGCTCCTGTGTCGCCGCCAACTGCACACCCTGCGACCGATCGGCGACGAGTTCCTTGGTTGGCCAGCGAGTCGCATCGATTCGGCGGCGCAGTTCTTCGATCTCGCGCTCAGGAACTTCGAATCGGAACGGGCGGACGCCGGTCTCTGCGCTCGCGGTCGTGGTGTCGCTCATGGTCGTGTCCTCCCGGTTGCGTCGCTGCGTGCCTCGTCGACCGTGGGGTGTCGCGACGTCGAAGCCAACATCCCTCGGTGAGCGTACAGCCTGCGGGAGGATGGTTCCGAGCGGCGTTGGCTAGAGTGGTCGCGATGACGACCGTGCTCCTGTTCCATCACGCGCAAGGGCAGACTCCCGGGTTCCTCGCGTTCGCCGAGGAGCTGCGGGAGGCCGGTCACACGGTCCACGCGCCGGACCTGTATGGCGGCGGCGAGACGTTCGGGACGGTCGACGAGGGCGTCGCGCATGCGAGGCAGGTCGGTTTCGGGGAGATCATCCGACGCGGTGCGGAGGCGGCGGAGGGGCTGCCCGAGGACATCGTCATCGCGGGCTTCTCGCTCGGTGTGATGCCGGCGCAGTCCCTCGCGCAGACGCGACCCGGTGCGCGGGGAGCGCTCCTGTACCACGGGGCCCTGCCGCCTTCCGAGTTCGGGGGCCCGTGGCCCGAGGCCGTGCCGGTCCAGATCCATTTCATGGAACAGGACCCGTGGGCGGAGGAGGATCTCGCCGCGGCCGAGGCCATGGCGAAGGAGGTCGAGGGCGCCGAGCTGTTCATCTACCCGGGTTCGGGCCACCTGTTCGCCGACCCGACATCGGAGGACTACGACGAGCGGGCGGCGGCGCTGCTCAGGGAGCGAACGCTCGCGTTCCTGAACCGGGTCGGCTGACCGGTCCCTACGTGTACGAGTGGTCCTCGTCGGGGAACGTCCCGGCGGCGACGTCGGCGGCGAACTCGGTCGCGGCCTTCGCGATCTGGCCGCGCAGGTCGACGTAGGCGCGCGCGAACTTCGGGACGCGTTCGGACAGCCCGAGCAGGTCGGGGGAGACGAGCACCTGCGCGTCGGTCCCCGGTCCCGCGCCGATGCCGATCGTGGGGATCTGTAGGGTCGTCGTGAGCTCGGCACCGAGCTCGGACGGCATGGCCTCCAGGACGATCGCGAACGCGCCCGCCTTCTCGAGCGCGAGCGCCTGATCGGTCACCCGCGCGGCCTCCTCGCCCCGCCCCTGCACCCGGTAGCCGCCCATCGCGTGCACCGACTGCGGCGTGAGCCCCACGTGCGCCATCACCGGGATCCCGAGATCGACAAGCCTGTGGACGAGCTCGACCTGCGCACCCTCGATCTTGACGGCGCCGGCGCCCCCTTCCTTCAGGAACCGGCCGGCGTTGCGAACGCCCTCCTCGACGCTCACCTGGTACGAGAGGAACGGCATGTCGCCCACCACCAGCGCGTTCGTGACGCCGCGCGCGACCGCGCGGGTATGGTGCAGCATCTCCTCCATCGTGACGGGCAGGGTGTTCTCGTAACCCAGGATGGTGTTGCCGACCGAGTCCCCGACGAGCAGCACGGGGATCCCGGCCTCGTCGAAGATCTTGGCGGTGGGGTAGTCGTAGGCCGTGAGCATCGCGAAACGCCTGCCCTCGGCCTTCCACGCTTGCAGATCGCGGATCGTGATGCTCATCGCTCGCGCCTCCTTCGTGAGTGCACGGCAGCCGTTCCCACGAGTCTACCCGAGCATGGTTCGGCGACCCGACGGCCGTTCCTGCGTGTCACCCACGGGTGCTAGGGTCGCCCGACCAGCGAGCCGCTAGACTGGGCGCCAGCCACACATCCTGCTCCCCCCGTGGGGGCCGTCCAGACCAGAGGAGGTGGAGAACTGAGGCAGTACGAAGGCATGCTCATCCTGCCCGCGGAGGCCGACGAGTCGGTCGTTTCCGGGGCGCTGGACCGCATCACCCGCGTCGTCGGCGAGGCGGGTGGCCAGGTCGGCAACGTCGATCGCTGGGGCCGGCGGCGTCTGGCATTCGAGATCGAACGGCAGGCCGAGGGTTACTACGTCGTGGTGGAGTTCACGGCGGATCCCGACGTCCTGACGGAGCTCGAACGCACGCTGCGGCTGGCCGACGAGGTCCTGCGGTTCAAGATCGTCGTTCGCGGCGAGGCCGCGTAACGAACAGCGACTTCCCCCTCCCCGGCACGCCATCCGACGGGGAGCGGTCACGGAACGGAAGGTGATGGAGATGGCGAGCGAGAACCAGGTCACCATCGTGGGGAACCTCACGGACGACCCCGAGCTGCGATACACGCCGAACGGAGCCGCCGTCGTGAAGTTCCGCGTGGCGGTCAACCGCCGCTACAAGGACGAGTCGGGCCAGTGGAAGGACGGCGAGACGTCGTACTTCTCCGTCAACGCCTGGCGGAGCCTAGCCGAGAACGCGGCCGAGAGCCTCACCCGAGGCACGCGCGTCGTCGTGACCGGTCGGCTGCAGATGCGCTCCTGGGAGACCCAGGAGGGCGATAAGCGCACGGTGGTCGAGATCGAGGCCGACGAGCTCGGTCCGAGCCTGCGTTGGGCGACCGCGAAGATCGAGCGCCAGGGCCGCTCGGGAGGTTCGAGCGACTGGACGCCCGCCACGGTCGGCGCTCCCACGGCAGACGAGGAGACACCGCTGGATGCCACCTAAGACGAAGAGGCGACCCGCCAAGCGGGAGAAGGACGACAAGGGCTGGCAGAAGAAGCAGAAGCGCAAGATCTGCATCTTCTGCAAGGACCGGATCGAGTACGTCGACTACAAGGACACCGCGACGTTGCGGCGGTTCGTGTCCGAACGCGGCAAGATCCGAGCGCGCCGCGTGACGGGCAACTGCTCGCAGCACCAGCGCGACGTCGCCACCGCGGTCAAGAACGCCCGCGAGATGGCCCTGCTGCCGTACTCGACCCGATGAAGATCATCCTGCAGAAGCCCGTCGACAAGCTCGGCATCCCGGGGGACGTCGTGGACGTCGCCGATGGCTACGCGCGCAACTACCTGATGCCCCGCGGGCTCGCGGTCAAGGCGACCAAGGGCGGCGTGAAGCACGTCGACAGCCTCAAGCGCGCCCACGGCACCCGGGTCAACGCCGCCAAGGCCGAGGCCGAGCAGGTCGCTGAGCGCCTGATGGCCTCGCCGATCACCGTGCCCGCGAACGCGGGTGAGGAGGGCCGGCTGTTCGGCAGCGTCACGCCGAACGACGTCGCTATGGCGATCGAGGCCCAGACCGGCGTTGCGGTCGACCGGCACGACGTCACGATGGACGAGCCGATCCGCTCGATCGGCGTCCACGAGGTCAAGGTGCACCTGTTCGCCGAGGTCGATCCGGTGATCTCGGTGGAGGTCACGGCCGCCGAGCCGGCTTCGGAGGGATAGAGAGGTTCGGACACCCGGCCTCGGCGGTGGCGCTGAGGTCGGGGTTCGGTCCGGGCTGCTCGTCTGCGCCTACGCGCGGGATCCGTGCTTTCGGACGTCCGTAGGGCTTTGGCTCCGCTCGACGACGCCCTGACCGAACCCCTCCCCGCCCGGGCCGCGCCTGCGCCTCGGATCAGCTCCAGGCCCACCCGATACCGCCACGCCGACTGATGCGCCCATCCACGCGAGCACGTCGCGTGGGGCCTTGCCGATCGGTTCCGCAGTCTGCTCGCAGCCGAGACCGGTCTGACCTGACGGTCTTCTCGCGTGGGCCCGAGCGGCCGTGCTGGCGGGCGGGGAGGGGGGCGTCGACGGGCGTCGTCGAGCGGAGCCGAAGCCCGATCACGCCCTCGAGCACGCTGTCCGCGCGTAGGCGCAGACGAGCAGCCCGTCGAGGACCCCCGACCTCAGCCCGCCCCTGGACGCCGCGACCAGGCGGCGAGCGAGAATCACACCCGTGTGATCCCGGTGTCGGCGGGGGGCGATACACACCTATCCACAGGGTTTTCCCCCTCGGGAAACGCAGGTGGAAGGCACAGTGACAAGGAATCTTCAGGCACGACCAGCGGATCGGGTTTCCCCACGGGTTTTCCGCTGGGAGCGGAGGCTCCACGGGTCTAGCGTTGCCCGCCGGTTCCATCGGAGTTCGAGGGGGGAGCAGGGTTGGTGAGGGCTGCGGACGACGTCCGGCGGATCAGGCCGAAGGCCGGGACGGAGCGGGTGCCCCCGCAGAACCTCGAGGCCGAGGAATCCGTGCTCGGATCGATGATGCTCTCGCCCGACGCGATCGCCGACGTCATCGAGATCGTGCGTCCCGCCGACTTCTATCGGAGCGCGAACGCGAAGATCTTCGACACCCTGCGCGAGATCTACGGCCGCGGCGATCCCGTCGACGCGATCACCGCGGTGGAGGAGCTCAAGCGCCGCGGGACCCTCGAGGAGGTGGGCGGGCACCTCGCGATCTCCGACCTTGTCGACCGGGTCCCGACGCCCTCGTCCGCCGCGTCCTACGCGCGGATCGTGGCCGAGACCTCGCTGCTGCGCCGGCTGATCGGCGCGGCGGCCGACATCATGGATATGGCCTACTCGGCGCCCGAGGAACCCGAGCGGGTCGCCGACGAGGCCGAGCAACGGATCTACGACGTGGCTCGGCACGGCGAGAAGGACCAGGTCGCCTCGCTGCACGAGCTCGTCGACGAGGCGATGACCGACCTCGAGCGGATCCAGAACCGGGAGTCCGCGTTCGCCGGCGTGCCGACCGGGTTCCGCGACGTCGACACCCTGCTGTCGGGGATGCAGGCGGGGAACCTGATCGTGATCGCGGCCCGCCCCGGCGTGGGCAAGTCCTCGTTCGTGACCAACGTCGCCCGCAACGTTGCGGTCGACGCGGGCCTGCCGGTCGCGATGTTCTCGCTCGAGATGTCGCGGTGGGAGATCGGCATGCGCCTGCTGTGCGGGGAGGCGCGGGTCCCATGGGACAGCATCCGCAACAAGCGGGTCGGCGCCGAGGACTGGTCCCGGATCGCGCAGGCCGCCGACAGCCTGCACGAGGCGCCGCTGTTCATCGTCGACTCGGGCAACGTCACGCTCGTGGACATCCGCGCCAAGGCCCGGCGGCTGTCCGCGCGCCGGCAGGGTCTGGGCATGATCATCGTCGACTACCTCCAGCTGATGTCCCACACGCGCAGGGTCGACAACCGCCAGCAGGAGATCGCCGAGATCAGCCGCGGCCTGAAGATGCTCGCCAAGGAGCTCGAGATCCCGGTGATCGCCGTCAGCCAGCTGAACCGCGATCCCGAACGTCGTCAGGACAAGCGGCCGCAGCTCTCGGACCTGCGCGAGTCCGGCGCGATCGAGCAGGACGCGGACGTCGTGATGTTCATCCACCGCGAGGACGCGGACCCCGCCAAGAAGGGCCTGGCCGACCTGATCGTCGCCAAGCACCGCAACGGCCCGACGGACACCGTGCCGCTCACCTTCCTGCCGCACCTGACGCAGTTCCGCAACCACGCCACCGCGGTGACGTGACCGTCGACCGCCGCCGCGTCCGGGCGCTCGCCCGCCGGCTCGAGCGGCACTTCGGGGCGCTCGCGCCGCCCCGAGCCACGGACCCGCTCGACGAGCTGGTCCTGACCGTGCAGTCGCAGCACACGAGCGACCTGAACGCCGAGCGCGCGTTCGGGCTGCTGCGGGGCCGGTACCCGACGTGGGACGACGTGGTTCGCGCGCCGACGGCCGAGCTCGCCGAGACGATCCGCTCGGGCGGGCTCAACAACACGAAGGCCGCCCGGATCCAGGCGATCCTGCGCGAGATCTATCGGCGCGAGGGCCGCTACGACCTGTCGGCGCTCGCGTCGCGTTCGGACGCCGAGATCGCGGAGTACCTCTCGTCGCTCCCCGGCGTCGGGCCCAAGACTGCGGCGGTCGTGATGGCCTTCGCGTTCGGCCGCGAGACGATCCCGGTCGACACGCACGTGCATCGGGTAGCCACGCGGCTCGGCCTGGTGCCGGATACCTCGGCCGAACGCGCCCAACGGTTGCTCGAGGAGCTCGTGCCGGAGGAGCTCAAGACGCCGATGCACGTCGGGCTGATCAACCTGGGTCGCGAGATCTGCAAGGCGGGCCGCCCCCGATGCGAGGACTGTCCGCTGTACGAGCTGTGCCCGACGGGGCCGGTCGTGCTCGGCGTGCGGCAGCCGCGCTCGCCGTCCCGCTCGTAGAGATGGCTCCTGTCGGCGGCAGGACGGGCGTCGAGCCGATCGAGCGGGCGAGGGGAATCGAACCCCCGTTTCAAGCTTGGGAAGCTTGCGTTCTACCATTGAACCACGCCCGCGAACGCCGCTCGCCGGAGCGAGCCGTCCCCAGTCTAGCGAGCCCGCCGGACCGCGTTCCAGGCCACCCTGCTAGCCTCCGATGCCCCATGACGCAGCCGGATCCCGACCTCTGGCCGCACGTGCTCTCGAAGCTCTCCGCCAGAACCTCCCTGGACCGCGACGAGGCGGCGGAGGCGATGCGTCTCGTGATGTCGGGGGAGGCGACCCCCGGTCAGGTCGGCGGCCTCCTGATGGCGCTGCGGACCAAGGGCGAGACGGTGGAGGAGATCGAGGGGCTCGCGGACACGATGCTCGGGTTCGCGAACCCGGTCGACCCGCCGGCGCCGGTCGTCGACACGTGTGGGACCGGCGGCGACCGCAGCGGGACGTTCAACATCTCGACGGTCGCCGCGATCGTCGTCGCCGGAGCGGGGGTCCCCGTCGCCAAGCACGGCAACCGCGCCGCGTCGTCGATCTGCGGCTCGGCCGACCTGCTCGAGGCGCTCGGCGTTCGGATCGACCTGGACGCGGCCGGCGTCGAACGCTGTCTCGCCGAGGCCGGGATCGCGTTCATCTTCGCGCCCGTGTTCCATCCGGCGATGGGTCACGCCGGCCCGGTCCGCCGCGAGCTCCGCGTGCCGACCGTGTTCAACTTCCTGGGTCCGCTCACCAACCCCGCGCGACCGTTCGCGCAGGTCGTCGGCGTCTCGGACGAACGCATGCTGCCGCTGCTCGCCCAGGTGCTCGCCCGGCGCGGGACGCGGGCGAGGCTGTTCCGAGCGCTGGACGGCCTGGACGAGCTGACGACCACCGGCCCCGCCCTGGTGTACGACGTCGTGGACGGCGAGCTCCGCGAGTCGGTGCTCGACCCCGCGGACCTCGGGCTGGCGCGGTGCGAGGTCGCCGATCTCCGCGGCGGTGACCCGGAGACCTCGGCGGCGATCGCCCTGGCGATCTTGCGCGGCGAGACCGGCCCGCGACGGGACGTCGTGCTGCTCAACGCGGCGGCCGCGCTCGAGGTCTCGGGCAGGGCGCGCTCGCTCCAGGACGGGCTAGCGATCGCGGCTACGTCGATCGATTCGGGTGCCGCCGTCGACACGCTCGTTCGCTGGGTGGCGTCCTCGGGGAACGGGTAGCATCCGGCCGCGATGATCCTGTCCGACGTCGACATCCGTAAGGCGCTCGCGGCGGGCCGCATCCAGATCGATCCGTTCGACGACGCATGCGTCCAGCCCTCGTCCGTCGACCTGCACGTCGACCGTCAGTTCCGCGTCTTCGCCAACTCGCGGTACCCGTACATCGACGTCCGTCGCGAGATGCCGGACCTGACCGAGATGGTCGAGGTCGCCGGCGACGAGGCCTTCATCCTGCACCCGGGCGAGTTCGTGCTCGGCTCGACGATCGAGCGGGTGGCGCTGCCCGACGACCTGGTCGCGCGTCTGGAAGGCAAGTCGAGCCTCGGGCGTCTCGGGCTGCTGATCCACTCGACCGCCGGCTACGTCGACCCCGGGTGGGACGGCTACCTCACGCTCGAGCTGTCGAACGTCGCGAACCTGCCGATCACGATCTACCCAGACATGAAGATCGGTCAGATCTCGTTCTTCCGGCTGAGCACGCCCGCTGAGGTCCCGTACGGCGCGAAGGGAACCAAGAGCAAGTATCAGGGCCAGCGAGGTCCGACGGCGAGTCGCTTCTTCGAGGAGTTCGGCGACCGCGAGACCTAGCGGGAGCCGGCGTCGTCCTCGGTCCGGTCGGGCGCCGATGGCGAGGTTCCGGGTGGGGCGTCGGTCGTGTCGTCCTTGCGGTCCGCGAAGCGGTTGGACGCCTTGGCCTTGAGAGCGCGGTACCAGGCATCCTCGTACGCGTCCTCGTCCGGCCCCGGTAGGGGCCGGTACCGTTCAGTCGGCATCGCCGTTCTCCTGTCGAACGTTCCGCTAGTGCCCGGATCCGATCGTGCGGCCGAGCGCCTCCACCGGCTGCAGCCCCGGCCCGATGCCCATCGACACGGCCGCCATCGCGGCCTGCGTGCGGTTGGTGACGCTCAGCTTGCGGAAGATCGCGGCCAGGTGCGCCTTCACCGTCTTCTCCGACAGGAACAGCGCGCGCGAGATGTCTCGGTTGCTCCGTCCCTCGGCCAGGAGCGCGAGGATGTCGGTCTCGCGCTGGGTGAGCGACCCGGCCGTGCGGACGGACGGGGTCCCGTCGCCCGAGACGCCGCCCTCGATCGACTCGAACAGGTTCTGGATCACCTTCGGAGACAGCACGTTCCCGCCGCCGGACAGCGCGACGTTGATCGCCTGCTCCAGATCCTCGGGCGTGGCGTCCTTCAGCATGTACCCGGCCGCGCCCTCGGCGAGCGCGCGCCGGACGTAGTGCGCGTGGTCGAACGACGTCAGCATGATCACGGGCAGATCCGGCCAACGACTCTTCACGTCGTGCAGCAGCTCGAGGCCGTCGGCATCGGGCATGCGCACGTCGACCAGCGCGATGTCGATCGTGCCGGTGGACAGCTGGTCGAGCGCCTCGGTCGCGCTCCCTGCTTCGATCACCTCTGCGTCGGAGAAGCACTCGCGGATCACGTGTCCCAACCCGCGGCGCACCAGCGCATGGTCGTCGACGACGAGCACCTTCACGGGCTTACTCCTTGTCCGTAACGGGGCAGCCTCGCGACGACCCGCGTTCCTTTGCCCGGCGCCGATCTGACGTCGAGCGTTCCGTGGACGTCGGCGACCCGCCGACGCAACATGTCCAGGCCCAGGTGACCGGCGACGGGCTCGTGCTCCGAGCTCTCGAAGCCGCGGCCGTGGTCCTCGACGCTCACCTCGACCGAACGATCGGATGCCAGGACGCGCACCGCGACCTCACGGCCGTCGGCATGCTTGGCGGCGTTCGCGATGCCTTCCCGGATCACCGAGGATGCCGCTTCCAGGACCGACGGCGAGACCTCGGCGAGGTCGCCCTCGATCGACCACGTCGCGGGGAGCTGCCAGCGGTCCAGGACGCTCCGCAGGAGCTCCTCGATCGGTTGCACCGCCCCGGGCGTGGCCGGTGTCAGGTTGGCGAGCACGCCGCGGATCTCGTCGAGCGCCCTGCGCAACTCGTCGACCGCCCGGCGGAGCGCCTCGACGGCCTCCGACGGCGCGACCTCGACGCGGCGCGCGAGCGACTCGAGCTCAAGGACGGACGCGGTGATCACCTGCGTGAGCCCGTCGTGGATCGCGTACGCGAGACGAGCCCGGTCGCCCTCGACCGGCGCGTCGAGATCCGGGGGGACCTCGAGCACCTCATCGGGTCGTCCGAAGCCCTCCGCGGACGTCGCCTCGCCCCCGAGCGTCATCGCTTCCACCGTCCTCCGTTCTCCTTCGTGTTCTTCTGGCATGGTCTTCTCGCATGGTCTTCTCGCGGTGCCCGCCGCTCGGTCCGTGCTTGCGTCGGCGCGCACCTCCGGTCGGCACCCCCCAGCGAGGGGACGCCGAGTCCGTTCGGGCTAGTTCTCATTTCGGTCGTTGGGGGCGGTGGCTTGAACGCGCCTGTTCAGGGCACGTGAGGGGCCACAGGCACCGGGCCGGGCCCTCGTCAGGCGGGGCCGAGCTCGGTCAGGGGTTGGGGCCGACGACCGAGCGCGCGAGCACCTGCGCGAGATCGAGCACCTCGGTGCGGCCCCCGCGGGCCCGCTCGCCGTCGTCGAGCATGATCAGGCAGTAGGGGCACGCGACCCCGACGGTGTCGGCGCCCGTGGCGGCGGCCTCCTCGGCGCGCTCCTGGTTGATCCGCTTGCCGATGCGTTCCTCCATCCACATCCGGGCGCCACCCGCCCCGCAGCACAGCGCGCGTTCGCCGTGACGCGGCATCTCCACGGTCCGAACGCCGGGCACTGCCTCCAGCGCGGCGCGCGGGTCGCGGTAGACGCTGTTGTGGCGCCCGAGGTAGCACGGGTCGTGGTAGGTGAGCGTGGCGGAGACCTCGCCGGTCGGCCGGAGGCGCCCCTCGGCAACCAGCTGTGCGAACAGCTGCGAGTGGTGGATCACCTCGAACGTCCCACCGTAGTCGGGGTACTCGTTGCGCAGCGTGTTGAAGCAGTGAGGGCAGTTGGCGATCACCTTGGTCACCCCGGCCCCCGAAAGCGTCTGGACGTTCTGCTCGGCCATGGTCTGGAACAGGTACTCGTTGCCGATGCGGCGCGCCGGGTCGCCCGTGCACAGCTCGCGCGGCCCCAGGATCGCGAAGGACACGCCCGCACGCTGGAGCAGCTGGACCACCGCCTTCGAGATGGAGGTCGCGCGGTCGTCGAACGCGCCCGCGCACCCGACCCAGTACAGGTACTCGGGGGCCTTCGAGCCCTCCTCGATCACCCGGACCTCGAGCCCCTCGGCCCAGTCGGCGCGCTGCGCCTGCGGCATGCCCCACGGGTTCCCGGCGCTCTCGAGGTTGCGGAGCATCGCCCCGGCCTCGGGCGGGAACCGTGACTCCGCCATCACCAGGTTGCGGCGCAGGTCGACGATCGTGTCGACGTGCTCGATGTCGACCGGGCACTCCTGCATGCAGGCGCCGCACGTCGTGCAGCCCCACAGGACCTCCTCGTCGACGATGCCGGGCACGAGAGGGACCGGCTCGAGCTCGGTGCCAGCAGCCTTGGCCTCCAGGATCTGCGGGCCCTCCTCGAACAGGTGATCCCGCAGGTTCATCACGAGGAGCTTGGGCGAGAGCGGCTTGCCCGTGTTCCATGCCGGGCACGCGCTCTGGCAACGTCCGCACTCGGTGCAGGCGTACAGGTCGAGCGTCTGCTTCCAGGTGAGATCCGTGATCGTGGCCGCGCCCAGATGCACGTCCTCGGTCTCGGCGCTCTCGAGATCGATCCGCAGCGGGGTCAGGGTGCCCCGTGGACGGGTGCTCGCGAAGTAGACGTTGATCGCGCTCGTGGCGATGTGCAGGTGCTTGGAGTACCCAAGGTAGACGAGGAACCCCAGGATGATCGCTACGTGGACCCACTGGAAGGTCCACATCGACGCCCGTTGCCACCCCTCGGACATCCAGGTGAACATGGACGACGCGGCCGTCGACACGGGTGTCCACCAGGTGTCCGGCGCGTACCCGGCGGCGATCCGAGCCCCGCGCGCAAGGAAGAGCGTGACGATGATCAAGAAGATGAGGCCGAGGATCCGGTAGGCCTCCCACCGGTGGCTGCCGACGAAGCGTTCGGGGCGTTGGAACAACCGGATGCCGACCGCGATCGCGATCCCGACCAGGACGCCGGCCGCGAACACGTCCTGGATCAGGCCCAGCCAGTCGGTGCCGCCGATCAGGGGCAGCTCGAAGGTCGGATCGATCAGCTCGCCCATGATCTCGAGGATCGTGGTGAGCAGGATCAGGAACCCCCAGAAGATCAGCGCGTGCATCAGGCCGGGGAGCGCGCGTTGGAACAGCTTGCGTTGGCCGAGGACCTCGACGCCTTCACGCGCGACCCGGCGCGGGACGTCGCCGCCCCGCTGGACCGGGCGGCCGAGCCGCACGAGACGGGTGAGCAGCCTGGCTCGTCTGGCGGCCAGGCCCCCGGCGACCACCACGAGCACGGCGAGGAGGCCGGCACGCACGAGCATCGGCGGGAGCATACCCCGCCCCGCCGCTCGGGACCGCCGGCCCGCCAAGAGGGTCGTCGCCGAGGCCGAAAGGGGATCGCGGTGGAGCCAGGAATACTCCAGGCAGGCACGAAGTTGATACCAACGCGCTCAAGGTTCTATATTCGTAGCCACTGAAGAGCGTCCGAGCGAAGGAGGCAACTCGATGGCACGTGCGGTGGGGATCGATCTGGGGACGACGAACTCGGTGGTCTCGGTGCTCGAGGCCGGCGAGCCCGTCGTCATCCCGAACGCCGAAGGGGCTCGAACCACCCCGTCGGTGGTGGGGTTCGCCAAGAACGGCGAGATCCTGGTCGGCGAGGTCGCCAAGCGCCAGGCCATCACGAACCCGGATCGAACGGTCCGGTCCGTGAAGCGGCATATCGGCGAGAAGGACTGGGGACCCGATGTCGACGGCAAGAAGTGGACGCCGCAGGAGATCTCGGCGCAGATCCTCGGCAAGCTCAAGCGCGACGCCGAGGCGTACCTCGGCGACACGGTGGGCCAGGCCGTGGTCACGGTCCCGGCGTACTTCGACGACTCGCAGCGCCAGGCCACCAAGGAGGCCGGCCAGATCGCGGGGCTCGAGGTGCTCCGCATCATCAACGAGCCGACCTCCGCGGCGCTCGCGTACGGGCTCGACAAGCAGCACGATCAGACGATCCTCGTGTTCGACCTCGGGGGCGGGACGTTCGACGTCTCGCTGCTCGAGATCGGCGAGGGCGTGTTCGAGGTCAAGGCCACCCACGGCGACACGCAGCTGGGCGGCGACGACTGGGATCAGCGCGTGATCGACTGGATGGTCAAGGAGTTCAAGAACAACTACGGGATCGACCTCGGGGCAGACCGGATGGCGCTCCAGCGCCTGAAGGAGGCGGCCGAGAAGGCCAAGATCGAGCTCTCGCAGGTGAGCGAGGCCACGATCAACCTGCCGTTCGTCTCGGCCGGCGCCGACGGCCCGCTGCACCTGGAGATGAAGCTCACCCGCAGCGAGTTCGAGCGCATGACCGAGGACCTGGTCCAGCGCACGCGCGAGCCCTTCGAGCTCGCGGTCAAGGACTGGGGCAAGAGCGTCGAGGGGATCGACCACATCATCCTGGTGGGCGGGTCCACGCGGATGCCGATGATCCAGGAGCTCGTCAAGGAGCTCACCGGCGGCAAGGAGCCGCACAAGGGCGTGAATCCCGACGAGGTCGTCGCGGTCGGCGCGGCGATCCAGGCCGGCGTTCTCAAGGGCGACGTGAAGGACATCCTGCTCCTGGACGTGACGCCCCTGACGCTCGGCGTCGAGACCAAGGGTGGGATCTTCACCCGGCTGATCGAGCGAAACACGACGATCCCGACGCGCAAGTCGGAGATCTTCACGACCGCCGACGACAACCAGAGCAACGTCGAGATCCACGTCCTGCAGGGCGAGGCCGAGACGGTCTACTCGCCGGGCGTGCGATCGCTCGGCAAGTTCATGCTGACGGGACTCCCTCCAGCGCCGCGAGGGATGCCGCAGATCGAGGTCGCGTTCGACATCGACGCCAACGGCATCGTGAACGTGTCCGCCAAGGACATGGCCACCGGCCGGGAGCAGGCGATGACGATCACCGGGGGCACGGCCCTGTCCAAGGAGGACATCGACCGCATGGTCCAGGACGCCGAGAAGTTCGCGGCCGAGGACCACTCCCGTCGCGAGGCCGCCGAGGTGCGCAACCAGGCCGACCAGCTCACGTACCAGGTCGACCGGTCGATCGAGGAGTGGGGGGACAAGGTGCCCGAGCCCGACCGCGAGGAGCTGCGGAAGCTCAACGAGGAGCTGAAGGAGTCCCTCAAGGGTGAGGACGTCGAGAAGATCAAGGCCGGGACCGACGCCGTGATGCGGACGTTCCAGCGCATCGGACAGGCGATGTACCAGCAGACGCCGGAGGGCCAGCAGACCGCGGCCGCCGCGGCCGGTGGGGCGCCTGGCACCGAGCCCGAGGGCGAGAACGACGTGGTCGAGGGCGAGATCGTGGACGAAGGGGGAGAGCGATGACCGAGCTCACCCGGATCGCGGTCGGGGAGGACTCGTGACCGATCACGACCACGACACGCCAGACGAGCGCCCGCCGAAGGTCCGCGTCGTCGACAAGCGACGGTACCGCGACGGCGAGTCGGAGGGCGACGACGCCCCCCCGGTGGCATCGGGCGAACCCACGCCGCCCGACGAGGCGGACGAGTTGGCGCGCGCGAGGACGCAGGCGGCCGAGTACCGCGATCACCTGCAGCGGCTCCAGGCGGAGTTCGAGAACTACCGCAAGCGGATGACCCGTTCGCAGGAGCGGCTGGTCGACGCGGAGCTCCAGCGGTTCGTCCAGCGGCTGCTCGAGGTCCTGGACGAGTTCGACCTCGCCCTGATCGCCGCCGAGCGGCAGCCCGACTTCGAGGCGTTCCGCAAGGGGGTCGAGCTCGTCTACGCCAAGCTCGCCGAGACCCTTCGCGCCGAAGGGCTCGAGCGGATCGAAGCCGAGGGCAAGTCGTTCGACCCCAACGAGCACGAGGCGCTGATGCAGACCGGCGACGGCGAGGGCGAGCCGCACGTCGCGGAGATCTTCCGTCAGGGGTACCGGTTGCGGGGCACCGTGATCCGTCCCGCGAGCGTTCGCGTCGAGCGCGCGTAGCGCGCGAGGGGAGCTGCGGTGAACGGCGACGTCCGTCGCGAGTGGTTCGAGAAGGACTACTACCAGGTGCTCGGCGTGGCCAAGAACGCCACTGCGGCCGAGATCAAGAAGGCGTACCGCAAGCTCGCACAGCAGTACCACCCCGACGCCAACCCCGGGAACAAGGACGCCGAGGAGCGGTTCAAGGAGATCTCGGCAGCCCACGACGTGCTCGGCGACGAGGACAAGCGCAAGCAGTACGACCAGGTTCGCGAGATGGCCTCGTCCGGGTACGGGGCCGGCGCCGGCGGAGGTTTCCCCGGCGGGGGCGGCGGGTTCTCCGGTGGCTTCCCGGGCGGTGTGCGGTTCGAGGACCTGGGCGATCTCGGCGACCTGTTCGGTGGGCTGTTCGGCGGGGCGGGACGAGGCGGCGGTCAGCGAGCGTCGCGGGGCACCGATCTCGAGACGACCGTGACGATCCCGTTCGACGACGCGATGCAAGGGACCACGGTGCCGGTTCGGATCCAGGGGCCGGCCCCGTGCGAGACCTGCCGTGGGAGCGGCGCGGCGCCGGGCACGAGCCCGACGACGTGCGCCCGCTGCGGGGGTTCGGGCGCGGTCGCCGTGAACCAGGGCCCGTTCCAGATGAGCCAGACCTGTCCCGTCTGTCACGGTTCGGGCCGCGTCGTCGAGACGCCGTGCCCGACCTGCGGCGGCAGCGGCAGCCGGCGTCGCACGCGGACGTTCCAGGTGAAGATCCCTGCCGGCGTCCAGGACGGGGCTCGGATCCGGCTCGCGGGCCGGGGCGAACCCGGAGGGGCGGGTGGCCAGCCGGGCGACCTCTACGTGCGGGTCCGCGTGCAGCAACACGCCTTCTTCGGACGCGCGGGCCACGATCTGACGCTCGAGCTGCCCGTCACCTACCCGGAGGCGGCACTGGGCGCGGAGGTCCGCGTCCCGACGCTGAACGGTCCCGTCACGATGAAGGTCCCCGCCGGGACGCCCAACGGCAAGACGTTCAGGCTCAAGGGCAAGGGCGCCCCCAAGCGTGGCGGGAACGGCGACCTGCTGGTGACGACCCGCGTCGAGGTACCCCGGAAGCTCTCTCGGTCCGAGAAGGACCTGCTCAAGCAGCTCCGCGAGAACGAGAAGGAGTCGCCGCGCCGACGCCTGGGCGTGGAGACGTGAGGAGGGACGCGTCGTGAGCGACACACCCGAACGCGGCGGCGAGCGGTCCGAGGAGCGGGCCGTCTACATCATCAGCGTCGCGGCCGAGCTCTCGGGCGTGCACCCACAGACCCTGCGCATGTACGAACGGCGAGGGCTCCTCGCGCCCAAGCGGACCTCCGGCAACAACCGCCGGTACTCCGAGCGCGACATCGCGCGCATCCAGATGATCCAGGAGCTCACCCAGCACGAGGGCGTCAGCCTGGCGGGCGTGAAGCTGTTCATCGAGATGCGGGAGCAGCTCGCGCAGATGCGCCGCCGCACCGAGGAGCTCGAACGCGAGCTGCTCGACCAGATCCGCCGGCGCCGCTCCGGCGCCGAGATCGTCCCGCTCCGTAGCGTTCGGTCCTTCCTGTGGGAGGAAGAAGACACCTCGTGATCGAGCTCCGCGGCGACCACGTGGTCCTGCGCGGTTTCCGGCCCGAGGAGGTCGCGGTCGCCCTCGAGCGGATGCAGTCTGTCCCGCCGGCCGAGCTCGACCGTGACACCCTGCGCGAGCGGCGGGAGCGCCTCGAGCGTTCGGGCGAGCGGAACGGGTCGGAGATCATGCTGGCGGTCGAGGCCGACGGCCGTCTCGTCGGCGACGTACAGGGTCGTTGCCCACGGTTCGCGCTGCCGCCCGGCGTGTGGGAGCTCGGCATCGAGCTCTGGGACTCGGCCGACCGCGGCCGGGGGATCGGGAGGGAGACCGTCGCGCTGCTCTCGTCCTACCTGTTCGAGCGCGAGGACGCGATCCGGGTGCAGGCGACCACCGATGTCGACAACGTCTCGATGCGCCGGGTGCTCGAGGTGCTCGGGTTCGATTTCGAGGGGATCCTGCACGGGTTCATGCCCGACGCGGCCGGCCCGGCGCGCGACTACGCGATGTACGGCGTGACCCGAGGCGCGTGGGGGGCGCGCTAGCGCCCAACGGCCGTACGTCAGGGCACGGATCGAGGCGCACGGACTCAGTCCCTTGCCCCCGCGTTCCGATACGTGGCGCATGAACCCTTGGCTCAGGGTGCTCGCGGCGTTCGGTCTCGCGATCGCGGCGGCGCTGTTCCTCAAGGTCCTGCCGCCGCTGATCGTGTTGGTGTTCTTCATCGGCGGCATCGCCGCGGTGAACCTCGGGCTCCGGCGCAAGGTCAAGGACGAGCGCAAGGGGTTCGCGAGCGAGGCGCTCGGGCTGAAGCTCGAGCGGGAGGATCCGTTCGGGCTGACCGGCTATCCGTTCGCGCTGTTCTCTCGGTGCGAGGCGGGCTCGATCGAGGACGTCCGTTGGGGAACGTGGCGAGGGCTCGAGGTCAAGCGTTTCGACCTCGCGTGCGCGACGCGCGCCGGAGAGCAGGTTCGCTTCCGGTGCGCGATCGGCCCATCGCACCGGCGGCCGTGCCGCTGGTCCTCGAGGCGGCCGTGCGGGGGACCCTGCGCGGCGATCCGCCGTTCGATGCCGTCGACGTCGGCGCGGCCGACGGCGAGCGCGGCTACGCGGTTCGGTGCGCCGATGCGGGATTCGCGCGCGCGCTCGTCGGTCCCGAGATGTCCGGTGGGTGGGCGACCTCGCGAGCCGTGGGGGTTCGAGATCCACGGATCGCTCGCGCTGGTGTACGGCCCGCCGTCCTTGGGGGTCGAGGAGCCGCTCGAACGGTTGCACGCGTTCGTGAACCTCGCCGGGACCGCGCTGACCCCGGCCGGGAGGGAGGCGGTCCCGCCGCGACCCGATGCGTCGACGGAGGGCGGCGAGGGATAGCGCGGGTCGCCGCCGACCCCTCGACGGGCTAGGCTTCGCGTCGACCTCCACAGCGGAAAGGAACGACCATGGGCTGGGCCATCGCGATCATCGGCGGGATCATCCTGCTGATCCTGATCTTCGGCGTCGTGTCGTACAACCGCTTCGTCTCCCAGCGCCAGCTGATCAAGGACGCCTGGGCGAACATCGACACCGAGCTGCGTCGCCGGTACGACCTGATCCCCAACCTCGTCGAGTCCGTCCGCGGCTACGCGTCGCACGAGCGCACCGTGTTCGAGAACGTGACCCGGGCCCGAGCGGCCGCGGCGTCGGCCACCGGCTCGCCCGCGGCCCAGGCGGCCGCCGAGGGACCGCTCGTTGCCGCCCTGCGACAGCTATTCGCCGTCGTCGAGAACTACCCGGACCTGAAGGCGAACCAGAACTTCCTCGCGCTGCAGCAGGAGCTCGCCAACACGGAGGATCGCCTGCAGACGTCGCGGCGCTTCTACAACGCCAACGTCCGCGACTACAACCAGCGCGTGAAGCAGTTCCCCTCCGTGGTCATCGCGTCGACGTTCCACTTCGAGGAAGAGGAGTTCTTCGAGGTCGAGGACGCGCTGCGCGAGGCCGGCGCGCCGCAGGTGGCGTTCGGCGGCGAGGGGCCCGGGGTGACGTTCGGTGGGCCCGAGATCCCCCCGGCCGCGCCGCCCCCCGCGCCGGCCGCGGAGCCGTCCGGGACGCCGCCACCGCCGCCCGGGACGCCCGACGCGTAGCGGTTAGCGGTTCGGGGCCTCGGCGGGCTCTGGCAGGAGCTCGGGTGCGGGGCCGCACCCCTCGAGCATCGTCGCGCGCCGGACGTCACCGGTCAGCAGCGTCCAGACGATGGCCCAGACGAGCGCGACGCCGCCCATCGCCAGGGCCGTCGTTCTCGCGCTGAAGACGTCGGCGAGCCAGCCGGTCGCGATCGCGGACAGGCCGAACGTCAACGTGACCAGCATGCCGTCGACGGCGAAGATCCGTCCCCGGATCCGGTCGGGCACGACGCGCTGGAGCCCGTACGACGACAGCGTCCACTGGGCGCCGCCGCCCACGTGCGCGACGAGGACCGCGCCCATCGCGAACCCGAGCGCGGGCGCCAGGCCGAGGAGCGCGTACCCGACCCCGAACGTGGCGAGCGCGCCACCGATCGCGCCGAACAGCCGCCGGTCCTGCGGGCCGGCGAAGGACCTGCCGACGAACGGGCCGATCAGCGCCCCGACCCCGCGCGCCGCCATCAACAGCCCGAGCCCGATCTCGCCCGCGGCGAACCTGCCGAGCGCGAGGATCGGCAGGAGCACGAGCACACCCCCGGCGACCCCCCAGCCGAACTTCACCGCGAGCAGCGCGAGGACCCGATGGTCCTTCCGCGCGTAGCGGACGGTCTCGACCGTGTCTTCCCGCAGGCTGGGGCGTTCGTGGACCGTCCGGCGCTCCGCGAAGGTGGCGTGGATCCCGAGGATCAGCAGGGCGGACAGCACGAACGAGGCCGAGTCCACCACGATCGCGACATCGGACCCGAACACCCCCGCCACGACCCCGCCGAGGGCGCCGCCGACCGCGAGCATCGTGCCCCACAGCGACCCCGAGAGCGCGTTCGCGACGGAGAGGTCGCGTTCGTCCACCAGGTTCGGCATCGCCGCCATCGAGGCCGGCTCGAACGCGGCCGCGAACACCGCCGTCCCGGCGAGCAGGACGTAGACGAGCCACGCGAGGTCCTCGGTCCGCACCAGGAGGAACCCGAGCACCAGGACCGCTCGGGCCAGGTCGCAGGCGATCATGAGCCGGCGCCGATCGAGCCGATCCGCGAGCACGCCGGCGAACGGCGAGGCCGCGAAGTACGTGAGGTCCTGCGCCGCGATCGTGAACGCCACCGCGATCGCCTGACCGGTCAGGTCGAGCATCAACCCGAACAGGGCGATCAGCAGGAACCAGTCCCCGCCCAGCGAGATCACCGACGCGAGGTACAGCCGGCGGAAGTTCCGGTTGCGCCGGAGCAGGGTGACGGAGGCTCGAAAGCCGCCCTGGGTCTCGTCGGGTTCGCGCGCTTCCACGTCGATTTGCAAGACTACCGGCGGAGAACCCGATCGAAGGAGGCCAGCGCATGGGGCTCGACGGGGTCACGTGGTTCCGGCAGGCGGCGTTCCGGTGGCAGGGCGATGGTCCGGTCGTCTACGTCGATCCATGGGGCATCACGGACGACGTACCCGCGGACGTCATCCTCATCACGCATGCCCATCACGACCATCTCCAGCCGCACGAGATCGAACGCCTGAGCACGTCCTCGACGACGATCGTGGCTCCGCGCGACGTGGCCGACGGGCTGACCGGCGACGTCACGCCGATCGAGCCCGGCGGGTCCGTCGAGGCCGGCGGGCTCAAGGTCCAGGCGGTGCCCGCCTACAACACCGCCGAGGAGCGGCTGGACATGCACCCGAAGGCGAACGGCTGGGTGGGGTACGTGTTCGAGTTCGGCGGGCGGACCTTCTACCACGCGGGTGATACCGACGCGCTGCCCGAGCTCGAAAGTCTGGACCCGGACGTCGCGATGGTGCCGATCGGCGGCACCTACACGATGGACTGGGAGGAGGCGGCCGGGTTCGTCAAGGCGATGCAGCCGCGGATGGCCATCCCGATGCACTACGGGTTCGTGGTGTGCTCGCCGTCGCACGCGGGGCGGTTCCGCAAGGGCGCGCAGCCCGTGCCGGTCGAGATCTTGGAGCCCACGAACCCCTTCGAGCAACCCTGAGCCAAGGAACGGCCGAGGAACGAAAGGGAGTGACGAGATGGCACTCGGGTACGACAGACCGCTGTACATCCTGGCGTTCGACCATCGAGGGTCGTTCCAGAAGAAGTTCTTCGGCGTCACGGGGGAGCCGAACGAGGAGGAGACGGCGCGGATCTCCGACGCCAAGCGCGTGATCTACGAGGGCGCGAAACGGGCCCTGGACGAGGGCATCGATGCGGAGACCGCCGGCGTCCTGGTGGACGAGCAGTTCGGGGCGGACATCGCGCGCGACGGGAAGGCCGCGGGGTTCCGGCTCGCGATGCCGGTCGAGAAGAGCGGGCAGGAGGAGTTCGATTTCCAGTACGGCGAGGACTTCGGCGCGCACATCGAGACCTTCGACCCGAGCTTCTCCAAGGTGCTGGTCCGCTACAACACCGAGGGCGACCAGGGGATGAACGAGCGCCAGGCCGGCCGGCTCGAGCGCTTGGGCGACTGGCTGCACGAGCACGGGCGCCTGTTCCTGTTCGAGCTGCTCGTTCCCCCGACGCCCGAACAGATCGCGGCCGCCGGGGGCGACGAGCAGCGATGGGACTCGCAGGAGCGGCCCAAGCTGATGAAGGTGGCGATCGAGGAGCTGCAGGCCCGCGGGGTCGAACCCGACATCTGGAAGATCGAGGGCATCGACCGGCGCGAGGACTGCGAGACGATCTCGGCCACCACGCGGCGGGACGGGCGGGACGGGGTAGCGTGCGTCGTGCTCGGCCGGGGGGCCGACGACGCCGCGGTCGATCACTGGCTGCGGATGGGTTCGGGCGTGCCGGGCTACATCGGGTTCGCGATCGGCCGTTCGATCTGGTGGGATCCGCTGAAGGGGTTCGTGGACGGCAATCTCGGTCGCGAGGAGGCCGCCAAGCAGATCGCCGCCAACTACCGGCGGTTCGTCGATGTCTATCAGGGGAGGTAGGAGTGGCGATGGCGGTCATCAAGACGATCGATCTGGTCGGCGTGTCGTCCGAGTCGTGGCGGGACGCGGCCCATCAAGCGCTGGCCGAGGCGGCCAAGACGATCCGGGGCATCGAGTCGATGGACATCCTCGGAACGTCGGCGGTCGTGGCGGACGGCACGATCTCCGAGTACCACACGCAGGTGCGGATCAGCTTCCGCATCGAGCGTTCGTAGCCGAACCGGCGCTCGGGCGCGCCGGACGTCGAGGCTAGACTGACCGCATGCCGGCCTCCGTCGTCGTCGGGACCCAGTGGGGGGACGAGGGCAAGGGCAAGGCGACGGACTACCTGGCCGACCGCATGGACCTGGTCGTGCGGTACCAGGGCGGGAACAACGCCGGCCACACGATCTTGGCCGAGGGGCACACGCTCAAGCTCCAGCTGATCCCCTCGGGGATCCTGTACCCGCACATCACGTCGGTGATCGCGGACGGCGTGGTCGTGGATCCCCGCGTGCTGCTGGACGAGCTGGACGGGCTCGAGGCGGTCGGCGTCGACCCCTCCAAGCTGGTCGTGTCGGGCAACTGCCACATGATCATGCCGTACCACCTCGAGCTCGAACGCGTGACCGAACGGTTCCTCGGCAAGAACGCGCTCGGCACGACCAAGCGCGGGATCGGGCCCGCGTACGGGGACAAGGCCGCGCGGATCGGGCTGCGGATCCAGGACCTGTTCGACGAGAAGATCTTCCGCGAGAAGCTCGACGTCGTCCTGCGCGAGAAGAACCAGATCCTGACCCGGATCTACGGGCGGCTCCCGCTGGTCGCGGGGACGATCGTCGACGACTACATGCGCTACGCCGAGCGGCTGCGCCCGCGCGTGACCGACACGTCCAAGCTCCTGCACGACGCGCTGCGCGAGGGCAAGGAGGTGCTGCTCGAGGGCGCGCAGGGCACGATGCTCGACCTCGACAAGGGGACCTATCCGTTCGTCACGTCGTCGAACCCCGTCACGGGCTACGCGCTCGCGTCCGCCGGCATCGGCCCGCGCGAGGTGGGGCGCGTGATCGGGATGACGAAGGCGTACGTGACCAGGGTCGGCGCGGGCCCGTTCCCGACCGAGGATCATGGTCCCGGGGGCGACCGCCTGGGGGAACGCGGGCAGGAGTTCGGCACCGTGACGGGTCGCAAGCGCCGCTGCGGGTGGTTCGACGCGGTGATCCTGCGGTACGCCGCCCGCGTGAACGGGCTCACCGAGCTGTTCGTCACCAAGCTCGACGTCCTGTCCGGGTTCGAGACGGTCCGCGTCTGTACCGCGTACCGCGCCGAGGGGGAGACGTTCGAGGACGTCCCGCCGCACCAGTCGCTGTTCCACAAGGCGGAGCCGGTGTACGAGGAGCTCGAGGGCTGGGAGGACGAGATCGGCGGGGCGACGTCGTTCGGCGACCTGCCCGCCGCGGCCCGGAAGTACCTCGAGCGGATCCAGGAGCTGATCGGCGTGCCGGTGGGCGTGGTCTCGGTCGGACCGGGCCGTGAGCAGAGCCTGACCGCCGACGTCGGATGACCGCGCCGGCGCGGGGCGGCGGTCGTCCCGCCACGACCGCGCGATGAGGGTCCTGGTGGTCGGGGCCGGCGGGCGCGAGCACGCGCTCGCGTGGCGGCTCGCCCACGATCCGTCGGTCGACCAGGTGCTGGCGGCGCCGGGGAACCCGGGGATCGCGCAGGACGCGTCGTGCCACGACGTCGCCGCCGACGACACCGACGGCCTGCTCGCCCTCGTCGAACGCGAGCGCGTCGACCTCACGGTGGTCGGCCCCGAAGGTCCACTCGTCGCGGGTCTTGCCGATGAGCTCTCGGCACACGGACACCCGGTGTTCGGGCCGTCGGCCGAGGGGGCGAGGCTCGAGGGCTCCAAGGCGTGGGCGAAGGACCTGTGCGAGCGGTACGGCATCCCGGCGGCGGGGACCCTGAGCGCCTCGACGATGTCGGAGGCGCTCGGTGCGCTCGATGCGTTCGGGCCCCCGTACGTGGTCAAGGTCGACGGGCTCGCCGCGGGCAAGGGGGTCGTGATCACCGAGGAACGCGACGAGGCGGTCCGGGCGCTCGAACGCGCCCTGGTGGACGGGGAGTTCGGCGACGCGGGCTCGACCGTAGTCATCGAGGAGCACCTGTCGGGGCCCGAGGTCTCGGCGTTCGCGCTCGCCGACGGAGCGACGGCGCTCCCGCTGGGGTTCGCGCAGGACTTCAAGCGTGTCGGCGACCACGACGCCGGGCCCAACACCGGAGGGATGGGGGCGTATTCGCCGCTGCCGTTCGTCGACGGCGCCTTGGCGGAGCGGATCCGCGTCGAGATCCTCGACCGGACCGTCCGGGCGATGGCCGCGGAAGGGGTCCCGTACCGAGGGGTCCTCTACGCCGGACTGATGCTGACCGAACGCGGCCCGATGGTGCTCGAGTTCAACTGCCGGTTCGGCGACCCCGAGACCCAGGTCCTGATGCCCCGGTTCCGGTCCGAGCCCGCCCAGCTGCTCCTCGCGTGCGCCAGCGGCGAGCTCGGGAGCTCCGAGGTGGACCTGACGCCGGGGGCCTGCGTGACCGTCGTCCTGGCTTCGGGCGGCTACCCGGGGGCCTACGAGACCGGGTTCGAGATCCGAGGGCTCGACGAGGCCGGGAGGGTGGAGGGCGCGACCGTGTTCCATTCGGGCACGGCGGGGCGGCAGGGTAGAGTGGTCACGGCGGGAGGACGGGTGCTGTCGGTGAGCGCGACCGGAGCGTCGATCTACGAGGCCCGGGACCGCGCGTACCACGCCAGCGCGCTCGTGTCCTTCGAGGGGATGCGTCACCGGACGGACATCGCGGCATTCGCGGCGAAGGAGGAGCGGAGATGAGCGACCCGGCACCGCTGGTCGGCGTGCTGGTCGGCTCGGCGGCCGAGCTTCCGCTGATGCAGCAGGCGACCGCGATCTTGGAGAAGCTCGAGCTCCCGCACGAGATCCGCGTGATGTCGTCGTCGCGCAGCCCCGACCTGGTGGACGAGTACGCGCGGACCGCGTTCGATCGCGGGTTGAAGGCGCTCGTGTGCACGACGGGGATCTCGGGCCACCTCGCAGCCGCGGTCGCGGCCCGGACGATCGTGCCGGTGATCGGCGTGCCGATCGCCACCGACCAGATGGGCGGCGAGCAGGCGCTGTACGTGACCGCACAGATGCCGAGTGGCGTGCCGGTCGCGACGGTCGGTGTCGACTCGGCGATGAACGCGGCCGTGCTCGCCGCCGAGATCGTCGGTGTCGCCGACCCCGACGTGCAGAAGCGGCTCTGGCGGTTCAAGGACGACCTCGCGGAGGGCCTCCGCCTGTGACCGGACGCGACCCCGTCCACCCCGAACAATGATCGAGCGGTACGTCCTCCCGGAGATGGGCGCCGTCTGGGCCGACGAGGCCCGGCTGGGGCACTGGCTCGAGATCGAGATCCTCGTCGCCGAGGCGCTCGCCGGGCTCGGCGTGATCCCCGACGCCGATGCGCGCGAGATCCGGGCGAAGGCGTCGTTCGACGGCGATCGCGTCGCGGAGGTCGAGCGCGTCACCAAGCACGACGTGGCCGCGTTCGTGCAGGTCGTCGCGGACTCGGTCGGATCGGCCGGACGCTGGGTGCACTTCGGCTTGACTTCGTCCGACGTGCTGGACACGGGGCTCGCTCTGCAGCTCCGCGACGCGAGCGACCTCCTGCTCGGCGCCCTCGAGCGCCTGCTGGCGGTCGCCAAGCGCTTGGCGCTCCGCAACCGCGACGTCGTGATGGCCGGCCGCACCCACGGCGTCGTCGCCGAGCCGACCAGCTTCGGCCACAAGGTCGCGCTCTGGGCGTTCGAGCTCGACCGGGACCGCGACCGGTTGCGGCGGGCGCGCGAGACCGTGAGCGTCGGCGCGATCAGCGGGGCGGTCGGCACGTACGCGCAGGTCGATCCGCGCGTCGAGGAGGAGGTGTGCGCGAAGCTCGGTCTGCGCGCCGCCGAGGCCTCGAGCCAGATCGTCGCGCGCGACCGTCACGCCGAGCTCATGGCGGCGCTCGCGCATCACCGCCTCCACGCTCGACGCGATCGCGACCGAGATCCGTCACCTCGCCCGGACCGAGGTCCGCGAGGTCCAGGAGCCGTTCACGACGGGGCAGAAGGGTTCGAGCGCGATGCCCCACAAGCGGAACCCCGTCCGGTGCGAGCGCGTCACCGGTCTCGCGCGCGTGATCCGCGGCAACCTGCAGGCGGCTCTCGAGAACACGGTCCTCTGGCACGAGCGCGACATCTCGCACTCGTCGGCCGAGCGCGTGATCCTGCCCGACTCGACGATCGCGCTCCACTTCATGCTCGCGGAGATGACCGAGGTGCTCGACGGGCTCCTGATCCATCCGGAGCGGATGCGCGAGAACCTGCAGGTCGGCGGTGGTCTGGCGTTCTCGCAGAACGTGCTGCTGGCGCTCGTGGACGCTGGGCTGCCGCGCGATGAGGCCTACACGATCGTCCAGGCCGCCGCGGCTTCAGCGTGGGACGAGGACGCGTCGTTCCGGGAGCTTGTCGCCGCGGATCCACGCGTGAGAGAGCGGATCGGCGATCGGCTCGGCGAGCTCTTCGACCCCTCGGGGGCGCTGCGGAACCTCGACGTCGTGTTCGACCGCCTGGAGAAGGTCGAGGTCCGCGAAGGATGAGCGGCACCGCGGCCCGGCTCCACGGTCAGGGCAAGGTCCGCGACATCTACGACGTCGGCGACGACCGGGTGCTGCTCGTCGCGACCGACCGCATCAGCGCCTTCGACGTGGTCCTGCCCAGCCCGATCCCGGATAAGGGCCGCGTCCTGACGGGCCTCACGCTGTTCTGGCTCGAACGCACGACCGACGTCGTCCCCAACCACCTCGCGAGCGCCGACCGGCGCGACTTCCCCGAGCCGTTCCGCAGCGAGCCGGCGCTCGCCGGCCGCGCGATGCTCGCCACCAAGGCGCAGGTGATCCCCGTCGAGTGCGTGGTGCGCGGCTACCTCACGGGTTCGGGGCTCAAGCAGTACCGGGCCGAGGGTCACGTGTGCGGCGTCGCGCTGCCCGAGGGGCTTGTCGAGTCGTCGAGGCTGCCCGCGCCGATCTTCACCCCGACGACGAAGGCCGCCGAGGGCCACGACCTGCCGCTCACGTTCGACGAGACGGTCGACCTGGTCGGCCGCGGGCTCGCCGAACGCCTGCGCGAGATCTCGATCGCCCTGTACGAGCGGGGCGCCGAGGTCGCTACCGAACGCGGGATCCTGCTCGCCGACACGAAGTTCGAATTCGGGTTCGCGGGTGGCGATCTGATCCTGATCGACGAGGTGCTCACCCCGGACTCGTCCCGGTTCTGGCCGGCCGACGGGTACGAGGCCGGGCGTGTCCAGCCGTCGTTCGACAAGCAGTTCGTCCGCGACTGGCTGGATGCGAGCGGGTGGGACCACGAACCTCCGGCGCCCGATCTGCCCCCCGAGGTCGTCGAACGCACCTCGCTCAAGTACCGCGAGGCGTACGAACGGGTCGCGGCGTCGCCGTTCGACCACTACCGGCACCTGAGCGGCGTGACCTCGGGCGACGACGCCGGGACCGACGCGGCCGCGCTCGAACGGCTCCGCCGGGAGCACGCGTGAACGTGCGGTTCGAGGTCCTCGTGCAGCTCAAGCCGGGACTCCTCGACCCGCAGGGCAAGGCGGTCGAGGGCTCGCTGCCCGCCATGGGCTGGACGAACGTGCGCGGGGTCCGTGTCGGCCGGCACGTCGAGCTCACGATCGAGGCCGACAGCGAGGAGGCCGCACAGGCGCAGGTCCAGGAGATGGCCGCCCGCCTGCTGTCGAACCCGGTGATCGAGGAGTTCCAGGTCCTGCGGGCCGAGCAGGTGGGGCGTTGAGCGACACCGGGCGCCCGCGGATCGGCGTGGTCACGTTCCCCGGCTCGCTCGACGACCGCGACGCCCTGCGGGCGGTGCGGTTCATGGGCGGCGAAGGAGTCGCGCTCTGGCACGCCGACCACGACCTCCGGGGCGTCGACGCCGTGATCCTGCCCGGCGGGTTCTCCTACGGGGACTACCTCCGGTGCGGCGCGATCGCGCGGTTCGCCCCGATCATGGACGAGGTGCGTGGGTTCGCCGAGGCCGGCGGGGCCGTCGTCGGGATCTGCAACGGCTTCCAGATCCTGTGCGAGGCCGGGTTGCTGCCGGGCGCGCTGATCAGGAACCGGCAGCTGCGGTTCGTCTGCCGGTGGGTGGACGTGCGCGTCGAGACCTCGGTGTCGCCGCTGTCCGCGGGGCTGGTCGCCGGAGAGGTCCTGCGGGTCCCGGTCAAGCACGGCGAAGGCCAGTTCGTCGCGTCCGCCGCCGACCTCGACCGGATCGAACGCGACGGGCTCGTCGTGTTCCGGTACTGCTCGCCCGACGGCGCGATCGGGGAGCCGCACACCCCCAACGGCGCCTCGAACGCGATCGCCGGGCTGTGCAACGACGCGGGCAACGTGGTCGGGCTCATGCCGCACCCCGAACACGCCGTCGACCCGGACGTCGGCGCCACCGGTGGTCAGCCGATGTTCGCGTCGCTGCTCTCGTCCGCGCTCGCGCACGTCTCCGCGTGAGCGCGTCCGAACCGCTCCACCGGCAGCTCGGGCTCACCGACGACGAGCTCGAGACGATCCGTTCCACCCTCGGCCGGGACCCCAACCGAGACGAGCTCGCGATGTACGGGGTGATGTGGTCCGAGCACTGCTCCTATAAGTCCTCGAAGGTCCACCTGCGGAACCTTCCGACCGAAGGTCCCTCGGTGCTCGTCGGCCCGGGGCAGGACGCCGGCGCGGTCGACGTAGGGGACGGCACCGCGGTCGTCTTCAAGCTCGAGTCGCACTCGCACCCCTCGGCGGTCGAGCCCTATCAGGGGGCGGCGACGGGGGTCGGCGGGATCGTGCGCGACGTGATCTCGATGGGCGCGCGTCCGATCGCGCTGCTCGATCCGCTGCGGTTCGGGCCGCTCGCCGACGAGCGGAACCGGTGGCTGTTCGAGGGCGTCGTCGCGGGGATCGGCGGCTACGGCAACTGCATCGGCGTCCCCACGGTGGGCGGCGAGGTGCAGTTCGCAGACGCGCACACCGCGAACCCCACCGTCAACGTGATGTGCGTCGGCGTCGCCCCGGCCGACCGGCTCGTCACGGCCGATCGCGAGGTGCACGAGGGCTCGCTGCTGGTCCTGTTCGGCGCGGCCACCGGTCGCGACGGCATCGGCGGGGTGTCGGTGCTGGCGTCGAGCACCCTGGAGGAGGGGGCGGAGGAGCGACGGCCGAGCGTCCAGATCGGCGACCCGTTCGCCGGCAAGCTCCTGATCGAGGCCTCCCTCGAGCTTGGTCGAACGCGACCTGCTCGAGGGCCTGCAGGACCTGGGCGGCGCCGGGATCACGTGCGCCGTGAGCGAGTCGGCGTCCCGGGCCGGGCTCGGCGCCGAGCTCGACCTCGACGCGGTCCCCCTGCGCGAGCCCGACCTGGAGGCGTTCGAGATCCTGACGAGCGAGTCGCAGGAGCGGATGCTCGCGATCGCGCACCCGGAGCGGCTGGACGAGGTTCGGGCCGTCTGCGAGCGGTGGGGGCTCGCGACCGCGGTGATCGGCCGGCTCGTCCCCGGGGGTGGTCTCCGCGTGAGGTTCGGCGCCGACACGGTCGCCGACGTCCCGGCGCGGTCGCTCGCGGACGATGGGCCCGTCTACACGCGGCCGATGGCGGCTCCCGCCGATGTCGAGGACGCGATCGGCGACGATCCGACGTTCGCCACGGTGACCACGCCGCCCGATGAGGCGTTCCTCGCGGTGCTCGGCTCGCCGAACGTGGCGAGCAAGCGCTGGGTGTGGGAGCAGTACGACTCGATCGTCCAGGGCGGGACGGTGCTGTCGCCCGGCGCGGACGCGGCGCTGGTGCGGATCGAGGGCACGCTCAAGGCGCTCGCGTTGTCGACGGACGGCAAAGGTCGGTTCGGCGCGCTGGATCCCTACCTCGGCGCGGCGCACGCGGTCGCCGAGGCCGCGCGCAACGTCGCCTGCACCGGGGCGACGCCGCTCGCGATCACCAACTGCCTCAACTTCGGCAACCCGGAGCGCCCGGAGGTGATGTGGCAGTTCGCGCAGTCGGTCCGCGGGATCGCGGAAGCCTGCCGCGCGTTCGAGACGCCCGTGACGGGCGGGAACGTCAGCTTCTACAACGAGTCCGGCTCCTCGGCGATCTGGCCCACGCCGGTGATCGGGATGCTCGGGCTGATCGAGGACTACCGCCTCGCGGTCCGGAGCGGGTTCACGGGCAACGGGTCGTGGATCTACCTGCTGGGCGAGACGTTCGCCGAGCTCGGAGGGAGCGAGTTCGCCGAGGTCGTACTCGGGTCGGTCGGGGGGCGCCCCCCGGCGCTCGATCTCGAACGCGAGCGGCGGCTCCACCGCCTCCTGATCGGGGCGTCACGCTCGGACCTGCTGGAGAGCGCGCACGACTGCGCGGAGGGTGGGATCGCGATCGCGCTCGCCGAATCCGCGATCGCCGGCGGGTCCGGCTTCGCCGCGACGCTGCCGGGCGACCAGCCGGGGCACGTGGGCATGTTCTCCGAATCCGCGTCGCGCGCCGTGGTCTCGGTGGCGCCCGAGCGCGCGACCGAGCTCGAGGACGCGGCCGCCGAGGCCGGCGTCCCGTTCGCCCGGCTCGGCGAGACCGGTGGGCCGGGGGTGGTCTTCGACGGTCTCTTCGAGACGACCGTGGCCGAGATCGCGGCCGTGTACGAGGACGCGATCCCCAAGCTGCTCGCCGGATGAACGTCCCGGGAGGATCGGAGGTCCGGTGCTAGCATCGGGCCGCGTGGGCGCCGAGGGTCCGAAGGAAGAGTGCGGCGTCTTCGGCGTGTGGGCGCCCGGCGACGACGTCGCGCGGCTGACCTATTTCGCGCTCTTCGCCCAGCAGCACCGAGGGCAGGAGGCGGCCGGGATGGCGGTCTCCGACGGCGAGCACATCCTGGTGTTCAAGGAGCTCGGGCTCGTCTCCCAGGTGTTCGACGAGGCGACCCTCTCGACGCTCCGCGGCGACCTCGGGATCGGGCACAACCGCTACTCCACGACCGGCTCGACCACCTGGGAGAACGCCCAGCCGGCCTTCAAGACCGATGGCCAGCGCTCGCTGGCGCTGGGGCACAACGGCAACCTCGTGAACACGCTCGAGCTCGCCGAGGTGGTCGGCCCCGGGGGCGCATCCACCACGGACTCCGACCTGGTCGCGACGATCCTGGCCCGGCACCCGTCGGAGGACCTCGAATCGGCGCTCATCGAGGTGCTCCCCACGCTCGAAGGCGCGTTCTCCTTCGTCGTGATGGACGAGCGGAGCCTGTTCGCGGCGCGTGACCCCCACGGCCTGCGGCCGCTCTCGATCGGCCGCCTGCCGAACGGCTTCTGCGTCGCGTCCGAGACCTGTGCGCTCGATATCGTGGGCGCGACGTTCCTGCGCGACGTCGAGCCGGGCGAGCTGGTGCGGATCGACGAGCGTGGCGTCGTCTCGACGAGGTTCGGGCAGGCCGAACGCACCGCGCTCTGCATCTTCGAGTTCGTGTACCTGGCGCGTCCGGACTCGCGCCTGCGCGGCACGACGGTCCACGAGGTCCGTCGCGAGCTTGGCCGGCGGCTCGCGCTCGAGGCACCCGCCGACGGAGATCTGCGTGATCCCTGTCCCCGACACCGCGCATTCGGCCGCGTCGGGCTACGCGGAGGTCTCGGGGATCCCCTACGGCGAGGGCCTGATGAAGAACCGGTACGTGGGCCGCACCTTCATCCAGCCGTCGCAGGCGCTCCGCGAGCGCGGCGTGAAGCTGAAGCTCAACCCGATGCCCGACTCGGTCCGCGGCAAGCGCCTGGTCGTGATCGACGACTCGATCGTCCGTGGGACCACGACTCGCCAGATCGTCCAGGCCCTCCGCGAGGCCGGCGCGACCGAGGTGCACACCCGGATCACGTGCCCGCCCATCCGGTGGCCGTGCTTCTACGGCATCGACATGTCGACCCGCCAGGAGCTGATCGCGGCCGATCTGACCGTCGACCAGATCCGGGACTACGTCGGGGCGGATTCGCTCGGGTACCTGTCGCTCGAGGGGATGGTGGCCGCCACCGGCCAGGACCCCGACTCGTTCTGTCGCGCGTGCTTCGACGGCGAGTACCCGATCCCGATCCCCGAGCACGCGGGCAAGTTCCTGCTCGAACACCCCGCGAAGTCGTGAGCTCGGAGGCCTACCGCCGGGCCGGCGTCGACCTCGACGCGGCCGCCAGGGCGGTCGAGCTGATCCGTGAGCTGGGCGGCGGGGCCTCACGGCCCGAGCTCGTCGAGGGCGTCGGCGGGTTCGCCGGCCTCTTCGAGATCGGCGGCGGCCGCTTCCTCGCCGCGGCCACGGACGGCGTCGGCACCAAGCTCGAGATCGCGCGGCGGGCGGGGCGGTTGGACACGGTGGGGATCGACCTGGTCGCGATGTGCGCCGACGACGTCGTGTGCACGGGCGCCGAACCCCTGTTCTTCCTCGACTACCTCGCGGTGGGTTCGGTCGAACCCGAGCGCGTCGCCGCGATCGTCGCGGGGGTCGCCGAGGGCTGCCGGCGGGCCGGGTGCGCGCTCCTGGGCGGCGAGACCGCCGAGCACCCCGGCGTGATGGCCCCCGACGCGTTCGACCTGGCGGGGTTCTGCGTCGGGGTCGTCGAGCAGGAGCGGCGGCTCGGCCCGGACCTCGTGCAGGACGGGGACGTGCTGATCGGGCTGGCCTCGTCCGGGCTGCACGCGAACGGCTTCTCGCTGGTCCGGGATGCGTTGCTGGAGCGTGGCGGCTACGCGTTCGACGGGGTCGTCCCGCCGCTCCGCCGGCCGCTGGTCGACGAGTTGCTCGAACCCACGGCGATCTACGCCCCGTTGGTGCTCCGGCTCGGCCGCGAGGGCCTGCTGCACGCCGTGGCGCACGTGACGGGCGGTGGGATCGTCGAGAACCTCCCGCGGGTCCTCCCCCCGGGTCTCGAGGCTGAGGTCGCCTGGGGGTCGTGGCCCGAACCCCCGGTGTTCGAGCTGCTACGCGCCGAGACCGGGGCGTCCGAGGACGACCTGCGGGCGACCTTCAACCTCGGCGTCGGGATGGTGCTCGTCGTCCCGCCCGACCTGGCCGACCAGGTGATCGCGCGCGCCGAGGGGTCAGGTTCGGCCGCGTTCCCTGTCGGGTTCGTACGCGCCTGACCAGGGGATCCGCGCGCGCCCCTGCCGAAGACTGACTAGACGGCTGTCGTCCGGCTGTCGTCGCGCTCCTCCGGCCGGGGGAGACCAGCCGGTCCCGCACAAACCGGTCGCAAGGCCGATTCCGCCCGGCCGAACGCTGCCGATACCGTTCCCATGATGATGGGCACGAAGACCACGTCGCAGATCCTGGTCGTCGACGACGAGCCACAGGTCGTCTGGATGCTCCAGTTCAGCCTGGAGGCGGAGGGGTACCAGACGCTTTCGGCGCGCGACGGACGTGCCGCGCTGGACGAGGTGCGCGAGCACCACCCCAGCGTGGTGCTGCTCGACATCATGATGCCCGTGATGGACGGTTGGGCGTTCCTCGAGGAGCTGCAGGCGCTCCCGGCCGACGAGCGCCCGCGCGTGATCGTGGTCTCGGCGCGTTCGAGCCTGCGCGACCGCGCGAAGGCGGCCGAGCTCGGCGCCGACGCGTTCGTCGCCAAACCGTTCAACGTCGACGACCTGCTGGTCGTCCTGCACGACATCGAACAGGCGAGCTGACCTCCGCCCGACGCGTCAGACCGTCAGGCCCGCATCCCCCAGGAGTCCGAGCAGCGGTTCGAGCAGCTGCGTGGGGACCGCGACCGTGAGCACCTCGCCGTCGGGCTGGTCGATCTGCCGGAACACCGCGCCCGCGGCCTCGACGATCACCGCCCCCGCGGCCGTGTCCCACGGCGCGAGATGGAGCTCGTAGTACGCGTCGACCTCGCCGCAGGCCACGGCGCACAGGTCCATCGCCGCCGAACCGCTCCGCCGGATATCCGCGATGCGATCGATGATCAGGCCGAGCGTCTCGGCCTCGCGGACGCGCATGGCCGCGTTGTACCCGAACCCGGTGGCGACGACCGAGTCCGCGAGCGCGGTGCGCTGCGACGATCGAACCGGCACGTCGTCGCGCGCGGCCGCGCGCCCGGCCACGCCGACCGTGGTGCGACCCAGGGCGTCGATCACCACGCCGACGCTCGGGCGGTCGTCGACCTCGATCCCGATCGACACGCCGAAGCCCGGGTACCCCCGCACGTAGCTGGCCGTCCCGTCGAGCGGGTCGAGCACCCACCGAACGCCCGTCGTACCGGCCCGGTCCGTACCCTCCTCGCCGAGGATCGCATCGTCGGGCCTCGCGCCGAGGATCCCCTCGACGATCGCGCCCTCCGCCGCCCGGTCGATCTCGGTGACGAGGTCGCCTGCCGCAGATTTCTGACCGATCGCGAACCCGTCGCGGAGCCCGTCCCGCTGGATCTCGGCCGCCCGCCGGGCGAGCCGCACCGCGAGCGCCAGGAGCTCGTCGAGCAGATCGGACGAGGACGCTGCGCTCAGGGCTCGATGACCTTGCCGAACCGGACGTCGCGGGCCGGGACGCGCGCGATCGTGTCGTCCTTGCGGCGGACCACGTAGGTGGCGGCGTCGTGGTCGTAGAGCTCGAGCACGCCCACCGCCTCCCCGACGTAGCCGTTCGGGAGCTCGAACTGGAACGTCACGCGCTTGCCGAGGTCCTGCGGCGTCACGAGGTTCTGGCCCTTCACGAGCCGGAGGATATCGGACCGGTCAGCGCGGGAGGGCGTCCAGGCGCTCGCGCGACTCGAGGAGCTCGACCAGCGCGCCGAACGCCCGCCCTACCGTCGCGCCGTCGAGCACCCGGTGGTCGAACGTGAGCGAGAGCGTGCACGCCGGCCGAGCCTGGACCGAACCGTCGATCACGAGCGCCCGAGGCTCGATCACCCCGAGCGCGATCGTCACCGCGTGCCCCGGGTTCAGGAGCGGCGTCCCGAACTCCGAGCCATAGCTGCCGGTGTTCGTGACGGCGATCGTCGGGCCCACCGTGTCGTCGCGGGTCAGCGCGTTCGAGCGAGCAGCCTCCGCGAGACGCGCGATCTCGGCGGCGATCTCGGCGATCCCGAGCGAACCGACGTCGGGGATCACCGGAACCACCAACCCCGCCGCGGTGTCGATGGCGATCCCCACCCGGACCTCACGGAAGATCAGGATCCGGTCGCCGTCCCAGGCCGCGTTGAGCATCGGATGATCCCCGCACACCTCGGCGAGCGCGCGAACGACGACCGGCAGAGGCGAGACCCCAAGGTGAGCGCGAACGGCTTCGAGCGCCGTGCCGTCCACGGTCCGGAACGTGGTCACCTGCGGGATGGCCGCTACCTCCGTGAGTCGGTCCGCGATCGCCCGTCGGGTGAGCGAGACGGGGATCTCGGTTGCGGCAGTCGATCGCCAGACGTGGCCGGGCTCTTTGCCGGTACGTGCTTTCGCCTCGACGTCCTCGCGTGTCACCCGCCCGCCCGGACCCGACCCCGAGACCATCGACAGGTCGACCCCGAGATCCTTGGCGAGCTTCCGCACCGCGGGCGTCGCGGCGACGGATGAGGCGGCGGTGGGAGCCGACGACGGCGACCCGTCTCCGCCGACCACGCTGGGACGCACGGACGCCGCCGGAGACGAAGAGCCGGCGTGGCTCCCGCCGCCGCTACCCCCCGCGACCTCGAACGTCGCGAGCGGCGCACCGACCGCGAGCGTTTCGCCCGACTCGACGTGGAGCCTCGCGACCCGGCCCGCGAACGGCGCGGGCACCTCGACCGTCGCCTTGGCCGTCTCGATCTCGACGAACGGCTGGTTCAGGGAGACCGTGTCGCCTTCGGCGACGAGCCACGCGCTGACGATCGCCTCCTCGAGGCCCTCGCCCAGGTCGGGAAGGGTGAAGACGCGCTCGGCCATCAGTAGGCCACCACCGTGCGGACGGCGTTGCAGATCCGCTCGACGCTCGGGAGGTAGCGCTGTTCGAGCGACGCAGGCGGGTACGGCACGTCCGGACCGGTGACCCGCGCGACCGGCGCCTCGAGGTGGTCGAACGCCCCCTCGACGATCCGCGCCACGATCTCGGCGCCCATCCCCAGGGTGAGAGGCGCCTCGTGCACGACGATCGCGCGTCCGGTGGACCGGACGGCGTCGCCGATCGCCGCGACGTCGAGCGGGACCAGCGACCGGAGGTCGAGGACGGTCGTCTCGATCCCGTCCGCCGCCAGGGCGGTGGCGGCCTCGAGGCAGCGCCCGACCATCGCGCCGTAGGCGATCACGACGCAGGCCCCGCCCTCCCGAAGGACCCGGGCGTGCCCGATGCCCGGCCCCTCGGCGGTGAGGTCGCCGTCCTCCTTGGACCAGTAGCGGCTCTTCGGCTCGAGGAAGATCACCGGGTCCGGGTCGTCGATCGAGCGCCGCAGCAGCCTGTACGCGTCGAGCGGCGTCGAGGGCACGACCACCTTCAGCCCCGCGGTGTGGGCGTAGTAGGTCTCGGGACTCTCGCCGTGGTGCTCCTTGCCCTTGATGCCGCCGAACGACGGGATCCGGATGACGGCGGGCACGCCGACCCGGCCTCGGGTCCGCTGGCGGTATTTCGCGAGGTGGCTGATCACCTGGTCGAGCGCGGGGTAGGAGAACCCGTCGAACTGCAACTCGGCGATCGGGCGCCAGCCGGCCATCGCGAGCCCGATGCAGATCCCCGCGATCCCGGCCTCGGCGATCGGCGTGTCGAACACACGCTCGCCTCCGAACTCGGCCTGAAGGCCCTCGGTCACGCGGAAGACGCCGCCGAGCGCACCCACGTCCTCGCCGAACACCAGCGTGCGGGGATCCGCGGCCAGGGCGTCGCGCAGGGCGGCGTTCAGCGCCGCGACCATCGTGACCTCAGCCATCGCCGAGGAGCTCCTCGCGCTGGGCGAGCAGGGTCGGCGGCGGATCGGCGAACGCGTGGTCGAAGATCTCGCTCGCCGGCGGCTCGCCGAGCGCCGTGAGCTCGGTTCGGATGTCGCCGACCCAGGCCTCCGCCTCGTTCTCGCATCCTCGGACGAACGCGTCGTCGATCGTACCGGCGCCCAGGAGGTAGCTCCGGTAGCGGTCGATCGGGTCGCGTTCGCGCCAGGCCGTGACCTCGGCCTCGTCGCGGTAGCGGGCGGCATCGTCGGCCGTCGAATGCGAACCGATCCGGTACGTGACGGCCTCGATCAGCGTGGGGCCCTCACCCGCTCGGGCGCGTCGCACCGCCTCACGTGTGACGGCGTAGACGGCCAGGACGTCGTTGCCGTCGACGCGCACGCCGGGCATGCCGTACCCGGCCGCACGGTCCGCGATCGGCGCCGCGAACTGCCGGTGGGACGGGACCGAGATGGCCCACCCGTTGTTCTGACAGAACAAGATCGCGGGCGCGCCGAACACGGCCGCGAGGTTCGCACCCTCGTGGAAGTCGCCCTCGGAGGCGGAGCCGTCCCCGAAGTACGCGAGCGAGCACGCCGTGCTCCCGTCGAGCGTGGACCCCATCGCCCACCCGACCGCGTGGACGATCTGGGTCGCGACGGGCACGCAGATCGGGGCGAACCGCGACGCGATCGGATCGTACGGGCCGCCGTGCCACGTCCCGCGGTGGTACTGGAGGTACTCGACCACGTCGACGCCTCGCACGACGGCCGCCGCGAGCTCGCGGAACGACGGGAACACGAAGTCGTCGGGACCGAGCGCGAACGCGCTGCCGACCTGCGCCGCCTCCTGGCCTTCGAACGGCGGATAGACGGTGAGCTCCCCCTGGCGCTGGAGCGCCCAGCACTCGCGGTCGAGCTGTCGCGAACGGATCATCAGCCGCAGGAGCTCGCGGCGCTCGTCGTCGGACAGTCCCACCTCGACGTCGCCCACGACGGAGCCGTCGGGCGCGACGAGCCGAACGATCGGGGCGTCGGTGGACGCGATCTCGGTCATGCGGGGCGGCCTCCGGCGTGCGCTGGCGAGCGGAGCGAGGCGAGCATATACACTCGAACGCCGTGGTCCCGTCGGCCGAGCTCCGCGTCTACCAGCCGCTCGAGGCGTTCCCGCCGCACGAGCAGGCCCACTGGGAGCGGCACATCGTCGACGGCCGACTGTGGCTCGGCCCGCCGAGGTATCGCCAGGAGGTGACCTCGTCCGGGGCGGGCATCCTGATCCCCGCCGGACAGGACGGCGCCTACGTCAAGGTGGTCGAGGGCCGGTACCACGTGTGCCCGTGGCGGACGACGCTCCGTGTCCTCGCCGGCATGCTGTCGTTCCGCGAGGCGGCGGTGTTCGACGACCCGTCGATGTTCGTCACGGACGCGAGCGCCCGCCGCGCGATGCGGGAGCTCCGGCGGCTCCGGCGGCGCGAGCCGTGGCAGGTCTCGACGATCATGCACAGCCCGTGGCACGTGCCGGTGCGGTGGTTCGTCCTGTTCGACGACGACGAGCGGCGCCTCCTGGAGGTCGAGGGGCACCACCGGCTCTCGTACCTGACGACGACGCGCAAGGCGCTCCGCCGCGCCGAGGACGCCGTCCCGGTGCTCCGGCAGTCCGAGCTCGGCCCGATCGGCGAGCTCGTGGTCGAGATGCACCAGTGGCTCGCCCTGTTCGACCCGGGTTCGATCCTCGAGCTCGACTACGGCGGGCTGTGCGCGATGCTCACGTGGGACGAGATGGACGACGACCACAGCGCCCGCGACATCCATGACGCGCTCAAGGCGCTCGGTGACAAGGAGTTCCCTCGCTCGGCGGACCTGTACCAGTCGGTGCTGGTGCGCTCGGCGGAGCTCCGCGCGCACGAGGCGCTGAACTAGCTCCCGGGCGTGGCCAGGGGCAGATTCGAACTGCCGACACCGCGGTT